>JBCDIU010000010.1:0-200488 GCA_038748615.1 Planctomycetota bacterium | reverse complement strand
CGGTCACGCAGGTGAACGAGAAGTGGAGACCGGTGGTTGCCGTCGTTCAGCCTGAATGTGCCTTCCTGGTTCAGTTCGATGCTGCGTATGAGTTCAAAGCGGTCGGACCTGAAAAGGACCTGGAGCCGGTCTCCGCCCCCGGACTTCGTAGCGATCGACTGATAGTTGTTGCCCAGTGCGGTTGCGTATCGTTCAAAACTGCGTGGTGATACCTCGCTGAGGGCGAAGACGTCGCATGGGCCGAACTGCTTTAGCTGCAGCGCGATGACGCCCGGATCGTTGCCGCCACTCTCGACGTTCCATGCAACAATTCGTATTGGGGTTGAGCGACTATCTGGCTCAGATGAACGCGGATCCCGTGGCGAGTTGGCGGTCGCCTGTCGTCCTACCTCCGCTTGGGCGAGACAGTGACCACAGATCGTTGTCAGGACGAGAAATAGGCAGGCAAGAAGTCGCGCTAAGCCTTCCTTGAGTGTGTTCATGCCATCCGATGGTAGCCACTTCTCGGCGCGCCGCCGAATCGTTTCTGGTACGGATACCATTTATCAGCCGATTTTGAGCAATCCAAGCGTTCGAATACCGCAATCAACGCCACTGGTTGCAACGATCGTTGCGGGATTCTAAGCTCTCCCCGTACCTGAAAGCGGGCTTTTAATCGCAAAAGCCGGTGTGAAGGGGTGCTCGGTGCCGTGTGATTTGAGCGGGTTTGGGACCAGAAGGTCGCACGTTCAAATCGTGTCGCCCCGATTCGAAGCGACGGTTCGATTCTTTTTGCGAGTCGAAACCCTCATTGAAGGCTTCGCCGAATGTTGCTTCAGTCATCGCCCATTGCTTGGGCGAAATCGTGACATCATTCACTCGGCGGTGGCTTTGGCCAAGCTGCTTAAGTGAGTGGAGCTGAGGAGATTCGAACTCCCGACCTCTGCATTGCGAACGCAGCGCTCTCCCAGCTGAGCTACAACCCCTTCCGCTGGGCATCTTAACTAGCCAATCCGATGTGGTCCAGTTGGGAGATCGACGGCTATCAACCGGCTCCATCGATGACTAACTTGCTTGATCACACGCGTTCGCTCGTGCGAGCAGCGGCTAACGACTCGAGTGACAAGCAACGGAAAAAAACCTCGAATGGAGAACACTCTGGCGCCACTGAAACGACTGATGCAGACACTGCGGCAGCGGGCGGACGAACGCCCAGAAGGCTCGTACACGACCAAGCTCATCAACGGAGGCGTCGACGCCATTGGCGACAAGGTTCGCGAAGAAGCCCTCGAATTCATCGAGGCGGCCGGCGAATCCGGTGAATCGGGCCGGCAGCACGCCATCTACGAGGCGGGCGACTTGCTCTATCATGCGATGGTGCTGATGGCGTGGCGAGGTATCGACTTGGACGAAGTTGTGACTGAATTGGCCAGGCGCGAGGGTACGTCCGGGCTAGACGAGAAAGCGTCTCGGACTCAGGAGCCGGATTGACCTCGTCTCGAAGAAGCTCGGCGCAACAATTAAGCTGCGGTGTCTGGTTTCGCCCCGACCGTTCATTTCCTTCTGCGACAGCGCCACTTCCAACTCGATGACCCGTACCACCACTAATGATTCGAGCGACTCCGACGACCACCTTCGGCTGGGTATTCCCAGCAAGGGTCGACTGAGTGAGTCGGCCACGGAGCTGCTGACTCAGGCGGGGCTTCGTTTTCGCCGACAGAATCGCGGACTGTTCGCTCGCGTCGCCGGAATGCCGATCGACCTGGTGTTCCTGCGAACGGACGACATCCCCACGCTTTGTTGCGAGGGTGCGATCGATATGGGAATCACCGGGAGCGACCTTGTCGAAGAGGCCAGCGTCGATGTGCAACAGCGTCTTGCATTCGGCATGGGTAAGTGCCGCCTTGCGTTCTGTGTGCCGGTTGACATGCCCATCACAAAGTCATCGGAACTCGACGGGAAACGAATCGCAACGAGTTTTCCGTCGGTCACTCAAGAGTACTTGGCGTCACAGAATGCCAAGGCTCATCTGGTCGCGCTAGCCGGTAGCGTCGAGGCGATGATTCAACTGGGTGTTGCCGACGCGATCGTCGATTTGGTCGAGACGGGCAGTACACTCGCAGCTAATCGGCTTCGAATTTTGGAGGAGATTGGGCATTACGAAACCGTGCTGATACAAAATCAGGCCTGCCGCCGGGCGGAGGTCGCTGATTTGTTGGTCCAGCGGCTCGAAGGGGTGGTGATCGCCAAGCACTACTCGATGTTGGAGTACAACATCCAGCGTCAGCGCTTGCCCGAAGCGGAGAAGATTACACCGGGCTACAACTCGCCGACGGTCAACTCACTCGAAGACGACGCATGGTGCAGCGTCCAAGTGATGGTCCGTCGTGGTGATGTGCCTATCGTGATGGATCAACTCAAGAGCATTGGTGCCTCCGCCATTTTTGAGATGGCATTGGCGAATTGCCGTCTTTAGAGTTCGCCGATGCGGATCACTCGACGACTTCGACGGTGGCGGTCGGCTCCGTCCCGCTATGCCTCTGGCGAGCGACGTTCATCAGATCCCAGCCTTCTTTGATGAAGATTGCGGCCACGACAATCGCAGCGATCGCGGCGATGTTGCCGACGACACCAGCGATCATCGCCTTGGCAGCGATCACGCAGAGTGCTGCAACGGCAGCACACGCGAACTTGACGGCCGCTTGGACGGTCGTTTCTTTCGTTTGCGACTTCACACTCCGCGTGATGGCTCCACGGGCGGTTTCGTTGGCGAGTTCCCGCATGGCCGAAAGATTGCTGTTCTTCTCCGGTGCCTGAGATCGGGGTACCAGAGGTGCATTGGGATCCAGAGGTTCGGGTGCGGGGATTGGGGGTTCGGACGCCATGACGCCCCGGTCCGATTGGGGAGGCTCCGTCTTTGGCTCAGGGGTCACCGATACCGGCTGCGAGACTGTCGTCGAAACACTTGGGCTAGACGATTCACCTGAATCGGAGCCCTGAACACGCTGCAACAACCGGTTCATGTAGGCTTCGATCGAATCATCCTCGTTGCCCGACTCGTCACCGGAATCTGCTTCAAACGTTGTCGGTGAGCTGGATGGTTCCAAGTCGTTCGGGTTCGATGGAGATGAATCCCTGGTCTCATCTGCCATCGCTGATTCGCTCGCTGCTACCATCTCCAAGACGATATCGGCCGGCTCGTGATTGATTGGATTTCCAACATCATTGGATTCGAATTCGGGGGTGTGATCGCTCCAATCGGCCGTATGCGCCGCTGTGGCAGAGTCTTCCGAGAAGTCGTGTTGAACCGTTTGCTCAAAGGTGGAGTCATCCTCGATGTCTGTGCCGCCATCCCACACTTGCGTGTGGGCTCCCAGGCTGCTCGATTCAGCGATCGAATCGTCATCCAAAGCAGGAATCTCGTCTGAATGGGTCGGCGCATCTGCTGTTAAATCTGTGTCGTGAGCCAGATCACGAATGAGTTGCTGCGCCAGTGAACCTTCGTCGGAGGTCGATCCGTTCGATGTTTGCTCGACGACGGGTTGCCCGTCGTGAGCAAGGGCTTCTGAGCCGGTGATGATGGGTTGGGCCGGCGCTTGATCTGCGTCAATGGATTCGTATGTTGACTGATCGCTAGCCACAGCTGGCCCCGTCGGCCAAGAAGGCATCTCTGGTTCGGCCGACGCCGACAAGTCTTGCGGAGCCTCCGACCAATCCAATGTCGTCGATGGACTATCGATTGGAACGGGTTCGGATTCGCCGTCCGAATCAGGTTCGGCTGAGTTCTCAACGGGTTCTTGGTCGGGCCACGACGGGATGTCCGGCTCAACCAAAGGCGAGGCGGGCAATTCGAGGCCGAGTTCATCGCCCTCGTTGTGCGCAACAGGATCACCGATTCCGGTCGAACGTTCGTCCGCGGCGACGTCGCCAATAGTGGCTGGATCCGATTCAGTATGAACGACGTTCTGAAGTGGATGTGCATCCGAATGCGCGCTCGGTTGCTCTGAGAATGGCAGATCCGGTTTGTAAATCGCGTCGGTTGCCAAAGATGGCAACGCGTGATCATCGAGCGACTCGATCGCCGTAACTGTTTCGACTTCGGGGTCGTCAATCTCGTCTGCTGGTTCAATGTGCGACTGGGGGCTGACCGAGTGGTCGTCAATCGGATCGGTTTCGGTGTAATACGCGGTTTCCTGGTCGGATTCGTCCAAACTGACCAATGGCGAACTGCTGGGTTCCGATTCCGCCGCCGGATCAATCGAGGAGTACGTTGGCCAAACCTCGTCGTCGTCCGACTCGGTCATCTCCTCAATCGATGCGGTCGTCTGGGACGGATCATCCAATTCGTCCGCCGGTTCTTTGGTCCAGACGGGTTCCGGTCCGGGCTCGACGACGATTGGCGCAGGTTCGACTTCCGCGACCTCGACTTCCGCACGAAGCCGTTCGTCCTCCGCCGGTTCGTGAACCTGAACGAGCCCGAGCTTGGTTGGTTCGGGTTGGATGATGTCACGGGTCTTTTGCTCGAGACGTTCGATCTGACCCAGCGTCTCGTCATGTTCCCGATTGGACTGGTTAAACAATTCGCGAGTCTGATCCACCTGACGCAAAGCAGCGTCTCGTTGTCGCTGAGACTCATCTGCCTCGGTCTGCAATGCGTCGCATTGCGCTGATACGGCTTCGAACTTTTGCGTTAGGGCCGCGTTCTCATCGCGGAGTTGAGCCAGTTGTTTCTCGGCACCGGCGAGGTCCATCGACAGGCTCTCGACGTTCTTGCGAAGCTGCTCAATCTCGACGGACCACGAGTCTTGGTTGGAATCCTGTCGGTCTTGGTGCTCTCGGACTAACGACTCCAGCTCGGTGATCGTTTGCCGAGCTTGTTGGCAGTCGCCGCGTAACGATCCAGCCTCTTCCCTGGCTGCCGCGATTTCGACCTGGAGCTGTTCCACCTGGTCCTTCAGCTCAGTTTCGCTGGCCAGCAAATCCTCGTAGCGTGCGTTTGATTGCGCTTTGGCGTCAATTGCCGCATCCCGTTCGGACAAGATTTCATCGCGCTGTTCCATCGCGGCTTCGCGCTGCGATACTTCACTCTTGATTTCATCGGTGAGTTCGTCTTTGGCCAAGTTGGCGAGTTCGAGATCATGGATCGCTTCATCGCGTTGGGTGAAGGCCCGATCCCGCTCCTCGGAGATCAGCTCCAACTGGCGGGACAGAGCCGTCGTTTCGTCGACATGTCGCCGATTCCTTTGGATCTCCAGTTGCTGCAACGCATCCTGTTGTTGAGACAGCTCCAGTAGCTGTTCATTGAGGCCGTTGAACTTGTCGCGCATTTGCGCAACGGCCGCGGACGCGGCTTCGGCTTGCTGTTGAGACTCTGCCAGTCGTCCCTGCGCGGTCTCAAGACGTTGGCGAGAGGATTCTTCGTGACGGCGCAACGCCTCTTTTTCTCGGATCAGTTGCGAGATGCGCTCACGTTGGGTTTGGTCCCTGCCTTCGAAGTCGGCTTGACGCCGTCGAAGTTTATCGAGATCTGCTTGAAGGGCCTCGCGTTTTCCGTCGACGACGGCCTTCTCGACCGTCAGGGCATCGTGACGTTTTTGGAATTCGGCGTGCACCTCGACCGCGGCCGATTCCTGTGTCTTGAGAGCTTGTTCGCGCGCCTTGAGCTTGGCTTGCTGCTGTTCGAGCTCATCGGCGCGTTCGTTGAGGTGCTGCGATTGTTCGTCACAGTAGCGACGCAACGTTTCCAGTTCATCTCTCTGTTTCCGCCAGAGAACAGCGTCTTGATGGAGTGAATCTTTCCAATGATTTTCGTCCGTTGCACCGGGATGCACCAGTGCGGACGTGATGCTCCGCTGCTGTAGCGGTGCCATGTCGGAGGCATCGTAGTCATCAGTTTGGGTTGCTTGGGATGTCTTGGAGATGCCATCGAAGTCCAATAACTCAAACTCGTAGGCGCCCAGTCGCAACACGTCGCCCGCATCCAAGAATCCTTCGGTCGTTCGAACCTGATTGATCAGAAACGGTACCGAGTAGGCACGTACGAGAACGCGGTGTTGATCCCGAATCAAGACCGCGTGGAGGGGCCGCAGCGACGCATCTTCCAGGCGAATCGAACAACCCACTCCGCTACCGATGGTGTAGCGGGCACCGGCCAAACGCAGCCGGCGAACCGGAGCGTCAGGACATCGAACTCGAAATAGGATCGCCTCGGGAGGTTCGACGGTCCCGGTGAGCGTCTGAGACGCAGCGGTGGGAGACCGCGTGTCGGACCAAACAGACGACTGTGGTGGCGTGGGATCTTGGGTCACCGCAGGAATCCTTCCGCACGAACTGTGATTGGAAATCGAAAACAAATCGACCTACTCAGGGTGTATCGGTCATCCCGATCACGGTCATGAAATGAATCGCAACGAAGGCGCGAAGGTTGCTGGGAAAGTGCAGTTTGCCGATTTGGCAGGAAATGTCCGTCCGAACTGCTGGAGCGATCATCACCGCACGCGAGGCAATATTCCCGATAATCGGTACCAGCAAACGTCGATGCCCGGCAAGAACTAAAAAACGTTTGTTTTCCAGGTTGAACTTCTCGCGATCTGGCTACCGTTGAGATCGTGCAGGCCGTTTCGTGCGAACTGATTCGTTTGCCGATGCGTCACAGACGTTGCTCGGAGTGGAGGTTCCCCGGTTCACCCCGGGTGGCACCAACGCTTTCCTGGAACAGCTTGCCGCCCTCCTTAGAACTGAACGTCTGAACACGACGATCAACAGGTATCCATCATGTCACGCTCTGATTCTCTTCAAAAGCTGCAGAGTACGCTCCTCCGCCGGAGGGATGCCCTTCGGCGTGCATTGGAAGGGGACCTAAGTCTCCTAAGAGAACTCCATCAGGATCGAACGGGCGACCCGCTCGATGCGGCGGCCGATACGGTTCAGGACGAACTCAACAGCCAACTGGTTGAGGTGGAGAGTCGCGAACTGGCGGCGATCGAAGATGCGATCGAGAAGTTTGACGCGGGTACCTATGGCGACTGTGAACAGTGTGGCAAACCGATTCCGATTAATCGTTTGAGAGCTCTGCCTTACGCGGTCGAATGCATTGATTGCCGGCGTGCTGGAGAGCAAGAAACTCGAGGTAGTGGTGTTACTCGTCCGGTGACATGGAACCGCATCTACGATGCGACCTCCGAACCGGACACGGTCTAGAACGCGGACGGGGTTGAGTGGCATTGCTCAGCAGGAAAGCCACCCGCCGATGTGACGAGTGCTGCAAATCGCTCGACGAGTCCCGCCCGTCGGGTTTCGTCCTGAGTTCCCAGCAGAGATACTGCGTTTAACCGCGTTAGTTCCCGAACACGGCTTGTTCGCGTTCTCGTTCAGCTGGACAACTCACCGACATGATTGACCTGACTTCATTTGTCCGAGATGTTCCTGACTACCCCAAGCCGGGCATTCTGTTCCGCGACATAACGCCGATGTTGGCAAGCCCCTCGGCGTTGAAGCAAGCGGTTACGCAGATGGCCGCGCCCTTCGAAAGTTCCGAGGTGGATGTGATTGCGGCCGCCGAGGCTCGCGGATTCATTTTTGGAACCGCATTGGCTATGGAACTCGGTGCGGGATTTGTACCGATTCGCAAGCCGGGGAAGCTTCCTTTTGATCGGCATTCGTTCGCTTATGATCTTGAATATGGTACGGACGAACTCGAGATTCATGTCGACGGTGTTCAGTCTGGCCAGCGGGTGTTGGTCGTCGACGATTTGCTGGCAACCGGAGGCACGGTCGAAGCATGTATTCGGTTACTCCAACAATTCGAGGCGACGATTGTCGGGTGCTCCTTTCTGATCCACCTGGAGACACTTGGTGGGCACGATCGCCTGGAACCACATCCGATCCATAGCGTCTTGACGTATTGAGAGGGTGACAAAGAGCCCGGAGTGAGCGCTCATGGTCGTCGCTCCGCTCCGATCGTTCCGTCAGACACCACTATGTGACGTCGGAAACGACCCTGCGGGGAGTCCACGACTCGTTGGCGGAGTAGCGTGACGCCCTCATCTGCGAGACGCTGCTCTTGAAGTCCCGGATTGCACGGCGGGAGATGTCCCGATGCGTAGACCACCCGCCACCACGGCAACGCATCCGCGTTCACGGAGAGAAACTGTCCCACGGCGCGGTGCCGACGGGGGTAACCGGCCCGCTCTGCGACTTCGGCGTACGTCGTGACTTCGCCTACCGCAAGCGACTCCATGACGCTCGTGAATGCCACGCGCATTGCATCACCAGACTCCAGCATTCGAAGGCGTCGGGTTGTACCTTGCGTTGGCATATCAATCGCCCTCGGTGATGCTTGTTCGAACAATCAAGCAATCATACCCCATTCACTTTGATTTGTTCCCCTGCGAACCTAATCCAGCTTGCGATGCTCTTGATACGTAACGATAATGCACCTAACGACGTTGTCGTTACCGGGTCGCGATACGCGTCGCGACAAACTTCCGAACGTGCTTCGGCCCGCTCTGGTTGGCACCTGGGTCGGACCGCGTCAAACCATGTTATGAAAGGAGGTGATCAAGTGGATTATTGCTGTACTTGCCAACGGGGTGGTAACCCGTGACGAAAGTCGGCGGGCTGGCGCTACGGTCAGCCACCCCACTCGCGATCACTTTCTAGAACGCGAGCTTGGCCCGTTTGTCGAGATGGTTACCTTGGTCTCGGCAGACGGGCTTTTTTTGTTTTCCAGCTTGGAAGCTTGGGCAAAGCCGTCCGCATCAAGACGTAACGGAAACCTCGGCAACGTCGGCGGAATCCGGCGAAGTGTCGGCGACAATTAGCGGTCGGGCGTCGGTCGCGGACGGTTCAAGTCGATGTTCCATACGATCGATGAGTTCTTGCACCTGAGTTTGCAGTTCGCTGGCGTGGGTTAAGAAATCGCTCAGTCTTTCATGCATGGTTTCATTTGCATTCGCGATCACGTCGACCTGTCCGATCGGAACGAGTTCTTCCTCGCCACGTCTCTGCACGAACAGTGGAATTCGCACACGGCTTTGGAAAGCTTTGTCGGGTAATCGGACACTCTGCCAAGTCGCGTGGTATCCCTCTTGCAGCCACGACAAGTTTGCGTCCATGCGAACGCTCGCGAAGCCATTGACCTTGGCAAAGGCAACCAATGGTTCCCATACGACATCCCAGCACCCATCGCCTTGCGTCTGAATGTGTTGGGAAAGCGTCTCCGAGTCACATTGGTCTGCCCGCATCATGAACGACTTGACGAGATTCCGACACTTGCCCGCCAGAAGTCGACATTCCGCGTAGCCGAACGAACGAGTGACGATCAACCCGACCAACACCAATGCTGCGCCCGTCGGGGCAAGCCACTCTTGATCCAACTGCACGGCCAGAATCGCGATCAAAGAGCTCATCATGCACAATGACGCCACAACCCAAAGCATCATGCTGGGTCCAAACCGCTCATGGAGCAAGTGATGTAGATGACCACGGTCGGTCGTGTAGAGGCTGCGTCCGGTAAGCCAGCGACGAACGATGGCTGCGCTAGAATCAAACAGCGGGAGCACCAAAATGGCGATCGGCGCCGCTGAAATAACAGTGGACTCTTTCAGAGAACACCACATTGAAAGCATGCCGACCATCAAGCCAACCATCATGCTGCCGGCATCACCCAGGAAGATGGTGGCGGGCGGTCGATTGAACACGAGAAAGCCGCCAAGAGCACCACACAAACAAATGGCCGCGACGGCTTCAGCGGTAATTCCGTAGCTGAAGTAAACCAACAGACCAATGCTACCGCAGATCAGCCCTCCAACGGTCGTGGCCATTCCATCGGCGCCGTCAATTAAATTCAATGCATTGATGCACACCAGCAGGTAGAGCACGCTGACCGGTATGGCTAAGGCGCCGAGTTCAACCCGAAAACCGAGAAGTTCAATTCCCGGGGCACGCGTACCCGCCCCGACGATGATCATTGCGATGAAGACTTGGAACAGCAACTTCTGTCGGCCACGTAGCGACCAAACATCATCGATTAGACCGACCACCATAATTGCCGCTGATGCGCCGAAGAAAACCATCCAGCGTCTCGACCCACCACCAAGCAATGTCGAGCCGGTGAGGTTTTGATCAAACCACTCGATCACCAGGAATGATGTCAACACCGCAAAGTAAACTGCCACGCCACCGGCGACTGCAACGGGTCTTTGATGTAGCTTTCTATCGCGATCCGGGTGGTCGACAAGCCCCACTTTGATAGCAAAACGCCGCATCGCTGGCACAAAGAGAATCGATACCAGGAAAGCGACCAGCAGTGAGATGAGCAGCATTAGCAGACGAATTCACAGCGCGAAAGACCAACTGATCTTATCGGAGGATATCCGAAATTCTCAGTCGGCTCGAATCCAGTTGAATCACTGGCGGCGGAACCTTTGTTAAGGTTAGCTCAACGCTGGTTCACGTCCAGCGAATTTATCCGACCGCCCTGGCGGCAATAAAAGATTGGCTTGGCAACACACTGCGGTCGCTATTCATTTGCCCCACGATTTTGGATTGTCGGAGGACGAATCGCAATCCTGGATGCCGCAATTTGATGGGGCATCCGTCTATCGCCGCAATTGAAGCATCACAATCGAATCAACGGGCACAGATCGCATGACCGCTGGGACGCTCAAAGCAGCCCGCATCCTCATTTCGGGAACATTTGTCTCAATCCGAGGCGGTGATCGGGCGATAACTAGCGTGGAACAGGTGCCCGCGATCGGATAGTCGCTCCAATGCACCTGGCAGTTAACCCGCCGCTAGGGGGAGCCGGCAGCATGGCTTACTTGCAGACATTGTGGAATCAGATTGGTGACCTGTCTCGTCGAAGGACGAGTGGGTCATCCGAATCAGCTAGTTCGACGCCATCGCGACGCCTTCGCCGGCGGTTCGTCCTGGCACTGTTGGCGGGCGTTTCCTGCAGCGGCATGGCCGGCTGTAGCACTCTCAGCGGAATGCGCGGGAAGGCCACCGATACGGAGTGCCTTGACGAGTTCATGATCTCTCATCGCAATGAGGTGATGGCCAAAAAGGCTTGGTTCCGCATTGCCGATTGCCATCGGAACCATCCTTGCTGGAAGGATCTTCGGGAGGGCTTCATTGCCGGCTACATGGAAGTCGCGACAGGCGGTTCCGGATGCACACCGGCAGTCATTTCATCGGACTATTGGGGTTGGCGATACCAGTGTGCCCAAGGCCAATGCAGCATCAATGCTTGGTTTGAAGGATTCCCATTAGGAGTCAAGGCCGCGGAGGAAGATGGCATCGGTTACTACAACCAGATCCGGCTCAATAGCCGTCTCCCGTACATCCCTTCCACAGCCATGAATGGTTCGATGGCGCCAACGCCGGCACCGGCACCTCCGATTCCGACGGCACTTCCACCGGGCGTTGAGTTACAGCCGGGCGAGACGCTCGTCCCTGGCAAACTACAAATTGAGGACTTAGAGGCTGGCGAGCTTGCTGAGCCCGATGCTGCCGCGATACCTGCGGTCGAGCCTCTACTCGATCCGGTGGGAAGTGCCACCGAGTCAATCGAACCATTGCTTCCAGGCGATAAGACTCGCGACGACGTTGATCCGTTCAGTTACTCAACTCCGCCCGTTGATGACGATCGTTTCCGTGAATTGGTTTCCGAACCGGGGCCGCCTGTTGAAACATCAACGCCGGTGGGCGATCCGACTCCCAGCAAACCTGTTGAGATGCCGATCCCCGAAACCCCTTCGCAGTCGGAAATTGATTCCGTCATCGAGGAGATCTTTGGGCGACCCTCGGCGATCATCGAAGCAACGAAACCGTAGTCCACGCCAACAAATCCAAGTCATCTTTCAGCCGTTCATGCACGTGGCCGGGCGACCGTCCCGATCGATTTTTCAGGAAGTTCAAGGATGAACATCAGTCTTTTACAATCGCGTGTGTGGAAGCAACTCGCTTCCGCATGTGGCATCGGGGTGATCGTCTCGGTGGCAGCGTCCATGACCGGGTGCTCGTCACTGACGCAACCGATTGACGGGATTCCCGCGCACCGGTTGCCACCAGAGTTCTTCCCGCCTCCGAAGAACAATTTGGTTCCAGTTGACGTTGGCCTGCTGGCACTCGAGCCGCCTCGTGACTATCAGCTCGACTCTGAAGACATCCTTGGTGTGTACATCGAAGGCGTGTTGCCCTTCAACCCTCCGAATGCGCCGCCGGAACCGCCACCGGTCAACTTCCCGGAGGAAGAAAGCACGTTACCACCATCGATTGGGTACCCGATTGCAGTGCAAGATGATGGCACACTGGCGTTGCCCCTCATCGAGCCGCTTGATGTTAGGGGTCTGACTCTCGATCAAGTGCGAGACAAGATTCGGGAGGCGTATATCAATGAGGATATTCTGCGTCCCGAAAAAGCACGTCCGATCGTCACTCTTATCAAGGAACGTACTTACGATATTGTTGTCGTCCGTGAGGACGGTCTCGTCAATCAACAGGGGATCGTCAATCGGTCTTCCTTCATCCGAGGTATCGATAATCAAGCGACCGGGGGTTTAGTGAAGCTACCCGCTTACAAGAACGACATCCTCCACGCCTTGGTCGAGACCGGCGGGCTACCGGGACTGAACGCCAAGAATGAGGTGAAGGTCTTACGGGCGAGTCAAGCCAATAAACGCAAGCGAACCGAATTCTTGCAAGCCTTCTACAAAGCTCAACAGGCACGGATGGCGGATCCATGTTACTGCCCTCCAGAGATTCCCGAAGATCCCAACATCCTCCGCGTTCCATTGCGAGTACCGCCAGGGGTGATTCCGAACTTGACGGAAGATGACGTGCGCTTGACCGAAGGTGACATCGTTTTCGTGGAGAACCGGGAAACGGAAGTCTTCTACACGGGTGGATTGCTACCCGGTGGCGAGTTTCCACTGCCTCGCGACTATGACCTGGACGTACTTGGTGCCATGGCCATCGCCGGCGGAGGTCTGATCCAAGGCCAGAATGGCCAATCGTTCGGCTTTGCCACCGGTGGAAGTGGAGCAAGTGGCGTCCCGCCAGGAGACTTGTATATCCTTCGTCAGACGCCATGCAACGGACAAGTCGCGATCAAGGTTGAGTTGTCACGTGCGATCAACGATCCTCGTAGCCGACCTCTCGTGCAGCCGGGTGACACACTCATCCTTCAGTACAGCTGTGAAGAGGAAGCGATCAACTTCGGTATTAGTACCTTCTTCACCTTCGGTATCCGTGAACTGCTCCGCGACTAGTTGTAGGGCAACTCGGTGAACTCAAGTCAAAAGGGCCGCGATGAATTCTCATCGCGGCCCTTTCTGTATTGGAAGTCGGCGTTGTGTGCGAATGCGGCCACGACCTACCATCCGTACGTCGGTTGACTTACGCCGCTTGTCGCTCCTGAGCTGAACGACGATTGTCGATCGTCTCATGAACCAGAAGTGCTCCATCGGTCATCCGGAAGCAACGATCCGCCGTCGCAGCGATCGAATCATCATGAGTGATCATGACGATGGACAGATTCTGGTCCGTGTTGAGCTCTCGAAGCAACTTCAAGATGGTGCTGCCGGTCTCCGTATCGAGATTCCCGGTCGGCTCATCGGCCAGCAGCAGTTGAGGGTCACACATCAACGATCTCGCGATGGCGATTCGTTGCATTTCACCGCCCGACAACTCTGCAGGCTGATGGGTGCCGCGATCCAGTAATCCGACGCGATCCAGCATTGCCTCACCGCGACGGCGAATCGCCTTCCGATTCGAAAAGTAGGAAAAGACACTTTGCCGGATCATAGCGGGTGCCAGAACGTTCTCCAGCGCCGTCAACTCCGGAAGCAAATGGTAGAACTGAAAAATGATGCCGATTTGGTGGTTGCGATAGGCATCTCGTTGTCGACGTGACAGGTTATCGATGCGGCGTCCATCGAACCAAACCTCCCCGTCATCAGGCTGATCAAGCGTGGCTAATAGGTGCATCAGTGTGCTCTTGCCACTTCCACTACGGCCGACCAGCGCCGACAACTGGCCTCTTGCGAACGTGACGTCGACGCCACGTAGTACGGGTAGTTCGATCTGCCGTTTGAAATAGCTCTTGCGTATCCGTCGAGCTTCCAAGATGGGTTGCATAGGGCAATCAGGACTCAAAAAGGGAACGCTGCGAGTGTGGGGTCACCACGTGGTTGACGCACAAATCGTCGTGATGAAGAAACGAATTGGAGCCTGTTCGGATCATTCGAAACGAAGGGCAGCGACTGGGTGCAGCCGGGCCGCCCTCATCGCCGGCAAGACACTGGCGGATGCCGCGATCGCAATTGCCCCCGCCATGACCCACACGAGTGTCCAGGGCTCGATGATTGTGGGGATCTCGGTGAAGTAGTAAACGGTCGGGTCAAAAACCTCTTGCCCTGTGATTCGCTCGATCACGCTCGCGACTTCATTGATCTTGTCCACGAACAAGAGCCCGCCAAGAAGACCCACGCCACTGCCGGTGATTCCAAGCAATAGCCCATAGCTCAGGAAGATGCTCATCACTCCTGAACCGCTGGCGCCCAGGGCCTTGAGCGTGCCAATGTCGCGTGTTTTCTCGACCACGATCATGAAGAAAGTCGCTAGGATGCCAAAACCTGCGACGGCGATGATCAGGAACAGCAGAATGTTCAGGATCGTGGTCTCCAATCGAACGGCGGCCAGAAGCGGCCCCTGCATGTCGCGCCAAGTTTGGATGCTATAAGCATAGCGATCCGCGGGGAAACGCTGACGCAACTGATCTCGGACACGATTCAAGTTGGCCGATTCGGCCAGTTTCAGTTGGATCGTCGTCACACTGCGTATGCCCGACTGCGGGTCGATCATGCCGCGAAAGTCCTGCAGTTGGTCCAGCCGAACGAAGGCGAAGGTACTGTCATACTCGCTCATCCCCGATTCGTAGAGATCCACTACGGTGAACCGTTGGTTGACGACCTTGGGGTTTTCCGACGCGTTGGGAAACATCATGCGGACGTCGTCGCCGGGCCGGCAGTAGTAGTTTTCCTGAACGACTCCGTCGGCGTCTCGCATCTTGTTGCTACACGTCGAGATTCCCAGCACGATGCCCGGATAGGTTTCGTTGGCCGGATCGAACTCCATCGCGGCGTTGGGTGAGCCGCCGCCATCGACGGCATCTCCCATCAGTGTTGCGGGAATACTCGGACTAAAAGATGGTCCCATTGAGTCTGCGATCGACTCGGTCCCATCGTCGCTCGATGGCGGGTTTGCGACAGATGCATTGATTCGTTCCATCCGCTCGCGTTCAGCAGCCAGTGCACGATCATAGGCGACTCGAGCCTGCCTATAGTGCCAACCGGATGGCGGAAAGTCTGGACGCGAAGCTTCATAGCCATCAGCTCGCAGGTCGAAACTCACCTGACGCTTATTTTCTGGGTGAATCAAATAGCGACCAAAGTGGCTGACCTTGTCGTACGTTTCTGGGTCAATTCCGACCAGATTGACGTGTCGAGTGATTAGCTGCCCGTTGAAATCAATCCCCAGCATGCTCGGGACATGAACGCTGGCGGAAGAGCCCACGAGATCTTCACCGAGGATTGCTTGAATTTCCGCTAAGTGAGCTTCCGGGTCAGGCATGCCGCCACTGGTGTGGCACTCCATGACGATGTCCGAAGCAAGTCCGTGCAAACGTTCGTGCATTTCCGCCGAAAATCCGGACATGACGCTATTGACGACGATCAGCGTCGCCACGCCCAATGTCACACTAATGATTGACGCCAGCGCGATATAACGCGTGCGAAGATAGCGAAAACAGAGCAGCACTCGATACATCGTGTCCTAACCATCCTGAGGAAGAATCCCGTGAGGATTCACGCGATCCGGTCGCGTTTCACGGAGTCTACGGATGGTGCCGTCGCTGAGACAACCGCAAAAGACGATCCAAGGCCGCGGTGTGCTTTGGTGTCGTGCCGCAGCACCCACCCACCAAGGTCGCTCCGGCTCGCAACCAGGTCTCCGCCAGATCGGCATATCGCTGGGCCGCACCCTCCGTGTCGGACTCGCTTGGTGAACTCCAACCCAGTCGATCATCCACGCTTCCCGCATTGGCGTAAGCGCCCACCGGGATCGAAACTCGATCCACCATCGACTCGACGTAGGCCAGTGTTTTTGTGGCGGGTGTGCAATTGACCATCACCGCCGCCGCTCCTTCCCTGGCGACGTCCAGGGCGGCCTCCGCCATCTGAACGGGACTCATCAGCGAACCATCGGGCCCAGCAGTGAATGCCACGAGCGTCGGCAAACCCGTTCGCATACCGGCCTCGAGGGCGATTCGCGCTTCGCGTAGCAACGGAAATGTTTCACAAAGAATCCAATCACATCTCGAGTCGGCCAGGGCCATCGCCATCTCTTGGTGTTCTGCTTGACAGCCAAGAGGGTCCGAGAAAGCCGGTGATCGATTGGGTTGGTAACAATCGGCCAAGGGTGAAAGGCTGCCCGCAACGACGTGGCCCGGTGATATCGCTTGTCGAGCAAGCCTTACCGCCGTTGAAGTCCATTCCAACCAGTCTTCACCGACGTCGCGTCGCTTGGTCCGGAACGTATTTGTCGTATGCACCACGGCGCCGGCGGTTGCATAGTCCCTATGGATCGCCGAAATGACATCGGCATGGGTCGGAATCGCCGCGGCGCTCCACAATGGCAGGTCTGTTGCGACACCTCGGTCGGTCAGCTGCGTGCCGAGCGGGCCATCCAACAAGATGGGCCCCGACGCATCCAAGCGTCCCATCGAGACTCCCGTGTTCAACTGACGACCATGGGCAGTGCCTTGGAAAGAACCATGGTTGTCAACAGACCGCCCAAAGATAGTGTGGCGAGCAGTGGGGACCAACTCCTTAGCGATTCTCCTTCCGTCAAGCCGCCCATCTTCGTAAAGACCCAGAATCCGCTGTCGTTCATCCAGCTACCCATCAAGGATCCGCTGCCCACGGCGGTCGCGACATAGACCATGTGAAACGGCGGTGAACCGCCAGCCAGAATCGCCGCCATCATGCCGGCGCCAATAATCATGGCAACCGTGCTGGATCCCTGAGCAACCTTCAAAACGGCTGCGATGGTCCACGCCAACAGGAGAATGGCGATACCAGCAACGTCCCGGCCGCTGAAGGCACTTTGAATCGTATCACTGATGCCGGTGCTGGAGAGCATGGCGCCGAAAGCTCCTCCGGCAGCGGTAATCAAGATGATGACGCCGCCGCTCATCAGGGCCTCTTCCACATCCGTGCCAAGATCCCGCCACGAAAGGCTGCGAATCCACTTGAGCGTCAGCATCGCGGCCAGCGCCGCAAGCAGCAAAGCAAAGTTTGGGTTGCTCCAGAGGCTCAGTGAATCCGCTATCCGGCGTGTCGGTGTTTCCCAACGATGCGGCTCGATCAGTTCGGGGTAGGCCGCGTCAAGCAACGCCCGGTTCATGCGCCGACGATCAACCGGCTTCATTCGGAGCTGGTTCTTTCCCATCAACGTTAGGGCGACCTCCGGGACATCGACGTCGTCGAAGGCATCATCATCGTAGAAGTCAGGATCGAGTAACGCTTCATTGAGCGCTGCGATCACCTGTTGGCCCTCGTCCTCCGACTCCGGCGTCTGGGTCAGTTGCACTCGTTGGCCCTCCGTCAACCGACTGCTGGCCAAAAGACGCCCCGCGGGCGATTGTTCCGAAGCGTTGGCAAACTTTGCCGTCAATAGCTCCATAGATTCGACATCGGCCATGGTCACCGCTGCTCGATCCTCGCGATCGGCAAGTGTGGTTGCCAGAGTTCCCGCACCGATCAAACCTACCGGCAAGATGACCGGCAGTAGCGAGGCCGCCAGCGACGGAAGCTCCATCTCATCCAACGGCTCATGCTTGTCATCGCCCGCTCCGAGCGGTCGCATCGGCACCGGCATCTTCGCGTCGACCACAATCGAAAACAGCAATCCCACGATGGCTGATGGAATGGCAACGGCGGCCCCCACCAGCATCATCATCCCGAGATCGACATTCAAGATGGCGGCAACCAGCAGAGGCCCCGGCGTCGGTGGCACCAACGTGTGCGTGATCGCACCTCCCGTTGCAATGGCCATCAAGTAACGCAAGTAGTGTTTTCCCGTGCGTTTATGAAGGCTGCGAGCTAACGGAACGAGTAGATAGAACACCGTATCGAAAAACACAGGCACGGCGAGAACGAAGCCACTGACCATCAGTCCAATCGAGGCTTTCTTCTCACCGGTCACGTCGACGGCGGTTCTCACAATTCGGTCGGCCGAGCCATTGTCCAGCATGCATTTTCCGATGATCGCCGCCATGGCGATCACGATTCCAACGCCGCTGGCCGAACTGCCAAACGCCGCAACCACCGCGTCGAGCCGTGCACCCGCATCTGCACCGGATTGGAAGCCAACCAACAAGCTGATGATCAACGCCGAAATGATCAGTGCCAAGAAAGCATTGAGCTTCAGGCCAATGATCATTCCGAGCACACTGGCGATACCGATGGCGACCAACGACACCGGCGTCCAGTCAATCCCCGACGCCACGGGAACCTCCTCGGGAATGCTCGGCGTCGGGTCTTGCCCCATCGCGAAATATTCATTCCCACGAAGGCACCACACCAGCGCGATCACGACCGCCGCAATTCCAAAGTTCCTCATCGATATGGCCCCGCCTCGCAACCGGATTCTCAAAATCTCAGCCCTCTTCCTCGTGGGTTCTTGCATCTGGATGTGTGCCGCACTTCCCGCGAACGGCGAGGGCGGAGTTTACCACAAGCTCTTGGTTGCCACTGCAACACCGACACGGGAACCATCGGTCTTCCCAGGATCCGTTGGTTCGCTTGTTCGCGCCTTCGGCTTGTCGCGGTACGATCGCTGCCGTCCCCCCTGGATGCCTTTCGACCTGATCTCCCCGGACACGATTGAATATGAGCCAATACCGTACTGAACGTGATTCGATGGGTCCCGTCTCGGTTCCCGACCAAGCCTACTATGGCGCCCAAACGCAGCGCGCCGTTGAAAACTTCCCGGTGAGCGGGTGGCGCTTGCCCAACGCGATGATTTCGGCGATGGGACGCGTCAAGCTGGCTTGCGGCGTGGCCAATCGCGATCTTGGTCGACTGACCAAGACAGGAAAAAATCCCCTTTCGGACGAGCAAGTCAACGCCCTGTTGACGGCCGCCAACGAGGTCGCTGAAGGAACTTGGTGCGATGAATTCCCGGTCGACGTCTTCCAGACTGGCAGCGGGACCAGCAGCAACATGAACGTCAACGAGGTGATTAGCAATCGAGCGATTGAGCTGATCGGCGGTGACCGCATGGAGGCTTCCAAGTCGATTCATCCCAACGATCACGTCAACATGGGCCAAAGCACGAATGACACCTTTCCAACGGCTATTCATGTTGCCACCGCGGTTCAGATTCAACAGGCCCTGTTGCCGTCATTGCAGCAAATGCATGCATCTTTGACCGAGAAGGCCAACGCTTGGGACAAGATCATTAAGATCGGCCGCACTCATTTAATGGACGCGACTCCGCTGCGACTCGGACAGGAGTTTGGAGGATTTGCTCGACAAGTCGCGCTGTCGATTTCTCGTGCCCGACGAGCATGTGACGCGGTGTTGGAACTGCCTGTTGGCGGCACGGCGGTGGGCAGCGGCATAAACACGCATCCAGAATTCGGCGGCCGCGTCGCCGCAAATCTGAGTGAGCAAACTGGAATCGCATTCGTCGAGGCTGCCGACCATTTCGAAGCCAACGCGAATCGAGACGGCCTCGTCGACGCCCATGGAAATCTGAAGTGCATCGCCCAAACCCTGTTGGGGATCGCCAACAATATACGTTGGCTCGGAAGCGGACCGCGTTGCGGCTTTTACGAAGTGAAACTACCCACACGACAGCCAGGCAGCTCGATCATGCCGGGTAAAGTAAATCCGGTCCTCTGCGAATCCATGATGCAGCTGTGTGCCCGTGTCATCGGCAATGACGGATGCATGACGATCAGCGGCGGATGTGGTGGCAATTTTCAATTGAACATCATGATGCCGGTCATGGCGCACACAATCCTCGAGTCCATCGAGTTGTTATCAGGCGGGTGCAACGCGTTTGTTGAGTTTTGCCTGGAAGGGATGGAACCCAATGAGGAATCCTGCTTGGCAGCGGTCGAACAAAGCCTGTCCATGTGCACGAGCCTGAATCCTCTGATCGGTTATGAGCAAGCTGCCGCCCTGGCAAAGGAGGCCTTCGCCAGCGGCCAGACGATTCGCCAGCTGTGCGAGCAGAAAGAAATTTTGCCGCCGGATCAACTAGCCGAGGCACTCGATCCCTGGTCGATGACGGAGCCACAGGCGTAGTCGTTCGCCGCAGGCGTGATCGATGACGTCAATACCGGCGGACTCGCGCTAGTAAAATCAGGCCGACGCTTCCTAAAACGACGTTTCCTACCCAAACCGTGTACGGCGGCAGATCACCACCCTTGGCCTCGTTGAGTCCGAAGAGAAATAGTGGGTAGTACACGAGGATCGTCGGTAGGAAACACATTCCAAACGTGGTCCAGTAGTCGCTGGTTTTGGCAATCATCGCCAGCGGGGCACCCACGAATACAAAGAAAAAGCACGTGAATCCCTCCGCCCAGCGTCGCCAGGGTTCCGTCTGTAGCTTCGTGAGCCGTCGCTGGTTTTCCTCCAATTGTTTTTGGCAAACCGCCGTCGCACCCTGGCCGATCGATTCGGGTCTTGATGTCAACAAAGCAAATCCTGTCATGGCGGCGAGTCGTCCGATCGCCGCATGGGTTGTCTGGCGCTGTTGACGCTTTTGCCCAGCAATCATTCGGAGTGGTAATTCGCTAGGACGCCGATTCGAAAAATCATCCTCATCAAGGGCATTCCCGAGCGGAATCTCAAACTTGGACTCTCCAGGGAAGTCTCCCTGAAGCCGACTGCCGCGTTCCACCTGACTGTCGACCAAGGTCAGCACGAGCTTCTGTCGAACAGGATCCGTGCTCAGTTGTCCTTCCGATGCGGTGACTTTGAAAGCTGCTTTTCCTTTCGTCCGAATCGTGACGGTCGGCGACACCATCCTGCGGCCGTCAATTTCGCGGACATGAATGGAGAATCCGTGGTCGGAAGTGTAGGAGTGCTGTGCTCGGAGAACGCGATAGGCGATGTCTTCGATCGAGAGCAGGACCACGCGTTTCACGCCCGGCTTTCCCCAGGAAACCGCCGTGTCGCTGCAATAAACGGCCAGCGGACTCAACAGAGCCGCGAAGATCAACGCCGGCTGCAACAAACGCAACGGCGAGACGCCCGACGCCTTGACGGTGCTGACCTCGCCGTCGGCGCCCATCCGTCCATAAGTGCAACAGACCGCAAAGAGCGCCGTCGCGGGCACCGCGTGCTGGAGGGAAATCGGAATCGCGAAGGGCAGCAGTTGCAGGACCGCCATCGGCCCGAGCCCCTTGCGCAACAACTCGCGGCCGACTGCGATTAGCAAGATCAGCACCGTCAACACTAGCAACGCTACAACAAAGATCCGCAAGATCTCAGCAAGAATCATGCGGGTCAAGCGTGTCGGAATCACGATCGAGGGTTGGCTGCTAGGGAGAGCGAAACAGTTCGGCACCGGCACCCTAGCAAATCACCTCAGATCGCCAACAGACAGACTTGCCCACCCCCATCGGGAGCATTTCGATGCGAGGCAGAACCTGCCGGCGTGTTTCTCAAGCGTACGATTGTCCGACTAGGCAGATGGACACACAATCACTTTCATCTGTTCGGAGTCGCCCGAGTACAAGCGTTCAAACCAGGCCGGGCCCTCGGCCAGCGTGATCTTGCTGGTGATCAGTGGTGCGACGTCGATCACGCCGCGATTCATGAGATCGATGCACTGCGGATACTCACCGTTGCAACCACATGTTCCTTGCAGTCGAATTTCACGGGTGACGACCGATTGCAGGGGCAGGTCGATCGTCGGTGCCACGTTTCCGACCAGTGTCACGCAGCCACCTTTGCGCACCGATTCGATGGCAGTCTTGATCGTCGGTGTTGCCCCAACGACTTCCAGGGCGACGTCCGCACCACGGCCATGGGTCCGAGCCGCGATTTCCTCGACGACATCAACCTGATCGGCGCGCAGTACTACATCGGCTCCCAGACTTTGGGCCGTTTCGAGACGACGATCATTCAAGTCGATGGCGATCACCTGGGTCGCACCCGCAGCCCGCACGGCTTGGATGGCCAGCAAACCAATCATCCCCGCACCAACCACAACGGCCGTATCACCCAACTGAATGGGCGTTACCTCCGCCGCGTGAACCGCCACGCTGACGGCTTCGACCATGGCGGCATGCTCAAATGGCAGCGTATCGGGCAAGGCATAAACAATTCGTCGGGGAACGCTGATCTGCTGGGCGAACGCGCCATGGCGGCGATACTCGTCACAGGACACTCCCAGCACCATCCGATGGTCACACAAATTTTGATGGCCGTCGCGACAAAATGAACAGTCGCCACATGACACCATCGAATCGAATGTGACACGATCCCCGGCTTCCAGATCGGAAACATTCGCTCCTACGGCGGCAACGATGCCGGCGGCCTCGTGTCCCATGATCAATGGGGGGATTCTTCGACCGGTGCTTCCGTCATATCCATGGATGTCGCTGCCACAGATTCCGCACGCCTGAACATCGATCAAGACATCATCGGGACCGACGTCGGGTTCGTCGACCTCCGTCAGTTCCATTTGCTTGTATTGGGTCAACAGTAGTGCTTGCATGAGCTTGGTGGCGATGGGTGGACGGGCGACTAAGACATTTTGTTATTCTATCTTCTCTCCACGAAGTCTCAATCGCGTTGTCCTCTTTATCCAAAGCGCATGATCTCGGGAACGATGCGTCCGTGCACGTCGGTCAGTCGGAAATCTCGACCCGCGTAGGTGTAGGTGAGTCGCTCGTGGTCGTATCCCATCAGTCGAAGAATCGTGGCGTGTAAGTCATGCACGTGAACTCGGTTCTCGACGGCTTTGAAGCCAAGCTCATCGGTCGATCCGACGGTGGTCCCAGCGGCCACGCCTCCACCGGCCATCCACATCGTGAATCCATAGTGATTGTGGTCCCGTCCATTCATCTTGCCTTGATTGGCTCCTTTTTTTGGCATCTCGACGACGGGGGTGCGGCCAAACTCGCCACCCCAAATGACGAGCGTTTCGTCCAACAGGCCCGTCCGCTTCAAATCGGTTAGCAAGGCGGCGATGGGCTGATCGACCTGCTTGGCGACTTTCCGATGTTTGTCCGGCAAGTCGTCATGACTATCCCAAGGCTGGCCCGCGCCGGTGTAGAGTTGGACGAAACGAACACCTCGCTGGACGAGTCGTTTGGCAATCAGCGTTTGTCTCGCAAAGTCGCCCGGTCCATACATCTCCAGGGTCTTTGTGGATTCCTGCGACACATCAAAGGCTTCGGCCGCATCCGACTGCATTCTGTAGGCCAGTTCGAATGACTCGATCCGTGACTCCATGTCCGGCGGCGCGTTTCGGGCGATTGCGTGAGCCTGATTCCATGACTGGAGCAAGTCCAGCTGGCTCCGTTGATCCGCCAGCGACACCGACTTGGATTGAATGTTCTCGATCAAACGTTCAACCTTCGAATGGCTCGAATCGATGTAGGTTCCCTGAAACTGACCGGGCAGAAAACCGTTCTGCCAGTTTTGCGACTCCTTGATCGGATAGCCGCCTGGGCACATCGCCACAAATGCGGGCAGGTTGTCGTTGGCACTCCCCAGACCATATGTCAACCAGGACCCCATGGCCGGTCGGATCAATCGTGCTTCACCACAATTCATCAAGAGTAACGAGGGTTCGTGATTGGGCACGTCAGCATGCATCGAATGGATCACGCAAAGATCATCGGCGTGCTGAGCAGTCTTGGCGAACAACTCGCTGACCTCGAGTCCACACTCCCCATAGGAACGCCACTGAAACGGCGACTTCATGACATTTCCGGTCGGCCGTTCCGTCTTCAGGTTGGGCATCGGAGCTGTCTTGCCATCCAACTGGTCCAATGACGCCTTCCGGTCAAAGGTATCGACCTGGCTTGGACCGCCATTCATGAACAGGTGAATGACGTGTTTGGCGGTCGCGGGAAAGTGCGGCTTGATCGCGCCGTTGAAGCGAGGGTCCGGCGGTGTGGCCATCGAATCGCGATGAAGCAGGTCGACCAACGCGACCGAACCAATGCCCATACCAGATCGTTGCAGCCAACGCCTTCGGTTCAAGATCGTCATGACGAGGACTCCCTCTCCGCATGCGTTGGATCAGTCGATGAACGCAAACTCATTGGACAGAAATAAAACTTGAATGAATTGAGCAAGCCGATCCAGCGGCTGATGATGCTTCGTTGGAATCGGCCCGCTGAAGTCATTGACAGACGACGCTTCGATCAGTCGCCGTTGGGACCGGGTCACGCGAAGATCGATTTCCCAAAAGAACCCGTCGTGAGATGTGGTGGGGCCACTATGAACGATAAAGTCGACGTGCTGTCCGGGTTGAATCGGAGCACGAAGACCACTCAGCGGGCGACGGTTGGAGAATTGATGTTCTCGAAAAATTGGTCGGCCGTCGACGTAGATGATGGCATCGATCCCGTCGCCCTCATTGTTGGAATGTCCGAGCACTCCTCTGATCTCCACGAATCCCTTCACCGGACTCGTCCAGCGGCGCACGACGACCGCATCGTCACCACGTCCCGGGTGGCCGTTGCGTTTGCCCAGCATGGCATAGGAATACGGTGCGGCGGCGGGAAACACCGTTTCGGCTTGCCAGCGACCATTGTCAAATATGGGCAGTGGTCGAAATGCCGATAGCTGATCGTCGTGGAACATGGCCGTACCGTAGGTCCAATACGATCGCGGATCAATTTGCTCGGGAAGTTTCTCCGCCGCTTTACTTAGGAATGCGGTGGACCGAGCCACTTCGGACCTCGTCGGTTCACGGGCGAGGACTTGGGCCATTGCCTCGTGGACCAATTGATATCGCTGGTTATCCGATAGTGCCTCCGTCGGGACTTGATGCTGCGATGGTTCGAGTGCTTGCCGACGAATCAAGTCAGCGGAATGACGTGACAGTTCCGCCAGGTGGGGATGGTTCAGCAGATAAAGTGACTGTTGTGGAACCGTGGTTGTATACCGCATCGGCGAATGCATGTCCGGGTTCGCGAAATCGAATGTGCGAAACAGACCCGGTAGATTCTGTCTGTCGACGAACGCGTAGAGGGTTCGTCTTGGTACGACGTTGGTTGCCGTGATGTCGACCGACTCGCCTCCGATCGCCGTATCGATCATGTCGGATGTCTTTAAAAACGAATCACGCAGCGATTCAAAATCTCGTCGTCGTCGTTCTGCTCTCGCCCAGAACTGATTCTCCGCATCGAGCTTCAGTCGATGCTCATCGACATCGGACGCTTGTTGATACATCCGTGTGTTAACGATGCGACGGACGATTCGCTTGACGCTGCCATGCATCGCAAACTCGGCGGCAAGATCATCCAACAACTCAATGACGGCCGGTGGCTTGGTTCGGTACCCGAAGTCGCTGGGCGAATCGACTAGATGGCGTCCCATCAGATGCCCCCAGATGCGATTGACCATCACTCGAGCCGTCAGCGGGTTTTCCACCGCGACAATCTCTTCGGCCAAGTCGATGCGCCCGCTCCCGACCGAAAACTCCGGTGCATCATTAGGGCGAAAACTAGTCAGATACCGGCGTGGGGCCCGCTCTCCCCAATTGCCACGGTTGCCACGTATCATGACGCGAGTGTCCCGCAGCGGCTGGCGGTCGACAAGCATCAAGGGGCTCGGCGACCCGGCCGAATCTGCCGTCCTACTCGCGGCGTCTTGATTTGCCTGCTCGTTTTTCTTGTTCGGTCGCTTGGGAGTCGTTGGCTGCCCGGCCTCCACGCTATTGTCGAGCACGTTGTAAAGGGAGTAATAATCGACGGTGGGAATCGGGTCGAACTTGTGATCGTGACAACGAGCACAGGTGACCGTCAGCCCCATCAGACCTCGAGAGATGACGTCGATTCGATCATCAATGGTGTCGTCATGACGCAAGAAGTGTCGTCCCAACGTCAAGAACCCCATCGCGTCGGCGTGGCCTTCGGCCTGCATTGGATCGGTGCGGTCAGCGGCAAGTTGATGCCGGATCATGTCGGGATAGGGCATGTCGTTTCCGAATGCCGCGATCACCCACTGACGGTACAGGTGCGCGCCATTGAGTTCACGTTGACGGCCTGCCAACGCATAGCCCTTTGTATCGGCGTAGCGAGCAACATCGAGCCAATGTCTCGCAAATCGTTCGGCGAATTGCACATCGGCCAACAACCTATCGATCTGTCGCGCGATCGCTCCCGGACGCACGTCGTCCTTGAATGCTTGGATCTGCGCGATCGTCGGCGGCAGGCCCGTCAAATCAAACATCAATCGACGCAGCAGCACTTCACGCGGCGCAGGCGGATTGATCGAAAGCCCAACCTCCATGGCGCGATGTCTCGATATTTCATCCAACGGATCGTGGCTGTTCTTGTCGACGTCGTTGGGATCGTTAGGTAAGTGCTGCCAGGATGTGGCATTGATCGGTTTCGGGGCCACAAACGCCCAATGGGAGGAAGGACTCCGATCCATTGGCGAAATCACTTCGGCGGATGACGGCGCATCGGCGTCCGCTCTTGGATCCACAGCCCCGTCGCGCACCCACTTGACCAACGAGTCGATCTCAAGGGGCTCTAACTGCCCGCTTGGGGGCATCTCCATTTCGGGGTCTGCGTACTGAACGGCGCGAATCAACAAGCTGGCGTCGATGTCACCGGGCACCACGGCTGGACCTCGGTGGCCGCCGACGCGTATCCCGCGCGGGCCGTCTAAACGTAGACCACCTTCGGACTCGCCTGAATGGCATTCATAGCAGTGCTCGACCAACAGGGGGCGAACTTTCGCTTCAAAGAAGGCTACTCGTTGAGCATCGAGACCGGAGCGATTCTCAGCCCGCGATTGGCCGACGACAAAGACCACCAAACCGACCAATGTGATGGTCCGAACAGCCGCGAGGTATCGCACGCGATTGGATCGAGGTGGGCAAGTCATGGGCGGGAGCGCGAGGCGAACAGGCGGGAATACTTGGGTAAATCCATGGGGCCCCGTCAACAATGGACACCGCGCTTGCCGAAACACGCGAACGCGTCGCCTAGCAGGTCCTAGCTAGGCGATCGCCTCCATGCCATCGAGAAGTTTTTCCGCCGCGTCACTCTTGTTCAATACATAGTAGTGAATTCCGGGAACGCCGTTTTCAATTAAATCGATGGTTTGCAGGCGGGCGTGCTCTACACCAATGTTGAACTGGTGTTCGGGCGAATCATCGGCTGTCATCGCTGACTCCAATTCAGCCGGGATGGATGCCTTGCACATCGACGCGATCCGTTGAGCTTGTTTGAAGTTGGTCACGGGCAAGACGCCCGGGACGATGGGCACGCGAATCCCGGAAGCATCGCAGGCATCACGGAACCGATAGAAGTCGTCGTTACGATAGAAAAGCTGGGTGATGATGATGTCGGCGCCAGCATCCACTTTACGTTTCAGATTCTTGAGGTCAGTCGCTGCGTCGGGCGCTTCCTGATGGACTTCGGGATAACCAGCGACGGCGATTCCCAACTTCGGGAAATCTTGGCGGATGAGATCAACCAGTTCGTTGGCGTACTTCAACCCGCCTTCGACGGCCGTGAATCCAGCGGAGCCTTTCGGCGGATCTCCTCGCAACGCCACGATATAGTCGATTCCCAGCTCGACGGAACGCCGCAGGTAGTCCTGCAACTGTTCACGCGTGGAACCGACGCAGGTTAGATGAGACGCCACGGGTAGGTTGCTGATCGCTTGCACCCGGTGCAACACGTCTAGCGTCGCCCGCTGGCTAGACCCACCTGCTCCGAAAGTGCACGTGAAGTACTTCGGGCCAAAGGCCATGAGCCGACGTACATTCTCGCATAGCTGTTCGATCCCATCATCTGTCTTCGGTGGGAACAGTTCAAACGAGATGGCACAGTCATCGGATGCGTAAACGCTTGCAAGGCTCATTTGGGTGACTTCGGTAGGAAGGCAAGTTGCGGGTGTGCCCGAAAATAGGTCGGATCTGTCGGAACCGCTTGATTATAAACCGGCGGTCAGCCTTGCCCATCGGCAAGTTGAGCCATTTAGGCGAACCAGCGAGACACCCCCAGTTGGAATGTTCGGATGCTGGGGTCCATCTCGATAACGGGCCTCAAGTGCCGTCAATATCCTCATGACTTGGACCTCGTATTCGCATTATTCGTGACGACCATCAAACTCCGTCGAGGCAGTCTACGTTTCAAAGGGGGGATCCATCAATCGTTCCGAGCAATACACATCACCAAGGTAGGGTTCAACGCCGCGTTTCTTGATGGTGCGGTGCCGAGCTGCCCTGTCCGGAGAGATCTGGGGCGTCTCGATGATTGGATCAACAACCCCACCCATGATCGGCCTTTGATATGTCGACTTCAAATCCAGATTCCCGCGAAACTGTGGATGCTGAGCACCAACCCCGTGTGACGACGGTTGTCGATCGCGATGTTCAATTCGGAGTCGTTCGCAAGATTGCGACCCACTGGATTGCGTTATTTGCCTGCAACAGTCTGGCACTCTTGCTGTGGGTTCGCCTATTCGAGCAACCCGATTTGGCCTGGAAAGAGACATTGGCTGACTGCGTACGGCGATTTCTTCCGTTCTTGGTCATCACGGCGTGTTTGATCCCTGCCTTCGTATTGGACACATTGAAGCTGACCAATCGTTTTGCCGGTCCCGTTTCACGTTTGCGCCGCGAGATCACCCATGCGGCGGAAGGCCGACCGGTCGCCAAGTTGACGTTTCGCAGTAACGACTATTGGCGGGAAATTGCCGACGGTTTCAACGAGCTGACTCGTCGGGCGGGCCTGCAGGTGTCCGACAAAGCGCCCAACGATCCGTCATCGGCCAGCTAGCATCAACAGAGCAAGAATTTCAGTCGAGGCCATTGGGGACGCAACGCCATGACACGACCAACGTTATCGAAACGACGCTCGCGATCACTTAGTGATCGCGCGGGTGCTGGCCGAGCGGGACGTGACCGTCGCCGTGGTGCCGCGGTGGTCGAGTTCGCAGTGTGTTTGCCAATCCTGGTACTCCTGATCTTCGGGTCGATCGAAGCCGCCAGCATGATTTTTTTGAAGCAGTCTCTCAACGTGGCAGCTTATGAAGCTGCTCGAGAAGCGATTCGCAACGGACGCACCAATGCCGATGCCCAGTCGAAGGCAGCCAACATACTGGCCGCAAGAAACGTGGTTGATTTTGACGTGCGGTTTCCGCGTGGTGAATCCTTTGATCTTCCCCGAGGTCAGGAGATCATCGCCGAGGTTTCGGCGCCGAGTGCTCGGAACAGTGCACTCGTCGGACAGTTCATCAGTGATCGCGTCATTACATCGCGAATTGTCATGATCAAGCAGTAGTCGAAACCGTCGGCCACGATCGTCGTGTGCGGAAACTTCTTAGCGTGCCTTCACCATCCAATTGAAACCAATGAACGCTCGACCAACTGCCGCCAGCCTGGCGAATCGAAATTGCGTGATCACGCGATCGAACCGGCGGCGTCCGGCATCCGCCCGCCGCGGCGCGATGCTGATCATGATCGCGGTCATGTTGTTAGTATTCTTGATGACGGTCGCCTTCTCCATCGACATCGCCTACATGCACTTGTCGCGGGCGGAGCTGCGTGCCGCAACCGATGCAGCTGCCAAGGCGGCTGCCACGACGCTAGCCGATACTCTGGATCGGGACGCCGCCATCCGGAGGGGCCAACAGATTGCCGCCGCCAACACCGTGGGTGGTGAGCCACTTCGACTGGCAGCTACCGATTTTGCCTTTGGACGCAGCGAACGACAGCCGAACGGGAAATTTCGGTTTGGGGCCGCGAGCGGAAGTGCACTCAACAGCGTTCGCGTCGATGGCCGGCGGACGTCGGGTTCGCTGTCGGGGGCCGTGCCGCTCTTCTTCGGCAATGTGACCGGAACATCCACGTTTGAACCCACGATGGATGCCACCGCCACATACATTGAACGCGACATTACTCTGGTGGTCGATCGCAGTGGCTCCATGAGGGGCAGCAAGATCCGCGACCTTCGGGCAGCAATTGCCGTCTTTGTCAACTTGCTCAATAGCACACCGGTGGAAGAACAGGTCGGTCTCGCATCCTACAACGATCGTGCATCGGAGGATGTGCAGTTGACCCGATCATTGGGCGCGATCAACGACGCCATGGCTCGAATGAATACCGGCGGATTCACAAGCATCTCCGGAGGCATGTCCGCCGGCCAAGCGATCGCCAACCGCGGCCGACCCGCGGAATTTGTGGAACGCACCATGATCGTGATGACGGACGGCAGGCACAACCGAGGGGAAGAACCCGCCAACGTCGCGCGTCGTTTGGCTGCCGACCGAGTAACGATTCACGCCATTACCTTCGGGCTCAATGCGGATCGAGCCCGAATGCAACAAGTCGCCGCACTTGGAGGCGGTCGGTACTTCCATGCCGACACTGGTCTGCAGCTAGTGGAGGTCTACAAAGAGATTGCGTTGACTTTGGGCACCATCATGACCGAATGAGGATGACCTCATCGCCGCTCTGTTCGTTCACACTCCCATTTCGATTATTTCGATGATCTGTCACCCCACCAAGCTTCGGAATTCGGCCCTCGCGGGCAAGTATTCATCCCATGACCATCGCCGATCCGAGCGACGCCGTGGGACTGTCGCAACCGAGTTTGCGCTGGTGGCTCCGATCCTCTTTTTGTTCTTCTTTGCTGCCTTTGAGTTCTGTCGCGTTGCCATGATTCGGCACACCGCTGACAACGCCGTTTACGAGGCTGCACGTGTGGGTATCATTCCCGGCGCAACCCGTGGAGAAGTTGTCAGCGAAGCCACTCGGGTTCTCTCAACGATCGGCCTGAGTGGTTTCAACATTGACGTACAGCCGGCCAACATCACGGACGATACCGATGAGCTGACAGTCGAAGTCAGTGTGCCGATCGATCCAAACTCATTTGTTCCCGCCCAATTCTTTGTCGGCCAAACCATCACTCGTCGTCTGACGATGCAGCGTGAGTGAGAATGATGACGTCATCGGCAAATCAATTGGCGCCGTCTTCCATGTCGGGTTCGCTGTCACGGCGTAGCTGGATACGCAACGCGGCGGAACGCCGACGCAGCTCGCTTTCGAATCCTCGATCGACAGGTTCATAGTACGTGCGTTGGACACCGAGGTAGTCAATCGACTCCACACCAGATGGATGGTCGTGCGCGGATCTGTAGTTTTCGCCATGGCCGAGATCCCGTGCTCCCGCATAGTGTGTGCATCGGAGCATCTTCGGTACCGGGATGACCCGTTTGTCCCGCACGTCGCCCCGGGCCGCTGAGATGGCTTTCGTGGCAGCGTTGCTCTTGGGAGCGAGCGAAAGATACGCCACCGTCTGACTGAGAATGAGTTGCGATTCGGGCAAACCAATCATCTCGCAGGCCTGCATCGCAGAGACCGCCATTGTCAGTGCCCCTGGATCAGCATTTCCAATGTCCTCGCTAGCTAAGATCACCAATCTTCGGCATAGAAATCGAATGTCCTCACCACCTTCGAGCATTCGGGCGAGCCAATAGATGGCTGCGTCGGCGTCGCTACCGCGAATGGACTTGATCAGGGCGCTGGCCAAATCGTAGTGGTCATCGCCGGTGGGATCGTATCCGACCAAGCTACCTGTCATGGATGCTGCGATGTCGTCGTGTGCAATCACAATGGTGCCATCGTCGCGACGGTCCGATGTCGCCGCAGCGAGCTCAAGGGCGTTGAGCGCCTTTCGGGCGTCGCCGTCACACGCGGAACACAGATATTCCATTGCGGAATCGTCGATGTCGATCGTGTCGTTTCCCAATCCACGGTCGCGGTCACGCAGCGCGTCCTTGATCAGCTCTGACATCGCCTGGGGTGAAATGGGTTCCAACGCAAATAGTTGGCTGCGACTGATCAAGGCGCCATTAACGGCAAAATAGGGGTTGCTGGTGGTCGCACCGATGAGAGATACGATTCCCGCTTCAACATCCGACAGCAAGGCGTCCTGCTGTGACCGATTGAATCGGTGGATCTCGTCGATAAAAAGAATCGGTCTTGGATTGCCGGTCGCCACTTCGTCGCGCGCCTCGGCCAGTGCAGCACGTAACTCTTTCACGCCACTTTGGATGGCATTGAGGGTGAGCCACTTTGCGCCCGTGGTGGTCGCAATCAGACGGGCCAGCGTCGTCTTTCCTGTTCCAGGGGGGCCGTGCAAAATGATGGACGTAATCTTGCCTCCCGAAATCATCCGCCTTAACAGTTTTCCTTCTCCTAAGATTTGGGGCTGCCCGGCGAATTGGTCCAGCGATTGGGGACGCATTCGTGCGGCCAACGGCCGGGCCGCTGCAAGGTGATCAGCTTCACTGGCGGAGAACAGGTCCATGGCAACCCGAATGTCGATGAAACGAAAGCGTTGGATGAATTGGATCGCGGTGGTCACGCTGGCAATCACGGGCATTGCCATCGCGCGGGTTATTCTGACCGTTGAGGACTGGCAACGCGACTGGACGCAAAATGATGCATCCCTGACTGACGATGCGGCGGATGAGCGCCTTCGCCCCGTCATCGTTCCGTTGCCATCGGCATTGGCCGGCGAGGCCATCATCCAATGGGCAGAGCTTCACCCCTTGTGGCGACTACAGTCCGATAGTGGGGCCCTTGAGACCGTATCGACGCTGGCTTTGATTCGAACGACTCGGTGGATGCGATTTAGCGACGACGTCGTCGTCACCCTGGAGTCAGTGGGGGATGAGACCACGCGTGTTCTCGCAACGAGCCAGTCGCGTGTCGGCAAGGGTGATCTGGGACAGAATCCCCGAAACCTACGAGAGCTGACGTCGATGTTGCGCGCACTGAGCGACAGCCAACACGAATCGAGCGAGTAGTCTCTCTTGCCCGCAAACCATCCTTTGGCACGCACTGGTCATGCATCCTCAGAGGGCAGTCTGATTGATCTCTCATTTCCCGCTTCGCGACGCTGAGGGGGAGGCGTTTTCTACAGTCACGCGAAACTTCGAACAGTTTGAACGACGCAAGAGTCGTCGATCACACCCAGCCCGGAGACGAACCAGGGCTTGAATGTGACGGATCGAAGTATTTTCACAGCCGATGACGGCTGTGGCATGAATTGCAGTTGACCGCCCGCTTGAACGCGGAAATCCCCGACGGGTCATCCATCGCGATCATGTCGACCGCATCAACGAGTGCCTGCGACCGCTGGACCCAATCCTCATTATCGCCTTTAGGTGATTCCCGCGATGGAAGATCCTTGTAGACGGTTTGCATGAACTGAACATCCTCGTCGCGAGGGCCTTCCTTCATTAACCGTCGATAGATCTTACTGTCATGGGCAACGAGCATCACCTGCGAAATCGTGAGGGCACCATCGTCCGATTCGCCCGCCGGGATGGCGGGCAATTCCAAGACAGGCTCGGGGGCTTTCGCCACCGGTTCCGGCTCACTGGTAGCTGGACTCGCCGAAGCTGTGTCACTGGTCGAGTTGGCCGGTGACTTGGAACAACCAGCCGCGGCCCACGCCACCATGGCAATGCCGACTGCTGGAATGATGGATTGACGCATGAGCTTAACTCGCCGTTGCCGGAGAATCGTTTTCGTGCGCCGCATCCAGCATCACGGTGCTCAGCGTGACGTAGGTCACCGTCCAGGCTTCCTTCACTTCGTCGGTGAACGCGTCACCGAGACCCTTTTCCAGTGTCCAAAGCAGAGCCGCCGCAACGGTTTGGTAGCTCTCGTCGGGCACGCCGTACTGGACGTGCCGTCGGCCGAGATCCTGAACCGCAGGAAGAATCGCCTCCAGCTTGGTCAATGATGTGACAGCCAAATTCAAGGTGGCCATGAGCTTCTTGCCCTGCTCGGCCATATCACCCTTAAAAAGGGGTTTTAAACTCGGGTCGAGCTCGAACAATCTGCCATAGAATAACTCGGCAGCTTGATCTGAAATGGGTTTGACCTTGTCCCAGGAAGACTGGACCAACTCGATCTGTTCGGGTGTCATCATCGTCTCGCTACTTCGTGAATGAAAATTGGCATCCGTGCCCGTTCAAATCCTACGTTCGCTACTTTGTTCGACGGCCGTCTACAGCGGCACTCGAACCAACACACCACCCATCACTTGATCCTTGACGAACTCGGGATAGTCATCACCACGGTTGGGATGCTCGTTGTGACAAGACCAACATGCCTCGGCGACGGCACGGTCAGGGTAGACGGCAACGAAATACTTTTGCCCACCCAGTTCTTCCTCGCCATAGAAGTTCTCGCCCGGGTTGGCGCTGATGAACTCGAGGGCTTGCTGCTCAAATTCATTCTTTGCCTTGTGCTGCTCATTGAGCGGCCATTGGCTACGCAGTGAGTAGGTAAACCCAGCTTCCGGGTTCTCATCCACGAGCTCGGCACCCATGCGGAATGCCTGCGCGGGCAACGGAATGGCATTCTCCGTGTCTTGCCAATACTCATCCGCTTTGACCGGGGCATCCTGCTTCTTTAGGTTGGTCACGACATGTTTGGCGTAGACCGTGCGGTCGGCCATCATCACCGCGTGCACACCGTCGGCAAACTGCCGCGCGGTGATGCCGCCGCTGGCTGCCGCCATGCTAGCCTCGCTGGAGTTACACCCAGAGAAGGTCATCGCGAGTGACGCGGAACTCATCAGGCCCGCAAACAGCAGACCAATCTTTAACTTCGACATTTTTCAGTTCTTTCGTAAACGAAGAAAACAAACTACCAACTACATCAATTCATCGAGGCAAATGGTCAGCCGATCCAGATGCTTTGGCCAGGATCTGGTCCCGGCCGGCAACATCACTAGCCGGATGAACTCCCCCTCGATCGTCTTTTCTTGGCCTTGGACTCGAACCACTCCTTGGCCATTCGCACGCTATCGTTGCGTTCAGCCGGCGGTTCACCAAAGCAATTTCGAACCGAGTCTGGATCTGCGAGCGAGCTCAGCGAGTACTCCAGACCGTGACAGTTCAAGCAAACTTCGCGAGCCATCGTTTCGTTGGGTCGCAAGTTCGAGTTTTGGTCATGCTGGACGAAGACACCGTCATCTCCGTCGAGGCGAGGTAGGTGGCAGGTCGCACACGAGACGCCCGAGTTGGCGGCCGCCGCACCCGTCATTTCATCTGCCCAGGCCTTCGCGTGGGACGTCTCCCGATAAGCGAGCGAATGATCGTCCGCGTGGCACTGGAGGCACGCTTCGGTGGCGGCAAACTGCGTGTCGAATCGGTGCCCGGCATGGCAGGCATTGCATGTCATTTCCGCATGCGCGGCGCCCGCGTGCATCGGTAACCGAGCATTCGACGGCGTCATGGCGGGAAGCCCAGATGCCAGACGCATGCCGTGTTTTCCCCTCTGGAAACTCGCCACCTGATTCTCATGGCACGTCTTGCATGCATCCATGCTGACATTGTCTTTCCAGCCGCCGCCGACCAACTCGGCGCCGTCCTCTCCCGTTGACGCATGGCAGTGAGTGCAGTTGACGCCCGCCGTGGCGTGACTCGTATCGGCCCAGTCATTCAACAGGTCTTCGGTAGCGTCGACGGTACTCGGGTGGTCGGCGTCGACCAGCCTTAACTCGGGCTTGGGCCATGAGGAGTCCGAGAGTCCGCCAGCGGTGTCCCTGGCAAGAACGAAGGACACATCGAGAAAGTCCGGCTCATCGGCGTGATCGCCCAGGAACTTTTCGTACAACGCAAGATTGTTGTGATAATTGTGGCAACCAGCCGTCGCACAACTGTCGAATCGCATTCCTTCGTGGCTCGGTCGACTCTCCGCTACATCCTGATGACAGTGCCAGCAGTAGTCCGTGGGCATGGTCAATCCCATTGGATTGGTCTGCCGCGGAACATGTTCCTCGTGGCAGCTCAAGCAGTTTTGAGCATCCAAGACAAGCAGGAGATCCGCGTTGGTCGGATCATTGAATTTTTTTGCAGGATGCGTATCGCGAACCATCTTCAGTTGATCGGCGTGGCATCGATTGCATGCATCCTGCATAACATCATCGGCGGAGGGTTCACCCTCGCCGCTCGAGGAAGCGTGACAGGCATTGCAATCCAGTTCGATTTGATAGTGCCCGTGCGTCGTTGTACCTGGCAACCAGGCTGTCTTGATGTCGGAGGCCGGTGCCAGCAGCGCAAAGCCGAAGTAGCTGGCCACCGTCACGTTGATCAGTCCCCAAACGATCCACTGAACTAGCGACCACTTTCCGCTCAGGCGCCTCACGACAGATTGAACTTGCTGCACCATCTCAATCACTAAACCAATAGAAACTGAGGATGTGCAGAGCGATCAACACCGGCAGTGGCCAAGTCACCCAAAGATGAATGGTCGTTAACCGAGGTCGCCAGCGCCGAAGCCAAGCGCCCAGCGATCCAGAGAAGCGGCTTTCCAGACTGCTAGCAATGCCCGCGATCCCACCGAGCATCGCCGCGGAAATGAAGCTCACGCCGAGCCACCAATTTAGATTGCTACCTAAACTAAACCCGGTGTGCACGACGATTCCAAACAACACGAGCGACCCAAGAACACCATGTACCGCCCTCCAGAACCCATACGAGCCCCACTTCAGCCACTCAAACCGTTTGCGAAATGAGAAGAGCAACCCGATTAATGTGATCGAAAGCAAACTAAATCCAGAGATCTGACGAGCCAGATCGCTCCGCCACAACACATCAATCGACCGCCAACTTGATTGCACACTGTCGGCGAATTCCAGTGGTGGTGTGATCCACCACACCAACCCCATGGCAACGGCGACGATACTGGCCACAAGCATTGTCTTCCGTCCTGGGACGGTCACCGCGGCGGGACTGTCGCCGACCAACTCCGTCACAAGACCTTGGCAGCTTCCACATGCCGTCGATGCGCCGCAACACGTTGCCACTTGTTCGACCGTATCTTGACCGTCAGCGATCAAGGCATCGATCTGACCCTTGGTCACCGATAGACATGAGCAAACGATCGCGTCGTCGGGCCAGTCGGTGACCGAGACCACGCCACCCGGTGTCCATGGCGAACCAGTCCGAACGAATCGACGCCTCTGCCATGGCCAAAGGCGACTTTCATGCTGAACCGAATGCCGAATCTGCGGCAACTCTTCCCAGTCGCCAACGCATGAGGCACCGACGATCCTGCCCGATTCAATCAATAGTCGGCGATGTGCCGAGTCATCCGAATGGGAGATCACCACACCGCCGGGAGAGTCGCCAATGGCTCGACCCAGTGTTGCGACCTGAACACCCATCAACTTCAGTTCGGCGGATTCGTCAGCACCTTCAAACTCCTCTTGCCCGCCACCGAGCCTCTCCGCAAGCACGTCGGCCATCTTGAAGCACGGTGCGACAAGACCGAAAACGTGATTTCGAAAGGATGCACACTCACCGATTGCAAAAATTTGAGGGTCCGATGTCTGCAACCGCTCGTTGACCACGATGCCGCCGCGTTCACCTACCTCAAGTTCCGATTCACGAGCGAGTTGATCGTTGGGCCGAACTCCCGCCGCGATGATCAGCAGGTCCACGGTCAGATCATCGGCGTTGGCGAAGTGAATGCACAACTGGCCGTCGTGCGGTTCAATCGATTCGGTCCGACGAACCAGATGGATCTCGACCTCATCCAAGTCTTCAATACGACGCTTCAGCAGAGCAGCCGATTCGGAATCGAGCTGTCGCGGCATCAGACCGGGCGCCATTTCCAGTACATGGACGCCGAGGCCCAAATCGGCCAATACCTTCGCGGCTTCGAGACCCAAAAGTCCACCACCGATCACACCACCAACTCGAGCATTCCGTTCGTCGCAGAACTTCTTGATGTCTCGCAAGTCATCGATCGTGCGATACACAAACACGCCTGGCGAATCCGAACCGGGTACCGGAGGCACGAACGCGTGCGAGCCGGTTGCCAGAATCAGCCGGTCGTAGGCACACGCACGATCATGATTGTCGACGACGATCCGATTGGTTCGATCAATCTTGGTGACGCGGGCACCGGTTCGGAGTTCAATTTGGTTCTCTTCGTACCACTCCCTCGGCGCCAGCAACAAATCCTCCTCGGATCGTCCGTCGAAGAACTTGGACAGATTCACCCGATCGTACGCGGGTTGTGGCTCGTCTCCGATCAGCGTGATGTCGTAGGTCTCCGCGATCCCACCACGCACGAGGCGATCACAGAGCCCGAACCCCGCCATACCTCCACCAACCACGACTAGCCGCTGCCGTCGACGCGTACGGGCAGCTGCGACACTCGATTCCGATGTCGAACCCTGAGTCGTTGGTAGAACGGCCGCCATGAACGAACAGACAATCCCGACTGGAAGAAAAGACGGTGCTACATCCGCGTCCGTAACGAAACACGGTGAACACCTCAACCTCTGGCGGGGGAGGATTGCAAGCTCCGGGCCAATTGCGAAGACCTAGGGGTGTGAATCGAGCGGTGCGACAAAAGATCCCGATCTATGATCCTCAATGAGCGATCAAGGAAAGCGGTGATGCCCTTCAGGTGGAATGTCGGATGCTCCGCGGCAAATGGGAATCACACCGTTGAGTGGCATGTAAGCAGGTTGCTTAATTTCCGTGCACCGGTTGTCTGGTTGCGGGCACCAAAAAAAACGCGGCCACCAGAAAATGCTGATGGCCGCGTTTTCGATTTTGCGATCAAGCGGTGGAGCACGCTTGATCAACTGAACAACCCAGTGCCAGTGGGTTCAGACCGATTGCTCAATAACGGGTCGTGAATTGAGCGTAGAAGAAGTCGGCGTCGGCATCATCATCGACTCCCGTGGGCAAGCCAGCGGTAGTGTCGTAGTAATCTCCCGCGGAGAAGTGCGAGTATCCGAGGAAGATGTTATTACGAGGATTCAAGTTGATGTTGAATGCCAGGTCGATTTCGTGACCGAGGCTACGGTCGCCGGCTGCCGAATTCGTGTTATACGGCGTCATGACAACGCTGTACGGGGTGGTGTCTTCGGCCAGCGCGAAGTAGTGGTACCAAACGATCATGGTTACCTTCTTGCTCAGCGGCGTCGCCGAGAAGACGTTCAAGTCGTGCAGGTTTCGACGACCAAAGAGGTCCATGAAACCGTTGTACTTGTGTGCCAGCGGGAACAAGTGGTCGTAACCACCATCGGAGCGACTGACGTCTGAAAAGTCTTCTTCTCCGGATGCATAGTCATAGTACAACCAAATGGTCGGACTGAAGCAATCCGTTTCGATCTTTCGACCCAGTCCAGCCGTGAAGAAACCTGCGGAGTGATCGTCGATCGTTCGGTCATCACCGAACTGGAATGCACCTTCGAAATCGTACAGGATGCCACTATCACTGGCTCCGCTGACGCGCGTTCCGATCGTGTGGACGCTGAAGTCGGCTGCAGTCGTGTTGTCGAACCCGAGGTAGTACGCTTCGATTTGATCGAAGACGAAGTTCTTTTCAACAGCGTACAAGCCATAGAACTGAATGTCTTCGTTCGCTTCGTCAGCTTCTTTCGGATCGACGGGTACGAACTGAGTCCAGAATGCGTCGAGCGTGAAGTCACCGCTCTTGTACATGCCACGAACACCTTCGAACGTACGACGGGTGTTGGCCCAATCCAAAGGTGAAACCGTTCGCTGGGCACCGAGGAGCAGTTCTTGGCGACCGATACGGGTCGTCAACGTTCCGCAGTCGCCATCGAACAACTTGACATCGACGAACAGGTTCTGGATGTCCATGTCGTTTTCTTCGATTGGACGAGGTCCAAACGTTTCACCTTGCGAGTTGGCGTCCAAGACTTCTCCGTAGACGCGAACCGCATCGCAAAGCTTCCAGTCCGCATACAGGCGGTGACGGCTTAGCCAGAACTGATCATCACGGCCGGTGATTCCAACGCCGCGATGGTTCCGCTCGCTGTGGTAACGGTAACGAGTTTCGCCACCCAGGCTCAGTGTGCCCAAGGGCATATCGATGTTCTTGAGCTTGTCGCTGCAGAACACCGGGCCGTCGTAGCACGGATCCTTCAGGTAGCTGAAGTTGTTGCCGTAGTAAACTCCCGCATAGGCTTTCTTGGCTGCCGCTGCGGCTGCTTCTTTGTCTTTCTTGGTGCAGCAGGTCGTCGGTGCACAGTTGCAAGACGTCACAGGGCCAAGTTCTTGGTACTCGACGACTGGTTGTGCCATCGGCTCAGGTGCCGGAGCGGGCGTTTCCGCGACTGGCTCGGGAGCGGGCTCTTCCGCGTCAGTGTCTTCGAAGGCGCTCGTCTGCACGACGACCGTTTCGAGTCCTGCGGTGCTGAATTGGTCCTCGGCCTGAACGCTGCCGATTGTCGTCACGGCTGCCAGCGATGGCGCGAGTAGGTACTGAAGTAAGCGCCAACGGCGCGTAAATCCGGTCGACATGGTGGAAGCAATCCATTGTTTAGTAGTGAAGAAACCGTGAAACTGGACACTCTCTCCACCGTCGCCAACAGCACCGGCCCGGCAATTGCCGATACTCGCCTCCGTTGACAGCAACCGCCCGTAGCCGATCGAGAATGTCCTCGAAGGTGATCTTCGGACGTACGGTCGACCAGGATCACGGTTCTTGCAGCGACATTCATTTTCGCCGAATTTCGCTCGCCGTTTTCTGCTCCATCCAAGCCAGGCGTTAAAGTTTAACGCGGTTGTTTGGCTGATCTCGACTCGTTTGGGCCCGGCGTTCAGACTCGAGATCGAATCAGGCTGTGATCGCTTCTCGATGCCCGCAGGAACATGATCAAAACGAACATCATGTTGCGTCGGCAAAGCATCGTCGCATGTGCAAAATGAAGCCCCCACGCCGAGCCACTTTCAAGTTGCTTGACACCATGCCTACCAAGTCATGAGGGATGAGGATGGTGTGATTGCCGAACGATCATGGAAGACGATGGTTCGACGATGACATCAACAGTTTGTTGCTTAGTTGACGATTCGAGTGATGGAAACCGCACAGTCTTTGTAGCTGGGTTGGCGGCTATGAGGATCGAAGTGAGACAACGTGAGTTGATTGGTTTCCTCGTAGTGCATGGGCATGAACGCTTGCCCCGCAGCAACCGTTGGTACGACCGATGCGACTGCCGTCGCCTTCCCTCGCCGCGATTGGATCCGAACAAGATCACCATTGGTAATGTGGAGCCGCTGCGCGTCTCGTGAATTGATTTCAATGTAGGCGTTGGTTGGATACAACTGCCGCAGCACCGGACTCTTTGAAGTTCGCGTTTGAGTATGCCACTGACTGACCGTGCCACGACCGGTCATCAGCCAGACGGGATACTCGTCGCATGGTGGTTCGGGCGACGAGGCTATGTCGTCAACGATCAGGCGAGCTCTCTGGTCTTCGTGAAAGAAGTGTCCGTCGGCAAAGAGTCGACGCTCTTGTTCAGGTTCACCCGTTTCCGACTCACCTCGCGACCACGGCCACTGTATGCCGCCTTGTGAGTCGATGTGCCGATAGCCCTCGATTCCAGTGATATCGCATGGCCGTCCATCGCTGAGTTTCCGCATCGAATGAAAAACGTCTTCTGGCTTGGTCCACTTTCGGAACATCTCTCCGACGCCCCAGTAGTGCGAGATACCCCGAAAAATCTGAAAGTCGGCGAGTGCTTCCCCCGGCGCTGGACGAACTTTCTTGACCAGGCCGTATCGGCGTTCGCTATTGATGAACGTACCTTCTTTCTCCGACCAACCCGATGCCGGCAAGACCAAGTCGGCATGTTTGACGGTATCAGCGCTGGCGTACATGTCCTGCACGACCAAATAGTCCAACTTGTCCAGTAATTCGCGCACGTCGGCTTGATCAATCCAACTGTGGGCCGGGTTGGTCGCGATGACCCAAAGTCCCTTGATCTCGTCGCGACGAATGCCTTCGATGATTCGGTCATAGGACCACGAGTCACGGGTGGGGACTCGGCTCTCGTCGATCCCCAGAATGTCGGCGACCTCGCGGCGATGCGTTTGGTTTTGAAACGAACGATGACCCAGCAGCGTGGTGGTGTTGCTCCACAGCCGCGAACCCATCGCGTTGCACTGCCCGGTGATGCTATTGGCACCCGTTCCGGGTCGTCCGATGTTGCCCGTGATCAAAGCAATGTTGATGATGGCTTGCGCCGTACGCACACCTTCGTAGCTTTGGTTGACCCCCATCGTCCACCAGAGCGACACCGCCTTTCCAGTTCCGATTTTCTCGACGACCCGATTCAGCTGATCCTCACTCAACCAGGCATCCTCGGCGACCTCCGCGAGCGGAAAATGGGATACGTGCTCACGAAGGGCATCAAAGCCCGTTGTGTGCGCCTCCACAAAGTCCTCGTCCACGAATCCGCGTTGGATCAACTCATTGGTAATCGCGTACAGAATTCGCAGATCCGACTTTGGTCGGATCGCCAAGTGCTCGGTCGCCGCCATCGCGGTTTCTGTTCGCCGCGGATCCATCACGATGATCTCGGGATCCTTGTCATTTCGCAGGACCCGCTCCCACATGATCGGGTGACCAATGCAAGGATTGGCGCCGATGAAGACTAAACAATCGCTCTGCTCAAAGTCGTCGTAGGTGTAGGGAGGTGCATCGAATCCGAACGATTGCTTGTACGCGACGACGGCTGTTGCCATGCACTGCCGAGTATTGCCATCTCCGTGGACAACACCCATTCCAAACTTGGCGAGCGATCCCAAGAACACCATTTCTTCACATGGAATCTGCCCGGTCGACAAGAACGCGACGGATTCATCGCCATGTTTTGCTTGGATCGACTTAAAGCCGCTGCAAAATGCCTGAAACGCTTCATGCCATGACAGGTCTTCAAGCGATCCGTCGGGTAGCCGGCGCATCGGCTTCGTTGCGCGATCATCGCTTTCGAGAACGCGAAGTGCTTCCCAGCCCTTGGGGCAAGCCATCCCCAAGTTGACCGGGTAATTCGTCTCGGGGGTCAGTCCGACGGCCTGGCCATCACGAACGTGCAGCCGCAAGCCACAGCCGGTCGAGCAGTACCCGCAGGTCGCCGTGGTCGTGGTGTCGGCGGAGAGGGACTCATGGGTCATCCCCAGTCCATGTTCCCCGGGCCGCAGTAGCAGCTCGCGGGTCATCGCTCCGTCGCGACGTTGCAGGATCGACGGCAAAATCAACCCTGACTGCGATTTACCCGAAGTCTCCGTCTCGGAGCGCTCAACGATGCTCATGCTACTTCAGAATCCCCGGCATGCGGTCATAAACAACCGACATGAAGTACAACAGACGCTCCAGGCTTTCACCAATCAGTGTGAGGAGGGCGGCCACGGCAATTGCGAGGACTGCCAACATGTTTCCGCTATCGGATGATAGCAATGCGACAAACGCAACTCCCATGATCAGTGCGCTAAGGCCGCCAATGATCAATCGGCTTCGCACCAGGGTTGTCAGCTCTCGACGCGTCAATGCGCGACATCGACGGTCATGCGGCGAATCGGTTGCCCGCAATGGACCAAACTGGATTTGATACTCCCACACCAACTTGATGACCATTGACACGGTGCTCAACAACAGACCCGCCGCGATCCATGTCATCAGGACCGAGGGGAAGCGCTCGGTCACGAACCGATCGGCAATGGTGAATGTGGATGCGGCGAAGAGGAAGCCCCCAATCAAAGTCGTCCCGCCGAATCGTGGCAGCGTCCGCTTGTACGTCCAAAGCGGACGCTTCGTGGCAATGTAAATCATGGCGCTGCTAAACAGTCCCGCGAATCCGATTGGTAGGCTCAGTCCCAGCATCGCTTTGCCAGCCCACGCGGGAACGTATTGATCGGCCAACTCCGTAACGTAGTTGGGGAGCCAATGCGATACCAACGGCAATGCCAAGAGGGCGATCGATCCGACCAGCAAACCCACGTACTTTCCAAGGATCACCGCTTCGCGGGATAACCAACTGGTTCCCAGCCCCAGGAACACCCGCCACGCTCGAAGAGGCTGCCCCAAATGCAGTGGGGCCAAATTCAATCCTCCCATAGCAACGATCAACGCCACGGATGCAACGCATGTCGTCGCCGTGAGGGGCATGGCGTCGCCGCTCAAACGAAGCGCTAACGCTAGGAGTCGCTCGGTAACGAGCATCCCGACGCTAAGCTGCGTCCCAATCAACATCGCTGCCAGCGGCCAATGGCTCTCGGCGACATGGTCGATACCTTCGTCGACTGGACGAGCGATGTCGGGCGCCCGCTCGCTCTTGTAAACGGTGGTGGGAAGTGTGATGGAAGATGGCGGTGCTCCCGCAACCAGTCCATCCTCGGAAAGAGATCGATTGCTGAAGGATTCGCTGCGCTTGACGATGTGAATTCGAATGGCCTCATTCGGACATGACTGGACGCAGGCTGGTGCCTCACCCACGGCTAGCCGGTGATGGCACATGTCGCACTTGCGAACGATCCCCAACCGTTTGCTGTACTTGGGTACTTCGTAGGGGCACATCATGGTGCAGTACTTGCAACCAATGCATTGGTCATCCAGGTGCCGCACGATTCCCGTGACGGGGTCTTTGTCGTAAGCCTTCACTGGACAACCATTCAAGCAACCCGGATCCTCGCAGTGATGGCATGCCGTGGTCACATGTTGCAGTGCGATGGCATCCACGTTGACGGTGGTTTCCTCAGTGGGGGCGGCGGCTGCTTCTTGCCCGATGGTGATCGCTCCAACACGACGCCAACTCTCGTTTTCTTCGAGACCGTTGAGCGTATGGCACGCAACGACGCATGCCTTGCATCCGCTGCAAGCGTCCAAGTCGACCTCGAACGCAAACTGTTCATCGGTGCTCGGTGACGTGGCTGGTAACAGCGACCGATAGTATCTCTCCTGCGCCGGGGCGTCGTTCTTGGAGGCGTGATCGGACGAATGTTGTTGACTGAACTCTTCGACGGCCGTGAGTTGACTCTGCTGCTCCAGCAGCATTCCCACCAAGTCGAAGTCGTCGCCTGGCACGGCGTCGAAGTCAATTTGGTCGCTCGGAGACGGAGTCGTCGCCACGCTCATCGACTTGCCGAACCTCCTAGAACAAGAGGGTCACAAAACTGTCGGCGACATCGTCACCGAAGTGGGGGATCGCGATGCCGAATTGAATCGCTTGTTCAACACCCTCCCCTGACGCATTGACGCCGATGACGTCGGGATCCTGGCTGGAGACAGCACCGTTGGACTCACTGATCAGGGCGGCCCAGCCCTCGTCGCGACGAAGCTTGCGTCCCTTGTTGGACGCCGCTGCGGACTCGTCACCGGTATAAACCCCACCAAGCCATTCAAAATCCTCTTTGCCGGAGGAGTTCCAAATCTCCACTCCACGAACCAACGGCGTGCGATCGGACGTGATCAGCAAGACACTGGCGATGAAATCACTGCCGAACACGGGAATTCCCATCGCCGTCTGTAGCAGATCCGCAGATGCTCCGGCCGCACGTAGAAATCCAGGATGGTTGCTGAGGTCCTGATGAATGACCCCCATCGCTTTTTCCCAGACTTGGCCTGGTAATCCCGTGCCGCATTCAAACCGCACAAAGGAGCTGACGTTAGCGAAACGTTCCATTTTCCCGTAGTAGCCCGAATCCAAGCAGACCTCCGCATAGGGAGGAATTGGTGACCACACCTCAAAGACGCCAACCGGTTCTGGCACGTCCACCTCGGACGGTAACTTTCGTGTCGCCATGAGGACCACGACGGAGGTAACCTCATCACCTCGGAGCACCGGAATCGCGATCGCCGCAGCGACATCGGCCATCGCCTCTTCGCTAAACACCTCCACCTTTGGAAACCGCTGCGCTAGCACGTTGGCGACCAACACGTCGATCGCTGGCGTCCCAACCGGCTCGGCAGAACCTTCGGACACGCTGAGAACAAACGCGCCCGATAGAAAACTGTTGGCAGGCAACAAACCGGAGTGAATCGAGACGGGTTTCGTAGCTGTGTTCCTCATGATGATGTTTGCAATACCGGTTCATCTTTGGTGGCCTTGGCCGCTTCACGCTTGGCCGCGTCCGCCTTTAACTTCTTGTGATCTTGTTCCTCCAGGAACCCGATCATATCACCGCGTAACGTGTAATACTGGTCATGTTCGAGCACCTCGGTTCGGTTTCGAGGTCGGTCGAAGGGAATGTCGAAGACTTTCCCAACACGGGCACGCGGTCCGTTGGTCATCATGACCACTCGGTCGCTCATGAACAACGCCTCATCGACATCGTGGGTGATCATCAGCGTGGTCACCTTGTCCTCAATGAGGATTTCCAGAAGGACCTCTTGCAATTCCATGCGGGTCAGCGAATCGAGCATCCCAAACGGTTCATCCAGCAGCAACATGTTCGGACGCAGCGCAAACGCCCGAGCAATGCCGACGCGTTGTTGCATTCCCTGAGAAAGGTCAGCGGCGCGAACATCCAAGCTGTTGCCCAAGCCAACGAGCGTCAGGTAATAAGCAGCCATGTCTCGCCGCTCCGACTTGGATGCGTGGCTATAAACCTGCTCCACGCCCAACATCACGTTGTCCATCGCGGTCATCCATGGCATCAGACACGGTGACTGAAACACGACGCCACGGTCGGGACCAGGGCCCGTGATTTCACTGTTCGCGACAACCACCCCACCCGTCGTGATCGGGTTCAAACCAGCAACCATCGTCAAGACGGTACTCTTGCCACAACCGCTATGACCTAGCAGGCAGACGTACTCGCCCTTCTTCATGTTGAGGTTGAACTCTTCAACAATGACCGCCGGACCATTGGGCGTGTCATAGGTTTTCCCGAGATTGAACATCTCAACGTAACCGGCCATGTCTTTTCCGCCTCAGCTTCAAACGATTGATAAGAAAGGATGTTCGATGACGAGGCTCACGCTAAATAGGTGAGTTCAAAATCGTCTTGGTTGGAAGGGAGAGGTCCGACGGACTGATATCGGGACGTGTCACCTTCGGGCTCGTGGACATTGCCGCTTCGCTACGACGAGACTTCTGTCGAACGGCGACCAGGTAGTTGGTGACGGCGTTTCGTAGTTGTTTGAACCGTTCGTCGTTATTGAGCTCCGTCTTGTCGCGGGGCCGATCCAAGCCGACGGTGAACGCCGGGCCGAGACTGGCTCGCGGTCCCGGGTTGAGTGGAACGATCCGATCGGCAACCAAGATTGCCTCATCCACATCGTTGGTAATCATCAGACACGTTTGTCGCTCTTCCTCCCAGATCTTCAGGATCTCCTCCTGCATGACACTGCGTGTCAGGGCGTCCAACGCCGACAAAGGTTCATCCAGCAATAACACATTGGGCTTCATGGCCAATGTCCGGGCCAACGAAACCCGTTGCCGCATTCCGCCGGACAACTCATGTGGTCGTCGATGCACGGCGTGCGTGAGACCGACCATCTCGATGAACTTATCCACGTGGTCACGGCGTTCACCCTTGGACCAATCGCTGAAAACCGAATCGACAGAAAGATCAATGTTGCCACGAACCGTCAGCCAAGGCAACAAAGAGTAGTTCTGAAACACCAGCCCACGAGATGGATCGGGGCCGGTAATGACTTCGCCGTTCATCGTGATTTCGCCCGTATCCGGCCGAATCAGCCCTGCCAGTAACTGTGTCAGCGTCGTCTTGCCGCTTCCAGAGAAACCGACGACGGCTAAGAATTCGCCCTGCCGCAAGTTCAGGTTGATGCCGCTGAGGACTTCATTGCGAGTAATCCCAGTTCCATAACCCTTGCAAACATTCCGCAGAGTGATGATCGGCTTGGGAGCCGATGACGTGGGAGTCTTCTGGGAGCGTTCGGAAGGTTTCGTGGACGCCTTGGGAGTGCTTTCTGCAACCACAGCCATATCGTTCTCTTCGATCAATGGAGTTTATCTCAAGCGACTCAGATACCGAGCCGCGCGAAGCCATGCCTGCATCAAGCTGCAGCCGACGCGTTTCCAAAACTAACAAGGTTCCGGAGGAAAATCATGATCCGGTCCAGCGCGAGGCCGATTAGACCGATGATGATCACACTGAACGCAATGCGAGCGTACGTCTGGCTGCTCCCGTTTTGAAACTCATCCCACACAAACTTTCCGAGCCCCGGGTTCTGTGCAAGCATGTCCGCGGCGATCAGCACCATCCATCCCACTCCGAGACTGATTCGCAGCCCGGCAAACATCAGTGGCAGACTCGCCGGAAGAATGATCTTGTACAACTGCTGTGGCCAGGAAAGCCGCAGCACCTTTGCTACATTCATGTAGTCCTTGTCCACACTCGCCACGCCAAGCGTGGTGTTGACCAAGGTGGGCCACAGAGAGCATAGCGACACCGTGACAGCCGAGATCAAGAATGCCTTTTGAAAGAAGGCGTCGTCGGCGCTGGTCTCCGAATACATCCAAATGATCACCAAACCCGCCAGTGGAAGCCATGCCAGTGGGCTGACCGGCTTGAACACTTGAATGAATGGTGTCAGCGCGGCATTGAACCAGGGGCTCATGCCACACAAAACGCCCAGCGGAACGGCGATGAGCGTCGCCATAATGAAGCCAAAGAAGACCGTTCGAAGGCTTGTGTAGATCTGATCCACGAACGTCGGTGCACTCTTGGGAACAAAATTCGCGGCACGCACCGCCGCTTTTTTGAATGACATTGCTCCGGCTAAGAGCTCCTCCTTCTCCGCACCACTCGCCTTCGCCGCCGCTTCCTCCATCACCTTGGCTTTGGCCATCGACTGAACCGCGACGGCAAGCTTTTCTTGTTTGGCGGCTCGGTCGGCAGCACGCTGTTTCGAGTGCATCTCAAACAGCTCAACCCCGGCGTTCCACGTCGCCATTGGACCAGGCAGCTGGGCGCTGCCGGTTACAATCGTCTTGGCCGCGATCGACCAGAGCCCAAGAAAGATTCCGATCGTGATGATCGGCAAGACGACGAACTTGGCAATGCCCTCGATCTGTTCCTTGGGATCCTCACCCGCCGCCAGCCGCACGAAGGGCTCGAGCACAGGCAGTCCGGTTACCGTACAGAATTTAAGAGCTTTACCGCGTAGATTCATTGTCAGAGTTTCTTTGGGTTCTGGTTCGAAGATGTCATCATGAAAGATGACCCGGCGCGACCGACGTAGAGCAGGCGGTACTCAACGAAGGCCGCAGCCGAGCCAATCGGACGCTGAACGGAGTCAGCTATTCTTTGTGGCCAATTTCAAAGCTGGCCAAGTAACCGAGCGGATCCTTGCCGTCGTACTTGTTGCCATCGATGAAGTCCGAAGAGGGTTCTCGATAGCCATCATAATCAGGCGACGGGATGTCGGATGCCTCCAACTTTCCTTCGCTAATCAACATGTCAGCGGCTGTTCGATAGATATCGGGGCGATAAATTTCTTTAGCCGTCTCGGCGTACCACTCAGCGGGCTTGGCTTCTGTGATTTGACCCCATCGACGCATCTGCGTGAGGAACCAAATGCAGTCGCTGTAGTGTGGGAACGTCGCGTTGTACTTGAAGAATACGTTGAAGTCGGGCATCGGCCGCACGTCCGTGTCCTGGAACACAAACGTTCCCGTCATACTGTTATCAATGACATCTTCGTCAGCTCCAACGTACTCGGGACGGCTGAGAATCTTGCAAGCTTCTTGGCGATTCACCAACTTGCCGCTTGCATCGGCTTCGTCGAGCCACTTCCCGGCACGCATCAACGCCTTCACCACGGCGATGTGCGTGTTGGGGTGCTTGTCGTTCCATTCTTTGGAGACACCGAACACCTTTTCCGGGTTGTTCTTCCAAATGTCGTAGTTGGTCGTCACCGGGACACCGATGTCCTTCACCACAGCCTGCTGATTCCATGGTTCACCAACGCAATAACCAAAAATCGTGCCGGCCTCGAGTGTTGCGGGCATCTGCGGTGGCGGTGTGACGGACAAGAGCACATCGGCTCCCTGAACGCCCGTGATGTCCTGCTCGGTGTACATACCCGGATTAATTCCCGATGCGGCCAGCCAATAGCGGATTTCATAGTTGTGCGTGCTAACGGGGAACACCATTCCCATTGGGAAGTCTTTCCCCTGTTGCTTGTAATCTTCCACAATCGGCTTGAGTGAGTCAGCCGAAATTGGGTGCTTCGGTTGGTCGACGGCCAACGAAGGGTCATTCGCCTGCATCTTTTCCCAGATCTCGTTGCTGACGGTGATGCCGTTGCCGTTGTAGTCCAAGCTGTACGCGGTGATGATGTCCGCCTTCGTGCCGAAGCCGATGGTGGCACCGATCGGCTGACCGGCGAGCATGTGGGCGCCGTCGAGCTGACCGTCGATCACGCGGTCCAGAAGCACCTTCCAGTTCGACTGAGCTTCAACTTCAACGTTGAGTCCTTCGTCGGCGAAGTAACCCTTTTCCTTTGCGATCACCAACGGGGCGCAGTCGGTCAGTTTGATGAAACCAAATTTCAGATCGCTCTTTTCGATATCCAGGGCGCTTCCCGAGTCTTCCGCCAGGGACGCAGCGTCCATTTCGCTGACATCAACACTGGAGGCTGCGGATTCCAGGTCGTCCAGGGTAATGTCGCCGGAACTGCAGCCGACCACGAAGAGCAGAGCGAGTGTCGACATGCCGACGGCGGCAGTCCTCAGAAAAGTGCGAACCTGCTTTGCCAGGTTCAGGGATTTGACAACAGAGAATTCGGTTGACATTGAAGAAAGATCTTTCGTGCGATGGGTGAAACGGAAGCTAGAGTTTGCGCCGTACCGACATGGCAACGCCGCCTGATTGGAGATGCTGCGCGAAGAAGCAACAAACGAGCCGAATTCGTGAAACTCAATTAGGCACGTCGGCAAGGCGATCATGCCCAACCCTAGGAATCCTTAACGTGACCAGCTGGTGCTTACCGGTGTGCCGGAGCTGTTATGAAACCGGTTCGGGCTACGCTTGGTATGCACGCTTCCTGTGCAGAGATTGTTTGAATCGAAGGCACCTGCAAAGAGCGATGCTCAGAACGAATAATAGTGGCTTTTTGTGCACCTGATCTAGGGCTGGACCTTCGATCTGGCCCGCCCGCGTCCTAAGTTAGAAGTGTGTCGCCCAAGGAATCGAATACCCGTTTGAGCGAATCGGTGGCATCGATCTCGGACGTGAAGCGCTCAGCTATGGTTAGATCCTGATGCATCACCAAGAATCTGGATTGACCTGCCGAGGATGAAGTCCGTTTTGGCGAAATCTCACCGCCTCGAATCGACTGTTCACCCGATATGGAGAGCTCAGCTGGAGGCAGGTCGGACGGATTTGCCCACGCATACGTCGTCTCGCCAATCTGTGTTGAACCGAAGGTCGTTGCACCATTGGCGGCTGCCGAGTTGTTCGAGACAGCGGTGCTGGCGATCGGAGCTGCCGTCAGCCCGCTAGCCGCATAGGCGACGGTCGTGGCGGCACTTAGTTGCCCGGCGGCATCCGACCCGAGTGCTACGTCGATGGCGCCGCTCACCAAGAGGCTGCGGAGCTCAGACGGTCTCAGATCAGGAGCCGCCGAGAGTGCAAGGGCGGCAACGCCCGCCACGTGCGGGCTGGCCATGCTTGTGCCGCTGAGCGTCGCGTAGCCTCCCCCAATGTAGGTGCTGTAAATTCCCACTCCCGGTGCGTCGATTTGAACTGCCCCGCTGTTGCCAACATCGTTGCTGAATCGGGCGATTTGATTTCGCTGATCATGAGCGCCCACCGAGAGGACATTGTCATCGGAGGCACTGAATCGGGCCGGGTAACCTGGCAAGGCAGCCGATTCGTTTCCGGCGGCGGCGATAATGAGCGAACCGAGTGACTCGGCATACTGGATGGCCGCATCGATGGCTCGGCTGTAGCCGCCGCCGAGGCTCAGGTTGATGATGTCCGCACCTAGTTCGGCTGCGTAGCGAATGCCAGCGGCCACCGAATTGGTGGACCCGGACCCGTCATTGCCGAGCACTCGAACGGGCAGGATGGTCGCATCCGGTGCAATGCCCGTTGCGCCGACTCCGTTCAAGTCTGCGGCGATGGTGCCAGCGACGTGCGTCCCATGACCGTTGCCATCGTTGGGATTGGCATCGCGCCCGACGAAGTCATAACCGCGGATGTCGTCCACAAATCCGTTGCCGTCATTGTCAATTCCGTCACCGGCGATTTCGCCGGGATTGACGTAAAGGTTATTGACAAGGTCGGGGTGATCCAGATCGACACCCGTATCGACCACCGCAACCAAAATGCCCTGGCCGGTGTATCCAGCGGCCCAGGCTTCAGGGGCCTCCACGGCATTGACATTCCAGTCGACCGAGCCGCCAAAGTAAGGCACTGAGGGCAATGGTGTCGTATCGTTGCCAACGCCGGGTGCGGCCAACGGATCGGCGATCGGTGTTGGAATGGGTGGCAAAGTCTCCAATGTTGCTTCAACGTCGAGACGATACGAGGTTCCCCAAAATGACCTCGCTTGGACGGCGATGTAGTAGCGACCGGCCTCCAGATCCAATTGAATGCTCTCGGCCGAGGCTCCACTTTGTCGCGACACATCAAGGACCCGACCGGATTCGTCTGCAAAAATCAGGTCCGCGTTTCGAAACAGTCCGCTCAATTCCACGGCCACTTCGCCATCCGATTCAATATCGAATGCGTACACGTCCAGCTGGTCGAAGTAGCTCACCTGCCCCTGAGCCGCGACGGCCCCATCAATAGTCCCCAAATTCAATGAGCTGGCTCGAGTGGAACCAGCGTCGGTAGCGCTGACGGCGGCGGACAACGATTCGTCCGAAATGGTCGCCACTGCGAATTCCGACGTGGAGTCGCATGATCCGATGTCGGCGGCGAGGAACTGCCGCTCTTCCATCCTCTCAACCCGCAATCGCCGGATAGGTCGCCGGCCTACTTTTCGCCGATGTTCTCGCATGCCGCCAACCTCGTGGGCGAGGAGTCTAGGAGAAGAAGAGAGTCTGGGAGAAGAGCACGCGAATTCGAACGGGTGGATTCGCTTGAGCACGCGTTGCACATTTTACGATACGGATCCACGAGCCTGGAGGCAAATCCAAATCCAACGCTGATCGGTCGCGTGTTATACGAATGAACTTTACCGTTCAGGGGTCTCCTTCAGGGGCGAATTCGTCGCGCCGGCGCAACAGTCTCTGAAGAATCGTGACGTTGGTTAATTTGCCAGCAATGAGGCCCACGTCCCGCTGAACTCCGACCAATTCGAATCCATGACGGTAGTGGAAACGTAGGCTGGACTCATTCGTGCTGACGATTCGCGACACGATGTGTTGGTATCCATGATGTTCCGCCTGGTCGATCAGCCACTCCATCAAGCCGTGCCCCATTCCCTGACCAGTTCGACGGCGATCGAAATAGAGTGAGATCTCGCAACAGATCCAATATCCTTCGCGGTCGCTGAACCTGCGAAGGGCGCCCCAGCCAGCCACTTCTTCGCCACAGGTCACCACCCCGCAGACCTGCCGAGGGTCGGAGTCATGGATGCGTTGAGTCACCAGGGATTCCGTCCACGGCGTTTGGTCCATCGTGTAGGGGCCTTCGCCGACGTACTGGTTATAGATGGATGCGATTGAAGCCGCATCGCTGGTTTGCGCATGACGAATTTGAGAATCGACCATGATGAATTCCGTTCACCGCCTTGGTTGGCCGCGACACGGCGACCGGTGCTGGTCGACTATCATAGGCTCCCCGCGAGTGCATGGATCCGCGCGGGGATGGTTCTCGAAATCCAATCAACTGACGACGCAGATGACATCGAAAACGCCATACGCGATTTGCCTCGCTCTATTCCACGGAGTCTGTTCATTCGATCATCAGGCGCCTGCCGTCGCCGCCGAACCCAATCAGCGGCCGAACTTGGTGATTGTGTACACGGATGACCAAGGCGTGGGTGATGTGAGCAGTTCCAATCCGGATGCGAAGTTTGTGACGCCCAGCATGGACCGCTTGGCGCGGGAAGGGGCGACTTTCACGGACGGACACTCATCCGACAGCGTCTGCACGCCATCACGATACGGATTGCTGACGGGCCGTTATAGCTGGCGCACCTGGCTAAAACGAGGCGTGCTGGGAGCCGACGTCAACGACGGTCTGATCGAAGACGGTCGAATGACACTGGCAACGCTACTGCGTGACCAAGGGTATCGCACTGGCATGTTTGGCAAATGGCATCTCGGGATGCAGTTTGACGGCGAACTGGGCCAGCGCGATTGGTCCAAGCCATTTCGAGATGGTCCGATCGACAACGGATTTGAGGAGTTCTTCGGAATCGCCGCGTCGATGAATTATGGCGTGCTGAGTTGGCTTGAGGGAGACCGCGTGACGCGACCGGCCGATCGTTGGACGGCGAAGAAACCAGGATTGGTGACGTATGACCGTGCGTCCTATCGCATCACGCCACCCTATGTAGACTCGCCCCGCGCCAGTCCCTTGGGAGGGCCATTGGAAGTCGCCGACGATTTTGACGATGTGCAAGCGTTACGGCGCTTCACCGACCGAGCCGTTGAGTTCATCGAGCGGCATCGCGAACAGCCTTTCTTTGCCTATGTTCCGTTGACGTCACCGCACAAGCCCGTGGTCGCTGCGCCCGAGTTCAGGGGCCGGAGTCAATGCGGAGCGTACGGTGATTTCATGATGGAGACGGATTTTCGATTAGGGCAGATTCTTGACGTCTTGGATCGCTATCAACTGACGGAGGAAACGATCGTGATTCTCACGTCCGACAACGGCGCCGAGAACACACATCGACGCCGCGCCGAAGAGTTCGGACACGAATCGTGTGGCGGGCTCCGCGGCTGCAAACGCGATCTTTATGAAGGAGGTCATCGAGTTCCATTCATCGTGCGCTGGCCCGCCGTCCTGTCGCCCGGTCGCGTCATCGACGAACCGGTCAGTCAAACGGATGTACTGGCAACGCTTGCTGAAATCATTGGGGCGCCGTTGCCATCCAACGCTGGTGAGGATAGCCAAAGCCTAGCCGGACTCTGGCGTGGCGATCCATTCGAGCATGGTCCCCTGGTTCATCACGGAGCCCGCGGGCAATTCGCGATTCGTGATGGAAAGTGGAAGCTCCTGCTACCCAAGTCAGGCCATGAGTTGTACGACCTGGAGGCCGATATCGGTGAATTGCACGACATCGCCTCGGATCATCCTGACGTGGTGGCTCGTCTGTTGGAGCGACTCAGTGTGATCACGGACTCGGGTTTTAGCAGGCCTGGAGCGGTTGGCCGGAGTGCGGACGGCCAGGAATGATCGTCGCTTGCGCATGTTGCGGCATTCGAAAACGATGATCGTTGATGCTGGCGATTCCAACGATGGCCATCCGTGGATGCGGGTGGCCGGCGAAGTCGAATCACTCCGATTGGCATTGTTCGCGTGTCGGCTCGGCAACGTCCGCTTTCACAGCGGTCGCGTCCGAGCTGATCTCGGATGGGGAGAGTTCCTGTTCGGCTTCTTCGAGACTTGCGGCTTCCTCGCTGCTGGCGGTCCAGTAAAAGATGGTCCCGATGACTGCCAAGACGACCTTCACCATCTCAAAAACCAAGGCGACCAAGAGACCCTTCGCCGGCGTCGCAACCGCTGGAACGACTCGATAGAGGGTGTCAATGGTGAACTCCAAGACACCGATGCCGGCGGGTGTCAGCGGCAACGCCGAAGCAAGCATCCCGAGCGGTACGATAATGAAGTGTTCAGCGAAAGTCGGCGTCTGTTCGTACATCGACGTGGCAATCAAGTACATGCTGACGACCAGCAAGCCGTGGACACCTACACTCATGCACAGCGATGCCAGGAAAGCCCAGGGGTGATCGTGGAATACTCGTAACGGAGGTCCAACGTGATCGACGATGCCACCAATCAATCGCCACTTCGAAGCCCGTTTGATCCCCGAGTCGACGAACTTGCCACCCAACACCAATATCATCACCACTAAAGTTCCGGCGATGACGAGGGTCGCCACGATGAACTTGAGATCATCGATGGACATGCCTTCGAACTCGAATGTGTTGCTGGACGACCTCAGCATCAATCCGACTGCCACCAGCACCAGCAATCCGTAGAGACCGGCACCGCGATCAACGAGAACCGACGCAACCGCCGCGACACGCTTGCCAGGGCTGCGACGAGCAAGAAAAATCGCCTTGAATAGATCGCCTCCGACACTACCGGCGGAGACGAAACTAAGCAGAAAGCAAATCGACGATAGCCGAAATGCTTCAAGGAGTTTTAACTGGATCTCTTGACACCGAACCAGCACCCACCAACGAAGAAACGAGAGGGCGATGGCCGTCATGGCCACCGCCAACGCCAATGCAAGGAAGGGCCAGTGGATGGGGCGTTCCGAGAGGCTTTCCCAATCACTCGGCTCCATTCGCATCAGCAGCACCAAAATGATGACTGCGGGAACGACGAACTTCGCGATTTGAAGGGTGATTTGTCTCATGACCACAAGATAATCATCGATCAAGCGATCGAAACACCAGCCAGTCACCATCGATCGATACGACAACGTTTCCGGGCCAATGGGTGTTTTTTGGCATCTCCTTCTCAAGGGGTCCGAACAAGTGTTGCTCGATCCGGTTGGCAAGACGTAGCCAATGATCCTGAGTCATGGGACTGCGAGACCATCGCATTTGGTCCCACGCCAGCTGGCAGCTTGTCGTGATCACGAGAGGATCACCATCCATCCAGTCATGGCGACCTGCGGTGCCATCGCCACAACGCGAACCGCCGATGGGGCGCCGCAATCGCCAGGCCGATGGCACATCGGTCGTGTCCACTCTGACGAACGAACTGAATCGCTCGAGCCACTCCAGTGCGGCACGGTTCAACAAACCCTGCATCTGATATTGAATCCGGCTGGCGCGGTCGATCGCGTCGGCGACGGCGGGAAAACGAGTCTCAACCGTTGGGATGATCTCATGACGCAACCAATTGCGTGTGTAGCGACTTGATGCATTGCTGTCGTCTTCGCACCAACGTTGCTTGAGTTGAACTAACGCCTCACGAATGGTCGCACGGTCGACCGTCAACAAAGGGCGTTTCAGAACGAGGTCCGCCGCAGCGCCGAATCGTCCCAAGGATTGTGCTCGCAACATTCCGGCGAGTCCGGCGGGTCCGGTGCCGCGAAAGAAGTGGTGCAGTACCGTCTCGGCCTGGTCGTCTTTCGAGTGGGCGACGGCGACGTACCGACAGCCGGTTTGGCTGGCCGCCTCCACAAAAAACTCTCGCCGTTGTTTTCGCAGGCTTGCCTCGTCACGGACTCGATGGTCGCGTGGGACTCCGACGCGTATTGGCAAACCCAGTTTCGCCGCCAGTGAGCGAACGAACTGCTCGTCTTGATCCGATGCGTTGCCTCGAAGACGGTGGTTGAAGTGGGCGATGACCAAAGGCGCGGGCTTGGCCGACTGGGCCCAATGCCACTGCGAGGCAAGTAGGCGAGTCAGTGCGACCGAGTCAGCACCGCCGCTGCAACCAACGAGCGTCCCGACGGAGTCGCCCGTTTGCCATTGGTCGGCGAATTCGCGTTCAAGAGCCGCCCACACGTTCATGCGTTCCCTTTCCAAGTGCTTCGGCGATCCCGTCGCTGGAGCAACATGCTACACTACGAACTCCGACGCTAGATCTTGGTAGATCTCATCGCGAATCTGGTGTCTTTCCCCAACTAAAATCCAACACCTCTTCTAAACCCGTTCGACGCGGCGAGATCGCGATTTGACTCGTAAGGCATCGACACCTCGTATCGGTGTGCGCCGCGGTGTCGTGATCTGGATTCGTCCTTGTGGTGGACCATCGATTGATCATGTTCTGGCTTCTTGGTTTCGTATTGCGATGGCTCGGTGGTGGATGCCGTTGTGCCATGCTGCAACCAGCGGTGTCGATCATGATCTCGGTCCAACCATCTTTTTCAGACGGATGCTCGCGTCGGGGTCACAATACCCATGTCCCCCGAAACCGCCAGTCAGATCCTTTATGGATTGTTCCTTGTTTGTCTTGGCATGGCTGCCGCCATCGCATTCGTGCAATGGTCCGCCGCACGACGCCGCGCGCGCATCGAAGCGGAGGCCCAGCAAATCATCGAGACGGCCCAACGCGAGGCGGCGACGCGGCGTGACCAGATCATCGTCGACGCGCGAGAAAATGCTCTAGCGATTAAGTCGGAGTCCGAAGCCGAGATCGCTCAGAATCGTCTTGCCGAGAAGCAACGCGATCAGAAGCTGGATCTACGCGAGGAACAACTCGCCGCTTCCCAAGAGTCGTTGCGCAAGGCTCAACGTGGACTCGAGAGCAGTCAGACTCGACTGGCCGCGCAAATGCGACAGCTGACCGAACAGCGAGCTGAGCTGGATCGGTTGACCCAGGCGAAGACACAGGCACTCGAGGAGGCGGCCAACATGACCGCCCAACAGGCCAGTGAAGCGTTGATGTCGTCGTTTCAACAAGAGCTCGAGCACGAAATCGGCGCCGCCGTCTTGCGACAGCAACGAACCCTCAACGAACGACTCGATGCCCAGGCACGCGAAATGCTGTTGACCGCCATGCAGCGGTATGCGGCCGTTCACACCTCCGATCACACGACCAGCACCGTGGGGGTCCCGACCGACGACATGAAGGGACGAATCATCGGTCGCGAGGGCCGTAACATTCGCGCGTTTGAGCAGGCGACCGGGGTCGACTTGATTATCGACGATACACCCGGTGTCGTCGTTGTCAGTGGGTTTGATCCGATACGGCGCGAAGTCGCCCGGCAATCGCTGGAAGCACTCGTCGCCGATGGCCGAATTCACCCCGCCAAGATCGAAGAAGTCGTCCAGGAGAACTCCGAGTCGATCGAGAGATTTGTATCGCAAAAGGGCCAAGAGGCAGTCAACGAAGTGGACGTTGTGGGCCTGCCTCAACGCCTCGTCGATACTCTAGGCCGTTTGCATTTTCGGACTTCCTACAGCCAAAATGTGCTTCGACATAGCGTCGAGGTTGCATTCATCGCCGGCATGTTGGCGGAGATGGTGGGGCTCGACGGCAACCTCGCTCGTCGTTGCGGTTTGCTGCACGACATCGGAAAAGCCGTCGACCATGAACTCGAAGGTGGCCATCCGAAGATCGGTGGCGATCTATTGAGGCGACACAATGAAGCCGACGAGGTTGTTCACGCCGCCAAAGGCCATCATGACGAGATCGTCACGGAGCATCCTTACACCATGTTGGTCGCGACCGCGGATGCATGTAGCGCCAGTCGACCCGGTGCGCGGCGCGAGTCTCTGGAACGCTACGTCAAGCGAATGGAAGAACTTGAGTCCATTGCGCATCGATTCGATGGCGTCCAACAAGCGTTTGCGATTTCCGCCGGACGGGAATTGCGCGTGATCGTTGGTAGCCATCAGATAAGTGACGAACGTGCCGCTGCGATCTGTCGCAACATTGCGACGACGTTTGAGAAGGAGCTAACTTATCCCGGCGAGATCAAGGTGACGGTTGTTCGCGAAGCTCGATTCACGACCACGGCCAAATAGCGAAACAGCGGGCCTCCGACGGACCGAGATTTTTCAGAAAAACACCTCCGCAAACCTGGTGGACGGGTCATTCATTGAGTCACACGATCGATCGAATCCGTCCAGAACTTCATCTGGTCACCGGTGCTGCAGGCGTTGGCAAATCAACGTTCGGTCGATCGCTGGCGCGGAAGCACAAAGCGGTGCTACTCGATAGCGACACCGTGACCGAGCCTGTCGTTCGCGCCGGTCTGACGGCGGCAGGCATGACGCCCACGGATCGGGATAGCCCAACCTACAAACAACATTTTCGCGACGCTGTTTACGAATGCCTCTTCAGTACCGCCGCAGACAACCTGCCTCACGCCAGCGTGGTCATTGTCGGCCCATTCACACGTGAGCTGACCGATCCCGACTGGCCCGAGCATCTGCGTGAACGCTTTGGGATCGTTCCAACCATTTGGAATCTTGTTTGCGATGATGTCGTAAGGCGATCGCGGATCGAGCGTCGCGGTAACCCAAGAGATCAGTCCAAACTCGTCGACTGGCCGCGTCATGTTCGCGAGGCGCCTCCGGCGGAACCGACATTCGCCGTGCGTCGGATCGACACCACTTCGAGCAAGGGAACCCACTCGATGCCGTGATGACGTCGAGGGTTGCAATTGGATGGTGAAGCCGCGCGAGGCCACCAAGCACCCAAATCTATCACGTGCATCGGTGTTGGCAAATGATTCGATTTCGCAGGTGACATCATGCCAGGTCGGTTGTGGCGGCACTTGTGCTTTCGTTCGCGGATCACCTAGGTAATTTCCGAATCATGGTTTGTGTCGGTACCTCCCCCAAAGCACTTCCCAACGCGATACGATCATGGCCAAGAAAGACACCTTCCGAATCGTCGCACGAGGTCGCGACGGCTCCCTGATGATTCGAGACTACCCGACCATCGATCCCTTGGTGGATGGTCACGATCAGATCGGCGTTGACGATTGCAGCACCGATTTGCAACTGCGGGGTCTGCCGATTTTTCGGGGGCTCATCGGTCCCATGCCCGAAGGCAAGAACATCGTGCGATATGAGACGCCCGAAGTTTTCGAAATGCTGACGAAGGAATGGGGCGTGGTGAAGCCCAAGAAACGTCGCCGGCGTAGTCGTGAAGCTGCCCCAGCGGCGGAGTCCATTGAATCGGTCGATTCGATATCGGAAACAAGCGTCATCTCGTCCTGATGCGGAGGACATGACGGCCTCGATTCATGGCCGAAGGCGTCGGATTTTGACGGCCAAGACGCTGGTAGGATCTCGATCGATCGTTCATGGAACGAATCGATCCTGTGCCAACGGCGTCGAGCAGCACTGTCGCTAAAATCGCGGCCAATTTGTCGCTTGTTGGTTCTCAGATTCGCGCTGACAGACTATTTTGCAACGGCAGCATGCGACGGCAGCTTAATCGCTCCGATCGTCAACTGCCTTCCAATTCAGTCGTTCGTCGGAGTGTTGACGTGAGCATCGAGAAAGGCCGTTTTCTATTCACCAGTGAATCCGTGAGTATGGGCCACCCAGATAAGCTGGCGGACCGCGTTTCCGACGGAATTCTGGATGCCTTGCTCGCACAAGACCCCGCCAGTCGGGTTGCTTGCGAAACGATGGTGACGACCGGTCTGGCGGTCATCGCTGGTGAAATCACGACAAAAGCGGACGTGGACTACGAGGCGATCGTGAGAGATACGATCGTCGCCGTGGGTTACGACGACGAAGCCACGGGAATCGACGGTAACCGTTGCGAAGTGCTCGTTAAGCTGGATGCCCAAAGCCCCGACATTGCCCAAGGCGTCAATTCGGACGCGGAGGCAGGTAAGGATGTGGGTGCCGGCGATCAAGGTTTGATGTTCGGATATGCGTGCACCGACACACCCGAGTTGATGCCGCTGCCGATCGCCCTGTCCCATCGGATCATCAATCGCATTACCGAGGCCCGATTCAACAAGGAAGTCGATTGGCTGCGACCCGACAACAAATCCCAGGTGACCGTCGAGTATGACGGTCACACGCCCGTACGCATCGATACGGTCGTTGTCAGTGCTCAGCATGGACCGAACGTCTCCCATGGCGAGATTGAAAAGTTCGTGATCGAAAACGTGATCAAGCCATCCTTGCCCGCTGAACTCGATAAAGGCGACATCAAATATCACATCAACCCGACCGGCAAGTTCGAGATCGGTGGGCCGCACGGCGACTGCGGACTGACGGGTCGGAAAATCATCGTGGATACCTATGGCGGCTGGGGACGACACGGAGGCGGCGCGTTCAGCGGAAAAGACTCGACCAAAGTCGATCGCAGTGCTGCTTACATGGCTCGGTATGTGGCGAAGAATATCGTTGCGGCGGGTCTTGCCGAGCGGTGTGAGGTCCAACTCGCCTACGCGATTGGGGTCAGCGAACCGGTTAGCGTTCATGTCGATACCGAAGGCACCGGCAAGATCGACGACGCCGCGCTCTGTGATCTCGTACGCGAGCATTTCCCTTTAAAGCCCAGCGGAATTATCGAGCATCTGCAGCTGCGCCGCCCTGTGTTTCAAGACACGACCGCCGGTGGTCACTTTGGTCGTGATGGCGATGGATTTACCTGGGAAAAAACGGACAAGGCCAAAGCTCTCAGCGAAGCCGCCGGGTCGGCGGCCATGGCTTGAACTCGCTCGCGGGTCCGTCAAAGTCGAACCCCGCGGAGCAACCATGTCGAATTGCTTGGATAACGGATCCGCACTTTGACCATTTGCCCGCGGCTCGCTGGCAAGCTTGGGCGGATGAATTAAGTGCGCAGGCCCCCGACGCGCTGGTGCTGACGGGGGATCTGTCCGAGGGTGACGACGTGGCCTTCCAGCTAAATCGTCTGGCATCTTGGTTTCGTTGCCCGATCCATTTTGTTCTGGGGAATCATGACTTCTACGATTCCTCGATCGCGGGCACGCGGCGGCGATGCATCGACTTAGCACGCGATACGCCTTCGCTGAATTACTTGAGCGACAGTAGCCCCATTGAACTGTTTCCCAACGTGATGCTCGTCGGCGACGACGGATGGGGCGATGCCGTTCACGGAGATTTCTCCGGTTCGAGGGTCCGTCTTAACGACTTCCAACGAATTGAGGACTTTCAACGGTCGGATCCATCCCGATGGCAATCCATGATTCGCACAGAGGGCCAAGCCTCGGCGGACCGTCTCGAGAGCAAGTGCCTGCGTTTGCCCGATGGCGTCCAAACGGTCGTCGTCGCCACGCATGTCCCACCATTTCGTGACGCATGCTGGTATGAGGGGCACGTGACGGACGATCATTGGGCTCCGTTTTTTGTCTGCGGTGCGATTGGCGATTCACTTCTTCGCCTTTCATCGAAATTTCCCAGACGAAGATTCATCGTTTTGTGCGGACATACCCATCATGACGGCATCGCCACCATGGCGGACAATCTGATTGTTCACACCGGTTACTCGGCGTACGGTGAAATCAGTACCGAGTCAATGCTCGCGATCGATTCTCGCGGCGTGCATGTGCCAAGAATTCCGACCACAGGCCTCCCCGTCGACAGACAACGCAGCGATAGATCATGAACGTTTCGGTGGAGCTTCAGACGGCTGTTGATGCCGCTCACGCAGCTGGTCACGTTTTGCAACGGTACTTGGAAGACGGAGTCGTCATGCGCGACAAGTCCGCGGCCGGTGGAAAGACATATGATTTGGTTAGCGACGCCGACATCGAGAGCGAGCAAGTTATCGCGGAGATGATTCTCCAACGTCATCCCTCGCATGCCATTCTCGGTGAAGAAGCTTACCAGGATACGGCCACGGATTCGGAGCATCTATGGATCATCGATCCCCTGGATGGCACGAACAATTATGCCCACGGAATCCCTCACTTCGCGGTCTCGGTCGCGTATTATCGTGCTGGCCGACCCCTGGCCGGTGCCGTCTACAACCCGGCTCGAGATGATCTGTACGTCGCAGGCTACGATCAAGGCGCGACCCTCAACGGGCAGTCCGTCCAGGTCAGTGGCATTCAGCGGATGGCTCAATCGATGATTGGCTGCGGGTTTTATTATGATCGGGGAGCCATGATGCGTTCGACCTTGGCGGCCGTTGAACAGTGTTTCGCAGCGAACATTCATGGAATTCGCCGATTCGGAACCGCATCGCTTGACCTTTGCATGGTGGGGTGCGGGCAATTGGACGGGTTTTTCGAATACAAGTTATCGCCTTGGGACTTTGCCGCCGGCGCACTGTTCGTCGCGGAGGCTGGTGGGCGCATCACGACGACCGACGGACTTGACTTGCCCCTCGTGGCCACACCAGTTCTGGCCACGAATGGTCATATCCATGACGAATTGATGGCGATCACGTCCAAGCACCAATTCAATGGGAATTGACGTCCGTCAGGCATGTTCCGTGACCCTGCGGCTCGAATGGCAACAACGAGCGCGCTCACGCGGGGTCGTCAACGAATAGGCAGTGGACCCATGCAGAGATGTTCTCGGCAGCGTCGACCACCGAGACCTCAACGAATAAGTCCAAAAAATTGGTGGATTTTCCTGCCGTGATTTGGTCTCGAGCGCAATGACGTGGGTATGAGTGAGTTGCAGCCATCCGCCGACGCCTCTATTGACCGTGTCGAGCCACACCTGGCCACACTGCGCCGCTTGGTTTTGGCAAGAGTCGGGCGAGATGTCGCCGAGGATGTGGTCCAGGATGTGGCACTCGCGGCGGTCCAGTCACCGTCATTTCCCCAAGAACATACCGATCAACGCAGATGGCTATGCCGTGTGGCGTTACGACAGTGCGCGCTGCATTGGCGAAGATCGGGTCGCGAGCACACTTCAGCAGATACATCCCAGTGCGCGTCGGATGCACTTGACGATCCAATCCATTGGTTATTGGCACGGGAATCACGCGGGCAGGTTGCCGCGGCGATCCGAACCATCGCGCAGGATGCTCGCCAATTGGTGATCGATAAGTTTGTTCATCGCAAGACTTACGAGCAAATCGCGTCGGCACGGGGCATTACGCGGGACGCGGCCGAGTACCGCGTGCAAGCCGCAAAGCGAACACTGAAACGGGCCATCCTGGAACAAGGTTTTGAGTCAGAGTCATGATTGATTTCGCCGACGATACGGATTTGACACGGCTTGCCGCCGGTGAGCTGAGCATCGACGAGGAAAACGATGTGCTGATCGCATGCGAGGCTGACCCCCGGCACTGGCGCGCGGTGGCGCTGGCGCACATCGAGTTTCGTCAGTTGTCGTCGGTTCTGGATGTTGAGCGTGATTTCTTGGTCAACAACGGCACGACCAAAGTATCGCAACGGGATCCCACGTTGAGGGGATCGGAACGACGTCGCAATAGCCTCGCACTGGTTTGCGCAGCGGCGGCGTCGCTTGCCTTTGCGGTGATCACGGCGGGGATGGCGGGTTATTGGGCCGGGGCCCAGCCCAACGAAACGACCTTGGCGAACGCAGCGGATGAACGTCCGTTGGTTGTGGAAGTTACGCATTCGGTGCCAACGACGTCCGAGCCGATCGGCGCGATTGCATCGAATCCGGCGATGCCGGAGTTGGGGCAATGGCGGCATCCGCTCATTAATGATCGGACGCGTCTTGTGTTGCGAGATCTTGGGCTCGACGTCCAGGAGGATTTGGAGATCCACGTGGTGGATCTCGATGACGGATCCACCGTGGCATTACCCAATCGACACCTGAAATTTGTCTCCTTGAACGACTGAAAGGAATTGAGATGACCATTCGTGTAACGATGCTGAGTATTGCGTTGCTTGTTTCCAGACTCATCGGGACCGTCCATGCGGACCCGCCGACGGATCCGTTGCTTCCTGATGTTCCTCATGTGGAGAGTGAGGCTCCGACGCCGCCGGTGCTGCCAATGCCGAGTAAATCGAAGCGGATTGTCGGCGGCTATACGCTGAAGATTGGCCCGGATGGCGAAGTTGAAATCAAGGATCTCTCCGGCACACCCATGGATCTTGGCGGGTTGCCAGAACGGATCGTCGAGAATCTGGATGTTGGTGAGGGGCGAATCCGTTTGATGATGGATCGAGTACTGGGTGTTCAGCGGCGTCGTGGTAATCATCCCAACGAAGACCGAACGTCGCAATTTGAGGAGCTGAAGAAGCAGTTTGAGGCCGTCGAAGAGTCCGCCAATGCACTCGCCGATGACAGATCGGATGACGCGAAGGGTTTGGATGCCGCGTCCTTCGAGGCACTCCAAGGACGCCTTCAGCAGCTTGGCAAGACGATTGACGCGCTCGTGGATGCTCCCGAGACATCCGTCGATATCGATGAAGAGGTCGAAACGTTTTTTGGCGATCCGCAGGTTCTCGTGAAACCACTCGATGGAAGTGCGTTCACGCGAACGTTTCCGCTGGGTAACAGTTTTGCCGATGACCTTGCGAGTATCATCCAAGAAGCTACCGGACGAGTCGACGCGGAAGTCCGCGACCGACTCCGAGATGCGATCGGTCAGTCTGAGCAGAAGGTCGACGCCATGGACTCCCTTCGCCGAAGAAGGATCTTTCGTCCCAGCGATTCGGAGGAAACGCTGTCCGATAGGATCTCGGACGTGCTCGAAAGGCTCAGCGATCAAGTGTCCTCCATCCAAGAAGACCAAGCTGAGCTGCGTCGGCGACTCGATACGATGATGGATGTTCCGGAAACAACGAGCGAACGGTCGCGATGATGACCGATGGGTGTTCGATCCTTGACTTAGAACTGTGTGACATCGAGGTACTGATAGCCACCCTGATTGCGTTGGGTCAGCCGGCGGACAAATGGATCCGCCGGCCCCGGTCCGGTCCCAAATTGAATGCCGGCGATAACGCTTCCGGCATCCTCCGCTCGTCGCGTGAGATCGTCAATCAAGTCGTCGGACATCGTCTGAATCTTGGCATCCGTTAGGAAGAAGATGACATCGGGGGCCAGCCGGATCGCCAGTTTCAATGCTCGTTCATGATCCGTTGATCCGGACGCGGTGACCCCTCGAACGTAGCGGCAGGCCGCATCAATCGTCGTTGGCTCACCCAACACGAGTCCGCTGGGTCGACCACCAGCACTAAATGAGCGGGCATCGTGGTTGTAAAAAATGATCTGGAACTGCTGTCTCTCGCTGAGAGTCTTTAAGCTCTCAATGAGCTCGGACTTGGCGCGGCGCAGGGCGGCTCCCTGCATGGATTCGCTGCGATCGAATACGTAGACGAAGGCGCTCCCAGTTCCGGAAACGCCGAAAACCTCAGTGGTCGTTCGGCCCGAACCGTGTCCGGATTTGACTCGGCCTGGCACCATCGCCGAATCCTGGAGGTCGTCAATGGATCTGCCGTCACCGAACTGTGCTGTGCCGGTGACCACCGAGCCGGTCCCGGTGACATCCGATCGTGATCCCAGTGGATTGGACATGCTCGCTAGTAAGTCATCCATGTCCATTGGCATTGGCACGGGCGGTGCCGCCGCAGCCGCGGACGAAACCGCGGTCTCACTCTCGTCGTCGATCGGATCGTTGGATTCGATTTCGGCGGTGGCGAAGCGATTTCGGTCCGGCAAAGTTGGCGCGACTGCCAGGCCAACGGTTTGAACCGCCTTTTCAGTGGTTCCCGCCGCTGGGCGAGTCAGCCACGTCAATAGCGCGAGCAGCAAGAAAGAATGCAACAATAGCGATGCTGCCCAAGGCAGGTAAATGCGCCAACGTGAACGGATCGGTAAAGGCACGCCCGTCGGCTTCATTTTAAATCGACCCAGACCAGCCGGTGGTCGCTTGCTTCCACGTCCTTTGCAAACGGTTGTCCGGCACTCGGCCACACGACGCCGCTGTCTTCCACGGACCAGTCCGCCGAGGGCACCACGTAGTCGACTCGCACGGAGTCCTCCCCAAAGCTCGCCGTCGCCTCCTGATGATCCGCACTACTTGGTTTGGCATCAATCGTGCGGGGGTGCAACAGCAGGTCTCGAATCGCTTCACGACGACTGTCGCCCTTGTGAGGATCGGAGTTGAGATCGCCGGCAATGACAAATGACGCGTTGGGGTCGAGCCCTCCGGCCGTTCCCTCATCGTCCACCAACGCCGTTGCGGCCGTGGTGACATACAAATGCCAAAACCGGATCTCATCATGATTGCGGCGCCCGTTGAGATCCTCTGGTCCATCAAAGACGGGCGGCGTTGGATGACTGACCAGGAAGTGCAACCGGCGCGTGGTACCAGACATCCCAACGTCAATCGGAATATCAGCGTGGTTCTTGCTTGAAAGTCGCATCTGACTCCAGACCGAGTCGGGATGGAACGGGACGCCGGTAATGGGATCCGATGGCCGGAGCGCATCCGGGAACCTCGCCCAACGGAATGATTGAAAGGTTCGGCAAGCATCCCGATCGATCGGAAATCGACTCAACACAGCCATCGCGTATTGTCCTTCGTAGCGACCAAATCCCCATCCGTCGGACGGCAACTCAGCGACCCCGTCTCGGTTGAGGTCGAGATTCGAAAACATACCTGTGTTGGAAGGCAATGAAATCCGATGCGGATACGAAATGGCCGTGTCCGAACCATTTTGGTCGTGGTTCAGATACAAGTCGGCAAAGGCATTCAGAGACGCGGCATCGTGCTCGAAATCGAATTCGCACAGCAGGAGAACGTCGGGACGAACCGACTGAATCACCCTTGCGATCTGAACGCCCTGCGCACTCTTGCCTGAGATGAGCTCCCGGTGCAGTTCGCCGGCTCGCTCGCGATACATCGACACGTTGTAGGTCGCAACACGAATGGGGCCGCCCATTGCTGAGTCATGCTGGCCCTTGTTGGTTGCTTGAGCCCAAGCCGATGGCATGGCCACGAGCGAACCAAAGGTGACCATCCATCCGACGAGCGATCCCAGCAGCGTCTCGGTGGCAGGAAGATTGATATTCATAAACCCAAGGATACCCGTGGCTCCGTTACAATTCGAGGGATCCGCCTGGGGGGAGTGCGTTAACGCGAATCGACACCAGCGGCAAACGGGCAGGTCCATGACTGCTCCGGGGATTGAGAGATCATTGTGGAACGATTGGGGTTTTTTGCCAAACGTTGACCGAGTCGAACCATCGTCATGAATGCACTGTCATCTGATGAACCATTTCGCGCGTTTGGCCTCACGGACGTCGGCCAAAAGCGAGACAACAACCAGGATCAGTTCTTGATCTCGGAGTTGCGTGCATCGATGCACATCCATGCGTCCAGCTTGCCAGTGCACAGTAGCTCGACACTTTTTGGGAGCACGCGGGGCCAGGTTTTGGTCGTCGCCGATGGCATGGGGGGGCATGCGTCCGGACGACGAGCTAGTCGTGTTGCACTCGATGATTTGGTGTCTCAGTTGCTCAATCGCGTCCACTGGTTTCTTCGCACCGATCGCGAAGCGGAGGATGAGTTCATCGAGTCGCTGCAGCGTGTGCTCAGACGAACCCATGCCAGGGTCCTCGCGGAGGCAGCGTCGAACGCAAACCATCGTGGCATGGGAACGACGTTGACGATGGCCCACATCGTTTGGCCGCGAATGTATGTGGTGCATGCGGGTGATAGCCGCTGTTATCTGATTCGCGATCAAGAGTGTCGTCAACTAACCACCGACCATACTCTGGCGCATCAGATGGTTCAGGCGGGCGGATTGGCTCCGGAGGACGAAGCCGGTAGTCGGTGGAGCAATGTACTGTGGAACGTGTTGGGCGGCTCAGGCGAGCAGGAACTTATCGCGGAGGTGCATCGTGTCGAGCTGCGAGCCGGCGACACCGTTCTGCTATGCAGTGATGGGCTGACCCGATACATCAACGATGACGGGATACGCGAGGTGGTGACCGAAGGGGGCCAAGATGTCGAGGCCATCTGTCATCGGCTGCTTGGGATCGCCAATGCCGCTGGGGGCGAGGACAACATTACCGCCGTCGTCTTTCAACACAAAGGAAACGATCCGGAGACGGAGCCGTCGACACAGCAACTCGAATTACCGCTGTATCTGATGATGGACCAGTCCACCGACGAATCCGATCTGACCAACCCAAACGCTGACGGCGAGACGCTCGAGGCGGATGGGGATCCACTATGGAGTTTTTCGGATGAAGAAACACTCCCGGAAGAATCGTGAACTTCGGTGGCTGGTCGTCGTCGGGCGAATGAACAAGAATAGTGAGTTCGACTCGGAGGCCGTTGTCGATGCCAAGCACCTTTCCTTACGAATGAATCGTGATTAGATGAAGCTCCGCGTCGGCCTGATCGGACTCGGGCAGCAATGGCAATCAATGCATCGTCCGGCACTGAAGATGTTGGGCGAACGCTTTGACGTCCGCGCCATTTATGCCGATGTCGCCAAATTGGCAGAGAATGCGGTCATCGAATTTCAAGCCGATCCCGTGGACGGCTACCAGGCGATGGTGCACCGAGATGACATCGACGCCATTTTGATTCTTGAACCCTCGTGGCTGAAATTCCTCCCCGCGATGGCGGCCTGCCAAGCGGGAAAAGCGGTTTACTGGGGCGGCGATCTGGACCTGGATCCGCAGGCCGACGGAGCATTCAAACGCTGCGTGGAGGACTCCGGTGTCGCTTTCATGGCGGGTCTCCCTCGACGCTACGCGCCGGCAACCCTACGACTCAAGGAGCTCATTGCGACTCATTTGGGCCCGCCACGTTTAATTTTTTGTCATCGACGTTTGGATTTGGAGTCTCAGTCGCAGCCGCGCCGACCCTCCGGCCGATCGCAGGTCATGAGCGGGGCGAATGGCAAACGATTTCAGGATCCCGTCCGCGTGATGCGCACCGAGCTGGTCGAACTGATTGATTGGTCTTGCTATATCGTCGGAGATCGTCCGTCGCATGTTTCGGCGATGAATCTAGGATCCGTGGACGGCGAATCGTCGAATGAGATCATGTTGGATTATGAGTCCCTGACGATGCGTTTCAACCGGGCCGACGAGTCTTCATCGGTAACCGCCCAGATCAGTTGTGGTGCGTACATCCCGTCGCGGTGGCAAGAGGCGATCGGATTCCGACCTCCGGCGGCGATGCAGGTTTGCTGCGAACGCGGAGTCGCGTTCATCGACTTGCCTGGCACGCTGGTTTGGTTTGATGATGCCGGGCGACACCAAGAATCACTTGAAAGCGAATCGCCAATTGGTGAGAAAATGCTCGGTCAATTCCACCGCGCCGTGACCAGCTTAGTTCGAAATCTTTGCGGCCTCGATGACGCTTATGCGGCCGCGACCATATTGAACGCGGCGCGCCAGAGCGATCGAGAGGGCCGTCGTATCTGTTTAGCCGATCGAGCCATTTAAGATGACCCAGCTGCCCACCACATCCGCTGATCCCGCATCAGCCTTTGGATGCATTGTCTATGTCCGTCGTGACGCGTCCGGTCAAACACGGGCGCGGGCGGCCAACCTCGACAACATCGAAGTGATCGCCCCGTCGGAGCCTGCGGCGCTGGGCAAGATCGTTGCGGCGGTCAAACAACACATCCAATCCTGCCAGAGTGCTGGGAAACCGATTGATTGGATCGACCCTCCTCCGCCTTTGGGTGACGGTGAACAGCGACGCTTTCTACCGCTTCATCTGTGAGGTTGCCCAGCGCCGATCCTCGTTGACCGCCTCCCGACGCAAGTGCCAAGGGCAAGTGTTCATGGAGACGCGCGGTGTCGGGTATCAAGAGGCAGGTTGGGAAAGCGCCTCGGAAATCAGCTCCGCCACATGTTTTCCCAGGCGTGACGATCCCTCCGGTGTGTAGTGGACATTGGCTTTCAGTTGCAGATCGGCAATTTCCAACGCGAACGAATGAAACGGATCAGTCTGAATGGACGGGAACTCGGCCATGACATCCGCAGCGGCTTGGTTGTATTTCACGGCATCGCCCGCCACGCGTCCTTTGGCTCCGTCGGGAACCGGTGTTGTTTGACGCCAGATGACAATGGCCCCGGTCTGGATCAACCGTTGCGCAATCACGCGAAGATTGTCGGCATACTGCTGGATCGGAACCTGTTGGCTCGCCGTCGGATCTTGCGGATCGGCAAGATTGGAGCCATCCGCACCCATGTACTTCAAATCATGAAGACCGAAGTTGAAGTGAATAACGTCCCAGTCTCGATTGGCAATCCACTCTTCGATGCCCTCGAGCCCCCGCGTGGTTGGACCACAGTTGGTCAAGGGACGAAACACATTCGCCTCCCCAATCAGTTCATTCCGAACGGCGATCGTGTAACCCATTGAAATCGAATCGCCAATCAGCAAGACGTTGGGTAGAGTGTCGTCCACGACAGGAGCAGCGAAACTGGGATGGGGCGACCGCTTCGTACGTTTGGCGGTTTGACCCGATGCGTTATCGACGCTGACTGCAATGATCAATAGAGCCGCGGCGGCCATAAGAGAGCGATTCCAGACTTGCATACGATTTCCCGATCCATATCCCATGAAGAGTGAACACCAAGAGCCCTATCGTATCCTGGATGCGAACGCAAATCGAGCGTCGGAGGGGCTTCGAACGCTTGAGGAGTATGCTCGATTCGAGTTGAATTCGGTCACACACACGGAGGAGCTAAAGCAACTACGCCATCGATTGTCCGCGGCCGTTGGGCGGCTGCCGAGGGAATCGTTACTACGTTCTCGGGACGCCGACGGTGATGTGGGAGCGTCGATTTCGACCGTTGCGGAGAAGACGCGATCCAGTGTGAACGACGTCGTTTCGTCAGCCGCTTCCCGCACACAACAGGCGCTGCGATGCCTGGAAGAGTATGGCAAGACCTTGGATCAGACGTTTGCGGCCCAGGTGGAGTCGATTCGCTACCGCGCCTACCAGGTTTCGGCAAAACTTGAGTTGGCCAGCATCGATGGGAAACGATTAGCCCTCACGAAGCTGCACGAATCGACAGTCTATGCACTCGTCGACGGCTCCACCGATGTGGACCAAAGCGGTTGGGAGAACCGGATCGATCGGCTTGCCGGCGCGGGCGTCGATATGATCCAGCTTCGAGACAAATACTTAGACGACCGCGCGTTGTTACGCGTCGCAGAGACGATGTGCCGTCGCTGTCGGTACCACGGGATCCTCTTTATCGTCAATGATCGTGCCGACATCGCAATAGCCTGTGATGCCGACGGGGTTCATGTGGGGCAACGGGAGTTACCCGTTGATCATGTACGTCGAATCCTCGGTCCGAAACGTCTGGTGGGTCTATCGACGCACGATATTGAACAGGTTCGCCGCGCGCGGGATCTGCCGGTGGACTACATCGGCTGCGGCCCCACGTTTCCTGGGCGTACGAAATGCTTTGATGAATTTCCAGGACTGGCATTCTTGCGGACTGTCGCAACGGAGTTGCAAGAGAATCCAACTGTCCAGCAGAAGGTCTTGCCGGCATTCGCCATTGGCGGCATCGATCCCACGAATGCTGATCAGGTTGCGGAGACCGGCTTCACCCGAGTCGCGGTCACGGCTGCCGTCTCCGAGCTTGATCGAGCCAACGCGAATGTGGCAGGCCTCAAGGAGAGTCTCGCCGTCCGTCATGTCACCGAGTCGGCGGACTCGCCATGACGCATGCGGAAGATGGTGGCCGCAAACTGTTTCTGGTCGCGTTGGGACTGCCGTGTCTCTTGGCGATAGTTATCATCGCCGACGCCCAATCCGTTTCGTTCAATCCCATTCGCTTGCTGGACATTCGGAAAGCCGTTGATGTTGACGATCCGCAAGTCGACGAGAGCAGTGGACTGGCCTTTTCACATCGCGACCAAAGTTGTGTTTGGACGCACAATGACTCCGGTGATGGTCCAATCCTGTATTCGATCGAAACGGCAACGGGCAAGTTGGTCGGACGTTGGGCTCTCGCAGAAACCTCCGCAATCGACTGGGAAGACATGGCGGTTGTCGATCAGGATGGCCGGGCAAAACTTGTGGTCGCGGACGTGGGTGACAATCAGGCTCGACGAGCCTCGGTCGCGATTCACATCGTTGATGAACCCGAACCTCGTGCGATCGGGACGATTTCAAAGGATCAGATTCGTACAATTCGGATTCGTTTCCAGGGCGGTCCGACGGACTGTGAAGCGATCTGGTTTGATTCATCCACTGAATCGATGATGCTGTTGGCCAAGCGAATCGGTTTTTCTGCGACGCTCTACAAGCTTCCTTTGGCGGAACGCCCCGATGATGACGGGACGGTCATTGCTCGAGCGGTGGGCGCGTTGCCGACGCCGATGGCAACAGGTGGCGATCGTGATGCGACCAACGGCGATGTTTGGATCACGTCCTACTGGAACGCCTGGCGCTTTCCCGGTGGCGACTTCAACACACCGCCAGAAGTGTTCCGGGTGCCGGCCATGAAACAGATCGAAGCGATCACGCTGGATCGCCAGGGCGTTGTCTGGATGACTACGGAGGGCAGCCCGTGCCGACTGGCGGCCCTCAACCAAGCCACCGCGCCCGGACACGGTCCTCCCCCGAATCGTATCCCAACAGAATCAGTTGGCCGGTGATCCCATTGCGATTTCCATCGGTCCAAATCTGGGTGAACCGCGAGGGGGCAAACAACGTCATCCGGACGGCGGGCGCGTCGCCGGCCGCCAACACCCACCATGCGGTTTCGCCCCGATTCATGAATGCCTGCTCGTCCCCGGCGTACAACAACCGCCGGTCAACATCCAACGTTGCCGATAGTTGAATCGATGCAACGGCGCGGACAACCTGCCGAATCTGATCGACGTCGCTTCCGGATGCCTGAATCATCTGCATGGTTTCTGCAAATGTAATGGCGGGAGCACCGGCCGGTGGCGGCTGGGTGCGTTGCTCTGCCGACAACGTGTTGCCATTGACGGTTCGCGCCTCGATCGGGGAGTCATCCATTTCCAACGCTGCATCGAAGCTCGACTCCGTGTCTTGGATTGGGACGACCTGGAGATACTCACGCCGATACCAGTCGGGCCAACGTGGTAGGTCAACTCGGGTTTGAAGCTGCCAAACCAAGTCGTTTGCCGGCAGTGACATCGAGTAGGGGAAGTCCTCTTGGAGCGGCACTTCGATGCTGAAGTCCTGCCAAACGCCACCTTGTAGCGTGCTTGCTTCGGCGATGTTCCAGGTATGTTCAAAGAAGGCATGTCGATGGGTCGTCCGGTTTGAGCCATGACCGCTAACGCAGATTTCTGTTCCAGTCAGCCCCACGGTGATCCCATTGGTGGCGATGGACCGACTTGGCTTGATTCGCAAAGCGCCCTGGACGACGCGACCGGGTCGAACCTCCGTCTCCTGCCATGTCAATTCGACCTGTCCGAGGAGCCACTGGGGAAGTTTCACCTTGACGAGGTACACCATCCAACCGATCAACAGCAAAGGCACGCTGACGATCAGCAGAGGAAGAAACACGCACGAGATCGCCATCAACACCAACGTCATAACGAGACCAACCACTGCGCCGTTGTTGGCTCGGAATGTCTTCGAAATGATTTGGCTTTCGCTACCCATCGGTACCCGATGCGGACGTACCGTCAACGCAATCGATGTCTTGGGATCGAATGCCCAAGGAATGTCGGCGGCGGCCTCGACGAAATGGTCCACATTCAAGTAGTGGCCACGGTACGAAGGAGGCCACGCTCCCAATCGCACTTCGAATGGATAAGACACCACTTCGCCGGTGTCCCAATTTCCTTCAAACACGGTCATGGTGTGGCAGTCTTCTTTGGCAACATTGCCCTTTCCATGAGTCTTCCAACCGGTTGTGACGGTCAGCTTGCGACACTGGACTGCCGCCGAGGTGGCCACGTGGACCTTGCCAGAGATCGTTTCGCCACCACGAAATGCGGTTGACGAATCGTTCGACTCGTCCAGTTCAATGCGCAGCTCACACTTCGCCATGGCCGAATCCTTTCTGTTGGAGTCGCTCGTAGAGTTCGTGTTCGATCCGCCGAAAATCCGATCCAAAACGGTCGATTAACCAAGCCGCTTCGGTTAGTTGGAGCGTCGGCGTCTCATGCTGTAGCGATCGTTGGCAATGACGTATTCGTCGATGGACGACCTCACGCAGCCGTGCCGCATCATTCTCGTGGTCGATCGCGATCGACTGAACCGTGTAGCCGTGAGCCTTCAGACGTCGCTTCAAGCAACGATGTGTTCCGATGAACAAAGGGATCTGGGTCCGAGTGAGGAGCGGCCAGATCCGTTTGGGCAATCGATCCATTTCATCGAGCATGAGCGCATCGCCATCGGGAATCGTCCCGCAAGTCTGCTCAGGCTCCACATAGACATAGTGAACCCGCAACCCCATTTTGTGTCGGAAGTGTTGCATCAATGCCAGCAAATGGGTTGACTTTCCATGTCCACACGGTGCGATCCACTGCCATGCGGTGCCGCGTGCCGGTGGGCGACGACACCATGGCTGGTCCAGATCGACAACGGCCAATCTCGCACGTTCTTCGAGGGTCATTTCGCCAAATGGATTGCGTTCGACGTGCCGCCATGATGCCTGCTGAAGGAATCGATCGAGCTCATGACTCTTCAGACGCATTGCCAGTCTACCGCTCCAATAGGATGATGACTCGTTGTGCTTGGTTCTTGACACTCTATCCCCACCCGTTTGACAACGCCACGTGAACATGTTGCAGGCTGACGCATTTCGAAGTGATCCCCGCATTGCCCAGGCGAAGCAGTTGATCGCCGAGGCGTTGCGCGATCACTCAGGTTCATTGGACGACGTGAAGTCCAGTGACTCGTCGCGATCGGCGGCCTACGAGGATTTGATCGGATCGTACACGGCCGCTCGTGGTGGTCCTCCGATCTGGCCGTACTTCGCATCTGGAATTGGAAATGGTCCGTTCGTCGAACTGGCCGACGGAAGCGTGAAGCTGGATTTCATTGGAGGAATCGGGGTCCACGGTTGTGGTCACAGCGATCCGCGAATCATCGACTCGGCGATCGACGCTGCGTTGGAAGATACGGTGATGCAGGGGAATCTGCAACAAAATATCCCCAGCGTCCGCATGCTCGCCAAGCTAATCGAACTGGCGAGTCAATCTGGCGCGCCGATTGTTCACGGGCTGCTTTCGACCAGTGGCGCCATGGCGAACGAGAACGCGTTGAAGCTGGCGTTTCATGCGCGTCAGCCCGCCGACCGAATCCTCGCTTTCGACAATGCGTTCGCTGGTCGTTCGATAACACTGGCTGCCATCACGGACCGCCCAGCCTATCGTGATGGTGTTCCGTTGGCGATTGATGTCGACTACCTACCGTTTTTGGATCCGCACCAGCCCGAGCGGAGTACGCGATGGGCGGTCGACGAACTGACTCGTCTACTCGTCCGTCATCCGAACCGGTATGCCGCTTTCTGGGCGGAGCCCATCGCCGGCGAGGGTGGCTACTATGGCGGCAGCCATGAGTTCTTTGAACAGTTGTGCGTGCCGCTCCGCACCGCAGGTGTTCCGATCATTTTCGACGAGGTCCAATCATTCTCTCGTACAACTCGACCATTCGCCTTCCAACACTACGGCCTGGATGCATTTGCCGACATCGTCACCGTCGGTAAGATCACTCAAGCATGCGCAACGCTTTATCGTCGCGAGTTTCATCCGAGCGCCCCGATCTTGAGCCAAACCTTCACCGGTGGTACCGCAGCAATTGCGACGGGACTTTCCACCCTGGATGCGTTGCATCATGCAGGCTGCTTTGGAACCGACGGTGCCAATGCGGCGCGGCACGAATACTTCGTCAGTGGCTTAGGCGATCTGGCCAGCAAGTATCCGGAATTAGTAAAAGGTCCCTACGGCGAGGGCATGATGATTGCGTTCACACCAGGTGACGGATCCTTCGATCACGCAAAGAAGCTAATGGCGATCATGTACGACCATGGGCTGTTGGGATTCTTGGCCGGCAGCGACCCAAGTCGCGTTCGGTTCTTGCCTCCACCAGCGATCACGACCACATCGCACATCGATTGTGCCATCGATATCTTGGATCGGTCGTTGGCCGACTTCGCCACCAACGTGACCGAGCAGGAAGCCAGTGAGTTGGCCTAGCAAGTTGAGAATCAATGGAGATCGCTTCATTGGAGAGAGGTCTCTCAAGCGTTGCGTCAATGTCCTTGAGAGGGTGAAATGTCACTTCGGTTCCTGATACTCCTTCCTAGCAGATCAACTGACCTTTGGCTCGCCACGAACAACTGATCCGGCAGCACAAGCTGTTGCAACTGCTGGAGTTTTCCCGTTTTGGCCGTACGGCGGACGAGTTCCGAAGTGAGCTAGTGGCCGATCTGGGATTGTCGACACTGAGCACACGGACGGTTCGTCGCGATATTGAGGCACTGCAACGAGCCGGCTTTGACATCCAATCGGAAACGTTGGAACGTGGACGCGTCTACAAGTTGGGGCGGACAAACCAGCCGATCCATGAAATCGCGTTCTCGCCGTCAGAGATGATCGCCCTATCCATTGGTCGTGATCTGCTGCTGCCGTTGGTGGGTACCCAGTATTGGCAAGGAATCGAGACGTTTTGGAACAAGGTTCAGGAAGCGATTCCCGAAGGGGTCTATGAGCACTATCAACGATTTCGAAAGGTCCTGTTCGTCCATGGAACTCCGGCGAAGAGTTATGCCAAGCAGGCGGGAATTCTGAAGACGATCAACCGCGGCATTCTGGAACATCGATTGATCGAAATTCAATACAAGCCGATTGGACGAGAGGCGAGTCAGCGTTTCATCGAACCGTATGGCGTTGCCGTGCACCAAAGCAGCATCTACGTGGTCGCGGCGGCGCCCGAAGTCAATGTACCCAGCGAACGGTTAAGGAACTGGAAGCTCGATCGATTCGAATCCGCATCGGTGACGGATGACTACTTCAAACCGGATCCGACGGTGAATGTGTCGAGATTCCTTTCAACCAGCATCGGCATCTTCTCTGGCGAGTCATCGACGAAGGTCACGATCCGGCTCGGATCACGTTCAGCGGAGTACCTTCGGGAAGATCCCTGGCACCCGGATCAAGAGCTGGTACCCGATCAAGATTCGGGGGAATCTGGCGACGATGTCTATCGACTCACCGTCCCAGCATCGCATCCACGCGAATTGCTGCCGCGTGTGCTCAGCCTTGGGAGTGACGCCGAAGTCATCGATCCGCCGGAGTATCGACGCGCCGTGGCCGATGTGGTTGCTCAGTTGTCGACGCGATACGGACCTACCTGACCACATCGCGCTACGATGAGGCGACGATCGATTATGCCGCGCGTCTTGTCTCCACGGTTGGTGGCAGCGAGACAGACGGCACTTCACGGAGCATCTGCATGGTCTTGTCGTGTGCTCCACGATGCGCATGAACGACTGCTCGGGCGGCCTGACCAAGCCGATCGCAGGCCGGTGGATCATCCAAACAGCGTCGAACAAACGCCGTCAGTTCGTGGCCGTCGGCAACACGGATGGCCGCCCGTTGAGCGACCAACTCGTTCGCAATCGAAGCGAAATTGGTTGTGTTGGGACCGAATGAAACCGCACAACCGTACCCCGCCGGCTCAATCATGTTCTGGCCACCACGATTGCCAAAACTGCCGCCCACCGTGGCGATCTCGGCCACGCCCCACCAGGCACGCAGCTCGCCAAGAGTGTCGACCAAGATGATTTCATCATTATCCCAAACGTCGGCGTACTGACTGTCGTCATCGCTGCGACGGATGACCCGGTGGCCGGTTTCCTGGATCTGCTTCGCAACCGCGTCGAATCGCTCGGCATGACGCGGTGCCAAAATCAAACGAAGGTCGGGATGCTCCTCCCGCAACTTGTCGAACGTTCGGATCGCCATGAGCTCTTCTCCGACCTGGGTGCTGCCGAAGCACCAAATGCGATGCCAAGGTTCGGCGCCGGACCAGTTGACTCGCTCGGTGACCTCCGGTGTATCGCGGCAGTGAGGCGCATTGTCAAATTTGAGCGAACCAGTCAGGAACACCTTGTCCGGATCGACACCGCAGCGAACGAACGCATTCGCCGACGACGAATCTTGGCAGCCGACTGAATTCAAACCTGCAAATGTCGGCCGAATGATGCGACCCGCTTTGACATAACCGTCACAACTTTTCTGGCTTAAGCGACCATTGACCACGTTCACGCGACACCCGGATTGTCGCGCAAGGCGAATCAAATTGGGCCAAAGTTCCAATTCCATCAGAATCAACTGATCCGGGCGCAGCGACTCCAGCGTGCGCCGCACAGACCAAGTGAAATCCAGAGGGCAAAACATGACCGAATCACCGAAATGGCGGCGTGCCAACGTCATGCCGCTATCGGTCCCGCAGCTGACGACAATGGCGGTGTCGGGACGCTCCCCCCGGATGCGTCGGATGAGCTCGGGCAACAGTTGGACCTCACCGACACTGACCGCGTGGCACCAAATCAACTCGCTCGCATCACCACGAATTTCCGATGCCCATTCCTCGGAGACGCCCCAAAGTTTGTCACGCCACCCTTCTAGATACCGTCCATGACGCAGCATCCGGTAGATCACCATTGGTGACAGCAGCAAAAGGCCAAGACCGTAAATCAGATTGAAAAACATCCTTGTTCTTTCAATGGAGTGCCAACCCGTGTATTAGAACTCAGGCGGTTTTCCGCATGCAACACGACTTGTACTTTTTGCCGCTTCCGCAAGGACACGGTGAATTTCGACCAATCCTAGGTTCTGTCGAACGAATTGGCTCGGCTTTCGCTGTTGTGTCCCGCTCGCTTCCGGCGGCGGCCCGCTGTGCCGGTGTATCGGAGGCGCTTTCGGTCTCGCGGCTGACGGTGGTCGCGTCCGCGTGAATCGCTTGGCCGTCGACCCAAGTACTCCTCACGAACTCATCGTTAAAAGACTCCATGCGGAAAATCAGGTCCGTAACGCGCTCGCCGATCGACTCCCACATCGTCTCAAACAGCCTCATCCCCTCACGCTTGTATTCGACCTTCGGATCCATCTGGGCATAGCCCTTGAGGCCGACGCTGCTGCGCAGGTGGTCCATCGTCAACAGGTGATTCTTCCAAGAATCGTCGACGATGTTCAGCAGGATCTGACGCTCCATTCGACGCATTTCCGGGTAGAAGCGATCATCCACGGCACCGTCAACGACCAAGTGCATTTCACTGCGGTTAAGCCGCGACAGATCCTCCGACGTCGTATCGTGTCCGAGTTCGTCACAAAGCCACGCCGCCAGCTGATCGAGCTTGTCGGTTCCGCCGGAGGCCAAACCGGCGGTTGTGTCGTCGTCGGCATCTCCGAACAGGTCTTCGACCTTGGCACCGGCCTTGGACTGCATGGCGCCTGACTGGCTAGCAGCTTCGGCGCTATAGAGAACCAACTGGGCCTTGAGATCATCGCGATTGAGTTTCACCTCATCGGAAGCGATGTCCCTGCGGAACCGTCCGCGCACCCACTGAATGAGCCCTTCTCGGTCCAGTTGGACCTGGGAGCCCTGTTTCGTCGTGAATTTGGCAATCCCCGTTAGAACGGGGTACTCATTCTCCTTTTCCGTGTAGGCCGAGGTGGCGCGTTGGACCAACGTCTCCGACACGTCGCGTCGGTCTTCGACCTCTTTGAACTCGTCCGGCGTCGTCTCAATGCCAAACTTGTGCCGCATCCAACCACACAGCACCCGCATGCCATAATCCGCGTCTAATAGACCACGGCCTTCGCTCAAATCGGTCTTCTCGATCAGACCGTGCGCTTTCAACACCAACTCATCGACCATGTCCTCGCGGTCGCGTTTTTTGAGCTGATGTTCCTGGTAATTGGTCTTCAACCGAGTGTTGGACCAACTCGTGATGGCCTGCCAGTTCCATTCGTCTTCCATGCCTTCGGGGAGATTCTCCTCGACGGCTTCGGCGACCGTGACTTCAGACGCTCGTTCGGCTTGATCTTTGGCATAGGTTTCAGCCATTTCGAAGTCCATGCTCTGGAAATCTTTGGCCTCTAACTGGCACTGCAATTGAGTGCCGGCGAACGCGGCAAACGTTTCGCAGCCATAGTTCGGGTCCAAAAACACGTCCACGTGTTTGTCGATTTCATTCCGGATCAGTTCAAGCACCATCGTTCGCGAACGATGTCCGTCGAGCAAACTCTGGCGGTATCGATAAACGCGCTTTCGCTGTTCATCCATGACCTCGTCGTATTCAAGCAGGCTCTTTCGAATTTCGAAGTTACGTTCCTCGACCTTCTTCTGCGCGGCGGCAATTCGATTGGTCACCACGGACGATTCGATCGCCTCGCCTTCCTTCATTCCCATGCGTTCCATCATCGACTTGACGAAGTCACCAGCGAAGATCCTCATCAGATCGTCTTCGAGTGACAAGAAGAAGCGACTGGAACCCGGATCGCCTTGACGACCACAACGACCGCGCAATTGCAAATCGATGCGACGCGATTCGTGACGCTCCGTGCCGATCACATACAACCCTCCCAGATCGCGAACGACGACGCCCTCCTCGCTCATCTTTTCGTCGTTGTCGATCTTCTCGACGAGCGCATTCCATTGCTCATCGGGCACCTCCAACCGAGTTGGATACTGGTGCTGAAGTTCGGCCCAAGCTTTCGTTTCTGGGTTGCCTCCCAGAATGATGTCGGTTCCCCGGCCCGCCATGTTGGTCGCAATCGTCACGGCACCCAAACGACCGGCTTGAGACACGATATCCGCTTCTCGGCCATGCTGTTTAGCATTGAGTACGTCGTGCTTGATTCCGCGTCGTTCCAGCAATGCCGACAATCGCTCACTCTTCTCAATGCTGACCGTCCCAACCAAGACGGGGCGACTCGACCGTTCAACACTCGATACCTGGTCTTTGCGGACGACATCCGCCGTCTTAGCGTCCTTGGGGATGATGTGGATCTGGTCATCATCTTCCGATTGAATCTTGCCCCAGATCTCACTGTCGTCTTTCAGGACCAAGACATCCCATTTGTGAGTGCGTTCGACATCGTCCGCGATCGCACGAAACTTGTCTTTCTCGGTCAGGTAGATCAGATCGCGGTGCTCAATGCGAAGCAGCCCTCGGTTGGTCGGAATGGCGACGACGTCAAGCTTATAGATCTTCCAAAACTCGTCCGCTTCCGTCATGGCCGTCCCGGTCATGCCGGACAGCTTCTTATACATCTTGAAGATATTCTGCAGGCTGGCCGTGGCAAATGTCTGTGTCTCTTGTTTGATCGGTACGCCTTCCTTGGCCTCGACGGCTTGATGGAGTCCATCGGACCACTGTCGGCCTTCCATCAAACGGCCGGTGAACTCGTCGACGATTACAATTTCACGATCCTTGACGACATAATTGACGTCGAGTTTGTAGAGGTAGTGAGCTTTCAACGAGTTGTCGATCAAGTGCGGCCATTCCATGTTGCCCGCCGTATAGAAACTCTCCACGCCGGCCAATTTTTCCGCTTCGCGAACACCCTCGTCGGTCAATGTGACGTTGTGCTGTTTCTCGTCGACGGTGAAATGGATTTCCTTCTTCAGCTGTTGCGCCACGCGGTTCGCTTCCGAATACCGACCTAAATCCAAATCGGCCGGACCGCTAATGATCAAGGGTGTCCGGGCTTCATCGATGAGGATGTTGTCGACTTCGTCGATGATCGCATAGTTCAACGGACCTTGGCATTGCTGAACTTCGCTGGGAAATCGATCGTCATTGCGGGCCGCCGGGCGCATGTTGTCACGCAAGTAGTCAAACCCGAATTCATTGTTGGTCCCGTAAGTAATGTCGCACGCGTAGGCGGCCTGCTTCTCCGACGTGGACATGCCCGACTGAATTGCGTTGACCGTCAAACCCAGATTCATATAAAGCGGCGCCATCCATTCCATGTCCCGGCGTGCTAAATAATCGTTGACCGTGACAACGTGCACGCCCTTGCCCTCCAATGCATTCAGATAGGCCGGCAGCGTTGCCACCAGGGTCTTGCCTTCCCCCGTGACCATCTCGGCGATGGCGCCCGAATGAAGCACCATCCCACCGATCAGTTGCACATCGTAGTGACGCATGCCGAGATGTCGTTTGCTGCCTTCCCTGCAAACCGCGAACGCCTCCTCAAGCAGATCATCCAGCGTTTCGCCTTGGCGCAGTCGTTCTCGGAAGAGCTTGGTTTGCTCGGCAAGTTCGGCGTCGGACATCCCCGTGTAGTTGGGTTCCATCTCGGTGATTCGTTCGGCGCGTTCGCGATAACGCGACACCTGTCGCGCATTGGCCGAGCCCACAACGCCGATGATCAATTGACCGCCGCGCTCCAAAGTTCGCGTCACGGCAACACTGAGCAGTTCCCAAAGGCGTTCGAGGATGGACATGGACGTCTACAAGGATGAGGGTGGGGTGCAAATTGGGTCGGCACGGTTTACCTAAACCTTGCCAAGTCACAACGTTAGGGATTCGCCACGGCACGGTCAACTGTGATCGGGTCGGCCTCCGACCGGCTGGCACTGACGCGCATCTCGGCATCGGGGCTCGCCGCTGCAATTGCCGACGATAATCGGGTCGCCAGCGACTCCATTGCAAACCGTTCACTCGCATAGTGACCGACCATTAACAGCACCATGCCCGTGTTTTCCGCGTCCAAACAGGCATGAAACGTCGCTTCACCTGTCAAAAGCGCGTCGCAACCACGACGGCGGGCCGAAGAGACGAAGCTGCCGCCGCTGCCGCACGCAATCCCGAGACGCCGGATTGGAAGATTTGGGTTGCCCGCCAAACGCGGCCGGGATGAATCGGCGAGCTCCGCTGCTTGGATGAGCAATTCCGAGGCGGGAAGCGGATCAGCCAAATCGCCAAATCGTCCCGAACCCAATGATAGGGTCGCCTCCGGCGCAGATGAGGGCTCGCTCTCGAACACGTTCAACGGGCGAACACCGCTCAAACGCAATGCTGTCGCCCACTGATCGTTGATTCCACCATCGGCTGAGTCGTACGCGGTGTGAGCGCTATAAAGAGCGACACCGGCTCGGCAGAGCCTCCAAACCAGGCTGGAAGCGGCCGAATCTGTCGTGACCCGCGACATTGGCTGGAAGGGCAGCGGGTGATGACTGACCAGCAGGTCCACCTTCTCCCGGATGACTTCATCGACGACCGCAGGGGTCACCGTCAGGCAAGTCATGACGCGTTTGACTCTTCCATGACGGTCACCCAACAACAAGCCAACATTGTCCCAGTCCTCAGCCAGATTCAATGGCGCTATCGTGGCCAACAACTGGCATACTTGATCGATCTTCATGGCGATTCCGTGAGGCCGCGAACCCGAGAAGGAGGCACACTCATGATGGAATGACCGTTCCGTCCAATCCGGAGCGGGCACTACGTGCCATCCTGGCAACGCTGATCCAGCGAGCAAACGCCGCGCCGAAGTACGCCCAGGTCGGAGCAATCAAGGGCGGTCTGGTCGATGTTCACCCGGCCGCGTCGACTGTCCGGGCCTTCTAGAAACGGAGACGGTGGCGATGTCCCAGACTGACGAGCACTCGGAACGCGAACGTCCGTCCGAGCCAGTGCCGGACCAGCGACCGACCACGGAGCTACTTGGGGGCGATCATGCAAATCATGCGACGGCCATGCTGTTGCGGTCGCGTCTCGACCTTGCCGACCTCGCTGAGGATTTCGATGACCTGTTCCATCACCTTTCGGCCTTCTTCGATGTGTGCCATCTCACGGCCGCGGAAAAGGACGCTGACCTGCACTTTATCCTTATGTTCCAAGAACTTCTCTGCTTGCCGGACCTTCGTCCGAATGTCTTCGTCACCCGTCTTGGGCCGGAGACGAATTTCCTTTGTTTTCGTGTGCGAAGACCCGCTATTCTTCTTTTTGTTCTTGTCGTATTTGAACTTGCCGTAATCCATGATTCGGCAGACGGGCGGTCTCTCGTTTGGTGCAACCTCGACCAGATCGAGTCCTGCATCCCGGGCCCGCTCAAGGGCCTGCTCCGTCGGAATGATTCCCAACTGCTCGCCAGCCTCGCTGACGACACGAATGGGAGTAATGCGAATTTGAGTATTGATCCTCGTTGAGTCGCGAGTTTCTGGTTGAACGTTTCGTCGTGCCAATGCCACTAAAGCAATCTTCTCCGTCCGGAGGGCGTTCCGGTGCAAAATGAATGGAAATGAGTCATCACGGTTCCGATGCGGGTGCCGGTGATTTGTAGGCAACTCTAGAACAAAACCCCTGCTGTGGGGCTGGACGTCAGTATCTGACCCACAATGGCCCTCCGTCAACAGTGAATGTCGTGAATTTGCGGGTTTTAACCGTTCGGGGAGCTGCCCCGAGAGGAGGGCTTGGCAAGCCATGCAAGTCCCACAGGTAACGCTCAACAGTGCGTTGTATCCCCAAAGGAGCCGCTCCAGGCGCATCTTGACGAATCCGACCAAGGTCCGCAAACTACGCGACTCGGTTCGGAATCGGACGATTTCAGATGCCATCATCACGGTTCCGATACGACGTTGGCTGTCATCGTTGATGGCACACCGAGCGTTGGAGTCGCATCGACGGCTTCCCGGGCGATTAGCTCAGTTGGTTAGAGCGCTACGTTGACATCGTAGAGGTCACAGATTCGAATTCTGTATCGCCCATTGGAAAACACGTGTTTTCCGCACTGAACCGCAACTCAGTGATGACGAAATGATTCCACGCCGACCGCAACCGGCACGGGAACACACGTCACGGATCTGTGATTAGATTCGTGGGCAACGGGAGAAAATCGAATGCGAAAGCCATACTTTTGGGCTGCGCGTAACGCTTGGTACGTGCGAGTTACAAACCCCAACGGCAAGCTGTCCAACCGGAAGCTGTCCGACGATAAAGACGAGGCGTTTGAGGTGTGGGAATCGATGGTCGAGCACGAGAAGCGGCTCGCATCATCCAACGGCGTTCAAGTCGGCGACATCATCGATCTGTATTTGGTTGACCTAGAGCAACGCGTGGCCGATGGATCGCTGGCATCAGTAACGCTTGAACGGCGTGCCGAGCGGTTGGCCTTGTTCATGCTCTACAAGAACGTGGCGTCGATGCCCGTCGTTGACTTGCGTGTGTATCACGTCAAGGACTGGGTGAACTCGAAACCCAATTGGGGTGCGACCACGAAGCACCACGCCGCCGAAGCGGTGAAGGGTGCGTTCAAGTGGGCGTTCGATGAAGGTCGCATCGACAAGCACCCGGTCAATGGGCTGTCTGTTGCCAAGGGCGATCCGAGAGACTTTCTCATCTCCGAAGACTTGCACGGCCGTTTACTGGATGGCGCGATGGACCACCGTGGGAACCGTCGCAACGTCCGCGCGTTCCGGACGTTTTTGATGGCGATGCGAATGTCAGGTTGCCGCCCCAGCGAGATCGTTGCATTGACGATTGAGCAGCTCGATGACACGTGGGTTTACAGAGAGCACAAGACGCGACGTAAAACGAAGCGTGCCAGGGTTGTCTACCCGAGCCCGTGCCTGGAAACGCTCGCCAAGATATCGGCAGGGCGTCGATCCAGCGGCCCGGTCTTTCTCGCTAACCACGGCGAACCGTGGACTTATCAAAAGGTTCGCCGCCGATTCGAGCGATTGAAAAAGCGGATTGAAGCGCCGGCCGAATGCGTTCTGATGTCTTACCGCCACAGCTCAATCACTGATTGCCTGGTCGCTGACATCGAGATATCAAAAGTGGCAGAAATGCACGGCACGTCGGTAAAGATGATCCAAAAAACCTACGGGCACTTGTGCCAGCACCAGCAAAGCATGAAAGACGCCTCGCACAAGCTGGCGAAGCATCGCCGGAAGGCTAGCTAGGCCGATTGTTTCTGGAGGATTCGCGCAAGCGTTTCGCTTCGCAGCCTCGGCTGGATTCGCGGCGGTGAGGCCGGTTGATGCGATGGACCCGTCGCTTGTTGTTCAAGCAGTCCTTCCAGCCATGAATGGCGGAATCGATAGTCGCCACGCTTGCCGACGCGTGAGTGCTTCAAGACGCCATCACGGCAGTATCGGGTGATCGTCTTAACCGAAAACCCGGTGTACTTCGCCGCGTCTTTCGTTGTCATCCAAGTGTCTGGCATCGTTTCCCCGTGTTTGATGGACGGGAGAATCCTAGACACTTCTCGGAGAAATAAAACCTTATCGGCGAGTTTTTGCAGGAGTTTTCTTTCCGCCGAGGCGCTTGCGGATTTCGTTTTGGCTGGCGAATCGCTCGTATTCCTCGGTCATTTTCCGCGAGTATTTGTCTGACTCGCTGATCGAATACCGGAGCGTTCCGACGTTCACTTCTACCGAAACGTCGCTGTTTTCGCCCATGGAGTGCCGCAAATTGCGGAGCCGCGTCGCGATTTCCTGCAAAGTGTCCTCGTAGTTGATGAGGTCATCGCGGGTTATTTGTTCCTTCGCCATTTGCTTGCCTTTCTGTTGTTTTTTGGCTTCCCTCATTTTGCCGTTTTGTGCCGTGTTCCGCTAACCACGATAGTTGACGCTCCGGAAACAAGTGGTAGATTTTCGGAGAACTGTCGAAAAAACACCGGAATCAAGAGACGGAAGGATGAGATGATTCGCGAACTGACAGCACAGGACATCAAGGACGCAGAAGACCGCTTGGCCTTGTTGGTCAAGCGTTCTCGCAGGCTTCGCCAGCGGATGGCAAAGGACGGAGTCGAAGCATTTCCAGCACAGGCAGGAACGTACCTGCACTCCATCAAAGAGGCGGAAAAGTTTGCCGTTCGGATTGAACAGGCCATGGAACGATCGCAGGTCGATTAGGCCGCGACCATTTAATCGTCAGCCGCACGGGATATGAACATCGGCTGACGCGTGGGGTGCCTCGACCCGCAACGCTTGGCACCCAAACCCTCCACGACACCGGGGGTTTTCTTTCTTTTTTGGATCCTTACCGCAACAAGGAAACGACGGGATGAACTTGATAGTCGACGATGAATTCAAGGGCCTTCTTGCCCCACTGGACAAGGAGGAGCTGGCCGGACTGGAGGCGATGATTGTCGCCAAGGGCGTATTGACGCCAATCCTCGTTTGGGAGACCAGCGAGGGCAAGCGAATCGTGATCGACGGGCACAACCGCTACGCGATCGCGGACAAACACGGCATCGGTTTTGAGACCAAGGCGATTCGGTTTGCGAGTCGCGAGGAAGCCAAGCAGTGGATTCGCCATCACCAAGCGAATCGCCGGAACGTGAGCAAGGGTGAGGCGGCGATATTGAGGGGTGAAAGAGCGATCGCCCAAAGAATGTCACGTGGCGAAAACCTTAAAAAACCCAACGAAAACAAGGTGGGCCAAAATGGCCCATCTATGGCTGCGGCGAAAAAACCAATCGCCGAGATTGCGAAGGAAGAAGGTGTCAGCCCGAGACAAATCAAACGTGACATTGCCAAAGTTGAAGTCCGGGACGAAGCTAAAAAGGTTGATGAAGCCACTGCTGCTGCCGTGGTGTCGCTGCCTGATTCCGCAGTCGCCGAGATCAAAAAAGCGACCAAGTCAGTGCCGCCCGAGACGAAGCCCGAAGCAGTCGCCGCCGAAGTCAAAAAACGAATTGCGACGCCACAAGCCGAGCCGGTGAAAATCGAGGGTGCGTGCGACGAACTGAATCAGATGGTCCAGTCCGGCGTCATCACGCGGAAGGTTGCCGAGAATCTGGTCGATGAGGTGCCAGGGTTGGCAGCGCAAGCCAAACTGGTCGCTAGCGGCGTCGATGCGGTCAAGCGTGCGGCGTCCAAGCCACGGGAACCCAAGCCGGTCACAGTGACAGAATCACAGGTGATCGCTTTCATTCAAAACGCTGACGCCAAGACTAGGGCACGCGTGGCGGTAAAGACGCTCAAGGGTTCAACAGGGCCGGAGCGGTCGACGATCATATCGGCACAGCTAAAGGCGTTAACTGAAAAAGAGAAGCTCAAGCTGGTTGAGTGGACGCGAAAACAGGACAGCGGATTGGACCAGGAGTTAACGGCCAAGGAGATAACCAACACCGCCCGTCGGGCAAAGTCCGAACTCAACAACGGCCGGCATCGCGTGTCGCTGGTCAAGAAACTATTGGACAGCCCGACGCCCGAATTGCTCAAGGCAATGCGGACATGGGCTCACCATCATTTAGTGGGAAAGGCATCGCTGTTTGTTCCTCCCACTCGCGAGCAAGTGGTCGAGTATGCGGCAACGCTCGACAGGGACACGTACCCGCAAGCGACAGACCCAAGACGCATTACGCATTTTATGGACTATCACGAGTCCGGCGGCTGGGTGTACGGAAAAGCAAACACTCCTCTGAAGGACTGGAAGGCTCGATTCAGGGATTCGCTTGGGTGGGAGTTGTCGGGAGTCGAGCAACCTGACACCAAGACGCCCGAAGAAATCGAACGTAGGAAGAAGCAAGACGCAGAGCTTGCCGAGCGGCGCCGCAAGATCAAGGTTAACCAAGATCGACTGGCAGCCAGGCGTGCGTCTGGAGAACTTGCGAACACATGAACAAAGCCATGGATGATGTAGAGGTCATGGAGTGGGAGTTTATAAGCCGCATCACGTTGAACCCCGCGACCATCGATGCAGTTGGCGAGTTGGTCAACGGAACACATTTCGCCGACAAAGACCGGGGCATGATATTTGAGGGCCTCAGTATCATGCGAAACGGCGGGGGCGAAATGTCAGATATCAAGGTCGTTGGCATGAAGCTGTCAAACGACGGATGTATTGATTCCGTTGGCGGCACTGTCGGATTTGTCCGCAAAGTGCTCGAACACACCGGTGAGGCTTCGGTCGCGTCTAGCATATTCTATGCAAACGAAATCGTCCGTAGCTGGCGACTGAGGCGAATACGTTCGATTGCGAATGAAATGCTAGACGACTCGGCGAACCCTGGAGCCAACCCTACCGACATTGCCGAGCGGTGTTCGATGCAGATTGAACAAGCATCTGCGCCCGAAGAAAAGTTCCAAGGTGCCATGCTTTCCGAGGCGATCATGGAATGTGCCGACATGATGGAAGCACAAATCGAAAAAGGTGACATGACGAATGCGGGATACAAGACGGGCATGGACACCGTTGACGAGATGACCGGTGGCTTCATGCCGGGAGAGCTGGCCATTCTTGCGGCGCGTACGAGCGTTGGGAAAACAGCTTGTGCGGTTGGCTGGGCGATCCATGGGGTGATGCAAGATCGGCCGTCGCTTGTCATATCGATGGAAATGCGGCAGTACCAACTAGCGCAGCGAATCATCGCTCGCGAAATTGGACTTTCCGCTGTGGACCTGCGATCAGGCGCATTCACGCTGGACGACGTCAAGGCGGTCCGCGACTTAGGCAATCAGACCGACGGATTGAAGCTAGGCCTATACAACATGCGTGGTGCGACCGTCCCGCAGATTGCATCACTGGCGAGAAGATGGAAGTACGAACACGGGCTTGCGGCAATCTTTATTGACTACCTTCAACTGATCGAACCGACGAACACGAAGGTTAACCGAGCCGAACAGGTGTCCAAAATCAGCGGCGACTTACTAACAGCAGCCGACAAGCTGGATGTTCCGGTGATCGCGTTGAGTCAACTAAACCGTGCTGGCCAGGAATCAGGGAAGCCAGATCCGCCGCCATTGCTGAGCAACCTTCGTGAATCAGGCTCGATCGAGCAAGACGCCGAAGTTGTGATGATGTTGCACCGACAGAGAGACCAGGAGGACGCGACGCTTTACATGAGGAAGCTCAGGCAGGGCAGCCTTGGCGAAATTGAACTGGCCTACAACGGCCCTCGATTTACGTTTACCGAGCGATAGCATTGGAATGATCCGAAAGATTTGAGCCAGAAACACCGACCCACCTGTCGCTGAATCTTGTCTAGGTATTTGGACAGGCAGTGTTAGTGCATTGATTTACCTCCGGACCCGTTGTCCGATTGGATTTCGGTGAGCGTCAACGGGCCGCTCACACTGATCAACTTTTGAAACCCGGGAATCAAAATGGAAATTCAGCAAATCACATTGACGCCAGAAGTTGCAGCGGAGTTTCTTCGTGTCAACACTTCCAACCGACCGCTCAACAAATCTCACGTCAAGGAACTTGGGAGGGACATGAAAGAAGGCAGATGGAAGAGCAACGGGGACACTATCTGCCGCAACGGCACAAGGATGATTGACGGCCAGCATCGGTGTCATGCGGTTATTGAAACCGGAATCAGCATCCCCGCCATTGTGGTTTCAGGTTTGGCAGACGACGTGTTTGACACGAAAGATTGTGGGAAACGCCGAGGCGCCGCAGACGTGCTTGCTACGCGAGGCGAAAAATACTACGCGGCACTGGCTGCGTCTTTGCAAGTAATCGACCGATATATGAAAGGAATGCTCGCAAACAAGGGTGTTCGGTATTCAAACTCAGAAATCGAATTGCTGCTTGAAAAGTACCCCGAAGCACGCGAGTCGGCAGCGTTTTCTGTGAAAGTTGGAACGAAGCGGTTGGTTCCAAACTCGTTAATGATCGGGCTTCACTATTTGATGTCGCAGTTTGATCGAGATGCCGCCAACGAATTTTGGACGATGTTGATTGCGGGAAGCAACCTTGACTCAGATTCCCCGATCTTCTTGCTGCGTGAACGCCTGGTTGCCAACACGGTCGCGAAAGCACGCCTCCGAACGCCATACATTGCTGCACTTACGATCAAGGCGTGGAACGCGTGGCGATCGGGTAAGACGGTGAAAACGTTGCGATGGAGCGAATCAGGGAAGACAAAAGAAGGCTTCCCGATGTTGAGTCGGTGAATCAGCTACAAGTTTTTGGCTAGCGATCTGCGTGTAAAATCCAATTGATTCGCTACGTCGACAAATCAAACGCTATCCGACACACTGTCGGATAGTCACGTCCGACCGCAACCGGGCATGAATCAAACGGGACATCAAAATGATTGCAACGACTGAGAATATCGACGCTAGTGCTGGCATTGATTCACAAGCCGCATACGCATCGGCTGACGAGTATCACAGCGACTACACGCGGATCAGTGCGTCAATGCTCAAAACATGGATGCGCTCACGTCGCGAGTACGAAGCGACTTATGTGACTTGCAAGAAGGAACCGGACAAGCCTAGCAAAATCATGACGTTCGGCAGTGTGGTACACGCGGTGTTCCTTGAAGGAAAAGATCTAGGCAATATCACGATGACCTACCCGTCATGGTGTCTGTCAAAAGCCGGTGGTCTAGTCGCGACGCACACGTCGGCGGTTGATGTGATTGTCGATCGGATCCGTGACGGTGAATCATTTGGCGATTTTGTTCACACGTACCCGCCCGGTTGCATCACGGCGGCGGGGAACATCAGCGAAGCCAATGCGAAGAAATTCCGCAAGACAATTCCGAAAGAGGCAGTTCTATTGCGATCGGAAGACGCGGATGAGCTGGCGGAATTGTTGGACGGTCGCGACGAGATGCCCGAGTACATGATGAAGACCGAGGATTTGCGCCGTGCCGGTCGAGTCATCGAAAAGATCAAAGAGCACCCGGTCTATGCCCAATGGATGCAGCACCCCAACGTGCTGACTGAGGAAATGATTCAGTGGGTCCACGAGCCGAGTGGGCTGCCGTGCCGTTCGATGCTGGACATGGTGATACCGGGAGCGCGTGCGGCGATCATCTTGGACCTGAAACTGTCCGCTTACTGGCACCCTGATGCGTTTGCCGGCTACATGTGCGGTAACCGTCGCGGTGGTCAACGAGGGTGGCTTCAGAGCTGTTTCTATGCGTCGGCAGTGGCATGGAAGTACAAAGTGCCGGCGATGATGAAGTTCCTTGCGGTGAACCCGGAAGAGCCGCACCAGGCAGTGATGCACTCGATGAGCCAGCAGACTTTTGACGAGTCTCAGTCTGTGATGGATGAGGAAATGCGGAAGCTCGCTAAGGCCATTGAGACTGGCGATTTCTCAGATCCTTATGAGAAAGTCGACAATCCCGTGACACTGTCGCAATGGGAAATCGTCTAGTTCGGTGCGGGGATCTGTTCTTGAGATCGAACTTCAATGCTGGAATCCATCAAAAATGCCAAACCAACTCAATGTCCGCGACGTGTTGTCGACAGAAAGCAATCGCGAGCGAATCGCTTCGTTGCTGCCAAAAGCGTACCAATCACGGATTGACCGATTCATCAGTCGAGCGGCGCTGACGTTTGCCACGTCCAAAAACGCTGACAAGCTGATGAAGTGTAAACCGGCTTCGGTCGTTCAGTCTGTTTGCCAAGCAGCAGAATATGGATTCGCTTTGGACGACAAGTTTGTCTACGCAATTCCCTACGCGGGTGTTTGCACAGCGATGTTTGATTACAAGGCACTGGTCGCTGTCGCACGCCGTCATCGGCTGATCATTGACGTTCGCGCTCAAGACGTTCGCGAAGCCGACGAATTCGAATGGTGGGAAGAAGACTTCAAGCAGCGGTATCGGTTCCGCAAGGCGAGCGGCGGCCGAGGCGAGATCGTTGGTGCTTTCGCGGTAGTGGACTTCCCCAACGGCGGGCATCGGCTGGAGCACATGGCGATCGAAGAACTGGAACGCGTCCATAAGAGCAGCAAGTCGCAAGAGTCGCCCGCGTGGACGAACTGGAAGAATCGAATGTTCTGCAAGGCGGTCGTTAAGCGCGCTCTGACGTACGTGCAAGATGACCCATCGTTGGGTTCGCTGATTGATTACGACAACCGCGAATACGACATGGACAAGATCATCGAATCGCCATCACAGCCGAAAGCGATTGCCGATTTGACTGCGGAGATTTTTGACGATGAAACGCAGGGCATTGAAGATCATCGACCCACCGACAATGGCATGACGGAAGAAGAAAAACGCCGGGCGATCGAGCGAGAGATTGAAGAGGCGGAAGCAGGTCGCTTAAATTAGTCGCAACAGTCCCACCGCAACGGGGCTCTGACTTAAAACGGGAATCAGTCACATGGAAATTACGCACGAGCGGTTTGCTGGCGTTGTTGGGTATCTTTCAACATTTGCTAACCGACACACGCCGATCATGTTCACGCCAGTCAACGACACGCAGGTCATCGCGTCGGTCAACGAAGACGGTATCTATGCTGAGTATGCGTTTGAGCCGTCGTCGGCATTGGTTCAGCGGTTTGCTACACGGTTAGACGTGTTGAAACAGATTGCAGCCGTCACCGATGGCGGCATGGTTCAGTACACGCACGGAAGCCAAGCAGTGTTTAGCCTTGAGTCGATGGGCGGAACTCGGTCGACCCGGTCCGATTGGTGGATTCCGTTTGTCGATTACACGGACTTCGCGGGGCGCCCCGAGTTCGAACATGAAGGCCGGATTGATTGGGACGGTTCGTTCGCTCGTTGGTTACAAATTGCGAAGCAAAGCACGCTTTCGGCTGATAGCCAGGGATGCCTGGATTGCGTCCTGATCGACACTCGAATAGTCAACAGCAGCGAGGATGCAAGCGGCAACAAAAAGCCACAGTGCAAACGGTTCATTGTTTCGACCGATCGTCATGTCATGCAGGTCTATCAGGACACTGTTGAGGACACAGGTCGCAAGGGCAGCGTATTGATTGAAGGCCGCCATGTCCCGAAGGTCGTCGCGACATGCGAGAGCGGTTCGCGTGTTGAGATCCGCGTGGGGCTGAATCACTTTTCAGTTCAGTGCGGGCGACGATCGGCGGTCTTCAATCGACGGACGGGAATCTTCCCGAAGTGGCGAGAAGTCTACAAGCAAGTGATGCGAGACGAACCGGCCGGCGAAGTTGTTGTCGATCGCCACTATCTGGGTGCGGCAGTAAGGCAAGCGGGGGTTGCTGGTGATGCAATTCGCATCACGACTCACGACGATGGCCTGACGATTGCTTCCGCGTTTGATGATTGCCGCAGTGCGGTTGATGTTGAGGTTCCCCATTACGGTTCATTTGGTCCGATCACGATCCGGAACAGCTACTTAAAGCAAATAACGAGTCATTGGCCGGCCGACAGCCTTTCGATTGAGTCACGTTCGTCTCGTCAGCCGATTGTGGTTCGATCTCCACAAGAAAAGCGTTTTACTTCGATGTACCAGCTCATGGAGGAAACTAGTGTCAACCAATCAACAGAAACAAGAAGTCGAGCTGACGCAGCGTGCGTTTGACCTGCCGAGAACAAGGAACCTATTTGATTACATCGAGGTCTACGGCTGTGATGAGTCATTCAGGCCAGAACGTAAATGCAAACCGACGAAGGTTCGTCCCGGCGGAATGGCTAAGGCGGAAGTGATTGCGCAGCGATTGGAGCGATCGGAAGAGCTTTGGCATCCAGATGACCCTGTCGTCCAAAGGCCCATGACGGATTACGAGCGCTTGGTTGGCTTTGTTGTGGAAGTGGAAGAGTGAGCCCTTGTGTTCGGCGTGTGGCTGCCCAGGCAAACGCGGTTGCAGCCAGTGACAGTGCAACTAGCCCACCGTCGCTGCCGCTGGATTCAATTGTGTGCGGTGACAATTGCGAGGTGACGCAAACGTTTCCCGCAAGCTGCATTGACCTAGTGGTAACGTCACCGCCGTATGATGGGTTGCGCTCTTACGGTGGTGCAACGTGGTCATTTGAGGGCGTTGCATCGCAGCTCTACCGAGTTTTGAAAGATGGCGGCGTGATTGTTTGGAATGTTGGCGATCAGGTGATCGAAGGGAGTGAGAGTGGCACGTCGTTTGAACAAGCGCTTGCGTTCAAGCGGCTCGGGCTGCGTTTGCACGACACGATGATCTACAAAAAGACTGGTGGCGGAAATCTCGAAACGTATCGGTATTATCAGGGATTTGAGTACGTGTTCATCTTGTCGAAGGGTCAGCCAAAAGCGTTTAACCCGATCTGCGATCGACCAAACGAGTACGTCGTGAATCGCGCCGACGAGTCTGGCGAAAGGAAGAAGATGGGTCGGCGTTACAACATCTGGGAGTATCCCAACGGTGGCGGTCACATGGGCGACTGCGGGGACCACGAAGCACCGATGCCAGAAGGTTTAGCGCGGGATCACATCCTGAGCTGGAGCAATGAGGGTGACATCGTGCTCGATCCTTTTAGCGGATCGGGAACGACCGCGAAGATGGCAAAGCACAACGGTCGCCGATTTATTGGGATCGAAGTGAATCCACGCTATTGCGAGATAGCAGAACAAAGGCTGGCCCAGAATGTGTTGTTCTAGGCCGCGACAACTGCACCGCTGGTCCGTATTAGCTGGCCTCGCAAGGTCGAAGCCAACCGATGCGAGTTCGTCAGTTGGATTGGGTAGATAGCCGACAGTGTTGTTTTGGAGAACGAAAGATGACTATTTGGCAATGGCTTTCCATCGTTGCACTTCTGGTTTTTGCCTGGATGGATCTGCGCTACAAGTGACTGAGAACAAGTGTTGAAGCAGAACAGGACAGGCGGACCGTCGATTGCACCGCACAGGTCAGCGGACCCAGCGTAGGTCGTCCGCACAGCAACAATGTCGTGCTTGGCTTTTGCCCGGCGGAATTGAGCCGATAGGATGATTTTTTGATCCAGAAAACTTCGCGACCCAAGGCACTGCCAAATCATGAGCATTGCGCTGCCCCTGCTCCTTACTACGAGAAGCATGGGATTACTATCTACAATGCTGATTGCCGCGATGTCAAAGTTGACGCTGACGTGTTGGTTTTTGATCCGCCTTACGGGATCGACTATCGAAGCTCACACGGTTCAAGTGCGATCGCTCGAAGTATTGCGAACGACAAAGACACAAGCGTCAGGGATTCCGTGATCGCATCGTGGGGTAAGCCCGCAATCGTTTTTGGTTCGTGGAAGATTGAAAAGCCAATCGGTACCAAAATGCTCTTGATTTGGGACACCAAAGGGGCATTGGGTATGGGTGACCTATCATTGCCTTGGAAGCCATCGCATCAAGAAATCTACATTTTGGGCCGGGGCTTCCAAGGCAAGCGAACGAGCGATGTTCTGTCATTCGCGCCCGTTCAATCAATTGCGAAGAATGGCCGATTACACCCGCACCAAAAACCGCTTGGCTTGATGCGAGATTTAATCAATAAGTGCCCGTCAGGTGTCGTATACGATCCGTGCATGGGTGTCGGTTCCACATTGGTAGCCGCGAAGCTCGAGGGTCGCGAGGCCATCGGAGTCGAGATTGAAGAAAGGTATTGCGAGCTGGCAGCCCGCCGTTTGGACAATGAACCACGGCCCATGTTTTAGGCACCGGGAGCAGTAGATTTTCCGTCACGGCGATAGATGACGCCCCGACCGCAACCGGGATGAATCACACGGGGACAAAATGAATGGAACACTTATAGACGTTTCGGCGGTCCCTGATTTCACGGGCCGTCGTGCTGGCAAAGAATTCGAAGACATCGTCAAGAAGCGAATGGACGATGAGTCGGACAGCCAAAACGTTTGCATTGATCGTTCTGGTGTAAAGGCAGCTATTCGCGAGCGTCGTGACGATGGCACGGTGGTTGCGCAAGTGATGAAGTCTCGAGTCGACTTCGATGGGCTTTTGCCGGCCGGCAGAGCGTTCGACTTCGACTGCAAGGTTTGCAGTGGGGCGTCATTCCCACTGAACCAATACCGAGAAGACATCGGCACGAAATCAAAAACAAATCAGATGGAGTACCTCATGCGTCGCTCCCGGTTTCGGTCGCTTGCCGGGTTTCTCATCCACTGGAATAGCCGCGAGTTGAGAACCAAGACGGAGCCGGCGGAAACGTTCTGGTTCCCAGTAGACCAACGAATGAGGTTCTGGCGTTCGTTCATGCTGATGGACGTCCGCTCGATCAACCGCAGCGCGTGCAGGACATACGGCTATGAGGTCCGATGGAACCGAAGGGGACGGGAGCGAAACTACCGGCCTGATGTTTTGAGTTTGCTATTGGCATTGGCCGATGACAGGCGGGTTCGTTGAACTTGGATCGACCAATGCAATCGCTATTTTGAATCAAACGGTTTTCGGCTTGCACCGCAACGCGAGCCATCAATCACCAACGGGAGATATGGCAAATGCCAGACCAAGACTTTGCAGAGACCGCAACCGAAACAGAACTGCGGGAGTTCGCCAGCAAGTTATTCAAACAGGTCAAAAAGGTCCGTAAGGCGGAAACCGCATTCGACGCCAAGAGCACAGCCGAGAAGGAAGCGAAGGAAAAGGTGAAGCGTCTCGCCGGCGAAAAGAACACGATGATCGAAGAAATGGACGAAGAGCCCGACGTCGAAGAAATGAAGGCGATCAAGAACAAGCGATTTGAAGAGTTGCGGGCAGAACTCGACGCCAGCGACAAGAACAGCAAGAAAAATGAAGCGAAGCACGCCCTCGCAAAGGAAACGAAGGCGTTGCTTGAAATGATCGACGAGTCGAATGATCCGCAGTCTCGAATGGACTTCGACGGTGCGTCTGTGCCTGACGAGAAAGACCCTAAGAGCCCAGCTAGCACGACGAAGAATCAGGACGTGGTAATCGAATGGCGAGACATTGCGGCGATTGAACTGGACATACCAAAAGCGATGGCCACGAAGTTGTCGGACATCGGCGTGACCACGATGGGCGACGTCCAGTCTCTAGTGTTCGGGAACTACGCCGAATACTCGTCGCCGTCCGACGTTCCTGGCTGGGGGCCGGGTGCGGTTCAAAAGCTGCTCAAGGCAATTGACCAGTTTACTGAAGAACGCACCATCGAAGACTTTGGCTTGGGCGATGAAGAAGAAGACGCGATTCCGACGTCGCTTGAAGAGCAGTTAGTCAGTTCAGTGGAGGATGGTGAGTACGAAGATGCCGAAGGGTACGACGACGCTGACATGGTCGAGGTTCGCGTGACATCTGTTGAACCAGGCAACGGCGCTGAAATAGCAGAAGGCGACATTGTGGCCGGCGTGAAGATCGGCGGCGTCGTCAAGGTTGCGAATAGCCACGGGAGCGTTTCTCTTTTGCCTGACCAGTACGAACTAGCCGAGGCCACAGCCTAGAGATCACTGGTCAAGCAGCGTGACGCCCAAATTGGCTCCGCTCGCCCGCTGGCGCTTCCCGTTCGCCAGCGGGTTTTTTTGTGCGCAGGAGGTGCAGGTGTTTGAACTGGACCGTCGCGGCCTTGTGATGAATGGGCTTGAGGAAAACAACAGTTCAAATATCGGGAATATCATGTCAGACCTAGACCCTTCGGGCGGTGACCGAATGGAGTCGATCCAAACGGGACGGAGTCCATCGCAGTTCCCCCAAAGGTGGAGCCCCATTAAAGGCTCGTACACCGGGAGCGACTATACGCCACGCGGCCGGTTCGGAGCACGCGAAGCAGGTTCCACGCTTGCGTTCAGTGCGGCGATTCAGCCGGCGATCATCTACGCGTCGTATCAGATCGAACAAATGGCCGAAGCGGCTAACCCGTCAATGGACAGCTACGGGGCGATTGGCGTTTTCGGCGCTGCGTGGGGTGGCCAGTTCATCGTCGCACTCATCTTCAAAGTGCTCGCCGGGTTCGTGCGAAATTTCGGCGAGAGCCTAATACGTGACCTTGGGTCGTGGTTTTGGTCTCACATGTTGCACGCGATGTGGGGCACGTTTGTGGACACGTTCTTTGGCTGGCTCCCGTGGCGACGCCGGCGACCGAATCCGATTTGGGACCACGAAGACCGACAGCCAATTGACGACGAACCAAGACGCCAGCCTGTCCGGGATTGGTGGCGTAAACGACGAGAAAGGGTGAAGTGAAAATGCCAAGGCATCCAGACACAGGGGAAGACATTTCGAATCCAGTCTACGAAGCGATCATGGCAGAGCGTGACAGGGCCAATGAGCTTTTGGCTGCTGCGGAGCGTCGCGTTGATGCGGGTCCGCCATCGCGTGAACGCCAGCGTCGATACGAACCATACGGTCGTCAGCCACGCCCCAGCATCATGCCGTTCATGATGTTGGTCATGTTTATGATGATGACCGCGATGGGCGGCTTCATTGCGTGGCAGCACTTCAAGTCACCAGCGCAAGTGCCCGTCACTCCCGTGGTCGTCCCTGCGGGCAACGTTGATGCCTTGGTCGCTCCAATCACTGCGAAGCTGTCCTACGAGCCTGCGAAGGCGGAGGCCGTCCGGAAGGCATTCAGGGGCTACAGCGAAGCCCTGAAGGGTGCGTCTGGTGCGCGGATCACTGACAGTCGTGTGCTGAACACGGTTAATCAAGCGTTTGCTACGGACCTTGGCCTGAGCGGCGGCGTGTCCGTTGGAAATGAGATTTCCGCTGCGATTGCTGCTCACTTAGGAATCGAGTGGGGTTCGGACGGTCCCGGTGAAGAATCGGGCTATGAGTTCACGACGTTTGACGAGTCAGATATCGCCAAACTGGTCGAGATCACCGGCGCGATTGCGCGGGCAGCGGAGGCGGCTTTGTGAGGTTGTTCCTGGCAGTAGCCGTTTCGCTGGCGTGTGTAGCTTCATTCGCTCAAGAAACGCGCCCGCAAGATTCGCTAGACGTCGACCAAATCAAGGTCGTCGCGTTTGACGTGTTTGGAACCGTATTTGACTTTGCAGATGCGGACCGAAGTCAGATCGGCGAATACGTCGAACACGTCAAATCGGACACATGGCAACCGCTCAACGTGCCTCAATCGTGGCTGGCGATGCCCGCACACCCAGACTCTGCGGAAGGCATCAAAAGGCTTCGTCGCAAGTTCACCGTCGTGACTTTGAGCAATGGCCCGGTGCGATTGCTAACGGCGATGAGCAAGCGTGCGGGCGTTTGCTGGGATGCGATCGTCCCGATCGAAATGGCAAGGGTCTACAAGCCGAACCGGGACGCCTACCGCGTCGTGATGGATTTGTTTCACTGCCGTCCGAGCGAAGTGCTGATGGTCACAGCAAACCCGGGATTCGGTGACATCAAGGCGGCGAAAGAACTTGGGATGCAGTCGATCGTGATTCGACCGGATGGACTGCGGCGCGAGCGATTGAATGGACCCGCCGACATCAACGAACTAGCCGATCTGCTTGGGGTGACTAAATGAGGACCGTAGCCGAGACCGAGCGAATAGCCAATCAGTTCTTTGAGGAACAGGGGGAGTTCATCCGTCGCGAGCGGATCGAAACCCCCGAGATGATTGGCGCAGCATACGACACGGGTGCATTGATCGGTGCGGTTACCGACAGCGAGGAACTGCCGCATGACTTGAGGCAGTTTGCCCGCAATTGTCGTGATGAGTTTCGAGCGGAGGTGGGGCGGAGCGAGTACCGGTTCTCTACGGCTAGCGGGACCGGCGGGATGTACGGCGACTACGATGGCCAGCTAATCATCCACTACCAGCACTATTTGAACCTGGACCCGCGAATGGCATTCAAGGGTGCCCAGCTCACGGGGGACTGCGTCAGTTGGTCCAAGAGGTCAATGCGAGACCAAGCCAGGTGCTTTGATATTGGGCACCTGGATCAAGCTGAAGAATACGTCAAGCGATCTGCTACCGCTGACTTGTACTCGATGCGTGGTCACACGGGAGCGGGTGCATCTCCATCACGCATTGCAAACGCGGCCACCAAGATCGGGATCCTGTTGGAAAACCCACTTGAGTCGCCTGATGGTGAGGTGTGGGACTTCTCCGACTACAAGCAGTACTACAAGTGGGGAATGGAGTACGGGCGAACAGGATTCCCCCGCTGGATCTATGAAGCCAACGCAGATTTCGGGCCCAAGCAGGTCGCCGAGATCCACACCGATGACGAGTTCCTGACAGCATTGTGGAACGGCTGCGGTCTTGGCCTTGGCTCAATGATGGGCGTGAGCAAAACGGGCGGCAAAGATGGCGTTCCCTTCTTGTCTGCGCTCAGTGGTAGCTGGGCCCATGACATGCATGTTTTGGGCGCAGATTGCCGCAGGAAGTATCACCGTGAAGTCATCGTGCTGATGGATCAATCCTGGGGCGGTCGGTGGAACCGAATCAGCCAGTGGCCCGATGAATACAAGGTCAACGGCATGGTTCCCGAGGGGATGTTTGCGATCACGTTGACGGACTTCATGAGACACGTTCGTCGCGGCGAGTGTCACGCGTTGTCGGACAGCCACGGGTTCCGCCCACGCCGCCAAGCGACCATCGGATTCGAGGGGCTGATCTAGTGCCGGAGTTCACGTATCGGCTGCTGTGTTCCTTGCTGTGGGCTGCAACGGGGAGCGTGGCGGGACTGTTTTTGTCGTTCTTGCTTTGCTTTGGCTTGTCTATTGCGATGAGCCGCGATTCGGGAGCGGCAATCGCGATGGTGTGGGGAATGTTGATCGGACCTGCGTCAGCAGTCTCGTGCGGCGTGGCGGGTTTTGTAAACGGTTTGAAGCAATCAAAGAGGGAGTGATCGTATGGGATTTTGGACAGGGTTGGCAATTGGCATGGTGATCGCGTGGAACTTGTTTCCGCAACCGAAGTGGGTTGCTTCGCTGTATGCAACGGCAAGCGAAAAGGTGCGGGGCTGGCTCACAGCCTTGATGCTTTTGGTAATCACTTTTGCGGCGGGGTGTTCCGCCTCATCGCCGTTCGCTCCTCGCGATATTGGATTTGCGAAGGAACGTGCGATTGCCGAGATTGCGATCATTGCGTCCACGATGGCAAGCGACGTGGTGCCGTCAGGGCCAAAGGTTGGCGATAAGTGCCCCGACTGCAACGACCCCGTGGGTGCGTGTGGCGTTGGCCGAACTGGTGACGGTCGAACGTGCGACCGATGTGGTTTGTGCAACGGTGACGGCAAGATTGATGAGCAAGACCTAAGCGGCGAACCCGTCGTGGTTGAAGAGCCGATTGTCGAACCCGTCCCTGATCCCGAACCGGACGCATTGCCAGACGCCGAGCCTGTTGAGGTGCCAAAAGAGATCACGCTTCACGTCCCAATGAGCAAGCGCACAGGCTGGGCGTCGTCGTGGTTTGCGAATGACCGTGAAGACTTCGAAAAACGTGGCTGGGAAGTCTGCCTCGTTTTGCAGTCGGACAACTCAACCAAGGTGTCCTATTTCGATGTGGTGGCACCGGATGGCGAAGTCATCAACTTTTTCAGTCCGATTAGCGTCGACGACATCAAACATTTGGAGACTCGCTAGTGAACGACCAACGACGCGAATGCAAGCTGATCCTCCTATCTATCGCGTGCGGCATTGCGTTTGCGTCGATGATTGGATGCGCCCCGCCACCAAGCGAGTTCCCGCCCGCACCTGCCATGCAGTATGGACCGCCCGTCAGTGCACCAACGATCGACTACGAATCGGTGGCGGGCTTCGATCCGCTGACCGAGAAGATGATCGAGGAGCGCGAAGCGATCAACGAATTGCAGTGGCAAGTCGATCGGCTAAGCCGCCAGGTGCGAGACATGAGCCAAATCGTTTATGGCATTCGCGAGCTTCGAGTTGGTGAAACACCGCCTGATTATCTACAGAACCCAAGTTGTGACTGTGAAGACTGCGATTGCGTGGACTGCGATTGCGGAACTGAAAACCGCGAGAAAATTGAGCCATGAAAACATTGCTAACTGCCCTGATGATCGTTGCGACCGCAAGCTTTGCACATGCAGGCGAAGTCGCAGACTTCCTTGATTCGATTGGAAGTAAAGCCGCTAAAGCTCCGGCGCGTGAGCCTGCGGTGTCATCGCGGCCTGCTATCTCATCGAGCCGCCTGGACGACATCGAAAGGCGAATCGAAGCACTGGAGCGAACGTCGATCGATGCAGGCGAAGCGGAAGAAATCGCCGAGCGAGTTGTTCAGCGGTATATCAAGCAGTTGCAGGTTGCGGTGAAGACGGCATCAGGCGGTCAGCGGACCGAGACGGTTCAATTCAGCGGCCCGACCGACACTCAAAAGTTCTCGCTCGCGCCGGGCGAAACGATCGTAAGCTATTGCGATGTGTACACAGGTGAAACGGTACGTGTCGGCCAGCCAACGACGCATGTTCGGTCGACCGCGTACAGCCAGCCAGTGCCAACTTGGCGCACGCCCACCGTCGTTATGCAGACTCAGCCGGCGCCGGTTAGCACAACGCGAATGGTCGCAGTTCGTCCAGTCGTGCAATCGTATTCATCGGCCCCGGTGACGGAACAAGTCACCACTTACAGGCGAGGGCTGTTTGGTCGCCAGGTCGCCCGAACGAGAACATGCACGATGGTCAACGGCGTCAAAGTCTGCAACTAGATTGCTTCGATGGCCAGTCAACCCAAGCGATCCGCGACGAAACCACCAGGCGACCTAGTGCATTACACGATTGAAGATCGCGAGCGACTAGGAAGGCTTGAGAGCGATGTCGCAAATCTCCAAGTCGATTTCGGCGAATTGCGGGCGGAGGTGCGTTCTGGGTTTGACAAGATCGCTTCCAACATGGCGGACCATTCTCGTCGTGTTGCCGAGGGAGGCAAGACAAACTGGAATGTTGTGCTTACTGGCCTAGGAACGATCATCACGCTGTCTATCGCAGCCGCTAGCGTGACGGTCATGTACGTCAGCAATGCGATCCGGCCGCAAGAGTTGGCCAGCGAATACCAGCTCAAGCAGATCCAGCAGACGCAGGCATCTTTGGTTGACTTAGAGTCAAAGATGACTGGGATCGTCAACGAGGAGATCGATGAATTCAATGCGATCACAACCGAGCGATCGAAGACCACCGATCGTCGGTTGACGTCCAGCGAAGACCGAATCAGTCGAAACGAAACGGCCATGATGGAACGGTCAAAGCTTGTTGGTGAGATGCGAGAGCGATTGGCAACATTGGAGGCAGTCGTTGAGATGGAATGGTCGAGTGACCGGCAGGAATAACTCGCAAATCCAGGAAGATTCACCGACCCGTTTGTCTTCATTTCGCGACTAGTAACATGGGGACGCAATAACCCCGACGTTGATGACGCCGACCGCAACCGGCTAGCCAGCGTTTAGAAACTCAAGACCGGGATGCCTGAAATGAATTGCCGTTATTTCGTCGCTGAAGAAGTGTTCATCGATGACCACGTGTGGGGAACTGTCCAAGGCCACGTCTACTACATCGAAGGCGAACTAGGCAGCGAAGTTGATGACGTCGAGATCGACGCCACGTCGTTTGTGTTTGTGTCCGACAGCGACTCAGAAGAGTTGCCCGTCAGGCTAAACGACGAAGCGGCTCGACTGGTTGCCCAGCGCATCGAAGAAGTCTTGCGAGGCCAAACCGACATCGGCTTGCACCGCGAATATCACATGATCCCGGTGTACGTGCTCGAAGCCGCCGGCAAGTACGAAGTGCAAGAAACGGCCGCCGCGTGAAGCGGTCGCCACTAAAACGCAAGGCCCCGCTGAAGCGAACACCGTTGAAACGCTCTCGCGGCGATGCCCTCAAGCGAACTCGAATCAAGCCGCAGTCGGAGCGGACGCGGGACCGTGAGGCAGAGGCTCGACCGTGGCGTCAGCAGCGAGTGAAGGACTATGGCAAGTGCTGGATCTGCGGGACGTGTCCTGAGAAGCCGATTCATCCGATTGCGGATCACAACAGGATTTGCGTTCACGAAATTGCAAACGTGGGTGGAATGAGGCAGCGAGCGATGGACAAGCCGTTCGCGACGCTGGTCTTGTGCTGGAAGTGCAACCTAGACGTGGAAGGCCCTGAGTGGCCCGAGGTGAGGCAGCTAGCATTGCTGCAATCGAAGGTGCCGGAAGACTATGACTTGGTGGCGTACAACGAACTGGTAGGGTTTGGGCCGAATCGCATTGAACAGTGGGAAGTGGATGAGTGGAGGTTTTGAACGTTAGCGATACACGGCCCGAAGAGCCCGGCTTGTGTACAGGAATCGCATTTTTGAGGGCTCGTCGTTCATCGCACTGCTATCGAGCATGACCCCGCAAGACGAAGCCATTTTGGCACAGCAGAGCATGGAGACCCTGGCAGAATGGTGGTGCCAGTTAAACAGTTGGGATTGGCCAGAAGAACTGCCGGACCCGGAGCCCCGTGAATACGTTCGTGGTGGAAGGCGTGGGGAGATCATGCAATGGATAGATGACGGCGTTGGACGTCGGGTAATCAGCCGCACATGGAACAAGTCCATGACTGATGAAGAGCACAACGACTTTTGGCGAGGCCACTTCGAGGGCCATAAACCGTCAAAGGACAGGGATCGTAAGCGAAAGATGGACAAGATCAAATCGGGACAACCAATGTCTCGATAGCGCTTTGGTTATCCCGTTGGGCTAAAGCGAATGAGCGTAAACAACGGAAGAATTGTCCAACAGAAAACACCTAGACCAACCAAGTGATTGCCCAATCGGGATCAACCATTTGTTGGCCGTTTCACCGAGCGAATCATGGCTGAGAACAGCGGAATCGAGTGGACCGACAACACGTTCAACCCGTGGATGGGATGCACGAAAGTTTCGCCAGCGTGCAAAAACTGCTACGCCGAAAGAGACTTCGATCACCGATACCAAAAAGTGAAATGGGGACCGTCAGGAACGCGAGTTGTCACGACCGACGCCAATTGGCGAAAGCCGATTAAGTGGAATCGTGAAGCCGAGGAAACGGGAACACGCAAGAGAGTGTTTTGCGCATCACTCGCCGACGTGTTCGAGGATTGGCAAGGGCCGATGGTGGACAACAAGGGAATTCAGCTATTCGAGGATGAGCCGAACGGAGTTGCTGGTCACGTTTGCACGCCAACGAGTATGTGGCACGTCAGATTGCGTTTGTTCAATCTCATCTTGGAGACGCCGTTTCTCGATTGGTTGTTGTTGACCAAACGACCGGAGAACTCTTTGGATATGTGGCCTGCCGATCCGCGATGGGATGAAGGCGTGCCAAGGTCGTTTGACAATGTGTGGCTGGGAACGTCGATCGAGAATCAAGAGTGGACCGACAAACGGTTGCGGTTTTTGAGAGAAGCAAAGGAATTGCAAATGGTCAATACGACATTTGTTTCAGCCGAGCCGTTGGTTGGCCCGATCGACCTTGGTGACAATCACGAACTGGATTGGGTCATCACGGGTGGTGAAAGTGGTCCCGACGCGAGGCCGTGCGATCTTGATTGGTTCCGATCGCTTCGCGATCAATGCGAAGCAACGAACACGCCGTTCCACTTCAAGCAGTGGGGCGAGTTTGACGCGGAGCGAAACCGCGTCGGCAAGAAGAACGCTGGACGTTTGCTAGACGGTCGGACGCATGACGGTTTGCCCCGCCAAACGACGCTGACCTGAATACGACCAACAAGTCATTATCCGGCGCTGCGCCGGGCTATCCGCGTTTGCCCGGCAGTCCAATTGGAAAAAGGACACCACCACCAATAGAAATGGCTCACCCAGAACCCCCGGTGAGCGTGATGATGGATGTGATTGACGACCGAAGTGATTGGCCCGAGTGCTTGCGGGTTGTTGCCCAGCGAAAGTCCGGTCAGGCCAGAAAGTGGAGGGTTGATATGAAGCTAGAACCAGTAGGGTTCGATGGCGACAAGTACGCCAGCAAGCTAGACGCACTACACGACCGACGCGGCGAACCAAGGGAAACCATCGCCGCTGGTCTCTGCGTCCTAGCCGAAGACACCGGGCGGGTGCTCATGCTCCAAAGGGCGTTAGACGACGACGATCCGGCTAGCGGTCGCCACGAGTTCCCCGGCGGGCACATTGAAGACGGGGAGGAACCGTTTGACGCGGCGGTACGCGAATGGGAGGAAGAAACCGGGATGATGCTACCGGATGGCCAGATCACCGGATGGTGGGCGAGCGATGACGGGATCTACGAAGGGTTCGTTTGGGTCATCGGCAGCGAAAGCGAGCTAGCGATCAATCCATCGTCAAGCGAACGAGAAGTTGAGAACCCAGACAACCCGGACGGCGATTACACGGAAACGGCTATCTGGTGGGACGTGCTCGACTTGGTCGACAACCCGGTCGTTCGTGACGAGGTCCAGGAATCTATGGACGACATCCTGCGAGAAGTGTTCGGCGTGCTTCGTGAGTCGCAAGCGAAGGCAGCAGGCATGAACACGATGGACGCCCAGCACGGGGGCCTGTTGGTTCGCCCAGAGGCATTTAGCTTCGAGCACGACAACGATGACGCACGCGTCGCTTAGGCGTGTAGACGGTGGCGTGGAGCACGTCCGTTGAACGTCGACTAGCACGCTTGGACGATCCGGTGAAGTCAAACCCCGGAGTTAAGTGTGTCAGCAGAAACCGAAGTCATCGGCGTACCACTCATCGTGGGCGGCGTGTCTCGACCATCAAAAGCCTCGTTTGGCCGCGTCGCAATCCACGTTTGGGCTGAGGTTGCCGGCACGGATTTCGTAACGCCCGCGACTGACGCGCAGTCAACCGCTGCTTGGGCAGGACGATCGGTTACTCTTCAAAGCTCTGGCTCCGGGAGCAACTGGTGTGACGTCGCCAACCTTGAAGCTATCTCGTTTGATATTTGCGACCAAGACCTTTTCGGCCCGCTGTACTACAGGATCGTGGGCCCGGACTTGACAAACATAAATGCAACCTTGATCGAGGTTCGCCACTAATGCCTAGCTCGCACTACCGAACATATCGTGGCGGTTCAGGCGGCGGTGGCGGTGGACTGGACGCTACCGCAGTCAACGCGTTGATTGCATTGCAAGTACCGACTTTGTCCGCTGGGCAAGTCATCGTGGGGAGCCCCACGGGCAACACTGTTGCAACGATCCCGAACGGTAATGTCGTCATTGGCGACACTGCGGAAACGACGGGAATCAACTTTACCGATTCGATCGGCAGCAATAGCACCTGGACCACGCTAACAAGTGCAAACAACGGCGACAGCGTTGCACCGGGTCGATATCAAATCGAGGCGGACGCATCATTCGCTTTCGGCCTGGCCTACGCAGCGGGTGCCGAGTGGCTAATCAATGGCCGTGGCGACGAGGACGACAACAACGTATCGATCGGTGCCGCATCGGACGCATTCACGTACCACAACGTGGCAACGAACACAGAAGTGAGTGTCGCCGGTCCCTTCGTCATGGATGAGACTATCGGAATTCGCTTGATTGCAAGCCCAGCGGTTGCGAATCAATACCGCATCACCACAGAGACCGGATTCACGGGTGTATCGAGCAGCGGCTCCACGCTGCCAGCGGATGCTAGCGGATTCTTGCAGAACGACGGATCGGGAAATCTTTCTTGGGCGACTTCAACTGGCCAGCCCCAATACAACCACGATCAATCGGTTGCAGCGACGGTGTGGAGCGTGCCGCACGGCCTCAACACCCTGACGCCAACGGTGCATGTCTTTGTTGACGGAGCGGGAGAGGTTAACGCTTCGATAGCGATCGTTGACTCAAACAACATAAGCGTCGACCTGACGCCACTTGGGCCAGTGACGGGCGACGTCACTGTCGAAATTTAGACTACCCGATTCCTTTTGGTGATTTAGGAAGCAAATTAGATGGCACAGTTGATTGGCGTATTTGAGCAGACGTCTGCAGTTGGCTTGTTCTCGGCGACCACTCTTGGCTCGGATGTTGTTTCACGCTTTGCGAACACAGGATCGCCTGAAGGGGTTGTCGACGCAGACTTTGGCTCTGAGTACACGGACTTATCGACAGGCGACAAGTATCTAAAAAAGACGGCCAGCGGTTCAAACACCGGCTGGGAATTGATGACGACAGGTTCTGGCACGACGAATCTGTCGGTCACCCCGTCGCCAACAAATGTGGTTGTCGCTAGCAGCAGTGGGACGGACGCCACGTTGCCTCTGTCTGACGCTACCAATGCAGGGCTTTTTGCACCCGCTGACTTCACGAAGGTCGGGCACATCACGGTCACGCAAGCTGTTGACTTGGATGCGATCGAGACGGACGTAGCCGACCATCAAGCGGCACTTGGGATTGCCGACGGTGCCCAGAACTTTGGGTTGTTCACAAACCTGTCTGACAACGCAAGCCTTCTTACCTTGCTGGGCGAGGTAGATACCGCGATCGGCGGTATCAAGGTTCAGTCGGTCGTGGCTGATATCGCAGCGCGTGACGCACAGACAGGGCTCACCAGCGGTGCATTGACATACGTGATCGACGCGTCAGCCGATGCGACGGTGGCGTCAGGTGCAGCGTTGTACGCATACGACGGCTCGGCCCATCAGAAAATCAGTGAGTTTGAGTCGCTAGACGTGGTCAGCGACCTAGCGATTGGCACCCTGACGACGACCACGGTCCCCGTGACCAATTCGAACGGCACTGGGTTTACGGTTCCCGATGCGGTCGCGAACTCAGCGGCCGGAGCCACTGACGGCACGGCGGGTGTTTTATCAGCCGAGCGTGCTCGCAAGATTGATAACGCCGGCTCATTCGCCGAAACGATTGGCGATGGAGTCGCAACCAGCTACACGGTGACGCACAACCTGGCAACGCTTGACGTTCTTGTGCAAGTTGTTGAAGTCGCCACGGGCGAAGCCGTTTCCACAAGTGTCTTGCGAACGGCCGCCAACACCGTCGTTGTTGATTTTGGAGTTGCAGTTGCTAGTAACTCATACCGCGTTCTCGTTAGCAAGATCGTCGCCTAGAGCCTAGCCAATGCCTAAGTTATTTCGCACTGTCGAGCAGACTGTCGCGCCCGGTGAAGCCGCAAGGGCGATCACGGATGGGGCGGTCACGATCACCGAACACTTCGGCAACGGATCGCCAGAAGGTGTGGTCACGGCTGGTCCTGGCTCGAAATACTACGACGAGTCAGGTGGTGGCGATTGGACGAAGGCGTCAGGCACCGGCAACACCGGCTGGCGTCGTGGAGTTCGTGTTGTCGTCACCGACACGTCGGGCGGTCCGCAAACGATCACGTTTGATGGCAGCGACAACGAGATGGTCGTTTACCGAAACAGCGGCACGAACACGTTGGCGATCAACGCAAGTGCGGGTGATGCGTTTGTTGGTGGCGGGTCGTCGATTGTTGCTGATGGCGACCTGGACACCGTCTCGCTGGTTCTAAGCAACGGCGAGATCGAGGTGATCTCCGTGTCTCCCCCGACATCGTCGTCGTTGGCGGCTGCTGACGTCAAGTCGATCTACGAGTCCAACAATGACACCAACGCGTTTACTGACGGGGAGAAGGCCAAGCTAGGATCAGTCTGGCCCGCTCGTGTTTCAGTGGTAGACACGAGCATCGGGAATGTCTCGCAGGAATTCGACGGTGTCGAGGGCGAGCTTCGTGTTTATAGCAATGGCGGTGCTAGTTCCCTCACCATCACATCGCCAGCGGGTGTCATTTTCACGGGCGGTGGAACGTCCATTGTCGCAAGTTCCGAATTCGACACCGCGACGCTCGTGTTGAGCGGAACAGAAATCATCATCGTATCTGCTAATCCGTAAGGACTGATTCATGGCTTGGACAAGCACAGACCCCGAAACTCAGGCACTGCTTGGTGCAGACGTAACAAGCATAACTGGCAGCTCGGGGCAGGGGATGTACTCGGGCAACGACTTCACGGTCCTCGGGGACTCGATTACGTCGGTTAACGCAAGCACGGCAAACGAAAACCCAGGCCACTCGTGGCATACAGTGCTTGCAGCCGTTAGCAACGGACGGTTGCGTTGGCGCAAAGGCGGCGCGAGCGGCGGTTTCACAGCTCAAGACATTCGAGACACGCATTTACCTGAAGTGCTTTCTCTTAACCCAGCCCCGGCAGCGTGCATTGTCTTTGCTGGAACCAACAATGTTGGAAGCGGTAGTTACGATCTTGACGTCGATATTCCTGCGCTGGTTGAAATATACGACGGACTTGAGTCCGCTGGCATTCGGCCGATTGCGGTTTTGATCACACCCCGGAATACCGCAACTGACTTTGTTCCCGAGTGGAACCGCAGGGTGTTGCAAATCGCACAGGATCGCAACTACGACGTCTTGGATTTCTTTTCGGTTTTGGTTGATCCATCTGACGGCAGCATGCAGTCGGAATTTGCCTTAGATGGCAGCCACCCAAACAATCTCGGCCATACCCAGCTTGGCGAGTATGCGTGGTCTGTTTTATCGCCAAGATTTCCGTCACCATCGGTGCTACTCACCGGCTACGCGACAGATGCCGGTGACTTGCTAGGCGGCGGGGGTTTTTTCCTTGCCGATTCAAACGCAGACGGCCGAGCGAATGGCTGGAACGGCAGTGGCTCTCCATCAATCGTGACTGATGGCAACTTAAACTGGCAGCGAATGACTCACGTGATAGGTGTACCTAATGTTGCTCTTTTGCAGAGAATCAATATTGCATCTGGATTCGTTGCGGGTGACACGCTTGAACTGTCAATGCGAATGCGAATTGTCGGCCGAGACCCCGGCGAATCGCTCGCCTCCGGGATGAACCTCGAAGTCAGAGACGCCGTTTCGGGAGGTTCGACACTCGCTCGCTTCGGTGCTTCCGTCGAATTGCCCGACGGCGAATACGTGTTAGCCGCGAAAGGCACGCTTCCTGCTGGTTCGCTTGGTCTGCGTGTGAATATACAGTCAGAAAGCCCTTCGCTGTCCGATTACTACATAGAATATGCGCAGGTGGGAATCCGCAACCTGACTGCGATAGGAGCCGAATAATGGCAACCACAATCACAGCAACACTTGCGGTGGCCGATGGCGAAGAGATTGGCATTCGGCCCTGCTAGTGCCATTTCGTTGAACGCGGGCTAGTCCGGTTTTGTGATGTGTGTGAATCGACCGCACATCCACCACGGAGCCGGCAATGCCCGTCAGAACGTACACACAACTCCGCACGCAAGCCTGTTTCCCCGCCAACGACCCGGTCAAGTCGCGAGACTTCTACATCAACGTTGTCGACACCTTTGAAGCAAACATCGGTGGCGTGTCTGCCGGTGGGATTGTTGACGGCGACAAGGGCGATGTGGTCGTTTCGGGCGGCGGTGCGACATGGACGATTGACGCGGTGTCAGTCGACACCGGAAAAATCGCTGACGATGCGATCACTCTTGGCAAGTTGGCGCACGGCACAGCAAATACCGTGATCGGCTTCGATGGAACGGGCCAGCCCGCCGAGATCACCATCTCTTCGGGAGTAGACAGCGGAACTGCGTTTCCGGTAGCAGTCCCACCAAACAACCTCTTTCACATCGAAGGCGCCGGCCCTGTTGGCGGCCTCTACCGTCACGACGGCACTAGCTGGGTGCAAATCTAGCTCGTGCGCGTAAGCCGAGCCCATCAAGACAAGCACAGACTCATTCAGGAACTAAGCTCAAATGGCGCTACCAGACGCAACTTCTCAGGTTGTCGGAACCCAGGCGGCCGAGGGCGGCCAGACTTACGAGGTCGTTTCGGTTGGTGGAATCAACGCGTGGAACCGGGTCACGGTTGAAGACAACCCGGTTAGCAATGCGGACATCGCCAAGCTTGCTGGAATTGAAGCACTGGCTGATGTGACCGACGCCGCTAACGTGAGTGCGGCGGGTGCTGTGATGGAATCGGATACCACGACGGCTGCGATGTCGTTTGTGATTGACGACGACACGATGGCAACCGCGAGTGCCAATACGGTTTCGACATCTGAATCAACCAAAGCCTACGCTGACTCGCTGGTGGTCGACGAAGTGGTTGAAAGCGCTGGCCCGCTGAGCGGTGCGGCTCCGTCGGGCGCAAAGTACGGAGTCGATACGGTTGCGGGGCAAGGCTACTACGTCAGCGGCGGCAACTGGGCGGCAGTGCCCACGGCCTCGGTTGATTTGAACGTTGCCGTCAGCGACCAAACGGGCGGGAACGGCACGGGGACGCTGGTCCCTGCATCACCTGCAACTGCGACTCCCGACATTGGTGACGTGGAACAGGACGTTTACGACGACGTGGTGATCTACTTCACGGCGACAGCGACTGACTGGACTTCACCGGCGGTGGTGGAAGTGCCACGAAACGTCATTGACTTTGCGGACGCCCTGACCGCATCAGACGACGCCACGGGTGACGGCGGTACAGCATCGACAGCAGCACGCAGTGACCACAAGCACGCTTACCCCACGATTCAAGCCGCCAATAGCGACTCTGGGCTTCCGCTCGTGACGAATGATCACGGGCAGGTTTCGCAAGATGCAGTCAAAGTTGTCGTGCTTGGTGCGGCTCCAGTTGATGGAACGACTGTTGCCTACTACGTCGGGCAGTTGTTTTGGGACAACGTCAATAAAAACCTCTACGAAGCAACGGCAGCAAGCGCAGATCCAGATACGGATGGGACTGGCTCTGCCTTCGCCCAGGTGTCCATCGGGGAGAACGTCTACAACGCTGACGGGTCATTGGGCGGAACCCGCCTTGTCGATGTCGGCGGCAATTTCTTGGTTCTGCGAAACGGTCCAACAAGCACGGTCAATCAGATTTCGCTTAGCGCTGGAACGGTCGACGCAACTGACGTGGTTGGCGGTATGCAGAACCGTCAACTTGGACGAATCTCGATTGACGGTTTCGTGGACTTTACAACTGCGGAGCCATCGCTCGTCGCCGGAATGACCTACGTCAACACGGTCACGGGAACATCTTCGGGAACGTCGCAAGCCGTCACCGCTGGCCGCATTTACCAAGTTGTGAACACTGCCGCAGGTTTTACTGAGCGAGTGCCGGCTGATGGTTGGCAAGTCTTCGACAGGAGCAATGAATCGGTCCACAACTACGACGGGATTGCCTGGGTTCGGGTTGCATCGGACTTGTCCGCAACACTCATTGACGCGTCAGCGGCTGCGATAACCGAAACGCTCCCGGCGGCGACTGGAAGTGGTGCGGTCGTCTTGTACGCGAACAATGATGTGACCAACACAGCAACGCTTGCTGTGGCCTCCGGCGATAAGCTTAACGGAGTGACTGACGGAACGTTCTTGTTCAGTAACTACGATGCGGGGACGCAGTTTCGCGTTGACGACGTTGAAGCGGGCGATTGGGTTGTGAGCGTTGCAGGCGCGTCTGCTTCGACGAGACTGAAGCGGTACTCGATTCGTGGCGTTGATGCAAACCGAACGCAACTGTCCGGAATCAATGCGATTAACCTCGGTTCGCTCGTAGCCTCTGACACGCTTGTCGGCGGAGCCTTTGAGCTGTTTGAGCTGGATGACGACGGACTTCGGGTCGGGAACACAGTGGTTATCCCTGACACGGGTTTTTACCGCTTTGATATCACGATGAATCACACAGCGGCCAACTTGTCCGGAACATCTGGGCAAAACACGGACGGGGTAACTCTAGGCGGAATCCGGGTTAATAGCGGTTCCCCAATTTGGCTCATGGAAGACGGGGGATCAGGGCTGCCGGATATTCTGAAGGCGTCGGGCTATCGCAATTTCACCGCTGGGGATGTTGTCGAGCTGATTTTCGAGGCCGACGGGGCTTCTGACGAAGATTGGTATATCGACTTCACATTGGAGCAGCCTGCTGATACAGAAGCCGTTCTGGCTGGGATGATTGTACCAACCGCTCTGGCAACAGGACGTGTTGATCTTGCTACAGACCAGGGCCTTGCGGCTTCCTTTGCGGATGTCGCTGGAATGGAAGTCACTCTCCCCAACCCCGGTAAGTACCGAGTTTTCGGGCAAGTGTCTACCTACCTAGACGGCTCAGCGTCATCTGGGAATATCAACACCCGCCTGTTTAACGTTACAGACAACTCGGCGATTGACGGCAGCAACACTACCGTGTTCGGAGGTGGCAGCACAGGGACTTGGAACCATGGATCGTCGCAATACTACGAGGTTGAGCTGGACGTTTCTGCTGCAACCACGATTCGTTTACAAGGCGAGCTTGGTGGTTCGCTCATCACGGCGAGCATTGACAACACGGATACGTTCCTGGCTTTCCAGCAGCTTCCTACGAGCACTGTCGTCAATCCTGAGGCGGTGCCGGTCGAGGACCTCGCAAGCTTTAGTGTCGCTAAGACTGACGCAGTTCAAACAACTTCGTCCAACACATACCCTGCACAGGAGTTAGTTACCTTCAATTCCGTAGTTCGGGATACAAATTCGGGCTACGCCTCTAATCAATACACTGTTCCCGCAGGCAAGGGCGGGCTTTGGTCACTGAATCTCGGCATCGAGACGGTTGCCGCTGGAATTCTTGATGGGCAGTCCACGCTCCAGATCGTGGTCAACGGCGTCGAAGTAGCAAGATCAGGATTTGCGACTGCAGGAGACAACGTTGGCGGTGCTGGCTCCAACGACGTCAATTACGGCTCGTTGTCAAAAGAGGTGGAGCTTAACGAAGGTGACGTCGTTGAAGCTTACGTATCAATGGCGGGAGGCATTAGCCTCACGGCACAGAGCGCGACGACATTTTTTGAGGGCAGTCAACAAACTACCAGGACAATCACCGCCCTGAACCCTGCGTTCACAGAGGCGAAAGATCTTAGCTACTTGCATGCCTTCCCGACAGGAACTCTCCTGACCAACGGAACAGGGCTGACTACCACTACAGCGTCCTCTCGCGGCACCGACATCGCGAACAACGGCGATGGCACATTCACCCTTAAATCTGGTTACACCTACAAGCTCGAATGCCATGCGTTCACAAACGTTGTGTTCAACCAACCCTTTTGGTGGACTGATGGGCTGAACGGGACGCAAGTCGGCACAGCAGGCAATGCAGTGACCGTGGATGAACCATCGGCCAGACAAAACGCTTCAGCCATTGCCTTTGTGTCACCAACTACTGACACGACTTATGGATTGGATAGCGCCAGTGGGATTGCGTTCTTTGGTGGCGTAGGTACGAACAGCGGATCTTCTGACATCATCATCACGCAATTGCCATCTGCTGAGTACGTCACTCCCGGTGATGTGCCGGTTGGAGACGTTGAAGTGGAGCTTCTTGCCGGAACTCACACCGGAACAGGCCAAGGCTCTACAACGCTCACCCTGGCCAATGGAACCTGGAATGACATTTTTAACTCGGGCGACTACGAGTACATCGAGTTCCAGCTCTTTGGTGGCAACCTAAGTCTATCAATAAGCCATCGTATTTCGGTTACGCAGATTTTGGCCTCAAGCCTCATTAGAGCCGGCCAAAACCAAACTGGTGCTGGTGCAAGCGGGCTGGGAACAAGCGACTTGATCGCAGAGATCGGGAACTACGCGTCTGGTGACGTGGTGCTCGGGCAGGGTACAGGCTTCATCAACAGCTCTCTCCGAGTCGTTGGAATCAAGCCGCAGAAGACCGTCATCAACACGACGGACTTGACCATCACCAACCCCAACGAGGCGGACACTACCACGGTACTCAAGCCTAACGGGGATGGCACTGCGACGTTCCAGACAAGTACTGCCGCTGGAGCAAATCTGACTCAAGTGTTTTACATCATGACAGCCGGAGCTGCTGTGAACGGAAGTGCGTTGCCTCTGATCAGTACGGAGTATGTTGCGGGTTCCGATTTCTCAACCGCGTCGAACAGGATTCAAGGGCTGACCGCTGGAAACAACTATCGCGTGTTGTTGCAAGTCACTAGTGCATCGATAGACGGTGCTTTGACGATTCGAGTCCAGGACTCGTTGAATTCCGCGACTGTCATTAGCAACCTGAGCCTAGCAACAGGGAATGTGTTTAACCGCGAGGTGTTCTACACACCAACAGTAGACGGCGATCTTGCTGTCGAGACCGTCAACGGTGCCAGCTTTGGTGATCAGATGCAGGCACTGCTTTCAGTTGAACAAATTGCGTAGCGGCGAAGATCAGTCCAACGAGCGACGACCAGCGTTGCTAGGGCTGGAACCACTTACCCGGCTGGCAAGCCAGCTCAAACCTCTCAAACGATATCCCGCTGCACTGTATAAACGACGGCAGTAGCGGCAGTTCTTCGTGCGGAAGATCCAGCTTGTTTGCGATCGATCTCAGATGGACGTAAATGGTGTGTTTACTCACGTCGAGTGAGTCCGCAAGCGACCTGATATGTGGCTGCGACCCGAGCAACCAGAGCACCTGCCGTTCGCGGGGAGTCAGTGAGGCGACATGGCCTGTGAAAACCGTCCCTAAGCCAAAGACGGCGCCGTCGCTGCGGTAAAGGCTGACAATAGCTACCTCTTCGGTCTCACCAAACATTCCAAAAGCAGTGTTTAGGTCGCCGTCAATGTATTTTTGGATCAGGCGGTGCGTTCCTTCACGCACCCACTTCTCGTTGAACTCGTAAGCCCTGTGCCCTCTGACAACATCTAGCGGCTCGCCAGCAAACAATTCGCCACTGATTCCAGTTATTCGGAAATCGGCGTCCAGGATGGTTGTTTGTATCCGCAACTAACAAATTTTGTGATAGATAGGGAGCTGCCGGTTCACCAAATTGGGCGGCACTCAACCCCCTACTCCACCCGAAGTGCGATCGGATTTGGCGTCCCAGACCACAGCCGGGTATCAACGCAGAGGGTTGAGTAACCATTTGTTTTAGGGACGCCAGTCGTTTGACACTCTAGTCAAGGCTGAGCGCCCACGTAAGTCCATGTCATTACCACAAGAGGACGCCATGTCGGTCTGCTTCGTTGAGTTCATGATGACGAACACGTTTCACCCGCAGCCATTCAGCCGAAACCAAGCGGAATATGCTGCGAATCTTTTCAGGATGGTCGGCTTTGAGTGCGGAGTGCGCGAGTTCAGTATCGATGGGGTTCCGGAAGGCAACGCCAGCATTTCAGCAAAAATGGGTGGATTCCCTACTCACCCCGGGGAAGTCTAGAAACTGCCCTTTGCGGCCGTTCCGATGCATGTAGCCGCATCACAAGGGACGGATTTTGAGCAACGCCAATCAGACGCCGTTTGACCCGAATCTGCTGAAGTTCGCGACACCGAGGGCACGGCGAACGCTAGGCGTTTGGTTGGAGCACGGGTCGTCACGCAAGGCAGCGGCGGCGTTGGGGATCGGCAAGACAACGCTATCGGATCACCTGTCGAGAACGAGGGCGGCGGCAAGAGCGGCAGGTTATGTCGAGCAATTGTCGCAGCGAGCAGCACTAGGTGAGCACATCCTAGAAGCTGCCGCTGCTGGCGGGATCGCAGAACCAAGCGACCTGAAGCACTATTGGAAGATCGTCAAAGACGAAACAGGCAACGGCTACTCCCTCTTTGTTCGCAATCCAGAGTTTGCGGGCGACCAAGAATTCAGCATCACGGAGATGGTGCGACAAGCAGTTGAGGAAGGAATTGGCGACAGCCCACCACGTTACGAGCGACGCAAGAAAGAGCCGAAGGGCGAGCGATTGCTGGTCATTGATCTGGCCGACATCCACTTCATGAAATTGAGCGTTAGATCGGAAACCGGCTACGAGTACAACCGAGAGGTGACTAGGCATCGCGTGATCGAAGGAACGAAGGCGCTGCTTGGCGAGGTCGACATGAAAAAGGTCGGCCGAATTCTTTTTGTTATGGGCAACGACATCCTTCACGTTGACAACTCAAGGAAGACAACTACGAGCGGTACGCCGCAAGACACTGACGGGACCATCTTCGATGGGTTCAAAGATGCCCACCGGGCGATAGTTGACGCTATCGAGGTCTGTGCAAGGCACGCTGACGTCGACCTTGTCCATTGCATGTCAAATCACGACTGGATCATGGGGTGGGCTTTGTCGCAGTCTGTAGCGGCTCACCTAAGACATCACCCTCATGTTCACGCGACGGCATACGGGCTTTCAGAGCACCATCGCAAATACTATCGATTCGGAAGTAACCTGATCGGGCTCACGCACGGCGATGGCGCCAAAGAAGAAAAACTCTACGGCTTAATGGTCAAGGAAGCCCGGCAACACATCGGAGAGTGCAAGAATCTCTACTGGCTGCTTCACCACATGCACCACAAGATGAGGCGAAAGCGAAACGGTGAAGTCGTGATCCAGACGGAGAAGGATCACAATGGAATGACGGCAATCGTAGCTGGGACGCCAGACATTGAGGGCGACTACCTGAAGATAGAGTACGTGCGTTCGCCTAGCCCGCCCGACGGATGGCACTCAAGGAACGGCTATGAAAACAGGCAGGGAGTCGAGTGCTTTGTGTTCCATCCTCACGACGGCCAGAAGGCACGGTTCACGGAATGGTTTTAGTGAGTCCATGCATAAACGTATGCGTTTTGAAGCGTGGCCAATGCACTGGATGCGGAAGGTCGCGAAATGAGATTTCGCGTTGGCTTGGCATGACCGATAGAGAGCGATCCGAGATCATGATGAGACTTTCCGGCCATCCCGTTGAGGCCCCGGGCCAAGACGTTGTGGAAAACGAGCTTGGCGACCCATAGAAACGGCAGGAAATCACAGGGCACCCGCATTCCAGACTTTCGCCGACTTAGAGAACGCAACAGATGCCAGTGAAATTGTCTGACATCATCGCCTCGCAAAACAACGGCGCTGTGTCGGGGATAAGCACGTCATCTGAAGTGGTCGCGGCTGAGGTGCCAATCACGCCTGATCCGGCGATCAGCTTAGACGCCGATGACGTCGCCGGAGCAGTCAATGAGCTGGCGAGTGACCTTCACGGCATTGAGAACATGCCTTCGTTGTCGTTGGATTACACGTTGCAGAGAAATAGCTAATGTCATTGCAGACTGAACTTCAAGACCTCGTCACCGCGTTTGTGACCGATGTCCGTGATATCTCGAATTCGCTTGTCGGCGCTTCCAACGGCAAAAACGCTTTGGTGGTTTCGAGTTTGACGACGACTGCCAAGAACCTCGTTGGAGCCGTGAACGAGAACAAGGCAGCCATCGATGCATCCGTGGGTGCCGCTGTTACTAGCGTCAACGGCTCGGCTGGGCCGGGTGCTGTTACCATCGACACGGACGCAGTGGGCGAGGGTTCGGCAAACCTTTATTTCACCGAAGCGCGTGCCATCGCGTCTTTGCTCGCAGGCTATGCTGCCGGCGCCGGCACGGTTTCGGCGACTGATAGTGTGCTGGCTGCCATCCAGAAGTTGGACGGCAACATTCAGGCGATCGACCTGACGGCATTGATCAATGATGCCGCCGCTTCGACATCGACGACCTACAGTGGCACTAAGATTGATGCGGACATCGCTGCCGCTGTGGCCAACCTTGTCGGCACCGCTCCGGGCGTGCTGGACACGCTTGGCGAGATTGCTGACGCAATCAATGATGATGCGAACCTTTACACGACCCTGACGTCGCAGATCGCGCTGAAGGCAAATATCGCCGACACCAAGAGCGTTACCGAACTCGGTGCCGCAGTGGATACGACTGACTATTCAGCCTTGTACGTGGCAGCTCGGGACGCCTAATGCCGCTCCAGACAGAGCTGGCGTCGCTGGCTTCCACAATTGGAGTCGATGTAGGCAAGCTGCTAACCATCGCGTATCCGCTTGGCGGCCAGTTTTTGCTCGATCCGAACGAAATCAACGGATGGGGTGGGACTGGGCCGATTGATAACACCAACTCCCAAGACCTGGGGAACGTTGGCGTTGCGAACTTCAATCGTCTGGCTGGCGGTTTCTGCTTTCCGTTCGATGTCCAGGTGAAGCGGCTCTACGTTCATCACCGAAACAATAATGCCAATGCTCAGGCATGGGGCTGGGTCATCGGCCATAGCGTCAAGACACCGCCGGGCAACGGCATTACGACGACGTACGTGCTTGACGAGGTGGCTGACAATGCCGGTGTTGGCCCACGAGACTACGGCAACAACCAGAACCAGCTAACCGACATCGACCTGTCCGCTGCGGCTAACAACAACGTCCCGTCGGGAAGCATCCTGACGCTTGCTGTGGCAGCCCCTACGGCCGTGGGGACAAACTACTACGTCCAGATTGCATCAGGCTATATCGAGCTAGAGAGAGTGCTCTGATGGGGATCAAGGACGTCATTAACGCTATCCCCGAGGAAGACTTCGACCAGTGGGCACGAACGCACGCCCCGGAGTTGTTCGCAGCGATAATCGATAGCGAAACGACGGAACTGCTAACCACGGTTCAGGGTATCGACCCATCGGCGACGGTGAGTGACATCGAGAGCGGGGCGTTGTCCGCTTTGACAGGCGGAGGCATGCCGGCGACGGAAGACTACGCAGACAACGCAAGTCGGCCACCGATGGTCTTTGCTGACGTCCAGTCCCAAAACATCAACGACACCGGCAACGTTACGTTTGCGGCAAGCACTCGGGCCGACTCAGGCTGGTCTCACTCCACGGGAAGCAACTCGTTTTCATTTTCTGGCTCGCCCGACCGTGTGCGTGTGGACGTCATGGTGTCGGCGCAGATAGCTAACAACGTAAGCGGTCAAAGGCCCGCAGCGGTGATCGAGTTGCGAAAAAGCGGTGTAGTCGTTTGCTCATCAAGAACGGGGTACATCCGAGATTCGACCGATCACGAAGAGTCGTCTCATACGATCGTCTTTTGCGACCCTTCGCCGGGATCAAACCCGTCTTACACGATGACAAGCAGGCGTGATTCCACGAACTCGACAACAGTTACGTCCGTGCTTGGCCACTTTTCAGCGGAAGCGGTTTTGTAGAAGGGCATTCAGCCCGCACAGGCTTCGCCGTGACGGCCGCAAAGGTTGAACCGCGTGAAATCACAGCCATAACGAAGGCACCGCGTCACAGGGACGCACAGAGGGCCTGGTTCGTTATCGGCAACGGGAGTGATGCCACGATGGTTGAGTGCAAACAAATTGTTTTAGGTCGCGGTGAGCCGCATCCGCAAACGTGCCGCAAGTGTGGCATCGACGAGAAGTGTCTTCAGTCGGATGCACCAAGCGCGCCAGCGGAAGTGAATTTTTTGCCGGAGGGTCATTCCTACCACGAAGTGGGGCCCGTAACGGTCTACATCGCAGGACCAATGAGGGGGAAGCCGTTTTTCAACTTTCCAGCGTTCGATGAAGCGAAAGCTAAGCTGGAGTCCGAAGGCTTTCGTGTCGTGTCGCCCGCTGACTTGGATCGCCAAGCAGGCTTTGATCCGGAGTTGCTTGGCAGCTACTACGACTGGCACGATCTCAACAAGTGCGGCTTCTCGTTGATGGATGCCATTGAAAGGGATGTGGAGGCACTCAAGAAATGCAGTGGCATATTCATGCTGAGCGGATGGGAAGCTAGCAAGGGAGCCAAGGCCGAAAAAGCCCTGGCGGAATGGATGGGGCTGTCCGTGCTTTACCAAGACGACGCGGACCCGCGAGAGGACGAAGAAGACGTTCTGGAGGAAGCCTTGAGGATCACGAAGGGAGACCGGAACGCTTCTTACGGCCCACCAGACCAAGACTTCAAGCGAACCGCGCTGATGTGGTCAGCGATGAAAGGCGTTCATTTTGAGCCGCGTGAAGTGGCGATGTTCATGATCGCGTTGAAGCTCAGCCGTGAGACTCATCAATGCAAGCGAGACAACTGGACGGATATAGCCGGATATGCCCGTTGTGGAAGCCTTTGCAAGACTTGAGCGATGCAATTGACGCGGTACGACGTGGTATCGAGTTTGAGCGTTAGTAGACAAACAAACGGGGGTCATCACGGTGAGGCACATAATCAGGCGGCTTACACTGCTCCCGCTACTTGTTGCAGGAAGCCCGCTGCTGTTTTTTGTCGTTTGGTTGCTTTGCGGGGCTGACGCCGCGTCTCGAGAGATTCGCCACCTGCTCCAAGAAATATGGGGTGGTGTTTCATGAAAGAGCCACGCCAATACCGACGGCAACCGATCAAGGTCCAAGCAATCCAGTTCACGGGTGCCAACCACGACGCCGTCGAATCATTCATCAACATCGACACAAGGGCCTATTCAGACTTCATCGAGATGGATCTGCCGACACGAACAGAGATGATCCATGAAGGCGAATGGGTTGTATTGGTGCCTGAGGGTGATCCAGTGGTTCTTGGTGATGAAGAGTTTCAGCGGACCCACGGGAGGTGATGACGGTGGGATGCAGCGGGAAGCTACCGATGCGAAAGAAACCAGCATTCCCGCCGGGCAATTGATGCGGATACTGCGGGCGTGTTGTAGTCATGACATTGAGGCAAGCAATGCACGCCCAGTCGTACCGATGCGAAGGGTGCGGCGCATCAAACCCGCCGACGGTCAGGAAGTCCGCAGCAACACCAAATTCAGGCAGGAAAGTGAACCAATGAAGCGACGGTCATTCATGGGCATAACAGCGGGGGCGATTGCTTCCCTGCTTGGGGTCAAAGCAACAGCGTCTAGTACTCCTTCTGGCCCGTCAGTGCCAACACCGCACGGGGTGAAGATCCACCGCGACGTCACGCTCATCGGCGGTCCGGCGGATGGGATGGTGACGAAAGTGGCGGGCGACAAACTAGCCGTTCCGGTCAGAGATCAATCATTTGTGAAATTTACGCACGACGGACCAGAACGACCGACGTTTTCAACCGCCACCTACGTTCGCAGCACGAGATATCCCAACAAGTTCATTTGGGACGGCATGGGAAGTGAGCGGTGAGCCAACCAGCCAACCGAAACCCGCCCAAACCCTTGAAAACCAAGGCCCTGCCCGCACACTAGAGCATCGCACTAGTTGACAGAGGGCCGATTAACAGGGAGCCAGCATGGCAAAGGGCGGGAAGGTTGGCGGGCAGGAAGGGAACCCAGGGCAGACAACCGAAGACGAAATGGATGAGCGAATTCGGTACACCGCGTCGCTGCTGTACAGGGGCCTATTCAAAAGCCAGATCAAGAAGGAACTGCGGACTAAGTATTCCGTTGATGCCCGGACAGTCGAGAGATACCTGTCCAGGGCGCGCGAGGAAATGCTGGTCGAGCTTCGCGACACACGCGACAACCACAAAGCGTCGTCATTGAAGTTCTATCAATCTGTGCTGTCTGACCCGAAAGCGACATTCTCCAACAAGATCCAAGCCCAGAAACGGATTGACTTCATTCTAGGGCTCCACGCTCCCACTCAGCTCTCAATCACTGACGTCGATGGCAAATCTCTATCTCCTGGAGAGCTTGACGAACAGCTCGTTGCCCTCATTGGTAAGCTCAATGCCAGTGGAGGAGAAGATTCGGCTGCTAACGCTGCTGAGGCAGAAGGAGAAGGCGAGCAGGCAGGATGACCTAGCAGAGAAGCTGAAAGACCGCGAGGCAGAGCGTCAGCGACTGCTGCGCAGCTACGCGTATTTCTACCGGCAAGCGTGGCGATGGGTCGATGACGCCCCTCTGCTATGGAGTTGGCACCAGGACGTCATTTGTGCTCACCTCCAGGAACTGCGGACAGGTGTCAAGTTTCGAGACCTGTTGATGAACCAGCCGCCAGGGTCGGGCAAGTCAATCAACGCACTCGTGATATTCCCGGCGTGGTGCTACGCCCACAATCCGGCCGAACGAATCCTATCACCGTCGTTTGACTTCAAGCACGTTTGCAAGCTGTCGACGGACTCAAAGAACCTGATCAACACTGAGTGGTATCAGGCTTTTTTTGGTGACACAGTTCAGGTCGACCCGCACGTCAACAGGCAGGACGAGTGGCAGACGACGGCGGGTGGGTGGCGAATCGCGACAACACCTAGAGGTCGTGCTACAGGCAAGCACCCCACGATGGTTCTCTGTTTTCCAGGCTCTGTTAAAATAGAGACAGACAAGGGCAGCGTCCCAATTGGTGACATTGCCGACAATCCAGACGGGTATCAGGTCCGAACACATCGGCACCGTTACCAACCAATCATGAGAGTGTTCCGCAACCACGCTCGCGAATTGGTGGAGATCAAACACGAAACCGGGATTCTAAGATGCACACGCAATCATCCAGTGTGGGTGGTCGATCGGGGGTGGGCCCGTGCTGACCAAATCAAAGAAGGTGATGACCTGCAACTACTGCGGGAAGACGTTCGCACACAACCGAAAGAGGAAGTTTTGCAGCGAAGCTTGTCGACTGGCAGCCCGCCCGAAAGCGAAAGACAGGACACGGGAGTGTCCAGGGTGTGGGAAGATGTTCAACAAACCAACGAAGCAGTCGCACTGCTCGATGGAGTGCAGGAACAGTCATCGAATCCGAATGGCAACTCTCCCGTGCGACCGTTGTGGCAATCCATTCTACAGACCACCGGGCCACCGCTCGCGGGTCAAGTCAAACTATTGCAGCCGGAAGTGTGCTCACGAGTCGATCAAAGGCACATCGCACCACTACGCCAAACCGGAAAGAGTGCAGATCTGCGAGAGCTGCGGGAAAGAGTTCTACGCAGACTGGCTGGGGATCAGGCGGCGAGACATGGCGTGCAGCGACTTCTGCCGGGAAGTTCTGGAAAAGACGAAACTGCGAAAGATGGACTTTCGTGTGTACAGCCCGTGCCCCCAGTGCCTGACGTGGTTCCCATCCTACCCGCACGGGCAGGCCCAGACTTACTGCACAATCAAGTGTGCCGACACAGCCCACTCCAAGCGAATGACAGCGGAGGGCAACAGCAACTACACGCACGGACAAGCGTACGTGAAGTACCCGAGAGAGTTCAGGAAGGTGCGGGCGGACGTGATAGAGAGGGACGGGAACCAGTGCCGGTGGTGCAGCCGCACGCCAGCCGAATACGACAGGGAATGGGACGTCCATCACATCGACTACAACAAGGAAAACAACGCGATGGAGAACCTGATCACGCTTTGTCGGTATTGCCACGGGAAAATGCATGGCAGGGAACTGTCTCGCGAGCGGTGGCAGTCCAGGTTATCGAAGCTGATTGCCCAGTGTTCAACATTGAGGTCGCCGTTGATCACACCTACTGGGCAGATGGTGTTTTGGCCCACAACTGCGATGACCCCACCAACGTAAGGCAGGCGGACAGTTCTGAGCGGGAGAACGTTAACCACTGGTGGAGTCGCACGATGTCGTCACGGGGTGCTGGGTCGCACCTGAACCGTCGGCGACTGGTCGTGATGCAGAGGCTTCACGAAGAAGACTTGGCGGGCCACATCATCAAGAACGATGACTGGGCTCGTTGCAGCATCCCGATGGAGTACGAAAAGGAAACGTCGATCACGGTTCCGGGCTTGCTTGGCGACCCGCGAACGAAAGAGGGCGAGTTGCTTTGGCCCGAGATGTTCCCGGCGAAGCGTGTCGAGGAACTCAAGCGTGACCTAGGTGAAGACTACTACGGCCAGTACCAGCAGCGACCCGTTGCCGCCGGTGGTGCGTTGTTCAAGATCGATCGGATCACGATGGTCGAAGCCGACGAAGTTCCGCACGGAAAGATCAGTCGATACAAGCGCGCGTGGGACCGAGCGGCGACGCGTCAAGGCGGGTGTTTCACCGCCGGGATCTTGTGCGGGATCGTCGAAGGCGAAAACGGAGGGCAAGAAATCTATGTAATCGACGTGATCCGCAAGCAGTGGGACATCGCGGAGGTGGAAGCCCAGCTCAAGGTATGGGCGACCGTGGATGAGGCACGCTACGGGCGGGCTAAGTACGAAACGGTGATCGAGGAGGAGGGCGGCTCGGCAGGCAAGCACTCGGCATACGAAACGGGCAGAAACACCAGAGGGCTTCGTGTTCGGACTGTGCCCACCGGTGGTGACCCCAAGCGGATACGCTGGGACAACCTTCGAAAATCTGTCTACCGGTACGAGGTTCATGTGGTTCAGGCACCGTGGACGCAAGAGTTCATTCGTGAGCTGGCGACGGTGCCACGGTCTCAATTCAAGGACCAAGTGGATAGCGTTTCACTCGCGTACAACGAGCTGATCAAGCCAGGCTTCTTCGATTTGCCAGATGACGAAGGCGAAGGTGATGACCCGCTCCAATCGGGCGAAAACGCGTGCAAGAACAGGCTTTGCAATCGCTTGTCCCGCGAGGGTGACGACTACTGCTGCGATTGTTGCAAGGTGATCGACGTCACAGGGCAGGACATCCGCGAAATAGCGGACGCACATGGCCAATCGTGCAACTTCCGGCATGGTGAACTGAGGCGTCGCGGTCTTTGGGAATCAGGCGAAGTCTAGAAATCACCGCACCGGTTTGGTTCTCTTTGTCGTCTAGGTGTGTGGAGCGGCGTGTGTTCGTGCCGTTTTTTTGGCTAGCGGAGTGGGAGATTGGTGTGACAGAGTGCGTCAGGGAACTGCCGGCTCTATTTAATGGCGAGATGGTTTGCGCCATTCTTGATGGGCGGAAAACGACCACGCGCCGGCCTGTTAAATGTGCCTGCAATTCGAGTCATTTGGGGAAATTGCTAGGCGAGTGGCCGCTCTCGCTGCCCCCTTACCGCTGGACGGACCAGCATGCGTCAGAGCATGGTTGTCATTACGGCTTCGACAAAACGCCGGTTGTTGGCGATTGGGTCGAGTCATATCAAATCGATGTTGATGACCACGCCTGCCAAGTTCTTAAGTGCCCGTATGGCTCGGTTGGTGATCGACTTTGGGTCAGAGAGTCATTCGACATCGAATCCTTTGGTTCCGGCGTGGCGCAGATTCGTTATCGGGCCGATGGGAAGCGAGGCAACAGCGCTGGTGTCAGCGACCACAAGTTACCAGATCGTTGCGGATGCGTCCCGTCGATTCACATGCCACGTCATTGTAGCCGCATAACGCTAGAGGTCACCGGCGTTCGCGTGGAGCGTGTTAAGGACATCACGGAAGAGGACGCCAAGGCCGAAGGCGTTAGCAACTTTGGGTTTTGCGACTACCGCGAATCTTTCGAGGAAACCTGGGAAATGCTTTACGGCAACTGGCGGGCCAACCCATGGGTTTGGGTCATTGAATTTAAGAACATTACGGAAGCAAAGAAATGACAACGATCGAAGCAAAAGACGCAAAGTTCGGCGAGTGGTATCGGTCTGATTCGGGCCGAGTCATCCGGTGTGCCGTAGAGCACAGTGATTTGGGTGGCACGGGATTCCTGGACCGTGTCGGCTTGTGGGTCGAACTAACGTATTTTCGATGCTGCCAGCTAGAACACATGCCCGATTGCGACTCGTTTGACTGGGTAGACCCCAAAAGCGAAGCGGTTGACGTTGGTGAGGGCTATCGAAAGCTAGGCCCCGAAGAAATCATTGCTGATGGTGACGAACTTTCGCTTGATGGCAGCAAATGGTTAACGACGGTTGACCTAGGGTTAGTCGTCAGCGGCAGCCCGGAATTCACCTACCGCCGCAAGATCGACTACACGCTGTGGCAAAAGCCTGTTGGAATTGGTGGGCGATACCCGCTACCGGCAGGGACAGAAATTGAGATCGACGTAGCAGTATCGTCTGCCCCTTGGGTTGCGACGGTTTCTGACGTTGACCCGCCCGCAAGAAAAGCGAATGCGATCATCACCAAAACCCCCAGTTCGAGAGCCACGGGTGAATGGGTCGATGGAATCGCCGTCTTCCGCTGGCGAGTCGTCCCCGAGCCCGCCAAGCCCGCCAATCCAGCGTTTGAGCCTGGTGACTGGGTGATATGGAAAGACATCGAGGGCGGTGTTTTCCAGGTGACCGAATCGGATCGCATGCACACGACCGCTTCGGGGATCGGCATGGTGCCGAATGATGAACTGATCAAAGCCAATTTTCGGCCGTTCGCCAGCGAGGAAGAATTCAAGCCCCACAGGGACCGTTGGATTCGCCGCAAGCACGGGGTGGGTTGCTGGAAGCCGGTTGGATACACAAACGGCACCGTCTACACGGACAGCGACAACCAATTCGAGTTCACCGAACTGCTAGAAGACTACGTGTTCGACGACAACGGGCAGCCGTTCGGTGTTGCGGAGGTGGATCAGTGATCATCGCAGCCACATCCGACCTGCACGGCAACCTCCCCGGCGTTCCTGAATGCGACGTGCTGGTCGTTGCTGGCGATATTGGTCCGGCTACCCGGTGGTATCACGACGACGACCGAGTGGCCCGTGAATGGTTTTTGTTCAAATTCGTCCCGTGGTTTCGAACACAACCAGCCCGTCACGTCGTCATCATCGCGGGCAACCATGACAAGTACCTAGAACGCAACCCGTTCCCGTACGCGGACCGCTGGCCGTGCTTTCACTACCTCCAAGACAGCGGCGCCACCATCGAAGGCGTCAAGTTTTGGGGTTCACCGTGGACGCCGACGTTCTTCGACTGGGCGTTCATGGATGACGACGCAAAGCTTGCGGACAAGTGGGCGATGATCCCAGTAGATACCGACGTTCTGGTCACACATGGTCCACCGCATGGACTTGGCGACGCGAATACACAGGGCCAGCGGTGCGGAAGCGTGTCGTTGAAATGCTGGCGAGAAGAAGCCAACAGACTGCCACAGCTACATACATTCGGTCACATCCACGAAGGGCACGGCCAGAGCGGATATGGATGGGCCAACGTGTCGCATGTCAATGAGAAGTATCAGCCGGTCAACCCGGTGCAAACGTTCGATGTTCAGCCCAGAAAGGAATCTTAGAAATGGCCGACGTGGACATGGTCGTCAGCTTCCCATGTGGGTGCGAGGTGACTTTTAAAGCAATCTCGGATTACAAGTCGAACATGATGGACGCTTGCAATAAGCACGAAGGCAAGGAGCACAGGGACGCTCGTCGGTCGATGGTTCATCAGGCAAAGAGCAAGCTATTCAGCACCGGCCGATTCGACGCTCTTCAATTTATTATGAAAGGGTAGTAGTGAACGACAGTGACTGGCAGATCGTGAATTGTGTGGTGGCGGTGCTTTTCTTTTTTTTCGGATATTGCCTAGGCGACTTGTTTTCAGACAGGTCATGGGAAGAACGCCTAGTCAATAGTGGCATCGCTGTCCGTGAAACCAGCCCTATAACGGGCGAAACGAATTTGGTTCTTGCCAAGCCAGTCAACCCCAAGGAAAACACCGATGGCTAGTTCATTCAATCAAGTCACCTTGGTAGGCAACCTGACCCGCGACGTCGAGTTGAAGTATCTATCAAGCGGAACGGCCGTTGCCGATCTGTCGCTAGCGGTAAATGAGCGTCGCAAGCACGGGTCTGACTGGGTTGATGATGTTCATTACTTTGACTGCACTGCGTTTGCTCGTACGGCGGAAGTTGCCGGCGAGTATCTCAACAAGGGGTCAAGCGTCTTGGTTTCTGGCCGACTGCGACAGGAACGATGGGAAAAGGACGGTCAGAAACGATCGAAGGTCAGCGTGACAGTGGACCGCTTAGTAATGCTTGGCGGAAAATCAGAAGTAGACCGCACCGAAAACCAGCCAATGCCGTCTGGTGTTTCGAGGGACGATGTAGTTGCTGAAGACACGCCATTTTAGACGAAATTGTTGGGTGCGCAGGTAATGCCGAAAAACATTGGATCAAGCAGTGGGACAAGCGAACAACTTTCCGATGCCCCAAAGGTCATTGAGGAGCATGAACTAGAGAAGAAGCGAATTGAGTTCGTCGAATGGCAGCAGTCGGAACACTTTGATGTTGATGACATTGACTACAAGACAGTCGAGTCGTTTATCGAGACATGCGACGAGACAATGGTGCCGGCGTTGGTGTCAGTAGCCGTAAAGGCAGCGGTCAGGGTCGGGTGTTTTCGCAGCGACTTTTCGGCGTTGAGGTTTGTCGCCACCTCGATGGAAGAAGAGGCGAAGGAATACAGGGAAACCACGGGTCCATCGGGTCGTGCCGTTGTCGATGCTTTGCTTAGACCTTGCGGTCAGGTCGCATGGCCAGGGCATGTTGCTGACGATGAAGTTGACTTCGCAGTGGACCTTGAACGTCTTGCCGAGCTGATGGACACACTCGAAGGAGCGAGTCTAGTGGCTAATGGGTTGACTCATTCGCCCGAATTGTGGGCCGTCGCATTGAGAGCGAAAGCGAAGCAGATGCGCGAACTGCAAACGCATGAACCAATAGCAAAGGACAACCACGACGCTTCTTAGGCTTTTGGGCTAAATCGCACACCTAATCAGTAATTCTAAAGCCTAGTTTGGAAAACCAACGACTCACGAGGAACGAGACATGTATGAGCTGGTCGACCACACAAGCGACGAAACGTATTGGACGCTTGGGGCGTTCGAGACAATCGAAGAGGCGGTAACTGTCATCGATTCGAAGTTCAGCACCAGCGATGGTCCTCTGCGGTCTGGAAACACCTGGGATGACGATTACGTCGTTCTTGAAATCCGAGAGTTGCCAAAGTGTCTTGGTCGTTCCGAAAGGGTCTGGCAAAGGCGTTATCACGCTACCTGGGATGACGAAAGGGATGATGCGACATGGAGCGTTGCCGAAACGCAGACATTCGATTCGCCCACCAACGAGGTGACATGATGACAGACACCGATTTCGATCTTGAGCTTGTCGAGGGCGGCAAGCCATACACGCGACAAGGGCACTGCCAGATGGCCAAGTACGCGGAAGCATGGGAAGCCTACAACGACTTTGACCCAACCACGGACGATGATCAGTTTCGGAAGCGGCTCCCATTCTTGCCTGATCATGCGACAGACCGCGAACGGGAGATAGCCACCAAGTACACGCAGATCAGCTTTGTGTTTGTGCCGGACGACTCAGAGGAGCTTGGCTACAAACCGGACACTTCCCACGCGTGGTTCACGGTAGGCGTGCAGTCGTTCCGCATCACTAGTGAGCCATGTGATGATCGCGATCATGCGAGCTGGTGCTGCTGGATGTTTGCCAAGGCTATTGAAGCGATCCTCGACCAGGAACCTCGATGCGCACCCAGCAACCAGGACGAATCAGCCAAAGATGCCGCACACGTGATCATCAAGGTGGCAGCCGAACTGGTGCAGCTACCTGAGATCCCTCACCCAGATGACAAGCGTCCCACGCGGGGCGAAGTCAGGACCATGATGGCCAACAACTGCAAGCGAGCGAACAGGCTCAAGAAGGCAGTTGATGCGCTGCGAACCGAGAACTAGAGAAAACCGAATTAGGTTTTGAGCCTAATTTGAACGTCACCGTTGTCCGGCATCGCCAACGTGAAAGAACATGGAAACCCAAATGAATACAACCGAAGCAAGAGACGCCAGCACGCCGAAGGATTGCGATGTCCGTGACCAACGGATTGTTCGCCCTCTAAAACGGCTGAGGTTGTCAACGACAAATCGACCGCTGGATGTGATTCGTCGCTGGCGAAACGAAGGCGTGTTGATGCTTGATCTGCCATATCAGCGTGGCGATGTGTGGGGTGTGAAACGTCGAGTAAATCTCATTCGGTCCGTGTTGCTTGGAGTGCCGATCCCGTCGATCGTCGTCAACGACCGAATGAATGCTGAGTGGGGTGGCGAACAATGGCATTACGCGGTGATCGACGGCAAACAGAGATGCCAGACCGTGTTGATGTTTATGGACGATGAGCTGGCAATTCCCGGCGAGTGGGTTGGGTTAGTTGGCCAAGTGATGTGGACCGATCTGCCAGTCGTCCAGCAGCGAAAGATCAAGCAACACGCATTGGGATTTTGCGAAGGTGCTCTCGAAAGCATTGAGCAAGAGATCGAAGTATTCGAGCTGATCAACTTCGGCGGCGTACCGCAGGGCGAGTCTGATCAGTAGGGTGAACAATTTATTAGCCGGGTGACGCGCAAACAACACGGAACCGAACTAGGTGATCTGGCTAAGCAGCAAACCTAAACCGAGATCCTGAGAGCCCAATTTGGAAAATGACACATGAGCGAACTGATCCTTTTAGCTGTTGCCCTTCACGTTGTGTGGTGCAGCACCACGACGCAGCGTGATGTCGGCTCAAGACAGCGACGGGATCGTGATAAAGAGAAACACCCCCGCGAAGTGCTGCGGTGGTGCAAGCGATGGCCAACCGGTTTTGTCTAGGTCGAGCCCGCCGGTGCTGAGGTGGGCAGCGGCAGAGCCGCCAAAGTAAGACTTAGCCGCGTGAACCGTGGCTGCCATCGTCGAGAGACAGCGGCATTAGCCCGGCGCCGTGGCGGGTGAAAACAGACCCACGGCATTTTTCTTTTTTCAACCTGCGGTTAATGGCTTTGCCGCACCGCTTCCATAGAAACGGCATCTAAAGCCAGTAGCATCAGTCTCACCGCAACGAGACTTCTTACTGATAACGGGAATTGAACATGAAGATCACATGCGACCGGTCCGCGCTGACGGAGTCGTTCTTGCTGGCAGCTAGTGTGGCGCCGACGCGATCGCCAAATGAGGTGTTGCAGAACGTCAAGATCACAGCGACGGATGACGGGCTAGTATTCACAGCCACTAACGGAGAGGTGGGCATCAGCACCCGGCTTGACGAAGGCGTGAGCGTTGAGCAGGGCGGCTCGATTCTTCTGCCAGTGACGAGAACGTCGGCTTTGATGCGTGAAAGCAATGACGAAAAACTGGCGATTGAAGCGGGGCCAGACGGCGTCATCCGGCTCAAGGGCGACCGAAGCAAGTTCACATTCCCGAGTGTAGACGCGGACCAATTCCCATCGGTGAGTGTGTTTGACGCTGACGGTTGGATTGAATGTTCAGCGTCTTCGATGTCGATGGCGATCGCGCGAACAAGTTATGCGGCTGAGTCGGAATCAAGTCGTTTCGCACTGGGCGGCATCAAGGTTGAGTCTACGGACAGCGGCTTAGTTTTCGTCGGCACCGATGGCCGCAGGCTGGCGAATCAATCGATCAATGCCAATGCCATGCGGCATGAAATTGAAGGCTCGACGATCATCCCGACGGGAGCATTGTCGGTCATCCAGAAGTCGCTTAGCAAAGCTGGCGGCGAAGCTTGCTTCCGTGCCAACGCGAACGACGTGTTGGTGCAGGCCGGAGCGTCTACCGTGACCTGCCGGCTCGTCGAAGGGCGATACCCGAACTGGCGGCAGGTGATCCCGAGCGGCCTCGACGAATACCACATAGCTTCAATTCCAGCGGGGAGGTTGATGCAAGCAGTGCGTCAGGCGGCGATTGTGACGTCTATGGAGAGCCGTGCGGTGCTGTTGAAGTTCTCCCGTGGTTTGCTGGTCGTGGAGGGCAGCACGGCCGAACTCGGCGACTCCAAAATCGAAACGGTGATTGAATACGCCGGGCCTGACATCACGCTCCGTGTGGACCACCGTTACATCCTTGATGTGTGCAAGGTGTTGAACGCGGAGGCGGTGCTGACGATGCAATTGGAGTCGTCGAGAGCCCCGATCGTTCTATCAACCGACGAGGCTTATCAGGTGGTCGTGATGCCGATGGCTGAACGCTGATTTTTCATTACGAGTTTTGATTCACTCCCCGAATGGTCTTTTTGACCTATCGGGAAAACGTTGGGTTTTTTGAGGTTCTTGGAAATGGACGAGCCAGCGACGATTGAGATTGTTCCGGTCGAGAACGGAGGTTTTGATGTTCGAACTGACGGCAAATCGACGGGCCATTTGACACACTCGGAAGTGCTTGGTGTGGTGTCGGCACTGACGCTGCCGGAAAAACGTCGTGAACTGGGCTGGTTAAAGCCGATTGAGTCGGCGGAGCCGGAATCGACAGCGGAAGAACTTCGCTGGTTTCATCACGCAAGCAGCGGCAACATTCGGTGCTACCCGTCGATGGCGTGGCTTATCAAATCATGCAGGGCAATCGACAAAACTGCTATCAAGCTGGAAGATGCAATCGTCAATCACGCACTCAGTGAAATCACCACAGGCGAAGCCCTGTGCATCCTAGCCCGCTCAGGATGGACGGAAGGCTGGGAGAAAGCGCGTGAACTTGCGGGGATGACGCCCAACGACGCCTACGTTGCTGGACAGGAAGCCTGCGGCATCAAGCCTGGCGACACTGTCAAAGTTGAGCGTGCGGCGGAAGGCTACGAAATGGGCTGGGACAACAACTGGACTTCAGGCATGGATAGGCTCGCTGGTCGGGAGTATGTGGTAGGCGGGCCTTTCGCAAAGAACCCATCGAGGGGCGTCTATCTCGAACGGGAAGTGTGTTTATTTCCCTACTTCGTTCTATCCAAAGTGGATTCACCATCGGAGCCCGCAGGCGATCCAAAAACGAGGCCAACCGTAACCGATCCAGGCGAGGGCTATCGGCTAATCGACAAGAAAACGGAAAAGTCGTATCCGACTGACGAGTGGTTTGATATTCGGTACCCCGAAAGAGGATGGAAGGCACGGCATGGTTCATCGGGGCCGGGCTGGTTCTATCGCGAACATGGCGCTTACAGGCGAAAGATCGGCGTCGACACTGTTGACCCTGGTGAAGGCTATCGATTGATTGACAAGGACGCAGATACGCCACAAGAGGGCGACGAGTATTTGCATTACTCCCAAGCCAAGTGGTGCGTCAGAGAACACTCGGGAAGTTGGATGAGCAACTACTACCGAAGAAAGCTGCCCGCGCGTGCCAAGGTGGGTGACTGGGTGCGGAAGATTGGCGAACCGCTTGGACCCTACCGAGTTTCGAATGTCGTCGAAAATGGCATTGACGCCAGCGCATTGGACGAAGACGGCTTTATTACGGGGTTCGGCTTTTGCAAGCACGGCGACTACGAAATCGTCCGCAAGGTCATCAAGCCGTGGACGATGGCCGAAGCGTGCAAGGCTCTGGCTGACTCGAGCGAACTATTTTTTGGTGACGCGCCGCAAATCGTTGACGGCATCACTAAGGAAGGGTTCTTGATTGAGAACAAGACGCCGCATCTGGCCGGCGCCTGGCCAGGCCATTGTGAAAGCACGCCTATGCTGGTCAGCTACAGCGAGTTGGCCGAGCAGCGCTCAGAGATTGATACTTGGAATCTGGGTGGCTCTCCATGCGGGACAGTCATATGGGAGGCTGCCGAGTGAGTGGCTTACCCAGGCCGTGGACGATGCAAGAAGCGTCCATCGCACTAGGCTCGTGCGGCCTTTGTGTGAGGCTCAAGCGTGGCGACGACTACCATGTCGTTGGGATTCACGAAAGCTCGGTCTCGTTAGTGCTGGGCGACGTTGACGAAGACGACTTGCTGGCTAGCGACGACTACCGAAGCGTCAGCTACAGCGTCCTGCTGTCCGACTACACGATGCCTTGCGGATCGCCGTGTGGAACGCCCTCAGAGGCTCGCAAGCTTCCCGACCGCGACGACCGGTGCTACTCGCTGACGATGAGTCACAGGCAAGCAGCAGTTGTCAGGGAAGCCTTGGAAGCCTACTCCCGTATGAAGTCGGGCCAATTCAACCATGCCATTGGCGATCAGTTTCTTGACCGATATTGCACTGGCGGGTTCAGCCATGAAAACGCCGATCGGATCTTCGGTGAGATCAAAGCGATGATCTTCCCGGAGTTGAGTCCGAACGAGTCGTTTGGTGTTGGCAGCCGCGTCTACCCAGAAGCAACGGTTGCTTGGGACGTTCAACAGGTGATTCGGCACCGATTGGCATGGGACCGGTTGGCGGACGAAGGCAAGGAAACGCCGGATCGTTACAACGTTTGTTTCAACAAGCCGATGGCGTTTTCGGGCGAGTCGTTGCCAACGATTGAGGCGGTGATCGAATGACTAGCAGCAACGTAGCGGAAGGCTGCCTAGCGCCATTCTTCATGGCTGTGGCTTTTGTATGTGGCATCATTTTGGGCGGCAAGTTCATGCATGAAGACTGGCTTCAGGAAACAGTCGACCGTGGGCACGCCGAGTGGACCGTCGACCAATCAACAGGCAAGACCGAATGGTGCTGGGTTGAAGACAGACACCAGGAGCGAAACGTTGAAGAGCGGTCGCAGTGAATTCTTGGAAAACGCACTCGGCTTGGTTCGTGCGATGTATGAACGTTTCAACGAAAAGCACACCGCCTGAAGTGTTGTTGATGTTTTATGTCAGCTAGCCAATACACGAATCTAATTTCGCGATCGAGCATATCCCCCGCAGAAGCGTCGGCGATATCGCTATTGAACTCGCTCGACGCCAAAGCCCAAGCGTCTACGTATTTGGAGATACGCGATGCGATGAGCGGTGGCGTTCGTTCGTTCATCGAAAGGCATGTGTTGAAACAAGATGGCCGCGTATGCACAACAAAACAAATCCCCAAGTAGGTGTTGCTATGGACGACGAATTTAGTTGCGTTGAAGTGGACATCCGATACTTCCTTGCCGCAATTTGCCTTGGCGTCTTCGCAATCGCATCGTTTGGATTGGGTTGCGAAGATCCCGGGTGGTTAGCGGGGCTGCTGTTTTATGCGACGACGGGTTTTCTAGTCGGCTACATCACAGTCTGCGGAATTACCGTCACGAATTGCGAGTCGGAAGAGTGAAACAATTGACCATCGCGATGGACTATGACGAAACATTTACGTCCGACCCATCGCTGTGGTCGAACTTCGTTAGCAACGCCAAGGAGGCGGGTCATTGCGTGATTATGGTGACTGCTAGGCGCGAGACGGAAGAAAGCGTCGACCAGATAAATGGCGACCTGGATAAATGGCGATGCCAGATGCCGATCTACTTCACGGCCTTGGGGTCGAAGGTCCAACACATGGACCGGCTGGGCTTCAAGGTGGATATCTGGATTGAAGACGACATGATGAAGGCCGTCCACGGCCACTAAATCCCGCCGCAACGGGGTTGGAACGGGGAAATAAATTGAGCGATCACGAAACAACGGCAGCACTCCATAAGATGCTGTCGGAACGGTACTTCAAGAAAGGCACGGGCCGAAACGCCGAATGGGTTTTGATCCATGAAGCACCGCTGCCAGGCAACGCGGGCTACTGCGACATGATCGCACTTGGCGTGTGGCAAAGCACAAAGAACCGCATTATCGGCCACGAAGTAAAGGCAAGCCGAGCAGACTGGCTCAAAGAAGTTGACCAGCCCGACAAGAGTGAAGCGTTCAGTCGATTTTGCAACCGCTGGTACATCGTCGCCGCTCCCGGCATTGTGAAGCTTGAAGAACTCAAGCCTGAATGGGGCTTGATGGAGGCGACTCGCGGTATGAGTTCGCTCAAGATCAAGCGCCAGCCGAAGGACACGGAAGCCGAGCAGCTCACGCCCGGAATCATGGCGGCGTGGTTTAGGCGGGTTGCCGCTGGTCCTGGTGAGGCAGAAATTCAGAGGCGAGTGAATTCACAGCTTGAGCTGAGAAGAAAGCGTGACGCCGCTTCTGGCGACTACCGGTTAACCAGGGCCAAAAACGAAATAGAGAGACTGCGGTCGATGATTTTGGGCTTTGAGGAGCGATCAGGTTTAACCGTCAGTTCTGGATATCGAAGCGAGCACAACGCAAAGGTTGCGAGGCTATTGAGCAAAGCAACACCCGATGAACTGGCCGCGTCATACCAGTCAGTCCATTCACAGCTAGAGCGACTGACCGCCACGGCGGCCGACGTTGCCCAACAACTAATGACCATAACGGAGCCAAGCGATGAACAGTCGACGACAATTTCTTGAGACCGCTGGAGCCGTGGCAGCCGCTTCATGCTTGCCGATTGGCTTGATGCCAAGTGAAGCTTCGGCGTCTGTGTCGAAATACTCGCCAGAAGACTTGATTCCGATGAAGCTTGTCACCGTTACGCAAACGGACAACGGCAGCATCAAGGGCATGTGGGCGGAAAGCGACGACCGCGAAGCGTTAGTGTTTTTTGCAGTCTTGTTTTATTCGTACGTGGATGCGCGGATGACCTACAAAAAGCTGCGTGACCGGATCACCAAACGATGCGAAACTGGAAGAATCGAGCTAGGCCATGGCAGCACTAGGTACGAGGCCCTTCGTGTGGCAGCGGACATTTCCCATGGATTCAGAGTCCGCGTCAAAATCGTAGAAAGTGACCGCATATAGCGTTCTTTGATCAGGGGACTATTTCCCCGGCAGAGAGCGTGATTTATGCGGCACAGCGACGAGCAACCATCCAAAGACGACGTGCCCGATCCGCATGTCGATTTGTCGCTGCGGCTGAATTCACAGCAATTCACCGGTCGAGGCGGAAACGTCCAGGACCAGGTCGCAGCGTTCACGGGGATGAACTACGTTGCGATCCACACCAAAAGCCTGATCGCGGCTAGCTCGGAAGCGGTCATCTTTGACAAGCGTGTCGAGCCCGATGATGAGTCGGAAGAACTCCACGGGCGGGCTGACAAGTCGTTCCGCTGGTGGGATCTGTTGTCGGACGCGAGCCCATGGCAAACCAACAGCCAGTTGTTGATGGAACGCATCCAGCAGCTTGGCATCCACGGCATGTCGATGGTTTGGAACGTCAAGAACGGATGGGGAAAGACTAGTTGGCGCATCTCGGTGCCGCTGGCGTTGGTGTCACCGATCAATCCCGGGTATCGAGACCACATGCCTTACGGCGGCATTCGGGTCACAACGATTCAGACAGTCGGTCAATACTTCAATCACCCGATCAATCATCTTTCTCGTCGAGATGGGCTCTACGAGCGCGAGATATCAATCACAGATATCTCACTCGCCGCTTTTCCGCACCCGGTCCTAAGGGGCGACGGCTATTCACCGACAACGGCCACGTCGTCTTGGTCGGACATCATCGCCATGAGCGAACGGGCTGAGTCGGAGCAATACGAGCGGGGGTCAAGCAAACGGGTTCTAATCCCGTACCCGGAAGGCGAGAACCCATCTCCAACGACGGCAGATTTGGACGCAATGCAGCGGAAGTACGAGCGACGGTTCCGTGACACGGAATCGAACGTTGTGATCGTTCCGCCTGGCACGACAGGCCAAGAGGTGACAATCGACCCTGACTCGATGCGTTACACAGAAACGAGCGAGCTATACGGCCGGAACATGTTGGCTGCTCACGGCGTGTCCCCTGCGGTCGCTGGCATGGGCGACAACCACACTTACGGGGCCATTGCGGCTGCAATGCAGGGCTTCACCGCCAACTCGTTACAGCCGACGTTAGACCTGTTGGCGGCCGAAGACACGGCGGCGATGCGGAAGGAAGAAGGCAAGGCGCTCTACATCAAGTACATCGCCCCGAAAGTGGCTGACCCCGAACTAGAGCAACGAGACAAAGAACTTGACCTACAGCGGGCGGCCATCGCCAAGGATTTGCCCTTCACGCGTGTTGATCAAGTCCTATCGATGCTCGGCCTTCCCAAGCTGGGCGGCAAGGAAGGCGAGATGTTCATGGATGACGTGCAAGCGGGCACGCCGGACAAGCCGCAATCGACTGGACCGGTACCTGGTGAACTAACCACCAAGCAATCAACCGGCGACAAGATCGCAGCGAACCAATTGCGTGACGCTACCAAGTTGGCAGCACTGCCTTCGGTGACTAAGTCGATGCGTCGCGGCTCGATGATGGCGGAGACCCAGCCGGGGCAGCGGGCACCCGTCATCGCGTTTGACTTGGATGGAACGCTTGCCAAACCAGGCATGGCTTACACGCCGGGAATCATCAACGAGCCCAACGAGAAGATGATCCAACTCACCCGCGTGTTGAAAAACGCCGGTTGCAACATCGTCGTCTACACCGCACGGGACGAGGACGAAACGGTCGCCGAATGGTTGGACTCTAGCGGGGTTCCGTGGTGCGGAATCAACGAAAATCCATACGTGGGGCCAACCGGTTCGAAGATGCTTTACGATGTGTTGATTGACGACCGAGCGACCACCGCACGAACCAACGAAGGCGTGGTGATGCAATCGATCATTGAGCACCTGCATGCTGATTGGGCGGACAAGGTTCTTGACGAACTGGACCGATCCACTGCGGATAACCAAAACGGTTACTTGTTCGCTCCCATTGGTGGCAAGTTGGCCGAAAAAATTCGATCAATCCAGAAGATGATCAAAACAGACCACTTGGACGGTGACGGCATCGTCAGCGATCTGCACATCACGATTCTGTCGGACATGGTTGGAGGGCACGAGCCCAACATCGCTAAGCTGCTGTCACCAATGAAGGCGGCAGAGTTCCGGTTGTTCAATCGGCTGTCGCTCTTTGACCCCAAAGAACCGGGCGGACCGATCCCACTGGTAGTTGAGTTGGAGGGCGGCGATATCCCGGGGATTCATTCGGTAGCCAGTCGCCAGTTTAGCCACATCCAGAGGCACGTCACGTATCGGCCACATATCACGCTGGCGTACGTCATGCCCGGCGAAGCTGGTCGGTACGCCGACAAGAAAATCACCCGCACGGCGAGCGTGATCGACCAATTGGTTTACCGGCACCCGGACGACGCAGATTTAATTATCAATCTTCGCGACTGATTTCTTTGCCAAAGCCGTCTATTGAATTGAGGCAGTTTTTGTGGCGTGATGAGAGCCGCCTAGAAACTGACATCTAGAGATCGATTCAAAACACGGAAACAGGGAACACTTCTTATGCCTTTGGTTCTACAGAGGAAGCCCGGCGAATCCGTCGAGTGTACGCACGGTGGCGAAAAGATGATCGTCACGGTACTGCGTGAGACGGCCGGACGCGTGAAGATGAGCTTTGATGGTCCTTCCACCTTTCGAGTGATGCGAAGCGAGGCGCTCGACAGGGATCTTACGGCGGCAACGGGAGTTGAAGAAAACCTGCCATGTTTTTTCCCAACCGATGCTAAGGGCCGCTTTCGGTACGGCCATGTCAGATCGGTTGAGACGATCGGAGACCAGTCGTTTTACGAAGTAGAGGCCGAGTGTGGTGAAGTTATCAAGCGGGTTTCAGCGAAAGACGTAACGGTACTTGAAAAGCAAACAGACGCTGGCTTCGGAGAGGAAAGCAGTCGTTTTGGTGCCACCGGATAGGCCCACCATGGCAGGCGAACGACGCAAATCGCATCTGGCGTCATGAAGGTTGTTGGCGCAGCCTGAAGCAAGTAGCCAATTGGTCGATCAAGTCAGCAGTCGAATCCCTGCTCATTTCTAATCATGGCGTAAAGCAGAAGCCGTTTCACATCGGTGGGAATGCTGGCAGTGCGCGTGCCCCTGCGTGAGTGGGGCGTGTTTAACATCCAACGAGCCAACCGCAACGGCTCATCGTTCACAAACAGGGAAACAAAATGACACTACAAGTCGAAACTTACGAATGCGCAGAAACAGCATCGGAGCCAATTGAAGCTTGCGAGGAAGCAATTCGCCTTGCGGAAGAAATGGGCCTTGGAGGCCAGATTCAGATGATCAGACCAAGTGACGGCGAAGCGCCGGCCGCTCGGTGTCCTTATCGGGAAATGACCAAGGACGAGTTGTTTATGTATCAGGTGTTATGCCCTGCGTCAGTCAAGGTTGCGGAGTACAGCCGGTCTCCAATCCCGCTTCGCGTTCTTCAGGTTCTCAGTCATGCCAGATCCTTGGAGCTATTCAGCGATTTCTACGTGTGGGACAAGGCGTCGCAGGTTTTGAAAGAACCCGTTTTGGTGGCATACGATAAGAACGAGTATTCGTGGGATCGAAAGCTATACATTCTCGCTCGATGGGGTGAAGAGCTGGAGACGCCTTCGGTGCTCTTAAAGCGGGCGATCGGCGTTATGCGTGAACGATTGAAGTCGGGCGTTGATTCGGTGGCACGTCAAGCCGATTCGTTGCGTTGCAGGGTCGATAGCTACACCGATGAAGAGATCGTGACTGCCGGACCAGCCGCGAGCATATCGATCCGATCGCCGATCACTTAGTTTCAGCTCTACCTCTGACATCGTGAGCGACAGGTAGGGCCCCCGTGCCAAAACTATGTTTGGCGTGTGCGAGCCAAACAATCGAGCGAAACCAAACCAAAGGCTAAATCATGGCAGTCCAGGAAATGCCAGTTATTCAAGCGAATAAGTCTTCGGAGCATGGCTTCCTTAGGTGGTTCGGTTCTGCTTTCAATTCACTGCGGCACTTCGTTGCCATAGTGCTGTTCGCTGTCGCCTCAACGCTGTTTGCGCTGCCGCTTCTGGTGGCGCTCGTCGTTTTTGCCCTTGCGGCTATCGTTTGCCTGGCTATTGCGGCGATCGGTTGCATTGCCGCAGGAATTGCTGTGGTACCTATGTTGGCCATCCAGCCAAACGGCGTTAAGGCCATTGTCAAAGCAGCAAAAGAGTGTGCCTAGCATACGATTGCCCAAAGCCGTGGCGGAAAGTCCACATCATTTTCTCAATGATCGAGCGTTAATGCAGCAACATGTCAAAAATCAAGAACACTGCGGAGTTGAGGGCATACAACGAGCCAGCCAAACCGCCGATCAGGATCCATTCTCATTGGACTAGAGAAGAGCTTGTTGAAATTGAAGCCGTCCCGGATCCCGCTGGGGGCCGAATCGTTGTGAACGGCAAAGACTTGATTCGGGCAGTCGAAAACTGCATGAATGTGGGCACCTAGGACACGTCACCAGAAAGCCACTACACAAACACGAAACGAGATTCAACAGATGCCAGAGCCAAGCACATCAGTCGAGACGTTCAGTGAATGGGCAATCGTCGACGTTATGGGCCACCAGCGATACATCGGGCAGGTGACCGAGCAAGTGATAGCCGGGCATGGCTTTGTTCGAGTGGATGTGCCAGAGAACGACCAGCAAAAGTCTTGGACGAAGCTCTTGGGACCTGATGCCATTTATTCGATCACGCCAGTGTCGGAAGGCATCGCGAGGGGGATGGCAGCCAAAGCCCAAAAAGCGCCGGTAAGCAGCTACGAGTTGCCGAAAGATTTCAAGCCCCGAATCGCCGCAACGGCGTCTAGTAGCTTGGACGATGATCCTTTCATCGATGACGATGAAGACGACGAATGCTTTTGAAACAAAGAGTCATCTGGGGACGCCACTGGTAGATAGGCCAACACTTTCGAGTCTTGGTCGGCCGCTAGGCAACGAATGGCATCAGGCGTAACAGTTGGAGAGACAACGCTCGTATCTATGGAGGCAGAAACATAGAGCAAGGTTTGCGACGAAGCCTTATGGCGAATCGCCAAAACGATCGTCGAAAAGCGGAACCGGTCACCCTTTGGTGTGCTGGGCTAGACGCCACGCGGGGATCGCTTTGACCCGCACTTGGATCGGCGGCGTGGACAGTGACACGCTCATGGCAACTGCAAACGAGATAGATTGGGCGTTGCTCAGGTAGGCATGGTCCCACGGGTAGGATTCGTCTGACGCCCAGCCAGTGACCTGAAAGCTCGTGACTCGTTAAGCCGGTGCGATTCCGGCCCGATCCATTGAAGTGACTGGGGTCGCTAGCGTGCTGGGACATGCAGTGGCAATCAACAACAGAGCATCTGACCGTGAGTTGGACGGGTTCGATTCCCGTAGCCTCGCAGCGGCATGTGATTGATTTGCTGAGTTGGTTTGCCGAGGAACATCAACACCTACCTGGTTCGAATCCAGGGCGATCCATTGAACGACTGAGCCGTTGGGCTAACTTCGCCCAGCAAGCAGCCCAACGCAACGGGCGAAACAATCGCTAAGGGAGACAAGCATGAGGAAACTAAAAGCAGACGACTTTTTGGCAATAATCTTACTTTCAGTCGTAGCATTCCCAGTTTGTGGTTTGTTCTTCTTGGGCATCGGCCTTTGTTTCTCCCCTCTCCAAACAGCACTGGGGATTGCCGTGTTGGGCGCGTTCCTAGGGTTCGTTGTGAGTGCGATTGTGCTAGCCATCATTTCGAAGCTGTCCTAAACACGCCAACCAGAAAAACCCAAGCGATGGATGAAACAGAGATGCCGAAGCCGCTGGTCGACCGATTGCATTCCTACCTAGACGCTCTAGAAAACGCAGCGGACAAGGCTAGCGGAGTGTTTGTTGAGCAAGCCCCGGAAGTCGCACGCGAGTACCTAGACTGGTATTTCTGGCACTCGATTTTTTTCGCTGGTGTTGGAATGCTTGGATTGTTGGCGGGTGTGTACATCTACCCGCTTCTCCGATATTTGTCCAGGAATGCAGAAGCGGATAGCCGCACTGTGGCTAGCGTCTTTGGCTTCTTCGCATCGTTCATAGCGATTGCCGTTTTCGCCGGCATGACCGTTAGTTCGTTTTCAAGCATCGTGAAGGTGACTGCGGCCCCACGCGTTGTATTGCTTGAAAAGGTTGCCGAGTTGTCAGGGCGATGAGCTACCACAGGCCGGCAACAAGAATCCGCACTGTTGCGCGAGACATTGAGCGTAGCGTCGATCCATCGCCCATAACGAAGTGTCAATCCAAGTCTGTTCATGAACATGAGGTTATCCACACGGACCGGGTCGCGCTGGCAGTGGAAGCCAATCGGCTGGTTTCTTCCATCGTAGACAAGCAAACGACCCCGTTGGCTTTCCAAGGCGTTTCAGTGGGTGAAATCGATTTGACGGATCAAGAACGCGAGACGTACGATTCCGCGTTGGCGTATTTGAAACGGCAGTTTGAAAAGGGATGCATCGATACTGAGACGGTGGTGAGACTTGTTGAGTCGGACAGTCTTGTTGAACGCACCGCTAGCCAGTAAAGGATTGCGGCCATTGAGATGACCCATCACCACAACATGCTGAAACCTTTGACCGCAACCAAAGGAATCAGGCATGCGAGTGATCATCGCAATCGTTGCCGTGATGGCGACAGCACAAACGGGGTTCAGCCAATACCCAGACGGAACGCTTGTTCTAAGCAGTAAGCGTGGGATTGTCGGACGCGTCGCCAAAAGCATCACGGGCGGCGACCAGTACACCCACATCGGGATTGTGATCGACGGAAGGGTTCACGATATGGACTACCCGCGACCTCATTCGACATCGATACGAAGCTACGGGAAGCGAGGATCGACTAATGACTATTACGTGCCGACGACGCCGTACACCGCCGCACAAGTCGCCGCGATGCGTTTGAGTGTTCAGAGTCGCACCGGCCAGCGATACGGGCTCAGGGCCTACCTGGGACGGTCACGGGCTTCGTCGCTGTTCACATGGTGCAGCCCGTATGTGGGCAAGACCTTGAATGCCAGTGGTCGTTACCGATTATCAACGAATCAATATCACGAACCGCAGAATGTCATCGCCAGTGTCGGCGGTGGCTATCGGTTCTCGGGACGAACTGTCAAGTGATTTTTGACGGTTCAGGAACACGGGAAAGACATGACAACAGCAACAGTTCTAGCCCCATGGTTCAACCGCGTCGCCCAGTGGTTTGACGACCGGAACCTAACGACAGGCAGCAACCCACAGAAACAGTACGGCAAGCTGCTAGAAGAGCTGGCCGAGCTGTATCAAGCGTCCAATGCCGGCGACGTCGAAGGCGTCAAAGATGCGATCGGTGACGCGTCCGTTGTGATGGCGGGCTGTATGCACCAATTGGACGGTGTTTGGCCCGCGCTATCCGAGACACCGCCACCCAAGTCGATGCCTCATTGCCTGAATGAATTGATCGAAGCGGTCGCAAAGATCCCGCGAATGGATTCATGGCGACATGCCGAGACGTTCGGGTTCCCGTGCTTGTCGATTCGCATCCTTTTATCCCAAGTGGCGATTGAGCACGGCCTGACTTTGGAGCAATGCGAGGAGCACGCATGGGGTGAGATTCGACACCGCACGGGGAAAATGATCGACGGCGTTTTCGTCAAAGACGCATAGGGACCGCCGCTCATTGATTCCGCCCGTACGCACGCTCAACCTGAACGAACCCAACCACCAACCAAGGGAAACCACCCAACGATGCCACGTAATTTTCGAGCACGCGATTTAGTCGCCGACGCCTACGACGCACACCCGCATGACATTGAAGCGAGGAAAGACTTCATTCGAGCCCGTGGCAAGGAATACGGCATGTCCATCGTCGTGATTCTCGCCATCCTTTCGTTTGCGATCAAACTTTGGGAGTTGTGGCGTTCGCGTGACTTGAGTCAGGCACCCGTTGAGCCGATCGACGGTGAACCTGAATTCGACGAAGACTCGCAGTGATTTTCGACGACGACATCGACTTTGGTGGTTGGCCAGATGATCACGACGAATGTTTTGATGAGTTTGGCGACATTGGCGAACTCATCGACTTGTTCGACTGCCAGGTCAATGCCGGCGAGACCGCTTGCTTGGATGACATCACCATCATGGGAACGGTGAGCGAATCGGGCGAAGGCTTTATTTTCCGGTACCGCCCGATCCAAAGCCACGAGGTAATCACGAAGCTTGGTGAGTTTGCCGGCGACCCCGACATTGGCTTGACTTATGTGGAAGCCGTTGAGGTGGCGAACCTAGTGCGTCAGCGGTCACCCTTTTAGAGACAGCGCCCATGGCGGACGTGACCGACCGCGAAAAGCGAGAACAGGAATTCCTCGCACTATTGCTGGTTCTTTGGCCCAATGAGTCGCCGCACTATTGGCTCACGACGCCACCGTCAATCAATGCGTTCACGCAGCGGATCAGGCGACAAGGCATCACGGACCTGGTGCGCGACGTGACCGTTCGCCAGTCGCAAGACTTCCTAGATGAAATCGAGTGGGACCGCCCACGTGTCGATGTGTTTTCAGGTCTTGATATCGTGACCGAAGTGTTTGAGCACGAATTAGGGCGACGGCTAGCCAATCATCACGCCGACTGGGTGCGGGAGTACCGAACGGCAGAACGTGAAGGCAACGAGTTACCAGACCTAGCGGATCTTTACACGAAGAACGACGCCAAACGTGAGGCAATCACGTCATTGAGCACGGTTGCTAGCCGGGCGGAGATATTCGGCAAGAACCGAATCAAGGATCTTTACGACGAATCCATTGCGAGCATCTGGCAGCTAGACCCGTTTTCAAACGTGTGCCCGATTTGCATGGGGCTAGCTGGAACGCCTGAGCGGATATGGCGCAAGGAGTTTCCAGGTGGGCCGCCAGCACACCCGAACTGCCGATGCCATATTTCTCACAGCCTTATCGTCCCAAGCCGCTAGAGAGCCTCCGGCGTTGAACATTGACCACACCGCATAGACAACCCCAAGGGAATCAAAACCCTTACGGAGTCGATGCCGAGTGTCTCAACAGAAACGCCACACCCCAAAAGAAGTCATCGATCGCGTCTACAAGATGCTTGATCAGGGCTGCGACAACAAAACTATCATGGCACGCACGGGGCTGACCCCGTCAACTCTCAAGCGAAAGAAATCGGCTTGGAGGAAAGCCAGGGCTGCCAAGTCGGGCGGCGCCTGATTCGATGCGTCGTCTTCATGAGATTGTGTCGGACATGGACCGGACCCCGCGAGAGGTCACGGACGTAGTCCGCAAGTCCAGGGTCCTGTCTCTGTTGGACGGCCCCAAGGTTGACGTTGATGCAATGACGTGTGAGGTGCGGGTATGCACCGACATCATCGACTACCAACAAGAGGTGATTCTTGCGTCGGGCGTGAAAACGGAAAACCACCGTTTGAATCCGCAAGTTTGGTTTGAACACGGCGAAGATCCGTTGTTTACGCTGACGCTTGCTTTGGCGGAAGACGCCGAGAAGAACTACACGGTGACGATGCCGGACGACTTCTCGATGGACGCGGTGAGTCACTTCGCGATTCCCGCTTCTGAATGGCCGATCGTCTACCAGCTATTCGGCATGATCGACAAAGGGGCTTTGCGGGCAACCTCGATCCACGTCCAGCCAGAACCCGGCGGGTTGTCGGTCTATTCCGAGCGCGGAGGCGGCAGCAAGTATCAGGTCACCGAAGACTCGCATTTGATCGAGTACAGCCATTGCAAGGTTGGCGTGAACCCGGAGGCGCTCAAGAAAGCCCTTCGACTTGATTCCAAGGTCGATCCGTTAGTGCCGCCCGAGTTGATTCGCGCCGTCGAATTGCAAGCGAACCAAGCCAGTGCGTTGATCAGAACTGGAAAGGTTGGCAATCACGCGTTGCTGCCAGAAATCAAAAAGAGCCTGACGGCGATGACTCGCACGGGCAATTCGATGACTCTCAAAACCGGTGACGCAGGTAGATCCATGGCAGCACGCAAGAAATCCATTTCGGCGAAAGATCTAGTCGGCATGTCGGTCGACGAAGTGAAGGCGATTGCGACCGATGAGGCCAAGTTGACTCAGTACGACAGGCCAAGCCAGGCACGTGTCAAATCGATGTTCTCCAAGGTGATGAAGGACAACGAGCCTGGAGGTGAGGGTGAGGAAGAAGAGCACGAAGAAGGCGACGCCAAGTCCGTTCACCACAGCGAGGAGCAGGACGGCGAAGGCGCAGAAACTCAAGCAGAAGACCCAACCGAGGAGCCTGTCACCGAAGCGTCCGACGGCGGCGACGACGACGATGATGACGACGAGCCAGAAGCCGAAGACGGCGAAGAAAAGGCCATCAACGACAAGCCACTCGGCCAAACGGTTATGGGCGAAGCTTACGAGGCATTGACGTTCTTGCTGGACAAGCTGGAATCCGCCATGGGTCCGGTGGAGCACCCCGACGTAAAAGGTGGCATGACCGAAATCATGGGGCAAGCACGTGGCTTAACCACAGCGATGGACGGCCTGCACGAAAAGGCATATGGCAAGCCTTGCCGCAGCGATGAAGCGGATGCCGACGACGAAAAGGAAAAGATGATGAGCGAACAGCTCAAGTCGTTTCTCGCTCGCCGCCAAAACCAAACCGAACACTTCCAAGTGATCGGGCAAGCCAGCCAGTTGCGTCGCCTGTCAAAAGACAAGTCGATTCCATCTGCAGCTCGCAAGTCGCTGCGAAATCTGTCGCAAGGATTGAGCGCTATCGAGGACGCCGCTCGAGAAGAAATGGCGGAGGGCGTGACAAAAGCGGACTTTGACAGGGTCATCGCAGAACGCGACGCGGCGATCGCAGGCCAGAAGAAAGCTATCGGTCAGCGAGACCAGTTGATGGCGAAGTTAAGCCGAGACGTCCTGCCCGCCAGCTAGTCGCCTGGATTGTTGCGAGTGGTCTCGCCCGCTCGCACGTTTGTTTTTGTCGGCTGCGAGACAGCCATGTAGACGCAGATATTCACAACACCTTAGCGAAGGCAAATCATGGCAACCGAAGCCGCCAAGCCAGAAACCGATGACGACAAGTTCGACTCTTTGATGGAGAAGTTGGACAAGCAAGCGGACAAGTTTGAAGTCGTGCTATCGCAGCGCAAGTCCGGCGGTGCCGTCATCGCCGGCTACGAAAAAGACGACAACCCGTTCGTTCCTACTGCCGCGCAAATGAAGTCCATGCGTCGAGGCCGCAATTTGCAGCACATGAGGGACCTATACGACAGCGGCTACCAGCCGAAGATTAAGTCGTTCGGCGATTTCCTTCGCGGCGTTGCATCGAGCCAGGTTGACCCAGGTTCGGCAGAAGCCATCGAGTTCAAAAACGACTACGCCTCGACCAAGAAGTCGATCTTGACTGCGATGTCGCAGGGCCTGCCTGCAGAAGCAGCCGCCGCAAAGATGAAGGCGATCGGCATGAACACGTTCGAGGCCGAGCACGGCGGTGTGATGATCACCCCCGAATTCAGCAATCAGTTGCTGCAGCGTGAATTTGACTTCTTGGACATCTACGGTCGAACCCAGCAGTTCACCGTTGGCGGCAACACGATGGTGTTCCCGAAGCTTTCGGACACGGATCGCCGCGACGGCAGTCGCCACGGCGGCATTGTTTCGGGTTGGGCTGGCGAAGAGCAGTTGATGAGTTCAAGCCGCCTGAAGCTAGAGGACATCACGCTGAGCCTTAGCAAGATGTTCGCCGTGGTTTTTGCATCCGAGGAGGCGTTGCAAGACACGGTTGGCAACACGCTTCAGCAACTCATCAGCCTGAAGACCGACGAAGCCTTGAAGTTCACGCTTGGAAACGCCGTCTTCCGTGGCGATGGCGTGAAGAAGCCGACAGGCCTTTTGAACTCACCGGGTCGCGTGACCGTGGCCAAGGAAGTCGGGCAGCCTGCCAGCACCCTGACCGGCGTAAACATCATTGAAATGTATCGCCGGCGTCTTGCGAACAAGACCGGCAAGTATGTTTGGCTGATGAACCAGAACATCGAAGCCCAGTTGGCCCAGATCACACTGGGTGCTGGGGAAGCTTCGCAGTTGACCTACATGCCGCCCAACGGCCTGGCAGAGGCCCCCCACGGAACGCTGATGGGCTTGCCAATCATGCCCTGCGAGTTCAGTTCTACGCTTGGAACCGAAGGCGACATCATGCTTGTCTGCCTGGACGAGTACTACACGATCAGCAGGGGCGGGATCGCGGAAGACACTTCTAGGCACGTTGAGTTCCTGCGTGATCAAACCGCGTTCAAGTTCACGATGCGGGTTGACGGCAAGCTTTGCGAAGACGAGCCGATCATTCCTTTCCAGGGCGATCCAGTCAACGACACTCAGTCGGCGGTCATCACACTGGAAACGCGAGCCTAGTCCGTTCGCAGTCGGTTTCGTTTTCTCAATTCAAGCTTTCAGACTTCAGGTTTTTTTCAAATGCAAAACACATGGATCATCCCAAAGGGAGTTGACTTCCAAGAAGTCATCGAACCGCAGGATAACACCGCTGCTGCGGTGACGGGCTCCGCCCTTCCGATGACGGACAACTGCGATTGGCAGATCGTCCTAAATTACGACGCCAGCTCCGAGGCTCCGGTGATCGAGCTGGAGCAGGCATCGGATGCGGCTTTCACGACTCCGGTTGTGCTGGGCATCACGGACATCGCGACATTGTCAGCGGTTGACGTGGACGCTCCGGTTGATCCAGAGGCATGGAACTATCACGACGAGGTCAACCGCACGACCCCGTCGCTGGTTTTTGATTCTTCGACTGCCTTGGGTAACTCTGGCAGTCAGTACCGTGTGGTCGTTCGCGTTGCGGAAGGAACGGTTGACGACGGCAACACGCACGTTCGCGTGAAGTCGACCGGCACCGCTACTGCACGGCCATTCCGGGCGGTTGCGATCAGCACGAACAAGAGCTATCGCGGCTAGTGCCGTCGGGCGAAAGCCTAGAAAACGAACCGACAAGCAACCAGAACCAACGGCTGAATTAACCCAGTCGTTGGTTTTTTTGTGCCCTTACATCACAAGCGGGAAACGTCGGATATGTCGCGTGAATTGTGCCTTGAAATTTTGATTGATGATGGTGTTCAGAAGCTGATCTCTTCGCGTCAGAAGACGTTGGATTTCATCGCCACCAGAGCGATGGTCTACGCAGTCGGCTTTGACGAAGTGACATCAGAGATCGAGGACGATCAGATCGTGTCATTGGCCCGTCGTGGATTGCCGGCGGCGTTTGTTCGAAACTTGCGAAAGTCGTTCAGCGGCCAGGAGATCGCCGAAAATCTTGTCACCAACGCCATCGCCTTAATGGACGCGGTGTCGGTTGCCGATGCGGCCGTCGAAGCGGAGGCGGCCGAGAAGAGTGCGGCTGAAACGGCACGGCTTGCCGAGGAGGTTGCAGAAGCCAAAGCCGCCAAGGAAGCGGAGGAGGCGGCCCGTGTAGCTGAGCAAGCGAGGATCCGCGAAGCACAAGAAACACGCGAGATTGCACGCAAGGAAGAGGCGGAGCGTGTTGCCAAGGAAGCCGCTGAACTGGCGGCGAAGGCTGCCGAGCGCAAGCAAGCGCTGGAAGCCGAGCAGGCCCGTATTGACGCAGAAAAGGCTTCGCAGTCGCCCAGTGGGGCTGATGAGCCAAACACGCTCACGGCGGCAGAACTTGAAGTGATGCCTCTGGAGCAATCGGGTTTGCCCAATGGGATCGTCAGTGACTTAGCGAAAATCAAACTGTCGACCATTGGCCAAGTGATCAAGCTAATCGAGTCCGAAGGCGGCGACCTGACTTTCATCGATGGGATTGGCCCGAAGTCCAACGTGGCGATTAACGAGCGAATCGACGAGCTTAAAGCCAAGGTCAGCGTCTAAGCCATGCTGTTATCGCAAGCTGACGCGGTGGCGTCATTGGTGACGCTTTCGGCGGGTGATGCCGTTGCTGTTGCGGCAGGTTTATCCGATGCGTTGTCGCGTGCTTGCAACCGTGTCTTTGCCCGATACGTGGAAAGCATCACGGCGGACGGGACGACAACGGTGGTGACATCGTTTCGTCATGGGTTGTCTGCCGGTGACCGTGTGTCGATTGCGACCGAGGGCGGTAGTTCACCCTTGGACGGAAGCGTTCAAACGGTGGCGGCAACGAACCTGACACTGGACACGTTCGAAATTGCCAGTGCGATGACTTCCGCTGAGGCAACGGCAATCGGTTCGGCGACGATGCGACCGGTGGTGGATGAGGTTCACCGGACGCGATGCGTGGACAGCATTTTCGTTCAGTGTCGACCGCTTGCGGAAGTGGTTTCGCTGGAAACCCACGACGGTTCGCAGTCGTACACAACGGTGGCAGCAACGGACTATTCAGTCGTTGGTCCGTTTAAAGACGGCGTGTCACTGAGCGGCGAAGTTGCGTTGTTGGAAGATCAGTTCCCAGATGGTTCGCTCAACGGTCGGTGGGATCCGATCGGCGCCAAGATTTCCTATGTGGCTGGCGAGCCAACGATTCCATCTGGGGTCGAGTATTTGATGACGAACATGCTGAATGGTCTCTACGGCCGTTTAACGGCTTCGGGATTTCAAAGCGAGAACATCGACTATTACAGCTATTCGCGTTTGAGCACGGCTGAGATCGGGACTCTGTTTGGCGAAGCGGACCAGATCATCAAGAGCTACAGGATTGCCGCATGATCACCCGAGCCCACCTAGCGAGCCGTTGGCGATCGTTACCCGCTGACGTGATCAATCAGGTCACGATGTACGAACGTCACGAGGACAGCGTCTATCGTCCAGCCGAACCGATGACGGTGAGTGCCGCTGCCAAGCGTCCGTTGAGCAAAGACGAAAAGTCAGTGTTTGATAACGTGAAGGTGAACAGCGAGCGTCGTTCGTGGCATATCTGGGTGGAGACAATCACCGCACCGTGGGATACCAGCTTTGACCCGTATTCGGTTGAAATCGTCCCGGACTGGATCGTCAAAGAGTCCAACGGCGACGAGTGGGTTGTTGTTGCGGCAGACCTAGGATTGCTGGACACCCACTGGCGTTGCCCCTGCTATTTGCGTTGGGGCGCCCCGCTCATTCCGTAGCGTCTAGGTTGGAATCGGCCGTCTGCCGGGTAAGGATCAAATCAAACGGACTTGCATCTTATCAAGAGCGGTGAACGGTGGACCGAGCCCAGATAGACAACACGTACGACGACCCAGTCATCCTCTCGGTGGACTTGTATCGTCGTGATCGCGACGGCGTCATCGACACGGGCGCAAAGGTATCGGTGGGCTCAGCGGAACAGCGGGCGATTGATTCCGAAGATGAGCCACTGTTCTCTAAGATTGCGGCAGAAGTGGAACGCTGTGTTTGGACGCTCTGCGTTCCGACTTTCAGTACATCAAACGAGTCGTTTTCACCTATGTCGGTGAACGTCGAGACGGGTTGGCTGTTGAAAGAATCGAGCGGCAAAGAGTGGCTGATCGTTCGTCCGGTTCGAAAGTCGGTGGGGATGTCTTGGCGATGCCCTGCGGTGGAATGCTTGGGTGAGTATCAGGTGAAGCCTTGAAGGACTGGAAAGAACTTGCTGACAAGGGTCCATCCATCGCTGACGACGTGCCCAAGCACAGGCGGAAGCGAAGACGGAAACTGCTTGGGATCGAGCGGCGATATGTTGGCCAAGATAGTTTTAGCGGTGGCTTCGGAGCCGACTTGCTCAACAAACTGCGTGAATGGCATCTGCTCGGTCGGTACGAAACGGAAGCCGATCGCAAAAAGGCGCTTTCGTCGCTCACCCGTAAGTCGCAGCAGTTTGAATACAGAATTGCAAGCGAAAGCGGCACGGAATAGCAAACGCCCCCGCCATGCCGCACCCTATGCCGCATGGCTACTCTGACTATCACCGATCGTGCCGATGGCACTGGTGCCGACTTTTCTGTTGCGGGCGTTGTTGGCACTGCCACGGTTTATGTATCCCGGTACGCCGGCGACATCGCTAGCAACCCATTTTCGGTTGTCATCACCACAGCGGTGGACGTCACTGGCCAAGCGGTGACGCTCGCTGAGGGTGGTTATTCGGCAGTCGTGGTCGACGGGTCTGGGCCATCGCCGCCAGTTGGGTTCCGTGTCACAGATGGAACCGATGGCCTGCATGAACAGTGCTTGAAGGGTATTCGCGAACACGTCATCGCGTTGAACCTTCCGTCGTTTCCAGCAGACGACACGAAGCACAAGCTCCACAAGCGTCCTCGTAACACGATCACTGAACTGACCGCTTGGGCCGGGGCTGGCCGCAAGAATCAAGCAAACATCGAAGGCGTTCATTACTGGATGCGTCCGGAGCGTGTTCGTCAGGTCCACAACCAACGACACGAGATCGAATACAGGATTGAGTTCGTCCTGGTTCGCTCTCGCAACATGAGCAACGTCGTGGATGGTGACTGGACGCATGACCGTGAACGGTTCATTGAGTCGTTCCCGCTTTGCCCGCTGCCGCAGATCCCCGAGGTCCACACGGTTTTGTTCTTCCCGGGAATCATCTATTCGGACATGGACGGGCAGACGGACTTGGATGCCCAGTCGATGGTGGTGGCATGTGTAGCTGAAAAGAGTTCTGTGACCTACTGATTCCGTTTCAAGTGACCCGGTCCGGTCGCAACGTGAACCGCTGAAACATCCACTCATTCAGCGAGTCGCTCGAAATGGCATGCATCACTACCACCGCACGCACATCCTGGTTCGGTGTGACCTTGTTAGGAAACTTTGGCGTTGACATGACCAACGAGGTCAACGCTTTGGCGATCACGAGCGTATTCAGCCAGATCAGTGCGAGCCTTGCGTGGACGCCAACGTACACCCGGGACGATGGGGCAAACGGAACCCCTTTCTATCAAGAATCTGGCGTTGCACTGGACTCGGAATCAGGTACCGGCTCGGTGGTGATGGACCCCCGAATCGATGACCTGGATGTGATCTTGCCATTGCTGCTTGGCAATGCCGGCGTGGCCAACGTCTACGAGCCATCCGTCGACGGCTATTGCGACTATTTCAAATGTTCCCGTGGTCTGGGCATCACCACCCAGTCGTTCGGTTCGTGCAAAACAAGCCAGTTCACGCTGTCGAGTTCCAAGGCACAGCCAAAGCTTCGCCTGGACTGGGGAATTGAAGCGTGCCTTCAAGAAACTGGAGCGATCAACAGCGGTGCAATCCCAGCCACCTTGGCTTTCTCGCAAGAACCGCCGCTGGTCCACACGTCGTCAACGCTGACGCTCGATGGCGTCGTGGATGTTCCGATGGACGACGTTTCGATTACTGGCACGAACAACCTGAAAACAGACCAGTTCTACAACTCGGTCACACGGACTGCGTTGCCTTCGCTTGGCCAAGAGTACTCGCTGTCATGCACGACACCGTTTGACACGGCGAACGACTTGGCCCGGATGGCTTTGCGTGCCTCGTCAATCACGGCCTCGATTGTCTATTCCGTGGGTGCGACACGCAGCCTAACGATCGAGTTTCCAGCGTTGATTGCGACGGTGCCCACGCCTAGCGTGGCAAGCCGTGAAGCCCCGATCCGTCTTGAGAATATTCAGTTCCAGGCTTACTCGACCGGCTCGGGCGCCACGCTCGCAGCGCCGATCAAATTCACTGTCGACGACACGCCGTAGTTGAAAGATCAACCAATGAAGTTTGATTGCACCAAGAGCAACGAGAACCGACCCGCCGCCGGTCAATTCCTGATGGATTTGCGGAAGCAGGTCATGCGGTCCGACACGTTGCTGTTGATCGAGCACGTCAGAAACGAAGACGGTTCGACGGTGACGACGGTGACGCAGACGCCGAAACCCGAAGCGGAAACAGAGCCAGGGCCCGCCAGCGTCGAGCCGGTGGAGAAAGTCGCGCAAGCGCCTGCTGAAAGCACCCAGGCAGCGACAAAGGCACCACAAGGCCGCAAGGCGACAAGATAGTGGCAATGTCGCCCGAGTCGTTTGCGGCGTTCGCTAGATCACTTGTAAATGATTTAGGCAGCGACCCGCTGGACGATGAGATCGACGAAGCTGGTGCTCGCGTTCGCGACGTTGTCCGCGAGAACTTCGAAGAAGAGATCGACGGCGACGGCAACGTGTGGGAACCACGAAAACGTGACTACCTACACGATCCATTGCGTGAGACGTTCGCCATGTTCGGAGCAGCGACTGTGCGTGGCGCACCCGGAAGCGTTGAGGTTAAGAGCCGCAGTGAGCTGATCCTTGGCGTGTCAGCCGACGAGATCGAATACGCACACGACCAGAACTTTGGCAATCCAGACAAGAACCTTCCGGCACGCGAGTACATGCACGTGCGAGATGACAAGGTCGATCGACTGGAGGAGCCGCTTGCAGGTGGAGTCCGTCGCGTTGTCGATGATGGTGTGCGACGTAATCAAGCGTGACGATCATTTGATGCTCCACCTGCAAGCGGTAGCCTGCTATGCGGACATCTAAGTTGATTTACCGTCGTCGAACGACGGCCGGCCTACAGACTTCCGCATAGCAATGTGCAGTCGACCGGGTTGCGACAGCAGGCCAACAAGATGATCAGCCAGTTTCCTTGAGCCTGCATCGCAGAACTTCCGGACGTCGCCATCCTCGCTGATTGACCAGATCGACCATGGCTCGGTTGGCTTCTCGCGATCGCTTTCTTTCGATGCTGACACGCTCATTTTGACACCGCCTTTCGGCTGGCGAAACTCGGTCGTCCGAGTGACTTCGGCAGCACAACGCAGTGCAAATCGTCACGCTCATTCGCGCGAGCGACTTCAACGGCGTCGGCATAATCCTCGTCAGCGAATTGCTCGATTAAACGAACGCAGCCTTTGTCGGTGATCGACCAGACGCACAACACGTCCTCATCAGGGATCGGACGAACGGTAGTGAACTGGTTGTCCATCAGGGACGAAAGCCGCTCACGAAGGCGTTTCATGTCAACGATGTCGACTGTGCTCGACTGGTTGGAAATAGCGAATTGCATGGTGGAACTCCAATGCAAGAGCACACCGACCAGGCTGAAACACACGAGTAACTACTCTCGTGCTTGCTTAGCACTCACTCGCCTGCCTGTGCAGGGTCAACGTTTAGGTTCGCTACCTGGTCGGTGTGCTCTCGGACTCCGCAACAAAGAATGTAGTTAAGGTTGGCCGACCATCGACACGATTACGAACGCGACGACTGCTTGGCGAAGCTGTTTCAAGGCTTCATTTGCCATTGCCAACACCAGCGAGGATAGCTGGCCATCACGATTGGCGTCAAGCAGTTTCGGGTGGGGCGCGAAAAACCGCTAGAATTCCACCCAACATCCCGTCGAGACGAACTCGATGCTTGAATCCTCGCGAATGAATCGTGTAATGAGCGACGACACAGACGATCCAAAACGGTTTCGGGACTTCGAGAAGCTCGGGATTGAGAAAATTCATCAGGCACCTGGACCGCATCCACCACAGAGAAAGGTGTTTTCAGGTGCCCCGAAAGTGGAACCCACGCCAAGGCAAAGCATGACCACTGTCGATCTTCGTCATGCCGAGCTAGTCGTGGCTTGCGAAGCACACATGGAATTGCACCTGATTGAAGCCAAGCGTCACGACGTCAATGCTCGAAGGATATCGCTTGCTGTGTCACTGTCGCTCGTGGCCGGTGGAATGCTCACTGTCGCAGCAGTTTTCATCGAGAACGCCGTCTTTTCTGGTTTTGTGCTGGCGTATTCAATCGCAGCGACATTCGCGTCTGTCGCTGCACATAACGCAAGGTCACGATCGCTTGAGCGAGATCATTCCGCCGCACGTTCATCGTGGAACGACATTCGGCAGGATCTGGTATCGGTCCCCACCTTGCCGAAAGTGGAACAGCGAGCGTGTGCGGTTGCCCGGATCGAAGAGAAGTCTTGGCGAGTGCTGAATCTGGATATCACAAAAGAACTGAAACAAGGTGACATTGTCGCAATGGAACAAGATGTGGCTTCCAGGCTACGAAGACCACTCGCGTAGCCGTCGCGATCGTTGCATGTGGCGAATCAAGTCGAACAATCGCGGGAGTTCGAATCCAAAACTCTCAACGGGAAAACATATGCTCGGTTTTATCGACGACGGTCAGACGATTACGCGGTTCATTGCGGCCAAGCCGCGCATGCATCACGCAGTGCGTCTGACGTTTCGTCCGGTGCCAACAAACGACCACAACGCCGAAAGCGCCAAGGCGATCAGATGCTTGGAACGTGGCGACAAAGAGGGGTTCGACAAGGAGGTCTTCGACATCATCGGCAACCGATTGATCTCCTGGGAGTTTATCGAGGCGAGTGGCAAGCCGGTACCTCGCGTTCCTGGTCCAACTCCGGAGGTCATCGCAAAAACGGTGCGCCCGCTTCAGAACCGTATCGTCGATATCGTTTACGCACAGAACGACGGTGGCGACGAGGATCCATTTGACACCGAAGCCGAATCAACATCGGCGAAATCAAAATCGGAAGCGAACTTGGGAAACTCCAAAGGGGACTGAGGATTCTTCTTCGGTACCCCCTCCTATCCCAACTCGACTGCAAGGACTGCATAAGGTATTTGCACAAGATACCGTCCGGCGTCCCTGACACTTATGACGGACCTGGTGGGTTGCCAGTGCTACAAGAGCGTCCGCCGGGCAACACGCCGCCGTGTGACCAATGTCCGAAAGGCGTTGACGGAACGCCGGACTTCGATGGGATGTTCAGCTTGTCGTTCGAAAACGCCCAGTTGTGGGAACTGTGCTGTCGCCTTGAGGCACCCGGTTATCAACTTCCGCCGCACCTGCTCAACGACCCTCTGTTCGCCGAGCGGTATTCAATCGTCAAACAAATTACGCGTGAGTGCGAGCGTGCGGCTGATATGGAGTCGCTTCGTGCGGCATTGGCTGGCGTTGGACTTCGAAGCTAAGCAGCATCGCGGCCAGCTACATCACCGCTAAAATGCGAAACGCCCCGACGGCAAATCGGGGCGTTTCTTTTGGACCAGCGGCCCAAGCTCGTGGTGAGTGAATGGTACGCCGTTGGTTTCAATCAATCAATGGATGCCTCACGACCGATGACAATCACGCCAAACGAGCGCCGAAGGCTTGACCACGAAGGGTCGCCTTTCAGGAAGTGGAACCCAGCGAAAATGCTGGCTATCGTCACCGGCACTTCCGCCGTTGTTGTGCCTACTTTTGGATTTGCAGGAATGCTTACAGAATTTTTTGCGAGCACGTTTGGGTTTATCTGCTTATCTATCTACCCTGCCGTCTGCATCGGCCTGCGTTGGCATTACCGGGCAGAACGCCGGTCAAACCCATTTCCACAGATGGTGGCTCTCCTGCTGCCTCTCGCCTACATCATGATGTTTGGTGGTGCGTTTGCGGGGATGTGTGCGTTGCGAATGGAGTACGACAAGCCGCCACGTGATACGACGCTGCTGTGGCTAGTTGCGTGTGGTTTGAACATTGCTGGGATGATTTCGCATATCGCATTGGACGGTCTCCGCCGACCCGACATGGCGGATTTGATGCGACGATGGTTGGCTGAATATTGTTACGACCCCGACGATCGAAGCCGTTGAACGGCGTCGGATCCTTCCAGCCATCGAATGCGTTGGATCTAGGTCCAACCTCACCTGAAAAGCACGACGACATGGAGCTGTTGATCGAGGTCCAGCGATTGAACGCACTGGCACGGGAAGAAGATCGTGAAGAGGCCAAGTTGCGCCATGAGGAAAATATAAAGGAAATCCAGATAGCAAATTCCATATCGGAAGAGGCGCGGGCTGATTCGAAGCTTGCAAACAAGATAGCCAATGAAGCACTGAACGAAGCCAGGAGAATGTCTCGGCTACACGTCACTTGGATTTGGTTGTCAATCGGGTCGCTGATCATTTCATTGGCCGCACTGGCGGTATCAATGTTCGCTGGCAGCTAGCCAATCGTCGAACACGCCCCGCCCCACCATTACACCTGAAAGCGATTTAGACCGCTCCGCAACAGGTGTTTTTGGATGGCCGATAACGATCGTGATGTGCTGTTTCGGCTTGGGTTTACCGACAAACCTGGGTCCGGCGAAGCGCTTGAAAGACTCGCACGCGGCGTCATGGAGACACAGGCGCGAATTTCCAAATCGATCGAGGCAGTTGGTTCGACGGCGGTCGCAACTCTTGATCGGATCAAAGCTGCACAGCCAGAATCAGGCTTAGACAAAGCGGTCGAGGATGCCAAGGCTCGGCAAACCGACTTGAATCGGATCGCAAATCAAACGACCGATCAGCTACTCGACGAGGCTAGGCGGCGTGCAGCGGCACTGTCGCAGATCGAAGCCAGTGCGTCGCGAACATCTGGTGGATCACCGGCCGCCGATGCCGCATTGCAGCAATCCGGTATCGAGCGAGCGGCGGCCGAAGCCACGCAAAAGATCATTGCAGATGCCGAACGGCGAGCCTCCGAGATCGAACGTATTCAGATGGAATCGGGCAGCCGCAGTGTCGAGATCGAGCAAACACGGCTGAAGGAGCTGAAAGGAATCTACGACAAGATTAGCGCTCTGAAGCAACGTTCCAACCAGCCGCGTCCATCAACATCAAACGACAACAGCAGCACCAACAGCTTGTTGAAAGCTGAACAGGATCGCATCGATCGCACCGATGAGTTGTTGCAGATGGAGCGTGCCATGCGTGCTGACCACGAGCGTCTGGTAGAGGCACAAACACGTTCGGCGATCGAGCAAACCAAGAAGGACATCGAAACACTTAATCGAGTCGTTTCGACCGACGAGACCATACGGTTGGATGTAGACGACGACGCGGTCGTAGAGGCTCGCCAGCGGGTTAGCGGCTTTTTTGCGGTCATCGAGCAGGCGCGGCAAGATGAGGCAAACCAGGCCGAGAAGCTCGCACGAGAAGAATTAAAGCGAATCCAGGAGGCGACCAAAGCTCGCAACGCGGCGGAAAAGGAGCGTCAGCGCATCGCCAAAATGGACGAGCGTGATCGTGTTGCGGCGGTCCGTGCAGCTCAGGCGGCGACCAGGGAACGCGAGCGACTTGCAAAGATGGAACAGCGATCGGCGGCTGAGGTTGCCGAGGCATATATCGCGCAGTACGAACAACAAACCAAGGCTGCCGCACAGGCTCGGTCATCCGTCACGCAAGGCTTCAACGAAATCGAGCAGGCAGCTTCGAAAGCGGCCAACGGAGTTGGTCTGGTTGCTCGCGCTTCGGTGTTGATTGGTGTCGCAAGTAAAGACCAGGCCGACGAAGCACTCAAGGAACTGGCCAAAGTCCAGGCTGTTATCGACGGTGTGCGTGGCGGCTATCAGGTGCTCAAAGGATCGATCGATGCAATTTCTGGATTCCGCAAAGTCATCCTTGGAAAAGTGGCGGCGACACAGGCCGATGCGGCTGCGTCTCGCGTAGCGCAGGCTGGATCCGCAAAGTTAACCGCCGCGCTGAACATCGAAGCCTTAGCGGCTGGCCGTGCAACGCTTGCTCACAAGATCCTAAACGAGTCGCGATCGGGCATCGGTGCGGCTCGTAATGCCGCTCGTGGAGCCATCGCTCAAGGAAGCACTGCAACAGTGTCAAACGTTGCCGGTAGTGCTGCGTCTGGCGTCACAGGCGGTCTCGCTGCAAAGCTTGGACTTAGTGGTCTGGCGACCAAGGTTGTCGGACTTGGCAAAGCCGTGACCGGTGCTGTTGCTCCGATAGCTGGTGTTGCTGGCGCCGCGTTGGCTGCGGCCGGTGGATTGGCGTTTGCCGGTAAAGGGGTTTACGAATTCGCAAAGGCGATTCGCGACGGCGGCAACGAGGTCGACGGCTACAGCGAGACTCTTGCCAAGGCGATCTTGATCGACCCGGCTAATTGGGTTGGTCGCGTCACCGGTGCGTTTGACCTAATTGGTGATGCCGCAGTGGACGAGGCGACTCGCCGTTCGCGAATGTTTAGCGAAGAAGAACGCATCCGCCGTCAGCACCTCGGCCGCGTAGCACAGATTGAGTTTGATGCCGCGCGGAAACGAGCCGAGTTAACAAACGAAACGCAGACACAGCTTGCCGCACTCGACTTTTCTTTGGCTAAGAGCGATCTCGACAAACTGGATGTCGTTGCACGCGAGATATCGCGATTCAGTGATAGACGTGCTGCTGACCGAGATGCCAGCAACGATCGGATCGCCAAACTTGCGAACGAATTGCAGGACAACGGCTTTCGACAACAGTTCGCCATTGCCACTGGCAACGACGAAATTCTAAAAAAAGCAAAAAGCGACGCGGAAGGGATCAGCAAGCAAATCAAAGATGCGGAGCAATCCGCCGAGGCATCTGTTCGTAAATATAGCGGCCTAATCGCATCAGCACGGCGTGATCAACTTTCGCTTTCGCAAAAGATCCTAGAGGACCAGAACCAAGGTATTGAAGCGGTTAAGGAGAAGATCCGCGTCGAACGAGAGGGTGTGCTCGACATCATTCGGGCGAGGCGTGAAGGAAATCTGAGCGAGGTCGAGAGAGCGAAGGCGCAGTTCGATCAACTGTCCAGGTCTGAAAAGAGTCGTTTTCGCGATTTAGTCCGACAGGTCCGTGAAGGTCGAAACGATTTCAGGCAGCGCGATCAGGATTTGCTTTCTCGAGTCGACACAACGCGAATCCAGGAGGCACTCAAGCGGGGCATCGACGAACGGTCGAGGGCCAACGGCTTCGAGCAGATTTTCGGCAATACGATTCTTGCCGATCAACAAAGGCTTGCGACCGATGACGGTGCCGCTCGTTTTCTAGCAGCACGGCAAGACCAGGAGTTCTTGACTGCACAGGAACAGGCAAAACAGCTCAAGGAAGAGCTGGAAAGACGCCAGAGAGAAAGCATTGAAACACAACAGCAGATTTCGCGCGCGACACAAAACCAGGGTGCATCGCCTGAAATCACGGCCGAGTTAAACATTGTCAATCAAGTGCAGATCGATAGCGATCTAGCGGAGAACGCAGAGCGACTGATTGACATTCTCGCCGACAGGCTTCGCGATGAACTCAAATTTACTGACGCAAGGCTTCGATCGATGATTGATGAAGCAGCCAAGAGAGCAACGGAGCAGCGAAACCAATCGCTGGAGACGTTGAAGGTAGCAAGCAGGTCAGCAGGCAACTGAAGGCCAGTACGCCTGAAAGAGTACCTGCGTCTATTTCTTGCTGTCGGCTTTTCTTTCTCGCAGTAATTTCCGCACATGTCCTTGGTCTTCCCTAGACAACATTTTGAGTGGGATGTCTACGACTTGATAGGACTCGGTCATCAGGCTCACTGTGCTCCCGCTGTAGTCATAAAACGCAGCATGGACGGTTGAGCCGTGAACATCGTTGGTCCAGGTGCGAAGATAGGGCACTGGGTTTCGTTTCGGGCTTGGCTTTTTGAACCTAGTCACCGGCTTCAGCAGGTACGTGTATTTTCCGGCAAGGTCAGTAAGTTCCTCGCCTTCATTTTCCACCACTGCTGCAATCTCAAACACGGAGTCGTAGGGGATGCGATCACCCAATGACATCTTCGAACCATCGAACCCGGCAAGGATCAATCGATGGACTCGCGAAAATGCTTTGGACGCAAGGACGGTGTACCCATCGTCTTCTTCGCGAAAGCTGATGAATGACGCCGACCGAGTTATGGTGCCGACGCTTCCAATTTTCAGAGTGTCTCGCCATGTGGCAAGTGATGGGATGATGCCGGGTCGGCAAAACGAGGGGACAAACTTTTTATGGCCGAGGCTGTTTTCGTAATGATAGAGACCGACGTACTCTTGCTTTTCGCTCATCAATCGATAGCTGGTCCCTTCAAACAAGCCCTCAGTTGGGCATTCGCTTAGGTGGATCACAATGTCATCACGAGCGCGGCCGTAGCGGCCGTGGACTGTCGCCAGCATCTCGTCCGAGTTGAGCTTCTGCAAAACCCTGACTCTCGGCAGCAAAGCAACATCACCGACCTTTAAACTAGATAGATTGAAAAGATAGTCTTTGACGACGATCGCTTTGTCGATGTATTCCTTGCCGATGTGCTCCTCAGCAATGCATGGACTGCTGTCACACCCAGCAAGGCAGGCGATTGCGAGTGCGATGATTCCGATGGCTTGTCTGTTCATTGGTTTGGTATCCCGTTGTTGGCTGGTTCTCCGTTCAGTCATCGTCCTCTCGGTCATCTTTCCCGATGCTCTTCTTTTTGCTTTTCTGAGTCGGTTGATGGTCCTCGCAGTAGTTGCTGTTCTTGATCGCGTCCTTGCTGCACCGGTAGCACTTTTTCGCCATCGTTCCATACCGAATGCACGGGGATTGAGATGGCCAGGGCTAGGCCAAGGAACAAGACCAGCTGCGCTCCGAGTACCCAATTTGCCTTCGTTTCATTGGATTCTTCGATCGATTGGTTGGCCGATCGCCAACTGGTCAGTGTGTCATGGTACAGATTTTCGACCCTCTCGGGGTCCGTCACGTCATTGTGCGAGATGATGTCGCTAACCATTTCGCCAAAGTCGCCAGCAAACGGCGGGTTGCGAGTTCGCCGAACGATCATCGACCACAGTGCCATCGCAACGCTTGTGCCGAGCAGCAGTATTGACCCAGTGAGAACGATCTTGGTGGCGACACTGCTGCCGTCGGATTCGACAAAGAGCCGTGTGAAAGCCAGCACGCCGGCTAAGAATATTCCGCAGATCGCAATGGTTCCCTGAGCCTTTCGTTCAGTGTCTCGCCACGAATCGCACAGATCGCTGTAGTGCTCTCGGTAAGATTCGATGACTTCCCGAAGAAGGTCGGGACTGCTTGGCGGATTGTTCAACATGGCTCTGCTGCCTTGGCGTGGTTCAATTAGCGATCCGGATCATCAAGTACATCACTGAAGAACCTGCAATCCCACCACCAAGCGCAATTCCAACCCAAAGCAGCGGACTGACTCGTGCCCGCTCTGCATTTTTCTGGTTCTCTATTTCCAGCATTTTCAATATCCGATCCTGGGATGCAGCATTTGCAGCACGCTCCCTCTCAATAATCCTTCTGTTTTCCTCTCTGCTTTCGGCTACCCAACTCATGTTTGATTTCCCCTGTGGTTAGCAAGAACGGCCCTCCGTGCGGATTGTAAATCGGGACAGGTGAAATGTCGCCCTGTTGCACTAGACGCGTTTACGGGCAATCTGGGGCGGCCTGGTGGCTATTTCGGCTTTTCTCGAATCGCACGCTTCGTGGATTTCTTTGCCGGCTTGTGTTTGACTGTCCGCTTAACGGTTCGTTTCTTGGGGGACTTTTTTGGCATGTCTAGTGATCTGATTGGAGAAGGCGACCAAAGCGATGGCAGCCAAGCGATGGACATGCTTCGAGAAGCGTTGCGTGATTACCGGGACGCGAGGTCATCGCTGTTGTCCCGAGTGTCGCTAGCGTTTGCCGGTTCGGGCACGACGGGGCTGGTTGCTGCTGGCATTGCGAGCGGCGTTGGTGCGACCGCCGTTGACAAGATAGTCGTTGGCTTGGTGTCGATGTTGACGCTTGTGTCGATCTGGGTTGCCAACAGCGTTTGGCAGTCGCAGGACTCTTGGGTGGTTTTGCCGAAGTCCGTCGATGCCATCTACGAACAGTATGTGAACGTCAGCGAGGAACACGCCTACGGTGCGAGAGTCATCGACTTATTCGAGATGACAAAACGCGAGCACGAAGAAAACGGATTCGTTGCTACTCGGCTTGGTTGGCTAGTTTATTTGCTTGACGCCCAAGTCGCGTTGCTGCTGGTTGCTGCGGTCTTCTGATTGGCGTTGAACTGTGGCGATATCTGTTTGAAATGGTCGCGCAGCTAGGTCGCGTGAAAACAGCAATTTCGCTTTGCATGGACTGCTAAAAACGACGTTTTTGGTCGCGCACGTGTCGTTATTGATTCGCTCTTATGCCCAGCGGTTGATTCTGTCGACTGCTGATGCGGTAATCGGCGGCAGCCATTCGATCCTACGGAGCCGCCATATGAACTACCCCGTGCCGAAAACCCTCTACCTTAGCGAAGATCAGGTGGATTCGCTTTCCCACCAAGGCCCCTCCGTGAACAGGGTGCCGTTCGTTTGTGTAGAAAGAAAGGCTTTGCGTCCATACGCCAGCGACGCTAGTGAAATCCCTTCGGCTATGGACGCTGTTGGCGAAGCGGCGACAACACAAGCCGATGGTCTACCAGATAGCCACCAAAATCGTGAGACGGATCAAGCATCACAGACAGACGCACACCTGTTTTCCGTGCTAACCGCAGAACAAGTTTCGCAAGCGTTAGCGAATCTGGAACTCGTGCGACTGCCCCCAGTTGACCAACCTCATGAAAGTTAAAGAACTTTCTCGCTGACTCGCTGGTTGTGAATGCGGGCGTGACGCGATTGCTGCCGATGGTCGACGAAAACAACATGCACCCCTTGTCTAGGTCAACGCTGCCGTCGTCGGCGATGCTGTATGGTTTGCACGCGATGATGAAGCACGGGAAGCAAGATTCGTAGCTTGCTGGTGGTTTTTTTCGTTTTCCGCTCAATGCGATCCTTTCTGAACTGTGTCCTGTGTGGTCCCAATCAAATAGGCGGGAAACGGACGCCGATGGGTCGCAACGGAAGAAACCCACGAACGAGTTTCGTTTTCTGCGCCCTGTCCGCCGTCGCTTGACGCCCTGTTCGATGAGCGATTAACATCGCGATCGTTGGTGGTGAAGTTCGTCTAACAGCGGAATCACTTGATCAGGCCGTCTGTAGGGTCTGGTGACAATCACCTTTAGGTAACTTCCTTGAATGCAGAAGCCGAGAGCCGGGACGTACGGTAGCGATCAGGCTGAGTCGTGATCCGCAGTTGTGCGGGGAGCGAGGCCCGCTGGCCGTGTGCCTACGCGGTTGTTAGCCGTGCGTCTCGGCTTTCGCTTTGGAGATCATCCATGCAATTCGCCGTTTCCAACCGTTCCGACGTCACCGAAATCGTCAACGTGGCACGCCTTCGCGAGCGTGTCGATTCGATGCTAACGAACGAGTTCATGACCGTTCGACAGATACCCGACGAAGACGTCCTCTGCGTCTGGTCGATCACCGGCAAAGGCTGCGTTCGTTTGCTCGGGGAGTTCGCCGACGAGGACGAAGCCGAAGCACTCAAACTGGCAAGCATTAGTGAACGCGACGATCGCCACTGCGTCGTCTTGCCTAAGTCACTCGGGAGGCCAAGCTTTGCTAGCCGGAAGGCGGTGTCAAAATGAGCGCCGCACCTGAGCAGTGGTCAATATGGTCCATCTCTGACGATGGCAAAGTCAGCAAGTTTTGCGATGCCGGATCAAAGGAGTTGGCCGATCACTTTGTTGACCTGTTGTCGGCAAACGGCCGACTGCATATCGCAGTACGGAAGTCGCTCGGTCCGCCATCGTTTAGTGAGCGAGCGGCACACGCATAGCCGCCGATCAATGCCGTGAGCACGAAACGCCTTGGTTACAGGCCGGGGCGTTTTTTTGGTCGTCCGCAATGACAGACTGAACTGAGAGCCCTGGATCGTTCAGTGGCTTGCCCGCGTACTAGCGTTTCCCGCCAGTGAACGTGTCGTAGTCCGCGTGAGTACCGATCCAGTACCAAACACGCACGCCATCTTGCATGACGTAGATCGCTCGATACCTCATCGTGATCGAGACGGACATGCTTTGCGGCTCGTGGCTGCCGCGACCGTCCTCGCCAAGCATGTGGTGGCGAAAACTTGGTGCGTCGGGGTTTCTGTCGAAGCGTTCTGCCGACGTCCGTGTCAAAGCCTGTATCGACTTCGGCAGCTTAGCGTACTGTTCGCGGAACTTTCTTGACGTCCGATTCCGTTCACGAAACGAACGGCTGAGTCTCGCCGGCTTCGAACTCTCTGATGGCGTCGTCACGAGCAGATTGCAATTCCTCGGGAATTTCCTTCTTCCCGTTCGAGTCAAGGATGCTTTCCGCCTCTTTCAAGCACTCCAAGAACTCGTCTTTGAAGTCCACCTGATACCCGTTGTCTTCGCACTTCCGAATCCAATCGAGCATCTGACGCGAAGTCACCACCCACTGAACGAGGCATTCAGAAATGATGGCCAAAACATCTTCACCCTGGCTTTCAAAACCATCAACCTCGCAACTTGCCCAACGAATGCATTCGTCGGCTTTCAGCAGATATTTAAACAGATCAATGCCATTCTGTAACCACGCCTCGCAATTCAGGCAATCAACCGCTTGGTGACTCTCCGCCATTAGCGCGTCGTGGCTATTGGAGACGTAACGATCGGTGCGAAACCGCGATTCTTCGACGTAGGCAAAAACGCTCATGTTGCTCCCTTGCTGACCTCGGTGGACCTGCACAGCCACGTGTGGACAAATGGACTATAGCCGAACAATGATCCCCTTGGAAATATGGCTGTAGCGGATGAGCAGTTCATTCGGCTACGCCGAAATTCGGCAATCTGGCCGTTCCCTCGTTCGCAAAACAACGATTTTTCACGTAAATCCATTTCCCCTGGGAATCGTGTTCCGAAAGTTCCGGCTAACGACACCGTGCCCAAGATAGTTGGGCGGAAACCAGCTAGCGACAGTTTGGCTCGAATTTACGACGCCGGTCGGAAGCCGGGGCTTTGGTTGTGCCGCCCCGAAAACTAGCAAACGGACCGTCTCGCTGGTGTCATCTGCCACATGGCAGACTTACTGGTATTCGGCGGAAACACGCTCCCGTTTGGTGTCTCGGCACCGTCGATTAACCGCTCTTATGAGCTGGATCAGTGGGGCGTTCCCTGGCTGGAAATTCAGCGGTGGGAAATCCCTATTCGGCTGGTGAAGACGTCAACCAGTCCGATCGACACACAGATCCAGAACATCGAAACGTTTTTCGAAACGCCAGCCACATCGATGCACATTTTGGACGGATCCGGTGCTATCACGGCTCACCAAATCTCCACGGACGAGGCCATTGGTGATATCCGGCTGGTGGGCGGTCCGAGCTACGCCGCACTAACTCGCGGTGAAAACGTCACGGTTCGGAATTGCACGGTGACGCTTGAAGCAGTGCTGCCGAAATACACCGACCCGTTGCGTCTGGTGGAGTTCAACGAGACGACCGTTCCAGCGGAGGTTGGGCCGACCCAAGGGATTCTTCAGCCAAACATTGGTCAAGCGGTTATCCAGCAAACGCGAACCGCACAGCACCGGATTTTCGTTCAGTCGGGAACGATCCGGTGGGCAGCGGCTTACGGTTTGAAGCCTGCGCCAAGAATGCCAACTGAGTACCTCGTTGAGCTGCCACGAGTCACTGTATTGCCCCGGCGATTCATCGGGCCTCCTGGTCGTCGCCGAGAAGTGGGTCCCGGGTTGAGCTACCAGTACCAGTTCCTTGCACCGGCATCGCTTATCGCCGCACCGACTCCAGTGGTGTAGCCGATGTCGAATCAACCAGATTTTCGATTCCCGGGTATCACCGGAATCATCAGTGCGAGCACGACGCTAACCAAAGGCATTGCACCGGCGGTTACTTCTTTGGTGGTTCGTCCCGATCAGTTTGAGATGACCCAGAGAGTCGGGACCGCTGAGTGGTACTACAACAACGTTCTAGTTCATTCACTGCCGTTCACGGCGATCGACAAGGTTCGATCAGTCAACTCCAACGGCACGATCAGTTACCAGTTGACCCTGCTCGATCGACGATGGGGGTGGCAGTTTCCGATTATCAGCGGGACGTACAACGTATCCAAAAAGGGCGTTGTGATCCCCGAGCGGATGAAGACGCCACGGGAGCTTGCGATTCTCTGTTTAGACGCGATGGGCGAGGCGAACTATGACGTTTCATTGCTTCCCAACGATGATCGACCATTCATTCAGTGGGACCTTGATAACGCGGCCAAGGCGTTGGCCAGTCTGTGCGAGCTTTACAACTGCGAAATCAATCTGCAGGTGGACAACAGTGTGCGGGTTGTCCAGAAAGGCGCGGGCAACTATCTGCCACCGCCTAGATACAACACCAACATCGCCAGGCTGACGTACGAAAAGATTCTTGACCCGATTGAGTTCCCGCAGTTCTTGCGGGTCGTCACGGACCCTGTTCGTTGGCAGGTTGATTTGCTGCTAGAGGCGGTTGGTTACGAAGATGAATTCTCGGACCCGATGCCTATTGATGAACTGAGTTATGCGCCATGGAAGATTCCCGACCCGGATCTCACGGCAAACCCTGATGCTGTGAAGGTCTATACGGACACGTGGGAAGGCTTGGATCCAAACGATGACTTCGAATGGATCGACGACGACGACAAGCGAGAGCTAGCACGCAAGCACATCTTCCGAACGTTCCGAGTGACCATTGATCGCATCAAAACGGACCCGGCACCAGCGGACCCGCTACCCGCCAACTACGAACTGCCAGCCAACAACTTTCTGCAAAGTGCGTTAACTCCCCTAACGGACGTCAAGCAAATATTGCCGCTGATCAGTGAGCAGGTTGAAACGACGGGCGAAGGCGAACGAGAACAGCCCAAAGAGCCCATCGTGTGGGGCCTGTTTGACCATGGCGAGGTCAGCTACCCGACTGACGACGACGAGGCCAACAAGGCAAGATTGGAAGAAGACGGTTTCCTGTCGAAGTACATCTACTACGGATCGATCAGCGTTGACGAAGAAAACGGCCTCGTCACGCTTGGCGATTACATGACGAGGTTGCCGAAAGAAGTCAAGACGACCGACACGAACGATGATGATGTCGAAAACGAAACGGCAGCACAAACGGCGACAAGAATCGAAGAGCGTCGCCCGCTCTTGTGGCTTCGATGCTCAATCAACCTTCGTGAACTCGAGACACTCGCACCACAAAGGTATTTCCGGCAAGTCACAATCGACTCGACGTCGCCCGCCGGTGTCGAGTATGAGATCCGCAAGGATATTGAGCCGACGCTCTATCGAACGATTGACACTGCGGCAGGCGCAACAGAAGCCGAGTGGGTCACCAACGCACCAGCGGTCTATGAACAGTGCGATTTCTATCTGCAACAGGCGATCAAGCGGTACATCACCGAAGACGCTGAGTCAGCAAGATATGCCGGCATTCAAGCGATCAACTTAGACGGTGCAATTCAACAGGCAACGTATTCGATTGATCAGAGCGGGCTAGGAACGACCAACGTAGACCGCCATACGGAAACGTCTTTCGAATCGCTCGGCTATGACGAACTGAAAACACGCCGAAAGATTGCTGAGGCGGTCAAGGCGCGCGACGAAGCCAAGCGATTGGCGAAGATCGACGAACGCCGTCAAGAGCGTGAACAACGCCGGCCAAAGAGGCACCAGTGATTCGCCAAGGCCAAATGCGAAAGAGCCGTTTTAGCCAGAATGCTTTGCCGGTTCCGTTTGTAAACACCGAGGGCTCTGAATGGGTGCCCGCCTACGGTGTGATGACGATCGAATCGTGGAAGCTGGAACGCGAGACGGACACTGGAATATCAAAGCTGCGGGCGAGCATTCGACGATGCACCGAAGCCGATGAAAAGGAGCAAAACCACTCGAAGGTTTTGTTTAACGGACAGTCTCCAGTCCGCCCTGGTGGTCGCGGTTTTGGCACGATGTCCGTGCCTGCTGTCGCTCGAATCGGAAGGCTTCTCGACGAGTCCATCCCGGTTGACTACGTGTCGGTTGGTCCAGCACGCGATACGTGGGACTTATGGTGGGGCGGTGGCACTCACACTTTGCTAAGCGTCGGAAACCGCGACGTCGCAGTTGCGGATACTGAGCTGATCCCTTTGGGCTTTGTGTCGACACACACGTCGCCAGGCTTGTGGGTGAAGACCGAAGCGGCAAACGGCGCGACGACAACCGATGGTTACGTGTTGGGCGTCGCCAAGTTAGTCAACCGTGATGACAGCGACGCCAGCAGCCTTGCTTTCGTTGAGGCAATGTCGAACGACGGTGCCACGGAAACAACGATGCAGGTCGAGTACGTTCATGGCGGCGGAACGGTGACGGCTGACCAGATCGGCCAAGTGAAGATGGTTTCCGGTAAGTGGGCTCTTGATGTCCAGTACTGCGAGTAACCGATGAAGAAGAACACGCCTGGCGGGTGCTTGTGCTGCGATTGCGAGCTGTCTTACAGGCTTTGGCCAAACTTCTATTCGCCGTCTCAGTACCACAACATCCTGACGGTTCGTGACGTCACCGAAACTCACACCGATGTGGTTACACGCACGCGAGTTTATGTCGGCGGCGCGTTGTTTTCTGACAACGAAACTGGCCCGGTTCGCACCACTGCCAGGGCTGTTAATTCGGATGTGGACACCATCGACAGTTCTTTGGCATATGGCCGGTTCTCCCATGTGTTCGACTCGACGACTGGGGCGCCTGTCACGGGGGCGGAAACCGTCACCTCGGGGATCGTTGCAAGCGGCGACTACACGACCGAGCAGGAAACATCGACGGTCACCGTTGACGGCAAGATCGAGATCGAGAGGCGGCTAACTGTAAAGTTCAACACGAGCCAGGAGTTCAATTTTGGTGCGGGCACAGTGGTGTCATCACACCTTAGGCCGACGATAGCCGAACACTCGCCAACAGAGCTGACGAGCCTCGTTCCGCTTGATGGATCGGGTCAGCCGGTCGTGACACTTCAGTGGGACATTGGCGGTGACCTGCACGCCATGGAGGGCGACACCGCCCTTCCTGCAGACCCGAGCGAGTTCGATACCCGGTTTGCGGCGATGACCGTCATGGAACCGCTGGCGGTGCCCGTGGGCGATATTGAGATGACCTCAGTCTTGCCGACCGTGGACTCGGCAACGGTCACCATCATGCTCTACGCCAATGAAGACAACGAGGGCGGCGAGTTAACGACGGCCAAGCTGTCGGTTATTGACAGGGACGACCCGGCAAAGCCCGCCGGCTACGACGCCAACCCGGCTGCATTCCCGTCATATGTAGACTGGAATAGCAACCTCGACTACGAGCCTGACTGGATGCAGCACGTTGAAAGGCTGTCGGTCAACCAGTGGCGATATCGAAGTAAAGTTCGGTCGGACACGAAGTACGAATTCACCCACGACAGGGAGAAACTGTGGAACGAGGCCGGTCGTTCGCTGGTGATTCAATTGGTCGACATATCGGACCCGATGAATGAAACCATCTTTGCTGAGGCGACCTTCTCGGCATCAGTGGGAACCGTGGCGTCGGCAAGTGGCACCTATCCATTCACGATCACTGCAACCGGCACATGGGGAACACGAGTAATCTTCGAGTCGGGTTTGGCCAACCCTGTGTTCCCCGGAGAAGGCGATGACGAGATTGGCCTGAACTTCCCGATCGCCATCATTGCGAGGGAGAACTGGCTCGAGCTGATCCCGGGCGGGACCGTCAGCTACTGCTCAATGGATGCGACTTACAGCGCGGCCCCGCTTGCGATTGCCGGAACGCTTCCGAACTGCTTGGAGGTGCGATTTGAGATCAACGCCCCTGACCCTCAGCCAGAAGCATTCTCCGTTACCAACCTCCGCTATCCCGCCACAGGTAAGAACGAACCGTGTCCCGACGGGACCTGTCCAGATGTTGAACCGTACACCGTGCTGGAGTGGACGGTGCATGATGTGACGGTCGATGGAGACAGCTTTGCGGACTTCGCTAGGGCTGATTACATCGGTTGTTCGGCGGCGTTTGAGCGGGACACAGCGTCAGTCGATTTTGGGTTGTCATACGATTCGGAAACTGGCAGCTCGACCAAGCGAGTTCAGTATGGCATCGAGCTAACCTCCAGCTTGTTCGATCCGAGCATCGCCAACAGAAGGACTGCTACCTACGCGGACGTTTTGTGTGACGGCACGGTTTTATCTGGGTGCGATATATCGTCTCACGAGCAAGTGATTCGCGAGCAGTGCCCAGGCATCCCTGACATCGTTTCGGCGTCTGCCGCCGATTTCATCACTACGGCTACCGTTGTTGGCTCGCCGTCACCTGGGATCTTCGTTCCGTTTGTAACAGCCCAGTCCACCAGACAGGTTAGCGCTCAGTCCATTACCGGATCATACGTCCCTGGTGCGGTCACCCAACCGCAGACCGTCAGTGTCGAGGTGCTCCAAGCTTATGCGGCGGATTTGCTGCTAGTGCCATCCGGAGGGTTGTATACCGACGACGAAAAAACGCGTGGATTTAGGGTCGTCCCACTAGCCGACACGCCCTCGGTGGCTTTTGCGGTGAGATGGGACGCAGCCACGGGGGATTGGGTCGTCGATGACCAGATCGGTGTTCCTGACTTACCCGCTGTGATGACAGCAGCCCAGATTGCATTGGTTCAGGCGGTTGGCTTCGACTTCTATTACACGTCTGCCGAAGTCACCTATCTGATCAATGGATCCGGGCAGTCGGTTGTTGGTGCTGCTCCCGGCGGGACAGGCACGACAGCGGGAAGCGATGACTTGGTGGTAAAAGCTGGTGTCGTGATGTCCTACTACTTCTTGGTGGACTCGCTTTTTGTCCCGCTGAGTACGACCGCGTTTGAAAACCTTCCGTTTTCTCTTAGCGTGACTTCATCAACCACAGGGGCTGACGCCAGCCTGGCGGCCACATTCCCCGACACGATTCGGAACTACTACAACGAACCGATCTGGGAGGTGGTCGACATTACTGTCGATGCAAACTGCCTGGAGGATAGTGCGACGATTACGTGCTCGGGCGCTGCATCAGGCTTTACAGTGGACAATGTGCGAACGATTGAAAGCGCTAGGAGTACGTTCACTTGCGGTGGCGGTTGCGTCGATCTCGACGTGACCTACATCCTGAGTGACATCACGCTGGTTCCGTACAACGGGCCAGACTTTGAATACGAGGTCGTTTTCGAGACGGGCGGTACAGTGGTTGAAACGGGAACGGCCGTGCCCAACAACCTGACAGGTGTCGTCGGGCTGAGCTATTTCAAAAGGGTGCCCAGGTTTACGGCCGACGCGTTACCGACGATCGTCTTTGGGTCCAGCGATATTCTGTCGCAAGCGACTTGGACCGTGGCTGACCAAATACAGACGGTTGACACAGGCGGGGACTCGAGCGCGACAAGCACGACCGACCTCTACTTCCGCGACCTCTTTGGCAGCTTACTGCGGGATTGCGAAAACGTACTAAGACCGCCCGTCATCGAAAACTTTGTCAACAACTCGTCGACGATCGACCCCATTGAGGAGCTGGAAGGCCGGAACCGAGAAGTGTCGTCCAATTCGGTGTCAATCACGATTGGGCCATGCGTTCCATGAGTGCAAAGCTGTCAATCTGTGAGTCAAACCAATGCGGCTACTTTGGCCCCGACAGCCGTGGCCGGGTAGGCTGCCTGTTGATTGACGGGTGTCCGAGAAGATACAGGGACCACATCGCCATTGGTGGCGGGTGCCTTTCGCCAACGCCGCTGTTCGAACCAACAGAGAGATATTTAGCGATGTCAGAAGACAAAAAGACCCCAAAGAAGGACCCCGAAGACATTGCAAAGTCTACGACAAAGCCGGCTTCCCAAGTCGCGAGGCACATCAATCCTATGATGGGGGCACATGGTCAGTCGCCAGATGCCGCCGGCATGGCAATGGTGATTGAAGGCATGGCAATCATGTCAGAAGAATCGAGAGCCGGCGTGATTCCTTGGATCAAGGCACGGTACCCCGAATTTCAATGACGATCTGCCCGCGTTGCCGTCAAACGCGGTCGCCGGATTGTTGCGAAACTTTCGAAGATGCAATCGACGATTGTTTGGAGATCTGCCGAAGCAACCCGTGCTTGGCCCACGAGGTCGCTGAGGGCCGCGACCGGTGTTTGAAGCTTCCCAGGCCGTGTCGCCTTCGAAGCTTGCTAGCGACGGGCTGGCGATGTCCTGACGGGCATCATGGCGATTTGAACTAGGACCAGGGGTTGTAGCTAATCAATGCCGCAACACATGGACCACAATTATGCCAACGCTCACGCCGACAACGACTGACAGCCTTGAGTACCGAGGCTATCAGCCGGCGCCTGATGGCGTGCTTAGTCCGCCGCAAGTGGCGTACTTTGGGTTGTCCGAGCCATCCCACCGCGTCACTGCGCTGACGTTTGACGTTTCGTCAGTTGACGCGGCCACGCTGACGGTGGAGATGCAAGCTGCCCTTCCGTCGCTGTCGGGCGATGGTGCCTTGCGAATCACGGCCAAAGATGACGTGATTTCGACGAACAGGGACAGCTACGCTGAAATCGACGCGGCGGACCTTCTGTCGGGGTCGAGCACTATCACGGTGATTCCGACGCTTGCCTCCGGAACCTACACATGGGACTTGGCGTCTGTGTTCGCCAATGTGCCGAACAGTGCGTCGGAAGTGACGTTGTTCCTAGCGACTCCGAACGCTGACCGAAGCGGCGACTCTAGCATGACGTTATCGTCGCCGGTGATTGAGTACACGGTGACACCACCTTTCGCGATTGCGCTGGCCATTGCCCCGGGTTCGATCGCTCCAGGCGAAACGTCGACCGTGACGGTCACGCGGAGCGGCGCCGCGACGGGAACAGTCGGAACGACGGTCACCAGCAACGGAAGCTTAACGAGCGCACCGGGTTCTTTTTTGGTCAAACCAATAACCTTTTCCGGAATCGGGACGGTGACCGAAGGCGCAAGCTTGCGAGTCAAGGGAACCGGACAGTTTCGCGACGACATGCGGATCCTGATCCAGGGTCCGGGAAGCGGGATCGAGACGCTTGTTGTCGAAGGGTCCATGGGAACCGGCGACGCCGAATACACGGTGGCGTACAGCAATTTCAACGGAAACGACCCGAACGGAACGTGGCAGATCGGAGCGCAGAATACAGGCGTGACGATGATGACCTGGGACATCTGCGAACTGAACGTATTTACTCAAGGCGGCGCCGGGACGGAGGCAATTGCCGTTGACTTGGCGTCCGGAACGCCCGCCATCGCGACGGTCGACCCCGCGACCCTTTTGATTCCGTCGGGCTCATCATCGGCGACCGCGACGGCGTCTGGGGTAAGCGCAGGGTCGGCGACGATCACGGGAACGTATAGCGGCGTCACCCCGTCGTTGTCCGACAGCGTTTCGCTAACAGTCACGGCACCGCCCGGCGTCGCGACACCAGAGTCGATCGAAGTCACCACGGAATTGTCCGACGTCGCCGTTGCCTTGCTTTTCGTCGCCCTCCCCGAGTCGATCGAATCGGCATTCGAAGCATCGGACGCAGTCGCGGCGCTGACGCCATTTGCTGACGCTGAATCGATCCAATTGCAGGTCGAGTTGTTGGATGTTGACGCGTTTATTCCTAGCGTAGCATCACCGGAATCAATCGAGTCCGCTGCTCAGGTCAGCGACGCGTCGGCGACGTTCCAACCTGTTAGTACCAGCAAACGACGAACACTACTTTTAGAGGGCGGGATTTTTCTCGCTTAGCCCATGCGATTCATCGCCGACGTCGTTCTTGAGAACGGACTCGATTATCTGAAACAGAACGTCGACCAATTGATTTTGGCTAGTGCCGGAACGACGACCTACGCCGACGCCAACACCAACAACGGGACAGGCTCGGGTGTCAAGATTCTGGAGGTCGCGATTGTCCCTGCTGACATCACGCTGGAAGACGGAGCGACTGACGGACGAAAGGCCACCATGGCCGCCAAAAGCTCCATCGCGGTCACGGCAGACGGTGACGCTGATCACGTCATTTGGGCCGATTCGGGGAACTCAGCCGTGTTGGCCGTTATGCAACTAACTTCGGCCCTCACAGGTCTGACCACGTCTGGTGCGCCCGTCGATATCAATTCTCACTTTGCGGCAATCCGCGACGCTGTTGCCGCCACTTAATTGAGCCCGTCGTGCTAGTTGATCGCACTGAAACCGCGCCGCTACTGGTTGCCCGTATCGTTGACGACACGGATGCGGTGATTACTGGCATCACAGCAGCGGACGCCAATTTGACTGTGTCGGTCCTGGGAAGCGGTTCGGCTGCGTTTGCCAACGTCACGCTGACTGCCGGCACGCTCGGGACTTACGCATCCAACACGTGGGCGGAGTTCGGAGACGGGATCTATCAGCTTTGCCTCGACTCGACGGACATCACGCCTGGTGGCGTCACAGTGGTTAGGGTGACGTACGGAACCAACGATCCCCAGTACGACACGCTCGTTGCGAGAGGCGGGTCAGCTCATACGCCCGCTGACGTGGCGGCCGTGATCCTGGCCAATCCAGCAAATCTGCTGACGACGAACGCCACGGGCCAAGTCCAGGCATCGAATATCGACACAGGCGGTGCAGCAACAACCGGAGGGTACGTCGAAAGGATTGTCGGCAGCACGGAGCCGATCCAACTGACATGGAATGCACCGTCGTTGACCACGCTATCGTTTGAGAAGCGATCGGGCGCCGCATGGGTTGCAACTACTGGCCCATTGGTGGCCACGTACGACTATGACCAAAACGGATACAGCAAATACAACGTCACGGGTTATAGCTCTGACGCAAGCACGGTCGGCCAGATCGTTCGCTATCGGGTAACCGACGGCACGGACACAGTCGAGTTCACGCTCAAGATCATCGCGGACGTCGAAGCTTCTACAACGGCTTCTCTGGCGACTTACGACGCTCCGACTCGCGCCGAGGCGACAGCGGACAAGGATGAAATTCTGGCGTCGTTCGGAACTGGCGTTTCGGCTGCAACGGGCGGCTACGTTGAGCGTGTGTTTGGTAGCACGGAGCCAATACAGCTCACGTGGAGTGCCCCGTCGCTAACAACGCTCACATTTGAGAAGAGATCGGGTTCGGCGTGGGTCGCGACAGCAGGCCCCCTGGTTGCGACATACGACTACGACCAGAACGGGCTATCCAAGTACAACGTCACGGGTTTCGGTTCCGACATCACTGCCGTTGATCAAATCGTGAGGTATCGCGTAACCGACGGGACCGACACCGCTGAGTTCGTTCTGAAATCGGTCGGCAACATTGACGAATTGACCACTCGGGCTGAATCAACGGCTGACAAAAATGAAGTGCTTGCCGCAATCACTGCGGGAGGTGGCTCGACAGGCTGCACTTCGGCGAGGTGGACCTACGGTCAAGACGAGACGTCGATTCGGGTGTTGGTCAAATTGGTCGATGCCGCCGGCGCCGACATCCCGTCCATCCTTTTCAGCGATCCGTTGCTGGAGGTTCAAACGCTTTCAAATTCGGGGACCGGGTTTGTTTCCAAAACGCTCGTAACCACCACGGCAAGCACATGGGTTGCCAACGGCTGGGTTTATGTTGATGGCGGTTTCTATGAGTACGGCCTCGAAGATTCGCAGGTCGTGCCAAATGGCCGTGCCGTTATCCGGGTCCGGTACAACGCTGGTGATTGGCAATACACGACCGTGCAGTTCGACGCGACTGGCCAGATCGACATGAACCAAGCGACCCCAGGCGGTTCGACCACTGGAGCGCAGCTTGACCTAGCAGGCACAACGGCATCGACGACAGGAACGCCGATTGAAGCGATCGACATATTCCCGAACTCACTGACGTTTGCGGACACTTCGTCGTCGTTGACAAGCGGCACCTTCTACACCGGAGCGCAGTGGACGATTGTGTTCCGTCCGCTGACGCTGATTCCAGCAGGCGAGGAGGTCGTTTTTGCATTGAAAACCAACAAGGATTCCGACTTAGACACCGCGTCGATCCTGGAAGTCGAGTTCGTGGTTCCCGCCGTACTGGGTGGAAACACAACGACCGTTACGCGGCTGAACGGCGTTGCGAATGGAAGTACGACGCTGGCAACAATGACCTACGAGACCAACACGGAAGACGCGACGACGTACCAGATCACGATGGTCATTGCGGACGACATCACTTCACAGATTTCAGCGGCAACGTACGACCGAGGGCTTAAGCGGGTCGGCACTTCGGAAGTCTATTTGGATGACCAAATGCCCGTTGTGACACCCGTCACGCGAGCGATTGCACAATAATCGCTACAAAATTCTCGATTAGCGCGACCCGCAACCCCCTTTTTCGCGACTATTCACCTGGGACTCGAATCAACCGCAACTGATCGCCGTCCCATTGAAGACCCAATCTTGGTAGACTGGGCATTCGGCAACCGCAACTGCCGATCGGGATTTGAAGCCGCCCCACCGCAACGGGGCACAAAACGGGAATGAGTTATGGAGACTTTGCTCGCAGGGGAATGCGCGCCCACTCAGGAAATTGACATCGAGTCGGCTCGCCAAGGCAATCAAGAAGCACTTGGTCGGCTGCTGTCAAGCATCGAAGCTTTGATGCTGACGGTGGCGACCCAAACACTCACGAAAGATGTTCGCGTTCGTGTCAGCGCTGAAGACGTCGTTCAAAATGCTTGTTTCGATATCGCCAAAAACATCGGCACGTTTCGCGGCAAGACGATGCGTGAATTTGTCGGTTGGGCAAATTTGCTGACTAGTCACCGCGCTGTTGAAAGCGTCCGCAGAAACAACCGTCAGAAGCGGTCGGTCAAGACAACCGTTTTCATGGATACGACGCCGTCTCTGCAATCCAAGAATGCAACGGCCCCTCGAATCGCAGAGTTTCGGGACGAACTCAATCGCGTGATGATCGCGATGCAGAAGCTACCGCCGTCGCAATGCGAGGCCCTTCGGTTGGTCGCCATCGAGGGGCTGAGCCAGCGAGAAGCTGCCGAACGCATGGATCGTGGCGTCGATTCTGTTCATTCACTTGTTTGGCGAGCACGTAGGCGACTGAAAGAAATCATGCAAGAAGCTTCCTAGGTTCACCACCAAGTTTCTCAATTAAGGAGTTTAACAGTGGGCAGACTGCGAAACCGCAGAACCAACATCGACCTGAAGTCGCTGCCAGATACCGAAAGAACGCTTGAGATCCTGCGTGTGCGTCACCCGTACGCCATACAGGCAAGTGAGCAGGGGCTCGAGGAAGCCGACGAACAAGTCGTGGAGTCGATGGGCCGAAGCCAGGAACAATCAATGGGAAGGCTGGCTTTTAATCGACTTGTTGCAGCACACCACAAAGCTATTGAAAAGGTCGACGGAACTGACGGCGAAGTTATCGAGGAGGCCATGCACGACTATGCGATATCAATCGTCAATTTGTTTGTGGACGGCGATTGCGATGCGATTGATTGGTGGCGTTGCTTTGTGGGCGAGATCGACCCATTGGTCCACGGTGCTGTCGCTGAAGGAATGCGATGCGTCTGACATCTGCACCCGACGACCCAACGGGAACGGGCTTAATTCAGCGAATGTCGAGCGAATCCGGCCTGGTCGAGCTGGGCATTTACCGATCACCGACTAATGGTTCATCGATCCGTGCCGGCTTTGTTGGCATGCCGCACATTGAAATCGACTGGTGCTGCGGTTGGTCGCGTCGTCACATCGTAAGTCACTACACGGCCGCCTATTTGTATTTGTCGCGTCGCGACGAAACCTATCGCTGTTTCGATGGCCTTCCTGTTCGGTCAGTTCATCAGGTTTGCTGGAAAGACGATGCGTTTGAAAAGGCTTTGACTGCTGCGATGCTTACTGTTCCCGGGGTTTCTGAATCTTGCCAAACGGCACCGTGAAGGATGCTATGAGAATTGAACGAGCGGCCGATATTGCCCGTAACCGCGACGACCACAACATCTTGACCTATGTCAAAGCGTGCTACGTGCTGGCGATGGATTGGCTGGAGAAGCACGGAAGCGAAGTAAGGGAATCGGGTGATGACTCCTGAGGCCAATCGCTATCAGGCAGATATGGTGTTACACGCGATATCAGCCGCACTGGGCGTTCCGTCGATAATGCCTGGCGAGTACAGGAACCCGTTTGACTTCTTGACCGAGTTCGATGAGTGGTTCGAGTTCAAGAAACGCCAATACGCCGATCGCGAACCGACCCACCGGATCATCAAGGACATGCTTTCGCATGACCTTCACCGGGCTGCTCTGTCTTACGACTCGAATCTTTCGGCGTTGAAGGCCATGGCGGATGAGCACTACGGGCGGATGAAAGTTGACACTCGGTCGATCGGCATGGTCACGTCGCAATGAGCAATATCTGGTTTACCTCAGACACTCACTTCAACCATGAAAACGTGATCAAGTACTGCAGTCGTCCGTTCGTGGACTTGGATGACATGACCGAGTCGATCATTGCAAGCTGGAACTGTCGAGTCATGCCCGGTGACACGGTCTATCACTTAGGCGATTTCGCATTGTCTCGGGGCAGTAAACACGCATCGCTGGTTGACTCAATACTGTCACGTCTCAACGGACAGAAATGGCTCATCAAAGGCAACCACGACCGCAAGGAGGTGACCGATAACCCGCGATGGATTCGGGTAAAGGACTATCACGAAATCAAGGTTGATGTGGGTGAGGTCCACAAGCAGCGGGTAGTGATGAGCCACTACCGACTCTTTGTTTGGAACCAGCGTCATCGAGGTGCCTACATGCTGAATGGGCACAGTCACGGAAACCTGAACCACATCCCTTGGGGTCGTTCGTTGGACGTCGGCGTTGATTGCTTTGACTATGCACCCGTTAGCTTCGACGAGGTCCATTCCTTGCTTCGTCGCGTCCCGATCGGCGACTGCCATGACCACCACGAGCCGGTGGGCAAATGAGCCATCCACTCAGGATTCAGCGAAAGCGGACAAAAGGCTGGCGGCTGCCACACGGTGCGACTTGCGTCACAAGGCCGGGGAAATTCGGCAACCCTGTCTCAACCGCTGCGGAGTTTCGTTCGTTGCTGAATGCCGCGATGAACGGCGAATCATTGGACCGCATCGACGAAGACAAGGCAGAGAAATTCAGGTACATCGCCGCGAACGTCCACAAGCTTCGAGGGTTCAAGCTGGCTTGTTTCTGTCCGCTCGATACTGAATGCCATGCGGACGAGTTGTGCCGCCAAGCCAACAAGTGGACTCACTGCGAGTGTTGCGCTAGCTGCGCAAATGTTTCAGCAAGGCAATGCGATGCCTTTCGGCGAGTAGAACAGGCTTTGCCCCGGGAATGTTCGCCAGGCATTCTGACATTCCCCAGGGTTTCTCCGCCCCGAATCAGCCCGTTTCGCGACTATTGAATAGAGCGGGACCGCAACCCCGCGATTTTCTAAGTTTCAATTCGGGAAACAAAAAATGAGCACGCGAGCGACATACGAATTCAAGCCTTCGTCGAATTACTCAATCAAGCAAACGTTCTACATCCACCATGATGGGTACGAATCTGGCTGTGCTTTCTATCTTTACAACGCAATCAATTTCCTTTCTCGGCCACAGGAAGACGACTTTATCAGCAGTGGATTCGAGCCATGCGGCGATGGGTTGATGGGTGCATTCTACCGGGGCAATAGGAATGCCGAGTTCACTCAAGGTCACGACGCACACGGTGATACTGAATTTCGATACACGATTGATTGCTCGCGCCGCACAGTGATGGTTCAAAAGAAAAGCCGCGACGGATCGTGGAAGACTGTAGGTGTCTTTTCGGTTGCGGAGTTTGTTAACCAAAACATCGACAAAAGTTGGGTCGATGACTTTTCGCCAGTGATAGACAACGGATCCGTACTGTTCACGGCGGGCAATGGCGAGGCGGTTGCTGACTTGCTTGAAAAGAAAGCTTTGGGTTTTCACGAAAGCAACCCAAACCGAAACATCTACATGAAGCGTGCCGAAGGCCTTCGTGGCAGCATTCGCGCATAAGGCAATACCGCTACCAATTGTGATTTCACGGCGGGACCGCAACCCCGCCCATCTTGTTTGACTGGATTGGCCGATGATTTGCATCAACTACCACATCGACGACCCGGAGGAACCTATGAACGGCGAACAAAAAGCAGCGTATGTCAACGCGATGGCGATTGCCGCCCAGATCGAAATGCAATCGATGATCGCAAGGAATAACCAACGTGCCAGCGAGGGACATGCCCAAGCGTACGGCGAAGACGAGTTCTATGAACTGATTGAGAAGTATGGAATTAGTCACGAAGCCATCGCCACACTTTACCAGGACTGAAGCATGACACACGCACGCGCCCCATGGAGGGTGGAAAAAGGAGCCGGTCACATCTCGTCGCGGATCGTTTCTGCGGATGTATTCCAATCTCAAGGTCCGCCCGAGGACGACAAAAGCAGCGCTGGCCGTTCGTACTCGTCTACCGTTTGCGAGATTCCGCACGATGCAAGCCTGCCAGAGGTGGCCGGCAATGCCGCACTGATGGAGGCCGCGCCAGAACTACTGGTTGAACTTGAAAAGGCACTTGCGTTTATCTGCAGGTGCGTCGACTGGCGTGGCGACGATCCGCCGGTTGAGGCAATCAGGGCGGCGATCCGGCGAGCAAAGGGCAACCAATGAACGAATGGCCCGGCGGCTATCGCCATGCGATGCACCAAAGCGACCACGAGCGATGGAACGCAACCCAATACCCAGGCACCCGTCAATTGTGTTCGGTCTGCAACGAACCGACAGGCCGGTGTGAAGAAGACGCCATATGGTCAAAGGAAGGCAAGCCACTTTGCGAGGGCTGTAGCCATGAGCACGGCGAGGAATCATGATCGAGCTACTCGTCGACGCCAACAACATCGTCGGCCGTTTCTTCGCAACCAAAGAACCAGGCCAGGTTGCTGATTCAGTGGTCTATCACATCGCACGCTGTGGCGAATCGCTCAAATGCGAAAGCGTCGTCATCGCGTGGGATGATCGCCGAACGTTTCGGCACGATTTGTTTGACGGATACAAGGCAACCCGAAAGAAGATCGACGGCATCAAGGAAGCACGAGAGCGAACTAAACAGTCGTTGATCAATGCAGGCTATCGTTCCGTCGTCTCACCAAACCACGAAGCCGATGACGCGATCGCTACGATTGCACACAGAAACACCCAGGACGGCGTCAGATCGATCATCTACTCGGGCGACAAGGATTTACACCAAGTGGTCGCCAAGGGCGTTACAAGCCAATTGATGAGCTTCCGCTTCTCGTACGGTTCGACGGAATGCAAGTGGCGAACATTCGATGGTCCGCATGGCATGGTCGAGAACCTGGGCATATCCGCTAGCCAGTGGGTCGACTATCGATCTTTGACGGGTGACCCCTCTGACAACATCAAAGGTTTCCCAAGCATTGGACCCAAGCGAGCGGCTGAAATCCTAGGCAAATGGGGTTCGATCGACGGTTACTTCGAATCGCCAACATCGCATTGTGTTTCAAAGTCTGTTGAGCGGTCAATGAATGCTGGCCGCTCGTCACTTGAGCTGACTCGCCAACTCATCCGTTTGAACACGTCCGCACCATTGGAACCTGCCGACGGCTCCGTGCTGGTTGCTGCTGCTGAGCCGCCGCCTTTCTGAATGCCGCTGCGTCCCAATTCACCCAAACAACAGCCATTGGCCATTTATGAGTATTTTTGAGTTGCGCGAGTGGATCGAATCGATGGTCCCTTGGTGGGCTCCTTTTGCGTTCGGTGCTTGCGTTGTTGCTGTTGTGATGACCCTGCAATCCATTGATCGACACCGCCGCAGCGGAGACTCGCGATGAGAAGCGAATTCAAAGGCACTGAATCATCGGTCGATTTCCAGCAAGCGTGGGATGACTGCGATCACGAATACGTCTGCTATGAATGCTCGATCATTGACCACGATCGGCTTGTTGGCGACGCAATCCACGAAAGCGTTTGGTTGGCAAGCCCGATCGACGCGTTGCGTCACTTGCAACAGCACGCCACGGCTGGCGGCATCGTTCCGAACCGTCTCGTTCACGGACTACAGGACAGGATTCGTCGGCTTTCACACTTCCACCAATCACCGATGAGCCCCGGTCGGCGATGCGACGGTTCGCACGCTGGCAAGCGAGAAAAAGCGTTCCATGACCAGTGGAACAAAGAACAGTCGCCGCGCTACCGAACCGATCCGCTTGGAGAAGCATTGCTCCGTGGGTTTGGCATCAATGACGGTACACCTAGGGAGCTAGCCATCATGGCCGGCATGGTTCAGTGGTTGGGAACCAGCGTGGGGTTTTGCTTCATGGAACAGGCGTTGGGTCGGTGCGGATATGAGATTGTTCCCAAAGACGTGAGGTCAGACGCCTAATGGCCGGTGTCACTCACCTAGATCAAACATCAGTGTCTGTTCCGCTGGCACCAACCCGCCACACGCGAACGGCTTTGGATCAAAGCATCGGCACATTTTTCGTTCGGGGCAGTCGTCGCAAACGTAGAGACCGCCCTCGCATTCATGGCCGTTGTTCCCGCTGTGGCCAGGGTACGTCTTATCGTGGAACTCTTTGCCCACGAAATAGGGCCTCGGCTTTTCGTCAGTCGGTTCGTGCATGTTGGTTATCCCCCCGTGTTCGTGTTGATTGTCACACACAAATCCACGAATCCAACTAGCGAAGCACCATGCGACAATTCCGAGGCAGAGAGTTTATTTTCCGATCGTTTGATGAATTGTCGACGGTCTTGCAGGCGATGGGTCAGCGGCGAATCCCAGTCACAAATCTGGTCAAAGAACACTTTGATTCCGATTGGTCGGATTGCGACGCGTTGAAACGACTAGGTCTGACGGCGATCGAGCCTGTGGTGACGCTAGAGTGTCCGATGCGTGGAGAACCAAACGGTCGCAACATCGATAGGGCCGTGATGTGCGACGGCGGCATGATCACCATCCATGAGATCCGGCTTTCGATGGAGCGGTCGCCGATGTTGCCGTGCCCTAAAGAAATACGAAAACGTTCGCTAGCCGTGCGTGGCGAGCGGCGACACGCCCAGAATGACGTCGGGGAAATCTACTACGGGTTCTCAGGCCCGGGGATTCGAGAATGTCCGTCGCTTGCGTTTGCGTGAGCGTACCGGGTAGCCAAAACGTTCCTAGACTTTGCGGACAATTAAGACCTCGTTGATCTTGCTTCCTGCTTGATTGCGGGTCGAGGTGCGGTACCAGCTCCAGTCCGCTTCAGGGTACAGCTCGCGAATCAATTCGTGATCGTTGTATCTGACTACGACTTTCGTTTGTTCAAACGAACTGTTTAACGCGGCAAGGTCTCGATGGTCCTGTTCGCTTCCGTTGCCGTCCTCTGAGTACGTCACGCCAACGCCAGGCCATACATAGTCGATGTAGACGCCATTTTTTGGCCTGTCCTTCACGTTGGCATAAACCTCGCGGAAGTCTTCACTGCTGACATAGGAGCATCGTTCGATTTCTTCGCCGCTGGCAATCATTCCGTTCAGATCAACAGCAGCTTTCATCCTTGGCTTGCTGCCGTCCCGTGGGCGATCTAGCAACAGCACTTGGCCGGTGTACCCGCTTGAACGGCTTGGCGTGGGATGAAGCTGGTTTTCGTCATCTGTCATGGCTTCACCTCGCCCGGGATCGCCTGAACTTCAAACGCAGCACCTAACTTCTCTGTCGGCACGACGATAGGGATTACACGCACGTCACTGTGCTTGTCCCTTGCAGCGTTCAATGCACGCTCCCATCCAGCCTCATTGAAGTCGCGTGTGAACTCGTCCCATGCATCCTTAAGCCATGCGTCGTCCCACCCGCCTTCGCTCACCCATATAGTCCAGATCTTCACCGCAAATCCTCCATCACAGCTTGGTTGTCTCGGTGCAACTCAATGACGCATGAGTCGCAGCAGTAGTCACCTTCTCGTGCATCCCAGTAGTCGCGATTGCCGAAATGCAACTGGCAATGTCGCTTGCCGCATTGATCGCATGAGCTTTCATCAGGCCCAAACTGACAGGCTTCAAAGCCGGTTTCATCAAGTGCTTCGTCGATCGCTGTCATGGTGTCACCTCTCTTGGTCAAAGCTAAAGCCGGCTTCGCACCGGATTGGGCACACTGCATATCACCTGTTGGGATGCCATGTCAGTCGATCCTAGACCGCTCCATCATTTCGTTGGCTGGAGTACCGTGAATCCCTTGAGTTGCTGTTTAGGCTCAAAGCTAGTGCGGGTTTCGGCTACGTGGTGATTCCGATCGTGGCTCTGATCTGCGATTGGACTTGCAGCCTTGATTCCTTTGCCGTCTTGGAAAGCAGGCCACACACCCATTCCGGCAAATAAACCTTGTCGACCAAAACGCCTTCTTCATCGACTTTCTCATACCAGTACAGGATTCCGGACTGACGTAAGGTGTACCCGTTCTGGGTGATCTCCCTGATCGTCAGACGATCGTTCTTGAAGTCGAGCTTCTCTGATTGGCTTGCCACGGTTTCCCCTCTTATTAAGAGACTGACATTGCTTCAAGCGACGACAAGGCAGTCAGGTTCCATCTCGCATCAGCCAACGCGTGATGCTCAGCGGAAACCTGCTTTGGCAGTTCTGGGTTACCCATGCTGTCTGCTAGCTGCTTGATGTCACGGCAATACATCGGCCAGCCCTTTGGCAAGTCGACCATCGCACCAAACAGCCAACAGAAGGCAACCCAGTCGTAGTCGGCGTAGTAGCCCCAAAACTCGGGTGTGTCGTCACCAATCCACTCAGTGACCAGCCTGCCGATCGTTTCGCGTCGGAATAAACCGCCCGTGATTTCTGGATGCCGACGCCATTCCGCAGCGTTGCCAATCTTGTTTTTCCAAAGGTGCGGGATCACGTTCGCTTTCAGCCAATCGCTCGCTTCCTCGTCGCGATAGTCCAGAGATTCGGCATAGAACGATTTGCCGTCTTCTCGGTAAATCCCAACGCTGATCAGTTCGATGGTATAGGGGCGTTCATGAAATTCGGTACCCAAGAAGTATCGCATCGGTTGTTTCCTTTGGTTGCTGTTTTCCAAACTAGGCTTCAAAATTTCGGATTAGGTTCGCTGCTTAGGCAGATCAGCTAGTGCGGATTCATCGCGTGGCGACTAGAGGAACACCCCGATGGCGTATCCGACTGCAATTCCCACTCCGACAAGGAACAGGAATATCAGTGCCAGTATCCCTTCGATCGAATCTGGTCACATTACTGGCTGTATCCTTTCAAGATGAGTGATCGCAGCGTCTGCAAGTCTTCAAGCTTGTCGAAGTGGCCGAAGAAACCGTTGCTTTTCAACGTCACATCGCCAGCGCAATAAGATTCTCCGTAGAACTCCATCGAGTAGAAGCCTTGTTTGTCTGGCTCGTGGACGCGAAGCCACGACCGGCCGCCTTGGTCCGCATCGATTGGCATGTCCCAGTAGGTGCCGCCACCACCGCTCTGGCAGCGTGTTCCTGTTTTTTCGCACCATGTAGCGATAGGGCAATTCACTGAAACGAGCGTCGTTTCACTCACTGATTCAGGCATGCTTTTCACTTTTTACAAATAGAACTAGTCGGCTGATCTTAGTAATGCCGGTTGTTCGAGAATGGTCGAACTAGGCTCAAAACCTAAGCGGGTTCTGGGTCGATGTAGTCGGCGGCGAGCTTTGCAATCGCCAAGTAGGTTTCAAGAGCACCGTCCGCACGTGCGTAGGCATCGCATTTCTTGAAGAAGTGCCACCATGAAATAGCATCCGCTTCGTTCTTGAAATACTGGAACCTGTCCCATGCGACAGCCAAAGCTTCTTCGGTAAATGGGTCGCCGGTTGCGTCTGTCATCATGTCACCTCGCCGGTGCGTTGCTTTTCCGAGAGGGCTTCAACACCTGATCGCAAGCCGCTCGCGTCAGCGACCATCGAAGGAGCCCATCCAGGTCCATTGACGAACGATTCTGCTACATGTCGTGGCCACGGATCACAACTCATGACATGAGACCTGCTGTCAGCTCGACGCTTCTGGTCCCAGAAGTCCCCATTGGCAACGAGGTACTCGATAAGTTCCTCCTTGGTTGCAAAGGGTGGTGACACGGGCGTTCCTTCGCTGACGGTCTCCCAAACCTGATACCACGTCGCCTCATCGTCTTTCCACGGTCGATAGTATTCGCGGCCCGGCGGTCCCCCGTGGTACTCCCAGAATTCTGGTTCTGGCTCACCTTCTTCAAGGCTGTAGTAGCTTGGACGCTCACCAGACTGCCACTTTGCAAAGCCTTGCTTCCACACAGTCGCAGCATCCTCAAACAGTTCATTAAACATCGGCTGATAGCCTTCTCGCCCATTGGGGCGAATCCCCTTGGGGTGGTCCCAGTGGGGAGGCACCATTCGAATTTCACGTCCCATGTCTCTTTCCTTTCGTTGTCATTTACAAACTAGGCTTCGTTTCTTCGTATTAGGTGTGCGATTTAGCCTCAAAACCTAATGCGGGTTAAGCGATGGCCTTGATCCGGTCGGCAAACAGGCCGCCGTGATCATCCGTGAACTCGTGTCGCAACCGCATCGCTTTTTCGTATGCTTCCTGAACCGATTGCAAAGGCACGTCCTCGACTGGACCCCGGATCTTCAACAGGGCCAGCTTCCGTGACTTTATGAAGTAGTCGTTGTCGGCCTCGATAATCTCAAACAAGCGATCGACACAGGCTCGTTCTCGCCCCATCACACCACGAGATCGGATCGCGACGTCGTCTGATTCGGTTTTGTCTGCCATCGTGTCACCTCGTTAGGGGCGTGTGCGGCCTGAAACTACTTTGGATCGGTGTGGCGAACTTTTAGTGCGCTGCCACCAATAGCTTGCGGAGTGACCGACGTGCCAACTGTCGCATCTCTTGCAGTAGTAGGTGTGCAAGCCCTTGTTTCGCTTTGACTTCCCCTTGCTATCGTTCAGGATTTGGATAGCTGGGATAGCTTGTTCTGCGGCTTCTTGGCTTAGAAAGTTCCGTTTGTGGCATTACTGCCGGTTGCGATTCTTTTTCGCCATTGGTGATAGATTCCCGTGTAGATGCCACTCGTTGCGGTGAGTGTTGGTTGGTTGGCTTCAAATTTGCGTTAGTCGCTCGTCACTTTTCCGTTCCTTCGATTCCTTGAATCGCCGCATTTCTAGCTCGTCCAAATCTTTCCGGACGTTTTCGCGTTCGTAAGCACGGTGTACGGCAGCTTGGATCGAATCCCGGTATCGATGCCTAGTGGTGCGTTCGATTTCGCGACACAGCAGAAGAAGGGCTCTGTGCTCCATTGGGCCGGCCGACTGGAATTCGGCGATCATCGATTTGATTTCTTCGTCGTTCATATTCACCTCACTTCGGGACAAAAAACGTCTCTGCGATCGATCGCAGCACCGGGAAATTCGTTCAGTATGTGGTCTGGTGTCATAGGTTCTTAGTCCCGGCACTCGTTGTTGACCAATTCAATGATTTTGTTGACGATCTCCCGTGTTTCCCCTAGCGACGGTTGTGCCTTGCCTATCGCCGCAGCGGCATGTGCAACCGCTGGGGCAATCGACGCCATAGATACGACTAGTTCCGCTTCGTTCCGGCTCATGCCAGTCATCGCTTGAACGCAGCAAATCTCTCTGTAGATCGATTGCGAAACGTCTTTCATGTAGGGCAATGGATCGTATTCAGTGTTTGCCGAAGCAACCATTTTGTTCTCCCGGTTGTGTTGGTGGAGTTAGCGTGGGTTGCGGTCCACAGCGTTTATTCTCACTAAGCCTCAGCGGCCTATCTAGGATTCCAAGGCCATCCGCATGTACGGATCAAGCCAGTCCTGGTTGAGCAGCCACCTCACGTAGTCGCTCGGAAGGTCTTCGATTCGCGACCCAGAGTGTTTTCCAAAGCGAATGACTTCGGGGATTCTCGCCGATTCGCTGGCCTCCCAAAGCGATTCAATCGTGGAAAGCCCGAGGGCGCCCATAATCGCGTCCAAAACGGTCGCTAGAAGACCAACGTCGGCTCCGGCTTCGTGGGCGTTGGAAAGCATGTCGCGCGTCCTTGGAGTGAAACCCCTCAATTCATAGATCAACGCACCAAGCTTGTGTGATTCAAAATCAGGCCAAACCTTCCGAGCGAGCGCGAGGGTGCATATCCGTTTCGTGCTTGGCGGGCTGCCCATCACCTCCCAGTCGAAATCGACGTTGTGGGCGATCGTGTAATCGGCACGAGGCACGAATTCGATTGCTTCCGACGAAGGCGGTTGGTCGGCCAAGTCGCACGGGAGTATGCCGTGAACCAATGCCGCACCGGCAGAGATTGGCCCCAAAGGACGAAAGCGTCGCGAGTGAATTACACCACAACCATCGAACTCCCAGTATGCCCACGCAACTTCGATCGGATCTTTGTCGATCAAGTTGTTGACTTCGGTGTCAAGCAAAATTGCCGTGTCACCCATTGAATCGTTCCTGTTTTGGTTTGTGTGGGTCGCGGCCCACGCGGCTCAAGTTCGTTCCCAGGCTAATAGACGCTAAACGTCGATGAGCGTGGCGGGCGGATTTCAGGTTTTCATGGCGACAGTGGGTCGGTAGCCAGTTAATGGTTTGTTCCTTTTTGAGCGTACCGCACCCATTACGGTCAAAAGAGGGACAACCCCGATTTGACAGCCGGCGGGTATTAAGCAGCGAGTAGTTCGGGGTGTTGGTTGCTAGCGATGGCATGTTGACCATCACGGCCAGATCACCTTTCAGGCGGTTTTCCCTTTCGGGTCCTTTGACCGACTTGGTTGCGGGTCACAGAGCCAAGATTTGTTTGCCCTGCTGAGTGATCTAAATTGGTTTGCGAGACCGCACGTCGTCGTCCATTGACACTTGAAACCCATCGACGATTGTTCGCCGACTTAGCTTGCAAGCTCTGCCATCAACACGCTGCATTCACGAGCGAGACACTTTGGCCACTCGTTCCTCTGCCCGATACCCTGATGGACTGAAGCGTTCTCCCCGATTCTTTACTGCTAATGACCTGAAGGGAATCCAACCCTCCATGGTCTACGTGTCGTTGCGGTGACACGGATTGGACTTCTTGCTTTCAGCAGCACCTCGCGATCGTCGCAATTGTTGTTGCATTCATTGCAGTGTAAACTCGGCTCATCGTTTCATATCTTTCATAATGATTCGATAGGGCCGCGATGGTTTGCGAGACGATCGCCTGCCCGACCCGTTGGCTTTGGTAACCAACACTGGACGGTGAGGCACACGTAGACCGACTGCGTGTGTCCTCATCATCCACCTCTTTGGCGTGCTGTCAAGAATAATCAGGTGACGAATCGGTCAGTGAATGACGTCTAGTGAGTTGACGACATTGATTCACAACATGATTTACGCGATCACCGGGCGGCTAGATCACCATGAAAGAGACTACGCGATTGGTCCCGTGCATTGAGCAACGGGCGAGCAGGTTGATATTGGAAGCTGACACGTTTGCCGACGAACGTTTTCTGTGGGCTTTGTCCCAAGCGGTTCGTCGCGGTGGCGGTTGCGCTGTCGGGTACGTGCAAGTGGACGGAACCGAGTCCAGGATGTTTGACATCAAACTTCCAACACCAGACTAGCGCGACAATCAGCATGGATGGCAAGCACAATAAGCCAATCGGCAAAGGACACATCCGGTGGATGATTCGCACCGACATGCCAGAAGTGCTGGCAATCGAGCGGGCAAGTCTTGAGTTTGCCTGGACCGAAGAGGATTTTATCCGGTGTCTTCGCCAGCGAAATTGCATTGGCATGGTTGTCATGGATGGCGACAAGATCGCTGGCTACATGATCTACGAACTCCACAAAAACCGATTGCACATCCTCAACTTCGCCGTCAGCTATGCGTTTCGGCGGAATGGATACGGCCGTCAGATGGTTGCCAAATTGGCTAGAAAGCTGAGCCTTGATCGCCGCAATCGGATCATGCTGGAGGTCCGGGAATCGAACTTGTACGCACAACTCTTTTTCAAAGCGTGCGGTTTTCGGGCAATTTCCGTGCTCCGTGATTTCTACGAGGACGCAGCCGAAGACGCGTATCTGATGCAGTTAAGTGCCAGTGACGATGGCCCGCAATCACCGGGGCATGTGAACCGAATAAGTCGCTTGGTTGGCTAGTGACCGCGACCGAACCGATGTTCAGTTTGTCACACTGGACCACACGGAGCGGAGCGGATGCACGTCACGATTTCAGGACGACGCTACCGTTTTATCTACGTTGACGATCTGGATGACGAGTCCGACGGCTGGTGTGACGCCCCGGGCGTCCGGGACAAAGCCATCCGGGTGCGGGAGACGCTCGAAGGCCGGCGAAGGCTGGAAGTGGAGATCCACGAGATGACCCACGCCGCCGATTGGACGAAAGACGAGGAACACGTCGATCAGTTCGCCAAAGACGTCTCAGCGGTCCTCTGGCGACTCGGTTACCGCATCGCAGCGGATGAGCAGTAGCCAGCCGTCTTGCTCGAACGTGAACGCTCCGCTGTTGTTCGTGCGGAAATCGGCAAATGTCAGGTCGCGGGTGGTGGTGTGTGGTTTCCACCGTCGAGCATCGTCGTCACGAGCGATTGAGCATCGGGTGCCGGATGGTATGAAAAAACACATGGCCGCCAAGATACCCACGATGCCCCCTGATTGCCCGTGAGCGGCGGTTGTGGCATGTTGAATGAATCTTCCCGCTACCAGCTTGCACACGGGGCGGGGGGCCAGCTTCAGGTGCTTTGGCTGAGTGTGTGAATCCCGGCTATCTCGGTCGTTGCGGATCACCTGAGGCGTTTTTTCGATCACCCAAACCCGCTGCTAGCACCGCTACCGGCGGGTTTTTTTGTGCAAATACCGCAACCGGACCAAACGTGACCGGTGGCCAGTCAGCATGCCCCCATTCAGGGAGCGGTAAACACAACGACGGACTAGATCGGATAATTTTGATCGAGGGCAGAGATGACAAGAAACCCAGGCAGCATGTCGGCAACAACGTGGATTGTTCAGTTTCACAATGGAATGGCCGTATCGTCGATCCACCCGGATGAATTCACCCGGGATGAGGCGAAGGCATATCTGATTCAAATGGGGCGGGAAGGGATCCGTTGCTCGATGCGCCGAAAGCGTGTGGTCCTCGGTCCGGCAAGGTTCGAAGATCGGCTCACAAAGGCGTGTTACCACATCGTGCTGATCGACGCTCAGACAGGCGTGATCAAGCATCGTGAAAGGCCGATGTCGCTCAAGAAGGCGCTTCGGTGGCTCAAAGCGTGGGAGCAAAACCCCAGCGGGATGGTGGCCATAGCGTGGCCGTCATGGGCTCCGCCCCTCAAGTCAACGTGCGTAGCGTGATACCACAATGATTCCAAAATGGCTCCGTTTCGGCGGTCCAAAGCAGATTTTTTGGGAATTCTTGAGCTAATCGAAATCGCAAAAACACCGTAAAACGCGGGATAAAAGAATTGCCCGCGTGATTGACATCGTAGAGGTCACAGATTCGAATTCTGTATCGCCCATTGATCCAAATCCGATCGCCCGTCTTGATAAAAGACTTTCTCAGGGTTGCCGACGCTAGATCAAGCGTCTACCCGTTGGTCTCGGTTTTCATCTGTCGACGGAGCATTTTGGCTTGGTCGCGGGCGATTTCGACGAAGTTGTGGTCCGTTCCTTGCATCCATTTCATGACGCTGCTGATGACCAGCTCTTTGATGTATGCAAATGAGAACTCATCGCAATCGGCCGCGACTGGCTGCACCTTCGCTTCCGACCAGCCCGTCTGTTCCGCTAGGCGACATTGCCAGTACTGCAGGTATTCGATTCGCTGAGGCAGCGAAGGCAGATGAAAGTGATACCTCCGGTCAAATCGACTTGGTCGGTTGATGATCGCGGCGTCAATTCGTTCGGGATGGTTGGTGGTGGCCAAGACGATCAAGCCGTGATTTTTTTCAAAGCCGTCGAGCTGATTTAGAAAGAATGATCGATTCTCGTCGTCAACGAGGGCATCGAGATCTTCCATTCGATGTGAACGATTGCCAGGTCATGGTCGCGCCAGCGGACCTTCCACACGACCTGGTTGTAATTGGTGTAGAGCCGATCGAATTCCTCGCCGCCCCAGTACAGGTATCGCTCAGGACGCGGGTCCTCGATGGCATCGAGCTCGCAGAGGCGCATTCGAGAAAACTGTTCGACGTCGAGCCGGCGACATGGCACGACCACCCGCTCTCCCGCGTATTTCTCGATTCGCTTGTGGGCATGCAGTGGTAGCGAGGATGGGTTGTCACCGAGTGAATCAATAAACAGGTCATCAGACATATTGGTTCCCATGTGCCGGCTGTTGGTGTTGTTTGGAAAAGCAGCTCAACATTGATGGTGACAAGGGGCTAGGTGGTCTGGTTCGCGGCTTGTTCGCCCCATGACAGCCTCTCGCGATGCTGGAGCCATGATTCAACTCCTGGCGAGATTACTACAATCTCATCATGCATCCACAACGAATCGTTCCCGCATACTTTTTGATTCAAGCGGCCCTCGTCATGGCTTGGTGGGTGCTTTTGGTGACCTTCCCGCCGAGCGTGGCCTGGTTTCAGCCTGCCAGTCGACCGCCTGATTCAGTGTGGTCGTTCTGGTTGGCGGACGCAGTCTTAATCATCGGTGGATCGGTGGATCGGTGGCCGTTGCCGTTGGGATTTGGAAGCGTCACCCCAACGCCGGCATCATGGTTTGGAGCGTCGCCGTGGCAACCTGGTATCCGACGCTGGTTTGCATCGCGACCAGCTCGCAAACAGGGGAAGCATGGATCGCGTCGTCCATGATGGTCATGATGGCGGGTATGTCGCTGGCGATGGCAACCATCCACGGCAGTACGACCCAGACGCCCGCGACGATTCGCGTTACGCGGATGACGCGTCCATCGGCGCTGTTTTGGACGCTTGGTCAGACGGTCATTTTCTGGGGAGTGTTTTTGTGGGTGTTGCCGCTCGGCATCGTCGAACTTCAAGGCCATTTCCGAGTCGGTGATTTTCAGCACGCGTACCAGGGTTTCTCGTCGCTGACTCTGCTCTTGGCGGCATCGTGTCTCGGCCTTTGGAGTGGGATCACGATGTCGACATTGGGAAGTGGAACGCCTCTGCCCACCGCGACGGCTCCACGATTAGTCGCGGTAGGACCATACCGATATGTTCGCAATCCGATGGCGGTCGCCGGCATCCTCCAGGGGATGGCGGTCGGGTGGTGTTTGGGCAGCGTTCCGGTCATGGCGTATTCGCTCGCTGGTGCCTTTCTGTGGCAAGGAGCTGTTCGTCCCGTCGAGGAACGCGATCTTTCGCGCCGATTTGGAGCAAGCTACGATGCGTACCGCGCGCGAGTTGGGCTTTGGTTTCCGAAGCGTCGGACATCGAGGCACAATCAAGTTTGACGCCATGGCGAGACGGCGGGCGAACAAGTCTTCTGTCATATTCAATGTGCATTTGAATGTGCACCTTTGCATTGACGTAAGAGCGGAAAGGAGGCTTTCGACTTGATCGAACGAATTGGAATTGCAGGCTACCGATCGGTTCGAAGCCTGATCCTGAGTTTGGGGCAGGTGAACGTCGTCACGGGTCCGAACGGGTCGGGCAAATCGAATGTCTATCGTGCGCTTCGTCTGCTATCGGAAACAGCGCAAGGACGCCTCGGTGAATCCATCGCACGTGAGGGAGGATTTGACTCGATCCGTTGGGCGGGCCCAAAACATAATAAGAAGGATCCCGTGGGTCTTCGTTTGGGTTTCGCCGGTTTGCCGCACAGTTATTGCTTGGATTTGGGGCTTCCGATCCCTGCCAGCTCCGCGTTCGATCATGATCCCGAGATGAAGCGAGAGTGCCTGTGGCGCGGTGCCATGATGGAGGCCAAGTTTCTGTGTGCTGATCGTCGCAAGACGAGTCTTCGGTGTCGCCTCGAAAAGGGAGCGTGGCAACAAGTTGACTTGCCTTTGTCGCGATATGGCAGCATGTTGACCGAGTATTCCGACCCATTCAACGCGCCCGAGTTGATCGTGGCGCGCGAGGCCATGGCGTCTTGGCGTTTCTACGACACGTTTCGCGTTGATGTCCGTGCGCCAGCGCGTCTGGCGTCGATCGGTTCATTCACACCGGTCCTCTCCGGAGACGGTCGGGATCTAGCGGCGGCTCTCCAAACGATTCGTGAGATTGGTGACCATCGCGGACTCGACGAGGTGATCGACTGCGCCTTTCCGGGTTCGCAAGTTCGGGTGGAAAGGCGCGACGCCAAGATGCAGCTCACTTTGACGCAACCTGGGATGTTACGGAATCTTTCGGCCGCTGAATTATCCGACGGAACACTTCGGTTCCTGCTCTTAACCGCCGCACTATTGACACCTCGGCCTCCGGAATTGCTGGTGCTCAATGAACCCGAGAACAGTCTTCATCCTGATCTCATGCCAGCCTTGGCCGGGCTGATTCGCATGGCGGCCGCATACAGCCAAATCATTGTGGTTAGCCACAATCAAGCTTTGATAGACGACTTGGAATCCAGTGACGAATGTGTCTCGATTCGGCTGAACAAAGAGAATGGAGCCACGGTCATCAAGGACGGTGATTTGTTGAGCCGATTCGGTTGGAAATGGCCTGCCCGTTAAAGCGGACGGAGGACGCGGAAGCGTTCTCCCGGGGTGCAGGCACGCTAATCGGCATTAGGTCAACGCAGGCTGCCTATTCTTCCTGGCTGGGCGAGTGTAGGGAGTTCCCGGACGGCTGGAGATGTGATCGTGAAGTTGGTCACCGTCGCTGATCAAGGCGGCTCGGACATGG
>JBCDIU010000009.1:0-229925 GCA_038748615.1 Planctomycetota bacterium | reverse complement strand
TGTCACGGGGACGGGCAATCCTGGATTCGCAGCGATGATGCGGGACGGAGTTTGGAAGTGGGTCCAGCCCGAGGAATGGATCGATACCAATTGGTCCGATGGAGGGCGTGGACACGCGGGTGACGGCATGGATGACTTCCCCAACTCCATGATCGACTTCGCGTTCGTGGCGGGTCCAGCGCGGGATTGGAACCCCAGGTGCCAAATCATCAAACGCCCCAATGATTTCCCCGACGATGAGACCACCAGCGATCATCGACCAACCGAGCTGGTGCTGACACCGTGAGACTTCTACTTGCCCTCCTGTTTGCTACTCCCGTCTTCGCAGTCGATGTCTACTTTGCTCCGTCCAAGGATGTGCCGAAGACCATCGAGAATGCCATTGACGGGGCCGACGACCGATTGGCCGTTGCCATCTACAGTTTCAGCGACACGCGCCTACGTGCGAAGCTGAAGGCGGCTGCAAAACGTGGCGTCGTTGTGCGCCTGATTTTGCACAATGCCCGAAAGGAATCGGACCTCGCCGACTCGATCGAGGACGCCGGCGGTGACGTCAAGTACGTCACCAAGGTCATGCATCACAAGTTCGTGATTGCCGATCAGGAGTTGCTGGTCACCGGCAGCGCCAATTGGTCCCGTTCAGCGTACACACGATACGACGAAGATCTTTTGAGGATCGATGAGCCAGCGTATGTCGCTGCTTTCCAGAACGAATTTGAATTCATCTGGGAGAACGCCAAGGAGTACGGGGCCAAGCGTTTTCAGCCTCTAGACTCAGACGAATTCAAAGCCGACGTTCGGTTCACGTCGGCGAACATGGAAACGACCACTTACAAAGGCGAACCCACGTTTCGCAGTGCAGCGGAGCTTCCTGGTGTCTGCGGCGAGAGGCTCATTCAAGCGATCCGGTCGGCAGAGTCGTCGATCAAAATCGCATCGGCTCATTTTCGTAGGGCCGATCTACACAACGAGTTTCTGTTGGCGATGGAACGCGGCGTATCCGTCCGAATGATCTTGGACCAACAAGAGTTCCACTATCGCACGACGCGGACGCCCAACGCGATTTATGACGAGGCTCTGGCGATCGCTGGGGCCGATGTTCGCTACAAGGTGTATTCGCGATTCTGGGATTATCGAACGGCACTCCAGCTGCACTGCAAATTCCTGGTCGTTGACGATCGTGAAGTACTCACCGGTTCACTCAACTGGTCCGAGAACGCCGAGCTTGGAACGTTCGAGAATTTGATCTCACTCACCGAGTCGCCGGTAGTCGATCAGTATGTCGATCGGTTCGAGGCGATCTGGCGTTATGGGGATGGACGCTTGGATGACCTGATCGACAAGGTCAATGAGTCAGGCGGAACTGCCCCTTGCTCATTTGCTCCGATTTCATTGACGGGTGACGAGCTGTCTGAATTACGTAGAGCCTACGCCGATGGGGCTTGCAAATAACGGTCTGCATCAAGTCGAGCCGCGTTGCTCGTCACCCGCCGTCGCTTGTTTGGCCGTCAACTCAATCAGTTGCATCTCCTGCGCGACCAGCCGGCCAAAACGATCCAGGATGACTCGCGCAGTATCCTCAGCACTCAGGTGCTCCGCGACCCACTGATCGTTGGCGTAAGCCTCCAGCATGGCGGCCCGCCCGAGGGAGTCTGGTCACCGCGGTGACGAACTTTGTAGTCACAGCATGTCATGGGGTTTCTCGGTCAATCCTCGGCCCGTAGGCAAGGCATTCACTGCAGTCAACTAACAAGCCAAGTGGTGTCCACCCACCCATCGCCGCACCTCCAGGAAGATTCCCCTCCCTCATGTGATTCAACTATAGCCCGACCAGCCCAACGAGGTCGCCTTTTGTACACTTTCGGTACGCAAGACCACGCTTCGTGAACACCTGCAACCCAAAATAGGAGACTGTTATGAGTCACAGCGTTTTGAGATTCGGCGTAACTTTCTTGGTGATTGCATCGGCGATAACCACCAAAGCTGAAACGTTATTTGCATTAAAGGCCGCCGGCTCTTCTGGATCCATTCTATCGCGAGTATCGACGCTTGATGGATTGACAATGGACGTTGGCCTTACTAGCGAGCCGGCTGCGGGAACCCTTGCATACGACCCATCTCTGGACTCGTTGCTAACCATTGCAAACCAGTCGCGGTTGATCAGTGTTGATCGCTCGAGTGGCGCGAGCGTTGAGTTAGCTGACCTAGGTGTACGAATCACGAGTCTTGTCTACGACTGGGAAGACAACGAGTTGCTTGGGATCGATGTTATTTCGGACACACTTTATCGAATTGATCCAAGCTCCAATACAACAACAGCGATCTCGAGCATTGATCAGCTTGTTTCGGGAGCTGCCTTCGATCGAACTACCAACACCTTGTTCACTGTGGACAACATCACCAACAGCCTTTACACGCTTGACAAACTTACGGGCGTGACATCGCTCATTGGCAACATTGGCCACGAGGGCGTATTGAGCGTCGCGGCCGATCCCATCAGCGGCGAACTCTGGGCATTCGACGTTGGTGCAAATGGAACACTCAGCCAACTCTTGAATCTAGATAAGTCGACTGGCGCTGGAACACCGGTTGGACCCCCTGCCGGATCTGGATTCATCGCTTCGCTTTCATACGCTCCTGCGGTGATTCCCGAACCACGCTTTGCAGCATTTCTATTTGTCGCGTGCCTCCTATTTGCATTTGGTCGCGGACGGACCTCAGCGGAAGCCGTGAAAGCCGTGGGCTAGATTTTTGGGCTTACGGCGTTCGGAACCACAGGACTTGCCCCATCATCGGTCGTGGTGCAACCGCACAAGTCTCGGAACGATTCAACAAGGATGGCGGGGCCGCTTTGTCTGTCATCAAGGAATGAGTCGCTTCTCTTGTAGCTTGTTCGCGATGCTCCAGTTTCTGGGGCCCCGACGTCTAAGAGTCTCTTAATCGACGATTTTTATTGGGTCGCGGGCGACTGTTTTCGCAAACTCACGATCTAGGAGATTTGGTCGAGCGAGTCTCCACTACTCTTTGCTTGTGCGCGTTGGTCGGCCCTAAGCATGAGTCATTTCTTGACTTACACCGCCTTCAATGAACCGTTATTGGAGATCGTTTGTTTTTTGGTGCCACGTTCATGAACGACATGAATCAATAGCTAATCGAAGCCATGCGGATACTCACTCAGTTGTCGCAAGCTTCTGTAGCGTTTGATTAATTTCTCCAATGAGATAGAGGTGATCGAATGAAGGCGATACTTGCCATACCATTTTGGTCGCTGCTGGGGCTGTTCAACTTGGCTTCGGGCGACCTAATTCTCTATCCGGCTGATAGCGTGACCCAGATGACGTCCGATACCGAGGCGGGGTCTTCGCTGAGCAGTACTTTGCTTGTTCAATTGCCGAACTTCTCGCCGGTTGACGGTGAGATCGAAACGGTTTTCTTCCGCCAACAACATGTTCTACGAACTATCGCTAGTTCGACGGCGACCGGTGGACAACCGATACCTGAGTACATCGGGCATTCGTCTTGGAATGTGACCTCGAGCTACGCGATCTCAGGGCTCGGGGTAGACGCTTCAGCCACGGAGAATCTAAGACAGTTCCAGCCGTATACGAATGACTCACCCAATCAGCAGGCTAGTGTGCTGGTCGAGCAGATAGTTGCGGATACGGGTTTTCTTGCTTTCGAAGCTCCGGATGGGTTCTTGGGCGGATTGACTATTCCAATCCAGGTGTCATTCGGCCATACGACTGAATTGTTTCCGTTTGGTGTTATGCCTGGCGGCTTTAGGTGGGATCCTTTCACGACAATAGATACTGGTACGATTCGACAAGAATTGACTTCAACATTCCAGGTTGCGTATGACTACACGCCTACCTCAGTTGCGATCCCAGAGTTGTCGTCATTCGCCTATGTATTCGGAACCGCACTAGTTGGGACCGGAATGGTTCGCCGAAGGCGGCGTATTGCGTCGTAGCAGCGTTTTGAGAAGCTATGGAGTCGGATGAGGATCGCGAGACTTGGAATCAAGCACCTTGCTCTCCTCACCCAGCCCACCCCAACGCCCTCGCAACAGCCGGCGGAACCGCTCTCGGAAAATAGATCCGCGATTCCCTCAGACGCTCATGTAGCCGCTGGTGGCACCCACGGCAGAGAGTTTGAAGATCGTAGAGCACGTCCTCGTTGAACAGATCGTATCGCCAATGGTGCGTTTCCAATCGTTCGCGACCGCCACACTGAGTACAGACGAAGCCGTCCACGCTCTTGCGTTCCGCTGATGTCCGTCGCCAGTGGTCCGATGCGTAGTACCGAGCTTGCTGCGACTCGGTGATACGGACGCGTGGTGTGAAGCCCTTGTAGACGTAGGCTGGGACGCCATTGACGGGACGGGATTCGATTCGATGTCCGTCGATTCGGAGTTCACGAAGCGACTTGCGGCCGTCATGGAACAATTCGTCGATGGTTTTGCAGGGGCACGTGCCGTGGTGCATCAGGAAGTCCAGTAGGCGGCGACTCTCCGGATCCTGGCGCGGAATCGCTGCTGTCGTCGTAGTGCGGTTGTTTCGTTGCTTGTGGTTCTCATCATCCATGAACAACCTGAACTGGGTTGCCATTGCTGAAGTCTCAAATGGTGCAGGTCTCGCTGGAGATTACAGCCGGCGCACGTGGTGGCCGGCTAGACAATTGGCTGTCGACTGAGGGGCGGAGTCAGGCCGCGTAGTGCGCCCCCGTCACCTTGAACACGGCCAAACCGTTACGCCGGTAATCGCCCGCCGTGGGATCTGGCCAAGTCGCTCTGATGCGAGCACACTTGGTCGCGATCTCTTCAGGCGTTGGAATGAAGCGAGACATGCGTCCCCAGGCGGCCATGCGTTCGACATGGTCTACCTTCGCGTCGGTCAGTTCGTAGGCCCTTGCCTCTGAAATACCTCGCAGCGTGAAGGCAATCCATTCCTGGGCTCGGAGCCGATCCGTCTCGGTGATCTCTTGCAAGTCCTCATGCATGGCTGACCATCTCCGCTCTGTCCTGAGCTTCGGGTGACGGATCAAAACGATCCATGAGCCTGGACCCTTCACGCTGAAACCGACGCTTGCGACGTTGGTTGTCTACGCCTGATGACGACCATGTTTTCGTGAGTAGCGACTCGAGAGCCGCCAATGCCGTGGACGGTGCTCCAAGGTCATCGGGTTTGGAGGATCGCTCCAAGCACTCCCATGCCTTCATGAGGCCGATGAACTCATCGCTGGAGAGCTTTTGGCAGGAACGCAAGTTGGCCAGCATGGCGTCCATTGCGATACCTTCGGGCAGGCTACCTTTCGCGGCCAGATGCTCGGCAACGACGAACGATTCCAAGATCGCCCGCGCCTGGATGGTTGCACCTGCAACGTTGCCGTTTTTAAGCAAGACGCGGCATAAGGCAACTTGAGGGCCGAGCGTCGGCCGGAGCACTGACAACGCCTCTCGATAGACTTTAGATCTTGCGTGGCGTCGTTTGTTCCGCCGCTGGCGTCGGCGGCGTCTGCCTTCACGCCGGGCTTCGTCGAGCGTCTTTTGCGATGCACCGTTGGTCGATTGGTATCGCGACCCAAACGGTGGTTGGGCCCAACGGAGCCCGATGGCGGCGGGGAGAATGAACGCCAGCCGGGTGCAGGATTCAAGGATCCCTGACATGATAGTTCTCGCTTTCGCGCACCTTTATCGGCACGCGCATACACCAGTCCGGCGACCCGCTTAGCAAGGCAGGCTCTAACTCCCACCCCGGTTAGTATTACTCCCTGGCCTATGCCAGATCATCACTTAGGTCCCGACCGATCGCCGGACTGGTGTATTCCAATTCAAATAGAGGCTAGAGATTGGCCGTTGTCGCCTTCCCGGTAGGAACGTCGGGAAAGCCAAGCCGCGAAGGTTGCTAAGTCAACGCGACAGCCAGACATGGGCATTGTTATTGCTGGATCACCGCGATGAGTCAAGTTAGTCCTCTTATCTCAGTCGAAGATGCAAAGGACATGCTCGACAGGGCGGATGCGATGAAGCATTACGCGGCTCGGCTCAAGGCCGGTGTCGAACTTGAGAAACCGATCGCCATTGGTGTGCTTAAGATCAAGGCGAAGCTTGGGTAGCTGATGCCTGCCACGAATGGTCGACCGAGGAAGGGAACATAGGTGCACCGCCGAGCTGAGCCGCAACATGGGGATTCCCATAAAGAAGCTCGACACGAGCATCGACAGGGTCGACGAGCACGCCAACGAGCCGGGTACAATTGTACCCGTGCAATCCGGGGTCATTGCTGCACCCAATACTTGGATCCGGTGAATACAATTGTATTCGGCGATAGCTTGGTCGTATTTTCGAGCGCAATTGCGCACATTTTCAACCGCTTCGGGCGACTCAATCAGGTCCCGTCACCGCCACTTCGCGGACCCCTCGTTCGCTCCGGATTTGTCCGCGTCGCGAACCTTGTAGCCGACCGCGACCAACTCGGCCAGATTCGCTAAATCGTCTCGGATTTTGCCATTCTTTGTGCTCACGTCTGTTTCTCCATCCAAGCGATCGACGGCTTCGCCTTCATTTTCTATTTGTTGACAATTGTCAACATTCCGGACCGCCTCCGAGAGTTGTCCACCATGGTGGACATTTTCTGCCGACCCGATCTATGGCCAGCACGGCGCGGGGTAAATCTCGGGCCGCTCCATCAACAGTCACTACTTGATTCGCGGCGCTAACCTGCAGGGCGAAGCGAAGTCAGTTTCGAAATCTTGTAATCAGAGACACCCCGCGATGACGAAACCCTCGGGTTCCGTCCCCCTAGGTAGGACCCGCATTTTGAAGGTTTCGCCATCGCGTGTGTGCCACCGAACGACCTGCTTAAGGCGCAAACACGTTCAGCCCGACCAACTCTTCCGCCACAATCCGCTCCATCATGTCCGCACTGACGCCGAGCAATCGCTCCAGCGCTTCGATGTGGGGAAGCGACTCCGCCATTGCTTCGGCTAGTTCTTCTTGCAAATCCGTGTCGGGCGTTCTCGAGAGCATTCGGCTGTGGGCGGACAAGTAGACCTCCATCACTTTACGGTGATGTCGCATCGCCTCCACGTATTCCAGAAGTAACTCGCGAGGCACACCTTGAATCATGCGAACCTCGCAATCGTCCTGGTGGTGAGAGCTTTGTGGGTGTTTGTTGCTGTTTGCTCCATCGCCTTGAGCATCCGATCTTGGACGCGATCTTGTCCGGTGGGCTGGGGCTTGTCGGCGTGACTGACGTTGCCGACCAGACTCCCCGCCATTGCTTGGTCGAAGCCGGCGTTCACCGCTTCGGCTTGTCGCATCGCGTGGTCCATCGACATCCGCATGTCGGCTGCTGCTGGCATCGCCATAAAGTCGACCTTGACCAGTGAGTCTATCGATGTGGGATCCTCAGCTGCTGGCCTGTCTGCTGAGCGGATAGGTCCGGCTTGAGTCGTCATGCGATCCATTGACATGGCATCGCGACCTTGCCGAGGAACGGCGATGGATTCCAGATGAACCAACGGGTCCATCATTGGCTGTGCAGCTTGGCCCTTCATCACAGCTAGCATCTCCTCGGACGCTTTGGCCGTTCGTTCCTGGAGCGCTTCTCCACGGGTCTGGACGCTGGCAGTTCCCATCAGGCCGGCAGCGAACGCCGAAAACGTCCCTTTCGTTTCATTCTTCTCTTCTTTCGGCTCTTGCGTGAGCTGAACGCTTGCGATCTGTTTGGCGAACTCCTCTTGAGATGGAATCTTTGGGTCGTCCATGCCGGGTGCGGGGTCAATGACCGAACCCGGCCTATTGAGTAGTCTGACACTCTCCTTTTCATCCCCCGTGCCCGCTGAATCCGAGAGGGATTGTCGAAGCGATGCCAGACGTTGCCGCCGTTCCAGCCGGTCTGACTCTCGGTCCTTCGCGTTTTGTTCTTTCTGTGCGGCCGCAGCGTCGCCCATGCTCTGGCCAAACTGCCGGATGTTGGCGACCGTTGCATCAAGCGAATTCTTGACACCACCGAAGCTGCTGTCGAAGGCCGACCCGGATGCTTCGCCAATGGTCTCAACGCCGGTGAGCTGTCCAATCTTCTCGGTCGTGAAATTAAAGATGCTGTCGTATGTCGAGCGGTACGCATCCAGCATTCCACCGAGTGTGTTCGCCAGTGCCTCGAACACGCTTCCAATGGCCTCAGCGGTCGTCAGCCCGGCATCGGTCACGTAGCCCATGACCTGCGCCCACTTGTCTTGGATCCCGCTTGTAAGGTCTAGCCAAACGGCTTCCATCAATTGCGTGGTCAGTTCCCACGCTTCCGACAGATTGCCCTCGCTCAGCGCCTGCTGAATCGCGGCCATCGCATCTTTGACAGTATCAACGAGTGGTCCGAACCTATCCTTCAGCCACTCAACAGCGTCAGCCCCAAACTTCGTGTATTTGTAGATCGCGAACCCGAGCCCGCCGACTGCAACCGTGGCGATGCCTATGGGGGATGTGAGAAGGCCGATCCCCCAAGTAATCCCCCCAGCCGCAATGGAAGCTAGTTTGAATGCTTTACCGAGCCCAACGATAGCGAACCCGAGCCCGGTTACAGCCGCCGCTCCCCCTCCAACTGCGACAACTAGCTCTCGGTTGTCGCGTGCGAATTCAATGGCTTTTGTGGCTGCCCCCGCTAACCCGCCTGTGGCCATCGTCAATGCTGGTGCCAGTGCGGCCCCTATCTGAGTCACTACGCCCCCCATGGATCGTTTCATGCGATTGAGAGCGTCACCAAATTCAGCGGCGGCTGTCGCGTCTTCCTCGGTTAGTGTGATTCCGAGATCGCGGGCCTCTTGCCGAAGCTTTCCAAGTCCCGCTGCGCCCTCGTTAATGAGTGGCTGAAGCTGCTTGAAGTTGTCGCCGAAGATCTCAAAGCCGAGTTGAGCGGCCCGTGCAGGGTCCTCCATCTTCGACAAGGCTTCGGCAAGTGCCGTGAATCGATCTTCGGTCGACAGGCCATTGAGCCCTTCGGCTGAAAGCTTCAGTTCCTCCAGCGCCCGAACGGCCGGCCCCGTGTCCGTGGTTGCGTTAGCCACCCGGCGATTCATTCGGAAGAGGGCATCGCCAAGTTGCTGAAGATTCGTTCCGGACTGCTCAGCGGCAAATCCAAGCTCGGAAAGTGCCGATACACCAACGCCGGTACGCTTGCTCATCTTGTCGAGCTGGTCTCCGACCATGCCGAACTTGGTGGCTGCGGCCAGAAGAGGAGCACCAACGGATGCACCAATCAGCCCAAGCGTTCGGCCCGCAGCGGTTGCCCGTGCAGAGATGCCGTCGAGGCTCTTCTGTACCGCCTTGGCACCGCGCTCGATTCGGTTTCGGATGCCTATCTCGACGTAGGCGTTACCAGCTTTGATTCCACGTTGCGTCATGAGAATACCTTTGATGGTGGTGTGAGAGGTGTGTCAATGCAGCCGAGCCGATAGAGCCGACTGGCGGGTCGATCATCGCAGCGATTCCAAGACTGTTTGGTCATCAACTGGCTTGCGGCCCGTGATGCGATAGCCGCCAAGACGGGCGTGCTCGATTTGCAGCTCGCGCCAGCCTTTCGGCGTAGTGACGAGCACCTGGTCACCAACAATGACTCCACGACCATTGGGGTCGGAGCCGGTTGGCAGCCGATAGAGAACGCCATCGCTCGAGAGCAGTTCGCTCCAGGCGGTGACTCGGGCTAAACCTTCATCGCGGCAAGGCCGAGAACAGTACTTTTTTCCCGCCGCCTTCGATGGCGGGAATGATCTCTGCGTGCCGCAGATGGGGCAAGTGATCGTGACCTGTGGACCTCTTGGTCGTCCCATGAGTTGTTTCCTTCCGACGTGTCGACAATACGACAGAAAGCGATTGTTCCCTTTGGAGTTGGCTGTCGGCTCATCTTCAAAAAGTACCTACACCCGTGATCGCTTGACGGCACGATCACGTCCAATTCGTGAGGGTCTTGGCATGTGTTTTTTGGGGACCGTTTTTCGCAGCGAAGCGACCGCGAAAACACGCGTCCCGGTGTTCTGTTCTGGGTGGGTGACACCATGTCACCCTTTACGGACACCATGTCACCCTTTACGGACATGGTGTCACCCTTTTTTGGGGGGATGGGTGACATGACGTCACCCTTTCTTCATGGCTTTGGGGTGACGTGGTGTCACCCTTTATCGAGTAGGTGTTGCCGGTGATCCGACGGCGGCAGACACTCCCACGGCCACGTGATGCTTCCGTGAGCACGATGACGCCAGCGCTCTCCAAGTCGCCGAGAATCCGCTTAACGTGTCGTACGCTGACCTTGGTGGCTTGAGAGATCTGCTCGCTTGATTCGGAGAAGATGCAGTCACGGTTCCGAGCACGGAACCAGCAGTATGCCAAGACCGCTACATACGACGGAGATGGGAGCGTGGGCGCAATCTCTTCAAAGATCATCTGGCCTTGCTGCCATCGCATCTCGTTCCTGCGCTTACCAGCTGGTTCAAGCTTCTTGTGCATTAAACCGAGCCTCCGAACGGATTCGAAGGATCACCATCGTCGGCGTATTGCGCGAACTCCTCATGAACCGTCGGTGCCGGTGCGGTGAACTCCATCCGTGGCATGTGGAACTCCAACGCTCGATCGACCTTGGCTCCGTGGCGATTCTTGACGTGACCCAGCGTCATGCGTCGGATGTACTGACAGCCCGAATCAATTGGTCCATCGTCTCGGAGGACGTATGCTGAGTCCGCGTTGAACTCGACTTCGCCTGACTCCTTGAAGCTGGACAGGCTGAGCTCCTTGGAGTCGTGAGTGCCCTTCACACTGCGTTTGGTGGCCGACAACGCGAGGACAGCGTGTCCCGCGTTCGCCAGCCGTCGAAGCATCGTCATCACCGCATTGACCCCGTGCCTCACGTCCTGGTCAGCAGGTGCGAACTTCTGCAGGTAGTCGACAACGATCAGCCCCGGAGGTTGCCCCAGTAGGTCAAGAAGCGATCCCATGCCGGGGTTCTCGTAAATCGAGAACCGGTCGAGCTTGGACCGAAGCAGTTCGCAGGCTTGCTTGACGTGACTCAGTTCGGCATCGCTCAAGTGCCCGAAACGAACCTTGTCGGACGCGATCCTAGTCGCCTTGGTGATTTGACGGCGCAACAAGGCGTCGAATGACATCTCCGCATTGAGGTTGTAGACAATCTGGTTCGGATCAAGCTCACAGGCGTCGAATGCCACTTGTGAGGCAAGGGCCGTTTTGCCAGCACCAGGCGGGGCCCCGATCACAGTGATGAGGCCAGCGCCGACCTCGATTCCGTCTAGCGCTGCTTTCTGTCTAATCAGCTGGGGCATCGACCCTGAATTGAAGCGATCCTCGTATGCATCCAAGAGGCTTACAGCCGAGACAGGTCCGATGGTGCCAGCGACCAACATTTGCGTGTCTCGTGAATCATGTGACTTGGCAGGTGTGATGGGCGGAAGCCGAATACCTCGCTGCCTCGCTTCGGATTCGACAACCTCGACTTGCGCAATAAGTCCAGCGTGTTCACGCGTTAGCCAGTCCGAACTGTCTTCCTGGGCGATCATCTTGCGGGCCTCCGTAGCAGATAGCCGACCGCGCCGTCGCGACTCATCGCCTGACGCACTTTGTGATCGAGCTCCTTGTCGGACCACTCTGGATCACACCTTGGGTTGAACTCCACCTCCAGAATCCGTTTTGCGTCGTGTTCACCGAGGCGGAATCCCTTCACCAGTGCACAAGCGGCGGCGAAGCACTTGTTGTGTCCACCATGGCCGCTAATCGAGGGCTCCATCCTTGCGACATAAGCCGCAGCTTGCTGGTGGACGTCACCTTGAATCGGAGGCGGACCAATTGCCGCCGCAATTCGCTTTGACGCCGCCGCTCGCGAGGCACGAACTACCTCTTTGATGCTCGGCGGAATCGTGAGATCTGCCAGCGAATAGAGGCGATCCCGATGATACTCGTGACACGACACCACATTGCCGTTGGCTCTCGGCTGGCCAACCACACGCAAGAATCGCGTGAGGTCCCCCGTGGTATCCAATCTGCCCCCAGCAAGCTCGCTCAACCGCGTTTGCCATCGCTTTGACAGCGAAGCGATCTGCGATCTCTGGCCGGCTTCAATGACGCTGATGGGCTCCTCAAAGATCCAGTAGGTGTGGAAGCCCCCGTCGACCCCATCGCTGTTGACAATGAGACTTGGCGGGCGCGGCATCGCGTTGAGGCATTCAAGCATCTCACCACGGCTGTGGTACTTCGATGACTTTCCCGCATCGGCATCCAGATGAAATGAGACCACCGTTTTGACCTCATCAAGATTGCCGACAATGAAGTCATGGTTACCGCCCTTCCTCGCCCGCTCTCGCATTGCCTGGGCGTCCATCAAGTTGATTTTGATGTAGTGGTCAGACTTGCCGGACATGGCTTCGGCAGCCGCAAGCAACTGACGAGAATCCCCGACGGAGAATGTGCCAACCGTCCTCCGTTTCGACTTGGGTGACAGCACGATGTTGCCGTGATCAGGATTGCATCGGCCATACAGGGCTTCCAGCCACGCGGCCGTCTCGACGATGGCGGTCACTTTGGCACCGACTTCATGCCAGCGTCCGTTATCGCGAATACCGCCGCAGGCGAACCCAATGACGTTTTGCGACGTTCACCAGTCTCAGCGGCATCTCCACTGCGAAGTAGGTCGAGAGCAATCGAACAGACCGATTGGACTCTCAACCCCATTGCGATGCCAAGCGACTCCCTTGTGTGACCTTTCGACCCCACCTTCGCGAGTTCCGTAAGCGCCCGCTTCCTTCGCGCGGAGTGCTTGGGCCGAGCGGCTCTGGCCGCGTCAGCGCGGGTGGAAGCTGAATGCTCCCCGAGGTTAAACAGTGAAGGCTCTTCTGGCTTTGGTTGTCTTGCAGGTCGACGAGTTCCGTCGGGGTTCAAGCCATCTTCGTCCGACTGGACCTTGTAATCAGGTGGCGGTAACATCATGGAAAATCCCTTTTGCTTCTGGGGTCTTCATCGCAGTGGTCTTGCTGGGCACGCGATGTTGGTTGATTGAGACTTGCGAACGGCTCGGGCCTTCGGGCCCGGTCGTTTCGCGTTGTTTGGCGTATGGCAACGAAAGCAAGAGCTGTGCGATCGCCTTCACCTGCGGATCGGTAAGCTGGGTGCTCACAGCGAATCAGGTTTCGGCGGCGTCGAATTCAGAGTCGGCTGGTACGGTTGCCGAATCACGGGCATGCCTGCGACTCAGCGCCGGGGCGTTCATCTTGGCTTCGGTCAGGGCGATGACGTGCCGCTGCATAGCCTTGTCGCTGGTCATCCAAATCCCGCCCACCATCACGCAGTCGAGCGCGGGACGGTCCTGTGCCGTTCGGTAGCGATGGAGTTGACTGGCATGTTTTCCACCACCTGGATACCTCCTTGCCGCCTGGGCCAGTGGCATCACCCGTTCCGTTTTCAGGTCAATACTCACGAAAAAACCTCACAGGTCTGGGGCAACGCCGCGAGGCTGGTGGTTCGCAACGTCTTGCATAACGTTGCGGGTAGTTTTCATCGTGTTTTGCTGCATCCGCACGCGACCCGCGCGGCAACTCGCTATTTTTTGGTTGTGGGACGCTCGCAACCCGACAAGTAACTGTTCAGAGCGACTTTTTTCGATTCATTTAAGTCAAGTTTTTTTGCCACGATCCGCACTGTGTCCGCGCGCGGATACAGGTATTGCCCTTCGGCGTCCTTCCCGACCGGCCTAACACCCTTCATGACTGACTGTCGACTCCACCGTGTCGCGGTGGTTTTTGCGTCTTCATCACACTCAAAGTTATTTGCGAATTTGGCCGTGTCTAATAGCGAAACCCCCTGTGCTGCCTCTTGTAGGTCGCCATTGATTGCGTCCCTCGACTCCACCTTCCCGTGCATCTTCGCTAACAGTTTTTGCCGTTCCACCCAGGCGAATGCGGCATCCCTGATCACCTCCAACGATGGCGCGTCCAGCACTTCTTCCCGCGACATTTCTACAGTCAAACCCAGATGAATCCAATCATCTACACCTCTCGGCGGTAAGCGGTGACCTTCTAGTCCCCATTCACGAAACTCGCTGTCTTGTTCCGCCTGAGCCTTCTCAAGAGCAGCACGCATCTCAAGCTTCGATTGCTCAAGTGCATCGCGTATTTGCCTATGGGATTCAGGTCCAGAAACTGACATTCTGATGAGCTTTACAATCTGCTCCGCCGAACGTATGCAATTTGCGAGTTCACTGGGTGGCGGAATGATAGGCCCTTGGCGGATTCGTGATGCCAGGCCGAGATTAGTAGTGTTGTCGCCGGGTTCCATCAGTGCCTCTTTGCTTTGGCATCACCGCCGCCGGTGGCGCAAAGAGTGAAACCACCGGCGGCGAGCGACGCGATCACGCAGGCCGTCGCCAGCATGACTTGTAGTTCCGCCTCGGCCGTCGCCAAGGCGAATACTAGTATCTTCTGCTACTGGATCTGAGTGGTCAATTCCGAATGTCGTAGCAGTCAGTTGCACGCGAGGACTCTCGCAGTCGGGAGTATCTCTCTTCCATTAAGCCGGAGAACTTTGCTGCCACACCAAGGTTGGCGAGCATCAGCAACACTGTTCCGAATTCTACGAGTGAATCGTACTCGGTATCGCAGCACCACACTGCAGCTCCATACAGCAGGCACTGTACGATCAAGACCCTCATCTGAAAGCGTCTAGTTTGGGCAACCAACACCCTGTCACATCGACTCATCCTGTTGACCGCCCAGAAACCGATCGTGATCTGGAACACAAGCAATGCCGTGGACGCTATGGCATAGTTGATCGAGGCATCGCGTTGCTTGAGAAGTTCCCAAACGAAAAGAGAGACGGACGTACTAATTCCACCCACAATCGCAGTGGCACTTGCAAACGAGATGAAAAGATTGAGCCGGCGTTGAAGCCTCGCCCCTTCGCGAGTAGCCCCGTCAAGGTACAGGGCAAATCGGGAGAGCCCGTTCTTCATAGGACGAACACCAAGCAGAGTTTAGGCCGCTACGAAGCAAAAGGCCGTGCAAAGCGGAGGATCTCGCAACTCCGTGGACGAAGTCTTCATCGACGTCGTAGCAGGAGTCCAGATCGACGCACCAGCAAAGCCAGGACGCGTCTCCTCTGCTGACAACTCCTCCGCAATGGCTCTCCTGACGCTGATGGAATCTTGTCGTGTCACGAAGCCACCTCAAAAGCAATCACAACACACTCACGATGACGAGTTGAAAGTTGGCAAGTCTGCCGGAAACGTCGTGCTGCTCAGTGCACGACTAATCGTCACGTGCCCGTCCTCGAGCGGCTGTCGCATCACCTCGAGCGTCTTTCGATTGAACTCCGGCAGTTCATCCAAGAACAGAATCCCATTATGAGCTTTGCTGATCTCGCCCGGGGCGGGTGGATTGCCGCCACCGACCAACCCCGCATCACTAATGGTGTGATGCGGGCTACGAAACGGTCGCCGTGCCAACAGAGGCTGTTGAGACGGTAACTGCCCCACGGCGCTATAAATTCGCGTCGTTTCGATCGACTCTCCAGGCATCAACGTTGGCATCACACTGGGAATGCGCTTCGCCAGCATCGTCTTACCACTGCCCGGCGGACCGATCATGAGTAGGTTGTGCCTTCCCGCGGCAGCCAACGTCACGGCTCGCTTGGCAGACTCTTGACCGCAAACGTCGGCAAAGTCGACGTCATAGGCGCTGAATTGCTGAAAGATCTCTTCAACCCGACCCGGAACCGAGGGCACATCAATTTCGCCCGCGAAGAATGCCGCACACTGCGCCAGACTTTCCACGCCGATCACGTCCAGGTCCTCGACGACCGCCGCTTCATAGGCATTCGCCGAAGGAACGATCAAGCCGCGCAGAGACGCGTCGCGAGCTGCCTCAATGGCCATCGATAAGGCACCTTTGACTGGCCTGGCGATCCCCTCGAGAGCCAGTTCACCCACTACCGCATAGCTCTCCAGCCGATCGCTCTGCAACTGACCACTGCCCGCCAGCACACCCAGGGCGACCGGCAGATCGAACGAGGGTGCCTGCTTGGGTAGGTCACCTGGTGCTAAGTTGATCACCACCCGATCCTGAGGTCGAATGAAACCACTATTGACGATGGCACGCTCGACCCGGTGCGTGGACTCCTTCACGGCGGTATCGGGCAGCCCGACCAAAGTCGTTCGCGGCATCGCCGCCGGCGAAATGTCCACTTCCACGTCCACGGGCATTGCCTCAATGCCAAGCAACGTGAATGTCTTCAGTCGTGCGAGCACCGTTGATCCCCCATTCGCGTGACACCAAGAACACCAGGAGTGTGATGGCCAACATCCACGCGATCAACCGGTACCAACCCATTGGGAGCGGCACGATCATCCGAGTCGGGCAATTCGAACGCCCGTGCCGTCGACCCACGCGTTGAAACCGACGGCCGTTTCAGGATGAGAACGTGTCCGCCGAGGAGTCAGTTTCGATGCCGAGGAGACGTCACTTCGGCTTAGGACGACTTCATTTTGGCAATGGCATTTGCAACGGTCTGACTGTCCACCTTCGCCTTGACGGAATCATCGATGTAAGCAATCCGCCCGCTTCGATCAAAGATGAACGTCCATCGTTTGGTCGTGACTTGACGGGTCAGAGTAAAGTCGACGCCGTCAATGGTCGTGTTGACGATCCTTTCGCCAATCGTCTTGGGAACGCCCAGCAAGTCGGCGACTTTTCCATCGACGTCGGCCAGCAACGTGAAGTTCAGCCTGTGTGCTTTCTTGAATTTCTGATGGTTCTCGACCGAGTCGCCACTAATCCCAACGACTTCGACATCGGCATCTGCCAGGGTTCCCATGTCATCGCGGAATGAACAAGCTTGGGCGGTGCAGCCACCAGTCATGTCAGCCGGGTAGAAATACATGACAAGGATTTTTTTTCCGACGTGGTCCTCCGAATTCCATGGTTGACCCTCATCGTCATCGACGATGAAACTGGGAACCTTGTCGCCGATCTTCACTCGTCCTGAGTCTGCCGCCCATGCCGTGACGGGGGCCAACAGTACTAGGTTCCATGCAATCACAGCGGCGGTAGGGAGTCTCATGATGACCTCGTCAAGGTAGGGCTTGGGCGGGAGGAAGCAGACAACGACACGGCGTATATTAGTCTTCTGTCAGATCGATGTGTGATTTGGTATCGCATCGACGATTGGGTCGCGTCCCCATTATGCCCCGGTGATGACGCGTGATCACGCGCGAAGACGAAAGCTAGTCTCCCACTCGATACCATTCTCCGCCGCCGAGGGTAAATCACCACGGCTCCGTGAATGGAGATCGACCATTTTCTTCGGTGATCCAGTTCGAGATTTTCTGTTCCCCTTTCGTACTCGTTACCATGCCCAAACGCTGCCTTGCCCGAGATGCCCGAGAAGTGTTCGACGCCGCGATCAAGTCGGTCTTGGGTAACCGACTGATGGAGGATTGTGTTCGATGGCATGGCGATCAATTGTCGCTCGGATCCATCGAGCTGGATTGCAGCGCCATCGACAGAATCATACTGGTGGGAGGTGGCAAGGCTTCCGGCGCGATGGCGGCCGGATTTTGCAAGGCGTTGGGAGACCGGATTCCTCTTGTCGGTCACATCAATGTCCCGGAAGGTCAGCCCGACTGGCAGGTGCCCCCCGGGGTCACCCTTCACGGGGCTCGCCCCGTCGGGGTCAACGAACCCACGCAGGCATGCGTTGAGGGTACGGATCGAATCTTGGAGTGGGTCAGCATCGCGAGCGAGCGTGACTTGGTCGTCGTTTTGATTTCTGGCGGAGGTAGCGCCTTGCTGTCACGACCTCCGGATTCCGTAACGCTTGCCGACAAGCTTGCCGTCATCCGGCATTTGAGTGCGGCCGGATGCGACATCGTTGGGCTCAACACGGTTCGTAAACACCTTTCACTCATCAAGGGTGGCCGCCTGGCCCAAGCACGTCGGTCCGGGCCGATGGTGAGCTTGATTCTCTCCGACGTCTTGGGTGATCCAGTCGACCTGATTGCTTCGGGACCGACGGTCATCGATCCGTCGCGAACGAGCGATGCGCTGAATGTGTTGCTTCGTTTTGATCCAGCTCAGCAGTTGCCGAGATCGGTCTACGCCCATTTAGAGGGTCAATTGGCAATGGAGAAGAAAGACGCGCCGGCAAAGCCGATCGATGAATCTCGTGTTCGAACGGAGGTCGTTGGGAACAATGCCTTGGCGGTCGACGCGGCGGGGATCCGGGCCGAATCGTTGGGCTACAACCATGTCATGCATGCATCCAAGTCCAGCGAGGGTGCCGCCGAAGATGTCGGTCGACACCATGCCGAGATGATCGTGAACATGCTCCGTCAACCCAGCCGCACGCACCGAAATGATGCATTGATCACCGGGGGAGAGCCCGTTGTCACGTTGGCGGACGCGTCGATCCGTGGGCGAGGCGGTCGAAATCAGCAGTTGGTGCTGGCGGCCTACCGCGCGTTGCTGGATGCCGAGCTGACCGTTGACGAGTGGAGTCGCGTGGCCCTCCTATCGGGAGGCACCGATGGCGAAGACGGCCCAACCGATGCTGCGGGAGCCCTCATCGATGGCAACATTCACCGGCGGGCCACCAAGTTGGGACTTGAGCCCCACGACTTTTTGAAGCGCAACGACGCCTACACGTTTTTCGACGCCTGCGGCGGATTGCTGATCACTGGCGCCACGGGGACGAATGTGTGCGACATTCGCGTCGCGTTGGTGGATATTCGTCGACCATGATCCTGGCCCACCCGGCGATTGCATCAGCCGAAGAGCGTTAGCCCACGCTTCGACGGACACCTTGGAAATCGCGGATCACTTGCTGTCAATCGCGGAACAAGTTCGAAAACGCGATGATGTCATCGGCAACATCTTCCAGTTTACGTTTCCGGTCCATGGATAGCTTGCGTAGGGCCTTGTGAGCCTGCTCCTCCGTCATTCCTTTCTCCTCGATCAAGACATGCTTTGCTCGATCGACACGCTTATGACGGCTCAACTCCGTCTTCGCTTGAGCCAATTCACCGCGTAGCTTTTTGAATGATTCAAAGGTCGCCATCGCCACCTCAATTGCTGGCCGGACTCTGTCAGCACTGGCACCATCAACCGAGTATGCGCAGACACCGGACGCCACGGCAGCCTGAATCGACTGCGCCTTGGGATCTTGCGACACCATCAACACGGCGGTCGGCTGTCGACTTCGGACGAGATTGAGTTGCTCGAGCACATCGCGACTTGGCGATTCGACTTCCATCAGGATGACATCCGGATGCAATGCCATCACCTTGTCGAGAAGGTCGGTCGTATCGCCTAGGAGGTGGATGCGAGTAAACCCAGCAGCGCGCAATGACTGATTGAGTAGCTGAAGCCTGTCAATCGACTCATCCACCGCAAGGATGGACGGCGTTTCCTTGGGCCCTTTCACCGTGCGACTCCCAACTCGTAAACACTGCAAGTTCTTCAAAGCTTAGCAGCTTGGGAATCATTTCCAGCGCGGCCCGTCTCCGTGAGGGTTCGGATTGCCAGTCCGACTTGCAAAACAGCTGAGCGGCGATCTGGAATGCAATTGCTATGCCGCTCAACTCATCTGAAAGTGTGCGGACGATCCGACCAGGGGTCACGGTTGGCTCTCGGATCTCTCGCGTCCGCTCTAGCTTCCCGCTAATGCGCAGTAGCACCTCCTTACCGTCATGACATCACGTCCATCGGACATTGGTGTCCGTTCACGATGCCGTTCGACTGTGACATCGTGACGTCTCTATCGACTATGTTGCCGCGCGATTTCTCAGCAACGTTTGAGCAACCTTCAAGCAACTCCTGAGCATTCATTGAGCAAGCCGTTTGCTGTTCACCTGCTAAGAGCCGCATTTAGCGTTGAACGAGACGAAGCTGCTGCTTTGGCACGAAACATGCGTTACTGAACGATGCCGCTGAGGAGCTTCCTTCGGTCAGCTGCATTCTGAGAAACGGTGCAAAGGCGCATCGCTCTAAACTCCCGCCGAGCGTTCAACCGTCCTGCCTCATGGCTCGCACGGTCCCGACGAGTTCAAGACGGCGGCAACCCTCTTTGCCCGATTTGATTGATAAGTCGGTGGTTTGGAGGGAATTGATCTGAGCGTGAAGTTCACGTTCGAAGTCTATGCACCAATTCACCTTTGCGGAAATGCGCGATGTCCAACTTCAATAACCCCTATGATCCCGACAAAGACATCTGGAACGAAGACGCAATTAACGAAGTTCGAAACTTCGATGCGGAAACAGCCACCCTTCGCCCGGACGCACCCGATTGGGATGGTTCCGAGTGGCCGAATAGTAATGCTGTCGAAGCGCCTCCGTCGGACGTCATGTTGCCTCACTTGGCGGCGGAGTCGACCTCCGCGGAGGATCGAGAGGCGGCTGACTCCCTTGGTGTTCCCGCCGACGATCTGAGGAACAGCGAAGAGATGCTTGATCGCGCCGTCGAGAATGCCGTCATGATGGGGATCTTCGGAAATGACGTGAATCGTCGACGTTTTTTGAAGGCAGTGGGTGTGAAAACGACCGCCGCAGCCATTGCCAGTGTGTTGCCCATGGCAGCCGTGAAAGCACTCGCTCAAGAGACGATGGGCAAGCTTGAGAAAACGAAGCTCAAAGTAGGTTTTGTTCCGATTACTTGCTCGGCGCCGTTGATTGCTGCGGACCCACTTGGCATTTATCAGCGGAACGGTCTGGACGTGGACGTGATTAAGACGGCGGGTTGGGCAGTCGCGAGAGATAAGTGTCTATCGGGTGAGTACGACGCGTCTCACCTTTTGGCACCGATGCCGTTGGCCATGTCGCTGGGTACCGGGTCAACGGCACAGCCGTTTACTGTTCCCGCCATGCAGAACACCAATGGTCAGGCGATCGTGCTCGCCAACAAGTACAAAGGAAAACGCGATCCAAAGAGCTGGAAAGGCATGGTCTTTGGAGTGCCGTTTGAGTATTCCATGCATAACTTCCTGCTGCGATATTACGTCGCTGAGAACGGAATCGATCCAGATACGGACATCCAAATCCGTGTCGTGCCTCCGCCGGAGATGGTCGCGAACTTACGGGCCGGCAACGTCGACGGCTACCTCGCACCAGATCCGTTCTGTCAACGTGCCGTCTACGACGGTGTGGGCTTCATTCACATGTTGACCAAGGAAATCTGGTATCAGCATCCCTGTTGTGCATTCTCGGCCAGCCTCAAGTTCGTCGATCAAAATCCGAATACGTTCTTGGCATTGTTCAAGAGCGTGATGGAGGCAATCGACTACTGTCGCTCCTATGAAAATCGAGTCGATGTTTCCGAGGCGATTCATACCAAGAACTATCTCAATCAACCGCTCACGGTGGTGAAACAGGTGATGACGGGAACCTATGCGGACGGGCTAGGCAACGTCAAACGCGAGCCGGACCGTATCCACTTCGCTCCTTATCCGGCACAAGAAATGGCAATTTGGATTCTGAGCCAGATGCGGCGTTGGGGCTACATCAAGGATGACATTGATTACAACGCCGTTGCCAAACAGGTCTATCTCTCGGCCGACGCTGAGAAGCTGATCAAGGATGACCTCGACAAGGAAATCGAGTTCAAGCACGACAGCTATAAGCTCATGGGCAAGACGTTTGATCCCAGTCAGCCCGAAGCTTACGCCAAGAGTTTCAAGATCTCACGGGTATAAGTCGAAACCGACGCGTGCTGACAGGGAAGCAATGGTGGCGGCAGCACATCGCCCTTTTCTTGAAAGGGTGATGTTTGTCGGCTCTCACTTTCATAGGGGCCTACTGGGCTGCTAATCACTTTGGAGATCGATTTTGTTCACGCAGCAACGTCTCAAGGCAGGTCTGCTTTCGCTGGTGTTCTTCACCGCGTTTTGCATGATCTGGCATGCGACGACACGTCCGGAACCGCCCGACCCGGCATTGGCCGATATGGATCCGGAGTACCTGGAACTGATCGGTGGTTCGGCCAAGGGTGAGACCAATCCAATGCCTGGGCCGATTGAAGTCGGCCAGAAATTGCTCGATCACGTCAAAGACCCCTTCTATTACAAGGGCGCGAATGATCGAGGGATCGGATCTCAGTTGTTGTACTCTTTGGCAAGAGTTGCACAGGGTTACCTATTGGCCGTGTTGATCGCCGTGCCGCTTGGTTTTCTCATTGGCATGAGCCCCGTGCTCTCAAAGGCTTTGGATCCGTTTATTCAGATTCTCAAGCCCGTGTCGCCGCTGGCTTGGATGCCTCTGGCGCTTTACACGATCAAGGACTCGGAGCCTTGTTCGATATTTGTCATTCTGATTTGTGCGATCTGGCCCGTCTTGATCAACACGGCATTTGGCGTCGCTTCGGTTCGCAATGACTATCTGAACGTGGCCAAAACCCTCGAAGCGGGGCGACTTCGAACCGCATTCTTTGTGATCCTGCCCGCCGCGGCGCCGACGATTCTCACGGGCATGCGAATTTCCATCGGAATCGCGTGGCTGGTGATTGTCGCTGCGGAGATGCTCATCGGCGGCACAGGGATTGGATACTTTGTATGGAACGAGTGGAACAATCTCGACATCACCAATGTCATTGTGGCGATCATTTTCATCGGGTTGATCGGAATGGCGTTGGATTGGCTTTTGGCAGGGCTGACGAAGGCGGTGACCTATGCCGAGTGAGCCTTCTGACCAAGTTCCATCGGAGATCACGATGATTGAGGTCGAGAACCTGGCCAAGTCGTTTCCGTCACCTGGCGGTGACGGCGAGGTGAGTGTCTTCAATGAGGTGAACTTCAAAATCAAGAAAGGCGAGTTCGTTTGTCTCATCGGACATTCTGGATGCGGCAAGTCGACGCTACTCAACATCCTCGCGGGACTCGATACGCCATCGACCGGGTTCGCGTTTGCGGCGGGCAAGGAGATCAACGGTCCTGGTCTCGACCGAGCCGTGGTTTTTCAAAACCATGCGCTGATGCCATGGATGACGTCGATGTCCAATATCGCGTTTGCGGTTCGAAGTCGCTGGCCGCAATGGCCATCGAGCCGCGTCCGAGCGCAGGTGGAACGTTACCTTGAGATGGTGGATCTCAAGGAGGCGCAGCGGAAGAAACCGGCTCAGCTCTCTGGGGGAATGAAGCAGCGTGTTGGAATCGCGCGCGCCTTCGCGATCGAACCGAAGATCTTGCTGCTGGATGAACCATTCGGTGCGTTGGACGCATTGACGCGAGGAAGCATTCAGGAAGAGCTCGTCCGGATCTGCCGCACAACGGAGCAGACGGTATTCATGATCACCCACGATATCGATGAAGCGATGTTACTGGCCGATCGGATCTTCCTGATGACCAACGGTCCCGAGGCACGGCTGTGCGAGATCATTGTGAACACGCTTCCCAAGGATCGGCAGCGTCACACGATGCATCATCACGCCAATTTCTATCCGTTGCGGAATCATCTGATGGACTTTTTGGTCAATCGCTCCAAGGCCTTTGCGGAGATCAAGGAATCCGTCGACCCGAAGAACGTCCCCCAGGTCGAAATCACCGCCGAGAATGTGGTCTCTCCAAACGATGAGGTTGCACTCACATCCACGTCCTGACGGACCGGTCTGACTGCGGATTGATACTCGGAAGGCCGACCCCGATTGTCAATCGCCTACCAATACGAAATTGAACTTTGCCGACAGCTTGACGGTGACGACATCACGTCCCCGTTCATTTCTTCCCTTCGAGAAAGGAAATCAAACGATGTCCACGATGACTGAAGTTCCATCGACCACGCGTGCCGATGTGACTGCCAAGATCTGCGCCATCAAGGTTGCAAATGATTGGACTTGGGAGCAGCTCGCGTCCGTGACTGGCCAAAACCCGGTCTGGACCGCGGCAGCACTCACAGGACAATGCCAGCTGAACCCGGAGCAGGCCATCGCCGTCGGCGAAAAATTTGGCTTAGATGACTTCGAAGTCAAGCTGCTGAAGCAATGTCCGTTTCGCGGTTGCATGGACATGTCCATTCCAACCGACCCGTTCATCTATCGATTCTACGAGATCATGCATAGCTACGGCGTTGCGATGAAGGATGTTGCCCAGGAAGAGTTCGGTGATGGCATCATGAGTGCGATTGATTTTTCGATTGATGTCGACCGCGAACCCGATCCCAAGGGCGACCGAGTTAAAATCACCTTCTGCGGCAAATTCTTGCCTTACAAGCAGTTTTGATTCGCTCGACGCGTTTTCGATCGTCGCCAATGCGGGAATGGAGACGGGTGAAACGGTGCGCACCAGAAGTGCTCGGTGGTGTTACGCTCCGAAATCGGGTTCGTCGGATCTTGCGTTGGACGTGCGGAGTGTTGCCAAGTCAGTTGGATTTGGCCTGTTGGTCGTTGTTGGCAAATTCTCGTGCAAACTGGGCAAGAGGATGGGGAGCCGATTCCGAGAGGACGGGCCACGTGGAACGTCATACGAAGTCCGGAAAGATGGTTGCCGTGACGTTCCTCTTGATCGTGATTCTGCTGACCGGTTGTGATCAACCCAGTCAGACGCAGGCTCCAAAACGAGAAGTCGATCTCGTCGACCCAAACCCAGTTTCGAAGCCAACAGGCGAGGAGATGGCAGCTTTCCAGCTGTACTCGACCCTCGCTGGCAAGATGGCCCGCATGGAAGAAATTCTGAATGGAATCGATCGTTTTCTCGATGAACCCGACTTCCAGGAGCGGCTCATCGGCGACGTTCAAGAGTTTCAACAGCTTCTGATGGAATCGCGAGGCCTTTATCCCAAACGGCTCTCCGTCCAAGACAACCCTGCATTCGACAGAACGATCGACGAAACCGTTACCCTCGCGGAGGAGCTGCACGGCCTACTGCGGACGCAAGATGAGACAGCTGCTCGCGAAGTCCTTCGCAAGCTCGATCGGATACGCCAAGAAGCCCATACCAAATTCTCCTACTAGCGTTGGACTCTTGCGTTTGAGGCTGGCGGACTTTCCTAGACCGCAAGACGCCATTAGTCGGTGCCTGCAAGCGACAGCCCTGGTCTAGCTTGCCCTGGTCGGAGGGAATCCACGCTGACACCCGAGTTATCGTTGTTGTTTGGCCGAACACACGATGACCAACGTTATCGTCAAGCACCGTTCCAAACAATTCGTTGACGTTTGACTGTCGGATCCGGAATCGGAACGGCAGATAACAAAGACCTGGTGTAGGGATGTTGCGGATCATCGTAGAGCTCTTGGGAGCTCGACATTTCGACGAGTCGTCCTTGATACATGACTCCAACTCGATCGGCCAAATGACGCACGACGGCAAGATCGTGCGAAATGAACAGGTAGGCGACCCCCAGTCTTTGCTGCAAGTCCATCAGTAACGTCATGATCTGGGCCTGAATCGAGACGTCGAGCGCTGAAACCGGTTCATCGCAAAGGATCAGTTCGGGCTGAACGGCCAGCGCCCGGGCGATTCCGATTCGTTGTCGTTGGCCACCACTGAATTCATGTGGATAACGATTGAGGAACCGAGGTCCAAGCTCAACCAGTTCCAGCAGTCGCAAGACTTCCAGTGCGCGATCGCGACCAGATGCCAGACCATGAATCGCAAGTGGCTCCCCAATGATCGAGCCCACGGTCATCCTTGGATTCAGGCTGGCAAATGGATCCTGGAAAATCATCTGCAGACGGCGACGAAACGGTTTCATCTTGGATTCGGGCAATCCGGCAATGGAATTGCCATCCATCTCGATTTTGCCTTCGGTCGGCCTACCTAGATTAATGATCGTGCGAGCTGTCGTGGACTTTCCACACCCGGATTCGCCGACCAAACCCAACGTTTCCCCACGATGAATCTCGAACGACACGCCGTCGACCGCTTTGACCACCTCATTGCTCGAGCGAAACCATGATGTGGTCTGAAGCGGAAAGTGAACTTTGAGATCCTCGACCGCTAGCAACGGCGCGTCCGATTCAGAAACTCCGGACTGGTCGGCATCACACAAATTCGGTCCATGTTCATCATCAATGGACTCAATACGGCTGGGAACAACATCCACTCGTGGCAACAGCGAGAGCAGCTTTTCTGTGTAGGCGTGCTGCGGGTTGGCAAAAAGGGGCACCGCGTCGCCTGTCTCGACGACTTGGCCTTCGAGCATCACTGCCACCCGATCTGCCACCCCCGCGACCACACCCAGATCGTGCGTGATCAAGACAATCGCGGTCCCACGCCGCTGCTGAAGATCCGCGAGCAGATCGATAATCTGCGCCTGGATGGTCACGTCCAATGCGGTCGTCGGCTCGTCGGCAATCAAGAGTTCGGGTTCGCACGACAACGCCATCGCGATCATGACCCGCTGTCGCATCCCGCCACTGAACTCATGCGGATAGCTTCGTAGTCGACGCTCAGGATGGGGGATTTCGACCAAACCAAGCATCTCGATCGCTTTTCGATCTGCTTCGCGACGTGTCAAACCAAGATGCAGCCGCGTGACCTCCGTGAGTTGCTGACCGACGGTCATCAACGGATTCAGCGACGTCATGGGATCTTGAAAAATCATCGCGATATGACGGCCTCGAATCTGCCGCAAACGGTCTTCGGGCAGCTGCAGCAGATCTTCTCCACCGAACTGGGCGGCTCCGGACCGAATGACCGCTGGTGGTCGAGGCAACAACCCCATCATCGCCAAATTCGTGACGCTCTTCCCACTGCCCGACTCCCCAACAATCGCCAACGTTTCCCCGCGATGAACCTCAAAAGACACGCCACAGACAGCATGAATCAGCTCATCGTCGGTGACGAAATCGACCCGTAGGTCTTCAAGGCTCAAAATGGGCTTATCGGATGGATTCATTGGGTGCCGACTCGGCGGGTGCGACGTTGGATCGCGTCATGGTATCGCTTTGGCGATCCAGAGTGGATGCCATCTACGTGGCTCAATCGCCACATCTTTGTCGTTGCGTTGACCATCTTTCCAAGCGGTTTCTTCTCGGATGGGGTCGCGGCCCATCACCGGGCCCGCACAATGCACGCGCCAGCAATCGTCACAACGAGAATCGGGAAGAAGCCAGGCTCGGGCACCGCGGTCGACTCCAACGTCCATCCGATATCGGCAAGCGCCGCCAAATCTAAATCGGTAAATGATCTCCGTGTGCCGGGTAATAAGTCGCCCCCCATGGCTGGCAATTCACCGCCATCGGTAACGCCGTTAGCCCAATTTTGGAAGTCGCTGGTGAGAGCGGGCTCGCCAGGGAAATCGTATTCGGCAACCGACCGCGCGCCGGCAAAGCGAGGCCCCAATGGGTCGACCAGATTGGTCCACGAACTGGAGGTGCCGATTCCCAGCAGCCACCCGAGTTGGCGGAGAGCCACCGAATAGAAGTCGAACTCGTCGCTTTCGAGACCTGCGGTCGACGTACCGAAGTGCCAATTCGTGGTCGAGTCAAATGAAATGGCTCCTCCCCAGATGCCAACATCCGTGGCCGTGGGGCCACGCGTTGTCGCTTGATCTCGATTGGAAACCGTGGCGACCCAATCGGATGATCCGCTAACGTTGAATCCTCCGATCGACGTTTCTGCAAGACCTGAAAAAACGTTTCGGCCTCCCACGAATACCTTGAGGGTTCGTTGCGGAACGGTCAGATTCGGAACGGAGGTTAGCGAGCCGGTACCAGGGTTTGTGAAAGACGCGGACCAAGTATTCATGCCGCCGATCGGTATGATCGCCGCAAGATCATCCAATAGGCGACTCTCGAAAAAGTCGCCCGCCGCTTCCAGAGCATTTCGTTCCGCCGAACCGTTGAAGAAGTTGTTGATGTCCAGTCCATAATCGAATTCGATCATGAATTCCGCTCTGGCGGGACGGGGGCCAACACTCAACAAGATGGCCAAGCTGAGGCAGGTTACATCGATTTTCTTCAACGGCATGGTTTCATCGAACAAGTCGAAAAAAGAAAAGTTGCGTTGGAAACGGCCCAAGCATAGTCGCGATCGAATCGCTGAGCAGCCGAATGGATCCCTTTGGCAGCAACGAGTCCGACGTTTTGCGTATGAGCTTTTGAGAAACCATAATATCGGACAACTGGATTTCACCGATGCTCGCGAGACGACCTAGCGATGAACCACTACGGCAGACTCTGTCTTCTCGTCTTGGCCTGCGGATGCGGGGGCACGACGGACAACGAGAGAACCGCGAGCAGAGAGGCGCAGCAGTTGCGTTCGTCAATGCCTGACACATACCAGCAACCGGTGTCGGCATCTGCTGACGCTTCTGAACTGCTCGCATCGGCGATCGCCCACGCGACAGAAAAAGACAAAAGAATATTTTTGCACTTTGGGACGCCGACATGCGGTTGGTGCCGACGGCTCGAAGAGTATCTCGCGATGAACCAAGCTTTGTTCAACCCCGACTACGTGATACTGAAACTCGATACTGTCGAGATGATTGGCGGTGCGGAAATCAAGTCTCAATTCACTGATGATCGCACCGCCCCCTGGATTGCGATCCTCGACAAGGATGGAACCATGCTCACAAACTCGACCATTGGAAGTGTGAACATCGGATGCCCCGTCACGAAAGAAGAGTGCGCGCATTTTGTCGCGATGATCGAAAGTACCATCCAGCACGGAACGCAAGACACTATCGATAGTATTGCGACGACCATGGATCAGTTTGCGTCGACCTTTCGTGATGAGGGGTGACGTCGACTCCAAAAGAGTCCGTTCGACCCCAACACTTGAACCAGGAGCGAAGATCAGAAGAAGTGAGTTTTGAATGGTATGGCAGGCGTCCATTCAGGACGTAGATTGCTTGGAAGCCCATGGCGCGGAAACGTCGCTCGTTCTCTCGCTCCCTCAAGGCAAAGGTTGAGGTCGCCGCGGTTTCGGTAGAAGCAGTCAAAGGTGTCTAGAGGATCGCAGCGATGACACGGCAGCACCATTGCCGCGCTACTCAGATCGACCTCCGGAAGAAGCAGCTTCTCCACGGGGCTGAGAACGCTTTTTTGATGGCAATCCAAACAGGAATCCGACTTCGCCGGATCGTGAACTACCGCCGCGGAAAGACTGGGCCACGAAACGTTTGAATGATTCCGTTGGGATAAACATTCAGCTGCGTGCCATAGTTGGGGACATAGCCGTACGGGTAGCCTCCATAGGGCGTGCCGCCGAACGCGCCTCCGTATCCATATCCGTACGTGGGCCGGCCCACACCGAAACGGTCGCCATAGAGCGTCCCGCCGTAGACCGGCGGGTACACCAATGCATTGCCGCCGTAGTAGTAACGGTTCGTTGACCGCCGCGTCGTCGGGGCTGTCGTCGTGGGCCGTGTTGGGTGATTGGGAGCCAGTTGCATGTTACTGAGTCCGCCATAAAAACCATTGCTCTGCGGAGTACCGAATCCGTAGCCCTGCCCAGCGGCATCGGAGCCGGAGAAGACGAAGCAACCGATTCCCACCACCAAGATGCCACCGAGTCGAATTCCCATTGCACTTCCCCCAAAATCGAAAAGCAAGTTCATTGGGCCCAACCGACACGTCGGATCGGTCGCCCCCGTGCATTACGTCTCTGTTTGATTGTAGGGTCGCATCCGATCGAGGATTCCATCGCAATTCTCTATTTCGATGAGAAATCTTCACCAGGGTCGGGTTTCGGGATCGGGCTGCCGTGGGGATCGGTTTCCGGCGAATCGGTTTGAGAATCCAGCTCAGCTGCCAGCTTCGAATCGGTGAAGTGTTCGAGACGGTGCGCGATGTCATGGATGCTTTTCTCGGAAGCGTCGCCACGCGTAACCAGGTATTGCTCCCAGAGCCGATGCGATCGAACCAGCAACCGAGCGTCGGTGCGTCCGGAGTCGGTCAACTGAGGCAACTGACCATCCAGTGGTCGCGTGACATTGCCCCGCCAGGCATGAAAACGCAGGGTCCACGTGGTCGCCCATCGCGATGTCAACAGCGTCTCCGCGATCCAGTCAATTGCATCGGCCTCGCCTGCCGTTTGGGATCCGCGCCGCCCGATCGAGGACACGTTTCGCGGCTTGCCGGGGCGTTCTTCGATTCGATAAAGCAGCGAAAGCACATCGTCGGCGAGAATCGACCAAGACAACCACCAACGCCTTGCCAATCGAGGCGCGACGCCATTGCGCGGTGCGAACATAAACGCCGACGCGAAACTGGCACCGGTGGCCACCGCCATCATCCCCGCCGTCGTCGTGCTGCGGTAGCCGAACCAAGTTGGCAGCTCCACTGCGGCGAGATGACCCGCGATTGCCGAAATTGTCCCAATGGCACACGCCAACAAAATCAAAATGCCCAACCGCTCGGTAAGCAGGTATGCGGTCGCCGGAGGCACAACCAACATTGCCACCACCAAAATATTTCCGACACACTCAAAACTGGCGACCGCCGTGATCGCCACGAGGGTCATCAGCATGTAATGAATGGCCGCCGGCGAAAGGCCGGAGGAGCCAGCCAAATCGGGATCGAAAGTCGAGATTTTCAACTCTTTGAAAAACACGATCACAAACGCCGCATTCATCGCCGCGACGGCAGATAGAATCCAGACCACACGCGGCATGCGCCATGACACTTGATCCGAAACCGACACGGTCCACATATCCAGCGGCGTTTGTTCGATCGCGCCATAGAGAACGCATCCGGGGTCCAAGTCGACCTGATCGGCCGCCATCACGATCATCACGAGCCCGGCGGCAAAAAGGGTCGTGAAGACCACGCCCATCGACGCACCCTCATCGACGCGGCCGCGGCGGTGAATGAAGTCGGATAGCAACGCTGTCAAGACACCCACGACCACGGCACCGACGAACATCCACCAGCTACTTCGACTGCTTGAAATCAGAAATGCGGCAGCCAAGCCAGGCAGAACGGCATGGCTGATCGCATCACCGAGCAAGCTCATTCGACGCAGCACCAAGAATGTACCCAAGAGCGCCGACGATATCGCGCAAAGGACTCCGACGACGACGATCCACCCATCCAACCGCCAAGACCAATCGACGATACCGAGCATCATCACGCCATCGACTCCATCCCATGAGGGTCACCAGGCATGCGATCGCGGCCGAGTTCGGCATCCAGCAGTGTTTCCAATTCCGCAACCGTTTCGGGATCGAGCACATGTTCAATGGCGTCGGCGTCTCGATCGACGCGCTGCGGGGCGATCTCCGCGAAGTGAATCAAATAGAGTTCCCATAGACGGTGTCGCCTGGTCAGGCGTCTGGATTCGTCTCGACCATTCTGCGTCAACGCAAACTCGTGACCACCGATGTTGGAGATGACCAGGCCATCGGAGATCGCGTGTTGCAGCGATTGCCGAAGACGCCAGGGAGACCAGGTTCGAGCTGGCAAGAGTTCGCCCCAAGTGACGGATATTCGATCCGGTCGAGACTCGAACATTTCGTAGATCTCGCGCAGTAAATGCTGTCGGTCGATGGATCGATTCAAACGATGCCGGCGAAACCATCGAATCAATACACCTCGTCGCTTCCCGACGAAGAAGCTGACGCCAAATCCCAAGCTCGTCGTCAGCACGATCATGGCTCCGCTGGGCAATCGCGGAAGCAGCGCGCTGGCCATCGCGCCGATTAAACAGCCGACCATGCCAAAAGCCGATGACAATATCATCATCGGCACCAATCGGTCGGTCCAAAATCTTGCTGACGCTGCGGGGATGACCAGCAATGCGATCACCAACACCAATCCAACGGCCTGCAATCCGATGATCGTCACCACGACCACCACCGCCATCAACATCGCATCCAGCGTGACCACGCGAAAACCGAGCGAGCCTGTGAATGCTTCATCAAAGCAAAGCAGTTTAAGCTCCTTCAGCAGCGCCACGCAGACGCTAACGCATGCGACCGATGCGATACCGATCAACCAGGCATCGCCGGCCACCATCGTTGCCGTCTTGCCATAGATGAATGACTCCAGACCGGCCGCGTGGCCTGTATCAGTCTGCTGAACAATTCCCAGCAACGCCATACCGCCGCCAAAAAAAACACTCAGCACAATCCCCAGTGCGGCGTCTTCCTTGAGTCTGGACGCCCGCCGGATGAGCAAGATCGTGATGATGCCCAGCAGCCCGGACAGGGTCGCCCCCAGCAACAAAACATCGAGTGACTTGCCGTTTCCGCCGGCGGCACTGACAACCAGGAACGCCAATGCGATACCCGGTAATGTCGCGTGAGCGAGGGCGTCACCGATCAGGGCACGTCGACGCAGCAACGTGAAGCAGCCGACCAATCCGGCAGCCAGTCCCAATAGCGCCGTCCCGGCAATGACGACGCGGGTGTTGTAGTCTTGCAGCGAGACGACTCGCCAAACCTGTTCGATATCCACCCCAATATCGTAGCACGACGATGACAATCTTGAATTGCCATCGTCGTGACGGGTTCCAATCGATGATCATGAGGGGCACGAATTCAATGGTCCATCGCATAGTCCCACTCGGTTCAATCGACGGACGCGATGCTTCCTTGTTCGATCGGTGATTCACCAGCCTCACTCTCGTCGGCGACCGACTCGACTTCCTCGGTGACGATGGGAGCGTAGTTGAAGGCCATCAGGTGCCCCTTCAAGCCTCCGAAGGCGAACCTCGTGGTCGCTCGAACGTTCCCTTCGCTACCCGCGATTTCGAACTCCAAGTTCAGCTCGGTCACACCATCTTCGACGGACAGTTCACCTCCGAGCACGTCGAACGACTCCCACTGTCCGACCATTTCGCGAACCAAACCCTGGATGCGAATGAGTTCGTCTCGAGGGGCCACCTCAACCAAACCTTCGTGCATCATCGGCTCAATGTCGTCGTAACGGCCTTCCAGGAGTCCGACTAAGAACTTTTCGGAACGCTGGATGTAGAGCAAACCCGACTCGGGGCCGTCGAACCAATCGCCGGCCAACTGATCAGAACCGATGTGAAAGGAAATGATCTCATTGTTGAGGGTCGTGATCTTTGAGTCGACGACGCCTTTGTCATATTGGATTGAAATGTGCGATTCGACTTTTCGTCCCTGCGTCGAATAGGACACTCGGTGCAGATGGTCGGCACCGGCGATCGTGTACTGGCAGGCGCCGACGGCTTCATTCATCGCCTTCATCCATGTGGTCAGGACGGGGCGGTCGATCTGCTCAACGACCCCTTCGTGCAAACACCCCAAGAACGCGTCCGCGTCCTCGGCGGCAACCGCTTCGAGCAATGGCAAGTGTTTTGGCATGGATGCTTGGGGCGACTTCGCCATGGCGATGGACAGACCGGTCATCAGCAAAACAACGGCCAAAATGGCGCCAGTCAAGAATTTCATGGAAGTCTTCATCGCTCGGAACCCTGCTTTTTTGTGTATTTGAAGTCGAAACCCGTACCCTCTCAGCGTGTTCCATGCAGATCTGTTTCACTGAGTGGACAAAGATTCCCGCCGCAGCCGAAAAGATTCATCGAAACGAGATTCGAGGCCCGTTCAGGACCCTCACCCTCGATTGGCCCTCCCGAGGAAGGGTGAAGCGAGGTCTCTCCTCACCCAGGCCTAGATGTGCCGGACTATGCCTAGGCATTGGAATCCGGCGAGAATCGCTCGCGGAATTGACTCTCTGACAGTACTTCGACGCCCAGCGACTCGGCTTTGGCCAACTTGCTGCCCGCTTTCTCGCCAGCGATCAAGAAGTCCGTTTTTTTGCTGACGCTGCCCGCGGCGCGACCTCCGAGAGATTCAATCAACGACTTGATTTCGTCACGTTTGAAGTGCTTCAACGTGCCTGTCACCACCAGGTTCTTACCTGCCAGAGGCAAGTCCGCCTGATCGTCATCCGGTGGCGGCTCGGGATCGACCAAGTCGACGCCCGCGGCCTGCAATTCCGACATCGTCCGCGAGCCGGAATTGCTGGTCAGAAACTCGACCACGCTACTGGCGATGCGGTCACCAATCTCGTGAATCGCGGCCAGATCCTCCTGGGTCGCCGCGCGAAGTAAGTCCAGATTCCAGAATCGCCGCGTGATCAACGTTGCCACCCGCGGGCCGACGTGCCGAATGCTGATCGACGAGAGAACCTTCGCCAGACCCCGATGCCGGCTCGCTTCGATCGCGGCAACCAGGCTCTCGGCGTTGCGCCGTCCGAAAACGACCTCCGTCATTTCGTCTCCCTTTCCACGGCGTTTGCGTGGCCAGGTCAACGCCGCCAGTGTCTCGACATCCAAGCGATATAAATCCGCGTAGCCCGCGATGAGTCCGCGTTGCAGGAGCAAATCAACGACCTCGTCACCGAGCCCATCGATGTCCATGCCGGCTCGACTGCCGAAATAGATCAGCCGTTGACGCAGCTGAGCCGGACACGAGGGATTGATGCACCGGATGTAGACCCCACCGTCGTCCCTCATCAGTGGACCATCGCAACGGGGACACTGCGTCGGGAATGCGTACTCGGCCAAGGGCATCGTTCGCGCATGTTTCTCCACACGAACGATCTTTGGAATGATCTTGCCGGCCTTTTCAACGACGACCACGTCACCCACACGAACGTCCAAACGTGCCACCTCGTCCGCATTGTGCAGCGACGCCCGCGATACCGTCGTGTCCGCGATGTTGACAGGATCCAAATGAGCGACAGGTGTCACCGCCCCCGTCTTGCCAACTTGCACTTCAATCGATCGCAGCGTGGTCGTGGCTTCGTATCGCTCGAACTTATACGCGATCACCCAACGCGGGCTCTTGCTACGAACACCGAGCACGTCGCGTTGGGCCAGCGAATCCACTTTGAATACGATGCCGTCGACTTCGAAGGGCAACTCCGGCATCTCCGACTCCAGCACAGCGACGGCATCCAAAGCTGCGTCGATACTGCCAAAGGCTTGCGCCCGAGGGGTGACAGGAATCTGCAAGTCACCCAGGTAACGCAGGAACGACTGATGGTCGGCAAGCTCGACGCCAACCATTTCTCCGTTGCCGTGTGCAAAAAATCGCAGTCGACGCGACGCGGCGACTTTGGGATCCAACAACCGAATCGTCCCCGCCGTCACATTGCGTGTGTTCTTGTAGGGTTCTTGACCCGATTCGGTTTGTCGGACATTCAGATCCGCAAGGTCCGCATCCGTCATGTAAATCTCACCACGGATTTCGAGTACGTCCGGCGGATTCTCGACGGGTAACGTCAGCGGCAGGTCGCGAATCGTCCGCACATTGTGCGTGATGTCATCGCCGACGACACCATTTCCACGCGTCAGCGCGAGCTTGAGCTTTCCATGTTCGTATCGAATCGAACCGGCCACGCCATCGATCTTGTACTCCATCACCCAGGCGCACGGCTGATCGAGCAGTCCCTCGATCCGCCTCATGGCGGTGGCCAATTCATCACGACTATAGGTATTGTCAATCGATAACATCGGCCTTGAGTGTGGCACCTGCGTGAGATGGTCGACCGTGTCTCCTCCGACGCGTTGAGACGGAGAATCATCACGCGCTAGCTCGGGATGCGTCGACTCCAATTCGACCAGCTCCGCCATGAGCCGATCGTACTCCAGGTCCGAAATCTCCGGCGCAGCGTCCTGGTAATAGAGCTGGTCATGATGACGCAGCTGCTGCGTGAGCGATGCGATCCGACCGGCGGGATTCATGACCGGAGGACTTCGTGGACAACGCGGGCCGGCTCGACACCCGTCAGCCGCTGGTCCAAACCTTGAAATGGGTAGGTGAACCGGCGGTGGTCAATGCCCATTTGATGGAGGATTGTCGCGTTCAGGTCGTGAATGTGAACCGGGTCGCGGGTGACGTTGTAGCTGAACTCATCGGTTTCGCCATGAACGAGACCGCCTCGAACTCCGCCGCCGGCCATCCACACCGTGAAGCATTTGGGATGGTGATCGCGCCCATAATTCTTCGGTGACAGCTTCCCCTGGCAATACGCGGTCCTGCCAAACTCGCCGCCCCAAATCACCAACGTGTCATCGAGCAGCCCACGCTGCTTCAAGTCCGACAGCAACCCCGCCGACGGTTGATCCACGTCACGACACTGATTGGGAAGATCCCGGGGCAAGCTACCATGCTGATCCCAACCTCGATGGAACACTTGAGTGCAGCGGACACCTCGTTCAGCCATCCGTCGGGCCATCAGACAACAATGTGCAAACGTACCGGGGCGAGTGACCTCGGGACCGTATAGGTCCAAGACATGTTGAGGTTCATCTGCAATGTCACTCAGCTCTGGCACGCTGGTTTGCATCCGAAACGCCATTTCATACTGCGAGATGCGGGCCTGCGTTTCTGGATCTCCCCAGCGACGAAACGTTTGCTCGTTGAGTTCCCTCAGTCCGTCGAGCATTCGGCGACGCACCACCGAGTCCATTCCGTTCGGATCGGTCAAATAAAGAACAGGATCCCCCTCGCTACGAAGGGCGACGCCCTGATATTTGCTCGGTAAGAATCCGCTTCCCCACAGCCGGTTGTAGAGCGCTTGGGCTTGCTTACGGCCGGACCAAGTCGCCGTCATGACGATGAAGGCGGGTAGATCTTCGTTCTCCGTTCCAAGTCCATAGCTCAGCCAAGACCCCAGGGATGCTTTGCCGGGTAGCTCGCTACCGGTGCAGATGTAGGTGATCGCCGGATCGTGATTGATCGCTTCGGTGTGCATCGAACGGATCAGTGCCATCTGGTCGACTTTCTCGGCCATATGTGGAATCAATTCGCTCACCATCGTGCCGGACTGTCCGTGAGCATCGAATTGGTAGATGCTCGGTGCGATGGGGAATCGTGCCTGACCGCTGGACATCGTTGTCAAACGTTGCCCCGCTCGAACCGAATCGGGCAAGTCACGATCGTACCAGTCGACCATGCCGGGCTTATGGTCCCATAAGTCGATCTGGCTGGGCGCGCCAGACATGAACAAATAGATCGCCCGTCTCGCAGCAGGCTCGTGGTGAGGGATGGCCGACGGAGCTTCCGCGAAGCCTTGGCTGGCCTCCAATGACGCCAGTGCTGCCGTGCCGAGACCGGCGGATCCGCGCGCGAACAGAGAACGCCGAGTCAACTGATTCAAACTCGTCACCAGCGGATTCATCGACACATGACCTCATCGGTGTTGATCAACGTGCTCGCCACGACCGTCCAGGCGGCCAGCGTCGCATCTCTTTGATTCGTCAATTGATTGGCCGTCTCCAGATCGGAGGCATATTGGTCCACCAAATCTGCCAACATCGATTTCAAGACCCGCCGCTCCACCGCCTCGGGCATTCTCAACATCACCCGTCCGAACAGAAACTCAAGTCGCTCGTCGACGTCATCGTCCAAGCCCACGACCATTTCTGCCAACGCCAATGAGGCGGCCATCATTTGAGGTTCGTTCATCATCAACAAAGCCTGCAGTGGCGTGTTGGTGCGGCCTCGCCTGGCCGTGCACGATTCTCGACTGGGCGCATCCAGCGTGGTCATGGCGGCTGGCGCGCTGGTGCGTTTCCAAAATGTATAGAGGCTTCGTCGATGGATCTTTTCTCCCTGGTCGGCTTCAAACCGAGCGGTGTCGCTGCCAGTGTACCCGACGGCCGCCCAAAGGCCGGGCGGTTGAGGCGGTCGGACGCTGGGACCACCGATGCGACGAATCAACAAGCCCGATAACGCCAAAGCCTGGTCACGAATCACCTCCGCATCCAAGCGATGACGCGTTCCCCTTGCGAGCCATCGGTTCGCGGGATCCAGTCGACGCTCGCCGTCGCTGGTCGCCGGCGAGCGGCGGTAGGCACGCGTCAGCACCAACCGCTTCATCATCGCTTTCACATCCCAACCGGATTCAATCAAATCCAACGCCAACTCATCGAGCAGCTCCGGATGCGAGGGCGGGGTTCCCTGGCTACCAAAGTCTTCGCTCGTTTCAACCAGGCCCACGCCATAAACTTGTTGCCACAATCGGTTCACCATCACCCGCGCGGTCAGTGGATGACCTGGTCGGGTTAACCAGCCAGCGAGCCCCAGTCGGTCACGCGGATCTGAGGGTGTCATTTTGGGCAGGAATGAAGGCGTGTCACGAGCGACCTTCGCCCCAGGTGAATCGTACTGCCCTCGCCGCAGCACGTGGGCTGAACGAGGTTGCTTCGTCTCCTTCCAAACGAGTGTCGTTGGAATCGACTCGTCCAGTTCATCTTGCAGCTTCCGCACGCCACGCTGTGTCGTCCGTGCGAAAGACCAGTCGTCTGTGTCGCACCATGTGTAGCGATAGTATCTCCTCAAAGTATCTCGCTGGAACTCGGTTCGCCGACGATCTGGCGTCGCAATGGCTTGGACCATTTTCGTCGGGAGCAAGACGTCCGGAGCACGTGACGAAAAGGACCACTGGGCCTCACCCGCATGATTGACATGACGGATGAATAAATCATTCCGCCCGGACTTCAATTCGAGCGTCAATTCTTCGTCTAGAAATCGATGCTCGCTGGCCCCTTTGGAACGACGAACTTCTTTTCCATTGAGAAACACTACACACCCATCGTCGCAGCCCAACAATAGCGTCACCGATTGTTCCTGAAGACAATTCCATTGCTGATGAAGAACGCTGACACTGGCGCGATCCGTCGTCGTCGGCAGGGAGGCCGATTCCCCTGGCCAAACCGACGCCAACGATTGCCAGCGATACCGACGATCGCCAGATTGGACGATCTCCTCGAAGTCCACGTCCGTTTGATCTTCACCGGCAAAAGCCTTGCCGTAGCCGCGATTCGCATTCTCGACTTCAAACGGTCCGATGACATGCGTGGCATCGATGGTTACTTCGGTTGAATCAGGGATCGCTCGATCGAGGAATGTCTGTTCCCAGCGTGACTGGGCGGCATCCGCTTCGGGCAACTCACCCTCGAGCGTTCGTGCCAGTCGGCTCAACTCGACGGCGAGCTCATCGCGTTCCTCGCGTTGCGTCTCATCGGGCACCTGCACGACGGGTGGATGCGACTTCTGATTGAGGTCCAACGCACGCCCGTCGAGTGAGTTGAAGAACGCTGAGAGCGAATAGTAATCGACTTGCGAGATCGGGTCGTACTTGTGGTCATGGCATACGGCACAGCCCGTCGTTAAACCCAAGAATACCGTGCCGAAGGCATCGGTCCGGTCAATCACGTTTCGAACAAAGACTTCCTCGTAGATCGAACCGCCTTCATTGGTCGTCAGGTTCAGCCGGTTGAACCCGCTGGCGATTTGCTGCGAGAGCGTGGCGTCTGGCAACAGGTCGCCGGCGAGTTGCCAGGTGATGAACTCATCCATCGGCATGTTGGCATTGAATGACTCAATGACCCAGTCACGGTACGGCCAGATCTCGCGATAGTTGTCAAAGTGCAAGCCGTGCGTATCGGCGTACCGCACCAGGTCGAGCCAATAGCGTGCCATGTGCTCGCCATATGCTGAGTCGCCGAGCAGACCATCGACGTAACGCGACAGTGAATCGGGCGCTTCATCATCGAGAAAGATCTGGACCTGATTCGGTGTCGGCGGTAATCCAGTCAGGTCCAGCGCAACACGCCGGGCCAACGTGCGACGGTCGACAGTGTCGGTCGCCGTCAATCCGGCCCGAGCGATGGCCGAATCGATCCAGCCATCGATTCGATCTTGCCCAGGCATGTCAAATCCATCAGGCAGCTTGGATCGTCGCGGCGGCACGAATGCCCAGTGCTCGGTGACGTCGGCGCCCTCCTGCAGCCATCGGTTCAGCAGTCGTTTCTGGTGCGCGGTGAGCGGCTTGTCGTATTCGGGCGGCGGCATGACGAGGTCAGGATCATCCGCATGGATCCGGTGCCAGATCGGACTTCGATCGGGGACCACCGACTCGACCGCCTCTCGAATCCCTTCAGCCGTATCCAGCCGAAGATCCGCCTGACGATCGGCTTCGTCGGGTCCGTGACACGCGAAACAGTGATTCGACAGGATAGGTCGAATATCAGATTGGAAGTCAACGAGACCGTCCTCACCGTGCAGCAGACGCACCGCGATGACCAGCACCAACGTCATCCAATGGCGAGAGAAAATCATGGAGCAATTATAGACCAATGGTGGTTCCGGCCGCGTCTTGGTCGCTGACCCTTTTTTGGCTCGCCGAAAGTGTCACCTTGGCGCAGCGACCCGAGGCACCTATCGCAGTTTCGTGCCCAGCTCCGCTTTGGCGGAGTACTGCGAAACCGGTCGGCTCGGCGGCACCGCCGAACGGTTACCGATCATGGACGACGCGCCGCCAGCCAACTGCACTAGGTCGAACCGTCGTGCCGTCGTCGGCATCACAAACAACTGTGGATCGCCTGAGAGAAGTTGGTTCACCGTGTAACGGTCGATTTCCATTTGCATTGCCAGCGGCGGTCCCGAGGCGGGGAACAGCTCGACCTTCACCTCGTGGGGCAAGACGACATCCACGGTGTCATAATACTGGTGTTTCGACGCAATGCTCTTGGCGACCAGTCGCATGTCTGGAGCATAAAGGAATAGGTGGGTCACGTAGCCTGCTGACGGCTCAATGAGCATCACGCGTTGGTAAGTGCCCGCCGGCGACGGTTCCAGCGTCCGCACTTCCAGCATGCCGTCTCGACGCGCGACGACGCCATCTCGCGACACTTTGTTGGTATCCAACCTTGGCAATCCAATCGCCTGGATCATCCACGACGGATCCACCGGCAGAATCGCCCGGTCGAGTTGGGCAGAGTACTGATCATGATTGGCATAATAGAGGGTTTGACTCATGCCCTCGGGCACCTCGAACCAAAACTCGTTGTCGTTGCTTCCTAAGTCGAGTCCGGTTCCCATCATGATCGGCAAGCTCGCACGCAGCCGGAAAGACTTTTGTCGACGCAGGTGCATCGAGGCCGTCAACTTCGGGACGGCTGGCATCGATAACACATCCACGCGTGCCGAGTTGGTCGACAGCTCACGGACCGCGTCCGTGCGATTGATAGCGGCTGCCAGCTCCTCAATGCTGGGGGTCGCCACGTCAAAGATGGGTGGAGGAGGCGGTGGCACATCGACCTGGCTGATCGTGCGTGCGCAACCACCGATGGCTATGGCAAGCACGCAAGCGATGATGACCGAGGTCGGATGAATCAAAGACATCATTTTTAGTGGTACATCAACTCGTTGAGGGCTTCGCCAAGCGAATCGGCTTCGGAGGCAGAGATGGCCACAACGTCCACATCAATCGGCTGGCGATCCGAACTGGTTTCCAAAAACAGCGTCTCGGCCGGCTCATCGACCGTCGTGTCCGGACCTGGGTCGCCGCCGAGCGGTGACGTCGCCGTGCGGGGACGCAGAATGCGTCGTCGCAGCAACAATAGGGCCAGCAGATAGCGACTCTTGGCACGCCCGGGTTGCTGACTCATCGAACGCAGCAGTTCCACAAGCACCTCGGGAGGGGCGAGTTTTCGTTTCTTCTCCTCGGCCGGAGGCATCCGATTTTTCCACCAGCCGACGGCCTTTTCGGGTGCCCCGTTCCAATGCTCGGCCGAAATGTCGGCGCGGACGTAGTCGTCGCCCGACTCGGTGACGACGGAATAGAACACCTCACCGGGGGAAAATGGACGTTGTCCCACGCTGCATTGCCGCGAGGAGCGATTGATTTTGAATTCCCCGACCATGGAACGGTCGTAGCAAACCGTTGGCCCAGCTCGAAAGGGAGGAAATCGTCTGTTGAGTGATTCCTTGGCGAGCCGATCGCCTCGTTCCATCCCACACCGTTGGCTAGAGCCCGACCGCATACTATTGTGGAATGCTCCAACCCTTCACGCGACACGAGAAACGACCATGAAACTCCTCATACTGACTGCCTCGCGATTCGTTCTTGCATGCTTGATCGCTGTATCTTTGGCCCCTGCTTTGTCGGTCGACGCGGCGGAGACCGGAACCGCCATCGATGTCTTTGGGAAGACGATGACCGTGCCCGCGGCGTTCAAAGAAGCGCCCAAGCAGAGCCGCATCATTGCCCATGAATTCGCCGCGTCGGACGGAGACGACGCCACCGCTCGCGTCACGATGATGGCCGCCGGCGGCGGCGTGAAGGCCAACCTCGACCGATGGAAAGGGCAATTCAGCGGTGACGCCAAAGAGATCGGCGAAGTGGAGAACTTTGACGTCGCCGGTTTTGAAGTCCACCTCATCGAAGTCTCGGGCAACTACGCCGAAACCATGGGCGGGGGACCTTTCTCGGGCGGCAAAAAAGTCATGCGTGAGAATTACGGCATGATGGGCGCGATCATCGTTGATCCGCGCGGCCCCAGCTACTTTGTCAAAATGATCGGACCATCGTCGGTCATCGAGGCCAATGAATCCGAATTCAAGACAATGATCAAGTCACTGAGCGAGTGAGTGACAACCATTGAATACGCAAAGCTTTCTGGAACATCACGGCATCGCGCGCAATCCGTTTGCCGAAGAGGACGCCCAAACCGACCCGGTGTTCAAGCAGCACTGCATTGATAACGCGTATCATCCGGCTTGGGACAAGGTCTATGGCGACCCGACCGAGCCGGCGACGGCCGTGATCTTTGGCCCCAAGGGAAGTGGCAAGACGGCGATGCGACTCCAGATTGATCAACATCTGGTATCGTTCAATCGAGAGAACCCAACCAAACGCGTCTACATCATTCGTTATGACGACTTCAATCCGTTCCTCGATCACTTTTGCCAGCGTCTAGGACGTCGCGCCGCCAAGAAACCCGAAAAGGCATTGGACGCGTGGCGGTTGTGGGATCACATGGATTCAATCCTGTGCCTGGGTGTCACGGACATGGTCGACCAGGCACTGCGGGATGAAACGGGGCTCGATAGCCGGCCCAAGGTCGACAACGGCAATCACATTGATACTTCCAAGCTGGTCAAGCTGGATCGCAATGATGCGCGCGATCTTCTGCTGCTGGCGAGCTGCTATGACCAGTCCACCGCGGCGACATTCGATGGACGATGTGAGCTATTGCGACGGCGACTCGGTTACAGCAACTGGACAGCGTCGCTGGATTTCTGGTTCGCCGTGGCGTGGAGTTGCCTGGTCGTCGTCGTCATCGGGATGCTGTTTTGGAACTCGGCCGACGAAGACGGCGTGCGAACTTGGAACTGGCTGTGGCTGATTCCAATCTTGGTGACCGCTGGCAAAGTCCCCTATGTCATCCGTTGGTTGCGATGCCATTTTGCCGCGCGCGGCATTCACAAACACATGCGAGTCGGCAAACGCGAAACCAAATCGCTGCGCAAGGTGCTGATGCAGTTTCCCGCCAAGGAACTCGAAAGCCAACCGATGCCACGCTACGACCGAACCGACGATCGGTACGAGTTGTTACGAAAATTGCAGGGCCTGCTCAGCCGGCTGGACTTTGATGGTGCGATCGTGCTGATGGATCGAGTTGACGAACCTCACATGACCGGGGGCAAACCCGAATTGATGCGTCGATTCGTCTGGCCGCTTTTGGACAATAAACTACTGAAGCATCCAGGAATCGGATTCAAGATGATGCTTCCACAAGAGTTGTACGCGGACACCCAGCGCGAATCTCGGGAATTTCATGAGCGCGCACGGCTGGACAAGCAGAACGTCATCCCTGAGTTCGCCTGGACGGGCGAATCGCTCTACGACGTCGCACGCAGTCGCATGAGTGCGTGCGCTTTAGAGGGTCGCGCACCGGATCCAAAAGGATTGTTTGCCGACGACGTCTCCTACGATCGGATGCTATCGGCCTTCGAAACTCTCCGCGTGCCGCGACACCTTTTCCGTTTCCTCTATCGCGTCTTGGTCAATCATTGCAACCAATTTACCGACGCGGCGCCTCAGTTCCAGATCGATGCACGAACGTTCGAAACCGAGCTGGCCGTCTACACCCGCGACATTGCCAACGCCACGTAGTTGCCAATGACCATGGTGTGAGACCATCGGACTCGTCCAACCCTCAACTCAATCGCGTGTACTTCGTCTCGATGGCCATTGCCTCCATTCCTTCGGGGTGAATGTTGAAGGCGGTGATCGTGAGGTGATCGGCATCGACCAAGTCATACTGCGTACGCCACCCCCATTTCGGTTGACCTTCGCCGACGTCGTAGTTGCCACGAACGCTGAACCCTCGTTCGGTTGAACTTCCCTGAGAGAATTGGATGGCGTAGTTCATGTGGAAGTCATCAATCCAAGAAATCTCAAAACACTTTGCGACGGAGTTGAACGCGATCAACTCCTCGCCAACTCGCGGCTTGCCTTCGATGGTACCTTCGTAACGATGTCGCACGAATCTTCCATCAAGTAGAGCGACATACTCGCCCGCCACATCCGACTCATCAGCTAGCTTGCCTGGTTCGAACCATGTTCGACTCACTCCATTCCATTTCCCAATGAGCTCATGAAGGAACTTGGTTGTCGGCATCGGCGAAACCTCGAAACCGTTGGAACAATGAATCACATTCAGATGCGTGGAGTATCGCCTCGCGACAGGCCAAGCTCAACTGCATCGCATGTCGGTGGCCTTCACTTTGGAGTCTTATCGGGGTTGGCGAGCACACAGAAATCGGCCACAAACCATGACCAAGGCCGCTGAATCACTGCTGCAGCCAGCAGTGGCACGATGACGCCAAGCACGGGACCCGACCACAGCGTCATCAACGGACGCGGGTCGGGGGCATGGAGACTGTAGGGCATACGCCATGGAGCGAGATCGCAGTCGGTCAGTGTGGCACCGCCCATCCAACCACCCACGATGTGCCCACACTCGTGCGTGAGTGTCATCACGATCCAAGAAACACAAAGCAGCGAACTAAAAATGGCGATGCGTTTCGTCACGTCACACAGCCAATGAGTCGTGCATAACGCGGATGCCCGCTGGAGCGCCCCCGTGCACTCGATTTCCCATGGGCTCGCCGCACGAAGTGCAAGAGGTTCCGTCGACCCGGGTCATCCTTTGGCACCTCGGGCACTTCACAGTGCTGATCCGCGGATGAACCGTTAGCACCGTCAAAGGCGTTGCCATGCCCACAAGGATGGATAGTCCTTGCCACCAGCGTCGGTGACGGCCATTGAGTTGCCGACGCGCAACGACGCGTCCGGTCCACCAAAAGGCGACGACGATCTGCAGTAGGATCAACGGCGACACCCACAGCCAAGTCTTCTTCACGGGAAACCCTTCAAAGATCGCCGCGAACGACATGGCGTAGTAGAGCGGCGCGACCGTGAGTGCCGCCAATCCTTCGGCGACATGCCGATCCGCGGTGCGATGCGTTGGGTCAGGGTAAGTCAGAAACCCGATCTTCGTTCCCGGTGCATTCAGTCGAAATTTTCCGATACGAGTTGTCTTGCTACGCCAATTCGAGATGCGGAGATGGGCCGTATTACCCGAGACAATCATTTCCAGGCCGGAGTTCGCTCCGTGTGGATCATTCGGCCAGCTGAAACAGCCCTTCGGCAACGCAATCTCCGATTTCAATGACAGCGAAATGGAATTCCAACGAACCGTCGGTACAAAATCGTCGGGCAATCCTGGAGTTAGTCCGGGCAGCGTTTCATCACCGAGAGCCGCGACATCATGCACCCGGATTCGATCATCGTGGATCACCAGCGCGAGCCATCGGCCCTCTTGATTCTGTGCAAAAGCCGCTGCTCGGATGGGTTCTTCGGAGGGATTATCCAAAAGTTTCGTAACGGATTTCGAACGAAAGTTGATCTCGAATAGGCCGACGCGATCAAGCACATAACCGCAACCTTCCATCGATGCTAAGCGTTGAAACAAAAACGGCGTCCCCGGGACAAATCGGCCGAAGTCGAAGGGCTCCGTGACCGATCCGAAGCCGTTTCGGTCGATTTGGACCATCCGACTAGGTTGTCCAGCCGGCCCGGACCCAGCCTGAAAGACGAGTCCACCCTGTCCGAAGAACCCAGTCTGAAAACCGCAAAGAGAGTACTCGGGATGCCAATGGAACTGCTGCTCCTGCGATCCCAACAAGCTGACGTATTGAAATCGCTCGCGGAGCTGCTCGGGCGCGTCCCAGTGATGAACACCTAAGTGGGCTTCATTCTGATCGAGCAACCGATTTGCCAGCAACCTCTCGTCGGCGGATACGTTTCCCGGCGACACCTGGACTTGGTCGCGATCCAAAAGTGAACGATCGTCGATTGGCTCCAGTTCATTGACGGCAACAACCGATTTTTGATTGCCTTGGTACCTGAAGTGAATGCAAATCACTTCGCCGTTATCGCCAAATCGGAATGCTTTCTGGACGTAGCCACCAGGTGACGAAGACACCGTGTCTTGGACGAACTCCGCCACGACGGCACTGGCGATTTGGAATGTCAACACGCTGATGACGGCCACGCTCAGCGAGGAAACGATCGCTCGCCACCGTGGTTGATGTGGTGCAATCGCCCGAGATGGTTCGTTGGATTGATAATGCCACGCGAACATCACGCCATGGACGATGCAAGCCAAAACGAGAACTTTGGCCGTCGCCGCCAAGAGAGAGGTCCATTCCCAGGAGGCATACGCGATACCAGCTGACAACATGACCAACGCCAAAGCGGGGAGCAGCGGTAGTGCTTTCGACCCGATCCAGCGAGCCGGTCTTGAGAACGCCCAAACGGTTGCTGGATGAAAGCCGAAAGCGGCCAGGTAAACGAACGCGACCCAATAAATGACTCTTGGATCAACTGGCCCCATCTTCGGAAAGTTTCGATGCATCCAGACGGCCGATGTTAAGAACACTGGCAACATCGCCAACAGGTAAACCGCCGCCGCGGCAACAGTTCGGATCGTCAACACATACGAACGTGAGACAGGTTGACTGAGGATCCAGCCGCGCACGTCGGTCCTTTGTTCGGGCCACACTTGCATAACCGCCAGGGTTGCCGACAAGAGCGCGCCAAGCAGCCCGGCATAGAAACTAGCACTGCTAAATATTTGGCTATCGTACGCGGAGAATTCGGGCGCGTTCTGCCAAGCAACGACTGCGAGCACGATCCACGCGACTGGCAGGATACGTGCACATTCCCAAATCTCCTTTCTGAATAGCATCATCTTGATTCTCCTTCAGTGACGAGGGATCCCGGATCGGCTTTGGACTTGGCGGACCACCGACTCGATGGATCTTGGTTCACCAACATTCGTTCGCGTTCTCTGGCCAAGTAAGCCATCACGCGATCACCTAAGTTGGCATCGATCGCTTCGCCATCGCGCTCGATGATCCTCGAGCATTCGGTCAACCATGAATCGTCAGCATCCAGCACCGTCACCAGAACGCGATTTCCGACCGCTCGAGTTTCGATGACGTTGTCACAAGCCCCACGGATACGGCTGCAGAGTGACTTTGAATCGTCCGAGTCCTTTCCGGCAAAATGAAACAATCGGACCCTCGATTGAAAGTCATCGAGCGAGGTGTGTACCCAAAGCGTGCCGCTGATCATGACCGCGATGTCGTCGGCAATGCGTTCCACATCATCCAACTGATGCGTGCTGAGCAGAATCGTCCGCGGTGAGTCACCTCCGGCGCCGATGTAGTCGACGAGCGTCTCATTGAGTGCGCGGCGGCTGATCGGATCCAGACCCAGGGCGGGGTCGTCCAGCACCAGGACGTCAGGTTCCGCGGATAGGACGCATGCCAGGGACACACCAGCGCGTTGCCCACGGCTAATGCGTCCGGCTCGTTGCGCGGGGCGAATCGCAAAGTGATCAATGATGTCTGCAAAGCGATTGTGGTCCCAATGAGCACGACTCGATGCACACAACCGCTCGAGCTCCGACACTCGCATCCATCCTGGCAAGTAATGTCCCTCCACCAGGTATCCGATGCGTGACAGCGTTTCGGGGTCCATTTGTTTGGAGTCCCGTTCCATCGTCATGCACTGCCCACGTGTGGGATCCAAAAAACCCATGATGATTCGCATCAGCGTCGTTTTGCCCGCACCATTGAGCCCGACCAATGCCGTGACGCGGCCGCTGGGAACCTCGAAATCAAGATTATCGATCACACAATTGGGACCGAACCAACGCGACAAGCTGGTGGTCCGAATGATCGGAGGTACAGATGCAATCATGAGGAACTCCCTGACGAGCGAGACTTGCGGCCGCTACTGGGCATTTCGCCCGGCGTCGACTTGGATTCGCGATTGGTCGACTTCGCCCGCTTCGGGTTGGCCGCGCCATCGGACGCGGGCGCTGCGGACGGGAGTTTTCTCATCCGCTGCGCGATGAAATCCGAGAGTTCTTCATCGGAGAGTCCCAGGACGCGAGCTTCGCTAAGCATGGGATCAATCAGGGCGAAAATCCGACGCTTCTTTTCCTTGAGCGTGAAGATGTCTCGGCGGGACGCAACGAAATAGCCACGCCCGGGCTGACTTTCAATCAGGCCATCACGAACCAGCTCCGAGTAAGCCCGAGAGACGGTATTTGGGTTCACCACCAAGGACGTTGCCATCGCGCGGACACTCGGCAGCGGATCTCCGGCGGCCAGTTTGCCGCGTGCGACCGCATCGCGCACGCCAAACACAATTTGGCGAAAAATCGGGATGCCTCCGCCTGGCGAGATTTGGACATTGAACACGTCGACCATGCCTTCTGTATTAGTTGTTCTAGTACAGTACAGATGGTCGGGGTCGGTGTCAAGCGAGTTGGAGATACCCTCGCAAAGTAAGAGTGCTCGCCAACGAGTTCGCCGCTGAGTTCATCCCGACAGACGTAGCGTTGGTGAGGGCAAATTTGGTGTCGATTCGCGAGACTTGTACAATTGACTCGCAGGGGTTTCGAGACTGCTTGCCGATCGCCATCAACGCATCGGCCAGCGAACCCGGGTTGATAGCCATTTCGGCGCGACCTCGGAGAGTTCGACGACGATCGTCGACGAATTTTCCAAATTCGTTTCCTGGGAATGTCAATCCGATGCAGAACCAGTCACTGGCGAGTTTGATCCCGTCGTCCAAGTTAGCGATCAGCGAGAAGCGTCTGTTTTTTGTCCCAAATGTGAATCACGATGGAACAAGACACGTTCGAACGACCCGTCGACAACCGGAGGTTTCTACTTGCACTGTCCGCGTCTGCGTCGGCGACGATCATTTACTTTGCCGTCGCTGCGCGAGCTGAACTTTGGATGGCCGTGCCGATTGGATTGGCTCATCTTGTTGGCTTGTTTTATCTTTTGATTCGTCGTCCAAGCTCCGCGGTGATTATCGAACCACATACGATCCATTGGCATGGCGACGGCCTGTTCTTTCACACCGCAAATTCCGTGGCCTTCATTGAGATCGCGTCCGTCGATCTGTGCACGGAAGATCGACATCCGCGGCTGATTCTTCGCAACCGGTTTAGCGAACCATGGATCATTCGGGGGAACTGCTTCGAGGATGGAATTGCAATCCTCGATTCGATTCGTCGGTTTCGCCCGTCAATGCCGATGAAAGCCCATGGTCAACCTTATCCGCCATCTCGAGGACAAGCACCTCCGGTCGAGGGCTAATGACCTCGGAAAAAGCGATCCGACGACTTGGCATGAAGAATGCCGTCCTCGTTGCTCGCGTTGACAACCGTGCCCTCGTTTGCGGACAAGCTCAACTGGATTGCTCGTGATCGCAACCGGGATCACGCGGTACGCGGTCGCCAGTCTGGTCGACCGGATGCGTGAACAGATACCGCCAGACGTCTTCATGCTGATAAGAACCGTCGGCGTTCTTGGCAGCGGCCTTGCCCGGTTGGACGCTGCTATGGGCTCGGCGGTCATCGCCGTCCACATCAAAATCGGTGATCAAACGACGAGTGTGCTGATAGGGTGGCGGCGACTGATCCACGTTCACGATGGGGCCAAATTGGTTCAGTCCCAGCATCTCCCAACTACGGCAATAGTGATCGCCGACCCAGCCGCCGTCGAGCACGTGCGAGAAAGCGAAGAACCGATTCGCTGGGGTCGCCGATGGCAGGGCCTGCCATGTCTGATGCTGATCTCGTGGTCCACATAGTGCGACCACGCGAGCGACTCGCTGGAACTTGGCGAATCGCGATGCGGTGGTGCTACCATGGGAACTTCCCGCCATGATGATCTTGTCCCAATTTAAGGACTCGCCATCCTGGGTCAGGAACTGCCCCCAGTCGCCTGGTTCGTTCTGGTCGTGCAGGTATCGCACGAACTGGTACGCCCGCTCCATCATTCCGTCAGGACGCTCGATGTTCACTTCATCACTGAAGTCCTGTCCGGTGGCGGCTTCCAGGCGAAGATTCCCGCGACAGGTCGGCTCGACTGGTTCACCCTGACAACAAATGGAAAACCACTTATTGGCATAGTGGACTCGCATCGCGTGGTAACCGTACGACGTGATCCGCTGGAACAATTCAGGTTTGTGCGACATCAACCAGATCACGAGTTGGCCGCGCGATGGCACGTTGGGATCGAACCAAGCCTGTTGCTCGTCGGCGGCACGTCCCTTGGCGTCCTCGATCAGGAAGTTGATTTCGGGGTACGCTTTGACTCGCGGATCGATCTCGCTGGCTCGGACGGTGACTTCCAGCCGGTCGGCCGCCGGGGCGAGCGTGCCAATCCAGAGCAGGCAACATCCGATCGTGGGTCGCGTCATCAGGGGCATCGATCACTCACTGGCAAAGACGGGTGATGGACCCGCCACATCCGAATGAGCGGGCGGGAACTAGCAAACGCAGCAGTGTAATCGATGCGACGAATCTCGGGCGCGTGACGGCTCCGCCGGCCCGTCTCCGTTACGATCCTGCTTGGACGACCGGTTGCGTGTGGCGATCGCTGCAGAGCACGACCAACAGGTTGGACACCAACGTGGCTCGCTGGGCGTCGGATAGCTCGACAATCTCATCTCGCTTCAGGTGGTCGAGTGCCATCTCAACCATGCCGACCGCTCCATCAACGATTCGCGTCCTAGCGGCGACGACGGCGCCGGCTTGTTGACGTTGCAACATCGCCGAAGCGATTTCGGCCGCATACGCCAGATGGCTGATGCGAGCCTCGATCACCGCAACCCCCGCCTGTCCTAATCGGGCTTGGATGTCGCTGCGAAGCGTATCACAGATCGCATCGGTGCTCCCGCGAAGTGATTGTTCATGGTCTTCGCTGTCATAGGGAAACCGAGTTGCCAGACTTCGCAGCGCCGCCTCACTCTGCACTTCGACGAAGTGTTCGTAGTCGTCGACTTCGAACAAGGCTTCCGCCGTGTCCACCACCTTCCAGACCACGACGGCCGAAATCTCAATCGGATTCCCGTCGCGATCATTGACCTTCGATGGCCGGCCTGCCGAGCGCGTCTTGGACTGGACGACGGTACCCGCGGCGTCTTTCTTTTCAGGCGTCGACGACGAACCCGTCTCGAAATTTCGAACCTTCAGACTTACTTTTCGCTTGGTGTAGAACGGGTTGACCCAATAGAAGCCGGACTCCTTGACGGTACCGCGATACGTGCCGAACAAGAGCAGCACGCGTGAATTGTTCGGTGCGATGGCCATCAGACCAAACAGCCCGATGAAGCCAGCCGGAATCATCGGAATGCCAATCAGTGCCATGAGCTCCTGGGATGAAAGCGCACCGTAGACGATGGTCGCCACGCCCGCGCCGATCAATCCGAGGCAACTGAACAAACCGCCCCAGCCGGATCCGGGGCGAAGCAGTTGCTCTTGATACGCGGGCGCGTTTTCGTCGGAGATGGCGGAGGACGTCGACATTCAGGTGGGTTCCTTGGCGAGGGGGACGGACATTCGTGTCTGCTCTCTGGGCGGAGAACCCGGCCGATCGGGGCGCAAGAACCGCGATCCCTCAACGCGACTCGAACGCGAATTCCGCTGGCAGTTCGTACACGTCCTTGGCAGCCTCGCGCGTCGTGATGCGGATTTCCACATCGTCGGAGCCTTGGCCCGCAACGACCCAAATGAGGGCCTGTTTTGGATCGTCCGGCCCCGACGCCGTTCGATCGGGATTGGCCGCCAAGACGATTTCAGTCAACACGCGCCTAAGGGGAACGTCCCGTTGATCGAAACCGCGAATCTGTTGATTCTGGGTGATGCCCATTTTTTGCAGGTCGGCTCCGACGATGGTCACCGGAGGCAATCGGTTGCCCGCCGGCAAGTCATCGTTGAATTGATCCGCGATCGCCTGAACCGCAAACTGCAGCGAGTCCTGATCGAATTGGATGGTCATCGGCCGGCTGAGCATCTCATCCATGCTCAGGATCGACGATGCCGCGGCACTGGGGCCTGCCATTGAGGTCGCCGTCGTGTTGGATGCCAACAACGTTGCCAATGAGATCTGACCGACGGCGCCCGGTGGCAAGTAAGCGTTCCAAATCAACTGGCGATCAAAACGACCCTGACGCGTTTGGTCGACAAGAAAAGCCCACATCGTCGGCAACCGAGATGCCAGCAGTCGCCATGAAACATCAATCTGCCGCGACAAGAGGAACTCCTCGGCAATTTGAGGCGCACCCGATAACTCATTGCCAATGCGATCTTTCAACACGACCGGGTCGACGCCCGGGGCCGCTGCCAATCGTACTTCGGCATAGCAAGCCGCGGGGTTGGTTGAATCTTCACTGACCAGGCGCATCAAAACGCCACCGCAATCCGTCGCCAGATTGGTTCTCAACCACCCAGCCCAAAGCGGCGATGCGTCACCGACCCAGTTTCGGGCATCGGCGACCAAAAAGTTGGGTTGAACGAGGAACGTTAGAGCATCGCGATGGTCGGTTGCTGCCCAGAGTTCGCCCAGCAAACGCGGCAACAAGACGGGGGCACCGCCAAACTCAGCGACGGACGAAATCTGTTGAATCGTGCCGACCGCAAAGGCGGCAACAGAATCATCACCATCGGCCATGGTGAAGCGTCCGGACTCCATCGCATCGGGAGAGACCGGATAATACGCCAACGAGTCGACGTCATCTCCCGCCAATAGCGACACACCATTGGCGCCCCGCGCAGGTGAAGCTTCCCAGATCGTCATCAAGTCGGGCAGCGGCTTGGGTTCGACCAAGTGAATCGCCATCGCGATGCTCGGTCGACCACCCGAGCCGGGGTACATGGCAATGGAGACCAAAGCGATGTCAGTCCTGGGCACGCCGGAGGCTTCGTCCAACGCTGTCAACGATTCCGTGGACTCGGCCGCGAATGCATCCTGCAATCCCAACGCCGCCGTCGCTTCGGGTCGCCAGGTCATGATGGCCGCCGGTCCTGGCGGCAGCAGTGCCGTCATCGAACGCTTGGACACGTTGTCCGAATCGGCGTCCCCCGAATGCATCCGGTTGGGCGGCGCCCAAAGGAGATCATCGCTGACGACCACCTCCATCAATGCCTTGGGATCTTGCGACTTCGGCGCCGCGGGCGGCGGTTCAACGCGGTTTGGCCTCACCGGCTGAGGGGTCACGATGGGCGTGACAACGATCGGAGGACGAATCCGTGTGGCGACGGGATTTGCCGGACTCGTATCGATCAAGAAATGGGCCAGGAATAACAGGATGATCGGAATGCAAAGTCCAGCGAGAACATAGACAGCCGATCGATTGCGACGAGGCCTTCGACGATGATTCGACGACTTCACGGACCTGGCCGGCGATTGCTCGGCACTTGCCATTGCCGTCGTTGGTGCGGCGATCGCTGAATCGTTTGTCGATTGGGGTTGGGGTGGTTGTGGCCGCGGGTCGCTTACCCGAGCGGTCTCCGTGGATCGATCGACAGGAGCGACCGAGTTCTCCGTCCGCTCGGATGATGTCGGAATTGGCTTGCCCTTGGGAGCCGATGACGATGCGGGTCGACGACGTGGCTCGGCAGGTCGGTTGGTCTCTGGTCGCCTTGTGGATTTGATTGGTTTGGTCGGGGCGGTTTCGGCCGCTGTCTTTTTGACCTTGCTCGACGTCGTCGGTTTGGCTCCCTCGGCGCGGACGCGTTGGCTCTGGCTCGAAATCGCATCGGCCGCTCCGGTGAACGCCTCTGATAGCTGGGTTGCATCGGCAAAACGGAGTTGTGGATCGTCTTTGACGGCAAACGCCAACACTCGCAAGAGAGGATCGCCGGCTGGGCCGGCGGCAACAGCGGCCTCCAACATGGACGCATGCGACGAAAAGGTTGGTTCACCGAGGTACAGTCGACAACCGAGTTGACCGATTGCCGTCAGGTCGTCACCCGCGGTGGTTTCCCTCTTGCGCGTGGACGACAAAAACAGATCCGGATTCCTCAGTAAGTATGCAGACGTCTCCGAGTTAGAACTCGGATAGCACCACCGTTCATCGATGTCTCCATGGGTCAGTCCCATTTGATGAAGCGCCGCGGCGGCGGCGGCGATGCTGGAGAGCCAATGCGCAATGGTTGCCGGCGGCGTCGTTCGGTCGCGATGGGCGTCGCGTAGGGACTGACCGTCTGGCAACTCCAAGAACCAACCGACGCAGGGGACATCGTTGGCCGGCCGCCCGCCCGCCAATTCCGTTGAACTTGCCAATGGGCCATCGGGCATTGGAAGAACCGCAATGGTGGGCAAACAGGGATGGAAGACCTTCGCGTGCTGGCGGAGATGTTGTCCATCGTCGGGCGTTAGCGTGTCGGCCGCGATGCACTTGACGACGCCACGGCGTGGTTCGAGGTCCAATTCACCCTCGACAAACGCTGTGGCCCAATTCTCAAACGGAGATGGGCCGAAACCGCCGCCGTGCGTGAGCGATCCAATCCGCAAACGCGGCAGGTTTGGCGCAGCGGCCGCTACAAGTTGCTCAGCCTGCCAAGCGGTCAATCGTCCCGTCTTCACCGCCCAGTCGGACAAGGAAACGACGTTGTCAATCGGCGTCCCCTGATGGTCCTGTGCGTACCCGGCCGCCCAAAGACGGGGAGTTTCGGCGTCTGCCAATCCGCTGTGGAGGAGTCGTTGCCAAAACTCGACGAGCGGAAGCGTCATTGAATCAAGCAAAGCGGGTTGATGTGTCGAAAGGTCAGCCAGCGTGACCTCGATTCCAGAATGTCCTAGTCTATTCTGTGCGCGTGATTTCTGTCGAAACCTGCAAGCCAAAGTATCTCGGTTGAAAATCTTCTATCTGACGACCGAGGCGGTCCCGTTCGCGAAAACGGGTGGTTTGGCGGACGTGTGCGGCACCTTACCATCGGAGGTCGCCGCATTGGGGCATCAGTGCGCCGTCATCATGCCAGCGTTCCGTAGTGTGCGTCAGTCTTCTCGTCCGGTCGAAACGACGGACATCAGCTTCGCCATTCCGATGAGCGATTCGAAGTTGATCGGATGCCGCATCCTCAAGAGCAGCCTGTCGTCTGATTTAGCGGAGCCCGTTCCCGTTTATTTCATTGATCAGCCGCAGTACTTCGACCGACCCTCACTCTACGGCGACGCATCGGGCGATTATCCCGATAACGCCGAACGGTTCGCTTTTTTTGGTCGCACCGCCATTGCCACAATGCGGCGACTTGGCGCCGATGCTGACATTGTCCACTGCAATGATTGGCAAACGGGTTTGGTTCCGGCGATGTTGCGGGCGGAGCCGTTGTCCGCCAAAACCAAGACCGTATTCACGATTCACAATCTGGCCTACCAAGGCCATTTCCAACGTGATCAGTTTCGCTGGACGGGAATGCCGTGGCATCACTTTCATCACGAATCGTTCGAGTATTACGGGGGGCTCAACTACCTCAAGACCGGATTGGTGACGAGTGACGCGATTACAACGGTCAGCCCCACCTACGCCAACGAGATCAAGACACCGCTGCATGGATGTGGACTCGATCCAATCTTGCGGGGACGCAGTGACGTCCTGACAGGAATCATCAACGGGATTGATCCCGAAATATGGAATCCGGCGACCGATTCAAAGCTGAAAACGAACTTTGACCATACGAACTGGCAATCAGGAAAAACGGACAACAAACTCGCTTTGCAAGCGGAAGTCGGCTTGCCACAAGATGCGGAGGTGCCCTTGATCGGGACGGTCGGTCGTTTGGCAGATCAAAAGGGCTGGGACCTGATGCTGCCAGTGATTCGCCGCCATGTCGAACAAGGCCGGCCCTCTCAATGGGTCGTCCTTGGCAGCGGAGATCCGGCCGTCGAGCAAGCACTGCGAGAGCTGACGGCCGCCGCACCTGAGCAAGTCGCCGCCTACGTCGGTTTCAGCGATGCCCTGGCACACCGAATCGAAGCCGCATCCGACCTCTTCGTCATGCCCAGTCGCTACGAACCGTGCGGTCTGAATCAACTGTATAGTTTGCGGTATGGCGCCGTTAGCGTCGTTACCGCGACCGGAGGTTTGGCCGACACCATCGTCGACGCAAATCCGTCCTCGATTGCCGACGACGTAGCAACCGGATTCCATGTGGATGGCTACAGCGTCGATGGGTTGGACCACGCCATCAGCCGCGCTCTGCGGACGCGATATCACGAAAAAAGAAATTGGAAAAAAATTGTCGAACGCGGCATGCAGCAGGATTGGACTTGGCGGAAGAGTGCTGCCCAATACGCGCGTCTTTATGAATCACTGGGGTCCCTTACCGCAGACACCAGTGCGTCGCCAGCGAAGCTCGATTCATTACGATCGAAAACAGACGTCGAATATTGGCAATAACCTGCTATAACCGAATCGGGGTGTGCGGCGAAAATTCTAGGAATTTCCCCGCAATGTTAACTTAGGCGGCTTAGCGGCCCTGCGTGGGGACAGAACGGATGGTCCCACCTCAATCAGTTGTACCGTCGTTTATCGGCCGTTCTCCATGCCATCTTCGCATATACGAACTGTGATCTCCGGGAATCGGTCTTCATCAGATACCGATACACAGTCTTCGGCGCTGGATGTCACGGAGAGCGTTGTCCGTCGACAACCCCTTCCCTCGAGTCATAAGCGATCCCGTCCCGATCCCGAGGGTGACGTCGATGGTGTGTCAAACGGTTCGCCTTCGCCACCGCAACGCGATCAGCACGCTCAAGTTCGCAAGGATCCGATAACGGGTGACTGCACATTTTTTGCAGCTCAGCGGGCTCATCGCCCGAACCAGTTTGAGACCGTCACACCACGTTCCAAGAGCCCGCATCTATGTGCGTTTTGCCATGGACATGAAAACGAAACACCTGCACCGGTATGGGTAGGAAAACTGGATCCCGACGATCGACTCGATTCGGAATCCGATTGGGACGTACGAGTCGTACCCAATCTCTATCCGGCCGTTTCGACGGGTGATGGAGAAAACACCTGCGATCCCATTCTGAAGGGAAGTAGCCGGAAACGCTCGGCGGGTTATGGAGACGATTCCCACTTGTTCAAGTGCGAGCCTTCCCTGGGCGGCCACGAGGTCGTGATCGAATCACCTCAGCATGCGCAATCGTTCGCCGAGCTCAACGTTGCCCAAATCGCCCTGGTATTTCAGGCATATGTTGCAAGGCTGAACTATTGGTCCGCTGTGCCCGGCATCCGTTACATCAGCATCTTCAAGAACGTTGGTCCGAATGCTGGCGCGTCGGTTCAGCATAGTCACAGTCAACTGATCGCTTCGACGCGATTACCAACGCGTGTCGAGATGATCACCCGTCGTCTGCAAGCTCATCATGCCCGGTCGGGTTCCTGTTTGCAGTGTGACTTGATTCGCGGCGAGGTCGAACGAGGGGATCGGATCGTCTATCAATCGGACTCACTGGTCGCCTATTGCCCCTACGCGAGCCAACAGGCGTTCCAGTTACGGATCGTTCCCCGAGGTCACCAGCCACACTTCGGTGAATCCGATGGCGCGATGATCGACAACGTGTCCCAACTGGTATTCAGAGCCGTCCGTTGGCTCGAAGCGATTCGACCTGAAACGGCTTATAACATGCTGCTGCATACGTGCCCGGCTCATTTCGACGGCGATACCTCATCACAACATTGGGCGATTGATTTGTTCCCTCGCATGACACGGATCGCCGGATTTGAGTTATCTTCGGGGTCGAACATCAACCCGATCTTTCCGGAGCACGCCGCATCGGCGTATCGCCATATGGCCCGTCAATCCGATCCCCGATTCGTTCTAGTTTGAGCGACGCGCTGCCATCTGCTTGGGGAACCAACCATGGAGGCCGATTGACGGCCTTGGTGGAAGTCGCGCTGGCCGCGGGCGAGTCAACACTCGCACACTTCCAAAGTCAGTCGCTACAGATCGAGCGGAAACAGGATGATTCGCCTGTCACGATCGCGGATCGGGAAGCAGAGCAATTGACGCGGAAGACGCTCGCCGAGTGGTTCCCAGACGACACGCTCTCGGGAGAGGAATACGCGGACACCGAAGGTAGCAGCGCCTACCGCTGGACGGTGGATCCCATTGACGGAACCAAGTCATTCATTTGTGGCGTGCCGTTGTACTCGACCCTATTGGCATTGGAATTTGAGAACGTTCCGATTGCGGGGGCGATCATCATCCCGGCTTTGGGCGAATCGATCGTCGCATCGCTGGGTTTGGGGTGTTTTCATCGGCTGGGCGATGGTCCTTGGACAGCGGCATCGGTTTCCACGACGGCGGATCTTTCCGAGGCGGTCTTTGTCACAAGCGAAGCCGTCACGTTTTCCCAGCGGGGTAAGGGGAGTCTTGGCGACTGGGAGGTCTTCGAACGCTTGCAGGCAGCCACACGATTGACCCGCACCTGGGGCGATGGCTATGGCTATCTGCTGGTGGCAACGGGACGCGCCGATGTGATGGTGGACCCCATTTGCAATGCCTGGGATGTTGCTCCGATGGTGCCAATTCTGTCGGAGTCGGGTGGCCGATTCACCGATTGGACGGGGGATACCAACGTGCGGGGTGGCGATGGTTTGGGCACCAACGGCCTGCTACACGACGCCGTCTTCGAATTGCTTTCTCAAGACCGGTTAAGCTAGCGACATCATGGCCTGGGAGATCGCGCGGCAACGCGTCATCGTCTGTTTGAACTGTTCAAACGTCTGTGACTGGTAGCCGTCGCTCTGTGCTTTCGGCGGGTCCGGGTGCACCTCGATGATGAGTCCGTCGCAACCAGCGGCGACCGCGGCAACCGCCATGTCGGCGACCATGTATGTATGGCCGGTACCATGACTCGGATCGATGACAACAGGTAGGTGAGTCTTGCGATGCAGGTAGGGCACGCTGGCCAACGGCAGGGTGAATCGGGTGTGACTTTCGAACGTTCGAATGCCACGTTCGCATAGCATCACGTTTCGATTCCCTTCGTTGAGGACATACTCGGCCGCCAGCAAGAATTCATCCATTGTGGCACTCGCCCCGCGTTTGAGCAGCACCGGTTTGTCACATCGCCCGACGGCCTCCAGCAATCGATAGTTCTGCATGTTGCGAGCGCCCACTTGCATTACGTCCGCGTATTGAGCAACCAAGTCAACATCATCGGTCCCCATGACCTCGGTCACGACGGCGAGTCCTGTTTCGTCACGGGCCGCGGCCAGCATTTTCAGGCCATCCTCTTTATGTCCCTGAAAGCTGTAGGGACTCGTGCGCGGTTTGAAGGCACCGCCACGCAATGCGGTTGCCCCGGCGTTTCGAACGGCGCGGGCTGTTTCCAGTATTTGTTCGGCGCTTTCCACGCTGCATGGGCCCGCGATGATGCCCAGCGAACCTCCGCCGCAGGTGAAATCGAGCGTGTTCACCACCGTCGGATCCGGTTGAGTTTCTTTGGACGCTAGCTTGTAGGAATCCACGACCGGCATGACGCCGGAAACACCGGGGGCGATTTCGAGCGATGCCTTGTGCAACTTTCGTTCATCACCCACGACGGCGATGATGGTGCGTTCGGTGCCCACGATGACGTGTGGTCGCAACCCCTGGGCTTCGATTTCGGCCACTGTGGCATCGACCTGCTCGGTGCTCGCGCCGGATTCCATGACTACGATCATTCGTTTGACTTCATTGATGAGGACGCGGAGATGAGAATCGCTGAATCCGCGCCGACACGGTTCATCCGTTGCCGGACCCGGCCGCGAACAGGATCCAAACCATAACAGACGCAGATTCGACGGAATGGTTCAGAAGGCAGTGGCAATCGCTCATGCCCAAGAGAGACCCGCTTTGCCAACGACCCGCGGGTCGAGCGTGAATCGAGATGAAGCGAGCGATCAGTTACCGAATGGGTCACTACCGAACGGGTCGTCCATCCCACCGCCGCCGGGCGCCGCGAACGGATCATCCGCCGGCGCTCCAAAGGGGTCATCGCCCGACGGTGCACCGAAAGGATCCGTTGCCGGCGGTGCGCCAAAAGGGTCATTGGCCGCTGGTGAATCGCTACCAAATGGATTTGCCGCGCCAGACGCCGCCGCCCCCGGTGGTGCGGGAGCATCGCCGGCCAGCGGATTATCCATGACGCCTTCCAACGCGTCATCGGCCTCGACCATTGGTTCGTCCAATTCATCGGCGAACGGATTCTCCGCCGCTGGTGTCGGAGGTGGCTGGACGTTCATCGATCCGACGTTGGAACCATCGCCGATCCCCAATTCGCTACGTCGCGTTTTGGAGCGTTGAAGCCCTCGAGCCATTGCTTGTAGCTTTGCCTTTTCTCGGATCGACTCGAGCTTGAGCCGAACGGTTCCTTGAATGCGCTCCAAAGCGCGACCAACGACGGGACCAAAACCACCCTCAGCCTCCATCTCGGCACCGGTGTCGAAATCCGCCTCGGCAGCGATGGACCGACCCGACGCGTGCGAAACGAATCCACGGAAATAGTAGGCCCGAGGATCCTTGATGCCATTCTCAATCGCCAACGTCAGCAATTCGTACGAATCCTGAAAGCGACCCGCGTGAAATGCATGCACTCCGCGACCGTAGATTTCGGTCAGGATTGCATCTTGGGATGACGCCTTCGAGGCATGCGAACATGTGATGATCGCGACCGCCGCAAACACCCCTCCGACCGTCCGATGAAGGTTCCAAACGTCGATTCGGCTCATCATCTTCATCGAAGAGAATCCGGGTGGGAGTAAACGAGTTGATCAACCCACGGAGTGTAATTCCGTTCGCTAGAATTCGCAAATCTGGACATTCAAAAACCACGGAAAACGGAGCGTCTCTCGCGGTTCGCGATCGCCGTTCGGCTACCCAAACCGAGCGACGTCTCGACTTTGGGCGATCATGAACGGTCAGCGGCGAAAATGGGCGTCAAAATAACCTGATCACTATCGAACTCGATCACCGTCAAAGCCAAAATGGTAAGATAGTGGCGTCGCCGAAAAGGGGGCAAGCAATTGGTTCGATAGTCCTGATGGTTGTTTTACCGAGAGTCGAAACGACGGATGGTTTCCGCACGAGCGTCCCGAACGATCCCGATCCCCGGGCCCGAATCGCATTCCTCACTGTTCGTGTTGGTCTTGGTGATCCTTTTCGGTCCTCTGAAAAGTTCGTTGGCGGAGGTGATCCCCGAACCCGTTGTCGAGCAGCACGAGCGGATCGACTCATTAATCGAAGGTCTGGGCGATGAGAGCTATGCCACTCGGCAGCGATGCCGTAATGAACTTTCACGTATCGGACTCGCAGCCTTCGATGCGTTGCGTCAGGCCCGAAATCACGTCGACAACGAGATCGCGACCGTTGCCCGACAGCTGACCGCGGGTTTAGAAGTTCGCTGGTCCGAACCAAGTGACTCCAAACGGGTTCGGCAGTTGCTGACCGAGTATGGATCCAAGAGTCTCAACGGTCGACGGCAGACCATTGGCCAACTATCGAAGCTGCCCGCCGATGAGTGTTTCGCTGCCCTCGTCCGCATTTCGCGATACGAACCCAATCGCGCCTTGGGGCGCATGGCGGCGGTTGCTGGGATGTACGCGCCGGACCAAGTGGAGGCCGACGTTCAGATAGCCGTGATGGCTCGGATCGTGGATTCGGATGATCAACCCAGCAGTGAATGGCTACGACAACACACTTTGGATCTTCAGCGAGGTGAACTCGATCTGGAATCTTGGACCCGACTGCTTGCACGCCACCAGCTTCAAATGCACTCACCGGATCCGGACGATACCGAACCGCTAAGGGCGGGCGAATTGCTTTCGGTCGTGATGAAGTGCGCCAAGTCGGCAGGTCGAAGCGGGTTTGACAAAGTGGCCGCGGAACTGCTCGTGCGGCATGTGGAGTTGATTCCCGCCAAGACGATGGATCTTCTGACCACCAGCACCTGGGCGCTCGACAATGAGTTGTATGAAGCGGTCGTGGCGATTCACAGTTTTCACGAGGACATCGTCGCTGCATCGCCACTGCTACTTTATTGGTCTGCGACAGCTCACCGACACCTCGGTCACGATCAATTGGCGGCATCATTGGCCAAACGTGCCCTTCGATTCAACCCATTAAAGGCTCCGAGCGCCGATGGCGAGCATCGTTCGTCCGATCAGGACAACGCTGAAAAGGAACCCGATGAGCTACCGGAGTTCCTGCGAAACGAACGCTCGGAGTCGCATGTCAACATCGCCTACGAGTTATCGCGTCGTGGAGCGTTTGACTGGTCGCGGTTGGAGTACGACTACGTGATTTCAAACCTGCCAATTGACTCACCCTATTCGACATATGCTCGCATGCGATACAGCGAGATGCTCGCCGAACTGCAAGATCATGCCGGTGTGATTGCCGTCTTGGAACCTCTGGCCGTTCGGCTCGACAAAGACGCCAATCTAAAGAAGATCTTGACTCGTTTCCGGTATCCCTATCCAAAGATTCGGAGCAAGATCGATTTTCATCTAGGACAAATGCAACGCGCCTCCGACGCGGAAGCTGCGGGAAAGCTGCTGCGCACGGCCTACGAGTCCGATCCAACCAATATCGATATTCTGATTGCCATGTACCGACTCGATGGGGACGAGGAGTGGACGTCCTATGTCGGCGAGGAGGTGGAACAAGCCACATTGGAGGCGGAAAATTCGATTCGAGCAGCACGGACCACACCGGTCAATGGTTTCGGTCGATTCAACCGCCTGGATATCTCCGAAGCGTTGAACAACTACGCGTGGTTGGTTTGCAACACCAAGGGTGACTTTCAGCGAGCGCTCCGATATAGCAAGTTGTCGTTGGAGGAGGAGCCAGAGACTCCCGCGTATATGGACACGTGTGCCCGGTGTTACTTTGCCATCGGTGACCTCGAATCGGCCGTGGATATGCAGCGCCGAGCATTGGATCTGGAGCCGCACTCGCCGCCACTCCGTCGCCAACTGGAGCAGTTCGATGCGGCATTGCGCCGGCAGCGGTCGCGTCCGTCGAACACCACCGATGCCGATGAGGATTCATGACGGCGCGCGATTATGCCAAAGTCCAGATAGATGACGCGCTCGAAAATGACCTACGTCAGCTCGTTCGGTTGTCGATCGCGGAAGACTTGGGCGTCGAGTTGGACTGGACAACGGTCACACTCATTGATGTCCAGCAACGCGGAACATGTTCAATCGTCCCCCGCGTCTCCGGGATTGCGGCGGGTGTCGCGCTCGCACCCATCATCGCCGATGAGTTCGATGCGGACTTGCGTCTGTCGGTTCAGATTGACGAGGGGGCGCCGTTGGTCCCCGGACAACCGATCGTTACGATCACTGGTTCGGCACGAGATTTATTGACCGCCGAGCGGGTCCTGTTGAACATCCTCTCGCGAATGTGTGGTGTTGCCACTCTGACCAGGCGATTCGTCGACGTGATCGAAGGGACCGGCGTCCGACTGTACGACACTCGCAAGACCACGCCCGGTTGGCGGCGACTGGAAAAGTACGCAGTCCGGTGCGGTGGCGGTTGCAACCATCGCACCGGGTTGTTCGATGGTTTCTTGATCAAGGACAACCATTTAGCCCTCGGCGGTTCGTCGACCGGTGGCCCCCGTGGACAGTTGCCGATGCTCGCTGACGAAGCCGCCCGCCGCGCCGTCGCGATGCGCGGTGGCCAAGTCAATCAACTGACTGCACCGGAGATGGTTGAGATCGAAGTCGACGACTTAGAGCAGTTAGAGCGTGTCTTACCGACTGGTGTTGACATTGTTCTGGTCGACAACTTTGAGAACGACGATTTGATGGCGGCGGTCGCCTTGCGCAATCGCTTGGCGCCCGACGTCGAATTGGAAGCGTCTGGTAACGTTACGATCGACACGATTGCCGCAATCGCCGCGACCGGCATTGACCGCATTAGTAGTGGCGCTTTGACTCACCAAGCCGTCTGGTTGGATCTCGGAATGGACTGGGCCGGTACGTCATGACGTAGGTTTTCGCGGTTGTTGTCGCTGCCCAAACGGCCGACGCGAATTTTTCCACCGACTTCATCACGCATTGCCCGCATGACACGCTCGAATTCATCTGGCGGTGCGATCCCCGGTACGAACTTGGGTTCGGCACCACGCGGTGGCTCGGGAAGCAATGGTCCCGAACGTCTCGCCGCCGTGATTGGTGATCGTCACTGGTTCGAGTTTTTGAGACCGACGCTCGACGCGGCCTCCATCATGGCATCGCTGGTGCTCGTCAAAACCGTCGCCCGTGGCTACGTCGATGACGCGTCTTTGGCGATGGGACTGATCGCGGTCATCGTGTTCTATCTGGTGGGTCACCTATCAGGACTGCACCGTCAGCATCGTGGCCGTGTGACCGATGATGAGGTCATCAGCATCCTCGTGACCTGGGTGTTGACGGTACTGGTGCTGGCCCTCACGGCATTCGCGACCCGCTACGGCCAGTACTTTGCAAGGTCAGTCATGCTGGGCTGGATCCTTGTCTGCCCGTCCATGATCGCTCTTTCACGCATGTGTTTGCGAATCGTTCAGTTGGCGTTGTTCCGACGAGGACTGTATGTCCGAACCGTGGCCATCGCCGGAATGAATCCATTGGGAATGCAAATCCGGCAAAATCTGGAGGATCAACCTGACCTTGGTTTCCAATTTGCGGGCTTCTACGACGATCGTTGCACTGAACGATTGCAGGAGACCTTGCCAGGCATTGACCCGGATGCACGTTTGGGCGATCTGAGTGAATTGGTTTCGGCCTCACGGAGTGGCGACATCGAAACTGTCTTGGTCACGTTGCCCATGCGTGCGGAAGAACGGATTGCCAAACTGCTCGATCAGTTGTCCGACTCGACCGTGTCGGTCTACATCGTTCCAGACTTCTTTGTATTTGATCTGTTGCATTCGCGTTGGACGCAGTTCGGTGGCCTACCTGCGGTGAGTGTGTTCGAGAATCCGCTGTTCGGCATTGATGGCGCTTCCAAACGCATCGCCGATTTAACGTTGTCCGTGTGCGGACTGTTCATCGTCAGCGTGCCGATGATCTGCATCGCCGCCGCAGTGAAACTCACGTCGCCAGGTCCAGTTTTCTTTCGGCAGCGACGCTACGGACTTGACGGCCAAGTCATTCGCGTCTGGAAATTCCGCTCGATGCGGGTCTGCGACGACGGGGCAGTCGTCCGGCAGGCAACGGCCAATGACTCACGTGTGACGAAGCTCGGTTCGATCCTTCGAAAAACGAGTCTCGATGAGTTACCGCAACTATTCAATGTGATCGAAGGCACGATGTCGTTGGTGGGTCCGCGACCACACGCATCGGCGCACAACGAACAATACCGCAACCTGATTCCTGGTTACATGTTGCGGCACAAAGTCAAACCCGGCATCACCGGACTGGCACAGGTCAATGGCTGCCGCGGCGAGACCGAGACCATCGACAAGATGAAACGGCGCGTCGAGTTCGATCACCAGTACATTCGGTCGTGGTCGCTTTGGCTGGATTGCCGTATCTTGTTTAAAACGCTGGGCGTTGCATGGAAGCAGCCTGAGGCCTACTGAGCCGAGGGAGTGCTCCATCCGCGGCCGATGACGCTTGATGAACCACGGGAGCTGGCGATGCCGCCACCGATCTTGCTAATCGACGGCTACAACGTGATCGCACCCGTCGCCGCGCCGATGCGGGGTTCGGCTTCGCACTGGCTCGATGTCGAACGACGCCGATTGCTTGATCGGCTTGCGGATCATTTGGATGACTCTGTCCGGCGTCGCACGCTCGTTGTCTTCGATGCCAAGAATCCTCCGTCAGGGACCGAGAGCGAGTTGATCTATCGGCAAATTCACATTCGGTTTGCGGTACACCACAACGAGGCCGATGATCTGATCGAAGAACTCATCGCTGGACATAGCGCGCCCAAGTCCCTCACCGTCATTTCGTCGGACCACCGTATTCAGGCGTCGGCACGCCGGCGTCGGGCGGCATGGCATGACAGCGATGGATGGATGGATGCACTCTTGGACGGCCAAACGCGCCTCGCGGCCAAATTTCAATCACCAACATCGCCTAATTCGCAACCACCATCCGACTCAAAGCCGGATCAAGGACCGCTCGATGCCGGTGAAGTCCAGGCCTGGTTGGACGAGTTCAACCAGAAACCCTAGCGCTCGCCAACGTGAGACTAGAGCTCCCGTGCCGAAAACGTATCGCCTTGATTGAGGTCCCCGGTTCGCAAGCCCTTGCTAAACCATCTCAAACGTTGGTCACTCGTGCCGTGATTGAACGTTTCGGGTTGCACATAACCGCGGCTGCGTTTCTGTAGCGTGTCGTCTCCAATGGCCCGCGCAGCCGTGAGGGCTTCTTCGATGTCACCGTCTTCGATGACCTGATACATCTTCTCGGCATGGTGCAGCATGACGCCGGCAAAAAAGTCCGCCTGCAGCTCCAGCTTGACGGAGTACTTGTTGTATTCCACCTCCGGAAGTTGCCTCCGCAGTTGCTCCATTTGATCGGTGTAGCCAAGTAGATTCTGCACGTGATGTCCGACTTCATGAGCCACAACGTAGGCTTGTGCAAAATCCCCTGGTGCCCCGAGTTGGCGATCCAACTGCGCGAAAAAGGATGTGTCCAAATAAACTTTACGATCGGCGGGGCAATAGAACGGGCCGGTACCACTGCTGGCCAGGCCGCAGCCGCTGTTGACCTGGCCGGTAAAGAGAACCATTTGCGGTTCCTCGTATCGCTGCCCATTGCGAGCAAAAAGGTCGTTCCAGACATCCTCTGTGTACGCGAAGACCGTGGAAACAAACTGACCTGCCTCGACCTCTTCCGGTGTTAATTCACGCGTCGCCGCGGCGGCGCCCGCGCCTCCAGCCTGGTTTTGATTGGCTTGCTGTAAGAATTGCTGCGGATTTCCGCCGAGCAACGAGATGATGATGGCAATGAGGATCACGCCAATGCCTCCACCCATCGCGACCGGAGCTCGGCTCACGCGGCGTCGATCGTCAATATTCTGGCTCTGTCGATCTCCGCGCCAACGCATCACACACCCTGACTAAACTGCTCAGCGAATCCTCCCCCATGGACCAAATGCATTGTGACGAACGAAATCACGCGGGAACAGACGCACGGCGAAAATTCGATGGCGACTTCGCGATCGGATCCTGCCAAGAATCTGATGCGAGGTCGCCTCGTCGTCCCGTTGGCGTGGACGGCGGCATGCGTCGGGCTGCTCTGTGCGATGACGTTCCTATTGGAAGGCACCGTCGCCGCGCTTCGGTGTCTTCTGGATGCGATGACGCCACCGGCACTGGTCGGTTGGGGACTGGTGGCCGTCACCATCGATCAGTTTCGGATTGGCCGACGATTCTCCTGTGCGTGCGTCGGGCTGATCGCGTCGCTCTGGTTCGCCGTTTCCACGCCATTCCTGGTCGATCGTATGGTTCGGGCGGTCGAGCGACCGATATCGACGAGTCCTCACCCTGCTTTTGAGACTTGGGATGAGGATCAATCGTTGGATGCGATTGTGGTTTTGGGTGGGGCGACGCGCACCGTGGCACCTGGCTTGGTCGAGGTGCTCGACGACGGCGAACGAATTGTCTCCGCCGCTCAGACTTGGCACGCCGGGCGATGTCGTTTGATCATCGTCACCGGCAGCACGACCACCAACGAATCCTATGGTCATGTGTCGCACCCGCGAGACGAGTCGCGGGCGTTACTGGAATCCCTCGGCGTGCCGTCCGACCGAATCGTCGCGATCGAAGGTGTCGATACCGCCAAGGAAATGCAATCCTTGAAGGCCTTTTTGGTTGATCCGCCGAAGCAGTGTCCCATTCCACTTGGCGGGTCGAGTCGAATCGGATTGATTACCAGCGCGTTTCACATGCCCCGTGCGATCCGATTGGCGAAACGACACGAGTTGGATTTGATTCCGCTGCCCTGCGCGTTTCGTCAAAACGACCTTCGCAGGTCATGGGTGCCGGCGGATTGTCATCCAAGGGCGGGCCAATTGCGAAAAATGCAGATCGTGATCAAGGAGTCACTGGCGCGGTTGGCGGGCGAGTAATACGATGCGTCGGGCTCGGAGACTCGCGTCGCGGACGTGTTTCACGGCTTTGAACTGAATTTCCCGGATTATCCGCAAGATCGGCACAGTTTGACACGATAGAAGAACTACGCAAACGGTACGTCGGGCTCGGTCCGAATGTCGTGATGTGATTTCGCCAAGATGATAGCCACGGAAGGTTGTTCGGATGACGCGCAGAATGAAACGGATGCTAGGCCAAACGGCGTTGGGCTCGATCGCGCTGTTCACGCTCACTGCAACGGTCGGCTGTTACGGCCTGGGCGCCAACAACGTCAATCTGGGACCGCTCGGATATCCGATGCCCGTCAGCGCCTACCAGCAACATCGACAAGAAGAAAAATTCCATATCGAGGAACGGTACGATAAAGTCCCGATCCTTGGCCCGACCACCAAAGGCGGCCCACCGATCGCTTTGGATCCACCCAGCGATGATGAAGTGATCGTGGCACTCGAAAAAGCACGGCCAATTCAAGGCGGAATCCCGTTGCTGTACGAGAAGCAACGAAACGATGTCCGCATCATCAAAGAAAAAATCGCCGACTACGTGGATCCGCCTCGCTTCTATCCGCTGATCGGACCCGCACAACTGCATCATGCACATTACAAGTGCACGGTCTACTTCGACGAAAAGACGATCATCGGCTATCCGATTCCGCATACTCTGCATGATCGCGAAGCCATTGAGGTCGTTTACATCGACCACAACCACTTCCATATGGTTGGCGACGTCGATCCGTACACCACCCCGAATCTTTAGGGATCGGCAGCGGCCAGATCGGTTGGCAGCCGTTTGCGACATCTTTCCCACACCGCACCTCATACCCCGATGGTGCATTCGGAACGGCGGCACACGCGACAATTCAAAAATCGGCAATCGAATCTTCACGATGGGGCTGTCTTCGCGTTAGCGTATCGACCCCGTCGACGTGACGTTCCGTGATCCCGCTTTGACTTGCCGATAAGACCTGTATGCCAAACTCCTCCGACTCAACCGCGTCTGACGAGGACGCCATCTTTGCCTCCGATGCGGATCAATCCACCCCGAGTCCGAACGAAGATTTCGACCAGGTCGAAGCGCCGTTTCTGGGGCAATGGACCCGGCTGATCAGTACGACCAACTGGGAAAAAGGGCGGATTATCCATTCCTGGCGGGAGGCACTGATCGCCGCGGGTGCTCCGTCAAGCGAATTTTCTGACGAGGCGTGGTCAGTTCGCGTCGGCGGCGTGACGGCGGCGCACGTTGGGCGTCTGCGCCGAGTCTTCGTACGCTTCGGAGACCAATACAAGACTTACGAAGGTTTGTACTGGACACATTTTTTGGCCGCCATGGAGTGGGACGATGCCGCGCTGTGGCTCCAGGGCGCCGTCGAGGAATCGTGGAGTGTCGCGTCGATGCGCGAGCAACGATGGCAGGCAAGTGGGGCGAGGGAATCCGATCGTCCCATCGGAAGCCAAATCGTTGAAGTCGAACTTGACGAGGACGTGCCGAACTTGGGAACGACTCCGGCTCAAGGCGATGGCAACCGTCGGGAATTCGATGGTGATGAGAGCGGTGTCGCGGCCGGCCCCGCATACGAGCCACCAGACTTCGGCGATGCCGATGAATTGAACTCGATGGCCGGTGGTAGCGCGTCGTCTGGAGGAGCCGATCCCGTCGACAGTCTCGAAACACCGGTGAACACCCAACCTTTCGCAGGACTGCCGCAGCTTCCCGACGATCTAAACGACGCAATCGAAAGCCTCAAACTCTCGATCCTTCGTCACAAAGCCGACGGCTACCGAAATGTCGATGCAGCCACGATCCATCGATATCTGGACGCCGTGGCAACGCTCATCGCCTCGTGACGTCCAGTAGTTCCGTCGATTCCGGACAACGGGTGCTGGTGGCGGTGTGCACATACAACGAAGCGTCCAACGTGGACCCATTGTTGACGCGCATCAAGGACGCCGCTCCTGAGGCGGATATCCTCGTTGTTGATGACGATTCACCCGACGGAACAGCCGACCGCGCTCGCGAATTGGACTCCGACGCCGGTCAGCGCGTGCGGGTCATCGTGCGTCAGGATCAGCGCGGCCTCGGCGGCGCGATCTTAGTGGCGATGCAGTACGCCATCGAGAATCAATATGAATGGTTCGTCAACTTGGACGCCGATCTCAGCCATGACCCGGCCGAGATTCCCAGGATGTTGCAGCGAGCCATCGACTCACCTGGCATCGACGTCGTTGTGGGGTCCCGATACGTCGACGGCGGCCGGGTCGATGGGTGGCCGCCGCATCGTCGATGGATGAGTCGCCTTCTCAATGGGTTTACGAGTCGCTTGCTTCGGCTGCCCGTTCGTGATGCCAGCGGATCGTTTCGGTGCTATCGCGTCGCGATGCTGGCGGATGTCGTCGAATCCATGGTCAGCCTGCGGGACCCGAGTCAAGGGTATGCGTTTCTCCAGGAGGTCATGCTCGATCTCCATCAGGCAGGTGCGACGTTCGTGGAGCACCCGATCACGTTTACGGATCGAGTCGCTGGTACCAGCAAGTTGAGTCTCCGCGAGGCAACGCGTTCAGCGTCCACCGTGGCTAGGTTGTTGACGCGCCGTCCACCAAAGTCGGCTTGATCAAGGTATGCTGCTAGCAGCATGAATGACTCGAGTGATTCGTTGATTGGCGAGGAGATGCCGTCCCACCGCTTGGCGTCGACGATGACCCGCCGTTGGTGGCTGGTCGTCGGCGTTCTTGCGGCGATGATGGCATTGAAGCTTTTTTGGATCGTTCGTCTCGGTTCGCCAACACTCGAATTGGATGCGTTGGAGTACTTTCAACTTGGGACGTCCGTTGCCGACGGTGATCTCTGGCTCGATGGGCATCCCATTGCCTATCGCACACCGGCGTATCCCTGGTTGATCGGGCTTTGTTGCCGATGGACGGAGTCATCGATCACGGCGATGGTCATCGTGCAAGCGATGCTGCGATGGCTGACAAATGTGGCTGCGGGCGTTTTGGCAATGCAACTGGCTGCACCGAATCGGTGGGCGATTTGGGCGGTCCCGATAGCGATGGCGATGAGCCTCCCGACAATTTCGTCTCCGATCTATGTCAACGTGTTGCTGACGGAGACTTGTTTTACGTTGGCATTGACGATCCATCTGATTGCGACGCTGCGTTTCATTCGTCGCCCCACCGCCGGTGCGGCCATGTTGGTCGCGATCAGCTTGGGATGGACCATCTTGGTTCGTCCCATCGCCATGTTGCTATGGCTGCCCCACTGCATGCACTGTTTCGCAACGTGGTTTCGGAATCGAACACGCCCCATGCAGCCGACGTTGTCGCGCCTGCTCATGCTCGGATGTCTCATCGCGTTGGTAACGTCCTCGATGCTCGCACCGTGGTGGATGCGTAATGAACGACTGTTCGGGGAACGATTCTTGACAAAGTTCGTCGGCCGCAATCTTTGGATCGTGACATTCCAACCCGAATCCGGCGCCGGACTGCCGATCGTACCAACGATACACTCCAATGCATTGTTGAAACCGATGCAGCTGACACCCAAGGCAGCCAACCAGATGCCCATGAATGACGCACTCCAGTCCTGGCGGCATACCTGGACGACACATCGGGCGCTCATCGCAGCCGGTTTCACCGATCCTCAGTCGGATGACCAAATGAAACAAGTGGCGATGGAAAGTGCGACTGCGTCACCGCGCCCGTTCATCTGGAAGGCGATCCGGCGAATCGTCAATTTTTGGCGGACTGCCGCAACCGATCTCCCTGTCGCGGAGCTTGAAGATGATGCTGGCATAACGAGTCGGTGGTTGCATCGCATGATTGATGCTCGCGGCAGCCAATCGGTCGCGTTGAATACATTCATGATCCTGCTGGCGCTGGCGAGCCTCGCCCGCTTGGCTTGGATTCCGGCACGTCGTGACGCTGCTATTTGGGCGGGACTGATTCTTGTCTATTTTCAAGCCATCACAGGGATCTTGGAGATCCCGGATTATCGCTATCGTATGGTGCTCGAGCCGCTATTGACGTCGATCCTCGCCGCGGGGGTGATCGGATGTATTCCATGGACGCTCAGGAAGACCGAGACCCGATCGGAATCCGTCCGGCAAGTTGGAACGAATGACTGAATCCAGATTGGGCGATTGCAAACTTACGGTCGTCATGCCATGCCTCAACGAAGCCGACACCATCGGAATTTGCGTTGAAAAGGCAGTCCGTTCGATGTCAGAGGCGGGGATTCTGGGCGAGGTCATCGTCGCCGATAACGGTAGCACGGACCACTCTCGTCGCATTGCCGAAGAGCAAGGTGCTCGAGTTGTACGCGTGACGCGACGGGGTTACGGGGCCGCGTTGATGGGTGGAATCGAAGCGAGCCAAACCGAGTTCGTCTTGATGGGCGATGCCGACGACAGTTACGACTTTCTGGAGGTCCCCAAGTTTTACCAGGAACTCCGCCTTGGTCACGATCTGGTCCAAGGCTGTCGATTACCGCGCGGTGGCGGCCGGGTGATGCCCGGTGCGATGCCTTGGTTGCATCGATGGTTGGGAAACCCGGGATTGTCATGGCTCGTCCGGCGCATGTTCCGCATTCCGATTCATGACGTCTATTGCGGCATGCGTGGGTTCCGCCGTGAGCTGTATGACTCACTGGACCTTCGATCGCCTGGGATGGAGTTTGCGACCGAGATGATCATTCGGACGGGACTGTCCGGCCGATCGATGGCGCAAGTGCCAATCACGCTGCATCGCGACGGTCGGCAGAACCATGGGCCACACCTACGGACCTTTCGAGACGGCTGGCGGACGCTGAAGCTTTTCTTGATCTTCAGTCCCAGGTGGACTTTTCTGCGACCGGGCTATGCATTGATCATGCTGGCGTTGCTCGGATATGCCTTGGCGATCCCGCAAGTTCGCGTGTTCGGCGCCGCCTTGGATGTGCACACGCTGTTGATTGCGTCATTGGCGGGACTGTTGGGCTGGCAGTGTGTTCTCATGGCGACCTTAGCAAATCAGTTTGCGGCGCGCGAGGGGCTGTTGCGTGACACGAGTTTAGAACCTGCAACGATTCGAGGCGGAGCGTTTCGCCGAGGACTGCCGATTGGCGCACTCGCAATGCTACTCGGACTAATCATGATTGGATCCGTGGTCGTGCGTTGGTGGCTGAATGATTTCGGGCCTTTGGATTACCCGGTGACCATGCGATGGGTCGTGCCGGGTGTGACCGCGGTCGCGGCGGGTTTCCAAACCGTGATGGCCACGATGCTCTCCGGTGTGCTCAAGATGGCTCGCTCCAATCAAGTGCCATCAGCGGCCGCGTCATGATTATTCGACACGTCGACGACGGACTCGTATGTTGCGACCCAATCTGGGAGAAGGCGTACCAACGCTTTGAGACGCGGGAACAGGAAATCAATAAGTTCATCGCGAGATTGCGGCGTTTAGGTGCCGATGAACTTGATCGCGATGTCCGGATCCTGGAGTTATTTTGCGGTCGCGGCGGTGGACTGACTGCACTTCGTCGCTTGCAGTTCCGGCATGTCGAAGGCTTGGATTTGTCGGAATCCCTGTTGGGGCAATGCGATGACACGGCAACACTGCATCTGGCGGATTGTCGCCGTCTACCATTCGACGATGGTCGCTTTGACATTGCAATCGTTCAGGGAGGACTCCATCACCTGGAAGATTTGAATGAAGACCTGGACGCATGCCTCTCGGAGGCAAATCGGATTCTCCAGTCCAATGGTTTGTTTTGGATGGTCGAACCCTGGATGACTCCCTTTCTGAAATGGGCCCATCGAATCACCGATCACCCCTTCGTGCGACGGATTTATCCAAGGGGAGATGCCCTGGCAACGATGACCGAGCGGGAAGCGTCGACCTACTACCATTGGTTGGAGGAGCCGGACCATATTCTCAATAGCCTCTCTCGCTATTTTGATGTTCAATCGCGGAGCATCGCCTGGGGAAAGATCGAGTTTTCCGGACGCCCACGACGCGAAACGGACGCCTAACCTTCTCAATATGGGCAATTCCGTGCGCCGGAGAGATTTGGTTTGGCATGGGGGTTGCAATGATGTGCGTTGCAGCTCACCGCTGTCAGATTGACCGGCAAACTTTTACCGCTGGTTTGGTCTGTTTCCGCCTGTTTTCAAGGAGAAAAGTCCATGTTCCCTAGCCATACCCAACCCAACCAATGCACACGTTCCGCGTTCACTCCAGCGGGTTTTGCTGTGACCGGACGCGATTTCAGTGACTTCTTTGATCGGCTCTTTGAGCCGGCCGATCGTGTTCGGGGCACCGCCTCGGCTTCGCGACAAGCGCCGGCGTCGATATGGGAGGCCGATGAGGCTTTTCATGTGGAGGTCGATCTGCCGGGGGTCCATCCCGACGCAATGGATCTAACCGTGGATGACGGCAGCTTGATCATCCAGGCAACCCGTCATTGGGATGACAAGGATCGCAAGTATCTACATCAAGAACGTCAAAGCGGTGACCTGACGCGCCGTGTACGTTTGCCGGACACAATCGATCCTGAATCGATCACCGCGGAGTACGCCAATGGCGTCCTTCATGTGGCGATGACCAAACGACCCGAGGTCATGCCACGCAAGGTCGAGGTTCGTACGGCAGATTGATGTTTCATGACGCGAGCCCATGGACGTCTCGTGGTTCAGTCGAGCTGCGGAGCCCCTGGTTTCCGCAGCTCGACGTCGGGTCGTTGACTTCCCCACGCGAGGTGGGACGATCCGACTAACCGTTATCGATGGGGACATTTTGGGGACGAGTTGGGGATTGTTTTTGACGGCAACCGAGTGAGTGTTAGAGTTTGCCGGCTTCGTAGCGCCTGTGTGGCGGACGAGGGCCCTTCGAGGAGTCATCCTCGAACGAAAACTCATCGTCGGGCTCGTCCCGATTCGCGATCGAACCCTCGTTTGCCCCAGAACGAATTCCATGACGACCACCCTCGCGCCACCAAGAGCCACCGACGATCGAGACCGAAACGTTGTTGAGCCGAAGGAATCCGCGTCCCAGGATGCGAAAGACGTCTCGGTGACGGACATGGTCAGTGAGCTGTCAACGGCCCTGGAGTCCGCGATCGGAGAGATCCACGCGGTCAACTCGGAAACGAAAGTCTTGGCGTTGAATGCTCGTATCGAAGCGGCTCGGGCGGGCTCCCATGGAGCTGCGTTTGGTGTGGTTGCTGAGGAGATGCAGACACTCTCGGACAAGACGTCAACGATTGCCAATGACATGGCAAATCGGACGCGTGAAAAGACATCGGAATTGATGCACCAAATCGACTCAACGGTTCGTGGCACACGATTGAGCGACTTAGCGCTGGTCAACATTGATCTGATCGATCGCAACCTGTACGAGCGTACGTGCGACGTGCGCTGGTGGGCGACCGATGCGAGCTTGGTCGATGCGCTAACGGACGGATCCGACGGGGCACGGCAATTTGCGTGTCAACGACTGGGCGTGATTCTGAGTGCCTACACCGTCTACCACGATCTCGTCCTTTGCGATGAACGCGGCAAGGTCGTCTCCAACGGTCGACCTGATCGATTCGCGAGCATTGGTTCGAATGCGGCACGTGCCCGATGGTTTAGCGAGGCAAGTACGTCGCGGAGTGGGGATGACTATGGCTTTCAATCCGCTCACCTGTCCGACCTGGTCGACAAGCAACCGTCCTTGATCTATTCGTGCGGGGTTCGCGAAGGCGGCGACACCGACGGAAAATTGATCGGCGTGCTCGGGATCATCTTTGACTGGCTTGGTCTGGCGCAACCCATTGTCGACAACATGCCAATCCGACCCAGCGAAAAAGCGACGACGCAGGCGTACATCGTCACCCGTGACTCGAGGGTGCTGGCGAACAATCAAGGATTGTCCATCGATCACAAGCTTGACCTGCCTGAGTTCGAAAAGGCACTGTCGAACGAAAAGGGCTTCTATGTGACCGAGCACGGTGGCCGACGCGTCTGCGTTGGTCACGCCTTGTCACCGGGGTTTGAAACCTACGGCACGGGCTGGGTTTCTTTGGTGATCCAACCGATTATCGACTGACCCATCCACGATCGATCATCTCATCTGGCAAAGATGTCTGCCAGCGTGGTTGCCCAATCTCGCCATCCGTCGGCAGATGCCTCGAAATCGGCCCGCATCCATCTGACTGGATGCTCCGGTAACACCGGCGGCGGGAACTTTGTGTCCGGGTGGATCGGTATTTGACTGCTGCGGCCCATGGCGAGCCGGTCTTCCGTTTCGGGGGTCATCAGAAAATCGACTAGGTTCCCCGCCGCAACTGGGTGCGGGCTTCCCTTGAGGATTGCCAGCGTGTTGGGGATCCGCAGGGCGCCCAACTGATAAGGCTCCTGATCGGGAAAGATAATCTCCACGGGATATCCGAGCTCCATTTCGATGAACGCGTCATCTGTGTCCGTTAATCCCCAGGCGACTCGCCCAGCCGATACACTCTGGGCCACCTGCTTGTTTCCCGATTCAATGATGGCGTTGCTGGCGATCAATCGCAAAAATTCGAGCGTTGTCGGCCGCGTACGCAGCTCCCGCAAGACCGCGAAGTGAGTCGCCGTCGTTCCAAACAACGGACGAGCCATCGCGCAGTCGCTTCGCCATTTGGATTCCGCGAGCTCGTCCACACTTGTCGGCCACTGTGTTGCGTCGGGCAGTCGATCCGTATTGACCAGGATCACACGCGCCCGTGCCGCAAAGCCGCACCAGGTTCCATCGCTTGCGATCAGGTTCGCAGGCCAGTTCGTCGGCAGTTTCCATGAATGTGGTTCCAACAAACCCAGCTTCTGCAATCGAACCGTATGCAGGATCTCATTGTTCCAAAACACATCGCATCGAGGCGACTCGGCTTCCGATATGATTTGCTCCACAAGACCGACGGTTTTTGTCGACTCGATATCGAACTTTGCAATGACACCCGACTCTTGGTCGTTGGCGCGTTCGAATGCGCTGAGGATCGGAAACGCGAAGTCTTCATCGAGTGCAGAATAAACCACGACGTCACGTTCACCTCTCGGGACGCATCCAGTTCCACTGCCGAGGACCATGAGAGTGGTCACCGCAAGGACCACACTCACGGACCATCTCACGAAGGCTTGGGAACCTGTGGAAAGCACCGCCATAATGTGTGAGTGAATCGAGAGAAGCGGGTGATTCATGCTTTTGAAACAAACACTTGTGAAAATGGTTTACTCTTCAACCAACGCCGACGAATTGGTTGAGAACGTTTCGAGTCCGTATGACTCCGGCGGCCCCAAACGTATTCGACGGCACATAGCCCATATCAATCGGTGGACACGAATGGCCGTTCCGACAGAAACAGCGATGAAGACAATCCCCAGTATCGGTATCAATAAGATACTCGCATCCGAACCGACACCCAGTGTACCGCCCAACCCGACCGTCGAGATCCCTGCAAACAGCACGAGCATGAAGGCCACGATTCCCAACACTCTTAAAGTCACATTCGCGCGGTTCTCCAGATCGTCAGCTTGTAAATGACATGCGATCGCACGCAGGAATAGCAGGTACATCGCCATCGATGCCATCACGCAAACCACAATCGCAATTGAGAGCAATCCAAGGATCCAGCCGGTGGACTCCACCATGACCACCGTCGCCCCAAACAGGACAGAATCCAAAGACGAGACCAAAATGACCGTGACCAAGCATCCGATTGCAATGCCATGCAGGACGAGTGAGGAACGTGCGTGTCCGCCGGCTCGCTCGACCTGTGAAAGACGACAACTTAAAGCTTGGCCCACCAACATCACGACCCATCCCGCTGGGACTCCGGCAATCGGCAGCAGGAACAAGTTCAGGAAAACCGTACCCTTCGGCGATGGAGACCATCGACTCACCATCATCAACAAAACCAATGTGAAACAGATGGCGATCGCGAACTCCAAGATGACAACCCCGCCAAGGACCGTCATCATTCCCGTGGCGGCACGTTTTAGTTCACGCCAATGGACCTGGCCGGGATCGGTGGCTGTATCCTGATTCAGTGCACGCGACTGATATGGATTTACTGGTTCCACAGTCGATACGGGTCGTGATGCAGCTCCATTTGATCCAGTAGCAGAGCCCGCATGGCCGCCAACTGATCGGCATAGCGAGGGTCATCGGCGAGATTCACTTGATGGCGCTCTGGACTCACGCCGGTCAAGGCAACAACATCACGACTGTGATGCTCGATGAGGAACTCACTTGGATTTTCGGCGAGATTGAATAGCTGTGTTCGCCGCACCGTTCCATCGAGGACGTCGTATTCGATCAACTTCCAATCGCCTTGCTTCACGGCCCGCATGCCTGGCTTGGTGCCACCGCAGTACACACCAAACTGGACATCGCGCACCGTGTCGGTTTTGCCATGGAGCACCGGTGCGAAACTCAATCCCTCGTTCGTTGCCGGTGGCTCCACGCCGGTCAGTTCGCAGATGGTGGCGAGCAGATCGAGCAGATAAACATTGCCGTTGGCACGTGTCCCGGGAGCAATCCCGGGGCCCCGTACGATCATGGGTACCCGCCAAGTGTGCTCGTAAAGGTTTTGCTTGCCCTGCAAGCCATGGCGACCAATGGCCATGCCATGATCCGACGTGTAGATCACGATCGTCTGATCGAGTAACCCGGTCGATTCAAGGTGACCGATCACTCGACCCACTTGTTCATCGATATTGGCAGAACACGCGAATTGTCGACCCAGTTCATTTCGAATCGTCGCGGGGTCCCGTCGCTTCCACACGCCGCTGACGTTTTCTTCGTCTCTCAGGTTGACATGGCCATGGTGGAAGGGGTGTTCTGGCAAATAGTTCTCGGGCAAGACGGGCTGATTAGGATGCAGTGCCGGCGGCTCATCTGGATCCGTATGATTGACCGCCCCGTACTCCGCTAGGTATTCCGGTCGGCCGTCGCGCGTATCGTGTGGATGCGAAAACCCAAAGTAGACGAGGAAAGCATCGTCATTGGCCGATCGCCCCCGCAAGAAATCCATGACTCGGTCGCCGTGCCAAGCACTTCCCGTCTCCGCGTCACCTCCGCGCCGTGTTGCGTCGTGACGAATCGTGAACTGTTGATTCGCACCTTCGTAGCTATTCCCTTTTTTGCACGTTCGCATGGTGACGTAGCCGGCGTCATTGAACACGGCCGCCAACGTGTGGTCGGCCAGGTCATCCGGCACGAACTCAGCTGGGCTTACCGATGTTTTCTCATTCCGTTTACGACGCTGAGGAATATGCCAAACCGTTCGACCCGACATGATCATGTGCCTTGATGGCGTGCAAACGGCCCCCGACCACGAGCCCATATGTCGAGCGTCATCAATGACCATGCCCTCGGCGGCCAAACGATCCAGGTTGGGCGTCTTGAGCGTTGACGCAGGGTTATAGATTTGGAGGTCCAATGGCGATTGATCGTCCACCACAATGAGTAAGACATTGGGTCGCCCGGAACCGGTGCGTTGAACCGTTTCGGCCGCGTTGGATGTGGCAACAACCAGCATCGTCAGCAGCAAGACAACGGGGCTCGATCTTCGAGGATTGGTCATGATGGTGGATTCTCGTTGGCGTCTTGATCTTCGGATGTCTTTTCGGATGCTTTACTGAGCAATGGTTCGATGGATCGAAGGACGTCGCGACGAATGGCTGGATCTTCCGTTGGTAGACCCACGTCCGAAGCGATGAATCCCAACTGCGGGTGAAGCGAATTGTCATTCATGCCGTAGTCGGAGAGTGACTTGCCACTCAACAGGATAATGGCCGCCGCGGTCACATCGTTGACTTGCGTTTGTACAATTTGCCCTTCCACCCACTGTTGGTCGGACACCACACGAGCGTCATTCAGAAAGGGCTTCAACGGTTCAATGCAGGAGGCATCGCCAAATCTCGTAATGGTTTGAATTGCCAGAGTGATCACATCGGTCGATTCGCCCGGTCTCAACGATTGCTTGGCCAAGGCGAGTGCCTCGGGGCGATCCCAACTCAGTGCAAACCAGAATATTTCTTCACGGCTGGCTTCGCCGCTTCGCAGCAGCCAACCACCGACCAACGCCGTAAAAGGACCCGATAGTTGGGGGTCTCGACGCAGGATGCTGGCAGCTTCTTTTCGCAGAACCGATAGCAACAGTTCTTCATCGCTTGCCGAGAGCGTGACACCAGGATCGTTGGCCAATAAAAGGAGAGCCACTGCATCGGTTTGCGTGGGCGGGCGGCGCTCGATGAAGGCACCTCGTTGGATCCGCACCGAAACGTTGGTCCACGCTTGCCGCCGATCTGCTGATGTTCCGCCAAGGGACGCCAGCATATCGCCGTGTCGCATCAAGAGCTCCACGAATAATTCACGGATGCGAAGGTTATCGCCCAAGATCTCGCGAACGATGGGCCAACCTTCGAAATTGGTTTCGCCGCCGCGCAGGAACTCGTCGAGTCGACCGGCCTGTTGGCCACCAACAACGCCCTGGATCACATCGGCGGCTCGGATGCGAACTTCCGGATCTCGACTCGAGTCCTCCGCCACAACTCGCAGTGAAGCAACCGCATCATCACCAAGTGCATGGAGCGCCGCCGCAGCCCGTTCGCGAGCCGCGAATGTTTCGTCTCCTAGTTGTTCGATTAACTCTTCGATGTTGACGTTGGTGGTGGCATTGACGGGATTGTTCGAATGGTCGCTCGATTCGGTGTCCTGACGAGCCTCCCGATCTGTTGGCGTCGGGCGGGTCGTTTCGCTGCCGCTTCGAAACACGTTGGCAATCTGATCGCTTTTCAAATGGGCACGCACCGTTGCTTGCGTCGTGGTGCGGTCCAAAGCAGATTCGCGGCTCACCTTGTCCGACGACGGACCGTCTTGGCCCATCGCAGGCAACCACATCGCGACCAGCAAGATCATGAGAAACTTGGCCGGCCGTCCCTTCACGAAGCCGCCGCGGAAGTCCCAACGAGAAAGTCCATGGCACTGGGCCGATCCTCGTCGATCGCTCCATTGAGCCTCGTTGATTGGGCGACCATCTTGATTCCGTGTCTTCGGCATCGACGTATTGTAGTGCATCGCTGGCGTTGTCTCGTCAAGGCGATCCGGCGACCCTGGCGTTCGTGATGGAAAAAAACGCTTGACGCCGCGACTCGTTCCACCTACCTTTCTGGTATCGGCGTGATCTCCGGCATCGTCTGGAGCACGTTGATCGAGTGAATTCACAGGGATTTGCGGCCGCTTGCAGCCTTAACTGCTAAAAAGCCAGGAAACATGAAAACGTTTGCTTCGCCGGTGTCACCGGCCCTCTCGGATAGCCTCTCATCCGATTTTCCATCTTCCGTTGCGGAGGATTCCAGCCGTCCTGTTGATTCGCCTTTGGTGGGTTCGACCGCTTGTGTCCATGCCGGTGAGTCGCGGCCCAATGCGTATGGCGCGATCACCACCCCGATCGTCAATGCATCGACATTCGCGTTCGCTTCGACGGATGAGCTACTGGATTTTGTTGAAGGACGAAAGCCTCGGGAGGAGTACGCTCGCTACGGAAATCCCAACGAGCGTGTCGTGGAAGCCAAGCTCGCGGCTCTGGATGGTGCCGAAGACGCGGTCGTTTATTCGTCGGGAATGTCAGCGATCGTTGGCCTATTGATGACGAAGCTGTCCGCTGGTGATGAGATCATTTTTTTCGATCAGTGTTACCATCGCAGCCGCGAGTTTTGTGGCGCCCACTTGGCGAAGTTTGGCGTGGTCACACGCACCGTCCCGACCGGCAATTTCGAGGCCATGGAATCGGCCATCAACGAACGGACCAAAATGTTGGTGAGCGAATCACCGACCAATCCTCATTTGACTTGCGTCGACCTCGAGCCACTGGTCGCACTGGGTCGTCGCTATGGAATTGAAACGTTAATCGATTCGACTCTAGCGACGCCATTGAATCTTCAGCCCATTGCGCACGGCGTGGATTATGTTTGGCACTCGGCGACGAAGTACCTGGGCGGCCACAACGATTTGTTGGCGGGCGTTATCTGTGGCCGGTATAGCGACTTGGAACCGGTTCGCAAAATGCGGAGTTGCCTCGGAAATCTGAGCACGCCGCACAGTCTTTCATTGCTGCAACGTGGTCTGAAGACTTTCGCGTTGCGGATGGCTCGTCACAACGAGAATGGCCAGGCGGTCGCTGAATTTTTGCACGACCACCCTCGCGTCGAACGGGTGTTTTATCCCGGGCTTCCGTCACACCCAAGTCACGCTGTGGCCGCATCCCAAATGCGGGGCTACGGCGGATTAGTCACGTTTACGGTGAAGGCCGCGGATTGGAAGGCGACGTCTCGCGTCGTGGACTCGGCTCGATTGGCGCAGATTGCTCCGAGCCTGGGCGGCACGGAATCGTTGATCGAGCAACCGCTTATCATGAGTTATTTCAATTATTCCGCTCAACAGCGGCGAGCGTTCGGAATCGCCGACAATATGATTCGTTTCTCCTGCGGCATCGAAGACGCGGACGACTTGATTGAGGACTTGGATCAAGCTCTGGCCGCTGACTGAAATGCCCCGCTCGTTGCGCACTCGCGCCATCCACGATGGCAACGCCGTGGACCCGGCCACTGGGGCCGTTGTTCCTCCCATCCACTTTGCCAGCACATTTGCGCAAGAGTCGCCTGGCGAGTGGCGGCCGTTTGACTATTCACGTAGTGGCAACCCGACTCGCTCTGACCTGCAGAGGACACTCGCTTCGCTGGATGATGCCGTCGGCGCGTTGGCCTTTTCAACGGGAATGGCCGCGATCCATGCCGTGATGATGACGCTTCACAGCGGCGATCATGTCATCGCTGGTTGCGATCTCTACGGCGGTGCCTACCGTTTGCTGCACCAAATTTGCAATCGGTCCGGCATCTCGGTGTCATTGGTGGACTTGACGGATTTAACCGCGATTGAAGCAGCCATCACGCCCTCGACGCGTCTGATTTGGGGAGAAACGATTGGCAATCCGCGGCTGAGCATTCCGGATTGGCGTCAGATCGCGTCGCTGGCATCTGACCGCGGGATTCGTACCGGCGTCGACAACACGTTTGGGACGCCCGCGTTGATGCGTCCGCTCAACGACGGCGTCGACATTGTCATGCATTCGGCGACCAAGTATCTGGGCGGACACAGCGATTGCTTGGGTGGGACGCTGGCGGTCTCGGATGAATCACTGCTTGCCGAGTTGGCGTTTATCCAAAATGCGACCGGTGCGGTTCTCGACCCGATGTCATGTTTTCTCGTTGCACGAGGTCTCAAGACCCTAGACCTTCGAGTGCAAGCCCAATCAGCAACCGCCATGCAACTGGCCAGATGGCTGGAATCCGACGAGCGTATCCGTCGTGTCTTATATCCCGGCTTGGCTTCACACGATCACCATGAACGTGCCGCCCAGATTTTTTCGGCATCACAAGACGCCGACCCAATCGGCTTCGGCGCGATGATCACGTTTGAAGTCAACGGCGACCTCGATGCGACCAAACGCGTCTGCAAGCAGACCGAGCTATTCCATTTGGCGGTGAGTCTCGGTGCCGTCGAGTCGTTGATCGAGCAACCGGCAACCATGTCGCACGCGTCCTATGATGCGGCGGCGCGGAAACGTTTCGGCATCACTGATTCGCTGGTGCGGATCTCGGTCGGCCTGGAGTCAGTTGGTGACCTCCAAGCCGACCTCGAGCAGGCCTTGGCGGCATCCGTCGATGCCTAGCCGAGGAGGGTTTTGAGGATGGGGAATTTCGCCAGCACTTGTTCGACGACCTCGTCACCAACTTTGTCCTTCAAGAAGGTCACAATCATGGTTACGAAGGGTCCGAGCTTCTCGGCATCGATGCCCGCGCTCGACAACGCGGCACCCAACTCCAGCCCCGCGCCACCTCCGCCCATTGCCGAAGAGGCCATCCCTGCAAGTTTGCCGAGCATTCCTCCGCCTGCGGACGCCGCATCGCCCCCATCATCACCAGCTTGGCCGACAAGTTGCTCGAGTCCCGGTACGGCGCCGGCAATCTGACCGAATAGGTCATCACCGGCATGGTCCTTCAACATGGCCATCGTCTTGCCGACGCCCGTCTGTGCCGTCGACGAGTCAATGCCGAGCTGGCTGGTCAGTTGTTCGATCAGTTCGTCCACGATGAAATTCCTTGCGATAACGAGAAGCATCTATAAAGATTGCCTGACAATGGCGACGTTCACACCGATGGTCCGATCGTCGACCACGGAGCGTGGCCATGCAACCCCGGGATGGACAGGTTTGAATCAATCCGGGCGAGCGCTTTGGCGCACACGCGTCATCAACCAACGACTTCCCGAAGTCGCGATGTGAAATCGGGAAAGGCTGCTCTCAAACGTGTCCAATTCGGAATTGCCGCGTTGCCACTGGGTTCCTCGGAGAACATGGCGCCGGCCTGTGTCACGCACTGAGCAAAGGCTTCGATGGCAACCTCTTCACCGTGACGGTCATATGTCAACGCATTGACACGCGCGTCCGACGCGTACTGACGAATGCAATCCTGTGCTTGTCGCAGGAACGAGGCTCGCAGAGTCACAAAGGTCGATTCCCCCAGAACGATCCCTTGGCTGGCCAGTGTTCGATAGATCGTTGTCAGAATATCCAACGCCATCTTGATCAGCCCCCGGCGGTGATCGTCGATCGACATCTCCTGATGTTTGTGCTCATACAGTCGTGCCAGATCAACTTGGCAGACGCGTTTCAACGACGTGTTGCGAAACACTTCGGCCAGGGTGCCGACTTCGAGACCCCAATCGCTGGCGACACGATTCGTGCGTGCCAAATTTCGCGTCAACGAGAATTCGCCGGAAAGCGGATATCGAAAATTCCCCAGAAACCGGACAAATCGATTGTCTGGAAAACACTGCATCAACGCGCGCAATAGTGGCGCGACCAACAACCGAACCACGCGTCCATGCATTCGATCGGTAACGCGGGCGTAGTAGGCTTTGCAGAATTCAAAGTCGAGGCTCGGATGCACCATTGGTAGGCACAGGCGCGCCAGCAGTAGCCGGTCGTAGTCGACGATGTCGCAATCGTGAAGCACAAACGTCTCCACAGCGGGATCATCCAACAGGAATCCGAATGCGGTCCATACACTGCGTCCCTTTCCGGGAGTCGAAAGCGGTATCCCCGCATCGATGAGTTCGGAGTAGAGCGCCTGCACGGGCGGGCCATCGGTCCAGAGCACTTTGGCACGATCACCCAGTGGCGCAATCTTTTGGACGGTTTCTTGATAATCCGTGATTTGGGGAGCCACACCCAAGCTGACCACGATCGATCCAACGTACTCGGCTTTTGACAATTCCGACACAATCCGATCAAACGGTTCAGCCCGCATATCGGACGCCGTGACCGGTAGAACCAAACCGATCTTTTGATTCGCGGTCGACTCGACCAGCATCGACTCCAGATCCTCCAGTCGTCCGCTACGCAAGTCATGGATCGTGGTAATGAGATCGTGCTGATAGAAGTCCGGCATCGCTGACTTTCAAAGAGGGCATGAAACGGTGCGGCCTGTCGCTCCGAGGGAGTTTGTAGAGATCGATCGACCGAATCAACCGGACAGGACCTCCAGCGGGATGGATTCTCCCTCAAATAGGAGATAGCGGAACTGGTTTTGCTGAACTCCTTGGTTGCCGTATTCCTGAATCGACGTAATTCAGGTTGTCAGGGCAATTCACGACAGCGAGCGGCTTGGTCGTATTTTGTAGCCTAAATTTAGGTAAAGCCGTCCATCCATTGATGTTTCCGAAAGCGATCGTCCGCCGCCGGCCATGAACGTTCTTGACCTCTTGCCGATCAGTGTGGCGACGCTGTCAACGTCCTCATTGATCCAGGCTGATCTGTATTGCCGTGGTGAGGATTCGGAGGCGGCGACGCTCTATCGCGCCGCCGAAATTGCGATCCGCGACGAAGACCTGACGCGGTTGCGAGATCGCGGCGTGACGCAACTGTACATCCAGCCGGAAGATCGAGCCGCCTATCAGTCGTACCTTCGCGAGCTCGCCAACGAAGAGGGTCCCAACCCGTCGAGCAGTGCGCAACATGCGGCCGTGCTCAATGAGGTCGTCTTGGATGTGCTGGAAACCAGCTTCGACGGTGGCAGGATCGATGACGCCGTCGGCGCCACACGTCAACTGAGCAAAATGGCGGCCAACCTGGTGACTCGAGCCGACTTCGCGGCGCCGGACTTGTTTCGCGTGCTTCATCATGACTATGCCACTTTCACGCATAGCGCCAACGTCGCTTTCTATTCAGGGGTCTTGGCCAGAGCCCTTGCATTTACCGATGACGATATCGAACAAATCATTGCCGGCGGGCTGCTGCACGATCTCGGGAAGCTGCAAATTGACGATGCGATTTTGACCAAACCAAGCAAGCTCGATGATCTCGAGTTCCACGCCATCAAGAAGCACCCGTTGCGTGGTTTCCAGCAACTTGCCCGACGCGAGGATCTTTCCTGGGGCCAGCTAATGATGGCCTACCAACATCATGAGCGTCTCGACGGAGGTGGCTATCCGGTCGGTGTGACCGAAGATGCGATCCACCCGTGGGCCAAACTGTGCGCCGTCGTCGACATCTATGAAGCGGTAACGAGTCATCGTCCGTACCGCAAACCAATGCCACGCGAACAAGCGTTATCCATCCTGAGTCGCGAAAGCGGCAAGGCCCTCGATCCGGAGATGGTGCAATGCTGGATTTCAGTTATCCAGAATACTACACCGACCTAGTCCGGCGGACACCGTGGTCGGTGAGTCTGCCAGGCGAGTGGGAGGGCTTCTTTCAAGAGTCTGGCGTCGCTCCGCTTCCATTCGGTGAGCATGATGCGCGACAGCGCCGCATCGTTCGCACGTCGGGGTTGATGGCTTTCGTGACACCTTTGCCCGCACTGCGTCGAACCTCCTCCGTCGTCGGGATCTACACTCGAGACTTCTCCCGTGACGCCTGCGGATTGCTTACTTCCATGGAGCTATACCCGGAGGAAATCGTGCGTGTGTTTCTCTCGACACTTTGCCTGCAACTGCGCGTGGTCCGCTGCACCCGCCACAACGACCAGTGTTTCGAAGTCGGAGCCGCGATCATCCATCGACTTGAGACCGATCGTGCCGCATTCTCGCTAAACGGAAAGATGATTACGGCTTAACCCATCGGTCGGTATCCACAGACTCCACTCTTGCTTGGGCATTGGTGTCGACACCTCTCAATTCGCCCTCCCTCGGGAGTTCTGTCGACACCAGCAATGCTAGGATGCGTCGTCGAGCAAATCGACGGCGTCGAATGCCTGACCTTCGAGCATCGCGAGACTGGCGCCGCCGCCTGTGCTGACATGGCTGACTTGATCGGCGAAGCCAAGTTGATCGACCGCTGCCGCTGAGTCACCACCGCCAATGATGCTGGTCGCATCGCTGTCCGCGACGGCTTGCGCAACCGTTTTGGTACCTTCATCCATGGGCGGCTTTTCGAACACGCCCATGGGTCCGTTCCATACGACCGTTTTTGAGTTTTTGATGATGTCGGCATACACCTGGGCCGTCTTGGGGCCAATGTCGAGGCCCTCCATGTCATCGGGAATTTCACCGGCATCGACGACGACTTTGTTGCACCCGGCGATGTTGCCGAAGTCGTCCCCACAATGAGTGTCGACAGGTAAATGCAGTTTGTCGCCACCCTTCTGGAGTAGCTCACGGGCCAGATCGACCTTGTCCTTCTCCACCAGACTCTGGCCAACCTGACCACCTTGGGCAAGTGAAAATGTGTAGGCCATCGCGCCGCCAATCAAGACATGGTCACAGATACCGAGCAGGTTGCTGATCACATTGATTTTGTCACTGACCTTGGCACCGCCCAAGATCGCGACAAAGGGCCGCTGTGGTTGGCCGATCGCGTCGGAAAGATAGCGGATCTCTTTGGCCACCAGATGACCAACGACACGCGGTTTTCCGGCCATGGCTTCGGGCACGGCGACCATCGAGGCATCTCGGCGGTGGCAGGTGCCGAATGCGTCGTTGCAGTACGCATCCGCCATGGCGGCCAGTTTGCTAGCAAAGGTGGTGTCACCCTTCTTCTCTCCCGGATTGAAGCGGAGGTTCTCCAGCACCAGCACCTCGCCCTCGCCAAGGGCCGCTGCTTTGGACGCCGCGTCGTCGCCAATGGTATCGCCGGCGAAGTGGACCGGCGAACCAAGCAACTCGCCAAGTCGCTGTGCCGCGGGCTTGAGTGAGTACTTCGAGTCGTCTTCCCCTCCGGTTGGACGGCCGAGATGACTCATCAGGATGAGCTTTCCCCGTCGATCGATGACGCTGCGGATACTTGGCAGGGCCATGCGAATACGTCGATCGTCCGTAATCGCCAGCTGTTCGTCCAACGGAATATTGAAGTCCACCCGCATGAGGACGGTTTTGCCTTGGACATCCACATCATCAATGGTTTTCTTGGCCATCAGTTGTTTTTCGCTAGCGGGGTAAATCAAGTGACATCGAGGGTGGCACCCCGATGCGTTGGCGGCATTATCCCGATCGAAACTCACGTGCGAAGGGGGAGCCTCGAGATCGTATGTCGGTGATTTTCTCACGATGGATTGCCGTTGCAACCGAAACAAACCTCTGTGCCTGACTTTCGCTCGGTGGAATTTCGAAAGTTGGGCCGGCGACGACTCATGAATCGCCGTCACAATTCGAGCGATCCTTCGGGGGCGGTGCTGGTGCAGACCGGACCAACGATATCAGTATGCAGTCGCCGATCCGAGTTGGCGCCCGCCATCCGTTTCGGTTGGCTGGCCGGGCTGATTCTGATGGCCATTGGTCCACTTACCGGCCTCGCCCATGGACAGCGACATCGTGACTCCGTGTTGCGATCACTTCCACTCGAGCGATTGACTCCGGAAGCTAGAAACCGAATCGTCGGTGTCGCGGGTAAACCGACGCTGTATCGTCGTCTGCCGACGCAGGTGATTGGATGCGATCGGGATCTGTTCTTGTTTGTGACTCGCAATCCAGATGTGCTAGTCGGTTTGTGGGACCTGATGGGGATCACGAAGGTGCAGTCGAGCCGAGTGACACCTTACAAGATCAACGCCACCGACGGGGTCGGAACCGCATGCACCGTGGACCTGGTCTACGGCGATTCCGAACAGCACATTTTCTATGTCGAAGGAGCCTACGACGGAAAAATGACGCCTGGGCCGATTCGCGGCAAAGGTGTGTTTGTGCTGCGTTCCAGTTACGGTCACGCCGCCGACGGAACGACACGCATCTCCGGAACGCTCGATTGTTTCGTCCAACTGGACAGCCTCGGAATCGACCTCATTGCACGAACACTTAGCCCGATCATTGGCCGATCGGCCGACACGAATTTCGAACAGACCGCGCACTTCATTGCCCAAGTTCACGAAGCAAGCGTTCGAAACCCGCCAGCGATGCTGGACATCGCCAGTCGGCTACCCCAAGTCACGCCACCGATTCGATCCTCCTTCGCGGAGACAATCACGACCGTTGCCCAGCGCACACGGAACCGTGACCGGATCGTCAATCGAGTCTCGCGGGTGGAATGAAGCTCTCGCCGATGCCGCAGCACCGCTCGGGCCGACGATGACTACTTCAGACGCGTGCCAATGGGCAAACGCTGACCCCGGCAGAAGTCGGCACCTGACATCTCCTTCTTGCCCGCCGGCGCAACACGTTCCAATTCGACAGCCCCGTCACGACAACCGATGATTAACGCCGAATCGTCGAGCGTTCGTCCGATCATATCTTCGGGAACAGGAAGATCCTCGAGCAACCGCAAACGCCGGACGACCAATCGTAGATTCGGCTTGTCATTCTCGAGTAAGACATGGGTGAACGCGCCGGGCCACGGCTGCATGCCACGAACGTGCACCCCCACCATCCGTATGGATTGATTCCAATCGATACATCCTTCGGCCTTGGACAAACGAGGTGCTCGCGAGACCTTCGAGGGGTCCTGGGGGACACCGACTGGCTGCCCGTTCGCGGTCACGACGATTTCCATCGCCTCGATCATGGCATCAACACCGATCCTTGACAGACGATGCTCCAGTTCACCGGACGTTTCCTGATCGTCGATGTCGGTGGAACGCGTGGTGATGATCGGGCCGCCGTCGAGTTTGGGGGTCATGTGAATCACGCTCACACCAGTCCGTCGATCACCGGAGAGCAGGGCGCGCTGCACGGGCGCCGCGCCGCGGTACGCCGGTAGAAGCGAACCATGTAAGTTGAGTCCACCCCAGCAGGATGTTGCCAACGCATCAGGCTTGAGGATTTGACCGTAGTCACAAACGACCAATAGATCCGGCTGCATCTGTCGAACCAGATCGACGGCCGACGGGTCGTTGATGGTTTCGGGATCGACGATCGTGAGGCCGCGCGACGTTGCCCAATCTCGCACCGGAGATGGCGGTGGTCCGCGTCGACTCTTGACGGGCGGCACGGGTCGCGTGACCACCATCGCCACGTCGTGCCCGGCTTCGACGATCGCATCAAAGCTCGGAACGGCGAAGGGGCCCGTTCCCATCAACACAACTCGAATCGCGTGCGGCTTCATGTGTTGGCTTGGAGCCCGGTGTAGTCAATCTCCCAACGGCGACGACGCTCCGCGATCGCTTCATCGTCTTCGATCGAACCGGCAACGCGTTTGGATTCGAAGTCCACCTGAAACTCAGTCAACGGACCGTCTAGTTCGCGGCGTGACTCGTCCGTCATGCGATCAAAAAACATGGTTCCATCAAGATGGTCGATTTCATGCTGAACGACGCGAGCAAGAAATCCGTCCAGCTCCCGACGGATCTCGTTTCCCTGCAAGTCATACGCATGCAGACGAACCGTCTTGGGTCGTTTGACTTGCCCGTAGATGCCCGGTACCGACAGACAGCCTTCCTGGGATGACTCGCTGCCTTTGGGGCGGTCAATTTCCGGATTGACGCATATCATTTCGTCGCCCTCGCCCCGCCGGCCTGTTTCATTGGCAACGAAGAGGCGAATGGGTAAATCGACCTGATTGGCGGCCAGTCCGACGCCTTCATTTTCGTACATTAAATCGAGCATTTCTGCGGCCAAGTCTTTCAGTCGCTGGTCGACGCGCACGACCGATCGACTTCGGTGCCGGAGTGTCGGATGAGGATAATGAATGATCGATAACGTCATCGGCAAATCGCGGAAATAGAACGGGCGGGGTTGCTCAACGAGAATGACACCGACGACTATGTTGCTCTTGACTCGTCGCTGTCAACCATGGTGACCAGGATTGCATTTCGCAACCAGCATCGTGCCGACGGAGACCGACGAACGGACGGGCAATCCGCCCGCGCCGGGTGGCTGTTCGTGACGGAGGCGCGTGTTATCGGTTTTTCATCTTTGGGTCTAAAGCATCGCGAAGCCCGTCGCCTAGAAAGTTCAGTGCAAACAACGTCACTGCCAAGGCGGCGCCAGGGAAGATGACCACCCACCAAAATAGCCGAATGCTCGAAAGCGCTTCCACGCCATCGTTGAGCAACAAGCCCCACGAAACATCGGGCGGCGCCACACCCAAACCCAAGAATGAGAGAAACGCTTCGAACAACATCACGGCGGGAATCGTCAAGGTGAGATAAACGATCACGATTCCCAGCACGTTGGGGACCAGATGACGAAACACGATGCGCATCGGCGAAGCCCCGATCGTTCGAGCGGCCTCCACGAACTGCTCTTGTCGAAGCGATAGAACTTGTCCTCGCACCACCCTTGACATCGTGAGCCAGTAGATCGCCCCGATGATGATGTAAAAAATCGTGATCTGATCGATACCCACCGACTCCAGTTTAGCCTTGACCTTCTCTTCACCCAAAAACGTGACCAAGTAGATCACCACAAAGATAAACGGAATCGAGTAGAGCAGATCGACAATGCGCATCATCGCCGCATCAATGAAACCACCGCAGTATCCCGCGATGGCACCGTACGTGACACCGATCACCAAACTAACCAAGGTGGCGACGATCCCAACAATCAACGATACGCGTGCTCCCCAGAAAACCCTCGAGAGTAGGTCTCGGCCGAGTTGATCCGTTCCAAAAATAGATGGAATTGCGTAGTCACCAAAGATCGCCACACGCACACGGCACATCGCAAACGAGATCGGCCCGAGTTGGTTCCATAGCTGGTTGAAGGGGTGTTCGACATTGATTCGGTCATTGATCTTCGCCAATGCCTGTTGACGTTCCGAATCATCCGAAATGGATGCGACCTCGGATTCGGCATCGCGGATTTCGCCTTCAAAACTGGCCAACTGGGCGGTCAGCTTGCCATCGACAAACTGAAGACCAGGCCGGGACCCCATCGTCACGACCCCGAACGTCGGTGCGAGGAATCGACGGTTGTCCAAGTCCTTGTCCAGAGGACTTTGGAGCGGTAGCAACGGCACCGCAAACGCAACCGCGCCGAGCAACACGAGGAACCAGAGCGACCACATCGCGGGGCGATTGCGACGCAGCCGACGCCACGCGTCTTGCCACAGCGACACGCCGCGAACATCTCGAGCCTCGACCAACATCTGTTGCAGCACCGCTGCGTTGCGTCCACCGACGACTGCATCGGTGGCCGTGGGTGCCGATGAAGGTGGCCCGTCGGGTACGCTCATTCTAGTCGTACCCTTGGGTCAATGACCGCGTAGGCAATATCGACGAGCGTATTCATCGTGAACAGCAACACGGTGTAGACCAGAACCATCCCGGTGGCCAAGAACGTGTCTCGCTGAGTCGCGGCGTAAATGAAGTGACTGCCCATTCCCGGTAGCGCGAAAATCTTTTCCAGCACGAGTGACCCTGTGAGCACGCCAGCGGTCGCAGGTCCCAAATAACTGACCACGGGTAACATCGCGCCTGGCAGCACGTGCCGCAGGATCACCGTACGTTTGGACAGCCCTTTTGCAAACGCGGTCCGCACGTGTTCCCTCATGAGCGACTCGAGCATGCCAGCTCGCGTGAGTCGGGCGACGTAGGCCGCAACCGGAGCTCCCAAGCAAAGCGCGGGCAAGATGACCTGCCGCAGTGTCCCCCAACCCGCCGCTGGGAATATCGGGATCAAAAAGACGAACAGCAAAATCGCGAGGGATGCCAGCACAAAATTAGGAACGGCAATTCCCAGCACCGCCGTCGCCATCATCGACACATCCGCGACGGTACCCCGATAAACCGCCGAGATCACACCAGCAGTGACGCCCAGAACAATTGCAAACACCAGAGCGAAAACGGCCAACGAAGCCGACACGGGGAAACCTTCGGCAATGACTTGATTGACGCTGTAGTCCTCCAGCTTCAGGGACCAACCTAGATCGCCCCGCGTGACAATGCCAAAGAGGTAGTCCCAGTATTGTCGCAGCGGCGACGCATCCAGGTTGTATCGTGCACGCAGTTGTTGTTCGATCGCCGGTGTGACCGCACGTTCGGCGCTAAAGGGACTGCCCGGCGCCAACTTGATCAAGATGAAGGACACGGTGTAGACGGCCCAGACGGTCAGCACCATCCACCCGAAACGTCGCATCAGGAACCCGACCAGACGTTTCATCGCGACTTCTCCAAACGCAACAATCTCAACGGGTGTTGGTCTTGGGGCGACAGGAAGAAACCGTTGACGTAGGGTTTCACCAGGTGCTTGGACACATAGTGGTAGATCGGAATCGCGGGAACCTCGTCCACCCAGATGGCCTCCGCTTGCGATAGCAAATTCATTCGTTTCGTCGTGTCCGACTCCGACGCGGCTTCGGCGAGTAGTCGATCATAGTCCTCATTGACCCAGCTACCGTTGTTTTGAATGCTCTCGCTGAGCCATAGATCCAGAAAAGTGTTGGGATCGGGGTAATCGCCGATCCAGGCGGCCCGGGAGATATCAAATCGCTTCTGTTGCCGCTTATCCAAAAAGCTACCCCACTCCATGTTTTGCAAACCAACTTGGATGTTCAGGTTGTTCTGCCATTGTTGTTGAATCACCTCGGCGACGGCGCGGTGGGCTTCGTTGGTGTTGTACAGAATCGTGAATTTGGGGATGCCTCGACCGCCCGGATACCCGGCCTCGGCGAGCAGAGCCTTCGCCTCGTCCAGAGTGCCATCGATACCCGGTGGAGATTGATAGCCGGCGATGCCCGGGGGCACTAGGAAGTAAGCCGGTGCCTGACCAGCCTTTGTGACCTCCTGAACGATTTGTTCTCGGTTGATGGCCAGTGCCAATGCTCGTCGGACCCGAACGTCATCCAGCGGCGGACGCAGCGTGTTCAACTCGTAATAATAAGCCGCTAGTTGTGGCGCCACGTGAAAGTCATCTCGTCCTTTGAGCTCCTCGATCAACGTAATCGGCTGATCGTACACCCAGTCCAACTCCCCAGTCGTGTACATGTTCAGCGCTGTGTTGGCGCTCTCGATCGACATGGCATCGATGGTTTCGACCTCAACGCTATCCGCGTTAAACCAGTTGGGATCTTTCACCAGCCGGACGCGGTCTCGTAGCATCCGCAAACCCACTTGATAGGGTCCGTTGGTGACGATGTTCTCCGGTCGCGTCCACATGGGTTTGCCATGGAGCTCGATGCAATGACGTGGCACCGGAAAAAGCGGGTAATAGGTCGCCAAGAACGGAAAGTATGGCAACGGATCCTTCAGATGCACGATGAACGTGTACGGGTCAGGCGTTTCCATCGCACCAAGCTGATCAAACGCCACCAGGACCCCGTGAGCGCGGCGTGTATCCGGTTGGACCAACGTTGAATCGAGGTCCGATGCGAATGTTTCGACGCGTTCCACGTCATCCCAAAGGATGTCATCCCCATCGCGTTTGGCCACGTCGATGGTATAGACCCAACTCGACTGCCATTTGGCCATCGTCGATGAGATCAATTCCTTCGAGGCATTTTCGGGTAGAGAGGGCTCAGGCGGTTTGGCAATCTCTTTCAGAGTGCCATAGACGATCGTCCCTCGGGGGAAGTTTTGGGGATTGGCCTCGCTGGTGGTCGTTTCGCCGGGTCGGTCCCAAAGCTCCACTTCCACGCGATCACCGACGGCAACCACGCCAGTCGCATACGCTTCCGCGTAAGGCAGGCTGAAGAGCTGGAAGTTGTACTCGCACGCCGTCTCGGGATGCAGCATTCGAGTCCACGACCATACAAAATCGTCGGAGGTGATCGGAACGCCATCGGACCAGGTGGCGTCTCGACGCAGTGTGAAGGTGTAGGTCATGTTGTCGGGCGAGACCTCATATCCCGTCGCGACGGAGGGTTGCGGCGTTAGGGCTTGAACGCCGGTTTCCGGATCCGGAGGCCCCTCAGGCAATGCCTCCAGCAATCCCGAGAAAATATTGAACAGAATATGGCTTTCCGGTTGACCGGTCGCGCGATGTGGGTCCAGCGTCTTGGGATCGGTGCCATTTTGAAAGCTGAAGTCCGCCGGTGGCATCGCGTCGAATCGAGACGCCCACAACACGGCGACCACGACGATAACCAGTGTCACAGCAACCAGAGCACGGCGAAGTTCAAGCGGCATGAATGCAGTTCCCGCAGTCCATTATTGGCCGAGTGTCAGCGTTCCCCAACCATCTCCTCCCGCTGCCGCGGTCACCAGTCGCCATCTCGGAGCCCTCCTCGCCAGCATTGGTGTCGACACAACCCACTTCATTCTCCCTTGGGAGGAGGCGTTTTCGGGTGTCGATATCGACGCCCTCTCGTCGAGTCGCTTGGTGACTTCCAGCACGATCCATTGATTCAGGCACGAGTTGTCAGATCATAGGACACTGGCTACCGCATCGCAGAGACTTTCCATGCGTTCCTCCGTCATTCCTGCGACATTGATTCGGCCACTTCCGACGATATAAACGCCATGATCTTTGCGGAGTCGATCGACCTGCATGGGATTCAGGCCACTGAAGCTGAACATGCCCTTTTGGTTCAGCAAGAACGAAAAATCACTGTCGCAGCCGGTTGCCTTCATGCCCTCGACAAAGCGACGTCGCAAATCATTGATGCGCAGTCGCATCGATTCGAGTTCCGACTTCCATTGCGCCGTAAGTTCCTTGCTACCGAGCACGGTCTCGACAATGGCCGCCCCGTGTCGAGGCGGATTGCTGTAGTTGGATCGAACCAGCCGTTTGAGCTGACTGTGCGCGCACCCGGCAGAGTCCTCCGAAGCGGCCACCAAACTGACCGCGCCGACGCGCTCACTGTAGAGTCCAAAGTTTTTACTAAACGAGTTGCAGACAATCGCTTCGTCGACGTGATCCAGGATCATTCGCAAACCCGCCGCATCCTCGTGCAGTCCGTCGCCGAAACCCTGGTAGGCGAAATCCAACAGCGGGATCAATTGGCGTTCGGCCAGGATCTCCGCGATGGCTCGCCATTGCTCTCGCGTCGGGTCCACCCCGGTTGGGTTGTGACAGCAAACATGGAGCAGCACGACGTCGCCTGGAATCGGATCCGCTTTCAAGTCGCTGGTCAACGCCTCGAAATCCAGTGTCCGGCGATCCGCACCGAGGTAGCGCACCGTCTGCACGTGCAGTCCCGCCTCCGCTGCGATCCCACCGTGATTCGCCCACGTTGGGTTGGGCAACCAAATCGTCAGAGGGTTTCCCGGTCCGCGTCCACACTGATCGGCTAGGAAATCGCATGCGACGCGAACCGCCCCTGTTCCACCGGGCGTTTGGACAACCGCGATGCGTTCCGGCGAGACCGAGTTGCCAAAAACGAGTTCCCCAACGGCGTCTCGATACCGGGTCAGTCCATCAATCGGCAGATAACCCTTGGAACTCTCGGATTCTAGAATCCGACGTTCGGCCTCCTTCACGCAATCGAGGATTGGCGTCACTCCGTGGGCATCCTTGTAGACTCCCACGGATAAATTCAGTTTTTCGGACCGCTCATCCAGTTGGAACGCTTCGGTCAAGCCAAGGATCGGGTCCGGCGCAGCCGCGCTGATGGACTCGAATCGGTGCACGCGTTGTTGGAGGGCGGTGTCGGAATCGGTCATAGGGGCGGACGGGCGACGTCAGAGTACGTGATCCAAATCAATCCGTATCGTAACCGGCTCGCCTCGTTTGCCCAGAGCCACCAGTTCGGAGGCTACCAGTCCGCCAGCGGCCCAGCATCCGAATTGGCCAGCGAATCAAACTGGTCGTCGCAGAATCGATCGGTCATCCCCGCCAAATACTCACCGACGACACGCGGCAGGGGCAGCGCCTCCGCTCTCCGGCGAAATCGCAGTGGCAGTCGTTCCGGTGAAGAGGTCAGCGTTTCGAACAAACGTTGCAAACGATCGGCTGCCGCTTGACGAACCGGCAACAGCCTCGGATGACGATAAACCGATTCGAAGAGGTAGGCCTCCAATTCGTCGCGTTGGGCCGTCAACGTATCGCTGTGGCTGATCCGAACGCCGTCCTCGCAAAGTTCATCACTATTGCGACCCTGCTGTGCCTGCACGCGGTCGAGCGAAACCTGCAACAGGTCACTCACCTGCAAGTCGATGAGCTCATGTACCAACAATTGGCGCATGGGAGTCCCCGACAGGTTGCCCGCTTTTTCACGGGCGCGCTCCATCGCCAACCGAACAATGGCCAGATCCGACAACCCGTCGATCGACAGGAGTCCCATCTGCAAGGCGTCATCGAGGTCGTGGGCGTCGTAGGCAATCGAGTCCGCCGCATCGACGATTTGAACTTCCAGGAGCGGCGCCCGACCGATCAGGGCTTCGGACTTGTGAGCTCGCGTATCCTGACCGGCCAGCGTCTCGGCCGACAAATTCAGCCCCGCAAACGCGTGGTACCGTTGCTCGAGTTCCTCGACGATCGTCAGTGCGAACTGGTTGTGTGAGAACCCGCCGACATCCGCCATGCACTCGCCGAGCACGTCTTCGCCACAGTGACCGTAAGGCGGATGCCCGATGTCATGCATCAACGCGAGCGCTTCGGTGAGATCTTCATTGAGTCGCAAGACGCGTGCCAGGGTCCGGGCAACGCTAGCCACCTCAAACGTGTGGGTCAGACGCGTTCGATGGTAGGTTCCCATCTCACCGGTGAAGACCTGCATCTTGCCGGAGAGTCGACGAAACGCGCTGCAGTGCAAAATCCGATCGCGATCACGCCCGTACGGTCCACGATAAGCATGCGGTGGCTCTTCGTGGCGACGACCTGCGGTATCGCGACTATGCATGGCATACGACGCCAACAGCAAGTGTTCGCGATCGGCGTAACGGCGAAGGTCAATGAGCGGACCAACCGAAGACGAGCCCGCCCTGGGATGGATGGATGGCGACAAAACAGCGTTCAAGGGCACAGGAGAGCAATCGGAAGCGGAAAACGAGCCTTCAGACTAACTCTAGGACCATTTCCGGCCCAGACGGATTGGATACCGTGCGGAGAAGTTGTGATTCGGCACGGTGAGTCTAGACTGGTCCGGTCGGTCGCACTGCTCGTGTTGATGTCGCCAAAATGCGGCTGGGCGGCGGCCACGTGGCGGAGGCTCGCGAAGTGGGAGGATCCTGAGATCGAGAAACAACCTGAATGGCAGCATGATTTGATGACCCCCTTGCCCGAGCCGTCGAGCGATTCGAATCTTACGAACGCCGAGTCGAATTTGTTGACCCGCGACACGCTGGCCAACGCGCCGGCCGAGGAGACGATTCGGTTTCAACCCGCCAAGGTGATCATGGCCTTGCCGGCCTACAACGAGCAAGGATCGCTGCCCGAATTACTGGAACGAATCGGCGAAGCGTTCGCCGACAGCGGGATTCCGTACGAAGTCGTGATCGTTGACGACGGTAGCGATGACAACACCGCGCAAATCGCGGCACAGATGTCATTCCAGATGCCCATTCACCTGCTGCAACACAAGGTCAATCAGGGACTTGGCATCACCATTCGCGACGGTCTCCGGGAAGCCGTCGATCGAGCGGGCGAACGCGACATCATCATCACGATGGACGCTGATAACACGCATCCACCTGGATTGATCGCCCGCATGGTTCAGATGGTTCAAGAAGGTGCCGATTGCGTCATTGCGAGCCGGTTTCAGAACGGATCGCGAGTCAAAGGTGTTCCCATCGAACGTCACTTCCTCTCCGTTGGGGCTCGCATCATCTTCACCATGCTGTTTCCAACACGGGGCGTGCGAGACTATACGTCAGGCTTCCGGGCTTATCGCGCCAGCGCCATCCGAGACGGGTTCGCCGCCTTTGGAGATGACTTTGTCGGCGAAAAGGGGTTTTCGTGCATGGCCGACATCCTGTTAAAGCTAAGGCGTCGCGGTTGTATCTTTGGCGAGGCTCCACTGCGTCTGCGGTATGACCAGAAAGGCGGTGATTCCAAGATGCAGGTCTTCAAGACGATCTGGTTGACACTCAAACTGCTCGGCCGACACCGAGTCAAAGGGTCTTGATCCCATGAGCCGGGCGGACGACCGTAGCCGATGGCTCGTTGTGGGTGGTGGCGTGATGGGGCTGCAAGTCGCGCGGGAGCTCATCAACCGCGGCCAAGATGTCACCATCGCCGAATCCGCCCCTAGCCTCGGAGGGCTTACGAGCGCATGGAAACTGGGCGACGCGATCTGGGATCGGTTCTACCACGTCACGCTGTTGTCCGACGACAAACTGCGATCCCTGCTGCGAGAGCTGGATCTTGAAGACAGCATGAAATGGGTCGAAACCAAGACGGGCTTTTATTCCGGCGGACGACTCTTGTCGATGTCCAATACGGCCGAGTTCCTAAAGTTCCCGCCTCTGAACATCATTGAGAAGCTACGCCTCGGTGGCACCATCTTCTACGCGTCCAAAATCCGCAACTGGCGGCGGTTGGAAAAACTCACTGTCGAAAAATGGCTGCGTCGCTGGTCAGGCAATGGTGTGTTCGCCAAAGTGTGGGAGCCGCTGCTGAAGGCCAAGTTGGGCGAGGCATACAAAGAAACATCGGCCGCATTCATTTGGGCGCACACGGCGCGGATGTACAAGGCTCGCCGCAGCGGGATGAAGACCGAGATGTTCGGCTACGTTCCCGGCGGCTATGCTCAGGTGTTGGAATCATGGACCCGTTGGTTGACGGATCGAGGAGCCCGCACACTTGTCTCATCGCCTGTCAAACAGATCCGTCGATCCAATGACGGCAAACTGCACGTTGACTTGGGGCCGTCGGGTTCCCACACGTTCGACAACGTCGTTTCGACCATCGCCTCACCGGTGATTGCGGCGACCTGCGAGCAGTTATCCGAGGATGAGCAGCGAAGCCACCGAAGCATTCGTTACCTGGGGGTCGTGTGTGCCTCGATGCTGCTGAAACGACCCATCAGCCAGTACTACGTCACCAATATCACGGATACTTGGGTGCCGTTGACCGCCGTGATTGAGATGTCGACCATTGTCGACGCGGATGAAGAACTGGGAGGCCACCATCTGGTCTACCTACCCAAGTATCTCCCCGATGACCACGACGGTTTGAACGAGTCCGACGCGGACTACCAAGAGAAGTGTTTGTCGACGCTGGAAAAGATGTACGAGCATTTTTCACGCGATCAAGTCGTCGATTTCAAGATCGCCCGCGCGAAGTACGTCGCCGCGTTGTCGACCGTCGACTACAGCACCCGACTGCCGCCGATCGTTACGAGTGTGCCTGGATACTACGCCTTGAACTCGGCGCATATCGTCAAGGGCAACCTCAACGTGAACGAAACGATCTCACTGGGTGAAGAGAAATTCGTTGGCGAGGTTTGGCCGGACTATTTGCGACGCGTCGCCATTGGTGAGGTCGACACGCTCGAAAGAACTGACTCTTTCGGTCCGATCCACTCGGAACGGTCGCCCGCGACGGCGTAAACGTGTAGGAATGGGCAACCTCTCTCGACATGCCCTCCAAATCCAGGATGATCAACCACGTGGCCAACGACACCTCCAATCGCCACGCACGCGGAGCGGATCCATCTCCGGTGCGATCACCGGATGAAGCCATCAAAGCACTGGCTGCATTGCTTCGACCCGTCGCGGTGGAACCCATGTTGGCGGATTCACTCGGCCGCGTCCTTGCCAGCCCCGTCATCGCCGATCGTGACAGTCCGGCCGCTGACGTTTCGGCGATGGATGGGTACGCGTGTACCGGGTCGACGCTGCAACTGGATGGCGACGTGCCCGTGCTTGCCGAGGCCGCGCCGGGTCAACCGCCTCCGGATGTTTCGATCGATGAGCTCCGCCGTGGCGTGGTTCGGATTTTCACCGGCGCGATCGTGCCGCCGTCGGCGGATCGGGTGATCAAACGCGAGGATACGAACGAAGCTTGCGGGGACGGCCAAAGCATTCGCTGGCGTGAGGAAGCACATGCCGTCTCACTCGGCGCGCACATACGCCGCGCCGGAGAAAACCTACGCTCAGGGGCCGCCGTGATTGCTCCCGGGACACTGCTTGGACCAACTGAGCGGGCGGCCATGGCCAATTTCGGCGTGACCAACGTCGACGTCCATCGGCGTGTTCGGGTCGCCGTGCTCACCACGGGTAACGAACTGATCAACGCGAACCACAGCGAGCGACCAATGCCGTGGCAGCTTCGAAACTCCAATGCAGTCGCCATCGGTGACCTGTTGGCGACGCACGCGATGGTTCGCGTGACGCATTTGCCTCATGCCGTCGACGAACCGGCGAAGCTGCAACAACAGATCGCCAACGCGATCGACTCTCATGACGTCGTGTTGATGACCGGTGGCGTTTCCATGGGCGACCACGACTACGTACCCAACGCGGTGGTATCGGCGGGCTGCCGGGTTGTTTTCCATAAACTACCCATCCGCCCCGGCAAACCGATCTTGGGCGCGATCCATGACGTCGGCGACGGCGCGAAACTCGTCATCGGATTGCCCGGCAATCCCGTCAGCGCGACGATCAACACCGTCCGATTTGCCCTGCCTCTGATTCGCCTGATCGCTGGCATGAAGGACTGGCAACCGGCGACCACTCGAGTTTCACTTCGAGAACCCGGCGATAAAATGCTTCGCTTGCACTGGATGCGGCCCATACGATTGCGGCATGATGGCTCCGCGGATCTAGTGATCGGCCGTGGCTCCGGTGATGTGGTGTCGCTATGTCATACCGATGGATTCATCGAGATGCCGCCCGACGCGGTGGGCTGTGGGCCATGGCCCTTGTTTCGATGGGATGGGAGATAACGGACTTGTTGGATCATCGCGGGGCTTGGATCGGACTGTTCGCTGTGGTGGGTTTTTGGATGTCGACAATCCGAACCACGCACGCACAGGATGCGAGCATTCCACCAGCCCAATCGGAATCCGTTGCTCCGGATCCAACGGGTGGTGTTCAGCGGCGATTAGGAGTTGACCTTTCGCCGGAACAGTCGCGCCGAGCGATCCATTGGGTGGCCCTCCAATGGATTCGGCATTTGCCGGCGACGATCCGTGGCGACAGCCACTGGGGTGAAACCAAGCCGGTTTGGGCAGGTGTCAAACTAAGGCGTGACGGGTTGAAGCTCTCCACCAAACGACGCTGGCGAGATCTGCGACACGGCCGATGGATACGGTATGAAGTCCGATTGCCGAGAATGCCTCCAACGAGCGATCGGCAAGTGGCCGCCGATACCCCCATCTCGATTCATGAGTCGTCACCGGTCGTAGGCGAGCGAGATGAACTCGTTGGTTGGTCCGTCGATGGCAAACTGCAAACACCGGCCAAATTCGATGTCCGGGTGGAGCGATGGAATTTGGGAGTGCAGTGGTATAGCGTGAACATCACCGGCGACATGACGCTGCGTTTGAGGTGCCGCGGCGAGTTGGCCGTGCAGCCCGATTACACGGAAATACCGCCTGCCGTCGCGTTGAAGGCGACGATCGCTGACGCCAAATTGGATGTTCCGTATTTTGAAGTCCAACGCATCAGCAAGATCGGCGGTGATGTCGCTGAGGAGCTCGGTGAACTTGCGGAGGATACGATTTTGAAACTCTGGCTTCGCCGCGAGAACCAGAAACTGGCCGATCGGCTCAACCGTGGTATCGAGAAGAACCAAGATGATTTGCGGTTTTCATGGTTTCAATGGTTGTCAAAGTGGAATCAGTGAACCATCGCCAACGACTGTGTCCGCGCGCCGAACCTGACAACGCGAAGCCCTGCGACCCGAAGTGAATTTTCTGTGCCACGCGATTCCGTACTTCGATCGACCCGTCGTCGCCGTTTGCACTGGCATTCCCGATTGGCTTTCGGTCATTGACCGCAAGATTCGGGCGCGGCGGCCCGGGGCTGCGGCAGCCGCTCGATCCGACGACGCCGTCCTGCGCGACGCGGCCAGCGGCGTGCTGGCGCACTTGGATGATGATCATTGGTTTCATAGTACTGACGTATTCACGCGACTGAATCTCCAATTCGCCGTCACGCTACGCGATCACTTGTCCGGCGATGAAGGCTTTCGGCCCAGTTTCGTTGGGCACATCATCATTGAGATGTTGCTCGATGCGTCTTACGTCGTGCATTCGCCCGATCTGGTGGATTCGTACTACAACATGGTGCGACATGCCGATCACGAATCGATTCAGCAAGCCGTCAACGAGATCACCGGAAAACCGACCCACGCGATCGCGCCGACCATGCGCCGATTCGTCGAGATTGGATTCTTGTACGATTATTCAACCGACGAGGGATTGCTGTTTCGCGTCAATCAGGTTCTCCGACGCGTCGGACTACCCCCCATGAGCTCACCGGCGGTGCTCGACTGGGTCGCTGAGGCAAGACGTCAAGTGATCGAAAACCACGCTCGTTTGCTCAGTTCCGCTGACGGCGTCATGCGGCATCCCGAATTGATGTAAACTCCGCCAAGGACATCCGTTCCAGCGTTCGCTCGGACCAGGATGAGTCAATCGATCCCCAATCACAGAGAATCATCCCCCATGAAGTACGGCATGAATTTGCTGCTATGGTCCGGCGAAGTCACTGACGAATTGCTACCCGTCTGCGAAGAACTCAAGACGATCGGGTTCGACGGCGTCGAACTGCCTCTGTTCAACTTGGATCTTGACTACGCATCCCTGGGTAAGCGTCTCGACGATCTTGGCTTAGGACGCACGGCCGTGACGATACGCGGGGAGGAAGACAATCCGATCTCGTGTGATCCCGCCATTCGCAATCGTGGCGTCGCGTTGACGAAACAGACTTTGGACGTCTGCGCCGCCGCTGGTGTCGAAACGCTCGTCGGACCTTTCCACTCCGCCTTGGGATGTTTCAGCGGCAGTGGACCTACCGATGACGAGTGGAAATGGGGCGTCGAAAGTATGCGGCAGGTCGCCGAGCATGCCGGCGACGTGGGAGTTCGGTTGGGCGTAGAAGCACTCAATCGATTTGAATGCTACTTCCTCAATACGCACGCCGACTCAGCACGATTTGTTCGTGAGGTCGATCACCCCGCGTGTGGGATGATGTACGACACGTTCCATGCGAATATCGAAGAGAAAGATGTCAACGCCGCCGTCCTAGCGGGAGGCGACAAGCTTTACCATGTTCACATCAGCGAAAATGATCGCAGCACGCCCGGAAGTGGCGGCGTGGATTGGGACACCAATTTCAATGCGATTGCACAATCGGGGTTTGACGGCTGGTGTGTTATCGAGGCGTTCGGCTTGGCGCTACCGGAAATTGCCGCTGCGACCAAAATCTGGCGGCGAATGTATCAGGATGAAATCACGCTGTCGCGCGAAGGATACGAGTTCATGAAAGGCGAGATTACAAAACGGGCTTAGGTTCGCCTGGTTCGATTCTCTTGGTCCTTGCGGTCTCGCTCATCGGGTCGACCTCATCGAAGAGTAATCGCGATGCCACCATGTCGGCGAATAGAAGGCCGTGGTCCGTCAACGCCATGTGATGCCCGGTTCGCAAGATCAAACGATCTTGAATGAGTTCGCGGAGCGTCGCGGCCAGTGTTCCCGTCACGTCGATGCCAGTCGACTGTCGGATTTCGTCCGTGTCCACGCCGTCGACCATCCGGATGCCAAACGCGGCCCTTTCGCGTGCGTAGCCGTCAGCCGTGAGCATCTCCCGCTCGGTGACAGGGCTTTCATTGCGCTCAACGCGTTTGAGATAGGTCGTCGGGCTGCGATGATTCAGGGTGCGGACGCCCTCAAGAAAGGACGCTGCGCCAGGACCGACGCCGTACCATGACTGGCCACGCCAATAGGCGATGTTGTGACGACACCGGCGATCAGATCGTGCGAAGTTGCTGATCTCGTAGCGATCGAAACCAGCGTCGGGCAACAATCGTCGCGACGACGCGTCCATGTCCAATTCCGTTTGTTCCTCAATCGGCCGAAGATCACCGCGGCGACGTCGATTCCAAAACTGGGTTCCCTTCTCAAATGTCAGCGCGTACGTGGACACATGATCGACAGGTAGCCGCGACGCTGTCATGAGATCGGTGCGCCAGGTCCTATCCGATTCGTCTGGCGCACCAAAGATCAGATCAATCGAAACATTGCCAATCTGTTTCGCTGCCGCTTCGACCGCTCGACATGCGGTTCGTTCATCGTGGCTACGTTGCAGCAAATTCAGTTTGTGAGCGTCGAACGACTGAACACCCATGCTCAACCGATTGACGCCGTGGTCCGCCAATTGGTTCAGCCTCGACGTTGTGATGTCCTCCGGATTCGCCTCGGCCGTTATCTCTGCGTCAACGGAAACATCGAAACGGCCTCCAATCGCACGGAACAACCGGTCAAGCAAGTCTGGTCGCAGGTGCGTCGGCGTGCCTCCACCAAGGAAAATCGTCCTTAGCATCGTCTTTGGTTCCGGGATGGATTCCAGCTCCGAGACGATTGCATTGACCATTGGCTCTTGGAGATCATCGCGCCCAGCGATCACGCTGAAGTTGCAGTAGCCGCACCGGTGTCGACAGAACGGAATGTGCACGTAGAGCGATTGCGGCTGTGGCCAGGCGACCATGCCTAGAGTGGTCATAGCCAGATTTTCAGTCGGTCGTCCAGCATTCCCGGCAGAACTCTCTTCACGAATCGATGGATCTGTCCGTCGCTGTAGCGAGTACTGACATGACTGCCAATGATCAGCTCATTTCGGAATTGGTCCTGCCGAATTTTGTAATCGTCGATGTGCATGTGTCCGTGCTTGTGAATCTTGTCGCGTCGATGCTCGGGCGCGGCGAACGTCAGCTCACTAACCAGAATCTTCGCCTCAAAAAATTCTGGATTCTGATCGAGACCTTTTGGGTTGGTATCACCGGTAAACGCGAACAACGGAACGCGTTGCTCGTGCGTGATCTCGACTCCCGATTGTTTCAGATCTCGAATCTTGTCGCCTGGCAAATCAAGGTACTCGGCCCGGAGTTTGTGACGAACCTGATAAACAATGAAGCCCAAAGCGTCGATCGTGTGGTGGACGTTCACCGCCTTGACCAGCGTCTCACGTCCAATGGGCGTTTCATCGCCGTCGAGCAATCCAATCAGTTCGCAGGGCATCGCGCCTCGATCGAGGGATCGAAACGTCTGCAACATCTTCCACGCCGCATCCACCGCCGAATCGGGCAGATAGATCACGGGGGGATCCATTTTCATCATTCGGCGACGCGAAACGTACGCCGGCAGCCCGGCGATGTGGTCCAAGTGGGCGTGCGAAATGAACATCGTTGACGTGCCCATGAAGTCCCACGGCTGAATGCCGGCATCAAAGAGCAGTTTCAGCTCATTGACGCGCCAACACGTCTGCACCGCAGCACGCGAGTAGCCTTCGATGGTGAGTCCATCATGGACGTGGGACAGGACCGGAACGTTGTCGACCATGCGGGCGGCGCTAAGCGAAAAGGGAGTAGAAGCCTTGGAAACGGGTTCCAAAGGATCCGACCCGTCATTGAAATCGTCTCGAAATGTTAGTCGTGACGAACCACCCGTACATCGTCAACCCAAGCGGCACGATTGACAGCCAATCGCAGACGGCTTTTGGTGGGATGTCCAATACCAGGGGACGTAAACGATCCCGCCGCCTGACCATTGATCGAAACACTCATGGTGTCGCCTCGGATCTCGACAGCCAGGTCATGCCATTGGTTCGGCTCCAATTGAATCGGTTGCTTCTTGGTACGAGATGCAACCAGCTTGGCCTGGGCGGGCGTCATCGATTTGTTTTGCCGCGCCGCACGGATCTCGAGCTTCATCTGCCCCGTCTTGAGATCCTTGATCGTCAACTGCCCTGTTCGAATCTGGGCAACGCAGATATGGCCCGCATGCACGGATTTTTCGTTCATGTCGGCGATGTTGATGCCGAGGTCATCCTGGGGACCGATCTTAAATCGCATGGAGATGGTCGCATCCTTGAACGCAACCTCATGAGTCACCGAAACACCATGGTCAGCGACCGCATGGCGGTAGATATGCAGGGCACCGTCATCCAAATCGACTTGTTTATTGCCGGCGGCCCGAGACGCGCTGTTGGTCTGCCAACCATTTCCAATCTCGTCTCGAGTGGACTGAGACTCCTCTCGCTGGAAGTCGTCCTGCAAAAGCACCTTCGTACCGGACTCGGCGGCGACGGTCGCGGTGAACCAAAGGCAAACAACAAAACAGGGTGCAAAGGATGAGTGCATGAATTGAAGCATCGAAGGGGTCAACGAGGTCTAGCGAAGGCGATCCGAACCTGAAGATGAACATGGCCCTGTCCAACTAGGGACGAAGGTTCCAGTTTTGCATCTCGGTCAGCAAGTCGCCGCGTGTCAGATTGAAGTGCAGGGGCGTCAGCGTCACATGACCCAGCCGAAGCTGCGTCAGATCGGTCATTTCGTCGGGAGGCTCGGTGGGTTCACTCCAAAGCGCCCAATAATAGTCTCGGCCGCCAGGATCGCTCCGTTTTTCGTAACGACGGCCGTACTGGGCCAGTCCCATCGGAACCACCTTGACGACCGAGGCAGCAACCGTGGCCGCGGTCGGCACGTTCAAATTGAAGAGCCCGCCCCGCGATTCATCGTGTCGCAGGATCTCGCCGATAACGTTGCGCGCGATCACTGCCGCGGCATCAAAGTCCGCATCGTCATCGTGTTCCAGTGAAACGGCGACGCTCGTGCGTCCAAAGAAGGCTCCTTCAATCGCCGCAGCAACGGTGCCAGAGTAAAGCACGTTGATGCCGGCGTTGAGTCCGCTGTTGATGCCACTGACAACCAGGTCAATGGGATCATTGGCGAAAAGCTCCGCAAGCGCGAGTTTGACGCAATCGGCCGGGGAACCCTCGACGGCCCAAGCCCAATGACGGCCCTCGCGATGGATTGACTTGGGCACCAGCGGGGTCAAATACGTAATTGAATGTCCAACGCCACTCTGCTCGGTCGCGGGTGCCACCGTGATCACTTCGCCGAGATGCCGCAACTGCTGTCCCAACGCGTGCAGTCCGGGGGCATGGACGCCGTCGTCGTTGGTCAAAAGGATTCGCATATCGTTGCGGCGCAGGTGGTTCGACTAAACCAACCCCGTCAGCGCTCCGTCGGCACAAAAGTCGGGATTGCCGAATGAGTGTTGCGGAAAACCCATTTGCTGCAAGACGGTCATCAGGAAACGATTGTGTGACGTGCGACCGAAATCCACTGCTCGATGGGTCTTCAACCCCAAGCCACCACCAACGAGGACGAATGGAATGTTGTCGCGCGTGTGCGAATTGCCTTTGCCCAACTCGTTCGTCCAGACGATCGTGGTGTGGTCGAGCATGCTGCCTTCGCCTCCGGGTTCAGGGGTTTCGGCGAACCGTTTGGCCATATAGGCCACCTGCTCGGCATACCAAGTGTTGATCTGAATCAGTTTCTCGTACGCTTCTTCATTGCTGTCGGGCTCATGGGAAATCCCATGGTGGCCTTCTTGGATCCCCAACCATTTCATCTTGGGCTGCCCAACGCTGTTGGTGATCTGAAACGTCGCCACACGAGCGAAATCCGCCGCCATGGCGTTGACCATGAGATCGATTTGCATTTTCGTGATCCGCGGCATGTTGTCATTTTGGTCCTCCACATTCGGTGGCAACTCTGGAACCGCATGTCCAACACGGTCGGTCTGTGTCGCCAGTTCCACCTTCAGGTCGCTCTCCACCCGGCGAACCAAGTCCACATGCTGGTGCAGCAACTGACGGTCATCCGCACTGACCATGGATTCGAGTCTCCGAAGGTCGCCTGTCAGGTCATCCAGAACGCTGGCGAGCAACTCACGATTCTTCGTTTGGCCGTACAGCTTGTCGAACATCTTGTAGGGGTCGTCGATCGGCGCGACCGGCTGGTTCGGTCCGGCGTAGGACATTCGCGTCCATGTATCAGCTCGATCGGGGACCAAGACGCCGAATTCAAGCGAACCAAACCGGGTACGGGTACCTGGATTGGCTTGCAATTGATTCTTGAGGAACTGGTCGACGCTGATCCCCATGGACCATCCGGCCGGCGTGTCACTACCGCCTTGGATATCGCCAGGGAATAGTTCAACACCGGTCAGCAGGCATCCGATGCCGCGCATATGACCATCGCCATCGCCTTTGATTTGGTTGCACAGTCCTTTCAGCATCAATGTTTGTGAATGAAACGGCGCCAGCGGTTGCATGATTCGCTTCAGTTCAAAGCCGTCGTCGCTGGCGTCCGCCCAGAAGTGATCCGGAATCACACCGTTGGGCGAGAAAACAAAGACGATGCGCTGGCGGGGGTGTGCGGGAGCCGCGAGCGCCAAACTTGGCAGATTCAATGCGAAGTTCGTTGCAGCGAGACTCAGTCCCGTTTGCTGCAAGAATCGCCGACGCGAAACACGGTGAGTTGACTTAGAATTCATTGCTGGAGTACCTACGCAGCGTCGATGGATGGGGGCAGCGGATGGGACGACGCAACCACCGCGATTTCAATCAATAGGTCGCGAATATTGAATCCACTTTTTCGAAAACCTTCCGTCAGCGTTTGCAACTGGTCGGGGCCGAATGACGCGACGGGCTGCTTCACGAAGTACTGAAACAGACTTCGAACAAACGCGGTGTAAGCATCGGGGCTCTGGATCACGTACTCGGCCAGCCCGCGAGCGGCCTCGAAGCGATGGATGTTCCCCAAACGATCTTGGTACGTTCCGGAGGCATCAATGGGGTGACCTCGGTCAAACAGCCTGAACCGACCCGACGCATCATAGTTCTCGAGGGCAAACCCGAGCGGATTGATCTTGGCATGACAAATCTGACAGCCCTCCGAACCCGTCTGCAACTCGACGCGACCCCGTGTGGTTAGATCAGGGTGAAGGTCAGGACTCAGTGGCGTGAATGCTTCGTTAGGAGGCCGCAGCGTTCGACCCATCACACGGCGAATCAAAAAGACGCCGCGATGGATCGGCGAGGATGTATCGAAGTACGCGAGGTTGGACAGCACCAGGGGATGGGTCAGTACACCAACGTGCACGCTCGGATCTCGCACACTGGCTGTCATCCAGCCCGATGAACCCTGATCGGCCCGATCCCAGGCTTCGCCGTAATAGTCTGCCAAGCGTTGGGAAGTGTGCATCCAGTCAGCGGTCATCAATTGGCGATAATCACTCGCGTCGCTCCAAACCGTTTCGTCGATGAACGTATCGAGCGAGTGACGCAAGTCACTAACGACGGCGTCATCGAACCCGCGGTACCGATTCGCGTTCTTCGTTAAATCCGCTTCGCCTTCGATCCCGAGCCACTGACGCATCCACTGTCCGAACTTGGCACGCGTCCGTGCATCGTCAACCAGTCGTGATGCCAAGACGCGAAGTTTGTTTGGATTCGTCAAATCGTCCCGATCGACCGCCTGAAGGAGTGCCCGATCAGTCGGCAACGAATCGTGAAGGATCAACGCGAGGCGATTGGCCACCCGTTGCGACGTTGGACGGTCGGAGTCCAACGTGGGATACAAGAATCTTGGTGACTTGATCGCGGCAAGCGTCGCTAGTTTGATCACGTCCATCTCGTCATCACTGTACGCCAAGGCACGCTCGGCCAACGATACGACTTCCGTCGATTCGGCGCCGCAGCGAAACGCGTGGGCCACCAAGTCGATGATGAACTGACGAAGTTTCTCTTCTCGCGACGCCTGTTTGTTCCGAAACCGCCGCGCATACAGCGGCCAAGCTTCATCAATCAGGTCGTTGGCCAGTTCAATCGCGGCGGTCGTCACCGCGTCATCCCAAGCAGCGTCGACACGAATGCCACGTTCGAAACCGTAGCTATTGTCATCTGGCGGCATGACGGTATTCAATTCCAACACGTCGGGCACCGATGCCGGTGACAACATGCATGCCGGAACAATCTCCTCCACACCACCGGGGCGGACCCACGCAAGCGAAATGTCCGATGGTTCGGCGCCGGTCTTGCGTTTGCGCTGGTGCAATTCAATCTCGATCGGGTAGCGTCGACCCGACGTCAAGAACCTTGTCCTGCGAAACTCGACCAGACCGGCCGACTGGACATGGTTATTAATCAACTCCCGCGCATCATGACCCAAGGTCATGACAAACGACGAACGGCTACGGACAACGATTTGATAACGGCCCGTTTCCGGGACGCGCAGGGATCCTCGCCAACGAGCGCGAAACTGATCGCCGCTGATGCCATTGCCGGGTCCTTCCAAACCGAAATCGAAATCAATGGTCGGATCGATGCGCTCCATCTTCTGCTTGTCTTTCTTGGAACGATCCCCGTCTTCGTAGAACGCCTTCAACCCGCGTTGTGATCGAATCACTTCCCAGCGAGTGCTTGCCGTTCCGGCGAAGCGTCCATAGATGTCCATGAGGCTCTGCCGGAGCTGGGCGCCGGTGAGTCGCTGCAACGACTGACGCGGTGGTCGGTTTCTCAACCGCGCCGCCTCGGAATAGAACGCATGGTGGATATAGGCCGCGACGGCCGACGCATCGTCCCCGACACAATCCTCTGGATCCTCCTCAGGCATCGTGTCATCGATGATCTCGATCAGTTCCCCGATACTGGCGTCACCAATGAGCGGATCGGGATAAAACTGATCATTCCCACCGCCCTGTGTTCCGTGGCACTGAGCACACTGTCGAACGTAGATCTGGCGTCCGGCTTCGAGCATCGCGTCGTTGCCGAACAATGCCGATGGGGTGCTCAACGTGTTGAGCATCATGGCGATGAACAAGACACAGTGCGGCGGCCTCATGCCAGTGTGGACGTTCGAGGCAGCTGAACCGGGCATCGCCAGTCAATCTCTCCAAGGGTGGGGGGTTCTGTCACGCGGGGTGAGATCGACCGCAGGTCGACATCGGTGCCAGAAGGAAGGTGGGAGCGGCCTGGCGACGAAATCGCCGAACCGCTGTTTTGCGTATTGTAGGCATCGGCGGCTTCACGGGTGAAGCATCCTCGGTACTTTTCGGCGTTGATCTTTGCGAAAGATGACTTTTTTCCGATCGGGGAGTGGATTCACGGAGCCCGATCGGTCGGATGAGCGTGAATACGATCAGTTGGATCGGTTTTTGGATCCGGCTTCATTTCGCAGCGAACATTGCGTCGTTTGGTCCAGTCTGGTAGCTAACCAACGTGAGAGTGATACGGCAATTCGACGCCGCTTTTCCGATGTCGACCCAATGATTTCGCCCGTCCCGAGGCGGCGGGAAACATCTGAATCCCCATCAAAGATGAAGACGCATGACCACACTGCAATGGCTCTGGGCACTGGCCGGGATGGCGGCATTCGTCTTGATTTGCCGTTCAATGGCGTGGCGGCAATCCCGTTTGACAACGCTTTTGAAGGAACACGTCGAGCGGACCCAGGCCGAGCACGAGGCGGCCGTGGAGGCCGCCAAAGCTCGCAAAGCCAATCAATCGAATTGATTGAACTGCAGGCGACTCCTTCGATCTTGGCCGGCCGCTGAACGCGGATCCATGGTGCCTTGTGAGGCTGCAATTTCCAAAAATGCGGCCGGCGGGTATCCTGCCCGTCACACTTGACAAGAGTTTCCCGGTATCAACCGGAGCTTCTCGCCGCTTTTTTGGTTGTTCCGCGCTGATGAGCAAGACCGTTTACATCAAGACCGTTGGCTGCCAGATGAATGTGCTGGACAGCGAAATGGTGATTGCGGACCTTAAGCGGCACGGATACACGGTGGTGGAGGACCACCGCCGGGCGGACTTGTTGCTCTACAACACATGCAGCATCCGGGAAAACGCCGAGGAAAAAATCTATAGCGCGCTGGGGAAACTGAGAGACACAAAGAGTCGGCATCCCGAAAAGACAATCGGCGTGCTCGGGTGCATGGCCCAAAAGGATCAAGAGTCCATTTTTCGACGAGCCCCCTTTGTCGACATGGTGGTCGGACCGGGGCAACTACACGCAATCCCCGATTTGTTGACAAAGATCGAATCCGGTGATGGGCGTCAAATGGCCGTCTCACTCGGGCGGAAAGACGATCGCCAATCGGTCGTCGCCCGAAGCCATGAAACCTACGATCCGCTGCGTGATCCTTCGATGCGGCCGACCCCTTTCCAGGCGTACCTTCGCATCCAGATCGGATGCAACAAATTCTGCACATACTGCGTGGTCCCCAACACACGTGGACCCGAACAAGGCCGTGCGCCGGAGCAGATCGTATCCGAAGCGAGATTGTTGGCAGAACAAGGTTGCCGGGAGATCACGCTCTTGGGGCAGACAGTCAATAGCTATCGGCACCGTGACGAGTCCGGCCGCACCGACTTGTCGGACCTCCTGATGAAACTCCATGACATCAATGGGCTGGATCGTTTGAAGTTCGTCACGAGCTACCCCAAAGACATGTCTGAGAAGCTTTTGAAGACGGTCCGAGATCTACCAAAGTGTTCACCGTACCTGCACGTTCCAGCACAGTCGGGCAGCGATGTGATATTGAAACGAATGAAGCGAGGCTACACAGTCGCCGATTACATGACGATGTTCGAGCGAATTGAACGGATCCTGCCCGAGGCGGCCGTTAGCAGCGACTTCATCGTCGGATTTTGCGGTGAAACCGACCAGGACTTCCAGCAATCGGTTCAGTTGATCCAGCGCTGCCGATTCAAAAATAGCTTTATTTTTCAATACAGCGAACGCGGTGGGACCAAGGCCGCCGAGAGTCTTGAAGATGACGTTCCTCGTGACGTCAAGGCGGCTCGCAACAACGAGTTATTGGCCGTTCAGGATCGCATCTCGAAGGAAGACAACTTGAAACTGGTCGGTTCCACCGTCAGTGTGCTGGTGGAAGGCGTCAGCAAAAAGGCCGAACGAAATCAAACGTCGGATGATCAAGACGACGACACCGCGGTCGTTCAAATGACCGGCCGGACTCACTGTGATCGGATCGTTGTATTCGACGGGCAACGTCGGCAGGCGGGCCAGATCATGGATATCCATGTCGACGATGCCCTTGCACACACCTTGATCGGACGCGTCAAAACCGTCGAGCTGGTCTCGATTGGTGTTTGAGCCTCGGATTCGACCAGGGGACGGAACTTCCGTCGACCCTCATCTTCACCACCCACCCAACACGCATGTCCGTTTCTGTTGATGCCTCGATCCAGTCGATCACTCTGTCCAACGGTCTAACCGTCCTATGTCAGCCGATGCCCTGGCTGCGCACCGCCTCGTACACGATGTGGTTGCCCGGTGGCATTGCCGCGGAGATTCCGTCCGGCAGTGCTTGCTCGGCCGAACAGTATGACGCCGAGGCTGATCCGCTGGCCGGCCTGGCTTCCTTGACGTGCGAAATGGTTCAGCGGGGTGCTGGACCGTATAGCAGCCGCGATCTCGTCGCCGCCGAAGACAACCTCGGCATCGATGCAAGTGGCTCAGCCGCCACCACCCAGGCCGTCTTTTCCGCTGCCATGCCGGCCGAGTCGATTGCCGAATCACTTCGGCTGCTGGCCGAAATCGTACGCCGTCCGCATCTACCCCAGAGCCAGTTCGATGATGCCAAGATGATGTTGCATCAGGAACGGATGGCGTCGCTGGATGAACCGACTCAAAGATTGATGAAACAGCTGCGGATGATGCAGTACGGCAATCCGATCGGTCGGTCGGGCCTGGCGAGCATCGCCAGCCTGGAATCGCTGACGATGGATGACGTTCGGAACTTTTATGACAATCAGTATCACGCCGGCGGCAGCTTCATTGCGATTGCGGGGAACATCGACGTCTCGGTCATCATCGAGGAAGTTGACTCCCTCTTTGGCGACTGGAAATCGGGTCCATCGATGCCGCAGCAATCGCCTTTGCCTACCGATGGAAACCACCATTTGACTCTGGAAAGCAGCCAGACCCACATCGGTTTCGCCTTCGACGCGATCCCCTACGGTCACGACGACTACTTCACGATGCGAGCCGGAATAGGGATCCTGAGTGATGGCATGAGCAGTCGGCTGTTTGATCGGGTTCGTGAACAGCGGGGACTTTGCTATAGCGTTTGGGCGAGCACCCACTCGCTTCCGGGATTTGGAAGCGTGTTCGGATACGCCGGCACGACACCGCCCAGGGCGCAGGAAACGTTGGACGTGACGCTTCATGAGATCCGGCACCTGGGCGAAGGCTTGAGTACGGACGAGCTGGACCGTTGGAAGACTCGGATTCAGAGCAGCTTGATCATGGAGCAGGAGTCCGCCGGATCGCGCGCCGGATCCCTGGCTTCCGATCAGTTTCAACTCGGGCGTGTGATGACGACCGATGAACTCGAGCACGCGATCGAATCCATCACCATCGATCAGGTGCGCGAGTATTGGCAAACCAATGCCCCGGACCAGTTCCGCATCGTCACCTTGGGTCCCGAACCCCTAAGCAGTCCCCCGCACCCAACCCCAACGCATCCGATGACTCAAACTCCATGATCGCCCCAACCACTCAATCGTCGAAGCACGACACCGATACGCAGTTTCGGCATGTCACGTTGCCCTCGGGACTGAGGGTGGTCGCTGACATCGATACGCGCGGATACTCCGCGGCCATGGGTTATTTCGTCCGGGCGGGTGCTCGGGACGAAACCGACCCCGAGTCGGGGCTGAGCCACTTTCTCGAACACATGATGTTCAAAGGGACCGAACGTCGATCGGCCGCCGATGTCAATCGCGAACTGGATGAACTCGGTGGACAGTCCAATGCGTTCACGAGCGAGGAACAAACGGTCTACTACGCGTCCGTGATTCCGAAATATCAAAATCGACTCGTCGACCTATTGTCCGACATGATGTCTCCGTCGTTGCGGGACGAAGACTTCGAAACCGAGCGTCAGGTCATTCTCGAAGAGATCGCCAAGTACGAAGATCAGCCTCCCTTCGGCGCGTTCGAGCGGAGCGTCGAAGTCTACTTTGGACCGCGGGGGCTCGGCCGGCGCGTGCTGGGTACCGTTGAGTCGATCGAAGCGATGACGGCCGATGCGATGCGAGCTTATTTCCATCGGCGATACCGACCCGAGAACATTGTCCTCGCGGCCAGCGGCAACGTGGACTTTGACGCGCTGGTGCGTCAGGTGACGTCGGCGACGCAGCACTGGGAAGAGCGTCCCGTGGCGGCAGCATTGCCACCCGACCCTTCCTCGTTGCCCGTTGGGATTTCGCAAGATGTCCGGCTGTCGGCGCCGGACGCATCCCAGGCCTATCGAGTCACGATCCAGCCAGGACTGAATATGAACCAGGCTGATCGATTTGCGATGAGGTTGCTTTGCTCCGTGGTAGGTGACGATGGAGGGAGCCGTCTATTTTGGGATCTGATCGACACGGGCCGTGCCGAGGTGGCAACACTGTGGTCGCAGGAGTTCACCGACACGGGCGGATTGTTCACTTATCTGGTCTGCGGGCCGGACGATTTGAAGTCGAATCAAAAACTCATGAACGATGTCTTTCGACGAGTCGTCGACAGCGGTATCGAGGAGAAGGAGCTGGAGCAAGCGATCAACAAGACGGTTGCGGGTTGCATCATGCAGTCCGAACGACCCTCTGGCCGATTGTTTGCCATGGGCAGTCGATGGCTTTTTTGCAACGACCGCCTGTCGACCGACGACCTGCTGGCCGCCTATCGATCCGTGACCGTGGATGACGTGCAACGCGTCGCTCGAGAATATTTGTGTGCCGAGGCAATGGAAGTCATCGCTTCGGCTGACGCGAACTGACCCAACTCAGTAGTTTGGATTACCGTCTAGCTCGTTAGCGACGATTTTAGTCATCCCAAGTTGTTGGCGTAGTGGATCCAGCAAGCCGGGCGTGCGACTCGTTCCACAGCGCGAGATACCCAGTGCGTGCACCTTTTGGAGTGTCTCCAAATCGCGAACCCCGCCTGCCGCCTTAACCTGCACGCCCGCATCTGCGTGAGCCCGCATCAACTTTAGATCATCGATCGTGGCGCCGCTGGTGCCATAACCCGTCGAGGTCTTGACCCAATCTGCCTTCAACTCATTGCAGATTTCACATAAACGTATCTTTTGCGTATCGTCGAGATAGCAATTCTCGAAGATCACCTTGACCTTTTGTCCGGCCGCGTGAGCAACCTCAATGACCGCCCCAATGTCGTCGGTCACGATCGACCAGTCACCGCTGAGGACTCGATTGATGTTGACGACCATGTCGAGTTCTTCGCAGCCTTCCGCCAGCGCCATTTCCGCTTCGGCGCGTTTGACGGCCGTCGCATGGCCGCCATGCGGAAAACCTATCACCGTGGATGTGATCACGCCGGTGCCCTTCAGACGCTCGGCACATTGCCGAACGTAAAACGGCATTAGGCAAACACTTGCCACCTCATACGCAATGGCAAGGTCGATTCCCGCATCAAATTCCGCAACCGTCGTCGTGGGACTCAGGATCGAATGATCGATCATCTTCGCGTACGTCGAGTACTCGGCAGCGGTGTCAGGCATGAGATTCCTCGAAGCAGATGGCCAACCACTCATCACGGTAGTTGACCGATGTAACACGATTCCTACCCCGACGACGATGATCTCCAAGAACGAGATCGTCAATCGGGCTGGACGCGTTACCAAGGTGTTGGCGGCAATTGTTCCACCTTGCTGCGCAGCGCGTCCAGATCCAGCGTTTGACCATCGCCGGGGAATTCGGAATCCAGCAAGTACCAAAGTTCCGTGAAAGAGGCGGATTCCCCTGGCGCGATGGTCTCCGCGGGTCCGATGGGCTCAATCTCGATCGTTTCACCTCCCGGTGGCGTCCACGTCGACAGCGTTAAACCGCCAGCTTCCAGATAGGGTCGATCAACAAACGTCGGGTATTGCTTGATAAAGAGCAGACCGGAGCGTTGTTGATGCGCCAGCCAACCGGCCATCGTATCGAAGCCTAACTTGGGATGAGCCGGCGGGCCGGTAATCTCGATGAAGCCGTCACGATGTTGCACATGAGGATCATCAGGTCGAAGGTTCAGTGATCCGTCCTCATAGCGAACATAACGGTTGGGGAAACGCGCGAATCCGTCCAGCGGGATCAAACAAATCCCGTGACCGTTGGCAAGCGTCCGGCTCCAATGACATAGCGTGACGGGTTCATCGGAAAGATTCGTGATCGTTTGCTCACAAGTCAGCCGCGATGATTGTCCGTCCAGTCGAAACTCGCGTGTCAGCCGCACGCCGACGCTGGTGTTGTGCGGCGATGTGATTCGAACACCCAAAGGATCGATTCGTTCGGTCGTCCAGTGACCCTTGAATAGATCGGGTCGTTTTGGTGTCACCAGTTCAGGGCCAATATCGAATCGTCCCGCCGACACATCGCGATTCCATCCAGGAAGCAACTTGCCATGAGCATCCGTCAGCGGCGCTTGCCCCATGTCATAGTCGGACACAAACATGGCGTTGCGCCGCCGTCCGTCCTGGGTTGGCAACGAATACTCCATGACCCTTCCACCGACTTGAGGGCACAAGATGACGCGGGCGTGGTCGTTCTCTATGACGGGGCAGTCACGGAATCGGCCAAATTCAATCCGGGCATCCTCGATCGGTCCACGCGACTCGCCATTCACCGAGGCGCTGGTGGGCTGCGTCGCCGTCGCATCCTGAACCTCGGACGAGTCCATCAAGAACGCCAGCAGGTCAGCAACTTCTTGCGGCGTCATCGCCGCGAGTGTGCCGACAGGCATGAGCGATTGTGAACCGGTCTTTCGCATCTCAATGTCATCGGTCAACACCTTGATCGAACGCCCGTCGGGTTGCCGGAGTGTCAGGGCATCCTCATCGTCCTGCTGAACCAAGCCGGAAATCAGTTCTCCGTCGGCCGTCAGCACGGAAACGGTGGCCCATCGAGGATCGATGATTTCGCTCGGATGGGTCAACTGTCTCAACAACTGACGCGGTGTTCGATCGGCGGCAACCGAATCGAGGGTGGGACCGATATCGCCACCCTGACCGCCTTGCCGATGGCACTGGCGACACTGCGCCGCCGAGGAATGATGGAACCACCGACGTCCCGAGTCTGGATCCCCGCGAAGGGCCAGAATCGCATCGACATCGGGGTCATTTCCGACGACAAGCGTGCGATCGTCAGGGTGTAACCACGGCTGGAACAATCCTTCCAAAACGGGATCGGATAGACCATCCAGAATTCGACGCGCCATCGCCGTGGCGATGGGAGGTTCCTCATCGACGAGTCGCCGCCAAGTCAATAGTGCTTGCGACAGATCGCTATGGGTCGCCTCGACCGACGCATCATCCTCGTGCTCCATTGACGCGATCCAGTCCCACAATAGCGCCGCGCCGTCGAGGTCGATTTGACGGCAACCGATCCGTGGCATGCTGCCAGGACCCGCCGTGGCGACCCGGTACATCAACACGGACGTTTCGGGATGGCCTGGTTGGATGATCTTAGCGCCAGTGCCCAGTCCAAAGTCACCCTGAATCGCCACTTCATCGATCGCCGCCATTTCGTCGATGCCGACCTGCCGCTGCAAACGCATCCCGGTGGCCGAACCTCCGCCTTGACGATGACAATGGGCGCAATTGACCTCCAAGTAACTACGGGCTCGCGACTCCAGGTCGAGGGACTCATCGCGGGGGTCGACGCACCGTTTCTCGGGTCGCACACCGGCTTTGACAACAATGCTCGCGGCAACCATCGACGACCAACTCCGAAATGAATCCGTCGGCGACGAGGAAGCTTCCTCTCTCCATAGATTCTGTGGGCGGAACGCGACACCACCGGGATTGGCGACCACGTGGCAAGTCATGCATTGGCTGCGTGAGGCAAATTCATGCGTGATGGTCATCTCGCCCAAGATGGGATCAACGACCCGAAGCTCTCGACGATCGCCGGCCGCGCCCACCAAGGTGGCGTCGGTCTGACTGTCATTCCAGGCATACGTGTATGGCGACCAGCTCAAGCCGTCGTACACCAGAAGCTGCGTTTCGATCCGACGGATGACGGTACGGCCTTCGTCGTCAACGACCGCGCGGGAAAGTGTGTTGGCAAAAACGGTTCCGGCGGCATATCGCTTGCGTAAGGGATTCATGGGTGGTCCATCCGGGACGCCAACCCAGCGCTGTCCCGATAGCCCATCTCGATACATGGTCGCCACCGGTTCATAGCCGAAAACACCAGGTGATGGACGCAGGTGAACGACATCATCGAACAAACCGGTTTCGCTGAGTCGGCGCGGAAATTCCGCCTCGCCTTGCGAGCCCTCGTTGGCTTGCAGCCGGTAGATTCCCCCGCCGTAATCCACGAGCAGGATCTCATTGGTCGACGTACGATCGACGAAGTCGATCAAACGAAGCCCGGTGGAGGCGACCAGCCGAACCCGAGGCTGATCGGGATCGCTAATGTCGGCCGACCACACGTTTCCATTGACAAAGCATCCAAATAGATACTCTCCCGGCTGCGGAGTTCCCTCGTCCTGATGATTCCAAATGCCCTCGCGCACGAAGCAACCACCAGTGACGGATTGGGCTTGATCGCGCGACATCACGATGGCGGGCGCAATGACCGGTCCTGGCCCCTGGACCTGAGGTGGCATCAGCCTCTGATCGGGGTTCACCGGATAGGGTCCCTCGTAAAGACTCCATCCATGGTTTCCGCCGCGCACGACCCGGTGGATCATCTCGCAGCGTTCCCATCCGACGTCCGCAACCCACATGTCGTCGGTGGCTGGGTCGAACGCGGCGCGAAATCCGTTGCGAAGACCAAACGCATAGATTTCGCCTCGGGCCCCGGGAACACCCACAAATGGATTGTCCTTCGGAATGCGTTCGACGAGCGTGTCGCCGTGAACATCAATCCGCAAGACACACCCCCGCACATCGGCTAGATCCTGGGCGACTTGGAGCTTGTCCGGCGGAAAAGGCCTCGACCCATCGCCCGTCGTGACATAGAGCATTCCGTCCGGACCAAAGTTCAGTGACGCACCCACGTGGTCACCGGACGGATAGGTCAGTAAATCAACGCGGGATTCCGGGTCGATCGTGGGCGGTTCGGCATGATTGAAGGTAAATCGCGACACACGTGTGCCACCCTCGACCTCCAACGGCAAAATCCCCCAGACGACGTAGATGAATCCGTTGGAGTCAAAATCAGGATCGAGTGTCGCATCACGTGCTGCGGCGATCTTCTCGTCCGCGGTCTCCTTCACATGCGCGCCCAAATCCAACGCGACGTCGGCGGTGCTAGGATCGCCATCAGGCCGAAACGTAAGGATGACGCCGTTCTTTTGTAACACCAAGCATCGATCGCGACCCGGCAGATCCATCATCGTTGTCGGCGAATCGAACTGAAGGTTCGAAAACACACGCTGAACCCGCATGGGTGGCGGCGGATCGGGTGTGCCCACCAGCTTGGAGCTGGTCCATCGAATATCCGCCGCCGAGCTGTGAGGCGTCGACTCGAAGGCCCAAACGCCATCGCCGCCGAGAACCGCAAACCACAGCACGAACACGGCCGGCCAAGCGGGTATCCATCCACAATCGGCATCGGTTTCGAATCGGCAAACGACCGGTTTTCGAAGCTTGGTCATCACGAGGTCAACTCATCGATCGGGATCATCCATTCATCACCTGCTTCTAAACCGGTGAGAAAGACTGGATTCTAACCCGAAACGCCAACCTCAGCGGCCGGGAACTCGGCCATCGACGGAACGAGCATTGTCGAATCCGCGTTGGCAAGTCCGGTCTCGTCTCTCTCGTCGTCGATGGCCGGTCGATGCACTTTGGATGCAAAGGGTTTGGGCACCGGTAACCAGCGGTCGCTCTCCTGATCGAGCGGGAACGCTTCGTCCAGCGTCAGCTCCACCGCCCGAGACTTCCCACGTAGTCGCCGAGCGAGCTGCCTACCTCGAAAACGCATCTGATCGAAACGCCCCAAACCGACCCCCGTCCATGTCGGTGCATCGACGGTGATGTCCAAGACGGCGACAGGCTGGCTGTGAAGACGCCGCTTGTATTCCTCATCGCCTCGCATGAAGTCGACACCGGGACAACACGGCGCCGACGCCAGTCGCAGCGTCGCGGCATGCAGAAGGGCGCCCGCCGCAAGATCGCGATGCCGCACATCGACACCGCTGCTGTAGACGTAGCAACGGCCGTCTCCGCCGATCAGATGCAGCTCCCCAGCAACCATCCGATCATCCAGTCTCAATGAACGAACGCGTGCCGCACCATACTCGCTCAATCGAGCGACGGAGTTCGAAATGAATGAGATCATGCGGGGATCGGCGAAGGATCCTGGTTGTCCGTCCGCTTCCCATCTCGCTTGATGCAAGGCAATCAATTGATGCAATTCGCTCTGCAGTTCGGGTCCCTCGACCGATTCGTGAACGAGGAGATGATCATCACCATCGAGGTGACGTATCGACTTTCGCAGGCGCGACCGAATTCGACGTCCCTGATTGCTCAAGAACACGTCCCAGTCGTCCAGCGAAGGCTTGAACCAGAGATTCATTCGGCTGCTGATCCGGATCGACGCACCGAGCTCACAAAGTGCGCGCACAAGCGCACCCATGTTCGGGTCGCCAGCCGACACACCCTCGAATTTCAGTTGATCCCAGCGTTGGGATGATCCGCGTGATGAGCGAATCAATCGCTCGGCGATGGACTTGCCGACTTGCGGAACGTCCTCACCGTCGCACAACAGTCCCGCGTGATCCGAACAAGCGAGTCCATCGCCCACGAGTCGCCAGCGTCGTAACGGCGAGTAACGCGTTGGGTGGAGGGAAGTGGCTTTCGCTTGCTCGACGACCATTGGCAATAGGCCCGCCACGCGTCCATCCGAGCGTGTCGCAACGACCAGCCGAGTCGCGGCGGGATCTGAAAAGTGATCGATCCAGCATTGCCACCACGCCGGCAGCCGGGTGGGGATTCCTCCCGACAGGCGATTCCAGTCAACAGGAATCGCCGGACGCCACACATCGGACGTCGTCATGTTCGTTTCGAGGTCAAAATCGCTCATTGCTGAGATCGTACGTTGCACATTCCCCAACCATGTGCCGGGCTCCGATCACTTGACGTACAATGTCGCTCGACGCACACGATCCTTCCGTTAATTTCGATTCAATCGCCATGTCCCTTACGCCCTCCGTTTTCTTTCGCCGGCCTTTGGATGACGTCCAACGAATGGCGCATTCTCTATCGTCCGTGATGGGGATGACGCTTCGAATCCGTTCATGGGCACCGGCCACGGTGATATGCCTTGCGGTGATCGGCGCGTCCAATGCGCTTGCTGATCCGGCGGCAGTCACCCAGGGTTGGCCAAGCTTTCGTGGCGGCGATGCACAGGGTGTCGTGGAGGGCCGGCTTCCGCCGTTGTGGACCGACGCGGACTACCGATGGACATTCCCGTTGCAGGGAATGGACGTCGGCTCGCCGGTGGTGACCGCCGACGACGTCGACGGAGAGCCTTATGTATTCTTGACCGACCGGAGCCAAGATGGCCAATCGATCCGGCTATTGGCGATCGGTTTGCGAAGTGGCGAACCTAAGTGGCAACAGTCATTCCCACTCGAAGATCGCAGGCGCCACCAACGCAATTCACCGGCTTCGACGACGCCGGCCATTGACGGTTCCCAAGTGTATGTTGCTCACGGTGACGCAGGGGGTGCGTCTCTGCGGGCGTACACCTACGCGGGGGAATTGGTATGGCAGCGTGATCTCGGATCATGGACCGGCTACCACGGGTTTGGCGGCAGTCCGATCGTGATCGACGATCGCGTGATCCTCTTTAACTCGCAGCAGACCGAACGACTGGAATCTTTTCAGGTCCCTGGCAAGAGCTTCATGATGGCGTTTGATCGTCAAACGGGAGCCACAGTCTGGTCAACGCCACTGACGACGACACGAACCTGCTATGGCGTCCCCGCCCCGTATGACGTCGACGGCCAGTCACCGCAGTTGATCGCCGCCAATACCGGTGACGGCGTTTTTTCTCTCGACGTCGCCACGGGCCAGAAACTCTGGTCGCTGTCCGTATTCGATAAACGCTGTTGTAGTTCCCCGGTGATCTTCAACGGCAGCGATGGCCACGACCTGGTTATGGCCTCTTGCGGCAGCGGAGGCGGCGGCAACGTGTTGTCTGTCGTCAAAATTCCCGACGATGACGGTCAGCCGGAAGAGCTCTTTCGCGTCAAAAGCAATGCCCCGTACGTCCCCACTCCCTGCGTCAAGGACGGCCTGATCTTCATGGTTTCGGACAACGGGGTGGCATCTTGCTGGGATTCGGATGGCAATCGAGTTTGGATGAAACGACTCGGTGGGAAATTTGGCAGTTCACCCGTGATCGTCGGTCAACAGATGCTGGTGCTCTCGCTGGATGGCGATGCAACGGTAATTTCCGCCGATCGGCAGGGTCACGTCGGCGAAACGTTCTCCCTCGGGACCAGCTTAGGAGCCTCACCGGCTGTCGCGGACGGGCAGCTGCTGATCCGCGTTGACGATCGACTTGCTTGCCTTTCTCTGACGCGGAATTGACCTTCCCTTGACGGGTTAAGGCTCGGATGGGTTGGGCCGCGCCGAACCCTACGACACCGCTGCCTCGATTACACTAAGAAACCTCGACGCGATCGCACTGGCCATCCGACACTTGTCCATCACATTTTGTTTCCAAGGTCATTGAAAATCAAAAGATCGTCCGCCCGGCGTACCATGATGACCCCCAAGCCTTGGATGAGAATCACCAGACTCTTGTTCGGGCTGACTTGGTTGGTTCTAGGCTGCAACGACTCGAATCGATGGGCGGAGCAGGCCGATCTGGGTGACGGCGACGACGTCGACCAATTGGCTGGAGTTTCAGACGACATCAACGACGACGACTTCTGGCAACGAAGACCCTACGGCACAAGCAAGATCGAATCGGTCGACAGCAACGATCGTCCTGGTGATCAGTCGAACAGCTCGAATGCGTCCTTGTCGAACAACGACAGCGGCAGCGGGCAGGAGACGGGGACGGTCGCCAATCAATCCAGTGAGCGTGATTTGTTCGACGAGCTGGATGATGAGTTGGCGAGGGATCTTGTCCAGAGCGACCTGGGGGACTTGGTCGTCCCTGGCCGACAGAGTATCGAGCCAACGGATTCAAAGGAAACGGCAATGGACGACGAGTCCGTTGATTTGGAGTCCGATCAATTGGAACTCTCGTCGGCACTCGACGCGGCGCTTCGGCAAGTCCGTGTCGTTGCCGCACCGGGGTCACCATCCATTCGTTCCAACACGATGCCGTCGCGACTGGCCGCCAACCGATCTGCCGACACCATCGCATCCTCTCCACCGGATGCATTTGACATCGCGGTCGCAGCGGCCGACCGATCCGTGGATCCAGACATCGACGTGGAGATGGCACCTGGCCGGCGTGACTCGACGCCGGCGGAGACGCCGCAACTCGAACTCGAAATGATGATCCAGGCGACCTTTCCGGAGGCGCTGAAAGCAGCCGCCGAACCTGCCGAATCGACGTCACCATCCGAGACCACGCCCCCGGCCGATCCAGAGATCCCATCCAACCCCGCTCGACAAACGCCACGTTCATTCGGGCCGTCCGATGAAGTCACCATCGACACCAATGAACCGGAACCGGATGACGTCGGCTCTTCGGACTCAGATTCGACGTCATCGAATTCGGACACGGTGGACGACTCACCTGCCCGCGAAACCATCCAAGAGTTGCCTGGATCGATGGACGCGACGACGATCGCGACGAATCAGCCTGATCCTCGACCCTGGATCGGCGCCAAACTGCGGGACCATGATCTGGTCATCCTTCAAATCGAACCAGGATCTCCGGCTGAGAAAGGGGGGATCCGAATCAGAGACCAAATCACGGCGATCGGCGGAGAATCCGTCCATTCGATCGACGAGTTCAAGCAGGCGTTCACTCAAGTTTCCGTCGGAGATGAGGTGAAGGTTTCCGTCAGCCGCGACGGCAACCCGATGTCGCTGCGGGTTCAACTGATCCAGCGGCCGCCGAACTAGGAAACGAGCAACCCGACGTCGTCGGTTCGAATCGCTCCATCGAGTACGCACCGTTTCACCGGTGGCGAACTGTTCGACGGCAGGCATTTCTACGCGACGGACGACTGCACGCGACGGATCCATCGGCGAAGCGTGCTGGGGAAGGATTGGTGACGATTCGCCAAGTTTCGCGGCGCTTCCATCAACAAGGTCGCGATCGGGTCACCTCGGCTGATGAGAAGGCCTTGCCGTCCAATGTCACCAACTCGAATCGTCCAATCACCGTCCTGCCGCGATCGAGTCCAAGGCAAATCCGACACGTCCCAGACGCCCGCGTGGCCCGAATAGACGATGCGTTTGGCGATCAACCAGTTGGGGTCGTCAACGTTTGGTTTCATTGGATTCACGACCGAACCAGCGGGTCCCTGCCCTCCCGGGGCTTGCGCATCGAGATGCCAATCAAGCAACGACTCGGATCGACGGAGAATCCCTTGCCGCTGGAGTGATCGCTCCAGAACCTCACATGAAGCACTCGGTCGGCTGTTGACCTCAAGGAACCAAAGTCCGCCCTCGAAATCTTGGACCAGGTCGATGTTGAACAGTCCCGACAATTGGCAGCGTCGCGCGGTCCGCAATGCCAACCGACGCAATGGATCCCCAACGTCGCGGTCCATCGCGCACGGTCCGATCGAGCCGGCGTAAGCAAAAGGACGTCGAACCGAATCGTTACACCGACGCATGCCGCCGACCATGCTGCGGCAAACACCGACCAACCGAACGTGCTCAGGGGACGCCAGCGCGATCAGTCCCAAGGGCGTCCCATGGATCTCCGCTTGTATCAACCCATCGCCCTGGTCAGCGGCGCGTGATTCGCGCGGCTCGAAAAACGATTCTGATCTCTTTTCAAAGCGAGACTCCCCTTCGAAACCGCCTTTGACGACGCCGGACTGGGTGTCGACCGTGACGGATTCGTCGATTCGTCGGACGTGGAGGCCTCCGGTTCCGCCGAGTGACTTGCTGAGCCATCGCCGCGAAACCAGTGGCGCATTGCCCCGTTGATGACTTCGTCGATTCGGGACGCCGTCGTCGATCTCATCGGCCCAGAATTGCAATCGTTCGTCAACGATGCGATAGGTGTCTGGCACACGGATTCCAAGTGACCGAGCATCGGCCGCGACTCGGCACCACTGCGTCCACCGAGTGCATTCGGTTGAGTCGATTCCGCCCACAACCAGGCAACGTCCCCCCAGATCCGCTGCCCATGTCTCCGCAGTTGCCGCGATATCTTTGGCCGGCAGCGGTTGCCACTGAGCGCATGCCCGTCGCGTGTCTCGGTCACCAAAGACATCCATTCCCATCACGGTCCAGCCAGCTCGACTCAAAGATTGGGCTGCCCAGCGAACCGACGCACCATACACGACCAGGGGCACCGTACGATCAAGGTCCGTCAAATCGCCTTTGCCGCCGGTTTGCAATGGAGTTACCGTTTGTTAACGTCTCCGGATCGTCTGACCCACCCACCACCGCCGTCGCCATGACGGGCTGCGTGTGGGGCAAGGCTCATCCCGATCCCACCGGTCACGTTCAATTCAGTTTTTCGATTGAGGAATCCTGTCATGCAATTCCACATTGGTGAAGCCCTGACCGGCGACGGAAACGAGATTGCCCACATTGACCTGATGATTGGCAGCAAAGATGGGCCAGTCGGCGTTGCGTTTGCCAATGCCTTGGCGAATCAGAGCGAGGGTCACACCAACCTACTCGCCGTCTTGGAGCCCAACGTCGCGGTCAAACCCGCCACCGTGATGGTCACCAAGGTCACGATCAAAGGAATGAAACAGGCCGTCCAGATGTTCGGCCCAGCCCAGGCTGCGGTGGCTCAGGCCGTCGCCGACGCGGTCAGTGACGGCGTGATCCCCAAGGATCAAACGGAAGATCTTGTAATCGTTTGTGGCGTCTTCATTCACCCCGCCGCCGAAGACGACGAAAAGATCTACAAGTTCAATCACGAAGCCACACTGGAAGCGATCAAGTCGGCCATGGGTGGCAAACCTTCGGCCGATGACATGTTGGCTAAGAAAGATTCGGCCGCGCACCCGTTCAAGGGATTCTGAGCAGCGACCTGCTAATGCGGAAGTAACATCAGCCGCAGAGCGTTGGCTCGCGGTTCGGTGGACCCATGGGAAATCGCGTGATCACCGCTCACGAACGCGATTCGGTGGATCGGCAGACTTTCATTGCAGTTTGATCGCGCCAACCCAGTGTTCTCGAAACCTTCGGTGCAAAGTCTTTGGTTGAATCGTGACGCGTCATCGCCTGGTCACGCCCAGGAGGTGACGCTCGTCGGCTGAGTCGTTGCATCAACTTGGTAGACCACCATGCCCAAACGAATTCTCCTTCAACTGGATGTGGATTCCCAGCCGAGCACCTTCGACTCGGTCGTGGCCATCGATGCCGGTGCGGAGCACTTGCTGCGACACGGCAACGTCGATTCGGATAACGTGATCGGGCTGATTCACGGCGCGATGTTCACACGCGGCGGCGATGACCTTGCCCACACAGCCGTTTTCATCGGTGGCAGCCACGTCGGTGCGGCCGAAGCCGTCTATCAGGCCGTGAAGAACGCCTTTTTCGGGCCGGTTCGCGTTTCGGTGATGCTTGATGCGGCCGGCTGCAACACGACGGCGGCGGCGGCCGTGGTGTCGGCGGAACGTCATCTGGATCTTTCGTCGGGACGTGCCGCCGTCCTCGGTGCGACCGGTCCCGTCGGACGGCGAGTCGCTCAAATGTTGGCACGTCGGGGTGCTGAGGTGGTTTTGTGCAGTCGCCAACAGTCGCGGGCGGAGGCGGCCCGCGACGATGTCCGTGTCGCCATCCCAAGTTCAAATGTTCATGCGGCAGCGCCGACCGATCGGGTGGCTATGTCCGATCTACTCGAGACGATTGACGTCCTATTCGCGTGTGGCGCCGCGGGTGTCCAATTGGTCGACCGAGACATCTTGGAAAACTCAAGTCGCTTGAAAGTCGCGATTGATCTCAATGCGGTGCCTCCGGCGGGTTTAGAGGGTGTCGAGCCTTTCAACAAAGCACAACCGATCCGTGAAGACGGTAACTTGCTGACGTACGGACCCATCGGAGTGGGCGGGCTGAAGATGAAGACGCATCGTAAGGCGATTGCCATGCTGTTCGAATCCAATGACGCAACGCTCGACGCGGACGAAATCGATGCCATCGCGACTCGGCTCGAGGCCACTCGGTGATCGACCCGCACCGATCTTTGACGCATGTGTTCCCGCCGTTCCATGTTTCCCGTCGATCTCCTCTGTCCACGCCTGCCGTTCAATACGGTGCAAACGATCGACACGATGACGCCATACCGTCAGAGCCGCCGAGAACAACGCTGCATCGACTCCGGCGTCAATCGCGAGTTTTTTGTCGGCTGATGGAGCCGACCCACTCACGCGGCAGGTAGCTTCTCAACTGCGGTTCGCCGAAGTCCCAGGGCGTTCAGTGGCCGCGCTCAAGTGGGGATCGGTCACGGCGCTGAGGCAACCTGGGCTAGACGCAACCAGTCATTTTTCGACCTGCGTCGAATTGTCTCCGTCATATGTCTCGTGCGAAAAGTGGCTTTTCGGATATAGTTTGGGGTTCTCAGGGAGGCTCTCCGTCTCGCCGATTGCCCACGCCAACCATCGCTCGTCCGGTTCCGCTCCATGTCCACCATCGATGCCCCAGCAGCCGACGCGGATCTCCACGCCGATGATCACGGGCACGACCACGATCATCCCGAATGGCTGGCTCACCACTTTGACACGCCCGAACAGCAGTTCGACAGCGGCAAACTCGGAATCTGGCTCTTCCTGGTCACTGAAGTGCTCTTTTTCAGTGGCATGTTCTGTGCCTATGCGATCTTTCGCATGCTACGGCCCGAGGTCTTCGTGGGCTGCAGTGAGTTTTTGAATACCAAGCTGGGCGCGATCAACACGGGCGTCCTGCTGTTTAGCTCGCTGACAATGGCTTGGGCGGTTCGATGCTCCCAAACCGAAGAACACAAGAAGCTCGTGGCATTGATCGCGACCACCCTGTCCTGTGCGATGATTTTCTTGGGCGTCAAGTCGATCGAATATTCGCACAAGTGGGACCTCGGGCTTTTGCCACCGGGTCTATTCAGTTACAGCGCCGACGCCCCACATCACGAGGGCATCTCGATGTACCTCATTTATCTGTGTTTGCCATTTGCGTTGATCACACTCGGCACGATCGTTTGGCTCGCGATGAGCAAGGTCCTTGGAAAGCAGTTTCAGTACGAGTGCGCCAAGCCGCTGAGCGTCGTTTGTCTGAGCTTCTTCCTGGGTGTTGGACTTGGAATGATCCTTGAAAGCGGCGAGACGCCAGCTGGAGGACACGGGGACGCCCATGCCGCGGCATTGGATCACCACGATCACGATGGTGATGCACACGCGCATCACGATGCCGATGGACATAAGCATGATGGTCACGAATATGATTCGGCTGAATCGGTTGCGATCGCCGAAGAGGAGTCGGACGTTCCGGCCGAAACCGTCCTTCTCGATGAGGATCTCGCCGCAGTCGAGATTTTGGCCGCGAACGAAATCAATACCGGCGCCAAAGACATGCTTGCCGCCTCAGCGTCGCAGTCCAAACTCGCAAGCGGCCGGGTCACCAGCGATAACTCGCAAAGCGACATGGGCATCGAAGCCGCCGCCACCGACAATGTCATGACCGCCCGACAAGCGGGTGTCTTTTTTGGAATTTATTACTGCATGACCGGCATTCACGCCATCCACATCCTCGCTGGAATCGGTGTCTTGATGTGGTTGTTGATTCGGGCGATCCGGCAAGACTTCAATCGCCAATATTTTGGTCCGGTCGACTATGTAGGACTCTACTGGCACTTGGTCGACCTGATTTGGATCTATCTTTTCCCTCTGCTGTATTTGATTCGCTGATCGTTGTTGTTGGGCCTGGCCACTGGCCGCGGCACTGGCGTTCCTTTCCCCGTTCTCTGATAAAAGCTCATGGCGTCCCACGGCCATTCCGACGACGGAACCGAATTTGCCCACCCCATGCCACTTCCCGTTTTGTTCGGCGTTTTTGGGGCATTGGTGTTTCTGACCATCTTGACCGTCGCACAGGCGAGTTATGATCTGGGTAGTTTCGATATCGCCGTTGTCATGTTCATTGCAACGATCAAGGCGTTGTTGGTCGCACTCATTTTCATGCACCTGGCATTTGACAAGCCATTCAATCTGATCGTATTCCTGTCGTCGTTTGTATTCGTTGGGCTCTTCGTCATCTTCACTCTCTCAGACAGCAAGATGACGTCGCCTTCCTTTGAACCGATCGAAGATGAACCCGTTGCCGCCGCGGGGATGTAGGTTTGCAGGTGCCGATCGCTAGCCTGGGGACTTCGCTGGGACGGATTCACGCCGGGGACTGCATCGAGGGCATGCGACAGCTGCCCGACCAATGCGTTGATCTGGTCTTTGCGGATCCGCCTTTCAACATCGGGTATGACTACGACGTCTACGACGACTCACTGGAGTCGGATGAGTACCTGAAATGGTGCCAAGACTGGATTGCCCAGGTCCATCGGGTCACGACCGCTGACGGTGCGTTTTGGCTTGCAATCGGAGATGAATACGCTGCCGAGTTGAAAGTCTTGTCTCAAAGGCTCGGTTTCGTCTGTCGCAGTTGGGTGATCTGGTACTACACGTTCGGCGTTCACTGCAAACTCAAATTCACACGCTCGCACGCCCACCTGTTTCACTTTGTCAAAGACCCACGGCATTTCAAATTCAATGCCGACGATCCTGCCGTGCGAGTTCCATCGGCGCGCCAGCTGGTTTACAACGATCGTCGGGCGAATGCCAAAGGTCGCATGCCCGATGACACGTGGATTCTGCGTCCGCAGGACTGTCCGACAGGCTTCACAACCCAAGAGGACGTTTGGTACTTCCCTCGTGTCGCCGGCACCTTCAAGGAGCGGGCCGGCTTCCATGGCTGCCAAATGCCCGAGCAGTTGCTCGGACGTATCCTTCGGTCATGCAGCCACGTCGATGATGTGGTGATGGACCCTTTCAGCGGCAGCGCGACGACGGTCGCCGTCGCGAAGAAACTCGGACGCCGGTTCTTGGCGTTCGACATGAGCGAAGAGTACGTCGAGCTCGGGTCGCAGCGATTGCGACGCATCGAAGCAGGTGACCCACTTGAAGGTGCACCGGACCCACTTCGTCGTGTCCAAACAAACCAGCAAGCCCAAACGTCGACGTCGCGACGGCGACGTGCAACCCAATCGTCGAGCTTGCAGCTATCGTTGGCATTCGACGGCGACGCCGATGAATTGTCCACCATCGACGCGCGACTCCTCAACGCATGGGACCAGGTTCATGGCGGATTCTCGCTCGATCGTGTCCTTGTGGATCCGGTCCTTCGGCGGCGGTTGCTCGCGCACTGCCGAGCAGCCGATTTAAGTTGGCCCATGTCCGAACTTGGACGGCGTCTATTGCAACTGCGTGCGATGGGATGCCTCAAGACGGACTCGGGAGACACCGAACGCGCCACGGTGTTGGATCCAAAGGTGACTCAACGGTTCTCGACAGCGGCGGAGATTGCCTGGCGAACGCTCTGCGATCGCGTCCCCGGATGGAGCCTCGAGGAGTGCTTCCTCGACGACGACTTGGCTCGTCAATTCGATTCGGTTGCTCGGCTGCATGCACCAGAGACGGATGCGTTTGCACTTCGCTGGATCGCCCTCCAACTGCGAGAACAAGCCGCGGCGTCTCGCATCCGGGCGGAAGATTCCCAACGGAGCGAAGGTGCATGGACCGATTCGCTTCACCTGGTCGCCCGCCACTTCGAACCGCACGAGTCACGCCTGGGTTCGTGGCCCCGGAGGGGACTGGTTCGCCTACAAGATAAGGAGCAACGGACGCTTTTCGTCGGTGCGACGGACCAAACCGTGATCCGGCTTCGGGACCATTTTGCCACCGAAGCGTTATGGGATCACTGGGAGACGCTCGCCAGAGGCGACGTCGAAGTGAGCGCCATGGAAGTCCCTAGTGAGGTCTCACTGGGTTCTGCTATGTGCACTCATTTGCGAGCCATTGGTGACACGACGTGCAATTGCATGGATTTATGGCTTCCGGCGTCGGATCCGGATGCGGCACCGGGCGACTCCGTACCGTAGCGAATCTTATCCGTGTCGGCCGTCTGCGCATCGAAGCCAGGGACCCGCGATCACAGCCGAGCATCTCTTTGGAACTACAATGCGGTGGACGACGCATTGAATGACATCGACCAACCGGAGCCATGACATGAGATTGGACGTGATGGGATCTGCTCTGGCGATCCTTCTTGTGACAGCCCAAAACGCCCCGGCTGCGTTCACGATCTCATTCGACAGCCGTGATTTCGGTATCGCGAGCGTCTTCAATCATGTGACGCAGTTCGACTTCGAGATCATCGTGGATGATGTCTTGCAGCCAGGTCGCACCTACACGAATCCAGTGATCGACCGCGTCAACTATCGAATTGATGGCGTGTTGCCCGATCCAACACCATCCATGTTTGGCGGGTTTCAGTTGGTACGATCCATTTCCGGCGCCGAGTTCTATACGCTCTCACCAGATGCAACGGTTTCATTCTCGGTCGCTGGTACCGCGGATTTGGGGGACGGATTGCAGTTCAACGAACTCAGCGGCACCGGAGTGATCTTCGAATTCAATGCGAGAGAGTTCAACCAGTCTCCGGGTCGATATCATCCACCCGTCCTTACCCTTCGAGCCGATGGAACGGGCCGACTGGTCAATGCCGACAACCAGAGCACCTTTCCCAATCCGCCTCCACCCATTGGTAGCGGCTTGATCGTGAATGTGGCTGTGGCTGACGAGTATGACGTGAACCTCTCGTTTAGCTCCGGTCTGACGATTGCCGCTGTTCCCGAACCAACGGCTTGGTTCGCCATCGCATGCGTTTCGGCATGCGGAATCGCATTTCATCGCCCAGTCACTGCTCGCGTCCAATGTGACTCAGACCGGTGACCTATCAAGCCTGCTACTCGGCGGCTTGCGGCAATGGTTCGTCACAGGATCCACAGGCGCAGCCGAAACGGCGGTTCAGCAAGTGGGCCGCCACGAGAATCAATCCACCAATGGGAGTCAGCCAGGGAGCTGCCCAAGACAGTAACGGTGTCAACGCGGCTGGATCCATTCCGGCCAGGCTGGCGATCCGGAGGATCGGTGTCGACGTTGACCCATCGGGAGACTCGTTCGCGGCCACCACGCAACACTCGCAAGACTCTTCTTCACTAATCGTGTTGACCGAAACGGTATCCGGCAAACTCGTTTCGCACGAAGCGCAACACTCGCCGGGCATGCCGAATGCGGCCCCACCAATGAAGATGATCCCAACCAGTCCAACCGCGCCCGGCAGCCAACTTCCATGCCGTCGCCAACCGGGAACAAACGCCGCGATCGCGATTCCGAAGCACGCCACCGCCATCCACTGATGGAATGACTCATCGGCCAGGAAACTCAATCCCAACGCGGGTAACGAGGCGATCACGAAGGGCATTGCGGCACAATGAACCGCACACGCAATTGACGCCACCATACCTAGCCAGTCGCTCCAGGACGAGCGATTCGCATCGGACTGGTTGGTTGGTTCCGAGGTTCCTATCGATACCATTTCACTCATTAATCGACTGTCTCCATCTGGTTGCATCATCGACTTCCCGCACTCGGAAACCATAGTTTCTACCGCAGAACTCAACCAGTACGGCATCGACACTCGTTACCACCGCACCAGAACGTCGGTATTCGCGGATCCAACCGGGGAACAGCCCTCTACGAGGCACGGTTGAACACCACCAAAAAACCGACCGCCGCTCCTACCGAGGTAAGACACGATATCACTCCGGAAGAAGCAAGGATACTGCACATGCATCTGGATTGCATCCATTCAATTAGAGGCAGTGATAGGAGGATCGCCGATGAGCCAACTTTCGAGCAAACGCGCCTTAAGGAGGACGGATAGAAAGAACTCTTCCGTGTGACGCTTTAGGCAGGATGGAATCGCCGGGCCGTCCGTGACGCAACTGTTTCTCGCTGGCACCGGAGCCGAACCACCTTGGAAATCATAACCTGCCGATAAGGCACAGGGCTGATCTGAATCACCAAGACTCTCTAGGGATACTTCCATACACCCCCACACCCGGGTCCCAGCTATCCCGCGGACGCAGACCCGGACAGAAGCGAGACTCCGTCGGGGGCGTTGACGTTATTCCGCGTCGCGACAGCCCCTTTGTAAACAGGACCTATCGTCGCCGAACATGATGGCCGATGGGATCTCGCAGTCGCCCCGAAACTGCACCTGCAATTTTTTTGCATCAGCCATTGGCCCGCCACGAGCGATCGGCTACGCTCCCATTTGAGTGGCGTGATCAAAGCTTCCAAACCCGATGGTGAGACCGATGGGCAAACAGTGTTTCTATACCGGCAAAAAGGCGGGCAAAGGCAATCGAGTGCAGACCCGCGGTAAACCCAAACGTCTCGGCGGCGTCGGCACCAAGGTGACGGGCATTACCCGCCGCAAATTCAAACCGAACCTCCAAAGGGTCCGAGTGGTTGTCGATGGCAGGGTGAAGCGAGTCTGGGTTAGCACCCAAGCGATCCGCTCGGGTCTCGTTCGTAAACCAGTGGTTCATAAGCCATTCCATTTTCGGGATGAATCGAAGTAGTTGGCGTTTCGCACCATGTGGATTGGCGCGAAGGATGGAAGTGTTCGTTTCTTGATTCCTAAATGACTGATTTGGAGGATTCCATGGCAAGCAAGTCAACCATTACCAAGATGCAGAAGATCGAGCGGCTCGTTGAAAAGCATGCGAAGCGCCGTAAAGAACTCAAGGACGCCGGAGCGTATGGGGAACTGATCAAACTACCGCGTAATTCAAGTCGCACCCGCTTGCGCCGCCTATGTAGAATGACCGGGCGAAGTCGCGGGGTGTATCGTAAGTTTGGTGTCTCTCGCATTGTTCTCCGAGAATTGGCCGACAAGGGTCAAGTGCCGGGTCTAAGGAAAGCGAGCTGGTGATCGGCCTCGTTGGAGCCGATGGCCTTTTGTCGCGTGTCAAAGACGCGCCTCAACTTCAGGCGGTCTTGAGCTTGAAGCGGATCGCATCAATGGCAGCGATCGACCAGCGATAGGACATGATGACCAACGACCAAGATCGATCGGGAGCTGAGTCGAGGATTCCGGTTCTTCTGATCAACGGATTCCTGGGATCGGGTAAGACGACCCTCTTAAAGAGCCTGCTTGTTCAGTCTCACCAACGGCGGCGGTCCGTCGGCGTCGTAGTCAATGACATGAGTGAACTCGATGTCGATGGCTTGATTGTCGCTCAGACCGAGTTCTTCGATAAGGATGACGCCAACTTTCAGTCGATCTACTCCTGTGTGCTCAGCAGCAAGTCAGGCATTCAAAAGCTGGAGCGCGCCGTCGACCACATCCTGGCAAATGGGTCCCCAGATCTTCTCATCATCGAGACATCGGGCAGTTGCCACCCAATGCCCCTCATCGAGTTTTTCAGTACCAAGCCTCAGCTCAAGCTGACGGGCGCGCTGACCCTCGTCGACGCGGCGATGATCGATCAGGACTACAGCTGCGGCAAACAGATTGTCCCTGTCATGCAGCGAAATCTGCAGACTCAACAACGAGATACCACCAATCTGATGGTGGAGCAAATCATGTTTTGTAGCCACCTCTTATTGACGAAAGTTGACCGGATCGACCAGGGGAAACTTGAAACGATTGCCCAGTCCATTCACGGATTGAACCCATTTGTGTCCGTCGTTTCGGTGCCGTGGGGAAATCTGCCGCTCGATGATGTTCTGGTAATGCCGGAGTATGACTATCACCGAGTCGAGCAGCTGATCGGAGAACTCCGACCCGTTTTTGCCGAGGAGAGCGATGACAATCGGCCCTACAACTTGGCAACCAGCGTCATTCAAGATGATCGTCCGTTTCACCCACAACGCTTGTGGGATACTTGCAATCAACATCTTGGCCAGCACATCTACCGAAGCAAAGGTTTCTTCTATCTCTCAAGCCGCGACAACGTCTCGTTGCTCTGGAACCAGGCGGCCGCTGGTATCAGCCTGGAGCTAGTTGGCTATTGGCGCTCGGGAATCCTGGAAGATGAACAAAATGGCCTCGACGAGATGGAAATGGAGGGCCTCAGGAAAAGGCTCGCCAACGAGACAGGGCGGTTCGGCGATCGCCGCTGTCACCTGACAGTCATCGGTGACAAAGGCCAAGTGGATTGGTTCGCCGAATCGCTGAGACGATGTTTTCTCACGGAGGGCGAGATCGAACATTGGCGATCCGGAGGCGATTTTCCTGACCCCTGGCCCGACAGCTACGTCACGCGGAGTTACTGACGGTTGAGCTTGGTCGCCCAAACGGTTGTGTCACGATAGCATGGCCGAACGCCCCGGGTAGCAAGCCTAGCGACTTCTTTTCTAGTTTGCTGTTTTCTTTCCGACACGTCGAGCCACGCTGGGCCTTGGCAGCCCATGTCGCCTGTTTCCCGGTTGGGTTGGCGATCGACTATTTTTCCCGCGACGTGGATTTGATGGGGTTGTGCCACAATTTGTTTTGGACGCCACTGTTGTTCTATCTTCCTCAGACGGCACTGAAGGATCCCGCATATCGTTTTGCGAGTCCTTTTGGCATCTGACTCTTGCTGCTCTGCCTGACCATTGCGATCTCCGTCGTGTTCGACGTCCGAACGGCCTTCGCATGCTTCACTCAGGGCGGGTAGCTGGAAGCACGTGATGAGGTCAAGTCGAATCGTTCTGATTGGAGGAGGACACACGCACGCATTAGTGCTTCACGCCCTTCGGTCTGCTCGTATAGACAATGCTTCTGTCACGTTGATCAACCCAAGCAGGACGGCACCTTACTCTGGCATGCTGCCTGGCTTCGTCGCCGGGCACTACGAGCGCGATGAACTCGAAATCAATCTCGAACGTCTGACACGCCAAGCCGGCGCCGAGCTAATTCAAGGTCGAGCCGTCGCGCTGCGGCAGTCGCCCCAACGAGTCTTGCTCGAAGACGGTAAGGAGTTGACGTTTGACCTGGCGAGTCTTGATGTCGGCATCACCTCTGAAATGCCGCACCTCAAAGGATTTGCATCCTTCGGCATCCCCGTCAAACCGCTCGCAACGTTCGCGGCACGTTGGGAACAATATCGCAGTTTCCCCGGCACCAAGTCCATTGCCGTGATCGGCGGCGGAATCGCGGGTGCTGAGATTGCAATGGCAATGTCATTTGCACTGCGTTCACGCGGCATCCATGGTTCGATCAAGCTCTTCGATCGAGGTGAGATCCTATGGGCCAGTAGTCGGCGAACGCAACGACGACTTCGCGGTGAGCTGGTCAGGAACCGCGTGAAGCTCATCGAACGTGCGAACATCCAAAGAGTGACCGAGGCTGGCGTTGTCTTGGAGGATGGAGAGACAATCGAAGCCGAATTCGTGCTCGGCGCTGCTGGAGCAACCCCGCATCCATGGCTCGGCGATAGCGGACTGGAACTTCACAGTGGCTTCGTCGTCGTTGACACACATCTGCAATCGAACATCAGCGGCTTGTTTGCCGCGGGTGATTGCGCCCACCTCGCGTTTGACCCTCGACCGAAAGCGGGTGTGTTTGCGGTTCGGCAAGCACCCATCTTGCTTGAGAACCTACGACGGGCTTCGACGGGTCGACCACTACTGGCGTATCAGCCTCAGAAAGACTACCTCAAAATCGTCTCACTAGGCGGCAAAAGAGCCTATGCGGAAAAATATGGATTCGGTTTATCAGGTGACATCATGTGGAGACTCAAACACCAAATCGACCGCCGTTTCATGGAGCAGTTTCGTGAGCAGTCAGCCAAGACTCAATCTGAGTTCGAATAATAGACGGACAAACCACATCCTGGGCGGCTGGCGTCTCATCCCTCATCGAGTGGCGTTCGGTCAAGTTTCGAGTTCGCAATGACGCTGTCCAACTAGGCTCCGACACGTAGTGGCACCAGATGATCGGTGACCTTCAGCAGGGTTTCCAATGCAATCGGCAAATGCTCCGGGCTGTCCCGCAGCACCCCTTTGAAGTGTGGCGAAGGATCATCGAGCCAACGTCGATAACCTACTACAAACAAATCAATCAACTCGTAGTCACAAGCTCGCAATCGACGAACAAAACAGCGATCAAAGGAGACCAAGACGTGATCGGGCACTGACTGGAGCGTTGACAGGGCATAGACTCCAGCAAAAACGAGGTGCCGCTGACTCTCCTCCAACATCACCGCAGCCGTCTCGACCGCTGCGTCGTCCATTTTGCCGAGTCTGGCAAGTGCACACATCGCTTTGGCGCGAACTTGATCGTCACGGTGGTCCGCCAACGAGCGCAGTTCAATCACCAGCGATTCACTGGCAACCGATGGCCGTCGGAACGCCATCCGCTCGGTTGCCGCGACCGCATGGAGCACGATCGCAATGTTCGCCGAACGCAACTTTCCCAACAGCAACGATTCTTGCTGATCACTTAAGTGACCGTCAGACTCCAAATGCCGAATGGAGATCACTTGATTCGATACGGACTCATGGGTCGCCAGTTTCCACCAATCACTCGGGGATTGTGCCAAGAGAGACTGTCTCGACTGCGGCTCAAAGAAGGAATCGCCAGTCTTGCTCAGATACTTCAGCGACTTCCCCATCGGACGTTTGACGTCACTGGGAAGATCCGTCGCCCACTCAGGCTTCGCGTCGTCGCGAGCCCAAGCCGCAATCGCATTGGCATATGCAAGTGATCGGCAATCAAGGAACGGTCGCGGAGAGACTTCCCACTGCGTCGAGTCCCAACAAGCCGCCACCTTTTTGACGAGCGTGATGTTGCTGCGAATCATTCCCAGTCCCGTCCCAGCGACGGCTAGATCGACCATCTCGGGCAGGTGGGCTGAAACAAATTGGTTTTGGTAAAGCAGGTCCCCGACGACGCCGTTGATTAGGGCGCCCATCTCCAGCCGAGGATCGCCATCGATCTCCACATGAAGCGTGATGGTTCGCGTCTTCTCGTCGTACTGGTACGGCAGACCGCTGATGCCACCGCACGAACCACCGCCACAGCCGCTACCGCAGCCACTTGTCGCTTGCTTGGGGACGGCGCGAAACTGAATTCCATCGACATCATGAGCAAGATGGTCACCCACGAATTCAATCAATGACTGCGGATTCCGTTTGCCCTCGTACAACCCAAACAAAGTCTTCCGACTTAACACAGGAAGCGTGAAACGATCAAAGCCGATGCATTCGGCGATCTGCTGCAGGCAAAATTCGATACGCGACTTTTCGGCGTCGGGCAGGTTCGCTTTCGGCTTCAAGAACACTTGGGCGATCCCAAAGGAGTACAGAACTTATGGAACGGAGCTGGAGACTTGAACAAGGCAGACTACAAGAACGAGCGTCGCATGGCAGCGCCAATTCCTTCAATCGCCTTCTGCGATAACATGTGGGTACGGCTCGGGGGATGATCCGTCGTTACGTGAGAATCAAGAGCGCCAATGAGGCTTTTCAGCACAATTGTTTTGGTTCTGCATCTGGCCGCGATCGCTGATCGCTCGGTTGCTCAAACACAGCCCGATCCGATCGAAATCGAACCGCTTCACAGCGGAGCCGAGGCTTCGTTTCGAGGTTTGGCGGTCCGAAATCATCGAGAGGCCTGGATCGCAGGTTCCGGCGGAACGGTGATACGCACGACCGATTCGGGAAAGACTTGGCAGCGCATCCGCATCCCCGGCGCCGACGAATTCGACTTTCGTGACGTCGAGCTGCTCCGTGACGGCACGGTCCTGTTGATGAGCGTTGGCGAAGGTGGTGCATCGAGGCTGTTCCGGTCACGCGACTCAGGGAATAAGTGGCGTACGGTCTTGGTCAATCCCGAGCCGCGTGGATTCTTTGACGGGATGACGTTTCGAGGCGACAGGCTCCATGGAGCGTTGTACGGAGATCCGGTCAACGGTCGGCTGGAGGTCTACCGGACGTCCGATGGCGGTGCAACGTGGACGCGACTACCAATGGAACATCGCCCTAAGCTAAAGGAAGGCGAATATGGTTTTGCAGCCAGCGGTACCGGGATCCTTGCCAGGGGACGAGAGCTGTGGATCGCAACAGGTGGGTCCGTCGCAAGAGTATGGCGCTCCAACAACGATGGAACGACATGGCAACCCTATGACGCGAAGATTCGCTGCGGGAGTGAAACGTCAGGGATCTTTTCACTCGACTTCATCGACCATCGCTCAGCCATCGCCGTGGGCGGTGACTACGCCGAACCGGAACTTGACCGAGACAATGTCGCGACGTCCTCCGACGGCGGGAAGACTTGGTCTGCAGTGCCAGACGTCAGCATGCCGCATAAGGCATGCGTCCAGTCACTTGGAGGAGGCCGAATTCTCGCGTGTGGTCGAACAGGCGTGGCTTTTTCGAATGATTCAGGTCGGACGTGGGAAACGATTTCGCGTGATGGCTATTACACACTGCGCGCTGACCCGAGTACCGGCATCGGCTTCTTGGCAGGAAGCGACGGCCGCATTGCAAGATTCACACTGACCCTCTCCGATTGACCAAGGTTGAACAACGACGAGGGGACGGGCAATGAAACTTCAGTCGATTTCATCGTCCGATGACTTGGGTTGTTGCGGGCCTGACCCGTACGTCATCCCTAGTTCATCCCTACTTGGTATTGGGTCGTCACCGATCGCCACGTGTTGCCAACGTTCAACTCATCCACGTGCCAAGTGGAATTCTCACCGGTCAAAACCCGGATCGAAGCCGGTGGATGCTCAGCAGATCCCGCTTGGCCACTCACCGTCCATGACGACGGCTCAACATGATCAACGGCCTCATCCGGCTGATAGACTCGGAGTGAAGGGAATGTGCTTCGGTTGGAAATCGCAAGCTTTAAGACATAGAGACACGTTCGATCCGAGGCAATTCGAGACGCAGTTCTTGTGATGATGTTTCCACTGTTAATGAAAGGGAAACCGTCAGTCGTGACTCCAAACGATACGATCTGATGACGTCGACGTCCCCTACCCGGCAAATCAGGTTCGAGCGTGACTTGCAGCGACCCTATTTCATTCGTGGTGCGTGATCGCTGACGACTGAGCAAGATGCTCAGGAAGACACCGTTACCGGACGTGAGAACCATTGGACTCTCGAGCATACGCCGAACGTCGCATCCTTCCGCAAGTGACATGTGCCGCCGCCCACTCCGATCCAGTCCAAAGATCACATCATGTGGCGAGTTCACCACATCGGCGGACGGGCCACGCCCTCGGCCTCCGGCCTGCCATCCGCCGGACCAACCGAGTCCGCTACGGCCTCGCCGTACAAGTCCGACAAGGTTTTCAAATCCGTCATACGCAATCAAGGATCCTTTCGCAGAGTCTCGAATTCGTTGTTCAATACGTCGAACGAACTGGAGTTTCCCCAACGTTACCAACTTGAATTTCGATGGCGTCGATCGAAGGAAACTCCGAGCCTCACCAGCTTCAATGCGTTCTTGAAATCCGCCTTGCGAATCCATCCCGGCCGTCGCCGATACCCAGACGACTCTGCCGTCAAAGACATGGACCTCGGTCGACTCGTCACCCACGGCCACACCATACTGAGTTCCTTCATCGATGATTCGAGACTCCGGAGTGCTCAGTGTGAAGCCGTTGGACAATTCCGTCACATCCACAAACACGTTTCCGGCAAGCAGTTGAGCCGTATCCGGTGATGTCACGTCAATCTCGCAGGGAGCATCCAACGTGACGTTGGTGCCCGAGTCAAAACGTAGTTCGGCAACCCCTTTCGAGAGAGAGAGCTTGCCCAGGGCGAGCCTTCCAGCATGCGACACCGGTCGGATTTTCCACTCGCAGTCATCCTGTTGGCGGATAACGCCAACGACCTGAGCCCGGTCCGAAACGCGCCCAGGGTCGAGCAGCGATTTTTCTTGACCCCGATCGTTCGAAAGAGTGCTCAGCCGAATCCCGACAATCATCGCAATGGTTGCCGCGACAGCGAAACCCAGCAACATCGTACGTGTTGAACTGGAACCATCGTCAGTATGCTGCGAACGATTCGTTGGAGCCGCTGCCGACGAGGACGCCTGCACTTCCGCTGAAGCCCACGTTTGGATGCCTACTTCCAGGTCCATTCGCTCACGAAAGGCATCCCGTGCCGAAGAGTCTTCTTTGAGCGTCTGCTGCAGGATATCGTGATCGTCTGACGAGATTTCCCCCGCAACCAACGAGTCAATCAACTCCGATAGACCTTCAGGGCTCATGACGCGGCCCCTGAGATGATCCGACGCTGGATACAGTCCAGCAATTTTCGCTTCAGGCGAGCGAGTTGTTTGTAGAGTGCGGTTCGTTCCCGTCCCATGCATTTCGCAACGTCACTGATTGAGTCGTCGCCCATGTAGCAAAGTCGAAGAATCTCCTGCTGCCTGGACGAAAGCGCCGACATGCATTCTCGCAGAGCTGCCAACCTTGACTCAGTCAGCTCGGACTCCGCCGCCGCTTCCTCGGCCAACAATTCAACCAGTTCGGCGTCGAAGTGTAGTTTGCTTCGACGTTGTACCTTCAGAAAATTACGAACTTCATTAAATGCAATCCCGCAGGCCCAGTGAAAGAAGCTGCCGTCGGCATCGAAATGCTCCATCTTGTTCCAGAGCACAATGCTTGTCTTTTGAAACACTTCCTCGACGTCCGCGGGGTTCACCAGCTGTTTCGCAATAAACGCGTACAGCGTATGGCGATGCTGCACCAACAAGGCGACAAACGCGTCCGTTCCGACACAATCGCCTGAACCAGCTTGTGATGGGGAATCGGTCAAACCGCGAGCTCGGAGACGGAAACGGGGAATTCTCCTTCTTATCGTACAGCCCAGGCGGAGTTGGACGCGCCAATCGCTTCTTTTGGGAGATCTTCGGCTTTTTGCGGGCAATCTGCGTCGTGGCATACGACCACAAGCAGCATCCATGGTTGCGAAGAACGCGGACAGGCTAGCGGCCGCTCGTTCGCGATCTGTCTTCGCCTCATTTTCGGGGATCTACATGTCGCAATGTCGGAGCCGACTTGCTTATCACACCGGCGCAGTTGCTTTGTTGCTTCTCGCAATGCCCACACTGGCATCTGGGGAGGAGACGTTCGTCACGATTCAAAAGGTCAGTGGAAATCAGATGCTCGTAACCATCGATGCATCTGGCGCTGGCGGTGGTCGCGGTCGAGGGATGCGCGCCGGTGGAGCCCTTCCCGCCGGCCGGGGCCGTGGTCGTGGTTCTCGCGTTGGGACGACCACCCAGAATGCAATCGCCGTGACGGTTCCTGCCTCCGCAAAAATCACGTCCGCAATGCGCGAGCGGCGTACGTTCGAGTTTCGAGTTCTCGCCGAGTTGCCCGGTGGTCTGCGGCACCGAACCTTTGGGCACATGCAGAATCCACTTCAGGCTCGCGTGGTGACGAGCAGCGGTGTGATCACAGAAGTCAATGTGGTCACCGGTGTGACGGACATCAACCAAACGAGCTCAGTTCGAGCCGGACAAATCGTGGTCGCCGTTCGACCGAAGCGACCACCGATGAAGCGAATACCGTGACGTATCCGATGGCGACGCGTTGGTACGCTGTTCCAGCGATAGCGTTGTTGTTGACGCTGACGAAGGCGGACGCCAGTCAGGCTCAAACAGCGGACCATGCTGACTTCTTCCAGGCAAGGATTCGTCCCGTTTTGGTGACGCACTGTTATGAGTGCCACTCAGCCGAGGCCGGTCAATCGCGTGGCGGTTTGAAGCTCGACACACGCCAATCGATGTTGACCGGTGGCGACACCGGGCCGGCCGTCGTCCCGCGTTCGCTGTCCAAGAGCTTGCTGTATGAGTCGATTCTCTATGGCGATGAAGCCTATCCAATGCCACCGAAGGGCAAGCTGCCTGACTCGATCATTGCCGACTTTCGCAAGTGGATTCAGATCGGCGCGCCGGACCCTCGCACGCCGAAGATTCGACCGGAAGTTCAGTCGGAGATCGATATCGAAGAAGGCCGACAGTTTTGGACGTATCAACCGCCTACCCAACCAGCCATTCCCAGATCGAAGAACTCCTCTTGGGCCAGAACAACGATCGACAAGTTCGTGCTTTCCGACCTTGAAACGAACGGATTGGATCCTGCCCGAGATGCGACCCCCGAAACGTTGGTTCGTCGCCTGTACTTCACACTGATCGGTTTGCCTCCGCCTCCAAAGGACATCATCGAATGGGCCAATCAGATTGGTTCCCAGACCGATGTTGATGCAAGGCAACAGGTGATCTCCGATCTTGTCGGCCGACTACTCGATTCACCACGATATGGGGAGCGCTGGGGGCGGCATTGGATGGATGTTGCCCGGTACGCTGAATCGACTGGGGGCGACCAGAACAACATCTACCAGCATGCTTGGCGTTACCGCGACTACGTCATTGATTCATTCAATGACGACACGCCATTCGATCAGTTCATCCGAGAGCAAGTGGCCGGAGACTTGCTTCCGATCGCGGATGAATTGGAGTGGGCAAACAACATTATTGCGTCAGGGTTTCTAGCGATCGGCGTCAAGCTGGTTGGTGAGGAGGACCAGGAGAAGTTCTTTGCCGATCTCGTTGACGAACAAATCGACGCGACGACGCGAGCTTTTCTTGCAACGACCGTCGCCTGTGCGCGATGCCATGACCACAAGTCGGATCCGATCCCGCAGGAAGATTACTACGCGTTGGCGGGAATCTTTCGATCAACGGCGACGCATTATGGATTGTTAAAAGCGCAAGCACGCCAAGCGACGACGCTGCTCGAACTAACCGGTCTGGGGCCATCACCGGGAAAGCCGAGACTGGACCAGGAAGATATGAAGTTACTCGCCAAGCAGCGAGACGACGCGGCGAAGGCCGTGACCGACGCGATGGCGAAGATCCGCTCCGGAGAAGATGTCTTCCGCGGCACGCTACGGCGACTTCGCTCGCAACGAGATGAAGCCGAAGCGGCTCTGCAGGCCTACTCCAGTCGCGGCGAACCTCGCGTGTTCGCCATGGGCGCGCAGGATCGTGATGACCCGCTGACGACACATTTGCTCGTACGCGGCGAAGTCAATAAGCCAGCTCAGACGGTGCTACGTGGAGTTCTTCAGGTGGCTTCCCCACCGAATGGACACCGCCTTCCAAACGATATAAGCGGTAGCGGGCGATTGGAGCTTGCGAACTGGATTGCACACGCGAAAAACCCACTGACGGCCCGTGTCATTGCCAATCGGGTCTGGCACTGGATGTTCGGGCACGGACTCGTGCGAACCGTCGACGATTTTGGTCATGGCGGTGATCGGCCGACCCATCCCGAGCTACTCGACCATCTAGCGCTTCGCCTCATCGAGAACGACTGGTCCATCAAGTCACTTATCAGTGAAGTCGCGCTATCAAGGACATGGCAACAGTCATCGGAGTATCACGAATCCAACTTCGCCGTCGATCCAGACAATCGGCTCCTTTGGCGGATGAACAAACGCCGCTTGGATGGTGAGGTGATTCGTGACGCAATGCTGGCCGTCTCCGGTGAACTCGATCTGAGGCGACCGCTCGGTACGTTGTTGCGAGATGTCGGTGAAGGCGGTGTCGGCCAAAGTGTCTTTGAACCGATCATTCGATCGATTGATGCCAATATCCGATCGGTCTATCTACCACGGGTTCGAAGCGTCCTACCTGAAATGCTCGAAGCATTTGACGCGCCGGATGCAAGCTTGGTCACCGGTGCTCGGGAAACCACGTCGAGCCCGGTGCAGGCGTTGTTTCTCATGAATCATCCGTTCGTCCGCAGACAAGCCATTGCGATGGCAAAAAGAGTTGAGGGTGTGTCATCCGAACAATGCATCGACGCTCTCTACCAACTCGCATTCGGTCGCTCACCCACAATCAAGGAAACCAGACTAGGGGCGAGATTTCTTGCTCAGGCAAAGAGCACAAGGAGCCGCCCAACCGTCGGACGACTTGGCGGCGGAGTGCTTGGGGGCGGCGGATTTGGCCTGCGAGGACGTTTCTCGCGTGCGCAACTCGAAGACCCTGATTCGCAACCAATGAGTGACCTGGCGGCATACTGCCAAGCGCTGCTGTGCACGATGGAGTTCCAGACCATTGATTGAAGTTGGAAGCGCAGGGCGCCCAACTGCACGGTGCGACCCAAAACGCACGCGGACTGATTACTCGATGACGGATAAACCATGCAACGAACGTTCTGCGATCAACGATTGAGTGCTTTCTCGCGTCGCCACGCGTTGGAAACACTTTCAGCCGGTTTTGGATCCCTTGCTTTGACAGGTCTATCCGCAGCACAGGAGGCCGTGAATCGCTCGCCATTGTCTCCAAAAGAGCCGCACGAAGAGCCGAAAGCGAAACGCGTGATCTTTCTTTGCATGCGTGGAGGCCCTTCTCACGTCGACACATTCGACCACAAACCACGACTCCAGACGGACCATGGTCGAGCCTCGAATTATGGTTCGCCATGGTGTGCCTCACCGTGGAAATTCAAGCAAGGCGGCAAGAGTGGGCTCTGGATTTCCGAGCTCTTTCCTAACGTCGCAAGTTGCGCTGACGAACTTTGCCTGCTGCGGGCAATGCACTGCGACCAACCGGCACACGCCCAGGCGATGCTCCAGATGCATACGGGGTCGTTTCAGTTCGTTCGACCATCGATTGGCGCGTGGACGCTCTACGGGCTTGGCACCGATAACGAAAACCTCCCCGGGTTCATTTCGATCAACCCACCTTCGGCGACCGGCGGTGCACAGAATTACGGGAACGCGTTTCTCCCCGCGACATACCAAGGAACCAAGTTCACGGTTCAAGACAGCAGTCAACGCAATCGTCGCATCGACCGCATGCGACGTGGTGAAGCCAATTCATTCGGAATCAAGAATGCCTTTAACGAGAGTTTGACAAAACACCGACAACGAGACCAACTCGATCTCATCGGTTCACTCAATCGCGAGAAGTTGCTGCTGGATCAACACAACCCGCTCGTCGAAGGTGCTATCGAAAACTTCGAGCTCGCATTTCGTATGCAAGATGCTGTTCCCGAAGTGATGAATTTGTCGGGCGAGACCGAGGACACCATTTCGTTGTACGGAATCAATGAAGATCCAACGGACGGCTTCGGCCGCCAATGCCTATTGGCTCGGCGTTTTGCCGAATCCGGTGTTCGCTTCATTGAGCTGGGTCATGGTAGTTGGGATCACCACAGCCAAATTCGTACAGCCCTGGCCGATAACTGCAGAGAAACCGATAAACCAATCGCTGCGCTCATCACGGACTTACGACGCCGCGATATGCTCAAGGACACACTGATCGTCTGGGGCGGTGAATTTGGACGTACCCCGTATTCGGACAGTGGTACCGGACGCGATCACAACCACAAAGGTTACACAATGTGGATGGCAGGTGGCGGCGTCAAAGGTGGTTGTAGCTACGGCAGCACCGACGAACACGGCTACGAAGCCGTCGAAGACAAGGTGCACATTCACGACTGGCACGCCACAGTCTTGCACTTGCTCGGGCTGGACCACGAGCGATTGACGTATCGTCACGCTGGGCGTGACTTTCGATTGACCGACGTTCATGGAAACGTCGTCCACGACATCATCGCTTGATGGGCGCTCTTGAATCACTCGGGAGCGGTTGGAGCTGCCAACGATATGTGTTCAAACGACCCTTCGTGCCGCCAAGCATAGACCGTGATCGTACGATCATCATTCTCGACATATCCGACCGTCATCGTGCGGTCATGTGGGACTCGAACGTAACCACCGGACATCGGTCGCGACGAAACATCCCACCAAGACTCGTTGTGGGTCTCCTCTCCGGGAGGAAAGCTGAAATTGGTCTGAAATGTGGAAACACTGACGTAGGAACGATCAAAAATCTCCATAGGTTCCCCTGTTTTGGCAAGGAACTTGAATCGAACCATATAGTCCATTCCATCCTTTAAGTAGTACGCCAGCGGTTCAATCTCCAGGGTTGAATTGATGAGCAAGAACTCCCGCGCATGTGCCACCTGATTTACATCTGGAGACTCCGTCCTCGTTACCCACCCTCCCATTGCGATGATCGGGGACGTCAACGTGGCGACCATGAGTGTTGCGGCGACGCAAGTGATGGCGGCAATGACCGGGTAGGCCCTCATCCGTTCGTAGCTGAACCGGCTCGTCCCTCGGGCGACCGTGTAGGCGAGCGCCGCGAACGCGGACAGAAAACTCACGGCCATCGAAAGACAGATCGCCAACCGCACCGATTGCGGCGCATCCCCTACGGTAAATAGGTAGGTAGTCGCTGCGACAGCAAAAGCCGAAGGAATCAGGCCTGCCAGGATTGCAACGAAGATACGTCGACGACGGTGACTCTGATTGGCGATCACCGGAAGAAGGGCCCACGGGATCAACAGCATGCCGCCGACAATCGCCGCGTACCAGACAAAGCCCACCATCGCCGCGCTCACATCGAGCCCATCACGCAAGCCGTTCACGCCGCAAAGGACGGCGTAGCCAGCCACGAACCCGCCGATCAAGAGCCGCTTCGGTACCGGTGACATGCTGAGACCTCTTATGGGCTTCTGTTTGGCGGATGTTGGTGCGTCTACAAGCGAAATGGGTCGGAGCCCAATCGTCTCTCAACGGTCTTTCGGTCGATTGTCGTCGGAGAGGAACCTGTCCGTACGCGCGGGGGAGAACGTTTGCTGCGCTGCAACTGGCTTAGCGAAGTTGCCGGCCGAATATCCAACGAACATCGACAACAGCAGAAGGGTGTGTGATTTGGTTCGTTGCATCTTCATTTGCTTTCGTCTCGGAGCATCCGCTGCATAGCTTTGCATTGCAAAGCTTGTGCACAAAAATATAGTCAGTTCCATCATGCGGGGGACCATCCCCCAGAAAACTTGGGATCGTTCATGGATAGATCGGCTTGGTGCAGGGCCTGAGCGTCCGCGACAATCCCTTCCAGCACACTGATATACTCCGTAAATTTTTTTCGTCCCATCGTCGTCAGCCGGTACATCGTCTGTGGCCGCGAACCGGAGTTGCCCTTCCAAATCTCCACCAAACCAGCGTCACTCAAGACTCCCAAGTGACGGCTTAGATTTCCGTCCGTCAGCGAACAGAGCCGCTTCAAGTCATTGAATAGGATTCCTTGGGGATTCGAAGCGAGCGAAGCGAGGATGCCCAACCGAGCTTTCTCGTGCAGGATTCGGTCGAGACCTTCGTACGAGAATCGACCCTCGCCCTTAGCCGGTATGGATGCGGTCTTGATGGATGCTTTCCTTGCTCTAGGCGGCATGATCTCGCTCCAGATTCCAATGCAGAATCGTTGCACACAACAGCTGCCCGCCGCCGAACGTAGCGGCCATTTGCCAGGGTGCAAGCGATTGCTCGCCTTGACCCCAGCGCAGACAACATAAGCCGCTCGCGACGTAGTAAAGACCCGCCCAAGCGACCGGCGATGGTAACATTCGCCAGGACGCAAAGATCCCAAGACTGAAAAGCAATGACCAAAGACCAGGCAGCATCCACGCAACTTGCGGTGCGTCGCGATAGATAAAGATGGTTAACAATGCGCCAATGATCGAACACGGCAGGAACTGTTCCGCGGCCAGTCGTGTCATTTCACGCACCAGTCCCGGACCGGCGTGCTTCGCTCGGATCAGCAATTCAACAACAGCAATGCTCGCGCTGGCAAGCGCTATACCCACCCACAAACACAAGTATCGAGTCAGATCGTTTGCCGGCGAACCCAACCATCGCGATTGGAAAACGGCCCCGATCAATGCAAGCAAGCCCGATAAACCTACCGTCATCGAGCGATAGCCGCGAAAAACCTCACTCTTCGCCATCTGTTGGCGAATATCGGAAATCTGTTGGATCGCATCGCCGAGATTCATATTGGATGGCTGGACGTCAAAACGCGAAACATATACTTTGTATTACAAAGCATACGCAATGGCCGCCCCCAGTCAAGAGATTGTCGCGGATTCCCCCCGAAGTGCTGGCCCAAGTGCACACGGCGACGAGTTCGCCTGTTGAATACGCGGTTCAATTCGCTTGTAACTGATCACGAACAAAGACACCGCTTTCAGTTGGCGTATAACTCCAATTCTGCAGCAGGTTTGGACCAACCTGTCCCACCGAGAAACGCCACGCGGTCCAACTGATGCCATGCGATTCAAGACACTCGATGATCTCTTTCCGAAAGGCGCCATCATGGCCGTAGATGATTTCAAAACCGAATGAACCGTAGCGGTGCCTTAGATCGGCGACGAATCCCCACTCGGTACAAAATACTGGATAGAGTTCGGCAGTCTTGACGAAATTCTCGTACCAATCCCACTTGCTTCGAGTCCGATTGGGGTAGATGTGGACGGCGTAAACGATATTGTCCCTCCGCACCGGATCGTCTTGGACGTGCGAAAGATCAAACGTGTAGTCGAGCCCGCTGCAAATGATCGGAGTGTGATCATCCACTTCTCGGATCGCGTCAACAATGCGTTCCTGCATCGCTCGCCATTTTAGCCATTCAACTCTCGCTCCAAATATTTCAGATCGGGTGCCTTGCAGTCGCCCCCGGCCAATGACCGGTTCGTTGAATAGCTCGTAGAAGGCAACCACGTCATTGTCGACAAACTGCTTCGCCAACTGCACCCAGAAATCGGTCATTTCTTCTTCGGTCGTCTTAAGCTGATCTTCACCTCGGCCACGATCGTCGAAAGACCCAGTGGGCACAAACCCGATCGAGTGAAAGTCGAGAAGGACATACATTCCATGTTTGCCGATCCACTTGATCGACTGATCGATGAGTTGCATCGCCTTCGTCTTGTCGACGCGCCATCCGTTTGGATGGATCTGTAGACGGACGATCTTGGCGCCCCACTCAGCCATTTCAGCGTAGTACGCCTCATTCCAAGATCCTTCATCGGGGTTTCCGGGCCATGTTTGGAGAATCGGGTCCATTGACACCACGCCCCGAAAAATCTGAGGCTTTCCGCTCGGGTCGACAATTCGGTTTCCGTTGACTCGAAAGCGGACGGGGAATCTTGTGCCGTCGGGGCTAGCTGGGTCGCCCGTTCGGTCATCGGCATGACATGGAATCGATGCAATCACCAACGATAAAGCAAATAAGACTCTCTTCATGGCAACGGCACTCTAACCGATCAAATGTACGAGCGAGCTAATGCGGCAACGAAAAAGGGGTCCCGCCGAGTCTACCGTAGGTGAAGCCGAAGACGCAGGTTTTTTTAAAGCATGACGGTGGCGTCCGAGGCCTTTCAGATGTGGATGTTGGAATTACCGGTGGCTGACGAAGCCCACCGCCGGCCAGACATATCTCTCGGACACCACCGCCATGCCTCCGAAAATCCACCAAGCCCCAACGACCCACGGAAATGCGTGATGGACCGTCGGAAGCGATCACATCAAGTGCGGGCACGAAAGCCAAGGCCGCAACGACCTGTTAGAACTTGTACAGCAGCAACACGGAATAGTAGAAATCGTTTGCCTCGGCACCTTGCGGCGTACTGTCGTAACGATCGGTGACAGCAATACGCAGCGAAAGGTTATCAGATGAGTCCAAGAGGGTCTCCCATGCCAAGTCCGCCACCAGTCGGTAGTCGGCGAAGTCATTCCAGGCGGGAAAGTAGTCGAACTTGGCTTTGACTTTCTGGCGTTTCGTCAGTTGATGATCGGCTTCGAGTCCAAAGACGGCTTCGGGAATCCAGTCATCGTCGGGAGCACCGAATTCCTTGGACGCACCGGCACCAAACCGGGTGACCAGGTTGGACTGATCGTCGCGAATCCAGTAATAGCCGACGCCACTGTTCAGGTTCAGGCGCAAGTCAAAGACTTTGAATTCGTCGAATTCGAGTCCGAGTTTTCCGAACGCGGACCAAGCCGAATCACCCAACAAACGGTCGTAGTCCAGATTCAGTCGGCCGTTGTCTTCCGTAATGTCATTGTTGGCACTGGCTTGCCGATAGTCGATGTCGAGCGCCAACGTATAAGCATCCGTCGTGCGTTTCATTTCCAGCCCAGTCTGGATCGCGAGCGTGTCGGCGTTGCCACTGCTGCCATCGAGGCCGAATTCAGCGTGGTTGTCCCATCCCTCGGAAATCCATTTCCATGGATAGTGATACCACCGGACGACCTGGCTCTGCAGCGGTGGCGTCTCGACGGCCTGCCGATCTGTCAACGTCGGAATCGTTGGCGAGCTAGACGACTCGGCTCCAGGGTCCGTCAGTGGTTGAGGTGTCGCTTGGGATGGCGCAGGATTTGGCAACGAGAGACCGAAATCCTCCGTCCACATCGGATCAACCTCATTCGCCGGATTGGCCCTGGGAAGTCCCGGACCATTGGGGCCGGTGGCAGTCACTGGCGGAATCGTCAGCGGCTCTGGCAGCCGCATGACATTCTCCGTTGGTGTCGGCGACCCATCTTGCGCCGCGATTTGGGCAGCCGAAAGCAGAATCACTGCCCAGATGCAAACAGGAAGTTTCACGGACGACTCAAGCCATGCAACGAAATGAATTCAACAACGGTCCACAAAAACTCGGAATCGGTCCCATCGTTTCGCGCGGGGATGACCGGACCGACCACCATGCGAGTGGGTTAGCACAATGCTTCGGCGCGATTCAAGCCCAGACCGCCGGTCCCCGCTCACACTTGCGCCGCCTAGCGGGTACTGGTGTCGACACCAATGCATGCCAGGAAAGGAGACCAGTGAGTCTCCATTCGTTTCCGCGGCGAGTGCAGCGTCACAGCATCGTTTTAGGTTTGGCGCGACGTCGTAGCATCGGCTTCCAGCCTGTGATTTGCCGCGTCCGTGCGCGATGGCAGGCAGGATGCCTACCCCACTTTTTAAAGTTGACGGAGCACTAGTGCCGCACTGGTTTCGGCTCGACAACCTGATAGGCGGATGCTGTCTGAACGCCACCCAGATCTTGGCCCGGTGTCTCTAACAGTCTCAGATCGCTATCGACCAAGGGAGCCTGAATCTCCGTCGACCAGCTTCTCGGAATCGACGCGACCCGATTCAATGCGTCCACGTCACGCAAGTGCTGCAGCAGAATCCGTCGTACTTCGAAAATGGATCGGCCCGTCATGTGGATCGAAGTATGCGTCGCATCGACGATCAATTCACTCTGCACGTCATCCATGCGAGCACTATCGTATTCGACGACGCCATCACCGCGATGGTCGCGACCAAGCACCAGCGGTGGGTCACTTAGAACCCCGATGATGTTGTGGTATTGAACCTTAGGCGACTTTTTTGCTCGCAGCATGACGGGAAAGATCGGTGAATCCCGCGCCAAAGAGTCAACCGCATTGGCTTCGGTTAATAACCTCGTGTCACGAAAAAAGTTTGGGTTCGAACTGACTAAACGGTTGCTCGTCGAAACGACCATCCGAGGCAGCTTGATCAGCTTGCGTGCCAACCAACGCGTCGTCGAGTTGGCCAAGTCGCTGCCACGGTGCGGGGTTCCAATGGTGATGACACGACTGATCGACCGATTCGGTTTGAACCGCAATGCGCCAACGAGTCGATTGACGTCCTCGGTGGGGCCCTGCAGTTTTTCACGGGGCTGGTCGCTGACGATGTTCCAGAAGTCATCGCCACTGTCGATCGTTTGCATGCGGCTGATCAGCCCACCCATGCTATGCCCAACCAGCACCATGTCATCAATCGTGCCGTGCTTGCCCCGCGCGTCAAACGTCTGTCGCATGGCGAAGAGGTCTTCGCGAAGCTGTGTGGCGCTCAGCCAAAAAGGTTGACCCGACGGATAAAGGTAGAACCAAAACTGATACCGCTCACGGATCTCAGGAAAGCTCCGCAGATCATTGAACATGTCCATCCAGGTCAGTGGACTGGACCAAAGCCCATGCACCATGAGGACCGGAATCCGATCGGGATCGTATGGCTCCAACATGTAGAGACCACGTTTTCGCTGGGCATCGTCCGGGTCCAGTAAGCCTTCCGTGGCCCGATCGCGTTTCCGATATTCGGGGCTGTCCAAGAAGAACGCTAGTGGCGTCGTCAAATCCGTTTCGAGTGGAACCCAGTGGTTGGCAAGCTGGATCTGGTTGGCTCTTAGCGGGTCGAAGAACTCCAATACGCACGTGGGCGTCTCCGCTGAACCGTTTCCGGGTAGGTTTCCGGTGGCGATGCCTCCTGAATGCGCTGGATCGCCGACAACGTGGTTGACTTTCGAGATCACGCCCCCATCGTCATGAGACGCATCCGTCGCGCACCGCAACATCGCTGTGACGGCATAGCTAAGACCCTCGGGATAGTACTTTTCGCGGTCGTCACTGGGTCGGGCGCGGCGGACTGCGATCAGGGGCACACCGAGTCCGTAAGTCGTATGTCGGTTACGCAGCGTCTTGATATCAAAGTCGCTGACAAACTCGTAATGATCGAACTCGTCTGATTGCCAGCCGCCACGCATCTCCGTTCGGATGACGAAGTTTCGTTCAGCCGTCTGAATCGTGTACGTCTGGCCGGGCCGCAGTCGGTTTTCGGCACACAGGATGCGCAAGAGGTCTTCTAGAGACTCGTTGTAAAGATCGCACACGCCGCGGAATTGGGGATCGTACTCGTTGCGAACGTCTTGCAGTTGATCACCAAACAGGTACCGGTAGCTGGTCGTCAGCGCAAGACCATAGTGATTCATCGCATCGCTCGTCCGGCCGGCACGATCCGCCTTCTTCCCCTCCACGTAAGACAGTTCGGAAAGCGCGAAAGCTAACTCGGGGTCGGGCGTCTGCTCGTGGATGGTTCGTAGTCGGTGGATGCAGATATTGGCATCCGCCTCGAGTGTTTCGACGAGTCCATAGCGCCTTAGCGCATTGGATGTGCGATCGCTAACGACAGGACCACGCCACCGCATCAGTTGAAGCGAACCGGCTAGTGGATTGTCGCGAATGGAACGATTCTGTAGATACCGAGACGTCGCGCAACCAGTCGTAGAGACCAGGACCACACACACAGCCATGGTCATCATCCATGGCGATAACCAATCCAGCCGACGTGACGGAGTGACACGACGCATGAAGGATCGGCTGGCAGTATTGACGGAACGCATGCGGCGGAGGCTACGAAATCCGCAAACACGCCGTCAACGCAACCTGGGCAACCTGGGTCAAATTTCGCCGGTCGTCTCCAAGTTATTTGAAGTGGACGGCGGCTGAATCCAACACCGCGCCACAATCCATTCTCGGGTTGCCATCTTCAACTAGAATACGCGGGGTTCTCTTGGCTTCGGGTGCACTTACACACAGGTGGTCACGCTCCATGACTCTTGCTTTCTCTTTGCCATGCCGCGAGATTGGAACACCGAAATTGACGAACCGGGCACGACACGATCGACGCTGCTGGAGCGTGTTCGTCTGAAAGACGCGGTCGCCTGGAATCGTCTCGTGGAGATGTACGGTCCGGTCGTCTACAGCTGGTGCCGCCGATCCAATTGCCAGCCGTCCGACGCCGTGGATGTGGTGCAGGAAGTGTTTCTCGCGGTGGCGCAGGGAATCGATCGGCTTCACCGTGACCGTCCTGGAGACAGCTTTCGTGCCTGGCTCAGGACGATCACGAAGCATAAGGTTGTCGATCACTTTCGGAGGCTTCGACAAGCCCCTTCGGCGGGCGGCACGGCAATCGAACCAGCGTTCAATCAACGTGTGGAGTTTCCCTTCGACGACGAGGACGACTCGGACAAGAACACGGCGGAGAGGGCCGAGTTGCTCCAGCGCTGTATGTTGGTGGTTCGAGAGGATTTTACGGATAAGACTTGGCAAGCATTCTGGTTGTCGACGGTCGAGGGTCATCCAACCGCGGAGATTGCAGCGAGACTGGATATGAATGCGAACGCCATCCGGCAGGCGCGGTTCCGCGTGCTCAAGCGAATTCGAGAGGAATTTGGAAGCGTGTTTCCAACACGCTGATCCCGATCGATTTGGCGTAACGGTCTTCGATAAATCTACGTTGGGGTTCGCGCCCCACAACAAAGCGGCATTCCAGTTTTCACATAACAAGTGAAGTCCGATCGTGTCTGACTCGTGCATGACCCAACGGCAGCTCTCTGCATACTGCGTTGGAGAAACGACTGACAGCGAAGCAGAGACCATCGCTCTGCACGTTTCGACTTGCGCCACGTGCGAGACAGCTCTGGAAAAGCTTCAGCACGACCTCACCGAGGGCAGTGCGTTGCTTCGGATGCTTCGTGAAGGAAGTTGCGAAAAACCGTTTGAATCCGAGCCCGAGCGAAACGAAGCGTTGATCCGCGCAAGACGCGTTTGGTCAAGGCTTCGTGATGTCATGCCACTCGTGGACGATGATCCGGAAATCATTTCGAAGACTCCCGCCAAGCTGCGGGACTACGAGTTGATTCGGCCACTGGGACACGGAGGCATGGGGACGGTCTACCTGGCTCGGCACAACCGTTTGGACAAGTGCGTCGCGATCAAACTGATTCGTCCGGAACATGAGATGGATCCTGAACGGGCAGATCTTTTCGATCGCGAGATGAAGGCGGCTGGCCGGATGGAGCATGCCAACATCGTGCGTGCACTCGATGCGGGAGAAACGGAGGGTGTCCGTTACCTGGTGATGGAGTTCGTGGAAGGCCAAACGGCAGCGGAACACATTGCCCAACATGGAACGATGTCGGTCGCGACGGCTTCCATGGTCGTTCAACAGGTCGCCGCAGGACTGCGGCACATTCATCAACTTGGCTTCATTCACCGCGACATCAAACCTTCCAATTTGATGTTGTGCTCTGAATCTGGCTCTGGGACTGGAGGAACGACCCAGGGTTCGGAAAATCTGCCCGCGGTCCGCACCAAGATCCTGGACTTTGGGATCGCGCGGCTGTCCGAACAAACCGATTCGGGCTTGACGACGAACGATCAAGTCATCGGGTCGTTTGATTACATCGCACCTGAGCAAACTCGCAATGCTCCATCCGTCGATGCTCGGGCCGACATCTATTCGCTGGGATGTACTTTTTACTTCTTGTTGACGGGGCATCGACCGTTCGCGGGATCCAGCGTTGCGGACAAGCTGGTCGCGCATCAGCTGGACGAACCCAGGCCCATCAACGATTTCCGAGACGACATTCCGCCGGACCTAGTGCGTGTTGTGAATCGGATGATGTCCAAGTCACCGGCCGATCGCTTTCAATCCGCCGCCGAAGTCGAGGCAGCACTGGCCGAATGGTCGACTCCATCGATACCGCAGCCCACTGGATTGAACGGCAAGTCAAACGAACATGGAAGCTTGCCAGTCAAATCGCCGACGATCCTTCTTGCGATTTTGCTTTCCCTCGTGGCCATGTCATCGGTGGCGTTGGTGAAGGGGACGCCAGGGGCAAAGCTTGCGAGACGAGACGCCGGTACCATTCCCAGCATCATCTCTAGCGAAGCCGCCAGTGTTTCCGCTGACCTGCGTATTGCTCGATGGGTGCGATCGTTGGGTGGTTCCATCCAGGCGAGGCATCATGGGACGACCGCATGGATGGGCGTCTCCGATTTTTTGGACCAAGACGTCCAGGTGGTTGGGATCAACTTGCGAGGAACCGCCATCACGACCGCCGACCTAAGAAATCTGAGCGGTTTGCAACATCTAGAGCGAATCTACGTCGGCGTCTTAGACGACCGAGAGCACGAGAGTCACTTAGGCGAGTTTGATCGAGGAACCATCCAAGCACTCGTCGATGCTGAGTTACTCACGTTGACGCATCTGTGTCTTTATGGTGTTCCCATTGACGATGCTGGGCTGCGATCGGTTCAAAGTCTCCAATCGATCAGGCAATTAACGATCGACCGAGGCACATTTACCGATGAAGGATTGCGATGCCTAGGCGAGCTGCCGGAGCTTCGTCACTTGAGTTTGCCCCATGCACGGATCAACGGTTCTGGCTTGCAGCATCTCGAACACTCGGACCTGCGTTTGTTGGTTTTGCTCGAAGTCCCGTTGGCAGACAAATACTTCAAGGCGATGCCGCTATGGCCCAACTTGGAAGTGCTACGCATCGATGGTTGCCCGCTGTCAGACGAGGCCATTCATTCGATCGCCCGCTACAAAGGCATCGTGGACCTCGGCGCCAACCTGACTCCAAACGCCACAGCCGAAGCTTGGAAGGTGCTCGATCAACTCCCCCAGCTTCGACAATTACGCCTGATCGGCAACACCGACTGTGTCAACGAAGAGGTGGTCAGCATGATCGCCCATCTCGATCAGGTTCAGGACTTGGATTTGACCAACTGTGCCCTGCACGACGGTTCGATTGAGTCGTTGCGCCAAACCTCTAGCTTGAAACGGCTTGCCATCGCTCGGAATCCCAAGGTGTCTCTTGCCGCGGTCGAAACGCTCCGTGACGCGCTTCCCGGATGCGATCTGGTATCGGATTATGGAGATATGGCAGGAAATAACAGGTGACTCAAGGTTCCAACTGAATCTCGACTTCCAACACTTCCTCCAAGAAAGTGGTCAGTACTTGATCGATCGGACTGACGCCATCGATTTGGCCGAAATCTCCCTGTCGGCTCGCGAAAGTCATGACAGCGAATCGATCGAGCAACTCCGGTTGAAAGTCACCGATCAACTCAACGGACATTGTTCCAGCCACATTCGCGGTGCCAGTCACAATGAGCTGATCGAACGCGTCGGCCTGACTGCCAGCGATTTCGATGCTCAGCAATCCGCCCGCCAGTTGTGTGTAGTTGCCGTCGATCGTCAGCGTACCGGGCGATGTGCCAGGCGAAACCGAGCCGTTCGTGTTGGTCACGTTGGCATCCAAGGTGCCCGCGCCCGATAGGGAACCCGCCGCGTTCAGATTGAGGTTCCGGGTGAGCTGCAGTGTTCCTGCCGCAACATCAATCGTGCCCCCTCCGTCAACGAAGGTGATGCTGATCGTGCTAACGTCGGGACCAAGATTCCGTAGGACACCTTCGTTGAGGAACTGTCCCGTTCCATTCAAGCCGCCGTCTTGAACCGTAAAGACGCCACCCACTCTGTTGTTGATGCGTCCCTGGGGGCTCGTGCGCAGGTTTCCGCCACCTTGGTAGATCACCTGACCGCTATTCTCAAGCGTCGCGTTGATCAGATTCACGTTGGTAACGGTGAGCGTTCCATTGTTTTGCAAGACCGCATCGGCGCCCAGGAATCCGAGATCGGAAAGCGCCATCGAACCGTTGTTGATGAGCGTTCCATTGCCCTCAATGTCGGCGGCAATCTGGAAGCTTGCTAGGTTGTTGGTCAGTGTCGCGCCCGTGTTGATGATGAAATCGGTGGCCGTTCCTGTTGTTGCAGATCCTTCCCCTTCGATCACGTTGTTACCAGCGAATCGATGATCACCAGAGGGAAACTCCAGGGTCGCGTCACCCGCCACTTTGAAAAGGCCATCGGTGTGAGGGTTGCGATTGTTCGTGAGTCGGAGAGTCCCTTCCTGAAGATCCAGTTCACCGTGGTTCTCCAAGGACAGCCCGACCGTCGCCTCCGCGTTGCCAGTCTTGATGAAGCGTCCTGTGTTCAGAACGATTGGGACCGAGCTAAAGCTACCGAGCTCGCCACCTTGGATTTCGTAAACACCGCGGTTCTCCAACACGGTCATTGCGCCGCCCAAATCGAAATCTGCGAGCGGTTCCTGGATGATCGTGCCTTCATTGATCAGTTCCAGGAAACTCGCTCGTTTCTGCGTCGCGCCGCCGGAGAGGGTGATGGTTCCGCGATTCACCCATTGGTTGTTCAAGCCCGTGAAGGTGCCTGCGAAGAAGTCGATCGCCCCCGTGTTCGTGGTTGTCCCACGAAGGTTTAGGTTTGGAAAAACGGTCGTGTTACTGGTGCCACCATCCGAAAGCACGATGCGGCCCGCAAGGATTGCGTCCTCTTGCACGCGTAGCCCCGTCAGTCCAACACCCTCGGGCGCCAGCGCAATCGTTTCGGTCACCAAGAGTTGTCTCGCCAGGGCTTCGTCTCCGATGTTCACGGTGACGTCACCGGGAACGCTGATCTGAACAGCGTCCGAGATCGTCGGCACGACTCCGGTGTCCCAGTTGGATGCATCAAACCAATCGCCGCTGCCGCCGATCCAAGAAACATCCGCCTGAAAATCAATCACCTGAAACGTGGATTGGTTTTGGCCGAGCCCCGCGTTGCCGGCGCGGTCGGTCACCCCATCGAGCTGGACTGCGAGCGTGTACTGGCCGACAGCCAGCGGCTCCGTGAGCACTTGCACCAGCGTGCCATCGGCGCGGAAGTCAATCGAAGCAATGCCGACTGCGTTACCACCATCGTCTGTCAGCGTCAGATCCTCTGCGGTAAAAGTCGATGGATCGATTGGTTCGTCGAAACGAAGTTGCACCAATTGCGGTCCCACGACTTCGAAGGCACCATCGGATGGGGAGACGCTCAGCAGTGAGGGCGGAATCGTGTCAGGAACCAACTCAACCACCAGAGGCTCCGAGATCGTCTGGTTGAAACCCGTATCCGTCACCCGAACCATGATCTCCACGGGGTCATCCCCCAGACCGATCGGCGCAAATTCAAAGGGGAAGGAGACGTCGTTTTCGACGATCACACCGTCGACGAACAATTCGACGTTGCGGATTTGGACATCATCATTGGCGTCCACTTGGATCGGAATGCGGCTTCCTTCGATTGCTTGAATGCCTTCCGTGGCCAGGTCGACATCTAATTCCGTGCTGATGCTTGCTGTGGGTGCTTGTCCCGCGGCGTCGAAGGGCAGGTAGTTGATCACTTGCAAACCAGCGGGGCCATTGGCGACCAGCCCGATGCCTCCCGAGATAAACAGATCGTGAGGCCGGACCGGCATGTCAAAACTCGTCAAGAACGCATCGGTGATCTGCGGATCCGTGCCGTCCAAGACGACCGTGGTGGGACCCGTTCCAAGGATAGAACCCACTTGGACATTCGTTCCGGAACCATTGGCAACGGTGTCGACTTCGGGCAGGTCCAACGAATCGCCCACTTCCCCGACAAGCGTCGGATCATCTGCGTCGGAGACATCCACCGTTGCGTAACCGCCTCGGAACGCTCGGGAAGTGGCCAGCAACAGATCGTTTCCGACAAATAGTTTTCCGCCTTCGAGCGAAAGATTGGTCACCCCGCGTTGCCGCAACACAGTTCCTTCAATGGACAAGGCCTGCAGTCGTCCTTGGTCGTCGATGGCGTACAACAAGTTGCCTTCCCGCGTGATGTCCGTAAGCTCGCGTGATGTGAAATTGACCGTCTCAATCACTTGACGCGTCGCCAGGTCGACCGCCACCAAGTTCGTTTCGCTGGCGACATAGGCGATACCGTCGAACAATTCGACGCGGTTGGCAGGCCCTTCCAATTCGACGGATTCAATGAGTACGGGTACCATGGGATTGCGAATGTCGACAAAGTGAAGTCCACCCGCTTCACCGGCGACAATCGCCAGGTCACGCGGCAGGTCGACGGCGACATCGGCGTTGTTGCCTGGCAAGTCAAGCTCGCTGAGAATGATCGGCGCGTCGAACTGGGTGGTGTCGATGATCGCCAAACCAAAATCACCGGTCGCGACGAACGACGTTTGCACGTCGGACGCATCAATCGATCCGGCCGCGACCACTTCGAGTGCTTCACCCTGGAGTCCTACGGCCGCAATGATGCCGGTTGGGAAACCAACACCGGCCAGTGGATCGAGACCCAAACGCAACGCCTCGAAATCATCGATCCCGTCGCCATTGGTATCGTGATCGATTGGCGATGTGCCGATGATTCGTTCCGCTTCCGCCGGAAGACCGTCGTTGTCGGCGTCGTCACCAGCCGGTTGCCGGAACACGAGGCCACCGAGTGGAGTGACCTGACCACTGTCGCCCGTTACACCCGAGGTTTCCGCTATCAGTCCAGAAAGGAGATCGAAGACTCTGACAAGGAAGGGGCGGTTGGGCGGCAACGTTGCCTCGACTTTCCCCTGTTCGTCGGTGACCGTTCGGATCTCAAAGTCATCCGTTTGTCCCGGGAGCGGGCTTACCGTGATAGAGACGAACGAGTTTGCTCCGTTGGCCGTGCCCATCGGATTGGACGCGAAGCTCGTCTCAGCGATCGCGTTCGTGTTTCCGTTGGACGATGTCAGGAAGCGGACGGTTGCTCTTTCGGTACCGGGAGTATCATCGACAAAATCCGACATCACGGGAAGCTGAACGGTGCCACCGGCAGGGACCAACAGCGGGTTTTGTTCGCTGATGGGCTCTGGAGTCGCGACCGAAAAGATGCCCAGCTGATCAAAAAAGGATCGTTGACCTCCGGGCGCGATCGAGATCGGTTCCGTTGTGACCGGACCGATCGCGGCCTGACCGTTGGTGAGATCAATCCCAATGATGGGAATCTCTTCGTTGAAGGGATTGAAGATCTCAACCAGTAGGCTGTCGTCCGGAAATGGCGACGGCTTGAAGGTTGCCACCAGGTCAAGATCCGAGAACTCCGTGCGCAGAGTGAACTCGAGCGTCGATCCGTCATCGAATTCGATCACGACCGGTTCTTCCACCACGCCTGACGGCGGGTCGTTCACCGCTTCGGGTGCAATGATGAACGTGTTGGGCAACTTCTGTCTTGGAGCGAAGGTGGTGCCGACGAGATCAGCCTCTGCGATGAAGGGGGAGTCAGAATCGAATTGCACGTCGGTGACGGTTCTTTCCTCTTCGCTGTCGTTGAATAGATCAACGACTGCTTCTCCAGTCCCATCAGAGTTTTGAGGCACGTCAACCACATCATCCGGCGGCGGCCCGAGCTCAGGAAGCTCGAGCGAGATGGGCAGATCGGGTGTGACAATCAAGCTTCGAGTCCGGATTTCATCCGTGCTATTGAAGTCGTCCGGGTCAGGGTCAAACCGTAGAATATGGGGGATGGAACGATCCAGATAGGTCAACAAATCGTTCAAACGATCCACGTTCTCCCGGTTCGGACTGCCGTCTGAGCCCAGTAGTGAAAACCGATCCCGTGATGCGAATTGAATGAACCGATACGAGTCCGGTAGTCGATCTGGATCAAGCGTCAATGACGTCCGCGGATCAAACGTATCCACGCGTCCTGAGATCAAAGGTTCATTGTTGGTGCTACCTCTGGTTACCAAGGCGAGCATGGTTTCTTCGGAGAACGCACTCTCTTTGAAGACTTGGCCGGCCTGAGGAATTCCGAACAGACGAAGCAGAGCATCCAGCCCGGAATTTGAGAGGGCATTGGATATCCGCTGAACGATCTCCGCGTCGCCCATCTCTGCTGTCACGACCGGATCGAAAAAAGGGTCCTGCAGAAAGTGCCGGGGGACGAGAATGTCCGCCCGCAGGTCGCTTCTGTCTCTGCCGAAGAAAGGCTCGATTCTACTGTCGATCACGTGCGACAATTGTAGCGCGCGTCCAACTTGAGTGTCCGGCAATTGCTCGAACAAACCCACGACGGCGGATGCTTCCGTGCCGACCCCGGCTTGAGTGGCTTGTACAAGAGGGCCAAAAGCGTCACGTATCGTGAAGTCCATTGAACTGTATTCCAGGAGCAGTGATCGAGATCGATTTTCTCCAGGAGAATCAAGCTGCACTGCCACGTGGTCACCAAACAACGGCTGGACGATGGATTGGATTCGGTCGCGGAGCGCCAGTTCAATTTGATCGGACAGACCAAGAACACGATCCCTAAGTTCACCGGACTCCAGTACATCGACAGAATTCGAGAAGACCTCTTGAAGCGAACGCGTTGAACGATCTTCTTCGGAGAACACAACTTCTTCTTTAAGTGAAACCACAAAGGGGTCGCGAACATTTTGCTCGAATTCGTAGACCAAGTGATTCGCACCGCCAGTAACCGCGACCAGTTGAAAACGCTCGTTCGCGCCGGTTAAGGCAGCTTCGGAGTCAGGCGGAATTTGAAGATCCGATTTGAATTGCAGGCGATGGTCGACGGGCGTTTGTCGACCGGTGTTCCGGTTTTCGACTCGGAAGGTCGATTCAAAAGATTGCCCTGGCAGTTGGAAAGAAAGCAGGCGTGCGATCGTTGTCTCGCCGACCACACCTCGAGTGAGCCGACGTCGAGATTCTTCGTATGCGAAATCGTCGTTTTCTAAGACATCGAAGAATCTGAAAATGTCGAATCCAGCGGGTGCTCCGACGCGATCACCCGTACGACCGTTGAAGAAGTTCAAGCTCAAGCGGAAACTCTGCAGCGCAAAATCCGCGAGCACGTTGTCCAGCTGTCGGCGAAAACGCTCGGTGATGTCCTTGATTTCCAGATCGAAGAACTTCGCTTCGCCCGGCTGGAGCACCAGGAGCGCAGGCGGAATTCGATTGAACACGTCCTCCACCGATTGAGATTGAATTTTGAGAGGACCGCCCCGGACACTTGGCTCTTCTAACTCGACGTCCGGCGCAGCGAGCTGGATAGAGACGACCAAGGGATCTCCGACAAATTGCTTGCCGGTATTGTCTGCTTGCTGCAACCTCTGGACTTCCAAGTTGCCACGATTGACGACGCCGAAACGTAGCGACCGATTGACTTTGGAAAGAAACGCATCGGCCTCGTCAAATCGAACGAACGGCACGGGATCCACGTGTTCCATATTGGGATCGTCGTCGATCTCACTTGCAGCCCGAGATATCGCATCCGCCACGTTGCCGCTGAGCCGACTGGCCGGACGCGCGACGGGTTGCCAACCAGGGTGCGTGATGCCATCACCTTCATTGGTGGTCACCGTCTGTCCGTCGGACGACACCGTGAACGTTCCTTCAGTGACCAGGCGACCTTGATCGTGGTCGAAACTGATGAAGTCCAACTCCTCGCCTGGCAACGCATCGGAAAGATGCGGAAGTGTGACCTTCACGGGCTCGGAAAAGCGGTTCATACCGAGTGCCTGAACGGTCAGGGTCATGTCCAGCCCGAGCAGCTGGATCCCTTGGGGCATACCGCCCTGGATCAACTCCGGTGCAATCGTCACCAATCCAATTTGCGCCTCATCAACCGGGTTCCCCAGGTTGTCCAGCAAGCTTCCGGGAGCCACTTCGATCTGAACCAAAGAACGAAGTTCGGGCGGCAATGTCGGCGCCGAAATATCATTGCCAACGATCGTCCCGCCGGTCGCATTCGAGATCGTTTGAAGTGCGGCGGTTGGTAACTGGGGCAGAAAGAACTCCATCGGTCCGCCCTGCATCATGTTCTCCACGCCGGGTCGCAAGTCGGTACGCTTGTCGAACGCCGGAATGAAGAAGCCCTCCTGGGCGTTGGTGACGGTGTCGCCACGAAACGCCACGATCGCAGTGCCGCTCGGCGTGTCTTCCAGCCGATAAAACCCATCCGCGTCCGTTGTCGTGACTTGTTTGCCGCCCAGAATCGAAACCTCGACATTCGCCAACGGCAACAGGTAGACGTCGTCGTCCGTGCCGCGTAACTGATCGGGACCGGCATCGAAGTCGTCGTCCGTGAACGGAATGCTATCCGCACCGGCGGATACGATCCGGCCAACCAAACTGGTTCCGGCAACGGGCGCCGTATTGAGCGTTTGAAAGGTCGATTCGAAAACGCCCCCGGACTGTCCATCGTTGTCCGCATCGAGTGGCGATCCGTCATCGGCCGCCAGGATGCTGCTGCCATCGACCGTCAATGAAACCGTCGACGCACTGGGCAGCGGCGACTGCGGAAAGACAAGCACGAAGTTACCGCTGGGGCTGACGACCAGATTCGCATCGAGCTTCTGGCCACTGCTGCTCAGAAAGAGGTTGTCACTCGAAACGCTCGTGGGATCGATCGGGCGGGTGAAGTCAATTCGCGGCTTGATCGTCAGTCCCGCTTCGATGGAACCATCGGTTGGAAACGACTCCTCCAGCCGAAACGGTGTTTCAAGTTGGATGTTCACGTCGATGACGGTTTCGTCCCGGTTTCCCACGGCGTCTTGTGCCGTAACGATCAGCTGTGTCGGACCGTTCTCAACCCCACGAAAATCCAAGACTTCGGCAAACGCCCCCTCATCGATGAACAAGAGCTCGTGTTCGGGTCCGCCGACAAATCGATAACTCAGTTGAATCGAAGGATCGGCGGCATCAACCGTGCCTTCGATCAGGCTCTCCGCCGTCAAAATCCCCTGTGCCACTGGCACGTTGACTGTCAGTCCTGGACCGGTCTGATCCAATTCAAAGAACATGGTCGTCGTAAACGAGGTGTTCCCAAAAACGTCCTCCGCGACCACGCGCACGATCTGCTCGCCATCGGCGATCGCTTGTCCCGCGATCACGTCGAATGCCGCAGCGTCAAGCGTGAACGTTCCGTCTGCGGCGACCAGGTCGGTGACGTCAACGAGATCAGCCTCGTCGTCGCTGTTGAGGCTCACCGATAGCCTTGCGATCTGACTCAGGTCGGCAATCGTTCCGATGACGGTTGGGTTCGACGTGATCCGATCATCGTTGGTCTGCTGATCGCGGTCCGTGTCGACTTGCAGTTGCAATTCGACAATCGGATCTTGCTCGACGACCAAGGTTTGCTCGACCAAGCGACTGTTACCAGCACGATCGATCGCATTGACGGCGAAAGCATTGTCACCCTCGACGATCGCAAGCCCATCGAAAGTGAATCGCTGGCCCGCTTCGGCTTCAACATCGATCACTTGATCCCCGACGGTCAGTTGGACTCCGAGTTCGGCGATCCCCTCAAGCTCGCCGGTCCCTTGTTCCAAATTGGTCGCTCGAGCTTGGATCAATTGCGCATCCACTTGGGTATCGAGGACAAACTCCAGGACTTGGGATTCCGAGGTGTTGCCGCGTTCGTCGGTCGCCGACACCGTGAGGACGTGTCGGCCATCGTCCGAGCCATCGGTTGCAAAACCGGGATCGAATGAGAAGCCAGCGTCGTCCAGTTCCGTCAGGTCGAACGCCGGGTTGCCGTCAATCTGAACCGTCAAGAACGCGACACCCAGAGCGTCCTCGGCGAGACCCGAAATGGTGGGGTCAAACGTCAGGTCGTCTTGATTGGGTCCGTCAGGACCCGTGTCGTTGGCGAGACTAGCGCTAAAGACAGGTGGGGTCTCATCGCCCAACGCGTTGATGATGATCAACGCATCGAGTGCCGAAACGGAACCGTCTCCATTGACGTCGACGAAGATCTCAACGGGATCGGCTGTCGGCGTTAGCTCCCTGGTACCACCATTGTTGAGCGCATTGATGACTTGGAGGGCGTCTCGAGCGGTCACTTTCCGATCATTGGAAACATCCCGAGAGAGCAGCGGGTTGGTGAAGTCCGATGCCAGGAGTTGCCGGCGTTCGAGTCGTTCCACCAAGAGTCGCCGGGCAGTCTTGCGTCTGGGATGGGAGCTTTTTCGTGCGAATCGTTGGCTGGGGCGTTCTGGGGATCTCATGAAGCTCTCGAAAAGCGGTCGACCGACAGGGATCGCCTATCAACACACGCGATCTATGGAAATAACGACAGGCGTTAGGCGAAACCTGGAACGACCGTCTCAGCGGCGTTGGTGCCCATTGAACTCACCAAACCGAACTCGCCCTCCCTCGGAATTGGTGTCGACAAATCCTAATTCATGCTCCCTCGGGAGGGTGAACTCGGTTCGCTGACTTACGTCGACGATGATGCCCTTAGGAGGCGAGGGAGGTGCGTCGACGCAGGCGCGAATGAAACTGCGAATCCCCAATTTCGCCGGCTCTTTCGGCGACGACGGGCGGCCTCAACGGGATCGCCTGAGCCGATCATGGCAGCGTCTTGGCGTTGATGCGGTAAACGAAGCTCGGGACGCCGGCTCCGTCGAGACGACTTCCGTCACGCCGACCGCCAATCTTTTCGACGGCTCGTTGCGAGCGAAGGTTCTTGGGACCAACCAGAAACACGACCGAGGAAACGAATCGAAAAGCATGCTGCAACATCAGACGTTTCAGCTCCCCGTTGTATTGTCCACCCCAATGCGTTCGTGCAAGGAAGGTCCAGCCGATTTCAATCTCGGAGGCTGCCGCATTGAAACCATGGTAGCGACTCGAGCCGATCACGTTGCCGGACCTGACATCGCTGACCACCAATGCACCGCCGGAATCAATCGATTCTTGGAACAGCCCCTCAAAGACGGATCGCTTATAGCGATCCTGGGCTGGGTGTTGTGCCCAGAGTTTCGGGTCCGATGCAGCAGCATAGAGCGCGTCAAAGTCGGCTTCGCATAGAGGACGCACCGCGACGAGTTTGCCTCGGAGGGTCGGTTGTCGATCGAATGACATCAGCGGCGTCCAATGTGAACGTGATTGGTCGTCACAGCCTCGTAGACGACCACGAAAGTGTGTTGGACTCATCCTGCTTGTTGGGCGTGGGCGTCACGACATGTCGACGACGATCTAAACTATCTGCACATCGTGTTGACGTCGACTCGCCGATTGACTGAATATGTTGGAGATCTTTGCACTACCTTACTTTGCCGTGTCCGGCGTGATCGGCTGGTTCATCTTCGCGCCATTTTTTCGAGTCGACTCGTCGGAGTCGCTCTCGCGTGGCAGCATCACAATCAGTGATTTGCTGGCGATCGCCATCCCTGTCAGTGTGCTCTTCTCAGCCGCGAGTTGGATGATGCCCGGGAGCATCGTGTCACCGTGGGTGCAGGCGATCGTGATCGCCTCCGCGTTCGGTTTTGCGGCAACGGCGTTGACGGCGGGTCTCTTTCTCGTTCCCAAGACCGTTGAAGTGACATCCTTGAAACGCATGACCATCGTGGGGATTGTCGCCCCGTTCGGGATCCTCTTGATGGTGGGTTGGATTGGATTTCTGATTTGGGCATGCGTCGTTTCAATCGTGTATCTGGCCCCGTCCATGATCGCGATCGCCGCAGTCACAGCAGGACTGCGCGGTCTGAGCCGATGGGCCTGCCAACCGAAGAGACTATCCGGAGGCGTCTCTTTGTCAGACGTCGATGGATGAAGGGCGATTGAAAAATCGTCTTTGATCGGCTCGCGCCATTCACCGGCGTTGGGTTGGGTCCTTCGCGATGGACGCCTTCGACTGAGGGTACCTCGATCCTGATGGGGAGCCCCGCGACTCGGCGCACGCTCATTTTCCGCCGTACCAAACCCCGCGACGCCAAGCCAGGCTTCGTAGTCGGTTGGTCAGATCATCGGGGAGCGGTGGAAGCTCCATGGCGCGAAGATTTTGTCGGACTTGGTCCTCTGTCCTCATGCCAACTAGCACCGCCGTGACGGCGGCGGGCGACGCAGCGAATCGGATCGCGACATCGGCCAAACTGTAGTCTTGGTCGATTCCGCTCTCGGCGACGGCGGCAGCGATCTCATTGACCCGGCGCCTCGTTCGCGGCAGACGATCGCCCGCGAAGTAAGTGCTGCGAAAGTCGTCGTCGGCGAATTGATGATCTGCCCCGTACTTGCCCGTTAGCGCGCCTTCATCCAGGGCCACGCGGACGAGCACTTGCGTCGTCGTTTCTTCCGCGACAGGAAACAACTGGGCCGCGGGTTCCTGTTCGAAGATGTTGAAGACGACCTGAATCGAATCAACCAGACCGTCTCGCATTAGCCCGATGACGCAGTTTTGGTCCTGCTCGGGCGTACACACGCCGATGCGTCGGACCTTGCCTTCCTGTCGCAATTTCTCGAGTACCAGCAGCGGCTGCGGGTCATCATTCCAGGCGCGTGTCCAGGTGTGAAGCTGGATCAAATCGAGGCACTCGCGGCCCAATGCCTTGAGTCTTGACTCAATATTGTCTCGAATCCAAGCGGCGGAGAATCGATCTTGCCAGCGGCAATAGGGGCTCGGTGGCCAAGGTCCAGGTGAAGGTGGCGTCTTGGTCATCACCGTTAGCTGTTCACGCTGGGACGCCGGCAATGACCGGACGGTCTCGCTGATGAGCCGCTCGCTGCGCCCGTCCCCGTAGCCGGGCGCGGTGTCGATCAAAGTCACTCCACCATCGATGGCGGCCCTCAGCGTCGCGACGGATACCGCATCATCCTGCTGACCCCATTGGCCACCCAGCGCCCAGCCACCAAAACCGAGCCGGGCTCGATGCGGGGTGAAACGTCCCGAAGGTGGACTCGACATGAACGACTTGCGATCTGCTAGGGGATGTTAGTTGGGCGGTCGACCACGCCGTTCCGTGGAGAGTGTCAAAGCTTAACGATTACCCGGCCGGTTCATGACCCCGTGACCGAAAGTTGCCCGTTTCGATCGGTCGAGGGTCGATCGTCTCAACCTGAACACGACAAGAATCCGAAACGGCTTTCAGGGTTTGCTTCGTCGCTTCGCTGGTGAGTCGATCTCCGGCAAACCCGACGCTCATATGTTTCGGCAGCAGGTGTCGCGTGGCTCAGATCAACCGAAAATCAAAGTCGAAAATCGCCAGGCTTACCATCGTAGTGCCGCGGGGCGAAGCGTCCGAGGACGCATTTGAGACGAGCCTTGTCAGTGTACTGCAGCATCGACCCGCGTCCTGCGAAGTCATCGTGCCGCACGATGGCAGCTACGATGACCCATTTGATCTCTCCGACGAGGTTGAATTCTTAGGCGTCGATAGCGATCGGTTGCTCACGCAGATTCATGCTGCGGCAAACGTGGCTCACGGCCGGTTCGTACACGTGGTGGCACGGGGTCATGCCGTCACAGCAGGATGGTGCGATGCGGCGCTGTCGATGTTTGAACGATGGGATGCTGGAATCGTCTCGCCCGTCGTCCGCGATGCCGATGGCTTCGTCAATCACGCGGGCTGGCGACACGGGCCTTCGTCGGCGTGCTATTTGATTGGTCACGACGATTCGGAGCTTCGCCTCGACGAAGCCGCCCACGTCGACGGTGCCTTCCTCGATTGTGCCTTTTGGCGACGCGATCTGTTGCGAAGCCTGGAAGGTGCGTACGTCGGTTACGATCCCATCGAGGCCTCGGTCGCGTACGCGTTTGCCAGCGGTCGAGCTGATTGGCGATGTGTTGTTGCACCCGAGTGCGAAATTCAATCTGGCGAACCGAATGTCATCGACCACGTCCGGGCCCATCAACGATCGCTGCAGGCGATCTCCAACCATTACCAGGGGGGTGGTTGGAACCGAGGTTTGTCGCGATTGATCTCGTCGATCCTCGGACGTCAGGGCGGTCTATCGGTCGGGATGGCTAGGGCGATGGCACCGCTCATCCAAGCGTCAACCGAGCGGAAGTTGTGTGACGTCGACGTAACTCGACTCGACTCCATTATCGAGGGTGTCCGTCGAGTCCACATCCCATCAAAGGACAATCGAACCTATCGTCGTGCCGCTTAGGCGACATCGCGTCTACATTCCCAAGTCGCCGAATAGCGGCGTGCTGAGATAACGCTCGCCCAGGCTGCACATGATGGTCACGATCCGCTTGCCCTTCATCTCGGGGCGCGCCGCCAATTGTGCGGCCGCATACATGTTGGCGCCACTGCTGATACCGCCGACGATGCCTTCTTGTTTTGCCAATTGACGCCCCCATTCGAACGCGTCTTCGTCATCGACTTGGATGACATCATCGATAATCGATGTGTCCAAGTTCTTCGGGACGAATCCGGCACCAATGCCTTGGATTCGGTGTTTCCCGGGCGACCCACCGCTAATCACCGGTGAATGCTTGGGCTCCACAGCGATCGCTTTGAAGTCGGGATTGACGGATTTCAGGAAACGCGAGGCGCCCGTGATGGTGCCGCCCGTGCCCACGCCGGCCACGATGGCATCGATTTGGTTGCCGCTGTCGGCCCAGATCTCGGGTCCAGTCGTTTCCTCATGGATCGCGGGATTGGCGGGATTCTCGAATTGCTGAGGCATGAAGGCGTTGTCCGTTTTTTCGACTAACTCCCGCGCTGTCGTGATGGCGCCGTTCATGCCGTCGCCCGCAGCGGTCAGCACCAAATTGGCGCCCATCGCGCGGAGCAACGCTCGTCGTTCGACCGACATGGATTCGGGCATGGTGAGCGTCAGCTTGTAGCCTTTTGCGGCACAGACAAACGCTAGAGCAATGCCCGTGTTGCCCGATGTCGGCTCGATGACGTGAGTCCCCTCCTTGATATGACCGTCACGTTCGCCCGCCGCAATCATCGCGGCCCCGATTCGATCCTTGACGCTGTTGAGCGGCTGGAAGAATTCGCACTTGGCGAATACGGTGGCATCGCCATCCGGGACGAGCCGATTGATGCGGATCATCGGCGTCATGCCGATAGCCGCCGTGGCGTCGTTGTACGTTTTGCCGCGGGACATCATGCGGATACCTCCCATGTATCGCCAGAAGTGAACAGTGCTTGCAGATCACCCTCGCCTTTGCTCGCGCGGGCCTGCGTCACTTGATCGTTGATTTGCTCGTCGTAGGTGGCCACGTTGTCGACGGACCGCAGCACGCCGATCGGCTCGGGCATTTCCGGGTACTTCATTCGAGCCAGCATCATCTGAATTGCTGGATTAGGATCATGAGCATCATGAATCAGCAGGTCATCCGTGGGGACGTCGGCGGTGTTGACGACTTCCAAGTGGTTTCCCGTCAATCGGATTCCTTTGTCCGATCCGGTACCAAAGATCAATGGTTTGCCGTGCTGTAACTCGACGATGTTGTTGGCGCGCTGCTTGCGTTCTTGGGCGTATGCCATCGCACCGTCATTGAAGACGTTGCAGTTTTGGTACACCTCAACGAGCGACGTTCCCTTGTGCTGCGCAGCGGCCTTGAGTGTTTCTCCGAGATGCTTGACGTGCGCATCGATGCTGCGGGCGACGAACGTCGCCTCTGCGGCGAGTGCTACTGACAGCGGCGACAGAGGATGATCGATCGCGCCCATGGGCGTGCTCTTGGTGATCTGACCCTCCACACTGGTCGGACTGTATTGCCCCTTGGTAAGGCCATAAATCCGATTGTTGAACAGGACGATGTTGACGTCCAAATTACGTCGTAGGCAGTGGATGAAGTGATTGCCACCGATCGACAAGGAGTCACCGTCACCCGTGATTACCCATACCGACAAATCGGGACGTGTTGACTTCAAGCCTGTCGCGAAAGTTGGCGCCCGTCCGTGGATGCTGTGCATCCCGTAGGTGTTCATGTAATACGGGAACCGGCTGCTGCATCCGATCCCGCTGATGAAGACCGTCTTCTCGCGGGGGACACCGACGTCCGGCAAGATTTTCTTCATCTGAGCCAGGATCGAATAATCGCCGCAACCGGGGCACCAGCGTACATCTTGGTCCGACGCAAAATCGGCCGCTTTCAGGACAGGCAAATTCATAATGGATGACGAAACGATGTCATGGGGTGAATGGTTGGATCCGGGGTTGGTGGCGAGGCTGGCTCAGCCCACCTTCCGGTGACAGGGCGCGACGACATGCGAAGTGATTTCGTCGACCAGTTCAGTGACCGTGAACGGTTTGCCTTGGACTTTGTTGATGCCAATGGCATCCACCAAATACTCCGCCCGCAACAACATGCGCAGTTGGCCTGAGTTGAGTTCAGGCACCAAGACCGTGCTGAACGACTTCAGCAAGTCACCGATATTCCGAGGTAGTGGATTGAGATAACGGATGTGGGCATGGGAAACCTGATGGCCTTTGGATTGGCATTGCTTCACCGCGGTGTGGCATGCCCCATAGGTGCCGCCCCAGGACACAACGAGCACGTCACCGGACGACTCACCAAAGACGTCTTGCTCCGGAATTCGCTGAGCGAGTTCAGCCACCTTCCTAGCGCGCGTGTCGACCATGTGCTGGTGATTGGCCGGATCATAGGAAACGTTTCCGGTCCCATCTTCCTTTTCCAGTCCACCGATGCGGTGCATCAAGTCCGGCGTGCCCGGAATCGCCCACGGCCGGGCCAAGTTTTCATCTCTTTCGTATGGCAGGAACGGTTCGCCACCGACTTTCTCTGTCGGATGCGAACAATCAATCTTGGGTAGCTGATCGACGTCGGGGATCTTCCATGGTTCACTGCCATTGGCGATGTATCCGTCCGACAGCAACATGACCGGCACCATGCACTCCGTGGCAATCCGCCATGCTTCAACGGCCATGTCAAAACAATCCCCTGGCGAACGGGGTGCCAATACCGGCATCGGAGCTTCACCATTGCGCCCGTACATCGCTTGCAGCAGATCGCTCTGTTCCGTTTTGGTTGGCAGGCCCGTCGACGGTCCGCCGCGTTGGACGTTCACGATGATCATGGGCAATTCCACCATCACGCCCAGTCCCATTGCCTCGCCCTTGAGAGCGATGCCGGGGCCCGAACTGGCTGTGACGGCCATGGCACCACCGAAGGCCGCGCCAATGGTGGCGCAGACGGCGGCGATCTCGTCCTCGGCTTGAAACGTTCGGACTCCGAAGTGCTTGTACTTCGTTAGTTCATGCAGAATGTCCGACGCGGGAGTGATCGGATACGTCCCATAAAAGAGATCTTTGTCGCAGCACTTCGAGGCGGCGATCAGGCCCCATGCGATGGCCTGATTTCCCATGATGTTGCGGTACGTTCCCGGTACCAATTCCGCTGCTTCGACTTGGTAGCTCTCACCGAACTCCTCGGTCGTCTCGCCATACGCCCATCCCGCACGCAGTGCCGCGATGTTGGCGGCTGCCACATCGGGCTTCTTTCCAAACTTGGCTTCGATGAATCGCAGCGTGGGATCCAATGACCGACCGAACAGCCAGTAGACCAGGCCCATGGCAAAAAAGTTTTTGCAGCGATCGGCGATCTTGGTCGAGAGACCGTGCTCCGAAACCGCGTCCCGAGTCATCTTGGTCATATTGACCTTCACGACCCGATACGAGTTCATCAGGACCTCGGCATCGAGCGGATTGGAATCCACCTTAGCGAGTTTGAACTCCTTTTCATTGAACCCGTCTTCGTTCGCGATCAGGATGCCACCTTTGCGAAGGTCACCAATGTTGGTCACCAACGCGGCCGTATTCATGACGACGAGTGCGTCGAGCGTGTCTCCCGGCGTGAAAATTTCTTCGCTGGCAAACTGGACCTGAAATCCGGAGACGCCCGCCCGGGTCCCGCGAGGTGCCCGGATCTCCGCTGGAAAATCGGGGAACGTAGCGACGTCATTGCCTGCCAAGGCGGATGTGTTGGTTAGCTGGGTGCCGAGCAACTGCATGCCGTCACCGGAGTCGCCGGCTAGGCGGACAGTGATGCCGGAGATCGCTTGGACATTCTTGGCGGTCGTGGTCGGTGCGGTCGTCGAGTTGGACATGAGGGAAACGAAGATGGGGTCAACTAAATGGATCACCGCGGTGGAACCAGCGGTCAGAAGCCATGGAGAAATCTGGCGGCTGTTCGGCGTCAAACTCGACATCTTGCCAGAGTGATATAGACCGCTCAAATCGCGTCAGCACCACACTTTAGCGTCGTGGCACGTTTGACCCCAGGGCTATCGCGTCGGCAGCGTCAAATAGTTCCGCTGGCATGATGTAGGGGTTGTATCGATCGCCAGGGCCAGAAATCTGTTCCGAAAACCGACATTTTCCGAGTAATCGCCCCCGAACAGGTCCTTCGCTTGAACACATTTCCGTGTCCGAGATGCCCGGATGCTGGCGGCCCCCAACTTGGCGGCCGCGTGTGGAGACGGGAAGTAATCAGCCGCCAAACTCACCCCATCATTCAAAGAATTCGCCTTCCGTCCTCTGAAGCGCCTTCGCAGCGGAGCTCCCGAATTCCTTGGATTCCGAACCGTTTTGCGACGCCTTCTGGAGGGTCCGCCGCTGATGCACCGGTCACGTGGTACCATGGGCTGGTTTCATTCATCGATCCTCGCAGCGTCGCGTGATTTGCGGAGTCATCATGATCAGCTTTCCATCCGGTAAGATTCCTCCAACGTTGTGGAGCCAACTGCGACGTCGGGCCATGCTGATCGTGACGATGAATGTTTTGACGCTGGCGCACGCTCATGGATGGGGCGATGACGGCGGTGAGGCGGCGCAGATCGCCTCCGTGGAACGTCCGAACATCGTTTTGATCTTTGCGGACGATCTGGGTTGGAAAGACGTCAGCTTTCAGAGCGACGGCTATTTCGAAACGCCGAATCTGGATCGGTTGGTCTCCGAGGGAATGGTTTTTTCGTCAGCTTACGCGGCGGCCGGCAACTGCGCCCCCAGTCGGGCTTGCCTTCTTTCAGGTACCTACACGCCGAGGCACCACGTGTACGCGGTCGGGAGCACCGACCGAGGCCCCAAGAAGAGCCAGCGTTTGATTGCAATCCCCAACCGCAGTGGTCTTGCCCCAGCCAATTACACGCTCGCCGAAGCGATGCGAGACGCGGGATACGCGACCGGACACTTCGGGAAATGGCATCTAGCCGGTAACGACGGCGCTCTGCCAACGGTGCAGGGATTTGATGTCTCTTACAACTCCTTTGGCAATGGACGTCTGCCGGAAGGTTCCGGCGGCAACAAGCCGGGACCGACGACCGATCCCAAAGGCGTCTTCACGCTGACGCAGGAAGCCTGCCGATTCATTGAGTCCAACCGAGATCAACCTTTCTTTTGTTATCTCGCGCACCACGCCATTCACACACCGCTTCAGTCTCAATTGGACACGTTGGCCAGGTTCGAAGCCAAGTCGAAGGCATCGCCAACGAAAACAGTTAGCCCGCGCTATGCGGCGATGACGGCGGACCTGGATACGAGTGTGGGTCGGTTGCTCGACAAACTGGATGAACTCAAGTTGTCCGACAACACGTTGTTGGTCTTCACCAGTGACAACGGGGCAACCAATCAATCACCCCAAGAGCCACTACGCGGCAGCAAAGGTGGCTACTACGAAGGTGGCATTCGTGAGCCCTTTGTCGCCAGATGGCCCGGCGTCATCCCGGCGAATAGTCGTTGCGACGTACCTGTGATCAATGTGGATCTGTATCCGACGTTCGCGGATGTGGCGGGTGCTTCGTTGCCGCCGTCGAAGGTCCTTGATGGGGAATCACTACGACCGTTGTTTACCGGCGGGAAGCTGCAACGCGACTCGGTGTTTTGGCACTTTCCGGGCTACTTGGATCGGCCCGTCGTGCGGGGACGGCCGTCCGACGTCGAGCTCGGGTTTCGAACTCGCCCCGTGACCGTGATTCGGAAAGGTGATTGGAAACTGCATTTGTTCCACGAAGAGTGGCAACTCGACGGCGGCCAGCAATCAATCGAAACCAACGGTTCCGTAGAGCTCTATCATTTGGCGACGGATATCGGTGAACGCACCAATGTCGCCAATGCCAATCCAGAAAAGCGTGATGAGTTGGTTTCGGAGATACTTGCTTGGTTTGATACGACTGAGGCCCTTGTGCCGTCCTCTCCCAATCCTGCTTTTGATCCCAATGCGAAGAAGTCACGGCAAACGAAGAATCGTAAAACGACCACGTCCGTGATTCGCTGACCCTCGTTCAAAGGTATCGGTTCGCCGGAGCGAGCAATGCGTGACGACTTGATCGTATTGCGTCCGACGATTCACGGCTCAGTATCGGCCCGATCCAAGAATCGCGTTTGAAAAAACGTTCGGATCGCTTCAATGGTCTCGGGATGGCGAAACGTCACCATGTGACCCTCCCCTTCGATCTTGGTCATCTGTGCCGACACACCGGCTTGCCGCAGGGCATCCAATAGATTCTGACCGGACGCGTAGGGCACAATGAAATCGGTTTCGCCGTGAATCAGATGCATCGGTGCATCGTCCTTGGAAACATGGGCGGTGATGGAAGCTCCGAGATAATTGTCAGGGACTTCTTCCCGGGACCCACCCAAAAAATACGCCATGGTGCGATTGGCCGGAGGCCAGCTCCGAAAGTCGCTTGGCGTCCCGCCGGCGCAGACGCCGTGAATCGATGGCATCGATCGCCATCGTTCGTCGTCGGCTTCCCAGTTGCTCGACAACAGGCGGGTCTCCATCGGCTCGTCGGCCATCACCGCCACCAGGGACGACAGATGGGCGCCTGCGGAGTAACCACAAAGGCCGATTCGTTCTCGATCGACCGACAACGCATCGGAATGCTTTTGGACAAATAGCAATGCGGAACGCACATCGTCGACCATCGCGGGGAACACGTTCTTGGGCGCTAAACGGTAGTTGATGTTCAGCACGCAAATCCCCATCTCGGATAGCATCTTGGCGTAGTCCGCTTGGACCCATTTATCTCCGGTGATCCACCCGCCACCGTGGACCATCACGACCGCAGGTCTCCGAGCCCCGGTCACGCGAATGGGGACCGCATCGTCGACGTTGACATCGATCTGATCACCGTCATAAGTCGGCGTATAAAGATCACACAAGCCCGCCGAGCCTGCCGAATCACTGTATCGCAGATCCCACAGTATCCTGGTCGGATGCTCGGCCAAAACCGGCGACGGAGCGATCGCAAAACCCGCCAAGGTCCATGCGAGGGAGGACACCAAACAGGTCGAGGCAACATGCCGGCACGAACTCGTCAATGGCAACAATCCAAGGCGACGGGACAAATTATCATGGTCCACTTCGAGGGGAGGTGACTGCTGCCCTATACTATGAGCGAGGGCTAGTCCGATACAGCCTTAGCGAACGAAGAATCGACAACAGGCGGCAATGATTTCCGCTCGCGACATACTGGCTCGTCGACGCCCCAAGCAAACATCGAGGGCCGTCGCCGCGAAGTCGTCGACACGTCATGGAATGGTCGTTCGTGACATTCATTGACTTCGCCGTTTTGTGACCACGATCCATGACTGCTATTGAATTGAATTCGGTCCCCGAGGCTGTCGAAGCCGTTGCTCGCGGAGAGGTGGTCATCGTTGTTGACGCCGAGGACCGCGAGAACGAGGGCGACTTCATCTGTGCCGGCGAAAAGGCGACCACGGAAACCATCAATTTTATCTTGGGTGGACGCGGACAATTGTGTGTGTCGGTTCTGCCCGACATTTGCAAACGCCTGGAATTATCACCGGTCGTTGCCCAAAACAACGCTCCGCTGCAAACGGCCTTCATGACCCCGATCGACATCGCCACGGCCAAGACTGGCATCACCGCTAAGGAGCGTGGTGAAACGATCCGTCGGCTCACCGAAGAGGACGCGGCGGCCGAAGACTTTACCCGCCCGGGACACGTCTATCCGTTGCTGGCGATGGCGGGTGGTGTTTTGCGACGGGCCGGCCACACCGAAGCCGCCGTGGACCTGGCACGCATGGCAGGATGCAAACCCGTCGGCGTCCTATGTGAAATCCTTAATGAGACCGGCGACCGCGCCTCCCGGGAGGACTTGATCGAGATCGCCAAGCAGAATCAGATAAAAATAATTAGTATCGAGCAATTGATCTCCCATCGCCGGGTCAGCGAAAAACTGATCACCCGCAGCGCTCAAGCGGCTTTGCCGACTCAGTACGGCGACTTTCAGATCATCGTCTATCGCGTCGACTACGAGCCTCAAGAACCGATTGCATTGGTGTTTGGCGATCTCGAATCGGACGGCCCCCCACCCTTGGTGCGGATGCACAGCAGTTGCTTCACCGGTGACCTCATTCAATCGCTTCGATGCGACTGTGGTGATCAGTTACACATGGCGCTCGACATGATTCGATGTGAGGGTCGCGGCGCGTTGATTTATCTTCCACAGGAGGGTCGCGGAATCGGATTGGCGCAGAAGATTCGTGCCTACGCGCTGCAAGACAAGGGTCTGGACACCGTCGAAGCCAACCACGCGTTGGGCTTCAAAGCGGACATGCGTGATTACGGCGTGGGGCTGCAGATCCTGAAGGATTTAGGGCTGAGCGAAGTACGTTTGTTGACCAACAATCCGAAGAAGACCGAAGCATTCAACCTGCGTGGATTCGATTTAACGGTCGTCGACCAGGTCCCCATTGTGCCGCCGGTGAACGAACACAATCAACGTTACCTCGAAACCAAACGTGCGAAGATGGGGCACCAGTTGCCGCCATTGTCGTGAGCGATGCCGGACACGGCGTACGGTCCAACGCGTGGCCGTTTGTCATTTTAGAGCACACCGTTGGTCCCTCCATGCCGCGAAACACCGGGGATCACTTCGATTGGATGTTCCAGATCAGTTCGGATCCTAACGCAGGTTTGCGGACATTTGCCACATCACGCCTGCCTTCGCTGAGTCCATCCAGCGGCCCGGCCGATGATTCGTTTTGCGTCGACTCATTGGAGGGTGAATGGTTGCCAGATCATCGATCGATGTACCTCGACTACGAAGGCACGGTTTCGGGGCAGCGTGGGAGAGTTCGCCGCGATGTATGGGGACGCTTCCGCATCCTCGTCGCCACCGACGATCACTGGTCGGTCCGTCTGACTCAGTGGGAAACGTCTCGGGCCAACTTGGATTGGCCCGATCAAATCGAACTTCGTTTCACCAGCGACCGTCACAATCGCTCGGCAAGATTGCGCTGCGTCGGCGTCCGATAGCGAACAAACTGATGCACCGGACCTCGGGGTTGGTATTTCTCCGTCGCTGTGTCTCCGGTACGTCCAGCCAGGCTCAGTTCGCCCTCGGTCAGCTGGACCGATTCAATGACGACGGGTTGAAACACGTAGCTTTCATCTTCGTGCGGGATTTTGACCAGGGCGACGGGCCCCTCGGGTGTCAAGTCCCAGCGGATCTCCAAGTCGCCCATCGCAGCTTCGAGGCTAATTCGCCGGATGAAGGGCTCAATGGGAAGCGGCAGCAGGCCGGCTCTCAAATTGGAAAGCTGAATCGCCAATAGATTGGGCTCCTTCGTCATCGACACATCCATGTCGCATGAAATCACCGTATCAATGCGACTCGAGGTGTAACGCACGGCCGCCTTCAGTTGACCGTCATGGATCGCGATTGCCGGATCGCGAGCGCCCCTCGCTATCCAGCGGGCGTACTTTTCCGGCAACTGGTCCGACAGCCAAGCATTGATTTGTGACTCGTCAAAATTGGCTTTCCAGTGGCCAAGACGCGACGCATCATTCTGAAGTTGCTGGACATCCTGATGGAACTCGTTGCGGGCGATCCGTTGGTCATCATCGCTCTGCCGAAGCGCCACGGAGTAAAAATCAGGTACGTGACTGGTCTGCGCACCGAGCCACCATCCGGCCACCACGGTCACCGCACCAAGTGTCACCACCGCAACACCGAGCGGGCGAAGGAACCGACGTCGAAAGGATCCAAGTGAGGGCATGACGACGGTTCCTGTGATGCGTTGAGTGGAACTCAGAAGCGAAGCGGTGACGGTAACCAGCGGCGTAATCGATCGGCCATCCCAATGCTTGGAGTCTCCGAATCCTCGGAGGGTTCCCTTTCCGCATCGTCGATGTCCGGTTGGGATGCCGGTGCGTGATTGGTGATTGGACGCGAAACCGGCGTTCGCGATGAAGGCACGGGTACTGCGTTTGCCTGATTGCGCCTCCAAGAAGAGGTCATCATCCGATCCGATGCCGCCGATTTGCTCTCGGGTTGCTCCGGCACATCCAACAAGGTCGGTTGGAAACGAACGAGTTGTTGGGCCCAGAAGTCCTGCAGCAACTTCGCCGAGGGACGTCGATCGGACCGTTGCAATCCTTGGACCGCCAAGAATGCCAGTCGTTGGAGTCGGTTTCGCTCCTCTTCGGAAGCAAACCAATCGGTGACGTACACGTCATCAATCCACACTGTCGATGACGAAAGGTTATCGATGGTCAATCGCAGATCACCGTGCCGCGAAGGTTCCAGATCAATCCATTGCAGAGCGAGCTGCCGGGGCTGCCACCGACCATCAGCGGGAATCTCGATGACTTCCCCGTGGCGACACGGCTGTTGACCGCGGCGTCCCTCGATCGCGACTCGAATTCGACCGGACTCCATCGTCGGCGATACAGAACCATCTTCACTTGCTTCGGACGGTTCACATCGCGTGGCCAAAGAAACGGACAGCCGTCCCGTGGCAGGAGTCCCAATCGGTTGACTGATCAGCCATGACTGGGAACCGGACGAATCAATCCCGATCATCCGCACACAACCTTGGCCCGTGTGAGGTTCATCCCGATCAACGATCACGGCGTGGGTTGGATGTTGCGCGTGCATCCAACCGGCAATGCCGGACAGATCCGCCGATTCGCTCGGGAAGTCTTGTGGTTCGAAACCACCGTTGGTGATCAGTCCACCCTCACCTTGATCGGCCCGCGACGATGCAACCAATGGCCGCGCGATCCGAGGGTGCGAAGATCGGCTGAGTCGTTCGATCGCGGTCATTGGCGTCATGGACGTCAAACTGGGAAGGAATCGATCGAGTGAACGCGGGCGTGATTCAGATCGATCGGGACTCGACATGGCGGACTCCGTGCCGGCCGAGCGGTGCCATTGATCGATCTGTCTCAATTCCGATAGCAGCCCGAGACGCTCGATCACGGTCGTGACACTTCCCTGCAGTTCCTCACGAGCCGGATCACCGCCAACGAGATGGCTGTCATACGTCAGTCTATCGGCGAGGGGAGCCGTCGATTGACAGATCACCCATCCCGAAGGACGGACAACAACCTTCGCGGTATTCCCTATGACCTCGGGAACGACCATCCCCTTTCGGAGACCGGACGGTAAGCTGATCGGGTTGTCCGACACGCCGATCCAGCGAGTCACGGCGGGCGTCTCGATGGAGACGGATTCCGCCCAGGGTGCTTGATTGAATAAAATCAAAGTTGTCGTGTCGTCTGAATCGACTCGGTACAGTTGGACCAAAGCCGACTCGGGTGCGGTGCACCAGCGGCCGCTTGATTGGCGCATCCACTGGTGCAACTGGATGTCTTGCTGAGTGTCCGTCGCGACAAGGAGCGCGTCGTCGATGAGTATGTCGCCGAGGCTGGATGATTTCGACGACGTGGTCGTCACCCAGTTCATCCAATCCTTGTGCCAGGCATCGACCATTCGCCAGTCAACCGGTAGCGATTCCCGCACAAGATCCAAATGATCTGCCGTTCCGGTCCATGGCTGTGGAATCCAGGTGGGTAGCCGCGATACCGTATTCGCGGCGATGGTCTGTCGCATTGATTCGCCAGTCTGCGAATCTCGCTCCTCTACCGGGTCCAATGAAGAGCCGCCTCGCGATGGCCAATGGTAGAAGCCAAACCAATGTCCATCGGAGTCGAACTGGTGTCCCGACTCAGGTGAGTATTCCGCCGCCAGTGTCGATGGCGGTGATCGTCGGCGTGACTGAATCCATCGAACCTGATTTTGTTGGTACGCCCAATCCGCCAGTTCTTCGGAAGTTCCGACCACGATCAGCTTCACACCGGGCGCCTGCTGCACGGACGACACCAACGACTCGAGTGCGTCGATGAGTTCCCCGTCCGTTTCATTCGTAGTCCCATCCAGAGAGGTGTCGACTAGCAGGCCGCCGAATGGAGAACGTTCGAACCACTGCGAATGGAACTCGAGTATCCGTTCCGTCCAATGCGACGCATCGGATCGGGTCGTGTCCGTCGGATCGACGTCGGCATCAGTGATTGGATGAACAAAGATGGATCGGTCCAGCGCATCCGCCTGAGCAAGCACAAACTCCGTCCAAAGGTTGGACCAAGGAGTCGGGCGGACGGGAATGGACCAAACCAGGTTCAGTTCATGGATATTCCAACCGGCATTGCCGCGCTGGCCTGACATCCACGTCATCACTTGGTCACGGTAGTGCGCGACCAATCGTGTGAAGGGCTGTATGGATTCGGCTGTTGCGGTTCGTCGCCAAGAGACGAGTCGATCGGTAACGCTAGGTCCGCTCGGCGATGATTCCGCTGGAGGTGCGACAATTGGATCCTGCACGTCCGTAGTCGGCTGAGGCGGACACGACAGACGAACGATGATTCCTAGATCGCGATCAGCGGTTGTGCCCTGTTCGTTTGATTCGTCTGTTTGGGCTGGTTCGTCACCGGACGAACTTGGGCTGGGACTGGCGACCAATAGCGTCCATCGAAGCGCTGCATCGACACGCTCGCGATCCACCGTCGGTTCACGTTGCCAGAACCGCTGCCACCTTGGCGCGTGGTCGACGTCAAGCTGAACCTCATAGACACCCGCGGGCAATTCGAGATCATGCAGATGCAATGGCGCCGCATCGGAATGGACGATGATCGACCGATGGACGATGGCGCGCGTGTCGGCCGCGACGATCTGAAGTTGCCTTGGATGGGGATCCCCCGTGGCACGATCGGGATCAACAGCAGGTATCTGCAAGCAAAGTGATCCGTCATCTGGATCCCACAACAGCGGCAGTGTGCTACCGAGCTGTTCCGCGAGATGCAGCTTGCAAACGTCTTCGATCGCCGCTGAGTCGTCCTCCGGAGCTTGCGAGACTTGGGCAACCAATGGCGGACACCACCACGCCGCAAGACAAAGCTCCAAAACGGCAATGCCCGTGATCAGAAGTTGGCGATCAACCATCATTCGTGGAAACCGTGATTGCACAATGCAGGCAGGCTAAATGTCAGAGTGGAACCCGACTCGAGCCCGACGTTAGCGATTTCATTCCGACCGCCTCAAGATCGATTCCCCCGAAGGTGAATTCTGCTTTCTGTCGTCATCGGGAGTGGTCAGTCCGCGGCATCGCGCGTGGCCCGTTCCGAAAACGGGGCTGCCGAATTGCCGCGGTCAGGTTACCCGGCTAAACTACCGGGCATTCAGCGACGCCTCCCGCGAGTCGACACGATCATCGTGGCGTCGGCCGACCCCTCAATTACTTCCGATCGGGATTTCACCAAATGGCGGCCATTACCAGTCAATCCGCAGGAGAGGTTTTGGTCCTCGGCTTTACCGATTCGAAGATTCTCGATAGTCAACGCATCGAAGTCGTCGGCCGTGAATTGCAGGAATCCGTTCCTCAGGCGATCCACAAGAAGCTGTTGTTGAACTTCCGAGGTGTTTCGTTCATGTCCTCGGCCATGATCACGAAACTGGTGATGCTGAACAAAGGTTGCAAGGCTCAGGGTGTGGCGTTGAAGTTTTGTGAGGTCTCGCCCAACGTGATGGAAGTGTTCAAAATCACCAAGCTGAATAAGCTGTTTGATATCCAAGATGGCGAGGAAAAGGCGATTGCCAGCTTCGACAAGAAAGGCTGGTTCGGGTAAGCCGCCGTGGTGACGCGCGATCGTGACGTTGCCGGACGCGTTCACGACGAGTTGATGCCGTATCTGTTCGCTTCCGCGGCTACGCTGTCGAACCTCCAAAAGTCGTCCAGCCTAAGTGGACAGGATGCCGAATCCATTGAGCAGACAGCTGCCTGGATCGACCAAGCTCGTGACGTCGCGCGACAGATCCTATCCGATTTGGACCATCGCGAGCACGCGGCGAAGGGGACTGCTCAGCCCGATGCAAGCGACGATAACCCGGTGCGTGGGGCGCGTGAGTTTCTGGAGTCCGTCCGTGTTGCCGGCGATGTCAATGCTCCACCGGTGACTTGGTGCAATGTCGATGCCTTGGACCGTTTGTCATGGTCGAGCCACGTAGCCGAGGCGGCGCAATCCATCGTCGTGGAACTGATTCGCAATGCCTGGCGTCATTCGAGGGCGAGGCACGTCACTGTCCAAGCGGCATTCAACGATGACCACTGGGAAGTGAGTATCCACGATGATGGCATCGGATTGACCGGAAACTTGGACGCGATCGCCGGTCATGGGTTGAAACTGGTGCAGCACCGAGCGGACGCCAACGGCATCAAACTGGTGGTCAGTTCGACGGCGAACAGTGGGACACGATGGATGGCTCGCGGACATCTTCACGCTGATGTTTGAGCTTCGCTGCACAGTACGGCGTTGCGAGAAAGTCCTTTGCCTCACCGACCGCGGTTTGACATGTGCCGCCGGACACCACTTCGATCGAGCCAAGCAGGGCTACTGGAATTTACTGCAACCGCAAGATCGACGCTCCAAGAGTCCAGGCGATTCCGACGATGCGGTTGACGCACGCGAACGTTGGCTCTCGCGAGGTCATAATGACGGTCTCGTCGAGACACTTCGTGACTGGATTGAGATCGATGACCAATCACGTTCGGCTCGTGTACTCGATTTGGGTTGTGGCGTCGGCGCATTTGGAGCTTCGTTGTTTGCATGCCAGGCGACCGGTTACTGCGGAATCGATCTCTCCAAGCGTGCAATCAAAATCGCTGCTCGACGATGGCCCGAGGCGACTTGGGTGCTCGCCAACGCGGATCGGGGCTTACCATCGCGTAATGAAAGTGTGGATACCGTCATTTCGCTGTTCGGACGGCGTCCGTTGACGGAGATTCAACGCGTCCTACGATCGGGAGGTCAATGCATTGTCGCTGTTCCCGCCGAGGATGACTTGATCGAATTGCGGACACTCGTTCAGCAAGAAGGTCGTCGACGATCGCGGTGGAAGCAAATCGTTGACCAGATGCGTGATGCCGACATGGAGTGCGTGGCCAGGACGACTTGGCGAGAACAAGTCGAGTTAGCGCCGGACGCGATCTCCGACGCTCTTGCCATGACTTATCGGGCCGTCCGACGATCACAACAGTCGCGCGTGGACGCATTGGGTCCGACCCGAGTCACGCTGGCGGCGGATTGCCTCCGATTTCATCGGGGACCAACGGAAAGATCGCGATACCAGAGTTCCCATCGTTCGCACGGGTTGGCAGACGAAACCTGATCGGCCGATCGCATATCGGCGACCGGGCATTCCACGTACGCACCGTGCGATAAGATTCGATGAGGTGGATCCAGCGAATCCACAGAACCCGTCGCTAATTCCAACGCCGTGACGCATCGATCATCACTCCATGCGGCGCCAAGTTCGGACTCATCATCGATCACTCCGTTGCGATCATCATCCCATCCCCGATGACCTGGTTGGCCATCCTGACCTGAGATCACGTAGACAGGTGATTTCGGATTCCAAGCCAGCACTCTCACGATGTCAATCTGGTGGAGTCGCTCATCTCGGCCATCCCATTGGGAGGTCCGCAGTGTCACATCGCGCAGAGTAACGGTGTTATCATCCGTTCCGACAGGGAGGCCCAGCGAAGCCAAATGGTCCATGGCGACTCGGACGGCGGCATGGCGTCTTGAGTCCGCTGATCCCATCGAGGCATCAACGCCCGCCGAAAGCCAGGTCAAACGCCACCCTGTCAGCGCGCTAGCGATACCGGCTCCAAGAATGATGGAGCGCAGCCGTGCCGCCGCGGATGTCGACGGCGTCATCTAGCTGTGGTGTCCAACTGAGTCATCGAAACAGAATCCACCGTCCCTCGGGCATCGGTGTCGACTCCAGTGCCCTTGAAATGATTCGACCGATGTGAACGTGGTCATTGCGTTCTCAAGCGATCGAAATACTGACGGGTCTGATCACGTTCGTCGCGCGGCAGCACCTGATCTTCTAAGGGATCACCCTCGTCCTGAATCGCGCCGTCAATGACATGTTTGATCTGCTCGCGGGTGACGCCTTTCCGGTTGGGGCCGTCGGCATACCCGGCGATAACCGCTTTCCCTCGACGAACTTCGCCGCGCACCTGCGAATCATAGGTATTGGTTTCATCTTCTTGTTCGGGTCGATCACCGGCACCGGCGCCGCGCCCCAAACCATTTCCAGCCCCGTCACCGGATCCAGAACCTTGACACGACTGGCATCCATCACCATTGCACTGCTTGCAATTCATTTGTTGCTTCGATTGAGCTAGGTCGCCCAGCGCGTCTTGCAAATCCTCCAGTTCCGACATCTCATCTTGCATCTGCCCAAGCTGTCCGGCCATCTCCTGCATCGCCTCGGCGGCCGCGTCGCCATCACCTTGTTGCATTGCATCGGCTGCCTGCTGCATGGATTGTGCCATCTGTTGCATTTGCTGCATCTGCGAATCGGCGGCTTCGGCTTGATTGAGTTTTTGTTGCAAACGGCTCGCGTCTTGGGAGCGGCCCTCCCGTTTGGCCTGCTCGATCTGTTGCCGAAGTTGTTGTTTCTTTTGTTCATGCTCCTTGGCTGCTTGCTGCATCTGTTTGGCCATCTGCTCGGCTTGCTTGGCGAGTTGTTTTTTCTCGGTCTCGCTGAGCTGGCCTTCTTTGATTTTCTGCGACAGCTTCTTGATCTCTTCGGCGGCTTTGGAGAAGTCACCGCGTCGAATCTGCTCCGCCAACTTTCCAATCGGACCACCTTGCAGCCCCTTCATCTGGGACATGGTTCGCCGCATCTGTTCGGGCGAACCGAGACGCTCGCGGCGCTGTTCGATCTGCTTCCGAATGTCATTCATCTCTAGCAGTGCTTCTTTGCGGGTCATCTTGGGGTTAGCCGCCATGTCATCCAACTTGGCCTGCATCTTCGCAAACAGCTCTTCGGCTTCCTTGAGCCCTTTGGCTTCCGCCTGACGCCGTTGGGCCGCGATGCGTTTCTTCAATTCGCTGGCCGCCGCGTTGACCTGCTTGACCTCCGTCAAATCGATGTTGGACGGGGGTGGCGTCGACGTCTCGTTGATTCGGACGGTCCAAATCGTCGCCATCACAATCGGCGCGATCGCTAGAGGGAGCCACGCGACCCGCGTCGGCTGGAGCGGAAACTGATCCGCAATTCGCAACGCTTGCGCATGAGCGCTGGCATCACGCCGGAGCGCGGGAGAAAAACTCGACTCCGTCGCAAGGTCGGATTCCATCGAACTGCTCAGTCTTTCCCGCAAATCGAAACGGCGGTCGATTTCCGCAGCGACTTCCTTGGCCGATGGAGCTGTCGACAGGGTCCAAGCAACCGACCCTAGCAACGCGATGGCTGCCGATCCGACCAACCAACCGATGATCCAAGGCGTCGTCTCAAGAGGCGATTCACCATTCTCACTGGGGATCACAGCCAGCATGGCGATGGCGATCGTTGCGATCACCATGGCGATGAACAGCGTCACGCAAAGACACCTCGCCAGAGACGCCAACATGATTCGGCGTCGCGCGGAGACGACTTTGGCGAGAACCGCTGCATCACCCTCGACGCTACCAACCTCAGAAAGCGACATGGAAGAGCTCTTTTTTCGGATTCAGGAGGGCACGACGAATCAACGGACGCCGTTTCGACCTCCGGGACTCTACGGTTATGGTAACATTTGGGGCAGATTGAAACGGTCGAAAACTCGATTCGCGTTTGGACAAGGTACGACGGCGACGAAATCATGAACGGTTCCCTGACAGCAGAACGCCCTGTGAATCCGACCGAATTCCCCGAAGAGGCGACACTCGAAACCGATGCGAGCCGAAACCTCGCGGAATCGACCCTCCCGGACCCTGATGCGAATCCAGATCGCCCCGTGGTCTTGTTCGATGGACACTGCCGTTTCTGCCAGGCCAGCGTTCGTCAACTCCAACGGCTGGATCGACACGGGAAACATCTCAGCTTTCTTTCGATGCATGATCCGAGGGTCCAACAGCGTTATCCGGATCTGACCCATGAACAGCTCATGCGGGAAATGGTGATCGTCGAGCCAGGCGGCGCACGGCACGGTGGCAGCGATGCCGTTCGGTTCCTGTCGCGGCGTCTTCCGGCACTCTGGTTGGCGGCTCCGATCCTCCATCTTCCCGGCACAGCCGGTTTGTGGCGGTCACTCTACGCTTGGGTGGCACGCAATCGGTACCGCATCGCCGGTCGGCAGTGTGATTCAGGTTCCTGTCAGATTCACTGAGCGGCGGCCTCCGTGACAACCGTTGGGGCAGCCGCTAACGTATCTTGGCATGAATGCCATCGATGAGTCCAAGCCGCAGTCTGACCAGTTACCGTCGATCAACGAAGTCCCCACGGTGCTGCAGACAGCGGTGGGACAAATGGAATGGTCTCGGCGGTATACACACGAGTTGCTCGAAGCGACGCCGATGGACCGATGGTATGAAATGCCTTCGGGGCACATTTCCAATGTGGCGTGGCAAGTCGGCCATTTGGCGGTCAGCCAGTACGGTTTGCTGATGTTTCGTATTCGAGGTCGGAAGACGGAGGATCTCAGTTTAATCCCCGGACGTTTTCGCAAGACCTACGGCCGTGGCGGGACACCTCCGCTGTCACAGGATGGGCAGCCCGACCCCGCGGAGTTACTGACGAAGTTGAACACGGTTCACAAGTTGGCGATGGCCGAAATTGCCAACGTTGATCCGGCGGTACTATTGGAACCTGTTGAGATGCCCTATGCCGTCCACGCGTGCAAGTTGGGTGCGGTGCTGTTCGCTCCCATGCACGAGAGTCTCCATGCGGGACAGATTGGTGGACTAAGACGTGGTCTCGGATTGGAACCGATTCGGTGAATGACGTGCGCGATCACGTGACCGACTTGGATGTCGTGGACGAATCCATCTATGACCATCCGAAGTACTACGACTTGGTCTTTGGAGCGGACGTTGCCGCCGAGACCAAATTCATACTCGGCTGTTGCGATGCCTACCTGCTGCGTGGTCGAGGAACACCACGATCCCCCCGGTTTTTGGAGCCCGCCTGCGGTACGGGCCGTCTCTTGATGTCGTTGCTACGACGCGGACATGCTGCCTGGGGACTCGATCTGAATTCCAAAGCGGTCGAGTTCTGCAACGCCAGGATGAACCGTCATGACTTCGGCGAGCGAGCGATCGTGGCAAACATGTGTGACTTTCGCTCTGGAGAATTTGCAGGGCGGTCTGGATGGACCCCCACATTGCGCCGTGCCTCCAGACCGTTCTGTGTGGCATTCAATACGATCAATAGTTTTCGGCACGTGGCGACCGAACGCGACGCGCGGCGGCATTTTGAGTGCATGGCCGACGTGATCCGTCCTGGCGGACTCTACCTGCTGGGTGTGCACTTAACGCCCACGTCTGTCCCACCCAGCGAGACGGAGTCCTGGTCCGCTCGGCGTGGTCACCTGGCCATCAACACGCACATGTGGACGATTCATCGACAGTCGTCCGATCGAATCGAACGATTTGGCATCCGCTTTGACGTTCATACGCCAAGCCGATCATTCAGGATCAACGATGAGTTGCATCTCCGGTCGTACACGCCCAAACAAATGCAATCCACCATTGGAGCATGCGGTCAGTGGGACATCGTCCAGACGCATGACTTCGCCTACGACCTCCATGACCCCATCGAAGTCGATTCGGGCACCGAAGACGTGGTGTATGTCTTGAGGCGACGCTAGATTCGACGGAAGCGACTTGCGTGCTTTGCCATCGATCGGGGCCGTTTCCGTGGCGAAGCAAATCACGGCGACGGAATGGGCCTTCCATCCAAGCAAGAGCTACAGCGGCTTTTTCGAAGACAGCTGGTGGCGCAGCGTCGAACGACCACAGACGGGTCTACCAACCGCATGTCGCTCAATGTAGACGCAATGCCCATTGCCCGTCGACGGTTTCGTTGACGCACACGCGCAAGCGTGGCATCGACTATCCTACTTCACCGATTCGCCAAGAAACGACTTCGTTAATGAAGGCATCGCCTCTTCGAATGCTTTCGGCGCAGGAAGGCCAGGTCAGCAAGAGACGCCAACAGTCTTCATCAGTTTCATGGCGATGAGAGTATTCAAGTGTTCTCAGCCCTTCATTCATATGTCGACCAAAAGGATCTACATGACCGTTCACAGCAGCCCCTTTGCCAGGACCCCCTCGCTTTGCCTGGCAACACTAATATGCCTGGCGACCTATCCACCTCTCGCCCAAGGGAAGCTAATCGCGATTGATCATTCGATCTTCAATACCGAGGGTGGATGGGAGCTCGATATCGACGGAGATGGGGTGCCTGAAATCCTCGCAACGAGTCGGTCTGGATGGTATGCCCAGAACCACGCATGGTTTGGGGGACCGCGGACGAGTTTTCCCGGCATCTCGACCACCAATAGCTCCGGGGGATTTGCCAACCCTTTGGCATATACACTCCATGACGGCATTTTCCGGGCTCCAGCGATCATTCCTGGTTTTGGTAATCTCCGAGCTACCTCGCCGGCATCGAGTGGCGGTACCCTCGCGTTAGCAAGTGAGACGAATGCATCCTTCGTCTCCTTGGCTGGCTTCATATTCGAACCGCCTACGGAAGGCTCGCTGGGATTCCTTTCGGGACAAGTGCACGATGATTATTGGTTGTACTATCACGACTTCGGACACTTTGCGCCCAGCGAAAGCGCCGTGTTGGACTTCACCGGTAATGTCCTTACGACATCGGCCATCCCTGAGCCCGCCGCCTCTGAGCTTGCCATGCTCGGAGTGTTCTCGCTCGGCTTTTTCAGGAGGCGTCGGAAACGGCGGTAGTTGCTTCGCACAGACCATCAAGCGTTGGCTTTCGACGGGTTGAAGAAGGATTGTCGATGACTTCCGTTGGGAATGGCTCGACGTCAAATCGCGGGCGAAGGCGAGTCAAAGCAGTCTGAGCGCAAGTCGAACGATGGATCGGTTCTGGGATTCCATGTCCGGGCGGCAGACCGCAAAAGAGGATGCACGAATCGTTCTTGGCGATGTCGCTGGTGGATTCCCTACCGACGCCGGGTTGGGTAACTGGGTTACCAAGAAGACGGATCTTGTTCGGCAACGACCCTCAAAACCACGACCAACACCAAGTGTCTGCGTCGTTAGGGATCTTGAACCAAGCGCGGTTTCTGGCACGGATTTGGATTTCGCGTGCGTTAGGCGTCGGTTCTGCCCCTGCGTCCCACGGCCACGGCGGCGGCGAAGCTGGCCAGGCCAGCCAGTGCCAGAATCAACGCATTTCGCCCCCAGGCGGCTTTGGTCAGCTGGATCGTCCGATAGCGATATGGTGTCGGGAGGTCGATGTCTCGCTCGGTAATGTCCTCCCATTCGCGTACCAATTGGGCAGAACTGGCGTCTTGGTAGGCATCACGAAACTGGGCAATATGACCAACGGTGTCGATGGGAACTTCGATGATCGCGTACCGAATGGCCGAATAACCGGCGGCCAGCAACATACCAGCGGCCAGCATCGCAAGGGCGGCGAAGATGACCGGCATACCTCGTTTGCCTGGATCGCCTTTTGTCAGAACCGGCGCGGAGATCGACGGGGGCAGTTGCCTCAGTTCACCCAGTTTGGGCACGTCCACCGCCTGATCACATTGTGAACACTCGATTTGACCGCCCGCTTTGGCGGGACTCACCTCGAGGTTGGCGTTGCAATGGGGGCATGGTAGGCAGTGCATCATAAAATCGCAGCTTTGCGGCTAGACCGGTCTAGCCGGAAGACTAGAATCTCGACAGCGAAGCGTACACACGACCAGTCGCTCCCGTTAGGTGCCAGGATCCGCTGACATCGAACGAAGTGGTTCGTTCCACTGAGTTGGATGTTGTAGCGGCATTGCCGCCCAACCGGACATCCATGGGATGAGCCGCGACGACCCCCGACAGCGAATTATCATTCGTTTTCGCAGCCCGATGGATTTGGGTTCGCGATCCCGCTTGGTCCACCGTGCGTTTTCGTGTCTCAGGAGTGAGGCCAGGCGAGGATGAATTGTTTTTGTCATCGTTGCATTCCGGTTGATTCGGAATCTGGCGTTGTTCGGAAAGTTTTTCCATTTGTTTTTTCGGCGGGGGTCGATCGTGCAGACAGTGGTACAGTGGAAGTGGGTCTCCAACCCACGGCGACGATTTCCCGGGAAAATCCCGAGTGTCGTGCTAGGCCAAATCCATACCGCCCCCGAGCGGTGCTTCTCCGGTCCGGATGGCGATGTTGCCCTCGGCTGACTGGTTTTGTTCTTCACTTGATGCCTGTCTTGCCACTTTGCCTCCATTGAATGCCCTTCCTCAGGATGATTGGTGTTGTTCGCACTGCCACGGTCCACCGCTGGCACCGGTTCAACACACCGCCGCATGGTGGCCCCGGGGTCCCGGGCGATGCCATTGTGCGGCAAATTGACTGACCCCAGGCATCTCGGTGGGGCCAATTCATAGACCAATCTTGGTCGCTCTGCGGCCGAGGGAGTTTGGATTCGATCGCACCATACTGGAATGCGACTCGTACCACAAAAAGATGCAATTAGACTGCCACCGATGCGGCCGAAATGGTCCGACATCGATGGCGATTCCTGTTCCCTGTTTTTCAACCGAAGTGACCGTCGCGAATGAATCGTCCATGGATCGAGTTAACGTCATCGTCGAGTGCGTCGCACTGAATGAAACGTTGACCGGAACCGCAGATTTGATTTTTTGAAGGAGTTGAGATTTTGTTTGACACAATGATGGATGAGTTCGAAGACGTTTCAGCGACCAGTGCTGATGTCGTTGCCGGAGGTGGATTCCGGAAACTACCCGTCGACGATAGCGAAGACGACAATGTTGCTGCGGTTGCTGCCGTCGCCGAGGGCGAAGTCCAACTTGAAAGCCCCGACGAACTGATCGCTTTGGACGAGTCGGAAACGTGGTCCGATGATCCCGTGCGGATGTACCTGACGCAAATGGGCGAGATCCCTCTGCTAACGCGACGGGAAGAGATCGAGCTGGCAAAGCGAATTGAGGAAACTCGACGTCGCTTTCGCACCAAGTTGCTCGAAAATCATTACGTGCTCGTCGAGGCCTACAAGACACTGAAGAAGGTTTATCGAGGGCAACTGCCGTTTGATCGCACCGTTCAGGTGAGCGTGACCGACCGTCTGGAGAAAGAACAGATCGTCGGCCGTCTGCCCCACAACTTGCGCACACTGCAGACCCTTCTGAATCGAAACCGGCACGACTGGAAAGTGGCGATGAGCAAGTCTGCATCGACACGTCGACGTGCGGAGGCATGGCGGGCACTGGCACGTCGGCGACGTCGCGCCGTGCGATTAGTGGAGGAACTCGGATTACGGACACAGCGAATTGAAACGCGAATCTCGCTGCTGGAGAAATTCAGCCACCGACTCACAGAGATCGACTCGCTGATCAAACAGCAGAAACGCACCAAGCACGGGCGTGAAGTCCGCGACCAGTTGCTCCACGAGCGACGCCAGATCCTGACCGCGTGCCAGGAAACACCGACCAGTCTGCGTAATCGCGTGAAAATGCTCGGAAGCGTTTACAGCGACTACCAGCAAGCAAAGCGAGAATTGTCTGAGGGCAATTTGCGTCTGGTCGTTTCGATCGCGAAGAAGTATCGCAATCGAGGGCTGTCGTTCTTGGATCTGATCCAAGAGGGGAACGCCGGATTGATGCGAGCGGTCGATAAGTTCGAGTACCGACGAGGATTCAAGTTCTGCACCTACGCGACGTGGTGGATTCGGCAAGCGATTACGCGGGCCGTTGCGGATCAAAGCCGTACGATTCGGATTCCCGTGCACATGGTCGAAACCATGAGTCGCGTTCGAAACGTGGCCCGTCAGTTGCTCCAAGAACTCGGTCGCGAACCAACCATTGAAGAAACGGCCCGCAGGGCCGATGTGACGGTGGAGGAAGCACGGCGTGTGCTCACGATGAGTCGATTCCCGATCTCGCTGGACCGTCCCGTTGGCAACAGCGAAGACAGCCAGTTTGGTGACCTACTGCCCGATGGTAGCGCCGAGAGTCCGCAAATTGGCGCCACGCAAGAAATGCTGCGTCAACGAATCACGGGTGTGTTGAAGTCGTTGTCGTATCGTGAGCGTGAGATCATCAAGCTGCGATACGGCCTGGGCGATGGATATAGTTACACACTTGAAGAGGTCGGGCACATCTTCAAAGTGACGCGAGAGCGAATTCGCCAGATCGAAGCGAAGGCGGTTCGCAAGCTCCAGCAACCAAGTCGCAGCCAGGATCTGGTCGGTTTCTTGGACTAATGCCCACTCTGACGGAAGCTCTCAGCCAAGCCTGGGCCGTCCATCAGTCAGGTAACGTCGACGCCGCGATGCAAATGTATCGCGGCGTCTTGCGTCAGGCACCGAAGTCGGCTGAAGCGTGGGTCTATCTGGGGATTGCTCAGTTCGACCTCAACGACTTTGCGTCCGCGGCGAGTTCCTATCGGCACGGACTCCAACTGAAACCCAAGTTCCCAATCGGGTGGAACAACCTCGGCAACGCGTTGCGGATGCTGGGCGACGTTGAGGAGGCCGACACGTGTTTCGAGACGGCACTACAACAGCGGCCCGATTACCTATCGGCGATCAAGAATCGCGGCACGCTCTGGATTTGGAGCGGCGACATCCAGCGCGGCCTGCGATGGTACGAGCAAGGTCTGCAGATCGACCCGGATCATGCCGAGTTGCATCGAAATCTCGGCGTCATCTATCTCCTGACGGGGGATTTCCAACGCGGTTTTGACGAATACCGTTGGCGTTGGAAAATGCCCGGCGTGGCTCGCCCGGACATGTGCCGATCCGCGCCCCACCGCAGCGAAAGCCGCGTTCCCCTCTGGGCCGGTCAACCGCTCCGCGGGAAAACGATTTTGCTCTATCCCGAACAAGGGCTCGGGGACGCCATTCAGTTTCTACGAGTGGCGCAAGCCTGCCATGACGACGGCGCTCGCGTGGTTGTGGTGTGCGACGCAGGATTGATTCCCTTGTTTTCGTCCATGAATTGCCTGCATCAGTTACTGCCAGACTTGCCTGCTTCGCAACCACCTGCGGTCGACTTTCAAGGCTCATTCATCGAAGTACTGGATACTTGGTATGTCCATCGCGGCGAACTGGTCCACGGGTCTGGCCATGGCTATTTAGACGTCAGCCCCAGCTTGGTCGCCTATTGGCAACGACAGTTGGGCTCCATCGGCCAGGGCCGTCGACGAGTGGGCTTGAATTGGCAAGGAAATCCCGAACATCATGCGGACGTTTACCGGAGCGTTCCGCTGGCGCGATTGGAGGCTCTCGCCCAACTGACTGACATTGAATTGGTCAGCGTCCAGTTTGGCCCCGGAACCGAGCAACTCGAAACGGTCGGCTTTTCGCAGCGAATCACTCGGTTGCCCAGCGGACTCGATACAACTGGTGGCAAGTTCATGGACACCGGCGCCATTCTCAAGAACCTCGACGCCGTGGTGACGACGGATACGTCGTTAGCTCACCTAGCAGGTTCATTGGGCGTTCGGACGGAGTTGATCTTGGGCCGTGTGCCGGACTGGCGTTGGGGACTGGAGGGCGATTCGACACCCTGGTACGCCGGGATGCGTTTGCACCGGCAGGCGAAACTAGGTGACTGGACCGACGTCATCGAGTCGGTGGTCGCCAGCCTTCAACCCAAGGGTGAGCAATCGTTGTGATGCCGTCCGTCGGGGCTTTATCCGATGCCCGCTGGGTTGAAATACGCCGGTTCGTTGCCCGGCTTCCACTTGATATTGCAACCGATCGCCGGTCGTTGATCGTCCGAAGGGCTGTCGCCCGCCAACGTGGCATCCAAGGACGCACGTAAGTCGGCCCCGGTGACGGGCAGATCCGTTTTGGGCCGACTGGAATCCAGCTGGCCTCGGTACGTCAGGCGATGCGCCGAATCAAACAGAAAGAAATCCGGCGTGCAAGCGGCACCGTACGCAATCGCGACGGATTGATCTTCATCCAAGGCATACGGGAACGCGTAGCCTCGACTAGCCTTCTCGCTCTTCATTGCGTCGAAGTTGTCGTCGGGATACGCACCGATGTCATTGCTGTTGATACCGACGATACCGACACCTTGCCCGGAATAATCATCTGCCAGCTGCTTTAGCTGTTCGGCAACGTGTTTGACGTAGGGGCAATGGTTGCACAGAAAGATGACCAACAAGGCCTTGTGGTTGGAAAAATCGTCGCGCCGAACGCGACCACCCTCGGTCTCGGGCAGATCAAAATCGGGGGCGGTGGTGCCCAGCGGCATCATGGTGGAGGCGGTACGGACCATCGAAGGCTCAACTGGCAAGGGAGAGGGGATTCACACAACGGATCGGCCGCGGCGAGGCCAAGGCGCAAGAGACAACCGAGATGGTATTCAACCAACTCGGTTGTAATCGCGACTGATTTTCCGATTCAGCGAGGACCGATCGTCAACTCGAACTACTTCAGCTCGACGCTTCCGCCGGCCTCTTCGACTTCGGCCTTGACCTTCTCGGCATCTTCCTTCGAGACGGCTTCCTTCAGCGTTGCTGGGCAACTCTCGACCATCTTCTTGGCTTCCATCAACGATGCGCCGGTGATGTTCTTGACCACCTTGACGACGTTGAGCTTCTTATCACCAAAGGCGGTCAGCACGACGTCGAATTCGGTCTGCTCGACCGCTTCGGCGCCACCGCCTTCTCCACCACCGGCGGCCATCACGACGGCGCCACCGCCAGCGGCAGGCTCGATGCCGTGAACATCCTTCAGGTAATCGCTGAGTTCTTTGGCTTCCTTCAGGGTCATTCCGGCGATCTTGTCGCCCATGTCTTTCGCCGCGTCGCTGAACTCGGCTACGGCAGTTGCTTCTTCGGACATCTCTCTACCTCTAAAACGAAAAAGTGAATCGGAAAGTTGGATTTGGTTTGAACGAATGAACCTCAGTCGAACGGCGCGTCAATCTTCGCCTTCTTCGCCCTTCTGTTTGATCTGGCTATTGAGCATCTTGCCCGGCCCGAGCAAGGCTGCGTTGAGGGATGCACCGGGCCCGAGGATCTGGCCAACCAAAAGCGAGATTTGCTCTTCGCGACTGGGCCATTTACTGACAGCTTTGACACCATCCCCGTCGAGCCGTTCGCCGTCCATGACGCCGCCGGTGGCCTCGAACTTCTCAAACTTTTCGGCGTCCTTGTCCAACCTGACGGCTTCTTTCACCAGGGAGACAAAGTCGGTGCTACCCCAAAGGACCGCGACTTGGCCCTTGGCACCTTCAAAAGCAGGCGCGAGCGACGAACCCTCCGTCGCCCGCCGTGCCAGAGAGTTCTTCACAATCATCATGTGAATGTCTTTCTGGCTCAGCTCACCGCGCAGTTCGTTGGTGGTATTGGCATCCATTCCGGTGCAACTGACCGTGACGGCATCTTCCACGCCATCAAGACGTTGCTTGATATCACGTGTGACAAGATCTTTAACGTACTTGCTCATCGGATTTTTGTTTGATTCGAGCCAATGGGGGAGTTCATGACGGTGCCAGATCGATTCGGATTTGCCAAACGGAGTCGGACCCGAATCCAGCTGTCGTTGAGACCCAACTAAGTTGCAATGCGAACGCTGGGGGACATCGTTCCACAGATGGCAATGCCCTTGATGTAGGTTCCCTTGATCGACTGCGGCTTCATTCCGCCGACGAAGTCGAGGAACGTTGAAATGTTGTCGACCAGCTTCTCGCTATCGAAGCTCATCTTGCCGACCATGGCATGAACGTTGCCACCCTTGTCATTTCGGAATTCGACTTTCCCGGCCTTGTACTCTCGCACGACCTTGCCGACGTCCGGGGTGACCGTTCCGGCACGCGGACTCGGCATCAGGCCACGCGGACCGAGCACTCGCCCCAGAGGCCCAACCAGACCCATCATGTCTGGTGACGCGATGCACACGTCAAAGTCAGTGAACCCATCCTTGATCTTTTTGGCCAGATCATCGCCCCCGACCAAATCCGCCCCCGCTTCCTCGGCGGCCGTCGCCGCATCACCTTTGGCGAAGACCACGACCCGCTGGGTCTTGCCGATGCCGTGCGGCAACACTAGCGAACCACGAATGATTTGATCCGCTTGGTTCGGATCAACTCCCAGCCGCATGTGAACCTCGATCGTCTGATCGAACTTCGTAGCGTCGTACGACTTCAGCTTGTCGACGGCCTGCCCCAAGGACAGCGCTTCTTTAGGCTGCTTTTCAAGTGCGGCGCGATACCGCTTGGATTTCTTTCCCATTTTGGTCACGACTGGAGTTGTCGGGTGGTTTGGCGAGTACACCGATCCCGCCGAAACCGCTTTGGTCATGGCAGTGGCATGCTCTCCCACTGTTGGTTCGATCCACCGATTGGCTTCATCGAAGCGTGGGAGTGTGGCGAGGGGACTCCAAGCCGTCAAGCTCAACTGAACGCGAATTGGCGTTTTTTCCCGCCATTTCCATCGCATCTGTCCAACGCTCGGAGACGAATGCTCGGTTCGAATTCGATTCGAGGATTAGCCGATGCGATCTCGGTTAGGGGTGACCGTCGGCACTCTCGCGGCCAGGATTGTGATGCGGAACACGAGTTGCTACGACCATAGTATGAAGAGATGATGTAGAGCTGCGCTGCCATGTTGGCGGGGAATAGGCGGCGACCCAGTGGATCGCCGCGCCGGCACAGTTGGAGCATCCGCCGCCGACATACTTGGAGATGATCTGATGGCAAACGACAACCGATGGTTGACCGCACTTCCGGTTTTCAACGAAATTAACTTCCTCGACGACGTGCTCGATGAAGTTCTCGAGTGCACCGAACATGTGTTGGTTGTCGACGATGGTAGCTCCGACGGAACGACGGAGCGCCTCCAAGAACGTCGTCAGGCACAGCCGAATCGGTTGTTCGTCGTCCACCATGCCGTCAATCGTGGTTACGGTGCCGCGCTGCGATCAGCCTTCGCATACACCCAACAGTTTGGTTACGCGGGCTTGGTCACGCTGGATTGTGATGGCCAACATCAGCCTCATCGCATACCGCGATTCATTGAGGCGGCCGGTTGCGCGGACATCGTGTCCGGAAGCCGTTATTTGAAGCAGTACGAGGGCGACGACGCGCCGCCTGCGGAACGTTTATTCATCAATCGTCGGATCACTGCGGACATCAATCGTCTTCTTGGGCTGAATCTGACGGATGCGTTTTGTGGCTTCAAAGCATACCGCACGACGGCGCTGGGGCAGTTGCACATCACCGATAACGGTTACGCCATGCCACTCCAGCTTTGGGCCGAGGCGGCCGCGGCGGGACTCTCCGTCATGGAATTGCCCGTTCCACTGATTTATCTGGATCTGGAGCGTTCGTTCGGGGGCAGCCTGGATCATGCGGAGACACGCTTGAATCACTATCACACCGTCCTTCAAGGCGCGATCGATGCGATCACGAGCGAAGGCCGCTGGAATCCGGAATGGGACGATCGGCATCGTCCATGTGCCGGCGCTTGAGGCGTGCCTTTGAAGCCGTTTCAGCTGGACGTCGTGGCACGGGCTCCGTCGACGACCGCAGCGATTTGCTGAGCCACGTCGTCGGCTGATTGATCGGCATCGATGACGACTTGGCGTCCGCCTGAAAACGGCAATTGGTCCAGGTAAGCCTGACGCACCGCGCTCATGTATTCGATTCCGCGCGATTCCATTCGATCGGCTCGTTCGGGCAAGCGGCGCATTGACGTCTCGGCGGATACATCCAGCAAGATTGTCATGTGCGGATCCAGGCCGCCGCAGGATTGGCGACCGAGTTGCCAAAGCTGTTCCGCAGGCACGACTTGATGGGACTCATCGGCCGCACCCGTGCTCTGGTAGACCACAGTCGACAACAAGTAGCGATCCGAAACCACAATAGCGCCGCGTGCCAGCGCCGGTCGAATGATCGATTCCACCATCTCGCATCGGCTGGCCATGAAGAGCATCGCTTCGGTACGCCGATGCATCGTCAAGTCACTTTCCAGCAAGATCGCACGCAACCTGGCTCCCACATCGGTCGAACCTGGGTCACGAACCGAGATGACCTCGGCATGAGTTGATCGCAAATGAGCCACCAGTTGCCGGACCTGGGTTGACTTACCACAGCCGTCGACCCCATCCAGCGTGATGAACCAGCCTCCAGGCATCGCTTGGTCAGCCATGTCGGAAGGCTGATGGAGATTCGGTCGCGGACTGGATTTCATGCCTTGGAAACAAGCTCATCGGATCGGGCTGGTCGTGAATCCATCAGGCTGCCCCACAATCGGCATGTGTTGATAGCCCGTCACGACCCATGTTGGCTCACGTTGGCCGTCGACGGAACCGGGGCGTTCTTGAAGGGTCAACATCAATCGTCGCGGAACCCGGATGTTCTTGAGCGAACCGCGACGATCACTGACGACCACCTTCACGTTCATGTCGACTTCCGCTCGCAACGGCGAGGTTCCTTCCAGGATGGTGATTTCGCGAATGCTGGCCACGTCGGCCAGCGTGAATTCATACCGAGGCAACTCCATCGCCGCTTGCCGCCGCGTCGGTTCATCGTCAATCAATGCGAGGACCGCGTCATGGTCGTTGGCTTCAACTGCATCGGCGGTTCGATAGATCAGTTGTTCGATCCGCTCGCGATCGGTCACGATCCGCTCCGAGATGCCGTATGCCAGCGGCGCCAAGACCAACATCAAGAGACCCGTGATCGCCAGCGGCCGTTTTCCTGATTGGAGCCAACCGTAAAGCATCGCGACGCCCATCAAACCAATCATGAACGCGACCGCGAGAGGGCGTTCAGCAATCAATTCGGTCATCCGACGGTACCCTGCTTTGAAGAAGGGCTCAAGACATCGAACTGACCGTCAGTCCCCTGATTGAAACCCTATTCAAGTGTATCGACTCCTCGAGCGGCCGATCACCGAATGGCGATCAAAGCATCGCGAGTCAGCATGTCGGCATGTTGGTTGGAACCGTCCTCCGTTAAGCTGAAGCGTCCCACGTCAGACCGCTCGCTCCCACTTTGTGTCGTTCACCCATTCATGTCGTCCCGAAATCTTGTCGACGCAAGCGTGTATCGTCCGGCGATGGAAACTGAGCTTTGGGAGCTCGTGCCACCGAAGATCGTGGGCCCATTGCCCGGACGAGCAACGCCCCGTAGCGAGGCAGACGATGATGTGGCTCAATGCGCGGCCGCTTCGCTGCGGACGCCCTGCGATTTCCCCGATATCCAACAGGCCATCGTCACGGGCGATCATGTTGCGTTCGCCGTCGACCCCAATGTCCCGCGACTGGCCGCCGTTTTGACAGGATTGCTAGGAGCGATCGCCCATACCGACATCGCTCGAATCAGCATCGTGCTTTGGGATGAGGTGGATATCCGCTTGGTGCACCAACTCAATGAGACACTGCGTTCCGATCCAATGACAGCAAGAGTGTCGCAGGGTGGTCTCTCGGTGGTGCGACACCGACCCTCAGACCGTTCGCAGCAGCGGTACGTGATTGCCGATGAAGAGGCACTTCCGGTCTATTTGGCGCAGGATCTCGTGGACGCCGACATGGTGATTCCCGTCGTCGCGGCGCGGCGTGCCCGCGGCCGCAACGAAGGTATTGGCTCCGATCCGACGGGGATTTTTCCGATGTTCGCCGATTCGGAATCGATGCAGCGTCATCTGCAGTCGGGGTCAGGGATGATTCAGGATGATTCCAGGGCCGACGCTTTTCATCCAACCGCATCGGCATCGATGACTGACAATCTGTTGGGCGTGCAAGTCATGGTCCTGGTTTCATCCGATGCCGCGGGCGAAGTGGGATCCGTGTTATCGGGAACGCCGCTGGCGATTCGGCAACAGCTTGAAGCATTCTTTGATGCTCCCGACGACATATCGGATCCCCAGGCGGACCTTGTACTGGCGTCGCTGGACGGCAACATCGCTGTGCAGACTTGGCCCAACGTGGCTCGAGCGGCCATTGCCGGGTCTCGACACGTGTCCGAGGGCGGCGCGATCGTTGTCTGGTCACGACTGGCTGATCCATGCCCACCGTCTTGGCAGCGGATTTGGACTGCAGACTCAACAGCAGAAACGAGTCACGAACTGGATGATCCGGCGCTGACGGACTCCGAGTCGGAGCTGAATCCGGTGATGCGTTCGCTTGCGACGAGATTGGCGGACCTTCGCCGATCGTACACGGTTTGGCTGCACAGCGACTTGCCTCGTGCTGATGTGGAGGATCTTGGGTGGGCCGTGGTCGATTCCGTGAGTGAATTGAAACAGCTCGCATCGTCTCGAAACGGCGCGGGCGTGCTACGTGCAGCGGCGTTGCACGGAGCGGAGATCGAATGAGCGAACCGGCGCCAATGGCGGAGGCGTTTCGGTATTGCCCTGCGTGCCGTCATCCCAATCCGGAGCCGGGAGTCATTCCGTTTCGTTGTGCCAAATGTTCATTCACGTTCTTTTTTGGTCCCGTCGCTGCGGTTGGTGGACTGATCATCAATTCGCGCGGCCGGCTCTTGCTCGTCCGGCGGTCGCGAGATCCGGGTGCCGGCAAATGGGGCCTGCCGGGCGGATTCGTCGATCGAAACGAGACCATCGAATCGGCACTGCACCGTGAGATCATGGAGGAGACCGGTTTAAAAGTCACGCGACAGACACTATTGACGACCGGACCCAACTCCTACACGTATCAGGGCGTCACTGCGGATGTGGTCGACCTTTTCTACGTTTGCCGGGTCGCATCGACACGGTCGATTCAGCTCGCCGCCGACGAGCTGTCGGAATATCGATGGTGCATTCCCGGCAAAGACGAACTGGACGACATGGCGTTTCCATCCAATCGCATGGCGGTTCGCGTTTGGCTGGATCGTCGACGGTCACAATGAAGTCGGTCGAGTGTGGGAGCCACGAACGATCGCAGGTCTTCTATTCACTCTTGTACTGATCGAGGCGTCGGTAAAGCGTTCTTGCACCAATGCCCAGAATTTTGGCAGCTTCCTCACGATTGTTGCCGGTGAGTTTCAACGTCTCTTCGATCGCCCATCGCTCAATGGTCGATAGGGGTTGCCCGATCATGGACGACGGACCATCGGATTGCGGCAGCGCGGGCAGCTCGGTGGCGTGACCATCATCTCCGTCAGCCAACTCAGGCGGTAGATCATCTTCGTCGAGTTGCCCGTCGGTATCCAAGACGATCATGGTTTCAACAAAGTTGCGAAGTTGCCGAATGTTGCCCGGCCAATCGTACGCGAAGAATTTCTTGGTTACGGCGGGCGTGAAGTGTGACGATGGTTTGCCGTGCCGGCGCAAGAACATCTTTCGGAAATGATCCATCAAGGCAATCACATCGTCGCGCCGTTCTCGCAGCGGCGGCAACTCAACGGTCACCACCTTCAATCGAAAGTACAAGTCATTCCGAAAGGTGCCCGCTTCGATCATTTCTTCCAGCGGTCGGTTGGTTGCGCTGATCAAACGAACGTTGACCTTGATCGATTTGTTGTCTCCAACACGATTGATTTGACTCTCCTCGAGCACGCGCAACAGCTTGATCTGCGTGCTCATCGGCATGTCGCCGACTTCGTCCAGGAACAACGTTCCCCCGTTGGCGTACTGAAACGCGCCTTCGCGATCCGACACGGCATCCGTGAATGAGCCTTTGACGTGACCGAATAGTTCGCTTTCGACCAAATTTTCGGAGACGGCGCGCGTGTTGAGTGCCACGATGCGTTTGTTTCGACGCGGACTGTTCTGATGAATCGACTGTGCGATCATCTCTTTTCCGGTACCACTCTCACCCGTGATCAGAACCGTCGCGTCGGTCGCCGCAATCCGTCGTAGGCGATCGATGACTGTCTGCATCTTCTTGCTGACGTAGACGATCCCTTCAAAGCCGTATCGCTCGTCCAGACGGCTCATCAGCTCGGTATTCTGACGCCGCAGCGAAACCTTCTCAGCCGCCTTTTCCACGATCGCCCGCAACTTCGACGGTGTGATCGGTTTCTCGAGGAAATTGAATGCGCCCCGCTGCATCGCCTCCACCGCTACGGGCACCGTCGCATGCCCGGTCACCATCACGACCTCGCAGTCCGGCAGTCGATCTCGCGAGAGATTGAGGATCTTCATTCCATCGACATCATTCATCACCATGTCCGTGACAACAATGTCGTAGGTTTCCCGCTGGATCATCGCCGATGCTTCTGGACCACTCGTGGCCACATCACACTGATATCCGACTTTCTCCAGACTCTCCGTCATGGCCCGCGCATGAGCTGCCTCGTTGTCGACCACCAACAGACGAAGTTCCGACGGCTGGAGCGTCGTCTCGTCCGCCTTCGTCGCCGCGGCCGTCGCAGCTGGTTCGGAATCGGATGAGGGATCAGAAGCGGACATGCCGAGCGCCGGACGGGGAATGGTGAGCTGGTTCGACTCAAGACTGCGGTCGCCGATTTTAGGGCCACGCCCGCCCATGGGAACCACGGGACTGGGTATCCTCACACCTCCTCGATTCTCCTGCGATCTGGTCTTCCCGAACTCTCGACTCGGTGATCGTCATGTCATTCCCATCCGCCGCCGCGTCCGAGATTGCCAGCCCCATCGTCCCGCGTGACTACGTGACTCCAGGAACGGGGCTTCACACTGCACTGGGATGGGTTGCGGCGTTCGTGGCCACAGTCGGATTGATCCTGGTGACGTACGGCGTTGCTATTCTCTTTTTCTGCTTTTACCCGTTGATTCGCCTGTCCCAGCGTCGCAAGGAACAAGCACTCTTAAATGGCAGCGCCATTCAGGTCGGCCCGCATCAGTTTCCGCTGGTTCACGACAGTGGACAACGAATGGCGAATCGACTGGGAATGTCCTCGGTTCCCGATATCTACATTTACGAATCCAATGTCCAAAACGCCGGTGCCTCGAAAGTCCGCGGCAAGAAAACAATCCTCTTGACCGATGACATGGTTCACGGGATCGAGTTAATTGGCGAACCCGGTGTACTCGATTTCATCATGGCGCACGAGTTGGCACATCACTGCCTTGGTCACACCGGTTTCTTGAGATCGCGAATCAGCAGCGTGTACAAAAAACTGTCGCGACTCGATGAATTCTCGTGCGATGCGGTGGCCGCAGCGGCGGTCGACAACAAAACGATCAGTGGCAAAGCATTGGCGCTCCTGGCGGTCGGGCCGCAGTTGGTATCTCAATTGAATTTTGAAACGCTTGTCCATCAGGCACAGGCGGTGGCGTCCAACAAGAAATCCCGAGTCGCCGAATCCTCTCTGACGCATCCGATGGTACTACGACGCTTCGCGCGGGTGATTGGAATTGAGCTGAAATGTTGACTGCAATCCCATCGACACGATGCCTCGGCCATTACTCCAGTCCGTTGGGGCCGCTGCGTTTGCTTTGGCAAACAAGACCTGGGGAACACACCGTCGTTGAGGGACTCTATTTCGAGGACCATCATCCGATTCCTCGCGAAGTGCGGGAACGCCTCCAGTCGTCGGCACCGACACACCTGCCGCGTCCCGTCGCGGACTGGTTGGAAAGTTATTTCGAGTCTCCAATCCCAGCCGAGTCGATGGACCTGAAACTATCGGGGACTGACTTTCAGCGTCGAGTCTGGGCACAACTGACCAAGATTCCTCTGGGGCAGACTCGCACCTACGGAGACTTGGCACGCATCCTCGGCGGCATCCATCTGGCACGGGCCGTTGGCGCCGCCGTGGCTCGCAATCCAGTCAGCATCTTGGTGCCGTGTCATCGGGTGAGAGGTTCCGATGGCAGTCTGACAGGTTTTGCTGGCGGCATGGAACGCAAACGCTTTTTATTGCGACATGAGGGTGTGTTCGCCTAACGCTGAGCGATGCACCGAACGCATTCCGAATTCGACACATCCAAGGGGGACGCATGACTACCGCCATCAGGGCCGACGAAATCAAGACGCCCAGCGCCCAGGAACTTGCCGCGCTTCCCCGTCAGTTGGGCTTCGTGCCCAGTCATTGTCCATCACCCTCGGTCTTATCGCCCTCGCAGATCGAGACTTACAATCGTGAGGGGTACTTGATGCCGTTTGCGGGATTGGACGACGGCGAAGTCGCGATCGAGCGAGCCTTTTTTGACGGCGTGCTGGCGGCATTCATTGAACTGGGGCGCAACAGCTACTCCATCAACAGCGCCCATTTACGTTTCGGCCGGATTTATGACTTAGTCCAGCACCCTCGAATCGTTGACGCGGTCGCTGACCTCTTGGGTGACGATGTCGTTTGCTGGGGATCGCACTTCTTTTGCAAGATGCCAGGCGACGGCAAAAGTGTGCCCTGGCACCAGGACAGCACTTACTGGCCCCTCAGTCCGACCAAAACCGTCACCGTCTGGCTGGCGATTGACGACGCGGATCCCGGTAACGCGAACATGAAGTTCATCCCACGATCGCATCTGCATGGTCTGATTGACTACGACGTGACCGATGACGCCGACACGGTCCTGAATTTGGCAGTGTCCGACCCGACGACGTACGGCGATGGCGAAGTCGATGTGTCCCTGCGGGCCGGTCAGTTTTCAATGCACTCGGACTTGCTATTGCATGGCAGCGAAGCGAATCGATCGGACCGCCGACGTTGCGGTTTAACCATTCGATACGCCGCCGCCGATGTGCAGACGTGGTTCGGATGGCATCACAAAGGGATGCTCGTCCGCGGAACCGACGCACGCGGTCATTGGTCGAACCCTCCGCGTCCCATGATCTGACAGGCAAAGGCTGTTTTCGAATTGGCCCACCATGATTGCAGCGTGCCACTGTTGGGTTCCCCGTCGGCAATCCTCAATTGGATGGCAGGGTCATGTTCCCAGCCTCGTCGCTCTGCGCGTCGACATCAACCATTGAATCGGCGACATGAAATTCACTCGCGTACCTTTCAGTGCGGATGATCTCGATATCACCATGGACGTCTTGTTGAACGGCGGCGCCGTGATGACGCGTCAGTTCCAGCATCGCCAAGAACCAGCCGATGTAGGCCGATTTGTGCTGCCCGGCCGTGACCAAGTCGATCAGCGGCACACGAGGCCGATCACCTAGGGCCGCATGGATCTGTCGCATGTAGGTTTGAATCGGCGTTTCGTCGTAAATCACCTCTGTGGGCGGCGGACCGGCTGACTCTCGCATGATGCGGCCGAAGGCGGAGACCAAGTCCCAGATTTCGAGATCAATGATCGGCTGGTCGGCGGGATCATTTCGTTTGGCCGGCAAGTCGTCGGCGAGTCGCTCATAGCGGGTTTGCCAGCGGCTCGACATCTCGTCCAGGACGGCGGCGGCGTCACGAATCTCCTTGTACTGCAACAGGCGTTGCACCAAGGTTTCGTCGGCCTCCTCGACCACTTCCTCCTCATCAGGGTCCTCGATCTTCGGCAGAACAGCCTGGCTCTTCATCTCCACGAGCGTGGCCGCCAATTCCAGGAAGTCGCCGACTTCACCTAAATCGAGTTCCTGGAGCACATCGAGATGCTCCACATACTGGTCGACCATCTTGGCGAGGGACATTTCCGAGAGCGACAACTCGCTGCGCCGGACCAGGTACAGCAAGAGGTCCAGCGGCCCTCGGTAGATCGGCAAGTCAACTCGGAAGGTCACGTCGCGACGAGCTCCGATTCGGCGATTCAGTTTTGGCGTGAGTGGCTCTGGAGGTTGCCAATGCCCCGTCGAAACCGTGGCGGCCCTTGGCAGCGACCAACCTCAAAATTATCATGCCGCCCTTCCAATCGCGACCCTTTATCAGATTTGACCCATGTCCCATACGCACCCCCGACACGTTTTGTCCGCCTTGGTGCAGAACGTCCCGGGCGTTTTGGCGCACATTTCGGGCATGCTGGCATCCCGCGGATTCAACATCGACTCGCTTGCCGTTGGCGAAACGGAGAACCGCGCCCTTTCTCGTATGACCTTTGTGGTCGTCGGCGATGACCGGGTTCTGGAACAGGTTCGGAAGCAACTGGAAAAGATCGTGACGGTCGTCCAGGTTTTTGATGTCAGTTCGCGTGATTTTGTTGAGCGTGATCTCTTGCTGGTCAAAGTCACGGCGCCCGCCGCCGGCGGAGTTCGCAGCGAAGTTCGCGAGTTGGTCGATATTTTTCGCGGCCAGATTGTCGACGTCGGTCCCGAAGAAGTGATGATCGAGATCAGCGGCCGCGAGAACAAAGTGCAGGCCTTCATCGAGCGCGTTCGTCCCTACGGAATTACCGAACTGGTCCGCACGGGCCGTATCGCGATGGTCCGAAGCGATAGCGCCGAGGCCACAGCACCAGCTGGAATCGCCCGCATCTCGCCGGTCTCGGCCTGATCCTGATCCCATCCACGCTTGGGCTTATCTCGGCGGTAACGAGTGACCGCCGCACATTGCCCCTCCCCCCTTCATTTCTCCACACTTCCCTCTTAGCGAGTCTCCAGTGGCAGCCACGATTTACTACGACAACGATGCCGATCTCTCTCATCTGCAGGGCAAAACGATCGCTATCCTCGGCTACGGTTCGCAGGGTCACGCACAGGCCCAAAACCTTCGCGACAGCGGCTGTGATGTGATCATTGGCCAACGCGAAGGATCGGCCAATTATGACTTGGCCGTCTCGCACGGATTCAAGCCCCTTCCGATCGACGAGGCCACGAAGGCCGCCGACGTCGTCAATGTCTTGCTGCCCGATGAAGTGCAGGGTGACATTTACAAAGCCCACATCGAGCCCAACTTGGCAGCAGGCAATGTCTTGATGTGCAGCCACGGCTTCAACATCCACTTCGGTCAGATTGAGCCCCCCAAGGGAATCGATACTCTGTTGGTCGCTCCAAAGGGGCCAGGCCATCTGGTTCGCAGTGAGTATGAGAAGGGTGGCGGCGTTCCCTGTTTGATCGCCTTGGGAGAGGGAGCCGCGGACTCGACCAAGCAAATTGGTTTGGCATACGCCAAAGGCATCGGCGGCACGCGGGGCGGTGTGATCGAAACCACGTTTGCCGAGGAAACCGAAACGGACTTGTTTGGTGAACAGGTGGTCCTGTGCGGCGGCGTCAGCGAATTAGTCAAAGCGGGTTTCGAGACGCTCGTGGAAGCCGGGTATCAACCCGAAATGGCTTACTTTGAGTGCATGCACGAGCTCAAGCTGATCGTCGACTTGCTCTATCAAGGCGGCTTGAGCTACATGCGTTATAGCATCAGCAATACCGCCGAATACGGTGACTACGTCAGTGGTCCACGCGTCATCACGCCGGAAACCAAAGCGGAGATGAAACGCATCCTGGACGATATCCAGTGTGGCGAATTCGCGCGAAAATGGATCAGCGAGAATCGAGCCGGGGCCCCCTTCTTCAAGGCGACTCGCCGTCGCGAGCGGCTGCACGGCGTCGAGCAAGTTGGGATCGGGCTGCGTCGCATGATGAACTGGATTGACGAAAAAGAGGTCTGATCCGCCGGCGACGCCCGGACGCCCGTAATCAAGTGGAATGTCGGTTCCACCGAGCGGTTGGTTTTTCGTATCGTTCCCTCGAGAGCTCTCTACTCCCGCGGGAAGGAAATCGAAACGATGTCCGATCGGAATCCAGCCAACATCCTCTGTATCAAGTGGGGCACAAAATACTCTGGAGATTACGTCAATCGGCTGCACGAGGGCGTGCAGAAACATCTGTCGCGTCCGTTCCGATTTGTTTGCTTGACCGAATATCCCGACGGTCTGTCCAGCGAGATTGACGTTCATCCGCTGCCCGTGACGCCGTTCAATGAAGACGAGTTTGATGCTCGGCGGGGTGGCGAAACTTGGCGTAAGGTCGGCCTGTTTCAGCCGGGTCTTGCCGATCTACGCGGAGACACGTTGTTTCTGGATCTCGACATCGTCCTGACGGGGTCGCTCGACGACTTCTTCACGTTCGCGCCCGGCAGGTTCTGCGTGATTCACGATTGGCTCGAAAAGAAGCGGGCTTGGATTCCCGGACGCGACGGCCGAGTTGGCAACACGTCCGTCTTTCGATTCAACCCCGAGACCCACGCCAGCGTCTACCACCATTTCTGTGAACATCAGCGTGATGTTCTCGATCAGCATCGGATCGAACAGCAATTCGTCACCCGTCATCTTGGCGATGATCTCCGTTTCTGGCCTGACGACTGGGTTTGCAGTTTCAAGCGACATTGCCGTCCGAGCTTCCCGATGAATCTCCTTCGCGAGCCCTATCAGCCATCCGACATGAGAATCCTGGCATTTCACGGCTACCCACTGCCCGATCAGGCAATTGCCGGATTTAGCGCAGGTCCATTTAAATCGACGCTGCCCGCACCTTGGATTGAGAACCACTGGCGCAGCGCGGCTTGACGTCATGAACGCGATGCCCGATCGCCACATGGACGTGACAGCTCTCGGAATCCTGCAGTCCGATTGCGTGCGCCGTTGGCACCAGCAATCGATCGACAATCCGGTTGCCGAGCGAAACAGCCTTGCGTGGCACGTCTGCCGCCAACACGCATTCAACTTCCGTTTGTGGCATGAGGAGGACTTGGCACGCCAGCCCGACGCCAGCGACGCCGCCGTCGCCAAAGTCAAACGCAACATTGACAAGCTCAATCAGCTCCGAAACGACGGGATTGAGGTCCTGGATGAACAGGTGGACCAGTTGCTTCGTGACGCCAGCGTCCACACCGATGACAACGTGCCCTCGAACACGGAGACGGTCGGTTCAGCGATCGATCGACTATCGATCATGTCACTACGCATCTATCACTATCGAGAAGAGATTGGACGCCGTGATCCCGACGCCGATGATGTCGGTCCGCTTCGGGACCGACTGCAGCGATGTGTCGATCAACATGCCCAGCTCGTCGAATCGCTGCAACACTTGGTCGATCGGCTCTTCTCAGGAAAAGTACGCCACCAAACATTTCGGCAATTCAAGATGTACAACGACCCACAACTCAATCCGGCGATCTACGGCCAAGCGGATGACGCCATCTAAACACGACTAGGCTTGGAGATCACGATCACGAACGCCCAGCAAGTACAGCACCGCGTCCAATCCCATCGTCGACATCTGATGCTCCGCCGACTTGCGGACGACGGGCTTGGCATGAAAGGCGATTCCGAGTCCGGCTCGGGAGAGCATCGGCAAGTCGTTGGCACCGTCGCCGATCGCAATCGTTTGTTTGCGAGAGATACCCTCTCCAGCAGCCAGTTTTTCGAGTAACGACGCCTTGGCTTCCGCGTTGACGATGTCGCCAACGACTCGCCCGGTCAATTGACCGTCGACGATCTCGAGTTCATTGGCAAACACGTGATGAATGCCAAGGCGTTCCTGAAGCGTCTTCCCGAAGTACGAGAAACCGCCTGACAGGATCGCCGTTCGATAGCCGAAATGATGCAGGTTGGCCAACAGCCGCTCGGCACCTTCGGTCAACGTCAGACGCTCGGCCACCTTGGGAAGAACCGAGGCGGGCAAACCTGCCAGGGTCGCCACCCGGCGACGAAGCGACTCGTCAAAGTCGATCTCGCCTCGCATCGCGGCCTCCGTCACTGCCGCCACGCTTTCGCCCGCGCCTGCCTCCACCGCCAGTTCGTCGATCACCTCCGCCTGCAGCAACGTGGAATCCATGTCGAACGCAACGACGCGTCGATTACGGCGGTAAACGTCGTCACGTTGCCAAGCCAGATCCAGTTCCAGCTGACTGGATAACTCCAGCAGGCGTGCCTTCAGCCTGTTCGTGTCATCTGGCTCACCTCGAAGCGAGAATTCGACGCATGCCCGCGTCAAGCCTTGACCGCGCTGACGCGGCGGCCGACCTGACAAACGAGTGATCACATCAATGTTGAGGTTCTGTTCATTGAGCATGTCACTGACCGCGCCAAATTGCTCGGCCGTGATCGCTCGGGACAACAACGTCAGAATGAATCGCGATTTGCCTTGAGCCTTCACCCAAGCATCGTAGTCGTCGTCAAGAATCTGCCGCGTCTTGGTCCGTAGACCGAGACCACTGGCGCATTGCCGGACGCTTTCGATCACCTCGTCCATGACCAACCCGGCCGGGATTCGGGCCATCAAACCAAGCAACAATGATTGGTGGATGACGGCCTGGTTCACGTCGAGCACGTCACAGTCGAACCGCGCCAGCTGGTGTGACAACGACGCGGTCAAACCGGGGCGGTCTTCTCCGGTGAAACGAAACAGGACACGGGCATCTGTTGTCAGTGCATTGGGCGACATGGCCGCAGATGGTACCAGCCGTCGATGCAGTGTCGACCGGGGCTGCCGATCACGGTTCGTCAGCGGTGATCTGCCTGAGTTGCAACGTATCGATGACCTTCGCACCCGCCAACACGTTCGTGATTACACCCAGCCACGTTCCGATCGAGCACCAACCCCGATCTCTCAACAGCGCAAGCGCGTTGCGAATCGTTTGCTCGGGATCGGCCTCATTGAACTCCATAAAGAATGGTTCCACGCCCCAGGGCAACAACAGCTGATGAAACACGGTGTGGTTATCCGTGAATGCATAGATCGGTACTCCACGTGGTCGCAGCGCACCGAGCACATAGGCCAAGAAACCACTGCGTGTGAAGACAACAACTCCGGAATCGCCTAGGTCCTGTGCCAGGATCGCGGACGAGCGAAGCATCTTGGCTTTCGGTTCATGTAGTTCGATTTCCGAGTTCAAGGCGTGATCGACCGTTGGTTCAACGCTACCGATGATCCGCTTGAGTGCTTCGACGGACTCGAGCGGATAGGCACCGGTCGTGGTCTCACCCGATAGCATGACGGCATCGGCCTGTTCCCGGATGGCATTGCAGACGTCGGACACCTCCGCGCGTGTCGGCAAGGGCGACTCGATCATCGACTCCAGCAGGTGAGTGGCGATGATGACCGGTTTTCCCTCGGCTTGGCACGCTTTGACGAGCCGAGATTGAACCAACGGCAGCTCCTCAAAATTAATCTCGATGCCAAGATCACCGCGAGCCACCATGATCGCGTCGGACTCTCGAATGATGGCTGCCATGTTCACCACGCCGGACTGGTCCTCGATCTTGGAGATGATCTTGGCGCTGGAATGATTCTCCTCCAAGAAATCTCGGAGTGTTTTCACATCATCGGCTGTCCGAACAAACGAAAGGGCAACGAAATCAATGTCCGCCTGGATGCCGGCGCGTAGATCGCTGCGATCCTTGTCCGTCAGCGCCGGCAGATCGACTCGGACACCTGGAAGATTGACGTGTCGACGCGAACCGAGCACGCCCGGAGTGAGGACTTCGCACGCCACGCGGGTATCGGACGTTTCCAGAACTTTCATTCGTAACAGGCCGCTATCGACGAGCATCGTTTGCCCCACCGACAAGGCAGCCGGCAGTCCGCTATAGTTCACCGACACGCTTAGGCGCGGTTGGACTTGGAGCGAGCCCAGTGGGTCGCCCGAGTCGATGGCGGTGATCAGCTCCAACACGTCCCCGGCAACGAGTTCGACAGGTTCATCCACTGGGCCGGTTCGAATTTCGGGCCCTTTGACGTCCATCATGACCGCGACCTGCCGATCGACGACCTCGGACACACGGCGAATACGGTCAACGATCTCGAGAACCCATTCACTTGTGCCATGCGCCATGTTCAGCCGCACGACGTCGACACCGGCCAGAATCAGTTTTCCGAGCATCGATTCGGAATCGGTGGCGGGGCCCAGCGTGGCAATGATCTTGGTATGCCGTAGTTCTTTTGGCTGTTGTGCGGATGGCGATTCGGTCACGGGGATCTCAAATGCGATTCGTGGAGAGGAGTGGCGCCGCAGGATATCATGCCCGGTCGATCGATCTAGTTTGCAGCCGACCGCAACCGAACTTCCACGTGCCCGACAAACCTGAAATGCCCGCAAAGGACAATCCAACTCCCTTAGACGAAATCCCGCCAGCGAGTCCGGCTCGACTGCAGTTGCGGAATATCACCAAGACGTTTGGCGCCACGAAAGCCCTCGAAGGAGTCAACTTGGAGATCTCCGCGGGCGAGGTGCATGCGATCATCGGAGAAAATGGAGCGGGCAAATCGACCCTGATGAAAGTCCTCAGCGGTGCGTGTGATCCAGACGACGGCGAAGTCATTCTCGATGGTGTGCCGCTGCACTCGAGCAACCCGCGACAATCGCTGACGCGGGGCATCGCGATGATCTATCAGGAACTGAACCTCGCGCCGGACTTGTCCGTCGCTGAGAACATTGTGCTGGGAGACGCACCACGTCGATGGGGTTGGATGATCAATCACGGACGCCAGCGAGAAATCGCGACGGCCGCTTTGAACCAACTGCAATGCAACGACATTGATGTCGATGCACGCGTGGGAACGCTTTCGATCGCCGCCCAACAGATGGTCGAGATCGCACGAGCGGTTCGGTCAGACAACCTGAAAGTGCTGATCCTCGACGAACCGACCAGCAGCCTTACTCGCGTCGATTCCGAACACCTATTTCAGGTCATCGATCGATTGCGTCGCCGAGGCGTGAGCATTGTTTACATCAGCCATTTCCTCGAAGAGTGCAGTCGGATTGCGGATCGATTCACAGTACTGCGGGACGGTCGAAGCGTCGGCACAGGAAAACTTCTAAAACAAGGGTCTGCACCGGAGTCAACCGACGAGAACAACGATGGTGTCCCCATGGCCGAGATTGTTCAAATGATGGTCGGACGTGATGTGTCGGACCTGTACCCGGACTGGTCGCACGATCTTGGTGAACCCATCCTCCATACCAGCATCCAGGGACAGACATTGACGCTGCACCGGGGCGAGATCCTTGGTTTGGCCGGCCTCATCGGTGCCGGGCGCACCGAGTGGGTGCGAGGAATCTTTGGTCTGGATTCGCTACCGGAGGGCACGGTCGAAGTCGTTTCGGAATCCAACACGCGCCCCGCCCGCGATCGACAGCCGCGTTCGAGTTGGCAACACGATGCCATGGGAATGGTATCGGAAGATCGCAAGAACGAAGGCTTGCTGCTGGATCGCAGCCTGACCGAGAATCTGACGCTCACCCGACCTCAGGCGAATCGCTGGGGCATCCTCAACGACGGGAAGCTTCGCGAGTCGACCGAATCCCTGATGACTCGTTTGCGTGTGAAGGCCGCCTCACCTGATCAGGCCATTGGCGACCTGTCGGGTGGGAACCAACAAAAGATCGCCGTCGGACGCTTGCTGCACCATCAGTGCAAGATTCTGCTTCTGGACGAGCCCACTCGAGGCATCGATATCGGCAGCAAACAAACCATTTATGACGTCATTGGTGAGCTGGCGGCGTCCGGGAAGGCCGTCCTGATGGTGAGCAGTTATCTGCCAGAACTGCTCGGCGTCTGCGATACAATTGCGGTCATGTCCCGCGGCCGACTGATGGACGTTCGCCCTCGTGACGAGTGGACCGAGGAATCCTTGCTGTCGACAGCCGTCGGCCAAACGGCGGCGGGATCCACGTCGCAGGCGGCGGACGACGGATAGTCCCCGCACGGTCAGTTGACGCCGCGTCTCCGTTGGAAAAGAGGGCTATCCAACCGATTGGTGGGTCGGTATGCTCCGCGATCCGTTTTTCGACGGGATTCGCCCTGTTTCTTGCCCACGTGACCTTCCATCAACCCATGTATGCCATTTTTGTTGACGGTGGACGCCAGTATCGAGTTGAGCCTGGCATGGAAATCGACGTTGACTTTCGGGACATTGCCGAGGGTGAAAGCCTTCAATTTGGCAAAGTCCTCGCCGTCGGTGGCGACGAAGGGCTAAAGTTAGGTGCGCCGACTCTCGAGGGAGTTTCCGTCAGTGCGTCGGTCCTGGGCACCAAACAGGATAAGAAGATCTACGTGCAGAAGTTCCGTCGGCGCAAGCACAGCAAGAAAAGAACCGGTCATCGCCAAAAGAATACCCGCGTTCGGATCGAGGAAATCGCGGGCGTCTGAGCTGCCGGCGCACTCCGACCGCCTTTAAGTCCGTTTCATGCCGCACCTCCACCTCGATGATTTCGATTTGGGCGCGGTTCTGGGCGTCGGCACGGTTGGGACGATCTATGACAGCCACGTCCGCGAAGACGATGTCAGTCCAGCTGCCGAAACGCTGCGTGGACTGAACCTCGCGATCAAGAAACTGCATCCAGCCGTCAGTTCCGATGAGCTGATCCAGGCCAGGTTTCGGCGTGAAATGCTGGTGCTCGAACGACTGAAGCATCCCAATATCGTCAGCTACTACGGCGGTGGTAACGAAGACGGCGCCATGTTTTACGTGATGGAGCGCGTTGACGGGGGGACGATGAAGGACCTCCTGGAATCCAGCGGCGCGATGGCTTGGCCCGTGGTCGTCGATGTGGCCCGGCAGATCAGTTCAGCCCTGCAATGTGCTCATAACCACGGGGTCATCCATCGCGATCTCAAGCCCGGAAACCTTTTCCTGACGCGAGACGCCACCGTTAAGTTGGGTGACTTCGGCATCGCACGCGATCTGCACAGTGCCGAACTGACCAACCAAGGACTTACCGTCGGGACCCACGCCTACATGGCGCCGGAGCAGATCACCGGGGACGAAAACATTTCTGGAAAAGCGGACCTTTATGCACTCGGGTGCTGCTTGTTCGAGTTCCTGACCCGACGCAAAGTCTTTCAAGGCGAGAATTTCGCGCAGCTCTTCGAACAGCATCTCCGAGTCATGCCACCGGCCGTGACGCAGTTCGTCGGCGACGCACCATCCGAACTCAGCGATGTGATTGCTCAATGCTTGGCCAAGAATCCGGAGGACCGACCGTTCAACGCACGCGCAGTCCAGGGCGCCATGCTCGAAATCGGTCGCAAGTATCATCTCCAAGCCACGTCAACGGTCATCATGCCTTTGGGAAGCGAAACGGACACTTCCAATAAGGCCGGTAACGCAGGCCATCCGAGTGGACAAGACGTGTCCGCGGACAGTGTCACCGAGAAAGGACGTCAGCTGCTCGAGAAACAAATTGAAGCAAGGTTCGGCGGTCAGGCTCGCGAACCCTTGTCTTGGAGTATCCTTGCTTTAATCATCGTCACCCTGCTCGCGATCGTGATGATCGCAGCACTAGCGGGCGGTCGATGAATTTGCTCGTCTATCGAGCACGTTGGTGTCGAGCGTCGACGACGTCGCGTCCCAATCGCCGTCATCGTTTCGAACACGCTCACGCCCACCTAGGAAGTTAATCATGTCCGTTCGCCTGTCGTTTCTCGTTGGTTGCTTAGGACTCCTTGGAATGAACTCATCGGCCATGTCCCAGGATGGTGCCGGTGGTGAGTCCGGAAAGAGTGACGCCACGATCGCCGACCCACTTGGTTACTTTCTCGGTTTCAGTATTGCCCAATCGCTGCAGCAACAGGGATTTCTACCAAGTGACTTTGAGGTGACCGGATTCACGCAAGGTTTCTCGGATTCATTTGGTGGAGGTGCTCCGGCCATGTCCCGAGAGCAGCTTCTGGAAATGGAGGGCAAGATCCAGGCCATGCTCCAGAAACGGCAATCCGAGCTACAAGCGGCTCAAGCAGCCGCCAACCAAGAGAAAAGCGAGTTGTTCTTAGCCGAGAACGCGAAAGCGAAGGGTGTTCAGACTCTCGATGGGGGCATCCAGTACAAAGTCCTTCAGGAGGGAACAGGCGCCAGTCCCAACGTGGATGACACCATCCTGGTGCACTATACCGGCAAACACATCAATGGTGAGGTGTTCGACAGCTCAGTGCAGCGTGGCCAACCGATGACGGCTAAGCTCAACCAAATGATTGACGGCTGGAAGGTTGCCGTCCCCGAGATGAAAGTGGGGTCGAAATGGATCCTCTACATTCCATCGGCGCTCGCCTACGGTCCCAGTGGCCGACCGCCAGCGATCGAGCCCAACGAAGCTCTGGTATTCGAAGTCGAATTACTCGAGATCCAGTGATCGGGCCATTGAACGGTCGGGTAATGAACTGAGCCAGGAGTCGAGGACGTCAGCGAGTCGACCTCTTCAGCCTCGACAGATTGTTTCCACGTTTCTACGCATTGAATCGCCCTACTTCGAAGGAAGCCCTTTCATGAAATCGCATCTCTATTGCGTGCTTGCCACCATCTTTGCTGCTGCAACGATTCAACCCGTCGGTGCGGTATCACCGACGGGAACGATGTCGACGGTCAACTTGGCTGAACCTCCCTCCACGCTGGACACGTCGCCGATGCCGGTCGAGGTTGTGGAAGCCTATCCGAACCTGCGAATCTCGCGACCGATTGTCATGACGGGTGCCGGAGACGGCAGCGGCCGATTATTCGTGGCCAGTCAAACCGGTGAGGTCTTTGTTTTCGATGAATCCGAAACCGAGATCGATGAGGCCGAGTTGTTCATCGACCTGTCGGATCGTGTCAGTTACAAGGACAAACAGAATGAGGAAGGTTTCCTGGGACTCGCGTTTCATCCCGAGTTCAGCCAGAACGGCCGGTTTGTCGTCTATTACTCCACATCGGATCGCCCGCACGTTTCGATCATTAGTGAGTTCCGCACGACGACCGGAGACGGCCAAGGGATCGGCGATCCGACCAGCGAACGCGAGTTGATGACGATCCAGCAACCGTTCTGGAATCATAATGGCGGCACGCTCACGTTCGGCCCTGACGGTTATCTCTACATCGCGCTGGGCGACGGTGGCAAAGGTGACGATCCGTTGAAGTCGGGACAGGACCTCAGCAAGCTGTTGGGTTCGGTACTGCGAATTGACGTCAATGCGACCAGCGAAGGGAAGCCATACGGAATCCCCGCTGACAATCCATTGGTAGGGCGAGCGAATGTCTGGCCAGAGATCTATGCCTGGGGTATCCGCAACATCTGGCGCATGTCTTTTGATTCGGCGACGGGAGATCTATGGGCGGCCGATGTGGGCCAGAACGCTTGGGAAGAAGTCAACCGCATCGAGCTGGGTGGCAACTATGGATGGAGTCTCCGCGAAGCAAATCACAAGTTCACCCGAAACGGAAACAAGGGATCCGACGCACGAGCCGACCTGATTGATCCGATTGTGGAATATCCACACACCGAGGATTGGGGTCGCTCGGTAACGGGTGGATGCGTCTATCGAGGCAACCAGACGCCGAGCCTGACCGGTCACTATCTCTACGGCGATTATGTTTCCGGTCGCCTGTGGGCCCTGAAGATTGACGAGTCGGGGCAGGCCGTCGCGAATCGTCCCATCGCATGGGATCAGTTACCAGTTTTCACGTTCGGCCAAACGGACTCGGGTGAGGTCTTGATGAGTACCATGATGGGCGGTGGACGAATCTATAAGTTTGCCGGCAAGTAACCGCCGCACCGACGTACGCGCCGTCTCGATAGCGTGTTTGCGGGATGTTCACCGTCAAACCCATCCGCCGTGCGAGGACCTAAAGCTGCGGGATGGCGATACTTGTCGTGGCTAGCCGACCCAGAATGAAGTGAAGATGCCAACCAAAACGTGAAGGTTCAAACTCACGAGGGTTGAAAATTGGAGTTTGTCGGCCTTCGCGATCGTCGAAAATATCAAAGCCGCCAAGCATCGATATCGCAAGACCCGAATCCACTTCGGTCTCCACCACTTATTGCAGTCCGCAAAGTTGGCAGGACGCAGAGGTCTGTCCAACCGACGTGCCGAAATCGTCCCGCCTTAAGATTACTCATGGGTTCGGATTCCGATGTTGCATTGAAAAAAATTGAAGAATCTCGCGTTAGAATCTGCGAGCGTCGGTAGCGTTCCCTTGAGGAGCAACATGACAGCAGATTCTGAAAGACCATCCAAACGCCCTGAACCGCATGAGACCTTCCTGCGGCTGTGGACGGTGCACGAGCCGAGCGTGCGTGCCTTTGTGCGATCATGCTGCCCGAAGACACAGGAAGTGGACGATGTGATGCAAGAGGTCGGCATTGCCGCCCTGCGCAAGTTCTCGACGCTCGATGACCATACCGCCTTCGGTGCGTGGGCCTGCCTGATCGCTCGCTATGAACTGCTTTCAGCGCGGCGGCGATTCGCACGGGATCGCCTCGTGCTGGCGGAGGATATCGTCACGCTCTTGGCAGACGAAGGCGCGAACGAATTACCGCTGCGGCAGCAACAGCTCAAAGCACTCGATGATTGCATTGCGAAGCTTCCACGTGAGCGTCGCGAACTGGCGCTGGCGGCGTATGCGAAGGGAACCACCATTCGTGAGTTGGCCGCTCGGCTGAAGCGGACCGAGGGTTCGCTCTATCAGCTCCTTTCACGTATCCGAAAAGAGTTGCATCGTTGCATGGAAAGTGCTCTCCCGGAGTCCGGATCATGAGAATTGACGAACTCAGGCTGCTGCACCGTTACTTGGATGGTGCCATCACGCCCGAAGAGCTCGGTCAGCTAGAGAGCCTGCTGCGTGATAGCGCCGATGCTCGTGCGACGTTACGTTCGTTCGCGACAATCGACGCAAAGTGGCAGCAGCTCATCGCCGATGAAGCGGTAGGCTTGCTGAACGAACCTGAACCTGTTTCAGAGAACACGAAGCCGGCGATTCCATTGTGGCTGACCTTGAGTGCCCTTGCCGCGTCGTTGATCTTTGGTGCATTCGGCTGGTTTCGCACGCTTGAGCAACATGCCGCGCCGATCGAGCTTGGTATCGCCAGAGTCATCCGAGTCGAAGGTCAAAGCAGCGTTCAAGGGAACGGCTTCATTGCGAGGGGGACCGAGCTTTTCTCCGGCGACAAGTTGATGATGCCTGATGGATTGATCGAGCTTGCCTTTCGCGAAACAGGCGTGCATGTGATCGCGACGGGTCCACTTGAGTTGACGCTGGACAGCGACCAACGGGTTTCGCTGCTCCAGGGACAGGTCAAGCTCGTTGTTCCGCCGCAAGGCGTAGGGTTTGAGGTGAACACGTCTCAACAGAAGTTTGTCGATCTGGGAACGAGTTTTGTTGTCTCAGCAAATGCCGATGGCTCGGAGGTGCTCGTGCTCGACGGACAAGTCTCGGTGAGCGATCTCGACGAAGCGTTAGGAGCATTGATGCATGAAGGCGATTTCGCAAAGTTCAATCAAAAGGGCGAACTTCAAGAGCAATCACAATACACTTTATCCCAGACGATTCCCGAGCTTTCTCTTCGTGCAACCGTCCCCGGCATCGGATCGCTGCAAGGCATGATTCTCGGCTATGCCCGGTCGACTGCGATTCAAAAAGAATCTCCCAATGAAGACATCATCGGGCGGGCTTTTCAACCGCTGATCCACTCCGAGTTCAGTGGCCACGATTCCCTGGAAGTTTTCAAGCGAGGTAGCCAACTGAGTTTCCACGGTATCGCGGGAGCTTATAACAGCTTCCCCGACCGTTCCGGACTGACACCCCATTCTGTTGAAGGTGGCTGGATGACGTGGTACCACGGACAAGTAATTCCGCCTCGGTCGGGGCGTTATAGGTTCTGGGGTTACGCCGACAATCACCTGCTCCTTGCAATCAACGGGAGTCCAGTCTTTGAAGGATCACGGCGTGATTCTTCGTTTAAGGAGCTTGGGATACCACGCTCTGACAACCCTGCTTACCCATGTTTGATCGCGTCGGCCGGTTTCGCCTGCGGTCAATGGATCAAGCTTGATCGGGATCCAGTGCAGCTTGACATCCTCCTTGGAGAGATTGGAACCGGCGGCACTTCCGGCCTGTTACTTGTTGAACGCGAAGGTGATCGATACGAAGAGACCTTTTGGGGCCAACCGAAATGGCCGATTTTTCTAACCGAAAACCCAAGTGACGACGAGTTGGCAGAGTTCGAGCGATTTATCAATTATTTGGAACAGAGGACGATGGGGTCGTTTTCGACTTCGGGGGCAGCGGTTTGGAAAGTGGTCAATGAAGCCGCGCCGGATTGATCCGGTGGAGTGTACCCCTAGGGTCGCGTGACCAGGCTCTTCTACAATCTTTTTACAACAGCCGATTTTTCTGCAGAAAACCTAATTGAACTCCCCTATCAAGCCAACTCAAAATGCCGCGTCCGAACTGGCTGTTCATCTTCTATTATAACTCTCACTTCTCTGAATCTGGACAACAATCATACTCATGTATTTCCTTCGTCCCTTTGCCATCGCTGCGTTCTCCTTGGCTGTGTTTAGCTCTCACCTCATAGCCGAGGAACGTTCACTAGAAGACCCCAGGTCTAACGCGAATCGGGCCAATCGGTACGACGTGGCCGCCTACGTCTGGCCATCGTATCACCCCGATGATCGCGCCAGGATGTTTTGGCCGGACGGTATCGGCGAATGGGAAACGGTGATCAAGAGCAAGGCAAAGTTCCCGGGACATCAACACCCAAGGGTCCCGATCTGGGGATACACCAACGAGGCGGATCCCTACGTCATGGAAATGCAAATCGACGCGGCGGCCGATCATGGTGTGAACGTATTTATCTTCGACTGGTATTGGTACGACCGATTGCCTTTTCTTGAGGGATGTCTTAACGACGGTTATCTAAAGGCTCGCAACAACGAGCGAGTCAAGTTTTATCTGATGTGGGCCAATCATGATGCGAAATTGATGTGGGATCGACGGAACGCTGATGACGTTGCGACGAAGAAGAACAAATCAATCGTTTGGAAAGGCGCTATTGATCGCGAAGAGTTTGAAATCGTGGTCAACCGCTGGATTGACCAGTACTTTCACCAGCCTTCCTATTACAAGATAGACGGTAAGCCGGTCGTGATGATCTACGATCTTGCCAATCTGGTCGCGGGACTTGGCGGTATTGAAGAAACCGTCGATGCGATGAAATGGTTTCGGTCAAGTGCAAAGGACGCGGGCTTTCCTGATGTCGAGTTGCAGGTGACGCTTCGCAAGGGAGGTGGGCATCAGTTAACGGGTGTCGATGGCGGGAAGCTCGGCAACCAGGATCAACTGATCGAAGACTTGGGCTTTGATTCGCTCACGCACTACCAGTTTGTCCACATGACCAATGTTGACCGCGACTACAAAGAAATCATTCCGGACGTTGTTCGGATTTGGAACGAGGTGGATCGCACTAGCAACGCCAATTATCACCCACACGTCTCGATCGGCTGGGACAATAGCCCGAGAAAGATTAACGACATTGGCCCCGTGATTAAAGACAATACGCCGGAACGTTTCAAGCAAGCTCTCAAAAGGGCAAAGGAGTTCGTGGACCAGCATCCTGACCAGCCCCCGCTTATCACCATTAATAGCTGGAACGAGTGGACCGAAACCAGTTATTTACAGCCCTGCAGAACCTACGGCTACGGTTATCTCGAAGCGGTAAGGTCAGTGTTTTTGGATTCGGAAATACAGAACAAAAAGACGCGGAGCACGAACCCCGTTGACTGACCGGCGTGGAAGTGTTTCGTGATGGCACATCCGTTGGAAGGCGACCATGAGAATTGTTTCTAGTGACCAAACAAAGAGCGTAAGCTTGATGACTCGGATTCTTACGCTTTGCGTCCTGTCGTTGTGGAGCATGTTGGTTTCCGCGGATGAGAAACCGATCGTTGGAGCGATTCGCTGGGACGCTTGGACCGGTGGCAGCATTACCCGAGAAGTGGAGCGGTCACTCAGTCCACCCAAGCACCAAGCGCGTCTGCCTTGGTTTGCGAACATAGGCGAGGACGGCGTTGTTTCAATCGATGGCAGCGACCAAACGGTCATGGATCAGGAGATTGACTACGCGACACACGCAGGATTGGACTACTGGGCATTTTTGCTCTACCCAGAATCTTCCACGATGAGCACCGCATTGGGGCAATATCTTGGGAATTCAAAACGCAGCAAGCTTGGATTTTGCTTGATCCTTCATAGCACTTTAAACTCGCCCAAGTCCGCTTGGCCTCGCGAACGGGAGCGAGCCATTTCGCTGCTGAAGGAGCCCGGGTACCAGACGGTGCTCGGCAACCGTCCTTTGGTCTATGTGTTTTCATCCAAGGAGTTGCCAATAGGTCGGTTCCAAGAGTTCACGGCGTTGGCACGCGAGCGGGAGTTGAATCCTTACTACGTTTTCATGGGATGGCATCCTGCCGCCGATGTCAAGAAAGTAATTTCCCTCGGATTTGATGCTGTTTCGAGTTATGCCAAGCCCAGCGCGTCGTCCGCCTTTGTCGATCTTGCAGACGAAGTCAAGACTCAACTCTGGGAGAATGCCGTATACGGAAACGCTCCTTACATTCCGCTGATCACAATGGGATGGGACAAGCAACCTCGGCAGGAGAATCCCGTTTCATGGGAAGTAGACGCCGACTATCACAAACAACCGGTATTCCCTTCGAAAGCGACACCCGACGAGATTGCATCGCATCTAAAAGACGCGTTGCAGTTCGTGGACCAACATCGAGACATTTGCGAGGCGAACGCTGTCATTATCTACGCGTGGAATGAGTACGATGAAGGTGGATGGTTGGCCCCAACGCGGGATGCGCGAGGCGTTCCAGATAAATCACGTCTCGAGGCGATCCGACAAGTGCTTAGGGAACGTCGGTAGATCAGAACCGGATCGTAGCCGGTGTGAAACCAGCCAATGATCCGATAGCAGCTTTCCAATGACCTCTCGCAGCGTCCACTACGCATTGGGTTGCTAGTCTTGAACAAGAGTCACTTCAGGCGACAGAGTGAAACTACAGTACTTCCGCTCTTTTGCTCGTTGAACGCGAAGGTGAACAAGACGAAGAAACATTCTGAGGTCAGTCGAAGTGGCCAATATTTCTAAACGAGTATCCAAGCGACGATGAGATGGCTGACTTCGATCGGTAGTAATTACTTGGCGGGGTGAAGCATGGTTCGAATAATCAAGTACTTTTCTATTCATCACAAACAATTGCATCAACAAGAGAACCGATGAGACATTATTACGCCTTGCTCCTCCTGCCCATCGTTAACCTTGCTTGCCTGTCAGCGAAGGCAGATGACAAAGCGGAGCGACGCCCGAATGTCATTCTCTTCCTAGTCGATGACATGGGCTGGACCGACGGCGGCGTGTTTGGTTCGGACTACTACGAGACACCCAACATCGATGCCTTCGCCAAGCAAGCGATGCGGTTTACCAACGCATACGCACATCCGCTCTGCTCGCCCAGCCGGGCTTCCATCATGACGGGGCAGGAGGAGTCACGGCACGGTATCCTTTCCGCCCATGGACACCAAGATCCAACGCCTTGGGGACCGCAGGTTTATCAGCCTGCCACAAGCCAAAATGAGTACCTTCTCACCAAGAGCCGCACTTACCTGAATCCTGACGCGACGACACTGGCCGAAGCATTTCTTAGCGCCGGCTACCGCACTGCCCATATGGGGAAATGGCATCTCGGTCTGACGCAAGAACACTGGCCTGACAAGCACGGCTTTGAGGTCACCTTTCACTCCGCACCTGATACGGGACCTCCCGGAAGTACCTACTTCTCACCGCATGGCATCCACTCGGACGGGAAGCCAACTGGCGGTCATTGTGTTGGCAATATCGTCGACGGACCAGCGGGTGAACACATCGACGACCGTCTCGGTACCGAGGCCATTAAGTACATCACCGAACACAAAGACGAACCGTTCTACCTGAATCTTTGGATGTATGACTGCCACGGACCGTGGGAAGCGAAGATGGATCTGATCCAGAAGTTCGCCAAGAAGGACTCAAAAACCGATGGTCATACCAACCCGGTCTACGCTGCCATGCTGAAGACCATGGATGACAACTTCGGACGAGTGATGGCAGTACTCGACGAACTCGATATCGCCGACAACACCATCGTCGTTTTCTTTTCCGACAACGGTGGGAACACCCACAGCATGGGTGCGAGCGAACAAAAGCGTAAGATGGCCAATCCAAAGAGTAAGTCTTACGGCTATACGAAAATCTATAGTGAGTTTGCTGGCGTTCAGCACCCGACCAAGAACCTGGGCCTGCGTGGTGGTAAAGGGACGCTCTACGAGGGCGGCGAACGTGTTCCCCTGATGGTCCGTTGGCCGCAGCACATTCCTGCTGGTTCCATCAGCGATGCGGTCGTCAACAACATCGATCTCTATCCCACACTGCTTGAGTTGACGGGCCAGGACGAACCCGGCAACCACATCATCGATGGTGAGTCCTTTGCGCAGGTTCTTACGAAGGGCGTCGAGGGAAACGGTCGCACGAGCGTGAGTTACTTCCCGTACCATGGCGGTGGCATCTCTGTGCGTGACGGCGACTGGAAGCTCATCCGGCGTTACTCTCGCAAGCCGGACCAATACGAAGGTCTCGTTGAACTATTCAATCTCAACGACGACCTCGATGAATCCGAGAATCTTGCCAGCAAGATGCCGGAGAAAGTGGCTGAATTCGATAAGCTCATCGAGGCGCACTTCGAACGCACCGACGGCCTTCCCCCAAAAGCCAATCCAGACTTTCAACACAAAACAGCAACGTCCGCAAAATCCAAGTTTCCAACACACGGACTAGTTCCCAAACAATGCCGTATCGAATCGATCGACGGGGCGATACGCGTGATAGCTCAGGGCAAGAATCCATTCCTGGGTACAGCTCAAGTGAAACTTGAAGGGCCGATCACGCTGCACCTGCGAGCTCGGGGCGTCGATGGCAAGAGCGCAACAGGACGTGTTCAGTGGCGAACTCAAGGACAGGCTGAGTTTCCTGCAACCGCCCAGGCCGTCGACTTCGAAGTCCTTGCCTCGACAAGCTGGCAAGACATCACCGTACGAGTGCCTGTCGAGGGAAGAAGTGACTTGCTTCGCCTGCATGTGCCAGCCGTTGACGGTCTCGACATCCGCGCGATCAGCTGGAAGGCCCAGGACGGGAAACGCGTCCAATGGGATTTCGCAAAAGAACAGTAAAGCACTCTCGCATGGCCGAACGCAACGCTGCCCGAAAACGAACGAGAAAGCGAGGACTAGATTTCGTAGTGGACGAGGTTACGAGTCCCGATGGGAAGGACTCGTAACCTC
>JBCDIU010000008.1:0-238603 GCA_038748615.1 Planctomycetota bacterium | reverse complement strand
TTCTACCACCACGGACGTTTGACGCAAGAACTTGGCGTGAAGGTGTATTTCGCCGATCCGTATAACAGTGGTCAACGAGGGACGAACGAGAATACGAATGGTTTGATTCGACAATATTTTCCAAAGGTCCTAGACTATGGGATAATCAGTCATGGGGATGTTCGTCGGGTACAGACCAAGCTCAACGATCGCCCTCGACTAAGACTGCGATACCAAACACCCAGCGCGGTTCTCGGCAAACATTCGAAAATTGCGTTTCGGATTTGAATTCACCACGACGATGAACCAAGCGATGCACCCAAGTCGCGGAGCCGGGCGTTTCGACAATAGAAAACCCTCTGCCGCGACTGGGTGATCGCGGCCGTTCTGCCAATTGAAATGAACGAAGACCTTTCCGACTACGGAGATGTTTGTGATCTCCTGGATCGCGCGAGACTAGATCCAAGTGATCCGGAGTTCCTTACACGAACCGAGTTGATCTCTGAACTAATTCGCTTTGCTGAAGCAGGTTGGGAGGACGCTGCGTTGCAACTTGGAGTTGAACTCTCGTCACCTGGGCCTGATCGCAATATCGAAGATGCGTACCGATGGTTCCATATCGGATATTCGTGGACCGAGGGCTATTCAACGAATTGGTCTGACGATGGGAGCAATGCGCCATACTATTCCGGTCCGGACGGAGACTTTCGAAACGAAGCTCCGGTCTGTGAGTTGGTCGATGAGATTCCACACGGCAAGCTAATGGATCTCGACACCGAGGCACAAAGCTGGCTCTCAACTCACCAGCGCCACGTGTAGGCAGAACCATCGCATGCACACGGAACCGGGCTTGCGTGCTTCCACAAGTGGACAATCAACTTTCCCGGCCCGGTGATGCGGGGCGTTCGTCGACAGAAGAGCATGCGTACTTGAATCCATACGACGCACCTAATGACGCAGCTGAACGCACTAAGGACCAACCTACAACTCGGGCTGACCTCATGGTTTACGGTCTCTATGCTATGACGGCGCTTGGACTACTTTCACTGGCATACCTTCCTTTGCGATATCCAAACTTGACGGATCTCTCAAATGGGCCCGCGTATTACTGGCCTGAAGATCTACTCCGTGCTCTGGTTCCCGCCGTTTCACTGCTTGGCACCTTCTCAACGCTCGTGTTCGCGATTCGCACGTTCACCAGATCCCGCTCAACGAGGCCCAACACATGATTGGGCTCGTGCAGCAACAGTTCGGTTGCCTTGCGTTTGCATTGTTGGTCACGATCACGACTTGGTCCGTTGATCAGATTGCGAATCGCACATCTCTACCTGCCCGTCGATCACGCGTGGCATGGTACGTTGGATTTGGCGCGTTCGCTGGTGCGAATCTCGGACTTATCGCACGTCCCGAAATGGTTATCCCAGCGGTTATCGCAGGTATCCTCGGTGGATTTGCGGTTTATCAACGTGTTGGCAGAACTCACGCTACATGACATGAAGATCACAGTGCAATGCGACGAACAAATAAGGCTTTGGCCGGAGTCGGGCGGTAGCACGACTGCGTGTCAAGGCCTTGGTTCAAGAAGGCCGGTTGAAGTGGTGCGATCGCGCTAGAAGGAGAGGGATTTGCTTGCCCGCACGCTGGTCACGAGCGGCTTTTGCGGGGATGCGCCGGAGGACAGGTCGATCCTTCGACCGGTTGGGGGCCGATGCAAGCAGCTATGTACGGGACGCAACTCGGGTGCAAAGGGATGTTTTCGATGCGTTGAGTGGTGGGCGCGCGTACGCTGAGCTAGATCGCTGCGGCAAGCGTTGCGATGGAGGGAGTTCATGCCGATTCCTTCCGTGGATTTGGGGCCGGTGCCAAGGGGGTTCCCCTCGGATCCGGTGGGCCTCGCTGGTAGACCACGCGTCGTTGCCAACCCGTCACCAGCAGCACCTGCATCTCGCCGCCACAGGTCTCGCAGCGACATAAAGGCTGGGGTCTTTCGGCGTGGTCGTTGTGGCTGCTTTGCAGCACGAAGGTCAGGCTAAGGTGGATCCTCACCAGCCAACGGAATTGCTCGAAGGAGATGCGATGGTTGGGACTGGTCCATCCGTCGTAGCGGATCTTCTGGAATCCGCCCGGCGGGACGTGCTGCAAGATGAGGTGGCCTTGGTTTGGTGGGCCACGAGTCATCTTATTTCAACAGGGGACGTTCGATTCCAATTGGCTTGGCGACGAATACCCGAGCGTTGAGTGAAGGCGCGATATGTTGTAGAAGTCGATGCACCAGCCGACAATCCTTTGCGAGAGACGATCCACCAACATTGCGGGGTACGCAAAGCCACTTTGTGCGATTGGGGTATAGGTGATGTCACCAACCGACAATGGATTGATCCCGTGCGGCGTGTAGCGTTTAAGCAATCGGTTTTCGTTGTAGCCCAAGCAGCGGCGTCTGTCGGTGGTTCGCGGCTTGAAGGACTTAGGCTCAATTACGGAAATTACCGCGATTCGTAGCAGTTTCGCTGCCCGCTCGCGTCCACAATCGATCCCTTGAAGTTGCATATCGACTGCGATCCGGCCGGCACCGCAGCTGCGTCGGTGTCGGTGTCGGTGAAACGTTGTGATAACGTGCGGCAGGAGATCCATGTGGCTCTGCCGTCTCGTTGATGGAGACCAAGAGGCCGACGTCGATGGCGAGTCGTTCCGCGTGGGACACTTTTATTCCCCATTTCAATCCGGTCTTATTCCGGCAGACTCCGTCCCCTTTTGTTGGCCCGCTTACTTTCGCAGTGCCGATTGACCAACGGCGCACCTCAAACGACTAGAATTCGAAATCGTGCATCGTTGTTGGCGTGTGATCGGTGCATGCGGGAGTCTTGCACCGTCATTTTTTCGCGATCGACCGACCAAGATTGGCAAGGTGTGTTTCCATGAATCGTTTTGTCACTGCATGCGTCGCCATTTCCTGTTGCTTTCTGCCAGGTTGGGCGGACGAATCGGTGGCCAACATCGAGGGCTTTGAGTCGACCCTCGCACGCAATGCCGTATCGAAATTCAAGGAGCGTGTCGCGTTCTTGGAGTCCCGTATGAACCAACAACTGGATGCGGCGGGTGACGCTCTCCGAGAGGATTTGAAGGACGCGCTCGCTTCATCCGTGGCGGCTAGCGAGCTGAGGGAGGTTGAGCGGATCTCCAAGTTTCTCCAGCAGAAATCAAACGACCAGGATCAGGAAGCATTGAGCGACGATGTAGCCGTCCTCAGGAGGCAGGTCGTTGAGCTCGAACGCAAGCTCGCGCTTGCAATGGCCCCAGACCCGATCGTCGGCAAATGGCGGTACCACAACAAGAATGTTTGTGACTATACAGCCGATGGATGGGTCACCCTGAATGGAAAAGCGATCGGAATCTGGCGTCGCACGTCCGACCGACAATACATCGTGGCGTTCATCAACACGTTTGGAAAGGGAGTCTCGGACGAAATGACGCTCTCCCCGGACGGCAAGAGTATCGCGGCCCTCGGTTCCAGAGGACAAAGGTTTCAGATCAATCGAATACCATGAAGGGAGGCGAACGGACAGAAAAGGAGACGGGCAAGGAAACGCAACCGGGGTGTTTGTGGGTCTAGGCTCGGGTAGTCCTGGACTTGAGTCTAGTTGAGTGGAAGAGTTGGATGCCGCGTCAGAGCCGTGATGACCGTGCGGGCCAGTTCTTCCACGTAGTCAATCGTGGCAACCAAAGGCAGGAGGTTTCCCACAAATCAGCCGACTACGAGACATTCGTGAAAGTACTATCGGAGGGCCTCACAAGATATCCGGTTGAACTGTTTTGCTTTGCTCTGATGCCCAACCACCGGCGTCTGGTGCTGACACGACCAAGGATAGTCAGATGGTGTGAATGTTGCGCTGGGTGACCGCAACCCACACGCTGCGTTATTACAGTCATTACCAAATACGCGGCCACGGGCACCTCTACCACGGAAGATTCATGAGCCTTCCGCTCGCTGATGATGAACACGTCTATGTTGTTTGTCGGTGTGTCAAGCGTAAACCAATGCGTGTCGGGCTGGTGAGTTCCGCCAAGCACTGGCCGCACCGAACACTGTTCCTCTGGAGTCAAGCGATCGGCTCCGAACCGGCGTTACTTTCCCAATGGCCCAACCGCAGTTTACGTCCATGAAACGACCGCATTGACGTAGCTTTGTCTGCGGCAGAATTGAATGCCATACGAACTTATGTCGATCGTTCGCGTCCTTCTGGAGGCGAAGAGCGAACCGAGGAAATCGCCGATAAGCAAGGACATTGGCATGCGTTTGGCCCAGCGGATCGACTGCGAAAGCACTGAGTGCCTATTAAGGCTTCCGACAAGGTCTCGGGTTGTCTGATCGAACCCCCGTCTCCCATTCCCTTTCATCTTGACGGCTCGCTTTACTGCGGTCGGTTCGCCATGGCCGCGCGAAACATGGGTGCCAAGGCCTCAAAGACAACCATTGCCTGTTGAACACCTTGGTCGAACTCGGCCTGCGTCTGTGCCTGCAAGAGAGGATCGATTGATCGCTCGATGAATCCTCTCACGAAACGGGCCTGCTGAGCCACTTGAGGATTGGCGGGATTGGCATTCATCTGTTGAAGTTCACGAACCAGTTTTTCCGTAGTGTGGTCACTGATCAATTGAAGAGGCTCAACAGAGCGCTGCAGCACCCAATAGACGTGTCGTCGCACGACCTGTTCCGTGTCACTTGTAACGACAACACCATTTGTGCGAATCCCCCGAAACTGGAATGTTCCCTCGTTTTCACTCGTTTGGACAACGTGCGCGTCGTCGAATGAAGGGAGACCGGGAACGCCCGGAACCGCCTCCTGCAAATCGTGAAATAAATCGCGTGCGGCGGCGCCAATCAGTAGTCCGTGTCGGTGAGTGAACGACCACAATGACATTGACCCCAGGTCGTGACGGGATTCGAGCAAGCGGGTGATCTCGTAGATCAGTTCCGCCGCGTCGGCGACATGCGACCTGAGATACTGTTGCAGTTCCGGAGAGAGGCTTCCGAATACGGGTGTGTTGAGAATGAACGACTCTTGTTCGACCAATAGACGGGTCACACCTCGAAGAACTTCTTCGATGGATTCAACCGCCACGTCGTACTTGTCAACGGCCAAACCAATTTCAGCGATGACCCTCGGATCCGCGAATGCGTCGTGGATCTATTTCGGAAACATCATGATCGTGACTTCGGGATGTCCCGCGCGAATCTGAGTCCCCAAGTATTCCATCGTTTCCTCAAGCGTCCGCCCAAGTGGATAGGTCGGCAAAGGCAAAATCTCGCTAACTTTAGGTCGCTGAATGTCGAACAGCAGCGGCAAATCCCTCGCGTCTTCGACTGCGCGCTTGTGCCATGCGGCAAGCTGAGTGCTCGCATACTGCGGATCGGATTCGGCCCTCGCCTTCTCACGCTTCAAGCGTGCTTGCTTGGCACCCATCTCGATCAGATCGACGAGTCCTTGTGCCTTTTTCGCTTTCTGGGCTTCGTATAGGCGTTTGGCCAAATCCCGACTTGCCACACTTAGCTTTCCAATCGGAACACGCACTTCGCTGCCATCGGCACGTTTCAATATCACGGATCCATCTTCAACGCCGACGTAATCGGCGCGGACGGTAAAACGTCCGCTGACATCCGACCAAACTTCAGCACTCAACGATGCGGATGCGCAACCGATGCTGGACGCCAAAACGATCCACAGTCTGGCCGATTCAACCCAACCAACGAAATTTCGTCTCCGCGTCATCTCTTTTAACCCTCGATGCTGTTCGATTCGGGAGCGTTTCCAACTCAGTTGCCAATTACTCCGCAAGACTTACCGGCATTGAATCGCCAGCCGTCAAGCCAGATCTCCCACTTTTATATCATCGACAATGACATCAATGTGTTGGACGTGCCGGGTGGCCTATTGTGACTCGCTGAATGTTGAGAATCGCCAAGAAGTGCGGGGCTGAGATCTCTTGTTCTAGCTTTGAGAGCCCTCGGCAATGCATCTGAAGCTGAGTCGTGGAAGCAAATCCAACTGGGCCGCCCAATGAGTTGGATGTTAACGGCCCGCGACGAATCGCCGGGTCATTGGAAGACTCAGCAGCGCTGGCAGTAAAACCAAATCGGCCACTAAGGCAGAGAACAGCATTGCCGAAAGTAACAATCCAAATCGGACCGTCGGAAGGAATCCACAGAACGCATAGAGCAAAACACTGGTCCCGGTGACAACGCTTGTCTGCAACATTGCCATGCCGCAATGATTCATTGATTCGGTAACGGCTTCGCTGCAGGGCAAGCCATCACCGATGCGTTTCTTCCACCACAACGAGTAATGCAAGGTATCGTCGACCCCGATGCCGAGAGCGACACTTGCCGTCATGAGCGACGCGACGTCGAGCGCCATTCCGGTGGCGGCGGTAGCGCCAAGCACCACCACTGCGGGGAAGACATTTGGAATCGAAAGCAGAATGCTGCCCGAGAGACTTCTCAAGACGACTAAAACGATGACGAAGATCACAACGATGGCTGTCGCGTAGGTTACACGCAGGTCCGTCAGGAACTGCCGCTCGACGCTATCGAATATCAATGGCGAACCGGTTGTGGCCCACGAGAGATCATCGTCTTGGAGCCAGTCAGCACCGTCGCGCTGGCAGACTTCCTCCACCGTTTCGTGAACGAACCGATTCAGTTTCTCTTTGTTGATCTCATCCAGATTGCTAACCCGCATCGATACTCGCCAAGTTTCCATTTGTGTGTCGTTGGCACGATGAAATCCAGTCTCGTCGAGTGAGTCTCTCCATGACGTCAATTTGGCTTGGTTTGCCTGCCGATCCACGACTCCAATCACCCCACGACGCGGGTTGCGCAACGATGGAAGAAACGTCAACGGACTCATCACACCCGTGATTTCGTCTTTTTCCATCAAGGCCCGATGAAGCGCGCCCACTAACTTGATCCGTGCCAGATCATCATGATCAGCGCCGTTTTTGAATGTCAGCAGCAGTTCGACACTGCTGAGATGAACGACTTCGGATTCGATCCACTCCGCATCCGTGATCACTGGGCTGTCGGCAGGAAACAAGTTTCGGACGTTGACGCTCGTTCGAAGCGAGGGAATCTGAAAGGCCATCAGCACAATCAGCATGGAAAAGGCGGCAACGATCGGTACTCGAAAACGGTTTGCCAATCGCGCGCCCCATTCACACTGCTGACGTGAGAAGAGCGGTGACGTCAGCACGGTTTCGCGGGATAGCGGCCGGACCCTCAACCAATCCGGAAGCGACCAAAGAACAAGCGCCGTGGAAATCAAGACGACCGTTCCCCCGAAACCGCCGAATTGCCGAACGGGTGGCGTCTCGCTGATGAGCAACGAGAAGAGTCCCGCCGCCGTCGTCATCGAGCAGAGAATGGTCGGACGGCGAGCCAGTTTAGAAGCCACCACCACGGCATCCGGTGCCGGATGGGACTCCAACGCAAATCGATAGTAGCCCAAAAAGTGTAACGACGACGACATCGTCAAAAGCATGGTCAGTGTCGGAAGCGTCCACACGACCGCGTTGAGGTCCCAACCGGATAGATAGACCAAAGGCATGCTGAGCATTCCGACGTAACAACCAAGCCCCGACACGAAAAGGGCCAAGTCGAGCTTCCGAACGAAGAACCAAACCCAAAGGAACGAACAGATGGATATGAATGGCACGGCTCCAAGCGGAGACCAGAGTCCTTGGTAATCAAGCGAGAAAACGTCATGCGCCACTCCACCTACAAACAGCTGCTCGGATGGAATTCCCGCCGCCTCGCTCGCTCGATAGAGATCCTTGAAGAATTGAGGCCGATCCTTGGTTGCCTGCTCGGTAAGGTTCACCCCGATGAACGTTTCGTCTCCGTCAGTTGAAATCAGTGATCCCCGCAGCCTTGCTTTCGCAGCTTTGTGGCTGAGACGCGTGCGCGTGACCAGTGTGTCGACAAGTGTTCGACCTGAGATGACGCTCTTCACCTGACTGGCGAAGTCACGGGACGTCAGCTCTTGGGCCAGGAGGACTAACCTCGGATCTTCGAGACGACATCCTTGCCACGTGATGATCGCAACTTCGCCGACGTCGAACTCCTCGATGAACTGCTGGTGCGCTCTCTGCTCGGTCGAACCAGCAGCCAGCCAGCCTGGGATGTCATTTCGGAACGTTCCCATGCAGAGAATCAAACCAACCAAGATCGGCGGGAATGTCGCAAGCAGGGTAACGAGGCTCAGTGGCAACCGGCGTTTCATTGTGAATGAGCTCGAACCGGTGTGATTCTCGTTGGCATCTTTCCAGTGCGAAGGGCTTGAGCCCCGGCCGTCATTCGGACCGTCTGGTCTGGATCTCGCAATGGTGTGATTTGAAAGCGATGCAGAAGGGCACTCAGGACTTCGCGCAGGGAGTGTGCGGCGAAACCGAGGCCAGGGCACTGTCGTTCACCCGACCCGCCTGGCATGTAGACGGCGTCTTGGGATTGGCCGGAGTTCGTCCGGTCGAGACGAAACTCATCAGGGAATTCAACGAACTGCGGGTGGCGATGCGCCAAGTAAATGCAAGGTGCAACGACGCAGCCTTGCGGCACAGTCTTTCCATTGATACTGGTTTCGCTTGTCGCATATCGAAAGGTCATGGGAACGTCCGGATATAGTCTCCAAACCTCGCGAATGAACCGATCCAGTACGTCCATCGAGGACGCGTCATCTTCACGAAGTGTTTCTGTCAATTGCCGACGAGCTTCGCCATGTGTGAGCAATGCAAAGGCCGCATGAGAAGCCGATGACGTCAGTGTGCCATAAAGGAACGAAAACGCCTCCGTCACCCGATCCGCAATATCGTCCTCGTCATCCGACTCACCCGACAGGATCGCAAGCAGACTTGACGATGCGAAATGTTCGGCATGCAGTGACTTGAGCACGTGCTGCCGAATGGACCCGAATCCCGGATTGATCCTCTTGGGGCTTCGTCGCCAGCCCAATCGAGCCGAAATGGGTACGTGAAACGCCGATGTGATTCTTCGCTCGCGGGACACGGTTCGATACAGGAACTGGAAATCGGATTCCTGGAGGACGTCTCCGTAGACGTAAAGACAACAAACTCGCGAGAGTATCTGATCGAGAGCTAGACGCAAGTCGACCAATCGGTCGTTCAGCCGTCGATCGATGATTTGGCCGATCGCGTCAGCAAAATCGAAAAATGCGAGCTTGCGAAGACGACGCTGCAGAGTTGCCTTCGCGGCGGCGTGACGTCGATCACTCAGACGCATCACGGCTCCGTCTGGAAGAAAACCAAAGGTCAGCTCGGAGATCTTGTTGAAGCTGAGAGTTGTTTCGGGGAATCCGAATGCGGAGATCAAATCATCGCGTCGCGTCACGACCATGGTTGGGCACGGCAAGAAAACCGGGTGGATCCAGAACGCATCTCCAAAGCGACGAAAACACTGATCCAGAAACCGATAGGGATTCGTTACGTACTGATACCCTTGATAGGCACGGTGGGAACGCAGCGTTGGGACGTACTTCATCGTCGGGACTATGCGAAAAACATCGACGGCGATCTGAGCGATTCTTCAGTGAAGATGGATATTCACCAGCAAATCCAAAGCAAATGAGTTGTCACAGCAAGTGGTGATGTGGCGTCACCGTACCGATTCATACGGCACGCATTGCTCGCGTTGCTGCAGAGCAAGGACGTTCAACGTCCGTGTTCAATCGATTGACTTCGTTGAACCGCCGACATCCGATCGGGTCCGGCAGCTCCCACTTCCTTGGCAAGTTCGATCCGTTCGATCAGTCGCTGGTGGAGTGCTTTCCTTTTGAGTGCCAAAGCCGGGTCATCAGCGAGGTTTTGCAATTGATGGGGATCACGCTCCATGTCGTAGAGCATGACACCTTCTTCGGGGTGCTTCCGTGTGGCCGGGTACCACATGTAAGCCCAATTCCCATCGCGCAGTCCAAACCCGCCACCGACTTGAGTCAATGCGTCACCTCGCGGCAGGGAACTCGTTGGATCTTGGAGCAATGGAACGAGACTGTGTCCCTGAACGGCAGACTCACGTGGAAGTCCCGCCAAATCCGTCAGGGTGGGATACAGGTCAACCAACTCCACGAAGTGATCACACGAAATGTTCCCTTTCAGCCCCGGCGCGGAGATGATCATGGGCACCCGGATGACTTCTTCCCAAAGCTTTGACTTCTTCCACATGTGGTGCTCGCCCAGCAAATAGCCGTGGTCCGAGACGAAGACGACAATCGTATTCTCACGAAGCTGCAACCGATCCAAAGACGCCAGGATCCGGCCCACCTGGCGATCCATGAAACTCACGGCTCCAAAATAGGCGCGCCGCATCTGCTGGATCGGCGGTCGATCAAACCTCAGCACCGCGCCCATTGACTGGGGCGGAATATCGTCATGGTCGTCGGGTGGAACCGGGGGAACCAGCATCTTGTCCGTCTGGTATTGCCCAATCGTTTGTTTGGTTGCAATGAATGGAAAATGCGGACGAACCAAACCGACGGCAAGGAAAAACGGTGCAGTTTGTTTGGCACGAGCTTGCAGGAGTTCGATGGTTCGGTCCGCGGCCATCTTGTCGGCCAGCAGATGCTCGTTTTCGTCATCCACTTCGATGGCGGCGTATTGGGCACGCGTGAGTTTTGTGAATGAATAAGGCGTGCCGCTGGACTGCGCCGCAAGCCATTTTTCTCGCTCCGTTGGGAACACGGCGACCGAGTCTGGCTGTGTGAAGTCCCGCGCCTTACCCGGCGTCATCGCTTCCATGGCCGCAATGTTGTGTGTCTCTTGCCATGATCCTTCATGATCGCGTCCAGGTTTTCCTTCCACGATGTCGCCCGGGATGCCCATGTGATAAATCTTGCTGACACGTGCCGTCCAATATCCGTGATTGGCAAAGTGACGCGGAAGGGTCACGCGGAGCGGATCGACGTCACCGCCATTGCCAGTGACGCCAGTCACCAGCGGGTACTGACCGGTCATGATGGACGCGCGGGAGGGTCCACAGAGTGGGAACTGGCAATAGGCTCGGCGGAACGTGACGCCCGATTTGGCAAATTCATCTAAATGAGGGGTCCTGCATTCCGGATGCCCCATTCCGCTGAGGGCGGTGTTGAGGTCATCGGAGATGATGAACAACACATTCGGTTTAGGCTGGTCCGCTCGGCCAATTGACGACAGCGTCACGATCAAAACGCTGAAAACCAAGTGACTTCGCCATGTAGTTGTGCATCGCATCATCATTCAATTCACCACCAGGTAATGGGCACGAAGTCTTGCAAGCTCATCCTTTAGCTCGGCGATCTTGGAAGCATAGCTTGGGTCGTCATAGCGGCTGGTCATTTCGGATGGGTCACGACTCAGGTCATAGAACTCCCAAGCATCCAAATGCTCATCCGGGAATCGGATCAGCTTGAACCGTCCGTCGGTCACGCCATAGTGGAGCGGCACACCGTGGTGGCCGGCTTCGTAGTAGTGGTAGTAGTGCGTCGACCGCCAGTCGGCCGGAGACTGACCACGCAAGAGCGCAGTGAGCGAACGACCCTGCATGTCAGCCGGGATTGTCATTCCCGCTATATCGAGAAACGTTTCGGCAAAGTCGACATTCGAGACCATCGCGTCGCACGACGTCCCCGCGACATTGACACCAGGCCACCGGACGATCAATGGCATGTGCAGGCTTTCTTCATACATCCAACGTTTATCAAACCAGCCATGCTCACCGAGCCAAAAACCCTGGTCCGAGCTGTAAATCACCACCGTGTTATCGGCGAGGCCTGTCTCATCCAAGTACTGGAGCATCCGCCCGATGTTCTCGTCCACCGCTTTGACGCATCGAAGGTAATTCTTGATGAATCGCTGGTAGTTCCAGCGAGTGCGCTCGTCAGCGGAAAGGTTTGCTTCTCGAAACGCCTGATTGCGCGGGCGATAAAAGTCATCAAAAACCTGAAACTGCTCTGGAGTGAACTGACTGGAGTATCGAAACATCAGTCGACTCGGACCCAGATGCTCGGCAATGCCCATGGCATGACCGGCGGGCGCAGCGCTCCTGCCTGAATAGTCATCCAACAGTGTGTCGGGCTCAGGAATGTCGATGCCCTCAAACTCGTGGAGGTGTCTTAGCGCGGGCTCCCATTTGCCGTGGGGTGCCTTATGCTGACACATCAGAAAGAACGGCTTCGTCTGATCACGCTGATCGAGCCATTTCAAAGCCTGATCGGTGATGATGTCGGTCGTGTATCCGGTGTGCGAAACGTTCTGGCCGTTGGTGAGGAGCATTGGGTTGTAGTACTGGCCCTGGCCTTTGAGTACCTCAAAGTGATCAAAGCCCGTGGGCGTCGATTTGAGATGCCATTTTCCTACGATCGCGGTTTGATAACCTCCATCGCGCATCAGCTTTGCGACCGTTTGCTGCGTTCCGTCAAACCGGCCGTTGTTGGTCAACTGTCCGTTGAGATGCGAGTATTTGCCGGTGAGCACGACGGCGCGGCTGGGAGCACAGATCGAATTGGTCACCAGGCATTGTCGAAACAACACCCCCTCTTGCGCGATGCGATCGAGATGAGGCGTCGGAGCAATCTCCGCGAGCGGACCACCATAGGCCGAGATCGCCTTGAGCGCATGGTCGTCGGAGAAAATGAATAGAACATTGGGACGTTCCAGCGCGCACGCCGTGCCCGCCATCAAGACGCCGCTTACAAGGACCAGTTGTCGGGCGATTCGGATTCGGATTGATATCATGCTTTTCATCGCTTCGCTCGTTCGCTCCCGATCGAATTTCGAGTAACTGGTTTGTCGCCGCAACGTTTCGGTTCCATTGACGCGTTGATCACCGAATCCTTTCCTGCCTCGCTGACGCGTAACATCATGGCCAATCGGGTCGGACTTCCTCGCCATCGACCGTTGGAAACTGCGCGTGACTATCGGCGAGTGCTGATTGCATCGCCGAAAACACTTCTCCGGCGAGGTCTGGATCACGGGACGCCAAGTTGTGACTTTCGTCTGGGTCGGTGACCAAGTCAAACATCTCGATGGCGCCTGCCGCCTTATTGGATTCAAACCCGCCACCGACCGGGTAGTGATAGATCAGTTTATGGTTACCTCTTCGGTATGAAGTGAAGTAGGAACTGCGATGTGAATGAGGAAAGTGCATGAGAAACTCGCGATCTTGCGGCAGGGGCTGTCCGCCGATGGATGGCAGTAGGCTCATCCCGTCAACGCGGTGACCATCGACGGGCTTCGTTCCCGTCAGGTTCATGATGGTAGCGGGCACATCGGCAATGTGAGCAAACCCGTTGGTGATCAGACGGCCGGCCAGTACGGGAAACTGTGATTGAAACCCATTGCCTTCATCCTTTTTCGCCCACGCGGCGATCATGGGCACCCTCATGCCGCCCTCGTAGTGAGTCCCCTTCTTTCCTCGGAGAGGAGCCGAACAAGCGATTTGGTGCGCATCACCGATGGGGGCATCCGTCCCGTTGTCACCGAGGAAGATCACAAACGTATTCTCCGCGACGCCCAGCAGCTCCAAGTGGTCCAGCAGATCGCCCAGAGACTTGTCCATCCCTTCGATTAAGGAAGCGAACGCAGCGAGTCTTGGATTGCTAGCGTCGCGATAGTGATCGATGAATCGGGAATCGGCTTCAAACGGGGCATGAACGGCATAGTGGGACATGTATGCAAAAAAGGGCATTCCCGCTTCCACAGATGAAGAGATGGCCGCCTTCATCTCGATCGTGATGGCTTCGGTGAGATGGGTTTCCGTACCGTGGTAGCTTTCAAGCCCTGGGACAGCCCGTTTCTGCCGCTTGTCGATCCCGTGACCGTAGTTCTTTTCGCCAAGGTAGCTACCGGGTTGACCAAACGAGCATCCAGCAATGTTGACGTCGAATCCGATGTTGGCGGGGTTCTCTGCCCAGTAACCAATTGGCCCGAAGTGGGCTTTGCCCGAATGAATGGTGCGATAGCCTTGTGCTCTCAGTTGTGCAGGAAGCGTCGGGTCGGTTTTCGCGAAGCCTTCCCACTTCCAGTCAACAGGACCAAACTCGCCGGTATTCCTATTTTCAGGTCGGATGAACTGAGTTGTATGATGTCGGGCCGAATACTGACCACTCATCAAGGTCGTGCGGGTCGGCGAACAAACGCTGTTGGCATAGAACTGAGAGTAGCGAGCTCCCGACGCGGCCAAGCGTTCCATGCTCGGAGTTCGATAGAAGTCGTTGAGTGGGTATCGCGTTGGGCGACCCAGACGATCCGCGAGAAACGGAACCGACGTATCCATCAGACCCATATCGTCGACAAGAAACAGCAATACGTTTGGCTTGGCTTCCGATGGCCTCGCCGCAAACGCCGGTTGCCAAGCCAAGAGGACGACCAGGACAAGAGCATGGGTTCGCTTCATAGACACTACCGAGTCAAGTTGGACGACATGAAAGTGTTTCGATGTCAAGAGTTTCCCAACAACCGATCAACCATGGGCGTTCCCTTCGACTCTTCCTCGTCGTGGCTCCCAACCATTCTCGATCTGCGAGGCTGGTCGAGATAGGCCGGAAGTGATGGATCAACCGTTCCATACGCCCTTGGCCATCGTATTGTAGCCACGAATGCGAACTCGCGCTTGGGCGTGCGTTTCCGATCAACTACGACCAAATCCGATCCTGCAGGCACGTATCGGCTTGGTTGCAATGAGTTGCTTGATGCAAACGACCGACGTTCATCGTGAGATAGCAATCATCGCGTTGTGGACTTTATCGGTCGACCGTTGATTTTGGAGAGGCATGGACTCGGTTGAGCAAGTGGCGATCGAACCATCGAATGAACTGGATTTCATCGAGCTGCTTATCCCGCCAGCCATGTTTGAACCCCGCTTTAACCGTGAGTTCAATTGGAACACCTTTCGACTCCGCGACGGACTTGAAGCTCTCTGACTGATGTAAGGGGACAATCGGATCCTTGTCGCCGTGAATGATCGACACGGGTGCTGTCTGCTTGCCCACATGATAAATCGGCGACATGTGACGCCCGAGCACTTGCCGGATTGCGGAAGTCCTCGATTCGTCACCAAATGCCGGCTGCCACCGTTCCTGCTTCCCAACACCGACGCAATCGTCCCCCGGTCCACTCCAGTTCAGGTAGTCCGTCGGTGGAAAGAATACTCCCGCCGCCTGGACGGCGCTACTGGCCCGATCAATTGGATCGGCCGCCGTCGGATCGCCGGGGCCGCCTTTCGTCGCGAGGACGAGACTGAGGTGCCCGCCCGCACTCGCGCCCGTCACACCAATGCGATCCGGATCGATTCCCCATCGATCGGAGTGGGTCCGAATGAAACGCGCGGCACGGTGCATGAAGCCCATGATGTCGCGCACTTGATAGCGAGGTTGCGATCCATGCATCACGGCAAAGACCGTATAGCCATGATCCGTGTATGGTTGCGAATAGCCTTCGGTGACCTTGTCGTATCGTGATTTCCAGCCGCCGCTGACAATCTTGATGATCCCGATCCCATTCGGTTGCTCTGGCGTGAACACATCGAACGTCATGGCAACGCCCTCGGCGCGCAGGTAGACGACATCCCGTTGGCGTTCGACGGGCGCCGCCGCGAGTTTCGAAGCCAACACGAGTAGGAGGACGGGAGCGGTGAGGCGATTCATAAGGTTGGGTGTGTCCGTCGAGGAGAGTTGAAGCCGTTTCATTGGCACTGTGATTCCATGCGGCTAAACGATGGTCCATCCGCCGTCGACGACGAGCGTATGACCGGTCACCATGGACGCCGCGGACGATGCGAGGAAGATTACCGGCGCCGACACTTCCTCCGGTTCGGCCAGATCGCCGCGTAGCAGATTCTTCTCTCGAATCGCATCGACAAAGGCGGGGTTCTCTCTCATGGCTTGCTCCGCCATGGGCGAACGAGTGACAGTTGGTGCCACCGCGTTGACTCGAATCCCGTGCTCCGCCCACTCTGCTGCCATCGTACGCGTCAGATTGTTCACACCAGCCTTGGCACCGCTATAGGGCCCGCGATCGGGAGCACCAACCACTCCAGCTTGGGAAGAAAGATTGACGATCGATCCGCCGGTCCCCTGAGCGATCATTTGGCGTGCCACCACCTGACTGCAAAAGAAAACGCTCTTCAAATTGGCATCGATAATCGAGTCGAACTGCTGCTCGTCGTAATCGAGAATCCGTTTCTGCTGATTGTAACCGGCGTTGTTAATCAGGATGTCGACGCGACCGTAGTGATCGACCACCGCTGCCACAAAAACATCGATGGACGACAGATCGGTGACATCCAAGACGTGGGAAAAGCAACAACCGCCCGCATCATGAATATCGGTTTTCAGACTTTCGATTTCTGCTTCCGTCCGGCTTCCAACGGCTACAAGCGCTCCTGATTGACTTGCGTCCAACGCAATCGTTCGGCCAATGCCGCGACCAGCACCAGTGACAATCGTGACTCTATCGCGCAAGCTAAAACTCGGTAGTGTGGTCATGCTTTCGTGCGGTCGATGGGTTGAGGACAACATCCTAACCGCGAACTAAGTGAGCAGGAGGACGAGAACGGCATCTTTAAATCGGATGATGAACCCCTGCCGAACAAATTGGCCTTGGTTTCGAATGCCGATTGGGAAGCGATATTGGACGGTTGGAGTAATCGATCGCGTTATCGGATATCCACCGCTTTGGAACGCTGTTTTGCTCTCTGTAGCGCTGACTTGGCATCAGGGACACTCTCTTTGGATCCGGGGCCGACTCGCCCATCGGCTCGATAGATCGCGGCGTATTGTGGTTCACGCTCGCCGGCCTTCAGTCGTAATCGAACGTCTTCACGAGCCTCGTAGTCTCGCTGAATCGCGAGCATCTCCTTGAGCCGTTCCGGGTACTCCGCTGCTAGATCGTTCGTTTCCGTGCGGTCGTTGGTTAGGTCGTAGAGTTGCCAGGGTTGATCGTACGCCGTGACCAGTCGCCAACCCTGGTCGACGATGGCCATGTTGTTGAAGAGCGAAAAGTGCAACGGTTTCGATGGGAGCGTGACACGATCGGTCAGAACCGTCGCGAAGGAACGCCCCGGTATGGCGGGATGCAACTTGCCACCAAATTTTTTGGGGTACCGTGCTCCTGCCAGATCCATCATCGTCGGCAACATGTCGGTGAAGTGAAGCGGCTGATCCTCGAAACGATCATCCGGCTCAAGACCCGCGGGCCAACTAGCAATGAAGGGCGTCGTCACGCCTCCACTGTGTTGCGTGCGTTTGTAGTACTTCAGTGGAGTGTTGGAGGCATGTGCCCAGGCGACGCCCAGATTCCAAGTCGTCGACGGAGCACCGAACTTTCCGCGTCGCACCCGATCATTGGGGCTCGCGCCGTTATCGTTCATGAAAATGACCAAGGTGTTCTCGTCAATGCCAAGCTCATCAAGGGTGCGCATCACTCGTCCGACGCCCTGGTCAACGCAATCGACCATGGCCGCATAAGTCGCCATTCGCAAGTCCTCGAAGTCTTGTGACGGTTCATCAAGCGTGTCCCATGCGGGAATGCTCTCCGGACGCGTGGGGAACCTCCAACCGGGGCCGGCCAATCCGAGTTCTTGCTGGCGTGCGAACCGGTCTCGACGAACCTTGTCCCACCCCTGGCGGTACCTTCCGCGGTACTTCGCGACCTGATCGGCCGGCGCCTGGATGGGCGAGTGCGGCGCATTGTAGGCCAGGTACATGAAGAACGGCGCGTCCGGGTGTGCCGCATGTTCTTCCCGAATGAAACGTTCGGCGTGCTCGCTGAATGCGGTCGTCGCATAGAATCCGTTCTGGGGAACTTTCCAAGGTTCGCCGTCGAGCGTGAATGTGTCATTGCCGACGAAGAAGTCACAACCACCGGTCATGAATCCGAAGTGACGATGAAAGCCGCGTTCGAACGGTATGCCGCTGCAGTGCCATTTGCCGACCATCATCGTGCGGTAACCGGCCCGTTGTAGGATTTCACCGAAATTGGGGCTGTCACGGCGGATCGACACCTTGGGATCATGCGTCCAAAATTGATGGCCGGTGACGAGCGCCGCGCGACTTGGTTCGCATTTGCCGCAGTTGTAAAACTGCGAAAACTTCAATCCGCGTTTTGCCAGCGCGTCGATGTTGGGCGTATCAATTTCGCCGCCGTAGCAGCCGATGTCGGAAAAGCCCATGTCGTCGGTGATGATCAAGACGATATTGGGACGTTCGGCCGAGTGAACGAATGGATGGGGCAAGGCTAGGAACGAAAGAAACAACAACGCGGGCTGCGGGTGGCGCCAGGGTAACATTTGGATGATCTCTCGATTCTCTAGACGATCTATTCTCTATTCTCGCGATGCATCGCTCAGGAACTGGTCGCGCATGTCCAACCAACGCGAGGACATTTCGCGGACCCGGACCGGCTGTTCGCCGGACAAGTCGTGCTGTTCGCCACGGTCCTCCGCCAGGTTGTACAAACTCCACTCGAATTGGTCGTCGGATTCGTTCTGAGCCGCAACGGAGGTTCTCCATGGAAACGGCCGTGTGTCGTTGGAAAAGATGATTTTCCAATCACCCATTCGCAACGCGCCATTGCCCTCGTGATAGAACCATAACTCGTTGCGGACTTTGACCTCGGGTTGATCGAACACGCCTGCCAGACTCTTGCCACTCATCGGCGGCACGTCGCTCGTTTCCGGTGCAACGCCAGCAAGACCGAGAATCGTTGGCGCGATGTCGATGGCGTGCGCCAAAGTCGATCGGATCTCGTTTCGTGACTCAAACCCGTTCGGCCAGTGGACAATGAACGGCGAGGATGTGCCGCCCTCGTGAACCCACGTCTTGTGTCGGCGAAAGGGAGTGTTGGCGGCACTGGAAAATCCCGGCCCCAGACACAGGTAGGTTGCCGCCGAGCCGGCCGGCGCGGCGACATCGTGCCCGTCGCCGCGCACCATGATCTCCGCGCTGGCACCGTTGTCGGATAGAAAGCAGATAAACGTATCGTCCAACGCGTCCATGCTTTCGAGTTGTCTCAGAACACGTCCGATCTCTCGATCCATGCGATCAATCATGGCAGCATGGATCGCCATCTTGGTGGCTTGAAAACGTTGCTGGACATCGGTCAATTGATCCCATGGGAGCGGACGATTGACTTCTCCCGGACCTAGAAGCTCAACCTGTTCTGGGAATGCGTAGGGCGGACCAATCTGGGGTTCCAGCGGTGATAGGGCGGCCAACTCAATACCGAGATCGCGTTGGCGAGCGTGCCGTTGTTGTCTCAGTTCGTCCCAACCACCGGTGTATCGATCACGGTAACGATCGATGTCGCCCGGTAATGCGTGCAGTGGAAAGTGGGGGGCGTGAAAGGCGATGTATTGAAAGAAGGGCTGATCAGGTGAGTTGGTCGCGTGGTCTTGGAGACATCCAATCGCATGCTGTGCGGTTGCGATCGTGCGATAGAAGTCGGGATCTCGCTGCTCATTCCGAATCGACTCGAAGAATCCGGGACCGCGCGTCGCTTCATTGGAGCGATCAAAACCGTTCTCAAGCGGATCACCGTCAATGTGCCACTTGCCGCTATGGTAGTTGCGGTAACCGGCCGTTCGAAGATGCTCGGCGATCGTCTTTGCCCAGCTGGGTCGGTTGCCGCGTCCTCCAAAACCTTTTGGACCGCCAGGTAAACCATCTCGTCGGATCTGCTGAGGATAGTATCCGGTCATGAGCGCGGCACGCGTCGGCCAACAGCGAGCGGTGTTATAGAACTGTGTGAACCTTAATCCTCCCGCGGCCAATCGATCCAAATTGGGAGTTGCAATTTCACTGCCATAGCAGCCGGCATCGGAGAATCCCATGTCATCGGCAATGATGACGATGAAATTGGGTTTCGGAGGCGTATCCGCCGGAACTACCCCGCAAAAGAGGAAAACCGCGGTAAGGGCGGGCGCCAAAAGTATGGAATCTCGAATTCGCATTCGGGTTTATCCTGCAGAGAACAATTGAGACTTGGAGCGATGGAGACTTAGCGATGACTTCGTGATCCAACGATGAAGCATTCACGTCCATCGTTACGACTTGGGCGCGGCGGTCCGACGGCAAATAGTCGATTGGCTGCTCATTGCTTGGAAAAACGATCTTTTGAGGATGAGGATTCGGGCAACTCCACAACCTGCCTGGGCAACATCCCTGACCAATCGTCTAAACCCACCAGCGGCAATGCAAATCGAAATGCCGCCTCCTGCCGCGGCGTCCCGGCCGCTTGAAAGACATCATGCATGTGCCGTTTCTTGCCCATCGCCTTCGAATCGTACGCCCGCAAACCAAGCTTCAGGCCGCCTTCGCGAGGATGGTCAACGTGCCGATGCAAGACGTACGCATCAATGCCTTCGATGGCAGCGATGCGAATAAAGGACGCGGCGAATGCGGCTGCCTGCAACACTTCGCCTTGCGCGTCATTCCCCGCGTGGAAACCTTGCTCGGATAGGATCACGCGACGACTTTGTCCTTGATAAAGAAGCTCTTGACGCTCGAGATAGGCGGGCAACACCTCAATGTTCTTGAATGTAATCTTCGCCGTGTCGAACGAGTGAGTCGCTTGATGATCGTCCCAGAATGATGGATCGAATAGATCTTGGGGGTACGGATGCCAAGCAACGTGCCACGGCAGGTCGCCACCGGAGCGAATCTCCTTGGCCAGTGCGTCAATGAATTGACGGCCCGGCATTGCCTTCAGAGGGTCTTTCCCATGTCGGCTCGTCCAATGGTGATCTAGCGAAACGAAGATCTTGGGATCTCGCATTTGCTGACGGAGTGCGTAGTAGGTTGCTCGCAGTTGGGTCGAATATTGTCGGATCACGTCGGTTGCGGGCTGCCGGCCCATGTTGTGCCAGTACCAATGTGACTGCACTTCGTTGCCGACGATATAACCTCCGATGCGACCGTACTTTTGATCCGGTCTGGAGTACCGTCGTCCCAGGAACCCGACCACGGCGCGATACTGTCTCAACGCCTCGGGTGAGGAAGTGTCGACAGCGGCGACTTTCGCCTCGGAACTGGACACGTCTGCATCGGGATGGACGAGCGGATGCTGCGTTCTGCCTCGCGAAGGTCGGCATAGCAGAATCGCAATCGTATTCATGTTGCGATCGGTCGCTGCCCCCACCTGCTTATCCAGTAGATGCACCTGCTTGGCATCCAAGAGGTACTGGTGACCGTCAACTTCGAACGTCCAATCCGCCGGCATCTGGGCCTCCGGCACTTGGGTGCCCTCGGACTTGGACCTGCGAAGCAATGCCGTGATCGAGACATTGAGCGTGACATGAGCCGCACCCAACTGGGCGGCATCTTCAAAGTCCATCACACACTGCAATCCCTTGATGCTGCTGGGCCAGTCGCCATTGACTCCGGCGGTTTTTAACTTAGCCAGTCGAGTGGCGTATCGTCCTAGCCCGACACCCTGACTCGATGCATCCAACAGGGCATATCGTTGAAACAACCGATCCGTTCCGGACGTATCGAATCGGTCGATGGTGATGGTTTGTCCGTGACTATGACCATGGAACACATCGTCACCCTGGTGAATGCCGTTTTGGTGTGGACCGGCGGCCTTCAACGTGACGTCCTGACCGAGATCCGGCAGGCCAACGCGGACTGTCGATTCATCCACTTCGATAAAGCGGATTCCGTCGCCAAACAGGTGGCCGCTGGTGAATCCGGCATTCAGCAACATCGCCAACGCGACGACGGTGGCATGTGCGGTGCCCTTTGGAGCAAAGTTCGACATCCTATCCTTCTATTGATCGCCGGTTCGAAAACGATACCAGTAAGCGCCGTCGTTGAGCGGTCCCGCTGGTTTGCCACCTAGTCGGATCCAACCGGCGTCGGCCAAGGCAAAGTACGTCGTGTTTGGTTTCAACTTAGGCACGTCGCGAAACGTGATTTGATTCGTCCCTTCATCAGGATGACCAGGTTCGGGATCGGATTGCCAAATGACCTTGGCGGGATCACCAACCTCGTAGAGCCGAATGGTTCTGCCGACGGTGTCGGAGAAGTCGATTGGATTCGAGAAGAAAAACGTCCAGTCTGTATCGAGTGCCACCTCCATTGATGACATGGCGGGTTCCGCTCGAACGTAGCCCGGCATCACCATTCGAATACGGTGAAATCCCCAGCCTTCCTGATTCGTCTTGAGCGGACGTCGCCAAGTGGCGTCCATGGCAGTGCGATTCTTGGCAAACTCGAACCAACTTCGGCTCATCATCGCAAGAACATCTGGGTGATCCGCCGCAACGTCACGCGACTCCGCTGGGTCGTCGTTGATGTGGTAGAGCCGCCAAGGACCATCGCTGATGCTGGAGATTTTCCAGTCACCTTTAACGAGTCCTTTTCCCGTCTGATTGAAACACCAAAACATCTCGTCGTGAACCGCTACATCTGGCAACGTCGAATCACCCCAAAGAGGCGCGATCGAACTCCCGTACAGCGGCTCGATGATTCGGTCACCATCGACCGACGGATAATCACCACCGGCCAGTTCCAAGAACGTTGGATATAGATCCGTCACATGGAGTCGCTGGGTTCGGATGCTACCCGCCAGTCGAGACAGTTTTTCGGGCCAACGCACGATCAATGGAACCGAAACACCACCTTCGGCGGCACACGACTTGTACCATCGAAACGGTGTGTTTTTGAGGTATGACCAGCCATTCGATGCAAAAGGGCTGCTCGCAGATTCCCAGGGAACCTGTTGATCGTAAGTGCGAATGTCACCGTTGCTATATGCTCCACCATTATCGGCCAGGAAAATCACCAGCGTGTCGTCGCGTGCTCCAATGCTGTCCAGATGATCCAAGAGTCGACCGACGTTCCAGTCAACGCGATCGAGCATCCCGGCGTAGGCAGCCATTCGTCGGGACTCCTGTTTCTGCGTCGCCGGCGACAATTCATCCCAACGGCGGACCTCAGCCTCTGGTTCGGACATGATGTAACGATGATCGATCAGGCCAAGTTGTCGTAGACGCTCGAAGCGTTGTTGTCGCAGTATTTCCCAGCCAGCGGCGTATCGATCGTAGTACGTCTCAACACTCTCTCTGGGCGCGTGCAAGGGCGTATGAGGTGCATTGAAAGCGACATAAGTGAAGAATGGCTTGCCAGCCTTGTTCGCGCGATCGATCTGCTTGATCGCATCATCGGTGAAGGCGTCCGTGGCATACCAGCCATTCGGAACAGCGCGCGGCTCTTCTCGGTTCGTCTGAATGGCGGGTTTCCCTCGTTCCACGCCGGTCCAGCTGTTGATGGCACCACCCAAAAACCCATAAAAGGCATCGAATCCGGCATCGAGTGGGTTTCCCGGTTGATGCCACTTGCCAGAAATGGATGTGGCATACCCGGCATCACGCATCAAACGTGCAATCGGAATGGAACGTCGATAGTTGTCCGACTGAGAATGGGTGTGCCCCGTCATGAGGCTCGTCCGAGTCACGACGCACATTGGGTTGACGTGGAATTCGCTGAAGCGCACGCCATCGGCGGCCAATCGATCCAGATGTGGTGTGTCGATTTCACCTCCGTAACAGCCGACGTCGGAGTAGCCGACATCGTCTGCAACGATCAGAAGAATGTTCGGTTGTGGAGGAGCATCGGCCGCCATCAATAGGTCTGCCGTTGCCAGCGCCAAAACGACGGCGACGATTGGGGAACTGAGATGCATGGCTATGGATCAACCGATTGGTCGTTGGTCTTGATGACCCAGTCTCGCAGCGCCGCCAGCAATCTGGCCTGCTCGGCTTGAGACGGTGCCTGGTCCACGAGATTGCTCATCTCATCCGGGTCCGAATGCAAATCGTAGAGTTCGAGTTCCGGGACGGGGGCACCCAAGTTTTGCGGGTCCATTTCAGCAAGGACTCGATAGGCGTTGGGATTCTCGTCACGCAATCGAAGCGTTTCGGCGTAGGTACGATTCCCCCATGTCTTCCACTGACGACTGTCCGCATTGACCTGACGCCAAGCTCGATCGACGTTATTGCGCCAAATGAGTTTCCATCGTCCATCAAAAACACTGCGCTCTTGAATCCCATCGTTGGGAAGCGGCCCTCGGTTGGAAATCTCCGCGAAAATGAATTCATGCCCGGTCGCCGACGGCTCGTCGCGCAGGAGCCCCGTGATCGATTGGCCATCCAGGCGGTAGTCGAACGAGTGCTCGATACCACAAAGATCCAGAATGGTGGGCGTCAGGTCGAGTTCGCTGACTAGGTCCGAACAGGTTCCCGATCGAGAGACACCCGGTCCGCTGACGATCAGTGGCACGCGCAGTCCCAGGTCGTACAAGGTCATTTTGCCGTGCTGAAATGTCGGTCCGTGATCACTCATGTATAGAACAATGGTATTGGCGCGTTGACCGGAACGCTCCAGTGTTTCGAGGACCTGGCCGGTCAATGCATCGACTTCCTCGATCCCGGCCAGATACTCGGCCCAGTCTTTCCGTACCTCCGGCGAATCAGGTAGATACGCCGGCAACTGAACTTCATCGGGATTGGTGCGAATGGACTCGACGTCGCTGTTGGGGTAAGGGCGATGCGAATTGGGGATGTTGACCATCAGGAACCAGGGCTTCCCCTTCTCGGTGGCCGTCCCGATGAACTGCGCGATCTCACCGGCGCCGCCATGCATGAACTCGTCATAAGGAAACTTCTCATTGGGCAACACATGAAGCTTATGCGTCACACCTTGATAGTAACCGGCTCGCTGAAGGATCTCGGTCAGCGTGTCGTACTCGGCACGAACTCGATTGATTCTGGCCAACCTCAGGTTCCGTTGTGCCGGTGTCACTCGATCGGCGGGCATGTGGAAGTTGTGCGTGTTGTTCAGTATGCCATTGGTGTGATTGTGCAGTCCCGTGTGGAGCGCCGCTTTGGAAGCCGAACAGACCGGGTAGGCAACGAAGGCGTTGTCGAAATAAACGCCAGATCGCGCCAACGCATCAATGTTCGGTGTCTGAAGTCCAGCGGTTTGGATGTGACTTAGATGAGCCCCCTGATCTTCCGAAAGAATGAACAAGACGTTGGGCTGGTCGGCAGCGAACGTGATCGGCTGCACGCAAATGATGCAAGCCACTACAACCGATCGGGCAAACCATCTGGCGGCCGCCTCGAACTGCCGACATGGCCGAAATGGAACACTCATTTTGTGGACTCTCGTCTGTTTCTTGGCTTGGCGTTGGCTGACGATACGTCGCGGATGCCGTCGACGTACCAGTCAAAGTACTTCGCGGCTTGCCGGCTCATCGCCTCGGACTTCATCGCCCAGATGCCCGGTGGAGATTGCCGCTGGGCCCAGGAGGTTAGATCACGTCGTAAACGCGCCGCGACGTCGGGATGCTGATCCAGCAAATTGGTCGTCTCACTTGGATCATTGGACAGATCGAACAGGTAGGCACGTTCATCACTCCGTACGTATTTCCAGTCTCCCTGTCGAATGGCGGATTGTCCGAGCCATCGCCAATACAACGAACGTTGTGGTGGACCGTCACGTTGCCCGGTTAAAAACGGAATCAAGTTGACTCCATCCAAGTCGTCGCTTGCCGGCAGACCGGCAAGTTGGCAAGCTGTCGCGGCGACATCCAGCGTAATGACAGGATGTCGATACACCTGACCGCCGGGGATCGTCCCCTTCCAGTGAACGAGGAACGGAACACGGATACCGCCTTCGGTTAGCATTCCCTTCTCACCATTCATGGGATCATTCAAGGAACCATCCCAGCCGGGGCCGCCGCCCGGAGCGTCCAATTTATGAATTTTGAGTGGCGCTCCATTGTCGCTAATCACGAAAATCAGCGTGTCATCGGCCACTCCCGCACGATCGAGTGCTTGCGTCAACTTGCCGACACCATCGTCCATGGCCGAAATCATGGCGAGTGCTTGGCGACGCCGCTCGGGCATTTCACCTGGAAAACGATCGAGATATCGTTGCGGCGCATCCAAGGGGACGTGCGGCGCACGATAGGCCAGGTAAAAAAAGAAGGGTTGATCGCGATAACGATGCACGAATGCGCAAGCAAAGCTTGAGATCAAGTCCAGATGATAACCACCACCTTTCTGAACTTGCGGCGCAACATCCTCACCATCCAGATTCATATTCCAGTGACCCGGCGCATTGCTGTGCTTGAAGAATGCATGATCGAATCCATGCTGCCCAATCGCGTCAGCTTGGTTGGTCCCAAGATGCCACTTGCCCGCCATGCCGGTTGCGTAACCGGCACGTTGCAGTCGTTCCGGTAGGATCGACAACTCGTCAAAGCGATTCATGACCGCCAAGTCTCTCAACTCTGGGTTGGACTCCAAGCCAAAACGATTCTGATACTGACCACTCAAGAGGCCACCACGAGAAGGCACGCACTGGGGCGCCGTCGAATAACCGTCGGTCATCCGAACACCTCCCGCCGACAGGGCGTCCAAGTGCGGTGTGTTCACATCATCGAACACGTTCTGGCAGCCAAGATCGGCATATCCGTGATCATCGGTATAAATGACGATCACGTTCGGCCGACGTTCGGTGGCCAATGCATTGAAAGAGACAATGACCAGGCTGAAAAAACAAAGTGGAAGCCGTCTCATCAAAAACTCCACTGGTGAATGATATTTTGGTCCGCATCCAGCAACGCGGCCTCCGTAACGTCAATGGTCCCCTGACCGCGAGATGGATCGATTCGAACGGACAGGACTGGCGATTCGGGCATGAGTTCAATCGCGTAGTCATTGCTATTGCCGTCATGCGTGACGTCAAAGAACTGACTCCGGTCGGATGCAAACACTTGTCCCTCGCCTCGCCAAAAGATCTGCCCAGATCCAGAGGAGTCGGACTTCATTCGCAGCTTCAGTGTAAGTGACCCAGGGGCGGCGGGACGCGGCAGAGCGAAGCTTGCATAAGGGTCCGTGCCTGTGCTTTGAAATCGCAGCGTGCTGCCAACAGCGGACAGTTCACAAGTACCACCGGGTTGCCAACCCGCGACTGGTTTAGCGGGTTTCTTCTTGGCCGGCGGTGATGCGCCACCTGGTTGAAACTTCGCCGCCGACACGCCCTCCTTGGAAACATCGTAACTCTGCGGGTCGAACTTTGGATTCGGCTGCGGTGTCGTGGCGCCGGTTTCTCTCAGGTGAGTCTCGATCAACGCGTCGAGTCGCCCCACGAGATCGGGATGCTTGGCGGAAAGATCCATCCGCTCGCCAATGTCGTCGCGAAGGTTATAGAGTCGATAGCGATGTCCGCCATCGAAGTCGCCATGAAAGATCCGAATCAATTTCCAATCTTCGTGATGAACACTGATCGCCGGTGGGATCCAATCCGGCACCGGTGGATTGTGTGGGAAATAGGTGAAAATCCCCTCACGATCGAGATCCCCACCACGAAGTGCCGGAACCAGGCTCATTCCATCAAAGATCGTTTGTTCGGGAGGATCGATTTCGAGCATCTCCAACAGCGTGGGATAGTAGTCCATGCTCTGAATGATCGCATCACTTGTTGATGCGGGAGCAACGTGCCCCGGCCAGGCAATGATGGCGGGTGTACGAACGCCGCCCTCATACATGGATGCCTTGCCACCACGGAGCGGGCGATTGCTCGTTGGACGCTGTCCATCGACCAAGTTGTACATATTGCCTCCGTTGTCGGATGCAAACACGATGATCGTGTTGTCAGCGATACCCAGTCGATCCAATTTGTCGGTCAGTGTGCCAACGGCATCGTCCATGCTTTCGATCATCGCCGCGTAGGTCGGGCAGCGTTGAGCATCGCTTGGGTCGACAACCTGATCGTACTGCTCGATCAAAGAACGCTTCGCGTCAAAAGGAGCGTGCACACTGAACATCCAGTAGTTCAAGAAAAACGGCTCCTTCTGATGCGCATCGATGAACGCGACGGCTTCCTTGGCCATCCGATCTTCGATGTGCTCGTCTGGGATCTGAGGGTCATGATCGAAATCAGGGAATTTCCAAGGCGCGACATAGCTGCCAGCCGGTCCGGGGCCATGCCAATGCGGCACATCGACATCAAAACCGTGTGCAAGCGGCGAGTAAGGCTCGGGGCCCAAATGCCATTTGCCGAAGTGACCGGTTGCATATCCGGCTTGTTGGAGAGTTTCGGCCAGCGTGACATAAGACGGCGCCAATCGCGTGACGGAGTCAGGTTGAATCGAGAATTGATTCGTGGCCGCTGAAGCCTTCATGCCCACCGTCATGCGAATGGTTGGTGTATGGCAGTTCGGTGCGGTGATCCCGTGGCGGGCCGGGGCCTGTCCCGTCAAGATGCTCGCTCGAGTCGGCGAACAAAGCGGACTAGCGGAGTAAGCACGCGTGAACGTCATGCCGCGTTCGGCAAGTCGCTGAATGTGCGGAGTCTTGTAGAAGTCCGTCGTACCATAGAGCGTCGTGTCGCTCCAGCCGAGATCATCCGCCAAGATGAAGACGACGTTAGGAAGACGCTTCGATCCCGCCGCGTCCTCGGAAGGCAATTCGGCCGCATGCGTGCTGAAGCCGACGATGCTCAACAACGCGGCCAGACATACATTCGTAATGAATCTCATCTCATCAGGTTCCAGTGTTTTGGTCGGTGACGGTCACAACAATTCGACGGTAATCGGTCAGCGGAACGACGACGCTGCGATCTCTTACCTCTAACACGACGTGGATCTCTTTTCCGGCGGCGTCTGTCGGAACGGTCAGCTCGGTGACGTTCGACGTCGGCTCCTTTAAGGTCAACGGGCCGGAGTACGTGCCGGCTTCGTGATAGATCCACCAATGAACTTCCAATTCATCGCCATCGGGATCGGTTGATGAGGATGCATCGAGACGGATGGTTTGACCGGCTGACACGTTCCGCAAAACGATCTTGTCGCCAGTGTCGCCATTGAACGACGCGACGGGGGAGTGATTTGCTTCGTCGTAGTCTTTGACACACCAGTCCATGCGTGCTCGAAACTCATTGAACATGGCTCGACGGAAACGCCAGACAGGAACATAGCGTCCGGTGAATTCTTCGCCGTGGACAGGGTCGACCCAAGTTTCTGGTTCCGAGTCGGCCTCGAACATCCGGAACTCACCGTACTGGAGTTCGTCTTTTCGGATGTCCTGATGACGTGAAAGGATGTTCTTGTGTCGCGTGCTCGAAAACCTCCCGCTCCATCCGCCCCAGTCGAGCCGCTCTGGGTTGGTCAGTCCAACGTTGACCAGACCCATCCATGGAATCGTGCCTCCACCTTCTAGGAAATGCAGTCGCCCACCCATGATCCTAGGTGGGAATCGTTCGCCCAGGCTGCCATGCTTGGTCGAAATGTGCTCGGTGACCCAATCATTCTGTCCGTCGGCGGTTCGCTCAAACGGTTCCCACGTATAAGGGCCTTGGATCGATTCGCCTCGACCTGGACCGCCGTAACCATACGTCTGGTGATTGCTGCGGTGCCAGGCGATGTTCGGGTAACGTTCAGCGATCCAAGCTCCCGAGTTGTCTTGCGCTCCGTTCTCGAAAACGATGATTCGGTCGCACAATGCCTCCATCTCTTCGTTGGAACGTGTCTCGTGTAAGTCGACGAGCGTTTGCGCAAGCGTGTTTGTTCCGGCGTTACCGACGATATAGAGTTTCCGAGGGTCGTCACTCAAAATCGACGCTTCGATCAACTTCGATGCTTCATTCGAACGTCCTGGCTTGACCGCTGCGATTCCGTAATCGGACGTGCCCGCCTTGATAATGCGACGCAACGCATCCGGCGACGGCCAGCCCGTCGCGTGCTGCCGAAGATTCTCGACGACGCCGGAGTAGCCGTCGACCAGATTGTGGAAGAGATCCGGACGTACCTTCGTACGACCGTCGGTACGATCGGCATGCAAGTACTTGCCCGAACACGCAATCAAACCTTCCAAATCCAGCTCATTGGCGTACATCAGCAAGTGCGCCATCTGCTGCTCTTCGTCGGGTTCGTTACCCATGTCCGCCATCACAATCAAGCGAGTCTTGGCGGAGGTCACATTTGCAAAGAGACAACCAACCATCAACGCAATCGCAATCCTCTGGAAAGTTGGTTTCATCGATTGGATCCATTCGCGGGGAACCATAGCCATGTCTTCAGCTCCTGGGAGTTGGTTACCGTGTTGCCACTTCGTCAAGCACCAGGATGCTGCATTGCCCCTGGACCGGTTCGTTGACAATCCATCGGCCGCCGAGTCGCTCGGCACTGACCATGTCGCCGTTGATCTGGACACCAACGGACTCTTCAGAAGCGGGCAAATTTAGGTCGGCAACCACGCCATCGGGGAGTGAAAGCTCCATGCTGAACCGACCCTGGTTGGTCCATGCCACATCGGTGTGTCCTGGGTGCCCCGGCACCCGGCCCTTGGCGAATGAAAGCTCGCCGACGCATGGCCGAACGAGCATGCGTGTTCCTCCGGCAACTTGCGGCTGCAAGCCGAGCACGTGCCTGGGAAGGAGGTTTGCGGGAGCGGCACCCCAGGCATGGTTCCAATCCTGGTTGGGTTTGTATTTCAAATCCCAGGCTTCCCATGTGATGGTGGTTCCACTTTCCAACATGTGTTTCCAGCTTCGATCACCATCTGCCAACATCAGCTCCAGCGCATCGGTGGACTTTCCATTTCGAAAGAGACCATCCAACAAGTACTGTGCCGCATAAACGCTGCATCGCATTCCGCGAGATGCCAACCAATCGGCGATCGGCTCCGATTTTCCGTCGGGAACGAGTCCGAATGCCAGCGGGAACAGATTGGCGTGGATGCTCGAGTGGTCCGTGCCGGTTCCGTCACGAAACAATCCTGATTGCGCGTCGAACAGTTGAGTGTGAAACGAATTGAGTGCTTTGGTGCGTTGAACTTTGAACGCGTTGGCATCTTCGAGATGACCAACCGCCTGGGCCATCTCCGCCATCTTTCCGAGCACATCGATGTGAAAAGCATTGACGACAGTGTTGATCTCCGAGAACTGATATCCGTCCCGTTCTTGTCGCGGCCAGTCGACAATGTCATCGCGTGACTTCTGCTGGGAATCGCTTCGAACCAATCCGTCATCGCCGACACGATGAAGGAGTGTCTTGGTTTTCAAGGCTTCATACCGATGAGTCAGCCAGTCAACATCCCCATTTTGCATCCACTCCGCATGTGCCATCAGCACCATGTGAGGTGCCCACTCGGTTGGCCACGTACCATTTTCCATCAGCCAGTCGAATGTGCGTGCCGCCATCGTCACGTCGTCATCGGTGGTGTAATGACTGAGTTGGTTCAAGTAGGCGTCCGCCTCATAAGGAATCCGCTCACGATCGCCGTCGACGTAGACGCCCGCAAATGTGGTCGCCTTGATGCTGTACTTGCAAAGATCCCAGATGTCATTGAGCAATGGATCCGAGCACTCAAACTTTGCCGCATCAGCATTCCATGTGGCGGAGAACGCAGCCCGGCGTTGCACCTGATCGAAGGGATAATCCTGATCAAGTCCTTCGAATTCGACCCATCGAAACGGCATCACCGAGCGCCAACGGCTAGGTGTGAGCACTGCAGGCGGATTGGCGTACACGACGCCCGCTTGTTCAGTGTTTCGAGCGTCAACCGGTGCGGGGACGATCCATGTTCCGCGTTGACCTCCTTTGCGGATCACCGTGGTGCCGTAACGAACCGTGCCGGGCGGCGATCGGTCGACGCGGCCACCCTTGAGCTTTTCACCAAAGTGCACGTTTACAGTGCCGCGGCCTTTCGGTATCGGCATCTGAAGATTGCCGTATGCGACTTTCCCAAAATCGATCAACGTTGCACGGTCTTCGATCGGCTGGATCGACTCGGGCGTCTGCTGGATCAGGCGAACAAAATTCTTAGCTGGCACCTCCGGCAACTCTTTGATGAACAGATTGCGAAACCGGTACGTCTGGCCCTTTTCGCCGTGGTGCTGAATTCCGATGAAGCCCATCGCATCCGTGGCATCGCGGAATCGCACCGTCTGAATCCCGTTGAGCACGATGGTGATCTGATCCTTCACGCACGTGATCTCGTAACGATTCCACCCGCGTCGACGCAGCGCGCCGCGGACGCGCGCCTGCGCAAAAAACTGCTGCGACTCATCGGCGTGTTCTAGAAACTGCGGCTCGGATCGTCCTTGCGTGCTGGGCCATATCCAACCTCGCCTCGATTCATCGAAGAGCCCGCCGGACCAACATCGATCGGAACCGTCGCATTCCGCCTGGTACCCATACACCGCCTTGCGAGCTCCCTCGTCCACATGGCATCGGAACATCACACCGCTGTTGGCCTTTCCCTCGGGAAGATGCAGCTCCACAACCAAGCGAAAATCGGTGTACGCTCGCTCCGTCACCAGGAAAAACTTTTTGTCAGCCTTTAAATGAATTTCGCCGTCGACGACGGTTGCCTGACCATGTGAATAGGGATTACGCCAGCCGGATAGATCGGTGCCATTGAAAAGCGGTGTATAACCTCGATCGATCAGCTCGGCAAAACCGCGTGACGCGTCATCAGGAAGTTGGGGATTCGCGATTCGAGGGTCAACGGATTCGCTCGCGACGGTGCTGCCTGCTAGGCCGGTCATCAGGCCGCAAATCAAGAGCAAGGATCGATGGATCAGGTTCATGGAGATCGAATCAGGAGGTGAGAGTTGGTGGCGCGGCAAGGAGGACGACGTGGTGGGGCGCGGGCGCCGGACACATTCGAATCCGCTATTAGGGAAGTTGATAGATCGTGATGGACTCCACAATCATCTCACCGACGTTGGCATATTGATCGTAAGTCGCGAACGGATCGAATCGAAGCTTTCCAATGGCTTGCTTACCGGGAATGGCAAACAGATAGTCATTGACCGTTTCGGAGCCTCGCAGCATCCGTTTGGTTTGTTGCTGTCCGTTGAAGCCTTTGCCCGGGAACGCCCAGAAGAACTGACTTGTGACATCCTTGGTGGGCCGGCCCCGAAGCTGAACAACTAGTTGCCCAGCGACCGGAGGGCGGATGGCGGCGGCCATCTGAGAATCATCGCCCGTCGCCAATAGAAACGGTTCTCCGTCTCGATCTCGGATCTCGACACCTTTGCGTGACTGCCATCGAGCTCGATCGGCCGGCTTCGAAAAATCCCAAGAGACTAGTTCTTCTGCTCCGGATAGATCAATCTTGTTTGGATTGACCGACCGGTCCTTTGGCATCGACGTTGCCAAGGACTCTGTCGCGGGAGTCACGCCGCTGGTCGCACTGAACTGATAGTCGCCCGAGGGCACGGAGATCATGGCGACGTTGGACTCTATGCCAACGACTGCGACGTTAGGGTGTCCTGCGACTGGTCGGCCAGATTCCGTGATGGACGTGGCATCCGATGTGGGCAGGTAGACCGTTGCCGTTGTGTTGGCCGGAATGGAAACATTCAAATGAAACTTGCCGCCGTCGAGTTTCCAATGACTCTGGATTCGGCCGCGTATCGACTCGTAGTCCGCCCGGACCCAGCTGATTGGGTCGTGCATCGCATTGCTATTGGGCGCCGGAGGACGCGGACGGATCACAACTTCCTTGAACCCGGGCCCGTCGGACTGGATGCCAGCGAGCGTCGCAAACATCCATTCGCAGACTGCCCCGAACGCGTAATGGGAGAAAGAGTTCATGGCGGCGTTGTGACGTCCGAACGCGTCCTCTTTCGTGTAACTGTCCCAACGCTCCCAAATCGTGGTCGCACCGTTGGAAATTTCGTATCCCCAAGACGGGAACTCACGGGACTGCAACAAGAACACCGCTAGGTCATGTTGCCCCGCCGATGAAAGCACGGGGAGCAGCGGACGCGTTCCCAAAAACCCCGTCGCCATGTGATTGCCGTTCTCGGCCAACATTTCGGCCAAGTGCGCGCCGGTGGCATCGCGTTGTTCGGTTGGGACCAGATTCGCAAACAGAGCTAATGCATGAGCGGTTTGCGTTTGGACCGCCACACTGCCGTCACCGCGAAGGTACTTCTTTTGAAATGCGGCTTTGGTTGCGTCGAACTGTTTGCGATAGGTTTCGGCTTCCTCCGCGCGATTGGTCGCTTCGGCCATGTCGGCCATCATGCTGGCTGAAATCGCTAGATATACCGAGTCGATGTAGTCCAGGGGTGTATCCTCCCCTTGCGACAGCCAATCGCCCCAAGCGTTGCCATGGACGATGCCGAGGTCATTCACACTGGTTCGTTGACGCCACTGCATGAATCGCGTCATCGGCTCCCAGCAGTCATCGATCACGGTCGTGTCACCATAGAACTGCCAAATGGTCCACGGACAGATCACGCCCGCATCGGCCCAGGCGGTCCCAAAATCCTGTCCGTGTTGGAATGGGTACGGCGCGTATCCGGGGAAGGCACCACTGGGACGTTGTGACTCCATGAGTTCACGCAACCACTTCGTATAGAACGCGCCGATGTCGGCGTTGTAGGCGGCGGTGGCAACGTACGCTTGGGCATCACCGGTCCAACCCATCCTTTCATCTCGTTGCGGGCAGTCGGTTGGCAGGTCCAAAAAATTGGCTCGCTGAGTCCAGACGACGTTTCGAAACAATTGGTTGACCATGGGATCGCTGCACTCGAACGAACTGGCCATCGGCGTATCGCTGTGCAACACCAGGCCGGTCACGGCGTCCTGGCCAGGAACGAAACGGAGGTTCGACACCTCGACGAACTGGAATCCGTGAAACGTGAATCGCGGTTCGTATACTTCGCCGTCCGGGTCCCCTTTGCATGTGTAGAAGTCGGTCGCACGGGCTTTGCGCAAGTTCTCGGTCATCAACCGTCCGTCGGGATGAAGCATCTCGCCGTATCGAATTTGGACACGTTGGCCTGCCGAGCCACGGAGCTTCAGTCGAATCGTGCCCGCGAAGTTCTGTCCGAGATCAAAGATGAAAGTCCCGGGCTCACGGGGTGTGACCGTTCGGGTGGCCAGCTCTTCAATGACCCGTACCGGAACGCCTGGAAATGACTCCAGCTTCGGACGCTGAAACCCGAAGTCGATATCGGTCCCGTTCTTACGGATTCCCTTCCCGGATTCGGTTGGGTTGCTCCATTGATAAAAGGTGGCCGTCGGATTGCCGTTTTCCTGGGCAAGAATCGCGTTTTGCCAGTCGCCATCATCAAAGTCGGCGGTCGCCCAGCCCGGCTGCTCTTTCCGTGCGTCATAGGCTTCGCCCATGAGCAGGTCCGCCTCTTGAATGGGTCCATCGCAGGTGACCTTCCAGCTTGGGTCGGTACCCACAACCTGTTTCGATCCGTCGACGTACTCGATTTCCAATTGCGCCATGATGGACGGTGTCTTGCCGTAGGTCGCTCGACCCGTTTTCTCGGTTCCGATTCCAGTTAACAGACCGAACCCGACGTAGCCGCTGTACCAACCGTCGGCGACCCATGCACCGATCGCGTTGTCACCGGAACGAATCATTTCCGTCACGTCGTAGGTGTTGTAATAGGCGCGCTGCCGATAGTCGGTCCAGCCTGGTGCGAATCTTGTATCGGTGACGCGATCACCGTTCATGTGCAGCTCGTAGATGCCCAGGGCGGTCGCGTAAACGGTCGCCCGTTTCACCTGTTTCTCGCTGGTGAACGCTTTTCGATATTGCCGTGCCGCCGGCAAGTAAAGTTTCGTTGTATCGACGTGAATCGGACCGTCGTCGCGGTAGCTGATGTAGTCGGCCGACCAGTCTGTTTCGTCGAGCAGCCCCATGGACCAACTCGCGATGTCGCTGGAGGTTGGTTCCGTCGACGCGGTCTGATCCCAAACCAACACCTTCCAATAGCAGACTTGCCGGCTATTCAGTGGCGCACCACCGTATCGAACGAACAGTGTTTGATCGCTTTGAACCTTCCCCGAATCCCAGAGGTCGCCTTGGTTGGATGCTAGATTCTCGGTGGACGACGCAACGAGGACACGGTATGCCGACTGGGTTTGATCGCGTTGCTCCGATGTAACCCGCCAGCTCAGCCTCGGCGTTCGCACATCCGTGCCGAGGGGATTGTCCAGGTACTCACAACGGAGGTGGCTCGGCTCCAGAGCGCTTGCCATGGGGCCGATAAGGAGAGCCAACAGCAGGTTGAAAAGCGTTTTCATGGGAAATCGGATGGTGGGTTTCGCTCCGCCGAGTCGACACAATGCCGTAGCGGAAAAGCTGATGATTCAGCACGCGATGGTGTGGTGATTGATTCGATAATTGCCATGGAGTGACTTGGTCAAAAACCACTCGTAAGGGCAACGCAAACTGGCATTACAGCCAATACCGTTGCGATGCCTGCCATAATCTAATCTGCCGCGTTCCCACCAACCTTGACAATTGTGACCCGAAACAGCATTTTAGTGCCGGGCTCAAGACTCACAAAATAAGCGTGCAGATCTTGAATCCGCCGCCCAGCATCGGCGGTCAATCACTGGCTTGGGGCGTTACCGGTCAAGGGGGCCCATCATGGCACACGAGTCTCCCAACAAGAGCGAATCGGATCTTGCCGCCAATGGGTTCGCCGCCAACGAGTTCCTGGCGTCCGATCAAGATGCTGAGCCTGCTCCCAAGCAGGCGACACGCCTATTGGCATTGCTTTACTGGTTCTTAGCCGGGCTCTTCTTTCTGCTGGGAATGATTGGCGTGGTCCTACCCGGCCTGCCAACGACACCATTCCTGCTGTTGATGTGCTACTTCCTCGTGCGGGTTTCGCCCAAGCTGCATGCGAAAGCGATGAGCTGGCCTGTTGTGGGAGGCCCTTTGCGAGATTGGCATGATCAACGCGGCGTACGCAAGCACGTCAAAGCGTACGCTTGTTCGATGGTCGTCCTGCTTGTCGGTGGCACGTTGATTTGGTCCACGCTTCCGATCATGGCGAAGGTGCTCATCCTGCTTGCGGCGCTCTATGGCATCTTCTTCGTGATTCGCTTGCCCACCGCTATCGAATGAACCAAAGGATCCATCCCGTCAAAGAACTGCCGCGGCCACAAGTTGGTAACTGTTGCCATCTGCACTGCGACAATCGGCCAGCTGTCCGCCTAGGCCATGCATGCGTACGGTTAACCCAATACTGGTTTGCTTTGCGAGATCGCATCGGCGAGTGGCTACGGGGCCATTCTTGGCTAGTGGATCGCGTCAAGTGGACAAAGTCGCTTTGACACCTGGAGGCGATTGGATCGATGGATGTTGAACTACTGAGCCGGCTGCAGTTTGCCGGCACGATTATGTTCCACTATCTGTTTCCTCCGCTGTCGATTGGACTGGGACTCCAACTGTTTCTTTGCGAGTTCGCTTACGTGCGAACGAAGGATCCGGCGTGGGAGGCAGCGGCCCGTTTCTGGACTCGCGTCTTTGCCGTGAATTTTGCGATGGGTGTGTCCACCGGCATCGTGATGGAGTTCGAATTTGGCACGAATTGGGCTGCATATTCTCGATTCGTTGGCGATGTCTTTGGCTCGGCCTTGGCAGCCGAAGGCATCTTTGCATTTTTCCTGGAAAGTGGGTTCTTGGCAGTCCTGGTGTTTGGTTGGGACCGCGTTGGCCCCAAGATGCATCTATTCAGCACCCTGATGGTCTTTCTTGGCTCGGTGTTTAGCGCCGTTTGGATCGTCATCGCCAACAGCTGGCAACAAACGCCGGCGGGATATCAAATCGTTTGGCAAGAGTTTCAGGGAGAACAGATTCCACGTGCGGAGATCACGGACTTCTGGGCGATGGTGTTCAACCCTTCATCGGTCGATCGCCTCACCCACACGGTGGTTGGCGCTTTGGTGCTGGGGGCGTTCTTCGTTGCCTCGGTTTGTTCGTTCTATCTCGTGAAGGGACGGCACCAGGAGGTCGCTCGCCGGTGCCTGTCGATCTCGCTGCCCTGCTCGCTTGCTTTCACGTTGATGGCCGCACTGACGGGACATGACTCGGCTAAGAAGCTCGTTGAAACACAACCAGCGAAGCTGGCAGCCATGGAGGGTCATTTCAAAACGAAAGAAGGCCCAACCGGCATTCATGTGTTCGGATGGCCGGATGCCGAGGCGGAAACGACTCGCTTTCCCATCAAGATTCCCTATCTGTTGTCTTTGATGGTCTACGACGATTTCAAGACACCGGTACCGGGAATGGATCAGATTCCCAAAGAGAATCGGCCGCCAGTTTGGCTACCCTTTCAAACGTTCCACATCATGGTCGGCATGGGAGTGCTGATGATCGGATTGTCATCCATTGCGTGTTGGTTCTGGTGGCGTGGAACGTACGACAAACACCCGCGAGTCATGATGGGCATCATACTCATGCCCCTCGCTGCGATGACAGCGAACCAAACCGGCTGGATCACGGCCGAAGTGGGCCGTCAACCATGGATTGTTTATCCATCGATTCAAGACGGTGTCGAAATGATGGGGTTGCGGACGGCGGATGGCCTGAGTGAGTCGGTGACGGCGGAGCAAGTGCTCAGTTCCATCATCTTGTTCGGCGTGATCTACTCGTTGTTATTCGCAGTTTGGATTTTTGTGCTGAACAGCAAGATCCAACATGGGCCGGAGTCGGTGGCGGATCTTTTGGCGGCCAAGACGGATCGCGAGCGACGCCGTTTATCTGACCAGATCATCCACGGCGGCACGACGCGTGGTGGGAGCCTCATGGGCCAGGATCCTTCCTAAGGAGACCGATGGATGAGCTACGACTCGCTCACGTTTATTTGGTTTGTGATCCTCGGAGTTCTGCTCACTGGCTATGCCATTCTGGATGGCTTTGACCTTGGGGTCGGCATCCTGCATCCGTTTGTTGCCAAAGGAGACCGAGAGCGGCGTCTGGTGATGAACTCCATTGGGCCGCTGTGGGACGGAAACGAAGTTTGGTTAGTGACGTTCGGTGGCGCTCTGTTTGCGGCGTTCCCCAATGCCTATGCAACTGTCTTCAGCAGTTTCTATGCCGCATTTCATTTGCTGCTGACTTGCTTGATTGGGCGAGCGGTCAGCCTCGAATTCCGCTCGAAAGTTCACTCCCCACGGTGGAGAGCGTTCTGGGACGCTGGATTCTTCCTGTCGTCGCTGACGGCAACCCTCCTACTTGGCGTGGCCGCCGGCAATGTGATGTCCGGCATGCAATTGGACGCGATGTACCAATACACGGGCGGCATCGCCGACCAGCTCACGTGGTACCCTTTGCTGGTCGGTGTCTTGACGACGGCTCTGTTTGCGTTGCACGGAGCAATCTACCTCTACTTGAAGACAGAGGATGAGTTGCAGCAGCGGGTGCGTCGGTCAATCATGCCATTGTTCTACGCGTTTGCGGGACTCTATTTGACCGTCACGATCGCCACATGGATTCAGGTTCCCCATGCCACTACCAACCTGTCTCGCTATCCAGTGCTCTGGGTCGTTCCTTTCCTCAACTTGCTTGCGGTCCTGAACATTCCAAGAGCGATGTACCTGAGGAAGCCCGGCTACGCTTTCTTCACTTCGGCGATGATCATCGCCGCACTGGCGAGCCTGTTCAGTGTCGCGATCTATCCGCACTTCGTGCTGTCAACCGTGAACGAGGCATACCACGTGACCCTAGAGAATGCTCGAAGTAGCCAGGGTACTCTCTCTATCATGCTCATCATCGCCGTGATTGGAATGCCCTGCGTCGCGACCTACACGATCGCGATCTACTGGATCTTTCGCGGCAAGGTCCGACTGGACTCCAACAGCTATTGAGCCTTGGAGACACGAATCTGCCGCACGCAGCAGCAAATCATTCCATACCTTAACAATCACAGAAAAACGAGGCGATACGCTCTGGGACATCAATCGGGCGACGAAAGATCGAACAGACGCCAAACCGATTTCGGATGTGGAGACACCAAAACCTGGAGCGATCATAAGAGTGAGTCTTCAATGAAATTCCGGCGCCCACCAACGCGACTTGCACGTCAAATCACTGATTAGAGAGGCTCTCCCCATTGACGAGTCCCTCAAGCGTAGATTGCTTGACGGCGGGGAAAGCTAGTCCTCAATCAAGCGAAGCTTGATTGAGGACGATAGCCGCCCGCTACCAAACTCATTCAGCACGCTGCAAATCGATTTTGGCAGCCAAAGTTTCTGTCGACCAGAGTGGCCAACAATGCGGAAATCGTGCCCACTAGCTAATGCATCGCGCAAATGTCATTTGGCTTAACCGAACTGACTTGACAAGCAAGTGTGACATGTACCCAGCACCGAAGAGCGTCGCAACAGCAAGCGATGCTGGATCCGGCTTTCGGTTCACCCATTCCTTTTCGGATGCCCCAAAACAATTTCGAACGCATAGTGGAAACGCAACACATGCGCAGTGCGAAGAGGACCGCCGCTGACGATCGTGCGTTTTGACCAGTTTGGACGCTCAGGCAAAAAAGGAGGCCTGACCAACCACAAACACAAGGGGAATTGAGACACCCCAAAATGGTGTCTTGTGTGGATTTATTCATTCTTGGGGTTGATTATGGTGGGGCTGGCTCCCATAATCCCACGATAGTGTTTCTTCGTAGTGTTCTACATCTCAGGGTTTGTCTTTATGCGTCGACGTTTGGTTTGGGTAACAATGCTCGGTTGTTTGTGTTTTATTTCAGTTGGTTGCGACGGAGGCAGCGACACGGTCGTCGCCCCGTCGAGTGAAGAAGAAGCAGCGCAAATGCAAGCAGAGATGGATGCATATGAGGCTGAATTGGCCGCTGAAGAGGCGGCCGGTCCTTGAACCGCGAAGTGCGTTCGCGACGAGCGTTAACGCAGCAGATCACTCCTGTAGTGATTTTTTTCCTCAATCGCCTAGATGAAGTCCCAAAGGTCGAATTTCGGGCCGATGGCGACTGAGGTTGATTCTCAACGGGATAGCTGAACGCCTCTCCCGCGTTCAATCTTCCTGTTAGACGCCTTCCGGCGTCGGACTTTTTCCGACTCTTTTCGATTTTGAGTCACTCGTGTTTCCTTTTTTATTGGATTTGCATTATGAGACGAACGACTTCTCGGCGTGATGGCTTCACGCTGGTCGAGTTGCTGGTGGTGATTGCGATCATCGGCGTTCTCGTGGGCTTGTTGTTGCCGGCCGTTCAGGCGGCTCGTGAGGCTGCCCGAAGAATGAGCTGCAGCAACAATTTCAAACAGCTGGGCATCGCCGTCCACAATTACCATGACGCGTTCAAACAGTTGCCCCGACACGCCACGGGAACGTATGTCGACGGTAATACGGGTAATAGCGGAAACAGCGGTGGAACGACCGATGGTTCCGGAAACGGCGGTGGCAACAATGGTGGCCGTCTTTCAGCCCTTGTGGGCTTCTTGCCATTTATGGAACAACAGGGTCTCTGGGAGCAGATCAGCAACCCGAGTAATCTGAAGGTCTCGGGCAACTTGGCAACTGGTCGTACTTGGAGCCCCATGGGCCCTAACCCTTGGCAGCGTGAGTATGTCCCTTGGATGACTGACCTTGCCACGCTTCGATGTCCTAGCGACCCAGGACGTGGTTTGCCCGCACAAGGCCGAACAAATTACGCCGTTTGCCTTGGTGACGCTTGCGACATGCAAGCTGACTCTGGCTTCCGGTACAATGGAATGACAATGGTTTGGGAAGACCAGACCTGGGCCACGAATCGTACGAGAGCTGCAGCGCGCGGAATGTTCGCCTACCGCGAGGATAAGAAGTTCCGCGACGTTCTCGACGGACTTTCCAATACCGTTATGATGGGTGAGATCAGTACTGACCTCGGTGATCGCGATGTAACGACCGACCTCGCAAGGCAGAAGGGTAGTCGATGGGGAGGTACGTTTGGAGGGATTTTCGATAATCCGAGCGTCGCTCAGGATGAGGGCAATATTGATCCCGAACGTCCGAGATTCTGGTGTCCAGCTGGCGGAACTGGATGCACCGCGCCCAATTTATCGGGTGCCAACCAGAAACGCGGGTTCCGCTGGAGCGATGCTCGACCGGTCTACACTGGTTTCACGACGATCCTGCCTCCGAATACACCGATCGCGATGGAGCAAAGTGGAGACAATCACGGAATTTGTGGTTCGACCAGCAGCCGCCACCAAGGTGGAGCCCATGTGTTGATGGGTGACGGTGCCGTCAAGTTCATTACGGACTCGATCGAGGCTGGTGACTCGAGGGCACAGAATGTCCGGTTGAACGCCACCGAAACGTTCGCCCAACCTGGTAGTCAGAGTCCCTACGGGATCTGGGGTGCCCTCGGCACCCGTGCCAGTAGAGAAGTCATCGACGAAGAGATCTGACGACGTCGGAGATTTTCGAAGTTTCAAGAGTTCAAACCGGGTTGGCCATTCTGGTCGGCCCGGTTTTTTTCATGCGCGCTTTTGCCGGTAATGACGATTAGTCAACCTTTTCGAAGTTGACGAAGTCGAGCGTGAGTGTCCGTATCATGAATGCAGACCGTGAGTAGCTAGAGTTGGATTATCACGGCGACAGTAAGCGGGCATTGGCCGACGTCTGCCGAAGAGCCGTCGCCTATCTCCAACCGACCGCATCATGATCCAAGCCAGTACCGTTCACGAACCGGTTGATGCTGAGCCGACACTTCCGGACGCTCTCGAAGAGCTGTTTCCATTGGCAATGGCGCCCATGGAGGCCTATTTGGTGATGGATGACCGACCGGATTGTCCGATGACAAGCTGGATCGAGCTTCATTTCGTCGGCCAACTCCAGCGTCATGCTTTGCAGCGAGCATTGCATGCGACGATCCATCGACATCCGCTACTTGCCAGTCGAGCGAAGCGGATCGAGGGCAACTGGTTCTGGTCATATGACCCAGAGTTTACGCCGAGACTTCGGGACCCGGAGTCAGAGCCGATGCTCGTCACCATGCCCGGTACAAAAGCCCCTACTCCACGACCCCTCGACCCAACTTTGGAACCGGGCTGTCGCTATTGGTACGCATCGGATCCAGCCAACGACACGAGCCGATTGATCATTCAACTTCATCATGCTTGTTGCGACGGAGTTGGTTTGCGTCAGGTGCTGATTGACTCGCTGACTGGTTACGCGGCGAGGGCCAGCGATCCAAATGATTCGAACCCGCCGTCGCAGGATCATCGGCGAAGACGCCAACGCGATCGTTTAGACCCCATGCGACTGCGTGACCGTGCGGATTTCAGCGCCATCACCGAAAAGCCGGCCAAAGCGAGGCTTACATGGTGGCGGAAGCTTCGAAATGCCCATTACTTCTATTTTCAGCCACCTGACTCATTGCGGGGTCGAGACCGTGCACCACGCAATGCTTCGACCGACTCGTCGAACTGTCGAGAGTCCGCCGAACCGATCCGTCATCATCTCTTCGATGCATCCACATCCAATGCAATCCTTGAACGCTGTCGTCGGAGTGAGGTGTCCGTCAATGATCTGGCGTTAGCGCTATTGTTTTCAGCATGCCGACAGTGGAACCAGTCGACTGGCAACGACTCGCCCAACCGTCGACTTCGCTTGTTGATGCCGATCGACTTACGTGGCCGGGCCGACATCGGTTTACCAGCAACGAATCGGCTGAGTTTCGCATTCTTGGGACGCACACACGGGCAATGTGAATCTTGGTCATCGCTGCTGGAGAGTGTGCAAGATGAAACGCAGTGGATCAAAGACACGCGTGTCTACATGGACTTCTTGGATGGGATGGCCGTGGCGACGAAGCACCCACGAGTGATGAAGGCGTTACTACGCCGGGGCAACCGAATGTGCACAAGCGTATTGACTTATACCGGCGACATTTCGAGAGGCCTGAAACGAATCTTTCCGGAAGAGAACGGTCGACGCCGAGTTGGCGATGTCGACTTGGAGCGAATTTTGGTGGCGCCCCCGGCTCGGCGAAACACCAATATCACATTCGGGCTGTGCATCAACTGGGGACAAATCTGTCTCTCGGCAAACTGGAATCGTCTCGCAATGACGGAGGCGGATTGCATCGAGTTTCTTGCGATCTATGCCGAGGCCTGGCGAGCATGGCTGAACCGAACTCCGGCCCCAACTTCCTGAACGCGGCCCCATGTCGTGTCGGGGCGTCATCATTCAGTAGCGATCCCGCGGACCGCCCACGAGCAGGTCGGCGGCCCTTCCGCGTCGGCGGTTGTGAAGTTACGCTCTGACCTTCGAAAAAACCGTACGTTTTGTCCGCTTTCACCCGATGGCCCGCTGATGACTGCGACCTCCACCGATATTCAGACTCTCGCAATTGACACCATTCGCTCACTCAGCATGGATGCGGTGCAGACGGCCAATAGTGGACACCCCGGGACTCCGATGGCGCTGGCGCCGATCGCGTACCAACTCTTTCAGAACACGATGAGTTATGATCCGGCCAATCCGACATGGCCGGGACGCGATCGATTTGTCTTGTCATGTGGTCACGCTTCGATGCTGCTCTACAGCACGCTTCACCTAGCAGGTGTGCGGGCATTGGATGAATCGGGTCATCCGACCGATGAGCTGTCGATCAAGCTCGATGACATTAAGCAATTTCGCCAGATCGGCAGTGTGTGTGCGGGCCACCCCGAGTTTGCCGAGGCGGCGGGGATCGAGACCACCACGGGTCCTCTGGGGGCCGGTGTCAGCAACAGCGTTGGAATGGCCATTGCCGAAAAGTGGCTCGCGGCGAACTACAACACCGCCGACCTGCAACTGTTTGATTACAACGTTTACGCGCTATGTAGCGATGGCGACTTGATGGAAGGTGTCGCGTGTGAAGCCGCCTCGCTGGCCGGCCACTTGAAACTCGACAACCTCTGCTGGCTCTACGATGACAATAACATCACGATCGAGGGAGATACGGATCTCGCATTCAGTGAAGACATGGCCACCAAGTTCGCCGGGCTGGGTTGGAATGTGCTGAAAGTCACCGACGCGAACGATGTCGCGGCGCTCGGCGCGGCGATTGAATCATTTCAGGCATGCGATGACAAGCCAACCCTGATCATCGTCAATAGCATCATTGGCTACGGTGCTCCCAATAAGCAGAATACGCATGGAGCTCACGGTGCACCGCTCGGCTGGGATGAGGTTGCCCTGGCAAAGAAGGCGTACGGCCTGCCTGAAGACGAGAAATTCTATGTCCCAGACGGAGTGCGAGAGCACTTTGACTCGGGACTTGGGGCCCGTGGCCGCGATCAGTTTCAGAAATGGCAGGAGCTTTGGTCCGAATATCAAACCGCTGCACCGGAGAAGGCGGCCGAGCTCTCCACCATGTTCGCAGGAGATTTGCCGAACGGCTGGGACAAGGACATCCCCGTCTTTGAGGCGGATGCCAAAGGCGATGCAACCCGAAACAGTAGTGGCAAGGTGCTCAATGCGATTGCCAAGAATATCCCTTTCATGATCGGCGGTAGTGCCGATTTGGCCCCAAGTAACAAATCCGATCTGAAGTTCGACGGTGCCGGCGAATTCCTGCCCGACCAGTACTCTGGACGAAATCTGCACTTCGGAATTCGCGAGCATGCGATGGCTGGTGTCGTCAATGGACTTTGCCTGTCGGGATTACGCGGTTACGCGGCGACCTTTTTCGTCTTCACCGACTACATGCGTGGTGGCATGCGATTGTCGAGCATCATGCATCAGCCGACGATGTACATCTTGACGCATGACTCCATTGGTGTGGGTGAGGACGGACCGACTCACCAACCCATCGAACACCTGACGGCTTGTCGAGCGATCCCTGGTCTCAATGTGTTCCGTCCAGGTGATTCCAATGAAGTCGCCGAATGCTATCGAACGGCCATGCAGATTACGGATCATCCGAGCGCCTTCGTTTTGTCTCGGCAAAACATGCCGACGCTTGATCGGACCGTTTGCGGGCCAGCGAGCGGTTGCGGCCAAGGCGGCTACGTGTTGATGGATTGCGATGGTGTTCCGGAGATCATTCTGATGGGCAGTGGGAGCGAGTTATTCATGGCGGTCGACGCGGCAAAGGAATTAACGGAAAAGGGCAAAAAGGTCCGAGTGGTCAGCATGCCGTGCATGGATTTGTTCGCTCAACAGGATGCCGCCTACATCGACGAAGTCTTGCCGCCATCGGTCACCAATCGCGTGGCCGTCGAAGCCGGTATCCAGATGTGCTGGGACCGTTGGATCGGACTCAACGGCCGATTTGTTGGCATGAGCGGGTTCGGTGCCAGTGGGCCGTATAGCGAGGTATACGAACACTTTGGAATCAACGCTGCAGCCGTCGTTCAAGCCGCCTTATCGTAAGCGATGCCACATCAAGGATGGCGAGCTGGCCAATGCTGCCACCGATCCGAGTCCGTGTTCGGTTCGTTCGTGGTGCCAACACGTTGTCGCCGTTGCTTAGGACGGTGGGACGCCGAATCACCCTGCACTCGACAGAGCTTTTTTCGGCTGTTGAGATCCTGTTGACGGTTTGCGTTGATCGTTCGTGTCGAGCGGTCACTTTCAGTGAAAGGAAAATTCTTTGTCCGGAACTTGTGTAATCGGCCTTCAGTGGGGCGACGAGGCGAAAGGAAAGCTGGTCGACTTGCTTGCTCCGCGGTTCGACTGGGTCGTGCGTTATCAGGGAGGAGCCAATGCCGGCCACACCGTGGTCGCAGGTGACGAGACCTACAAGCTCCATCACATTCCCAGCGGTATTCTTCACGACGATGTCCAAAACGTCATCACTCCCGGAGTCGTGATCAACCCGACTACGATGCTCGACGAAGTCGACGGATTGATGAAACGCGGCGTCGATGTAACGCGAAACCTTCGTGTGAGCGAACGGGCTCACCTCGTCATGCCCTGGCACATGATTGAGGACGCGCGCATCAATGCGACTCATGTTCGAGGCGAGTCCATTGGGACGACCAATCGGGGTATCGGTCCGTGCTACCGTGACAAAGTGGGTCGTACACACGCGATCCGCATGGTGGACCTCGTCGTTGAGTCTCGGGACGAGCGAGTCGCAGGGGTGGCGCAGCAAAAGATCAACTCGCTAAAGCGAATCGGGGCCACGGACGACGAGTTGGATTCGATCGCGCCAGATAAAATGGTTTCCCTAGCAAGCCAATGGGCAGAGCGTCTGTCACCGATGGTCGCGGATACCACGGACATGGTCTTGGACGCGTGCGAGGCCAACCAAAACCTGCTCTTCGAAGGTGCTCAAGGCGCCTTACTGGACGTCGATCACGGCACATTCCCATTTGTCACGAGCAGCAACAGCAGCGGTGTCGGCGTCTGCGCCGGTGCCGGAGTTCCACCGAGGTGGATCGATCAAACGATAGGCGTTTGCAAGGCCTACACAACTCGAGTCGGAGGCGGACCGTTTCCAAGTGAACTCGACGACGCAACGGGTGAGAAGATCCGCCAGCTCGGCAACGAATTTGGCACGACAACCGGTCGGCCGCGGCGATGCGGTTGGTTTGACGCCGTTGCCGTACGTTATACGGCGAGACTGTCAGGAGTGACTCGATTAGCGCTAATGATGATGGATGTCTTGGCTCACTTTGACGAACTGCAGATCTGCGTTGCCTACGAGTTGGATGGCGAGGAAATCCATCGAATGCCATCGCACCCCGATCAGCTACGCCGATGCAAGCCTGTCTTGGAGACGATCTCGGGGTGGAATCAACCCGTCGACGATGTGCGACACATGCATGGTTTTCCAAAGCTTGCTCTCGACTACGTCGCCCGCATCGAAGAGCTGGTGGGCGTCCCCGTGGGCATTTTGTCCGTCGGCCCCGATCGCGCCCAGACAATCTTCACCGAGGATGCGTCCGACTGGATGCTCTGTTAATCGATCATCGAGAATCGCGACGGGCGCCCAAGCATGTTGGAATCGTTGCGGTTCTTTTCGATCAATCAGAGATGTACGATTCGACCACCGATTTGACCTCGCCGTTTTGAACGCGCGTTCGCAGCACGTCCCCGCGTTGGACCGTTTCGGCATCCCTGACGACGCGACCGTCGTCGGTCTGTGTGACCGAGTAACCTCGCGCCAGGACATTGAGTGGCGACAGTGCGGACGTCGATGCTGCCAGCGTCGTCAGACGGGACCGGGACGCTTCGAGTCGTTGGATCATCGCCGATCGTCCACGATGATCCCACTCGTCCAACACACGTGCGCGATCGTGAATCAGGCGATGCGGTGAAGTGACGACTTGACGGGTCGCGACCGCGTCGAGGCGATGCCGAGCTTGCTGCACGCGGGCCTCGAGGGTCCGCCGCAGCGACTGTTGCAGAAGACCAAGAGCCTCCAACATGCCATCACGATCAGGCAGGACCCGCGACGCCGCATCCGTGGGCGTCAGGGCGCGGACATCGGCCACCAAGTCGGAAAGCGTTACATCAATTTCGTGGCCAACCGCGGAGACGGTCGGAATGCGCGATCTCGCGAGCGCCCGCACGAGCGGTTCTTCATTGAAGGACCATAGATCCTCCAGCGATCCGCCACCGCGCGCGACGATCAACACATCCGGCCTTGGTTGCAACGCATGCGCGGCGCTGATCCCATCCACGAGCGACGATACACTGCCGGAACCTTGGACGGTCGCGGGAATCAATACGATCTCGACGCCCGCATGACGGATCGATGCGGCTTGCAGGAAATCGGCGATGGCGGCCCCGGAAGGGCTGGTCACGATGGCGACGCGACGTGGGATACGGGGTAGGCGACGTTTCCGCTCTGGATCAAACAATCCCTCGCTGGCTAATTTTGCCTGAAGCTGTTTGAACGCCAACTGAAGCGATCCGACGCCCTCAGGCTGGCACTTGCGAACGATGAGTTGATACGAACCGCGTGCCGCGTACACCTCCACGTCCCCGTGGCAAAGGACGGCTTGCCCATCTTCGAGTTGAAAAGCCAAGCGTTCGGCGACGCTTCGCCACATGACACCGCGAATCTGAGCGTGCTCATCTTTGAGTGTGAAATACACGTGGCCGCTCCGTGGTCGCGCGATATCCGTCAGCTCGCCTCGCACCCAAATCTTGGGAAACGACTTCTCGACGACCGACTTAATCTGCGATGTCAGTTCACGAATCGTCAACGCATCGTCGGCGCTGGATCGTTTGGGTTGCCGACTTCGGGTCGCCGGTTTTTTCTTCGGCGATTCATCGTCAACGTCAAACAGAAATGTCATGATCGCGTGGGTGTTTCCGAAGCGGCTCGCGATCGACGTCGGCGACCCGATGGAGCAAACTTCGCTCGAACATCCGCGACGGCCTGCAGTAGCTGATCCGCTTCTTCGAACGTGTTGTACAAATAGCAGCTAGCCCGCGTGGTTGCCGAAACGCCCAACGTCTCATGAAGTGGCATCGTGCAGTGATGGCCGGCTCTTACCGCGATGCCCCGTGTGTCCAAGAACTGCGACACGTCGTGTGCATGGATGCCCTCAACGACAAACGAATTGATTCCACCCTTGTGCTCGGCTGCGGGGCCGATCACTCGAACACCTTGGATGTCCCGCAACCCGGCGTCGATGTGAGACCCAAGTCTTTGCTCGTGTGCGTGGATTCTCTTCAGTCCGACGTTTTGAGCATAGTCGATCGCGGCGGCCAAACCGATTGCCTCGACGATCGGTGGCGTGCCCGCCTCAAACTTTTCTGGCAACGCGTGCGTTGAAAAGCCTTCGCGGGTCACACGTTCGATCATGCCGCCTCCGCCGAGGAACGGCGGCATGGCGTCGAGCAAATGCTCGCGGCCATAGAGCACTCCGATTCCCGACGGTCCACAAACTTTGTGACCGCTGAAGACGAGAAAATCGACGTTCCACTCAACGACATCCACAGGCATGTGCGGGGCCGCTTGGGCGGCATCCACCAGGACTGCGGCGCCGGCGTCGTGTGCCAATCGAGCCCACTTGGCGACGGGAAACTCCGTTCCCAGGGTATTGCTTGCCGCTGCGAACGCAAATAGTTTCGGTCGATGCCTCTCCAGAGCATCCGCTACCATACCGTCAGTGATGAGGTGATCCTCGTTGACATCAATCCATTCCACGCGACACCCCGTCCGATCGGACAACTGATGCCACGGGACAATGTTGGCGTGGTGCTCGCTGATGGGTAACAACACAACATCATCACGCCCCAGATGGACACCGCCCCAAGATTGCGCGACCGTGTTGATGGCCGCCGTGGTACCGGCCGTGAAAATGATCTCTCGATCCTGACTACCGATGAACCGGGCCACGGTGGACCGCGCTGCTTCATAGGCGGATGTGGATGACTCGCTGAGCGTGTGAATGCCCCGATGAACGTTGCTGTAGTACCGTCGATAGCAATCGGCCATCGCATCGATCACCGTGTCGGGTCGCTGGGTACTGGCCGCATTATCGAGGTAGATGAGTTGGCTGCCGTTGGCAACACTTGTTTGCAGGATGGGGAAGTCCGCGCGAATGGCCTCCAGATCCAACGCTTCGTCCGTGGACGCCGAAAGCGAATCCGTGGTGAACGTCATTGCTCTTCTCCCAACGATGGACCACCAAATCGGTGTCCAAGCGAGTCATCATCCTCGCCGACGGGCGAGTGAATGGCCGACTGTAGGACCCGCCACGAGAGAAGACAGCACTTCTGTCGATTGGGCGTCAATTTGGGCCCAAACAATTCCAACATCTCCCCGGCCGAAAATTCCTTGATCTCCTCGATCGACTTGCCTTCCATCTTTTCAATCAACATCGAGGCCGAGGCCAGGCTGATCACACAGCCTTCACCCTCAAACCATGCCTCCGCAACGTTTCCATTGGCATCGAGTTTCAGGTCGACCTGGATCTCATCGCCGCACAGTGGATTCTTGCCAGCATCAGCGTGGGTTGCCTCCGGCAACGATCCCCGATGATAGGGATCCTCGTAGTGATCCAGCACGTGTTCTTCGTAGATGTCCTGTTCACTAGGCATATCTGTTGGGGGCATCCGAAAATGAGTGAAACGATCCTCGACCGACCATTTAACTCTATGCAAGCTGTCAAAAAAGGGAACCGGACGGGTGAACAAATCCACTTCCCGCAGCCCCCCCAGAGCTCGGTCGTGGCGATTGACACCGACCAAAGCGAAAGCGATCGAAACGTGTCAAAGGGATTTGCCCGGAACGCTGGTGCTAAGCCATCCGACCATCGGCGCATGAAAAAACCGACAAACCGAATCCATCGATTCGATCTGACGGTTCAATTCGGTCTCAGCCACACGGCGGCAAAATCGGAGCCGCTGGGAGAAACGCGTGAATCTTGGCGTGCTACTGCACGTGCCGTTGGATGATCCAGGCGAACCCTAAAAATGATCCCTCTGCCGGTGATTGTGGTTGAGCCCTAACGAGCCTCACAAGGCTCGCCACTTTCAATTCTAGGCCGTGCAGGCCTGACAGCAAGACAGATCGACGATTCGGTCTCCGATCCTGATTCAAATTTCATCGATTCCTACGAAGTGCCTCTCGATTCATTAGCGAACCAGCCACTGCCGAAAACCCTCGACCAGCTCTTCGGGATGGATAAGGGCATGGCGAGTCACCCAAACGATGGTTACGCACGTCAGAATCAACATCAGAATCCCCCGACGAGGCTGGGGAGACGCCGTCGAGCGGACCTGTCCGCGCAGGGCAGCCAACAAAGCGTCCCAAAACGCGATCGGCAATGTCGTCTCAAAGGCTTCGATGGTCAGGCAGTCTTGCTTGGCATTGGCTTCCAATCGGACGTGGGCTCCCAATGCCGGCAAATGAACCTGCATCGATTCCGCGTTGGCGAGCGTCGAGGCATCCATGGACTCGCAAGCCCGACAAAGCGCTGGGAACATTTCCTCGGCATTGCGGCCATAGACCACCAAACGGGGTCGACCCGTCAGTGCGATGAGTGAAATGACCAGCAGATACAGCACCGCCAACGGTACCCACACCCACGCCCCCAGCAGCGTCGCCGTCGAGTACGGAAAGAACAATTCGGCCGGCCCAATGACAAACATTCCCGCCACGGCAAGGCCGACGGCCGCGGTATCACGTCCACCTGTCGTGATCAGCACGCGTCCGCTGACGCGCACCAGTGCAAGCACCAGCAGGTAACCCAGCAAGGGTATCGTCGCCACTAGTAAGACGAATGGCTCGATTGTCATGATGTCGTCGAACTCACCATCGCAATGACCTCATGCCCCGCCGCCGGGACGATTGGGTCATCAACGGTGTTAACACTCAATGCACCGCCGTCCTTGATGACGGCCAACAAGAGGGTTTGGTCTCCGTACCTGGCCAAAAAGTCGTCGAACGTAAACTCATCGGTCAGTCCCGTCGACTTGAACGTGGCTCCAGACGCATAGCGATCCGATATTCGCGAGAAGGTGAGTCCCTCACCAAACAGCTCTCGTCCCATTAAGTTTTGGGTTAGTCCGCGGCGACCGGCCGCGTGCTTGTCTTTGAACGTCAACTGATACAAACGTGACGAGTCAAAGAGGTGCCGACTTTCCTTTAGGGCCAGTGAGTTCACTTCGTCATTGGGGGTCATCGCCAAAAAACGCCCAAGCCCAGCCAGATCCAAGTCTTCGCGGGCGTGTTCATTCAAAATATTGACGCACTCGCCACGGATCCCAGCCATTTTGGCTTGTGAAACCTTGTTGTAATTGGTGTCGACCAGCAGCACGGGTACCCCCGCGGATTTCAGTTCACTGGCAAACTCTCGAACCCATTCATCGGCGCCGGCAATCAGCACGCCATTGTTTTTTTGGTCGGCGAGCTTCAACAAGTTGGCAAGCGGACTTGCCGCCAGACCGTACACCGCAACGGTACCAATGATGACCAAGAACGTGACGGTCGCCAACTGATCCGCACCCGCGATCTGGACGCTTCCCGATCGTTCCATCGACAAAGCGAAGACGCTGCTGACGGCCGCCGCGACAATTCCGCGTGGTGCCAAACCGGAAATGAAGGTCTGCTCACGCCAGTTGAGAGGGCTGCCAAGGAGAGCCACATAGACCGAAAGCGGTCGCACGATGAGCACCATTGCCAAAACTAAACCAATACCCGGCAATCCGATCGATGCGACATCATTGAGTTCGACTCGCGAACCGAGGACCACGAACAAACAACCGATTAATAGCGTCCGCAAGTTCTCTTTCAACTCGATGACATGCAGCACATCGATGTATTTCTGATTGGTGAGCCAAATGCCCAGCACCGTCACGGTGATGAGCCCCGACTCGTGCGCGATCGCATTGCTAATCGCAAAGACCAACAACGCTAGGGCCAACGCGGACACTCCTTGCAGGTTGTCGGGTATCCAATATCGCCGAAATGCATGCGTCAGCAACGCACCTCCGCTACAACCCAACAAACAGCCGATGCCAATGGTCACCGCGAGGACCGACATCGCATCGGCTAGATCCGGCGCCGACTGCCGTATGACCACTTCTTCGTAGATCAACACGGCCAGCACCGCCCCGATCGGGTCGATGACGATGCCTTCCCATTTCAACGTCGAGGCGACCCGTCGGCTTGGTCGAACCTGACGTAGCAACGGCCCGATGACCGTGGGGCCGGTCACGATCAAAATCGCACCCAACAAGAGGCTGATTTCCCAGCTAAAACCCAGAATCATTCGTCCGGCAATCGCATTGCCAACCAGAGCGATCGCCGCGCCGATCGTGCACAGTCGCAGAGTGGCGGCACCGGACTCTCTTAACTCGCTGAATTTGAGCGAGAGACCGCCCTCGAACATGATGACGGCCACCGACAAAGACACCAACGGGAACAATAGGTCGGGTCCCGCCGTGGCATCGCCGCCGGTTAGCTCGGCCAAAAACGCATCGGGCTGCACCCACTGCCCCAAGGCAATGCCACAAACCAGCAGCAGCAGGATTCCTGGTAACCGCGTTTGCCAAGCAAGCCACTGAGCAGCCACACCCAAGGCGGGCACCAACGCGAGGTAAAGCAATAATTCCATGCAAACCTAGGCTGGTCGGAACGAAGCGGCCGCAAGAGAGGCGTCACACCCGTCGCCTGGCGCTGCTCGAACGAGTTGAAATGACGAGCAAGACAAGCTTCGTCCTCCTAGGGAATGGTGCCTTCCATTCACGATGGTTTCTGAAAAAACCATACCGGCGGAAAGTAAGGTGTGCCGGTTGCCTGAACGAGTCACGCAAATCCGGACTCAGCATACCCAGCGAAGGACAGGTTTCCCATACCGCCACGTCAACGACTGGCGCTTCGTCCTGACCGGCGAGTCCCCATCGATCATGGCCGCATACGGCTCGTGCGGGCGTGCCTTGCTGACCGGTTTAACCGTCAAAGTCGATCACCTTGCTAAGAGGAGCATCCGGCAATGCCGTAAACATAGGCCACTTCGCGACGTCGCGCGATGTTGTTCCCCATACTTGATCAGGTGGCCCGCCAAAATCAGGCGGCCCGTCAAAATCGCGGGACTATCGCGAGTGCAACGTCGCATCCGTGCCGCACGATCGCCGCTGAACCTACCGACCTTTCTTGGGGCACGATCACGTCATGACCACTGCCGACTCACTGCACGATGCTGTCCTGGCCGGCCCACCCGTGATCACACCGCAACGCGGCGCGGCTCCGCCAGTGGATGCCACCGAGGTTCTCGATCGCATCGACACGACACTCGACCTGATCGCCGAGGCAACCACATCTGCCGACGACTTGGGGCCGCTTGAGCGAGTTGACGTAACCGTGCTGGTTCCCGCCCGTAATCGACGTGACGAGTTACCGGTCGTCTTGGACCGCCTGGATGAAGTCATGCCGCCGGCAACCGAAGTCATTGTGATCGACGCGGCGAGCACCGACGGCACGCTGCAATACGTCCGGGGTCGGATCCGACAGAACGCCAACGCGACGGAACGCTCCGGTGCCGAGCGTCTAAGACTTCTTGGCCGTCGCGTTGACCATGGACGCGGGAGCGATCTGCGACTCGGAATTCGGCACAGTCGAGGCCATGTCGTCGCCATCCAAGATGTCGATCTGTCCCAAGACCCAGCGGACCTGCTGGCCGGTGTTTGGCCGATCCTGGAACGAAAAGCCGACGCCGTGTTCGGAATGCGTCGAGATCGTGGTCACATCTTGGACAAGATCGCAACCCGAATCACCAACCACGTCGCTGGCGTCGACTTACACGACACACTTCACGGCCAAAAAGTCTTCCGTGGCAAGGTACTTCGGTCGCTCGCCCTCACTGAAACCGGAGTCGGATTCGATGCCGAGGCGACCGCCAAATTCGTTGCGGCGTTGGACACGCACCCCGATGCCGTTGGGATGCTCATGCAATGCCCGATGCCCCATGCCATCGACACGGACGTCCTATCCGACCGTCGCGGAACACGCACCTCCGATTGGTCCGACCGAATCGGAATGATCCGAAGTGCATGGCGACACCGAGGCTTGGATCGTGGTGTTGATTGAGCGCATTGGTTACGAGAGCCACTCGAAAACGTCGCGATAACAGGCGAGGAAGACCGCGATGTGACTCGTTAACAGAACGGCAGAGACGACTCTCCTTTTTGTGAACAGCCCGATCAATGCCAGCAACGACCCCAATGGCGCGACGACGAGTCCCCCACCTGGAAACCAAACGCAACACGCGGCGGCGAACAGCATCACGATGATCGACGCCAACGGCGCCGCCATCGCGACGCCGACGTCGATCGGCTGGTTCGGAGAAGGCATCACCTCCCCTCGACGAGCCGGTACCGTGACGGCTTGACCGTCCGGCTCCGCGAACGGACTCCCCCGACGAATCTCCTCTTTGTCGGCTGCGGGGCCATCCGCGGACAGAGTGGGCCGGCCAGATCCGTCGATCGAATCGCTGGCATTGACACCAATATCATCGACTCGGACTCGGTCGCCGGATGGGGTTGCAGGTTTCATCGGTCCATTAAAATCTTGTCGTGATTGGCGCCTGCCAGCTATCCTAGATGGTCTTGGATGCCCCGCCCACCAAACCCGCCGACGTGCTCTCATGATGACTCGAACCCGCCAGATTGGATGGCGGTGGCTGCCATGCCTCTTGGCGATTGGATTTCCGATCGTCCCGGCCACCGCCAGTGATCCGATCGAGCCAGAAATTGCCGACGCTTCCGACGAGGCAGAACAGGCGATGAGCGTGATGCGGATTCCGGAGCAATGGAGGGTGAATCTATTCGCGGCAGAACCCGACGTTGCCAACGTGGTGGCCATGGACGTCGATGGACGAGGTCGATTCTTTGTCTGCGAGACGTTCCGGCAGACTCGTGGTGTCACGGACAATCGGGCACACGATGAAGAGTGGCTGCTGGCTGATCTTGCAGCCGAAACCGTTCAAGACCGGATCGACTATCACAAACGATTACTCGGTGATGCGGCGGTGACCTATGCCCAGCATGATGACCGCATCCGCCGAATCGTTGACACCGATGGGGATGGCCAGGCGGACGTGTCGACGGTGCTGGCCAATGGATTCAACGGGCTCGAAGAGGGAACGGGTGCCGGCGTGCTGGCGCACGGCAGCGACGTTTACTACGCGTGCATTCCAAAACTCTGGCGTTTAACCGACGCCGACGATGACGGAGTCGCCGACCAGCGCGTCGCCATGTCCGACGGCTACGGCGTCCGGGTGGCTTTTCGTGGACACGACATGCATGGCTTGATCATCGGTCCCGACGGTCGCCTTTACTTTTCCATCGGTGACCGCGGTTATCACGTGACCACGGACGAAGGCTCTGTGCTGTCGGATCCCACCACGGGCACCGTGTTTCGATGCGAACTTGATGGCCGAGGACTCGAGGTGTTCGCGAGGGGGTTGCGAAATCCACAGGAACTGGCATTCAACGATTTGGGCGATTGGTTCACCGTCGACAACAACAGCGACTCGGGTGATAAAGCTCGCGTCGTGCACTTGCTTCGGGGCGGCGACAGCGGTTGGCGGATGCATTATCAATACTTGCCGGATCGCGGGCCATTCAATCGCCAACGTCTTTGGGAACCTCTTCACGCCGAACAACCAGCTCACATCGTACCGCCCATCGTGAATCTTACCGATGGACCATCGGGTTTAGCGTTTTATCCCGGAACCGGTTTCGGGGATGAGCTTCGGAACCAATTCTTGGTTTGTGATTTCCGAGGTGGCCCCAGCAACAGCGGGATTCGCTCATTCAGCTTGCGCCCCGATGGTGCGTTCTACACGATGACTGGCGCTGACCAGCCGATCTGGAACGTGCTGGCGACGGATGTGACGTTTGGTCCTGGTGGTGAATTGTTTGTAAGCGACTGGGTCGACGGCTGGAACGGACTCGGTAAAGGACGCATCTACCGCATCACGCATCCTGACCATGAAGGCACCGACATCGTTGCCGAAGTGAAAACACTGCTTGCCGGAGACTGGACGACTCGGGACGCCCAAAACTTGCAACTCGACTTGGAACATATCGATCGTCGTGTTCGACTGCATGCACAGTGGGAACTAGCCCGACGAGGCGAAGTGGATCGTTTGCTTGTCACCGCATCGGATGCGAAACTTCCGTCTCACGTACGACTGCATGGGATGTGGGGCAGTCAGCACGCGGCTCGATTGAATCGCACCATTGCGAACCGAGTGACGCGAGCAAATCGTCGTCAACTAGCGGACGATGACCCCGTGATCCGAGCCGCGGCGTGCGGCATTGCGGGTGAGCAACGCGACGAGGAATCGATTGAACGCCTCGGAGAGCTGGTCGCCGATTCATCACCACGAGTATCCATGTTTGCGACGATGGCACTGGCGGACCTGAGCGAGGACTCGGCCCCGACGCAGAGAATCTCGCTTGATCAGGGCCGCGATATCCGGCCGAACTCATCTCCGGCCACGCGGTCCGAACAACTCGTCGTCGTTCGCGCTGGCAATCAAACGCTGACTGCCAACAAGCGATCTTTGGGATCGACCGCTTCATCATCCATTCGCGAGTCGGTATTGCGGCAGCTCGCGGAAAAGGGAGCGACCGACCCGGCGATCCGACACGCGGCAACACGCTACTTGCAACTTGCGTTGAACGCCGAATCCCTGGTCGCGTTGCAAGATCACGACTCGGTCACCGTCCGCCGCGCCGCGGTGGCGGCGCTGCGTCGACGGGGCGATGGACGTGTTGGCGTCTTTCTTCAAGACCCACACCCGGTCGTCATGACGGAAGCCGCTATGGCCATCCATGACGCGCCCATTCCTGTTGCGATGGAAGATTTGGCGAATCAGATTCATCGCGACGATTTACCGGTGGATCAGGACGCATTGGTCCGACGAGTCGTGTCAGCCAACTATCAAATCGGTACCAATGAGTCAGCCGCTGCACTCGCGGCAGCCGCCGCGAGTGCAGCCATGCCAGAATGGGCACGCGTCGAAGCCCTCGACTGCCTGCTTCACTGGGCCCATCCCGATCCACGTTGCCGCGTCACCAACACCTATCGTCCGATTCCCAAACGCAGTGAAGCCCCGGCATCGGATAGCCTCGAACGTCGAATCGATGAATTGATGATCGCGGGCGAGACCGTTCGCGACAAAGCGATCGAGGTTGCATCTCAACTCGGACTCACGAAGATTTCTCCCCAGCTCATTGGGCGCGTTCGCAATCTCGAAGCACGGCCGTCGACGCGAGCAGCCTCGTTGATCGCCCTTTCCCGACTGCGGCCTGAGTCGGCGGTGGAACTGGCCACAGGCATTGCATTGACGGACGCCGTTCCGTTGGCCTCCGCTGCGTTGCAAGTGCTTGGTCAACACGCGGCGGCAGAATCGCGTTCGCGATTCATCGAAGCAACTCGCAGTGATGTCGCGCGGGTCCGCGGCATTGGTTGGGATCTGCTCGCTGAATCGGATGATCCGCTTGCAGCCCAGCGCATTGCAGAAGGCATCGACGCGTACTTGTCTGGCGATCTACCGCCGGATGTTCACATTAATGTGATTGAAGCGGCTCGTCGGAGGCTACCCGAAACGATCAATCAGCGGGTTGAAGCATTCCGCACCCAGCTGGCAGAAACGGATCCCCTTGCCAAGTGGTTGCCGTCGCTGCACGGCGGCGACCCCGACGCGGGCTCCAAGCTTTTCTTTGGCAAAACGGAACTATCCTGCGTTCGTTGCCACAAAGTCGGTCGAGCTGGCGGCGAGGTAGGACCGAACCTGACAAAGATCGGCAAGACGCTCGACCGGCGAACCCTGTTGGAGTCCATTTGTTTGCCCAGTGCGAAGATCGCCAAGGGATTTGAGACAGCTGTGATTGCGGACGAAGACGGTCAAGTGTTCACGGGGATCGTGGCGTCCGAGGACGAGGAGATCGTTGAACTGATCGCCGCCGATGGTTCGCGAAACCGAATTTGGCAGGACATGATCATCGCGCGAAAGAAGGGGAAGTCATCGATGCCTTCCGGACTAGCCGATCTCATTACCGAACGTCAACTGCGTGACTTGGTGGCCTATTTGGCCAGCTTGCAGGTGGACCAACGCGGCGCTGACGACACGGAGTGAGATTTCGACGAACCTCCGATCGAATCAGAGTTCATCGTCACCCAGACCTTCGATTTCCGTTAGCAAAGAATCGAGATCTTCATCATCCATGTCGATGACATCCAAATCAATTGGCTCGGCGTCCGACGACGTCGCCGTTCCAGCGAGCGATTGTGCCAAATGCATCGCCAGTCGACTGGGTGTGGGATAATTCCAGGCAAGCACGGGCGTCAGCGACAATCCTGTCGAGTCCTCCAACTCACCGCTCAACTCCACCGCGGTCAGCGAATCCAGGCCGTACTCCGCGAACGCCCGATCGCGATGGGCCTGATTCGCATCCACACCACCTCGCATCACCAGCCAACCGAGCAACCAAGCTTCGATCGCCGCAGCCGCGGACTCGACCTCGTCCGCCGTCACATGCGTTGGTAAATCGGGCAGCGTCCCAACATCGCCCGAAAGCAAACCCCTGGTCCATCGATGTCGGACCACCAACTCATCGCTCTCCAGTTTCGTTCGACATGCTTGCCGCTGGACCTTGCCGCTGGTGGTCAATGGAATCGCGGCCGGCCGCGTCAAAACGACCTCGCGAGCATCGACTTCGTGATCATCAATGACCGCGCGACGAATGGCTCGAACCAACTCAGGCAGCGATTCCGAGTCCACGCCGCGAGCCACCTCGACAACCAGTGTCAGCGAGTCACTCACGGTCGTGTCCAATACACCTGATCGCGGAACGCTGCGGATCGCAACGCACTGGACGACCCGATCGGTCATCGCGTCTCGAACGCTCGCTTCGATGTCCTGCGGAAAGTGGTTTCGCCCACGAAGGATGATCACGTCTTTCATGCGACCGGTCACATACACCTGACCGTCGAGCATGAATCCGAGATCTCCTGTACGACAAAACCCACCCAGATGCGGAGCGTCAGCTTGACGGGCACCAAATTGAACTTGGTTCAAGTCATCGCGACGATAGTACCCGTCCGCCACAGATGGCCCCTGCAACCAAATCTCACCAACTCGATTTGGCTTGGTAGCGACGCATGTATCGGGGTCGACGATGGCAATCGAAATCCCAAGGCCGGGAGTGCCACAACTGACAAGGCGTCGCGTGGTCGCCGGCAACTCCTGCCGTAATTCTGTTGAGGCGATCGCCTCGATGTTTGATTGATCCAATACGTGAATCGATCCGGACGTCAGGTCGTCTCGGTCAAGATCCAAGCAGGTCGATCCGGCTGTACCCACCGTGTCGACACCGTCAACCGACCCCGATGCAAGAAGCGTCGCCTCTGCCAATCCGTAGCAAGGGCAGAAAGCTCGACCTCGAAAACCCGAACGACCGAAGCGACGAGCGAACTGTTCGAGAGTCTCCGACGAGACGGGCTCGGCTCCGCAAAAGGCCAACTCCCACTGACTTAAGTCCAAAGTCGCTGCCATGTCCGGTGTCACGCGATCGACACACAATTGGTAGGCGAAGTTCGGTGCGCCGCTGATCTTGGCTTTGAAACGCGCGATCGTCTCGAGCCACCGCATCGGACGATGCAAGAATGATCGGGGAGACATCAAGACGGTTCGGCCCCCGACATAGAGCGCTTCCAGCAGCCCACCAATCAGACCCATATCATGGAAGGGCGGCAACCAAAACACGCCACACGTCACCTCATCCGAATCATCCGCAGCGAATTGTATTTCAAACGCGTTTCGAATCGCCTCGAGATTGCTCATCAAATTGCGATGGCGAACCATGACCCCTTTGGGCTGGCTAGTCGATCCACTGGTGTACTGCAACAGACCCAAGTCATCGCCAGCGATCGCATCGAAGTCGGGCCGCCAGAGCCCCGAATCGGACTGGCGTGATTCATCCGACGCAATCCAAGTGGACTGGTTGACCGACTCACCCACGCGGCGTCGATCAATGCCTTCCAACGTGGCGGCATCGGCAATCAGGAACGCTGGCGAACAATCGCTCGCGGCGGCATCCAAACGAGGCATCGATCGGCCCGGTTTGGGAAAACATGTCGGGACGGGAATCACCCGTGCATATTGGCACGCCAAAAACCCAACCAGGAACTCCGCCCCGGGAGGAAACAACAACAGCGCCCGATCCCCCGGTGCCGCCGTCGACGCGATCTTTGACGCCAGAGAAGTGGCACGCTCGTCCAACTCCCCATAAGTCAGATGGACTTCATCGCCCTCGTCACCCAAGAACGATAATGCTTCCCGCTCGGGATGCCGGTTCGCTCGCTCCGAGAGCCCCTGGACCAAACTGGTCCATTCAAGCGGTCGCACCGGTTCGTGGCGGGATTTCCGAAGCATCGTCGCTGAATTGCAAGAGGTCGATCGGGAAAGAGCGAACGGCAGGCGTGCAATGGTGTAAACAATCGAGAACGAGCCTCACAGCCGTTGCCAGCCGAGCTAACTTAACGCACAAGATAGGGAATGCACGTAAATTATGGAGACCAGTCGATCTTTGCCGGCATAATATAGCCCCGGCAGGTGGAGCGGAAGGACCGCACCGATTCTCAATCTGTCATCGGTTCGATTCCGGTGATTCGGCCATCGAAAACGAATTTTCGCTCATGATCGGTAAGTTGGACGACTCAAAGTGGCTCCGCAAAGCCGCAATGGACCTGCCGCACCAGCCCGAATACCCGCCTCTGATATGGTTCCCGCACGCCGGAGGGGGGCCCGCCGCTCTGGTTCGCGCCGCTCGACAGGCCCAGTCCAGCGGGCACGCGGTCGCCGATCGAGACCCCGACCGTTCCATGCCCCTGTTTGCGAACCTTTACGGATGTGTCTTGCCCGGGCGAGAGGATCGGTATTCCGAAACGCCCGCGGAGACCATCGACGAAATCGTCGACGCAGTCGATGAGACTCTCGGCGATGAGTTCCCAGCCCCAATCCTGATCGGGCACAGCATGGGTGCATTGATCGCACACTCGTTGGCACGCCAACGTGAGTCTCGTAGATCCGACGTCGGTTCGCTGACGGTGATGGCAATGCGATCCCCGGATCGATTTAAACCGCGCCGCGATCCACCCGATGAAAGTGATGCCGATTTTGCAAATCGAATCGATCAGCAATACAGCGCCATTCCTCCCGTGATCCGTCACAATGCCAACGCGATGGCCATGTTCATTCCGGTCCTTCGCGCCGACATGCGACTGGTCGATACGTATCAGCCACCTTCGGATTCGGACAAGCCCGCCGGCCAATTACTTTGCAGCGTCGTTGCGGCGGGAGGGACGGACGACCGTGTGATGAGTCGCGGCAGCATGGAAGGATGGCGTCATTCGACGGTTGGCTCGTTCCGATTTCACATGCTGACGGGAGATCACTTTTTTCCGCTGGCCCATTTATCGAGAGTCCTGCAAATGAGCACGTCTGGCGTTTAGGACGATGCGTCGTCATCATTCTGGTCTTTCCGTGATGCTGCAGAAGCCCGTGGGGACTCCGTTGCGGCGCGCTGTGGTATTCGGCCGATTCGGACGCTTTTCGGTTCGCCCATGTTCTTATTGATTCTGTATCTGGTCCTAGCGATTGGCTTCTCCTTTTACTGCAGCGTCGCCGAAGCGGTTCTGCTTTCGATCACGCCGTCGTTCATCGCCACGCTGAATGAACAACGACCGAAGATGGCCGAGCGATTGCGGGCGTTGAAGTCCAATATTGATCGACCGCTGGCTGCCATCCTGAGCCTCAATACGATCGCTCACACGATTGGAGCAGCTGGCGTGGGTGCCCAAGCAGGCACGTTGGGAGGAAGCCACTACGTGGGAATCGCCAGCGCCGTCATGACCCTCTTGATACTCATCTTTAGTGAGATCATTCCCAAGACCATTGGCGCACTTTATTGGCGGGCCTTGGGTCCCATCGTGGCAACAACGGTGCAGTGGTTGATCGTGGTGCTTTACCCCTTGGTTTGGCTCAGTGAGCGAATGACGCGCGTGCTCTCGGGTGGCCATGCAAGCCACGCATTCACGCGAGATGAGTTGACGGCGATGGCGGACATTGGAGCGCAACAGGGTGTCCTTGACGATTCGGAAACTCGTGTCTTCCGAGCACTGATGCGCATGCCGGAGTTAACCGCCGCCGATATCATGACGCCTCGCCTCGTCGTCATTGCTCGTCCCGATGACACGACGGTGGGCGAGATGCTGGCTGAAACGACACCTCTGCCGGTGAGCCGCATTCCAATCTATTCCGGGCGCTTGGACGATTTGACTGGGTTTGTCCTAAAGAATGATCTGTTGTTGGCTCATGCACGCGGCGAGAACGACCAGTCGCTGTCGGCATTGGGTCGTCCGCTCCAAACGGTCAGCGATACGACGCCACTGCCGACCTTGCTGGAGGGTCTGCTCGAGAGTCGCGACCACATCGCGATGGTGAGCGACCAGTACGGTAGTTTGGTGGGTCTTGTGACGCTGGAAGACATCGTCGAAACACTGCTTGGACTGGAAATTGTCGATGAGCAGGACGCCCAAGTCGACATGCAAACCTTTGCTCGCAAGCAAGCTCAACAACGACTCGCGAAAATGGGAATCCAACAACCAGATATTGAAGAGCCTGCGGCAACGCCATCCGAGCGACCAGGCAATCTGTCGTGACGGACGGTGGAATCGTCGTCACGGGAGCCAGTAGCGGGATTGGCCGCGCCATCGCGTTGCGGTTGGCTGCCGATGCGATGGAATCGGTTGTGGTGCTGCACTATGCCACCAACCGCAGCGGGGTGGAACAAACGGCTGACCAAATCCGGGCTGGTGGCAACCCAAACGTGGTCATCATCCAAGCCGATCTCACCCAACCGAGTGCAGTGGAGAGTTTGGCAGGCGAAGCTTTCGACGTCGCCGGCGAGATTCAAACCTGGGTCAACAACGCCGGCGCGGACGTGCTGACTGGTGTCGCTCGAGATTGGTCGTTCGATCAGAAGCTGCGACACCTACTCGATGTCGATCTGATCGGCACGATCGCGTTGTCACGAATCGTCGGTGAGCGATTGTCGAACCAATCCGATTTGTCGCGTCGACCATCCATGGTGTTCATTGGTTGGGATCAGGCGGCGACGAATTCGGGAATGGAGGGCGATGCCGGAATGATGTTCGGACCTGTCAAAGCAGCTGTCATGACTTTCGCCTCTTCACTGGCTCAGTCCCTGGCGCCCCACGTCCGCGTCAATACGATTGCGCCCGGATGGATCCAAACAGCTTGGGGTGAAGCGGCCGATGGATACTGGGACCGGCGCGCTCAAGATCAAGCACTGATGGGCCGATGGGGCCGGCCAGAAGACGTCGCCGCAGCCGCCGCCTATCTGGCGGCGCCGGAGAATGATTTTGTCACCGGGCAAGTGATTAACGTCAACGGTGGTTGGAATCGACGTTACGCCAGGTCATGAGACGACACGGCAAATGGGCATTGGTGTCGGCGTCGACACCAATCGCACCTGCACGGGCTGCCTTGCTCAGGCGACCACGATCAATCGGGAGTATCCAGATAAGGATCCTGTCCAATTTCACGTTGCATTTTCTTGCGTTCCTTCTCATGGTGCATCAGCACCATACGATCCCGAAAGTGTTTCCGCTCGACTTTACGCTGAGCCCGCGTAAACAAACTCGCCATCCGATTCACACTGGCCGTCATCGCTTCGCCACGCGACTTCAGTTTGTCCGACTTGGGTACGCCCAAACCACCTTTCAAAATGTCATCATCCAGTGACAGGTATTGCCGGTACGAACCCTGGTCACCCTGACGACCACAACGACCGATCAGCTGACGGTCGATCCGCGCGGCATCGTGTAATTCAGTACAGATCACGTGCATGCCACCAAGGGCTTCGACATCATCGTCTAGTTTGATGTCGGTCCCTCGACCGGCCATGTTCGTGGCAACGGTCACTTTGCCTTTGCCGCCGGCGGCCGCGACGATCTCGGCCTCTCGTTCGACATTGTTAGCGTTGAGGACTTGGTGCTCGATTCCAAGCTCATCCAATAGCGAGGACAATCGAATGCTCTTGTCAATCGAGCGGGTTCCGATCAGCACCGGTCGACCGGTTGAGTTGACATCGGCAACTTCCTGGGCGATCGCCTCGAACTTCGCTGCGATGGTCCCGTACACTCGCGGCGCCAATTGTTGCCGTTTTGGCGGTCGGTTCGTTGGAACCCGAACCACGGGTGTTCGATAGATTCGTGCCAGCTCGCGGGCGCTGGTCGCGGCCGTACCGGTCATGCCCGCAAGATTGGGATATCGCAGGAACAGGTCTTGGACGGTGATGCGCGCCGCCTGTCCGGTGGGCACGCTGATCTCGACGCCTTCTTTGGCTTCAATCGATTGGTGAATCCCGTCGCGCCACTTGCGCCCCTCGGCCAGTCGACCAGTGAACTCGTCGACGATGACAATCTCATCGACTTTCGGATTCTTTTCGCTCGGACGGATAACGTATTGCCGATCCAGCAGAAACTCACGCTGCGTCTTGATAGCCCGCTCGGTGTACTCGTAGAGATCGACCAATCCCATGGTCCGCACAAGATCATTCTTGGGCGTCGCTCGGACCTTGCTGCGCCCTCGCGCGGTGAGCTCATAACGCTTGGTGTCATCGTCAATAAAGAAGTGTTCTTCGATCTCGAAGGACGGCGCGTGTTCGGCGGCCCATTGATAGGTCTCGACGATTTGATCGCGTACGGTGTCCTCGATACTGCCGATGATCAGCGGCGTTCGAGCTTCATCGATCAAAATGCTATCCGCCTCATCGACGAGACAGAAATGCATGCCACGCATGACGACTTGGTCGCCTGACTCGGATCCGCCCGCCCCATCGCCGAGCATCTCGGTTTGCATTCGATTCTGGGCACGCAGCAAAAGTCGATCTCGCAAGAAGTCAAAGCCGAACTCTTTGGCGGTCCCATAAGTGACCGCGGCGGCATAACTCTTGCGGCGACTGCCCTGATCGTCTGGGGTTTGGATGATGCCGACCGAAATTCCCAGCATCTCATACAGAGGCATCATCCACTCGGCATCGCGACGGGCAAGGTAATCATTCACCGTTGCGAGATGCGCGCCTTTTCCCACCAAACTATGGAGGTACATCGGCAACGTGGCCGTCAGCGTCTTGCCTTCACCGGTCTGCATCTCCGCGATGTGCCCTTCAAACAGCGCGATACCACCGATCACCTGGACGTCGTAGTGACGCATCGACAATGCTCGGCGTCCCGCTTCGCGAACCAATGCATATGCTTCGGGAAGCAAGCCCGATAACTTCTCGCCGGCCATCGCTCGATAACGCAGCGCAAGGGAACGTTTCCGCAGACTCAGATCATCTTCGGACTGAAGCGTCGGCTCCCAACCGTTGACCGCCGCCAATTGTCGGCGCCAACGAATCATTCTCGGACGCACGGCGGAAAGCTGCTTCCAATTCGAGCGTCCCGCACTGGGGTCATCGCTCCGACGCGCGTTGGCGGTGTCCGCATCGGGCGTTCCGCTGGGACGAGCATCCCCTTCCTGGCGATCCGATGGGGTCGCGGCGTCAGCTGCCTGTGCTTCGGCCAGCAGAGGGTCGTCCGGATCGGGAATGATGGAGATGCCGGGTGGCCGGGTCGTCACGTTCAGGTTCCGGTGGCTTCGCTAGAAGGGTGAGGAGAGATTCAGGCGTCGATTCGCCACAACGGTCGAAATTCCGACTCTTTTTTACGCAGTCGCGACCTGAATGGGCCGTGTGAAATACCGTGGAACTTGATTTTATTTGGACTCTCGGTGGGCTGGGAGATCTGTATGCCTCGACGGTGTCAACTCGGGCAATCTGCGGTGATTCTGCGGCACATGTGGCATGTCCTGCATGGTTGGGTCGTTTTGGTCGATCCACATCTACCAGTCAAACCCGTGTTCCCGGACTGCACGAGAGTTCCGATGAAGAAAACCCAGAAAATGAAAAAACTACTCACGTTGGCGGCGATGCTGTCGACGTCATCGATGGCGGTGACGGCCGATGCCGACTCGCTGGACATTGACGCTTACTATTCCGCCGGCCCCGCAGCGACCAGCTCCGTCGCCGACGACACGCCCGTGCAGTCAAACGACATTCCAAGCAGCGACACCGCCAGGGCGGCGGACATGTCCGAATTCATCGACAAGATCGAAGCGGAATCGTCGTTGCAGCCGGTCCGATTCGTGGGAGACGCGTCAACCGCGACGACTCCAGCGCCCGTTTTCAAAACGGCGAGTTATGGCAGCGGAGTTGCCGATTGCGGTTGCCAAACGAGCAGTTGTGACTGTGCGACGCCCGCGTGCTCGCCATGCCCAGCACCAGTGGCAAAAACCGATCTGTGGCTGACGACCGAGGCACTGTTGTGGTTCCCGGAAGCTCGTGCGATGCCAGCCCTGGTTACGTCCAACCCCACCGTCACCGCTCAGCCCGGCAACGTCTTTCCCGAGCTTGACGTCGCCGGCACCACGTCGGTCTACGGCGGTGACGACAGCGTCTATGCGACTCCCGGTGCCATGGACGGCGGCATGTCACCCGGCTTCCGCTTGGACGGCGGTGCCTACGTAAGCGACGGTGTTGGGATCGGTGGCCGATTCTGGTGGCTGGGCGAGAATGAAACCGACTATGACTCCGGAAGCCCGCCGACTGGTGACTCGTTGACCACGTTCGGCTCGCTGGGACGTCCGTTCTATGACGTCGATTTGCCGAGCGAAAGTTCGGTCCTGATCAACTTTGACAACGACACGGGTGTCGTCAATGAAGCCCTCCCATCGTTCGTCGGGAGCGTCACCGCCAGCACGAGTCTGGACATGTACGGAGCGGAAGCCTACGGACGGCTTCAAATGCTTTCGGGCAAGGGTTTCCGAGCCGAACTGATCGGCGGCTACTCGTACTTCGGAATCGATGACGAACTCAGTATCTCGAGCACGTCGATTCAAACGAACGTGGATGCTGGCGGTGGACAGCCACTGGACTCGATCTCCTACAGCGATCAGATCACGGCGGAAAACTCGTTCCAAGGTGGTCAAATCGGCATGGAGACGATTCTGCAACGAAGCGGATGGACGATTCGGGCATTGACGAAAGTCCACCTGGGGAACATGAATCAAGACCTCGTCGGTGTCGGTTCGCGAACCGAAAACGATGGTGGCGTCATCACTTCCGAGAATATCGGGTTCTTTACCTACGACGGGTATAGCCAAACGGACGATGTGTTCACCTTCGCACCGGAGATCAACCTGAAACTGGGTTATCAGTTCCGGGACAATGTGAGTCTCTCGGTCGGTTACAGCTTCCTTTACTGGGACAGTGTCGCGATGGTCGGACAGAATCTCAATAACGTCCTAGACGGACGCAGCCTATCAGTCGGCTCCGCGACGCCAGCTTCGCGTCCCAACCAAGGTTTGATCGAAGACTCAATATGGGTCCAAGGCGTCGATCTCGGCTGCATCGTCGAGTTCTAGTTTCCTCGCCGGTGAGCAAACCACGGTTTGCGATCAGGCGGTAAGCAACGCCGAGCGAATTCCGGTTGGCAGTCCGGAACCTGAAATATCGGTCTTCGTTCGGTTTCAATGACCCAAACAACTTCGGCGGTCATTGGTTTGTTCAACGCGAAAAGCGTGGACGGGGTTCTCGGCCCCGTTCACGCTTTTTTTGTGTACCCGTCATTCCGCGTCGCAACAGACCGGGTGGTGTTTGGACGGATTTCGCCAGTGCGAGCATTTCCGTCCGCCCATGCATAGCGGTGACAACACCGTTGGCCCAGCCGAAAGCCAGACAATGGACTTGGAACGGATGACCACCTAAACTGTCGGTGGCGGCGGTCATCCGGACCGTCACTCTCTCCCCCACCCCCCGCGTTTGCGACGAATGGATCCTGCGCGGCGGCCTTGGTGTTGCGCGTCCAATCGGCCAACGCATCAAGATCTCGCTGCTTAATGCGACCAACCGCAAAACGAGTCTTCCATATCCCGGAGTACGACACCCAATGACTTTTTCGCACGCACGTCCGATCACCTTCGTACTGGCAGCCATGGCGCTGGTGGCGTTCGCACCGCATGCCAGCGCTGAGACGAGCACTTTGAAGATGAAGTTCGTTTATGACGGTGACGCTCCGGCCCAAGAAGCCATCGACGTGACTAGAGACGTCGCATTTTGCGGAAAGCATGATCTCAAGGACGAAACTCTCATCGTGGATCCATCGACCAAAGCGATTCAAAACGTGGTCGTTTACGTCTACACGCGGGGCAGCAACTTGCCCCCGCAGTCACCCAGGAACGCGACGCACGTTCTGGCCAACGACAAGTGTCGGTTCGAGCCGCGAATCGTCGTGGCACAGACCGGCGATTCGTTGAAGATCACCAATCCGGACGAAGTCGGCCATAATGCGAATCTCAATTTCTTTCGGAACGCGGCTCAGAACCTGATGATTCCTTCGTCGCAAGAGAAGGTTGTGGCGCTCGAAGAGGCTGAACCGGCGCCAATTCCCGTTGATTGCAACATTCACCCGTGGATGCGTGCCTACGTGGTGGTGCTGGAACACCCATTCGCCGCTGTTAGCGATGCTGCCGGAGAAATCACCATTGAAGGATTACCGGCGGGCGAGGAATTGACTTTCCGTGTTTACCACGAAAAAGGAAAGATCGACGAAGTAACCGTCGACGGAAAAGACGAGGATTGGCGGCGAAGTCGGTTCGAAGTCACGCTGGCCCCCGGTATTACGGATATGGGAACGATCGCCGTGCCCGCGGACGCATTTGATTGAGACCAGTTGGCTGATCCGCATGCCGTTGCGTCGGCATGGGTTGCCTGACCGGTAAAAATCTTTGGCAAGCGTCCGGCCGACGCTTGTTATTTTGTGCGGAGTCTGTCGCGGCTCCAGCCAAGGCACGATCTCACCCCACCCTACGCGACCCCCTCCACACTCCCTCCCAATCGAGCATCGCAGCCATGCGGATGTTCCTGACCGCATTGATGACGACCATTTGCAGCAGTGCTTCTGTGTCGCTGTGGGCTAACGGTGCGGCTGGTCTTTGGCAATCGTCGGGTTTTCCGCTTTTGGAGACCTACTGCCTGGATTGCCATAACGGTGACTTTCGCGAAGCAGACGTGGACCTTTCGCCGCTTCAAACGCGAGACGGCATCGCAGCCAATCCAGACTTGGCGATGCATGCCATCAACATGATTCGCTTCGGCGCGATGCCCCCGGAGGATGCGGACGTACCCAACGATCAGGACCGTCGACTCTTGGCGGACTCGCTCGACGAGTTGGTCTATCAGACGACTTGTGACCTCCGGCCGCAGCCGGGCAAGATCACCGCGCGGCGTCTCAACCGGGCGGAGTACAACCACGCGATTCGGGACCTCTTCGGCATCGACCTAAGACCTGCCGACCGATTTCCCTCGGACGAGGTCGGCGGTGGCTTTGACAACAACGCGGACGTCCTTTCGGTATCGACGATGTTGATGGACAAGTACCTGGATGCTGCCGAGTCGGTTGCCTCCGCCATTGTCGTCGACCCCGAAGAATTGCCGACGATCAACTCGACATCGGCTGGCGTCGATCTGAACATTCTCGGCGAGTTTCGCGTGGGTCGATTCGGCGAACACTACGTCGCGCCCGATTCAGCTTTGTTTGTCGACGTGAATGTACCGGTCGAGGGTAGCTATCAGTTTGACTTCCGAGGCTCACCCTCGACCCCCAGTCAGTCGGATCCCGAGAACCTAAGGGTTGCCAAGGAGGACAACGATGACGCTGACACAGTGACGGCGATTCTCGATTCATCGGGCCTGTTGATTGCCATTGCCAAAACGCGATTCCGAGGTCCTAGCGGTCGGATGGATTCGGCAACGTTTCGTTTGCGTCTCGATGAGGGACAACATCGTCTCTTCGTTTGTCCCACCACACGGCAGGCCAAGTCAGTCGATCGCGAGCGAGACGAGCGTTGGCGGGTCGGCGAGTCGGTCTGGAAGGACAAGACCCGATGGTCAACCCAGCAGATGCTGGCTGCTGTTCGCGACGCCAATGAAAACATCCGCCCTCATTTCAACATTCAGTACGAGAATTATCCGTTCAAGATTCATTCGTTTCGCGTGTCGGGGCCCAGCCCACGTGATCGTGGCGATCTGCCGCCGACACAACGCGAGATCCTTCGATCCGAGCCTCGATACCGATCCGAGGCTCTTCGCGAGAAAGACTTCGTGAACATCGAATCCTCGGCGCGTCAGTGTCTACGGCCCATCGCGAGACGCGCGTTTCGAGGGCCGGTAAGCGATGACCAGTTGCAGCCGTATGTGGACTTGGTTCTCGAATCCATTCGACGAGACGAGTCGTTCATCGAGGGACTGCAATCAGCCATCACGGGCATTCTGGTTTCTCCTCGCTTTCTGTTTCGCATCGAGTTGCCCGACGAATCACAGATTCGCGCCGCGAAGGCCGACGTTGGTGAGACAGCTGATCCTAGTGACCACTTGGCGGTCCCATTATCGTCCGGGCAGCTTGCAAGTCGGTTGTCGTTTTTTCTTTGGAGCAGTTTGCCAGATGACGCTTTGTTGTCGGCGGCCGACCGCGACACACTTCGGGATCCCAAGAGACGCCGCGAACAGGTTCGACGTATGTTGGGCGATTCCAAGTCTCGTTCATTGGCCGAACAGTTCGCGACGCAGTGGTTTGGATTGGGAGGGCTTTCATCGCGAGAAACGGTTGTGGACAGCGAGTCTCTACTAGGTGAAACGCGTGCGCTTTTCAATCATGTGTTGACCACCAACCTACCCGTTGGGGATTTGCTGACGGCAAACTACTCGTTTGTCGACGCCGATCTGGCAGAGCATTACGAGTTGGCATTTCCCGGCGATGCAGATCAACGATTCGCCAAAGTTTCTCTATCGGGCACCGGCCGACGAGGCTTGTTATCCCACGCCAGCGTGTTGACCCTGACGAGCTATCCGGATCGCAATTCGCCGGTCCTGCGGGGAAAGTGGATTCTTGAGAACGTTCTCGGGACACCGCCCCCAGACGCACCGGCAGGCGTTCCTGGTTTGGAGGCAACTCAAGAATTGGCTCCGGATGCCACACTGCGGGAGCAACTCGAACAGCATCGTGCTGACCCTGGTTGCGCGTCGTGTCATCGAGTGATGGATGCACTCGGGTTTGGACTGGAACAATTCGACCATCTTGGTCAGCGACGTGACGAAGATGGATCGGTGGCGTTCGATGCGGCGGGCGAATTGCCTGGTGGGCGACGCTTCTCCGGTGCAATGGAATTGTCCGACGTCCTGGCAAAGACGGAGACACGTCGGTTCGCCGAAACGGCGACGCGACGACTGCTTACCTTTGCAATCGGTCGCGAATTGCGTCCGGCGGATCGATGTTTCGTCGAGGCCATTTTGGATCGATGCGCTGATGATGACTTTCGATTACGTGACTTGATCGAGGCTGTCATCGACAGCCCGCCTTTCACTCATTTTTCGGTCCCTTTCAATGAAGGATCCGTGCGTGATGCCGAGTTTATCTCCTCCCATGATTGATCGACGCCGTGTTTTGCGTGGAATCGGACTCTCGATGGGTCTTCCTCTGCTCGAGGCGATGACACCAGCGGGGCGAAGCGCCTACGCATCCTCGCCAAATCCCACCTCGGGGTCCCCAACCCGCATGGCATGCCTGTTCTTTCCCAACGGCGTGATCCAGGACAACTGGCGACCTCTTGCCGATGCAGCCCAAGGCAAGTCTGGATCGCTGCAGGGGGATCACTGGCAACTCAGCCCAACTCTGGAGCCGCTGGCAGAAATGAAGTCGAAAATCAATGTGATTTCCGGCCTGGCGCATGACAATGGTCGCGGCAAAGAGGACGGAGCTGGCGATCACGCGCGCGGTGGCTCGACATTCCTGACGGCTGCACGTCCCTTTAAGACGAGCAGCAATATTCGCCTGGGAACGTCGGTCGATCAGATGGCGGCCAATCAGCTGCGCGGACAGACCCGATTGGCATCGATCGAGTTAGGCTTGGTGGACAGTCGCAATGCCGGCAGCTGCGACTCGGGCTACAGCTGTGCTTACTCGTCGAACATTTCATGGCGCAACGAGCATCAACCGATGCCGAAGGAAACGATCCCGCGCGCCGCGTTTGAGCGAATGTTTGGTTCGGGTGATTCGGCGATGGAGCGTCAGCGTCGACGGTCCCGGCAAAGCATTTTGGATTTGGTAGCGGCCGAGGCGTCGGCGTTGATGCGGGACGTCGGACAGACGGATCGCCGAAAGCTCGACGAGTACTTCTCCAGTGTTCGGGAGATTGAGCAGCGCATTGAACGAACGGAGGCAGAAGACCAAGCCGCGATGCCCGATTTGAGTGTACCCTTCGGACGTGTATCAACATTTGCTGAGCATGCGGAGTTGATGTTCGATCTGATGGTCGTCGGTTTTCAAACCGATGCGACGCGAGTCGCCACGCTGATGCTTGATAATGCTGGCGGTAATCGCATTTATCGTGAAGTGGACGTGACCGGTGCCCACCATGGTCTTTCTCACCACCGGGACAAGCCAAGCAACGTGGAACAACTCAAACGCATTGATCGTTATCTGGCGGAACACTTCGCCGGCTTCCTACGAAAACTCGACTCGATCGAAGATGGGGATGGCACCTTGCTCGATCAATCGATCGTGCTCTATGGAAGCGGAATCGGTGATGGAAACCGTCATACGCACGATGACTTGCCGATCGTGATTGCCGGTGGCGGCGGCGGGCAGCTGGCGACCAACCGTTGGATTCGATTGGAAGATGAGGTCCCGATGGCCAACCTCTTCTTGTCGATGCTCGATGTGATGGGTACGCCTGCCGATGCCATCGGTGACAGCACGGGTCGTCTCAACGAATTAACATCCGGCCCGGCAAGGGCCTAGAACAAGCCGCGGTGTTGCCGATTGAGAGGGCGAATCACAATCGCCGCAGGCCATCCTCCGTCATCGGGTTGGGGATCTCGACATCGATCTGGTCGATCGCCGCCATCACCTCTTCATCCAACACCATGTCATCGGCGACGAGAATTTCGCGAAGCTGTTCGACCGAGTTGGCTCCGACGATCGTCGATGCCACAAAGTCATGCTGCTTGCTCCATGCCACCGCGAGCGCCGTGACCGTGGTCCCGATCGATTCGGCCAACGACGATAAACGCTTGGTCGTCTCGATCGTCCGATCATTCACAAACCGCCTGGCCATTTTTTTCTGGCGTTCTTGACCATGAATCAGGTAGTCCGTGAAACGGGCTCCCGGCGGTGGACCATCTTGGTACTTGCCTGTCAGCACACCACCACCAAGGGGCGAATAGGGCAACAGAGATAACCCTTCACGGCGGCAGACCTGTGCCAACTCGTTTTCGCAGCGTCGATTGATCAGACTGAAATTATTCTGGATCGTTTCGTACCGTGCGACATCGTGCAAATCCGCTTGCCAGAGACTCTTCATGACGCCCCAACTGGTTTCGTTGCTGCATCCGATCACGCGAACCTTCCCGCTACGTTTCAAATGCGTCAATGCCTCGAGCACTTCCTCATAAGGCATGCCGTGGTCCGGCCAATGCGTTTGATAGAGATCGATGTAATCGGTCCCCAAGCGAGTCAAGGAATCCTCGCAGGCTCGGACGATCGTATGGCGATCCAGCGTGGTGCGACCGCCACGCACCGGCGGGCAGAACCAACCATGCCCCGGTCCAGTGACTTTCGTCGCAACAGTAATCAGTTCTCGGGCTTGACCGGCAAGCCAACGACCAAAGTACTCCTCAGTCAGTCCCACCGTTTCCTTGCTGGGGGGAACGGGATAAATCTCTGCCGCGTCAAAGAAATTGATGCCCGCATCCAATGCGGCATCGCAGATTGCGTGGCTGGTCGGTTCATCGCAGGTGGTTCCGAATGTCATCGTGCCCATGCAGATGTCGGACACGACGATGCCGCTGCGGCCTAAACGTCGTTGTTGCATGAAAGCTAATTCCTGGTGGTGCGAGATCCAAGTGCAAAATTCATTCGGGATGTTGGACGCAAACCGGATCCGCGTCAACACATGGCAACCAGACGCATCGTGGCCCAGCTTCGAATCGCGATGGTGGCACCACATGTCGCAACGATCTGGATAGGCCCCGCGGTACCGGGCCACTTGCGAATCAACAGGTCGGTGAGGCACTGGAATGCAACCATGTACCCAACCAAACACCGTCCGCGTTATCGTGCCGCGATTGCGATTTCGTCGAGTGCCGCGCTTCGTCTGGGGACACCCCCGTCGACATCGACCTGCTGTAGCAAGTGGCAACGCCAATTCTCATCGTCGGTCTGCGGGAAGTCGCTTCGAAAGTGGACACCTCGCGACTCGGTTCGCGCTAAGGCCGCAGTCGCCATCCCGTGCGCGGTGACGACTAGATTTTGCAGTTCCCATCCATCGACATTGTCAAACTGATGTCGCATCACGTAATTGGCAAGCGTATCGATCTGATCTTTCGCCTGACGAAGGCCGGTGGCATGACGACGCACGCCGACCCAGCGCCCCATGAGGCTCTTGAGAGATACTCGCGCATCGGCCAAATCGAAAGCTTCGGTGATCGCCTGCGGCGATTGCTGGATTCGGTAGGCAATCATCCTGTGGGAGCCTTCGGCGGCGCTGCGACTGGCCGCTTCGCCCGCGTGCGCCCCGTAGACGAGCCCCTCCAACAAACTGTTGCTGGCGAGACGGTTCGCACCATGCAGCCCCGAACTGGTGACCTCGCCGGCAGCCCACAAACCCGGAAGACTCGTGCGTCCTTGGCGGTCCACCGTGACGCCGCCGAGCATGTAATGCGCTCCAGGCCGAACGGGGATTTGGTCCGTGGCAATATCCAAGCCAAACTTCCCACAGGCCTCGGCGATCCCCGGAAAACGGGCACGAACCCGGTCAGCATCGAGGTGCGAGAGGCTTAGGTAGACGCAGGGGTGCGTCGTGGCATTCATTTGGCTGACGATCGACTGGCTGACGATGTCACGGGGAGCCAACTCACCGCGATCGTCGTAGTCCGGCATGAATCGATGACCGGTCGAATCAATCAAATGGGCCCCTTCTCCACGAACCGCTTCGGTGATCAGCGAGCGTGAGGAACCGGCGATGTACAGGACCGTGGGATGGAACTGAATGAATTCCATATCGCGCAGCTCAACGCCGGCGCGATACGCCAGTGCCGTGCCATCGCCGGTCGCCACGGCCGGGTTGGTGGATTCTCGGAACACCTGCCCGACACCTCCTGTGCAAAGAATCGTTTCCTTTGCCCAGACCATGGTCGGCTTTCCATCCGTACCCACGACGACGGCACCGCGGCAACGCCCCTCGAGCGTCAGCAAGTCGACGGTGAAGGAGTTGTCCCAGATATCGATATGATCCGCGTCGCGCGTTCGTCCAATGACCGCTCGCATCACTTCTCGACCCGTCGCATCGCCAAGCGCGTGGACGATCCGCTCGTGCGAATGACCTCCTTCGCGACCGAGCAGGAACTCGCCACCGTCGGTATCAAACTCGGTTCCCCAGTGAACCAACTCTTCGATCCGCCGTGGCCCCTCTCGCACGACCCAATCGACAACGTCCGGGTCGCATAGATTCCCGCCCGCGGTGAGTGTGTCGCGGATGTGGTCGTCAAAGCAGTCCTCTGGATCGATCACGCCAGCGATGCCGCCTTGGGCGTAGTTGCTGTTGGACTCCCGTAACTCGTCCTTGGTGACCACCAGCACGGACAAGTTCGGTGGCACGGCGTTCGCCGCACGCAACCCCGCGAGCCCGCCGCCGATGACCAAGACATCGGTAAAACGGTGCTGCGCACGACGAGAGTCGAATGGCAGCAAGTATCTCGATGTGATCATCGATTCCGTCTCATAGTCCCTGTGATTGACCCGGCTGAATCATGCCACACTGCGGGCTGGGCGGTATCCAACTGGAGACCGCCCTGAGCGATCCAACGTGTGCCGTTCTCGACAGTTTCACATTGTAGCCGCTACGCTGTGACGGGAAGACCAGACATCCGTGTACGTACTCCAGCGACCCCCGAGCCCACATTGGACGACGCGACTCCCCACCCGCACCCGACTCCTCCAGATGCCACGTTGATCGGCGAAGCTGCTCGGGTTGGCGGCGATGACGCCCCCGTCGCCGCCCATCCATCGGCGCCGCTGGAAATCCAAAGCCAGGTCAAAGTCGGTGAGAGCGGCGCCACAATCCCCTCTGGCGAAAACGCCACGACATCGCCGATGGATCCGCAACTGACGACCATTCAACCCGGCGGCGGCGTGGTGATGTCAATCGAGCTGGCGTGGGGACGTTTTCGAAGGTGGCGTCTTCGCAAACTGCGACCCGCCTATGTGGCGAGGATGAAGGATCGACGCCTGGGGCAGCGCGGCAGCTTGACGTTTGAACCGGTCGATTCCCGCGACATGAAGTACTATCGGAACCAGGACAGTTATTATTGGGCCGATGCGGATGATCGATTCCTATGGCGTGACTCCTTGCCATTCGTGCGGGTCGGACTGGCCGAACTGGTCGTCTTGGGATCCGGAGCGCTGTTGCTCGCATTGTTGATGGGCTTGGCTTGGTGGCCTCTTGCTCTTCCCGGGTTGGTGGTTGCCGGTTTGATCGTTTGGTTTTTTCGGAATCCTCGCCGTGTGATCCCCAATCAGGTTGGAACCGTCGTTTCACCTGCCGACGGAAAGTTGGTCGAGATTTGCGAAGTGGACGATCCAGAGCTCGGGCCGATGTGGCGGTTCGGTATTTTCCTGTCGATCTTCAACGTGCACGCGAACCGAGCATCTCTACCCGGCCGCGTGATGTCGGTCCGCTATCGTCCCGGTAAAATGCTCAATGCGTTACGTCCGGAGTCGGCACGTGAAAACGAAAACTTGGATATCGAACTTGCGTCGGATGACCTCAATGGTCGAGTCATTCGAATTCGGCAGATCACCGGTCAGTTTGCGCGGCGAATCGTCTGTTGGGCCCGGGTGGGTGACGTTTTTAGCCGTGGTGAGATGTACGGCATGATCAAACTCGGATCCCGAACCGAGTTATGGATTCCACGGGCCGAATCGCTGGAGGTCGTTGCGGAAGTAGGTCAGAAAGTTCGTGCTGGCTCGACGGTCTTTGCCAGATACCCGCAGGACGTGTTTGCACGCCATCATTCGAATCATGGTCAGGCGATATGAGCGAATTTCGGACGATCTCTGCGGACGACGAGTTCGAAGACGGCCCGAGCGTGCTCTCCGATGCGGTCGAAGCGGATGAGCTTGACGATGACGCGTTGCCGAGTCGACGCATCGGCGCCAGTCCGATCAATGGGAGCATCAAGGCAGAGCGTGGTCGCAAACGGAAACTGACACTCGCCGTCCTACCGACGTTGTTGACCCTCGGTAACGGAGTCTGTGGATTAGCAGGCATTGCCATCGCTGTAAGTACGGAGTCATTGGCGTGGGAATTGGAGTCCAAACTGTTTGCCGCCGGACTCTTCATTTTTGGTGGCATGCTCTTCGATGCCCTGGATGGTTCGGCGGCTCGCTTGACCGGACAGGCGAGTCGATTCGGCGCGGAACTCGATTCGTTATGTGACGCCGTTACATTTGGCGTGGCTCCGGCTGTGATCGTTTGGCGTATCAGCGATGCGTTGCCACAACGGCTGACGTGGGCCATCGGTGTCCTGTTCGTATTGTCGGTGTTGATTCGATTGGCTCGCTTCAACGTCGAAACACCCGAGGACGATGAACACGACGGTTTTGAAGGACTGCCGAGTCCGGCCGCGGCCGGGACGCTGGCCGCATTCGCCATCGCGATTCCCGACCTGAAAGACTTTGCCCTCTCCGAAAGTTATCCCGGATGGGTGAATTCGATCAGCCAAATCGCCCACGATGCTTCCCACTACGCCATTCCGATGCTGGCGTTGGTGTTGGCGTATCTGATGGTTTCACGTTTCCGATACCCGCACGTCTTCGCCCAGTTGGTCCGAGGTCGTCGGGCGCCCAATCAGATCGGTCAGGCAATGTTTGCGGTCGTGGGCGTGGTGCTGTTGCACTGGGTCGCGTTGCCACTTGTGTTTTGCTACTTCGCGCTCGCATCTCCGATCGAGTCTTTGTGGAATCAGCGAGATGAATGGCGTCCCTGATAAATGGCCTAAAGAAGTCATCTGACACAGTGTTCCGTGGCTGACTGACATGAGAATCAACCGGCCGGAGAAGGTCCGACTTCATTCGAAGACAGTGAAGAAGTGGTGGACGGTCGGCCGGACTTGGTGGATGGGTGCGGCCATTGGCACGGGCTTGTTCTGGATGGCGTCGCCATGGTTTGTTCGGTCATACGTTGCTCGGGTTCAGGACGCTGTTCGTGGGGTGTCGGTCCTGCAGCCGGGATCGAAGTATCGATGGCGTGCCGAAGGGTATGCCAGCACTCGCGTGGGGCCTCATGGAATGATGGGCCGAACATCGCTACCCGACACCGACGCCTCGACCATCATCGCGCTTTGGGGTGATTCACAAGCGGAGGGTGTCTGCGTTGCCGATGATCTGAAACTGTGGTCCCGGCTCCAGGCTTCACTTCGTCGTCGAATCGAAACCCGTGTGGACGTTTTGCCGCTGGCACGCAGCGGTGACGATGCCGCCGATTGGTCCCGGCAATTGGCCGCCGTCGAAGCGCAATTATCAGTTGACGCGCACGTTGTGCTGCTGACGGATCTTCAGGATCTGGCGGAGGAGCCGCCTCAATCAACCACGAATGCCGATGGGGTCTTCACCTCGGTGTTCGTACATTGGTTGCCCGATTTTGTGGTGCACGCGTTTCGTCGTGTGATTGACGATCCCGCGACCGGCGCACGTCGGAGATTGCGGTTCTCGTTCGGCCCCGTCGCGTCCCCTGGACACGAAGCGTCAACGCTCTCTTTGGCGTCGACAAGCCAGCTAGACGACGTTGATTCGGATGCCGGACATGGAACGATTGATGCCGGATTGCGGCGACTCGTTCGTTCGGCAGACCGACCGATCTTCATCGTGCATGCCGCGAACCGACCATTGATCATGGGAAACCAAATTCACGTCGACGACGGCGATCCGGAATCGTCACGCACCACCGCGGATCAATGCCGTGTCCTCGACATCGGTTGGCTGGATGTGGGATCCGATCTGGTCGCCGCGTGGCAATCCGATGGGGTCATGGCATTCGGTTTTCATCACGGACGGCTGGGAAGCGGTCACCTGAATGCGAACGGATACGAAGTGATCGCCGAGTCGGCCGCCAACTGGTTGGCGTCGCAGTCGTTTTTGAGGGAGAAGGCGTTCCGCAGGAGCGGCGCGCATTGAACTTCACCCAACCCGAGTTCTGGGTCTTTCTGATCGTCGTCGTGACGATCACGTGGCGTTGTCGGACGGTCAGTGGGCGACACACTTGGCTGTTACTGGCGAGCTACTACTTCTACGCCCATTGGGACATCCGGTTTACGGCCTTGTTGGCATTCTCTTCGGGTGTCGATTTCGCCGTGGGACTGGCAATCGATCGCAGCCATGACCCGCGACGTCGCCGGGCTTGGTTGATGGTGAGCGTTTGTTCGAATCTCGGGGTCTTGGCGTTCTTCAAGTACTTCAGTTTCTTTGTCGCAACAATCGGCAGCGAAGCTCCATGGAACATCATCCTTCCGGTGGGCATCTCCTTTTTCACGTTTCAAACGCTCAGCTACACGATTGACGTCTACCGACGTCGCATCAAAGCGTGTGACAACCTGCGAGATTTTGCGCTTTATGTGGCTTTCTTTCCTCAGCTGGTGGCCGGCCCGATCGTCCGTGCCTCCGCATTCCTGCCTCAGCTCCGTCGGGTACCCGGTTTCAGCCGTCGAAGGTTTTACGGCGGGTTCCAGCAAATCCTGCGCGGCCTGGCAAAAAAAGTCCTGATCGCCGATCGATTGGCCGAAACCGTCGACGTCGTGTTTGCCGGCCCCGAGTTGTACGCCAGCAGCACGGTTTGGTTGGCGGTGCTGGCATTTGCGGGGCAGATTTACTATGACTTCTCGGGATACACCGACATTGCGGTTGGTGTGGCAAAGCTATTGGGCTATCGCTTCCCCGTCAACTTTCGGCATCCCTACCTGGCAACGTCATTGTCGGGCTTTTGGCAACGCTGGCACATCACACTATCCAGCTGGCTACGAGACTACCTTTACATTCCGTTGGGAGGCTCGCGACGCGGCGTCTGGATCACACGTCGCAATTGGATGCTCACCATGACCCTCGGCGGCCTTTGGCACGGCGCGGCGATGACGTTTGTGGTTTGGGGTGTCTGGCATGGCGCTGCGCTTGTCGTCAGCGGATGGTTCCGCCGATGGCGAGGGCTACTCGGCTGGATGGGGACCATGGCGGTCGTGCTAGTCGGCTGGATATTTTTCCGAGCCGATAGCCTGCAAGCGGCGGGGATGATTCTGTTCCGAATGGTGGAGCTCGGCGACGAACAGGGAACTCGGTTGACGTGGTGGCCGCCACTCACACTTGCCGCTTTGGCCGTGATGGTTATCGAGCATCTCGCGTGGAAGACGCAGCTCCGCCCGGCAATGCGGCTTCGGGCAGACCGATGGTATTCGCCCGTCGTGACGGTAATCCTCGTCTGGACCTTGGCGGTTACCGCACCAGTCGGATATCACCCCTTCGTCTATTTTCAGTTTTGAATCGCGTCCGCCGCCTGGGGTCTGTCTTGCCAGTACGGATGGACACCCGCTAACCTGCGTGAAGCGGCGACGAAAACGACTTGAACTCATCTATTGCTGTCGAAGACATATTTGGCCGCCGAAGACTCCTCCACCGAATCCTCGCCGTTGACTGGCAACGCCAAATCAATTGCCAAAGACGGTCATTCACCCTGGTCCAGTCGCGTGGCCGATCGGTACGGCATGCAGTTGCCGCCCGACTTGGCGGCCTGGTTTGATTCGGAGTTGTGGTGCATGGCCGGACCAGGCGAGTTCGCATCCGCCGTCGCGCCACAGATCTTGCTTGATGAGGCACCAGGGACCATCTGGCCGCCACTGATGCCGCCGTTCTTCCTGCCTCTTCTGACCAACGATGCGGGGGATTGGTTGTGCCTGCGGCTCAGGGAAGGCAATGGCCCGACCGACGTTTGCCACTGGTACCACGGTGGAGGTGACTGGATTCCATGGGGAAAGAGCCTCGCCGAGGCGATCCTGTTTGATTGCGTTTTGCCGCGATTACCTGGGGCCGACCAGCGACACGCCGAGCCAGCGGAAACCATGCGACCGTCGATGTGTGTCGACGAGGCAGCCGATCACCCTTGGTGTAACTGGGCTACCGGCCAAGTGGGCATTTCGTCGGCACTGCTGAAGGAACCGACGGGGTCGGCATTAGCGGAAATGATGATCCAGCGATCCGTCTCTGAAGTTGCTGTGCGATGCCAGTGCGTGATCGACGCGTTGTCCAATCCGCTGGCGGCGATAGCTAGTCCATCTTTGGCTGAACGGTGTCATCTCCGTTGGCATGACTTGATGCACTGGGCCTTCGATTTGCGTCAGTTGCCATCTGGAATGGCAAGACAACTAGCTGACCAGACCTCGCTGCACCTAGGTGACTTGTCGCCATCCCATCAAGACTGGTCCGCGGTCACGAAGCACGCCCGGGAAGTATCGCAACAGGCGCCCGATTTGGCTTGGGGGCACGAACTGTTGGCGTATGATCATCACTGTGCTGGCGATCATGAGTCGGCCGCGGGTGACTTCGCCGCTGCACTTCGATGCAGCGTGTATACCGATCAAAGTGTCCGACTTGGTACGCATTGGTCGACGGCTAGAGTACGCGACCCAAGCAAAATGGCGGCGTACTTCCTAAGTCAAGACACCTATCAGGCATACCGGCTCGACCCACGAAAACAGCTCGTCGGTGATTCGATTCATCGTATTCCCGACGCCGTCAAGGATGTTGACTTGCTGGAAGTCCTATCGGGTCCGAACAGTCGTTCTCGAGCGATGTCTTACTTCGAGGGTCTTGCGGATTCGCTCGTGGAGCACTCACCCGCATCGGCCGCCGCACTGTATCTAGCCGCTGGATGGGATCAAGGTGCCGAACCGATGCAGGCGTTTGCGGGGTTGCTGATTAAACTGGCCGATGCCTGCGAACAGGCTGGCTGGAAAGCTCACGCGACACTTGCGGCGGTGCACCGGCGGTGTTTGCAAACGCGATATGGACTTTGACTTTGATTTCCGGTCTCCACCGTTCAACTGAACTCCTCGAAACGTTGAGAAACAACCTCCGTGAATCGCCCCGACTCGATGGCCGACTCGAACATTGTCTGGCATGAAACCACGGTGTCGCGTGAAGACCGAGAATCCAGACTTCGGCAGCGCGGCTGCGTGGTTTGGTTCACAGGTCTGAGCGGTTGTGGGAAGAGTACGATCGCCAACGCTTTGGATGCACTGCTGATCGAGGCCGGCGCGGTCAGCACGTTACTTGATGGCGACAATGTTCGGCACGGGCTTTGCGCGCCACCGGCCGTTCTGGCGAAAGAACACGGGGAGGAGTTTGCGGCAAGATTTGGCTTGGGATTCGACGCCATCGATCGAGAAGAAAATATCCGCCGCATCGGCGGTGTCGCCAGCCTGATGGCGTCGGCAGGTCTGATTACGCTGGCGGCCTTCGTTAGTCCGTATCGCCGAGACCGTGACCGGGTGCGCGCCACCGTGGAGAATTCCGGTCGCCCTGGCGATTTCCTTGAGGTTTATGTGGACACGCCGATCGAGGTCTGCCAACAGCGCGACCCAAAGGGTTTGTACAAGAAGGCACTCGCGGGCGAGATCAAACACTTCACTGGCGTCAGCGATCCGTATGAGGCACCGACCTCGCCGGAGATCCATTTGGAGTTTGAAGCGAGCGCCTCGCCACGGGACGTTGCCAGCAAGATTCTGCGTAGCTTGCAAGAACGAGCGATAATGTCCGAGCACGCATCCTGACCAAACGATCTCGCCTTGCGACGGACAGGGTTGGGGGCACCTGAACACCTCGGCCCAAGTCCATTTTGCCACCTAAAGGGAGTTCAAATTCCGTTTAGTCGGGTGAAAGTGATTCTAACTGCTGTTATGATAGCAATATCACGCCTCGGCGTGAGCTTTTCATCGCCTTGTCTTTTTCAACGCACGTTTCGGATTCATCCATGCGGCCGGCAGCTCGTACGCTCCTTCCAATCGTTTATCTTGCTTTTCCAGCGCTTGCATCTGCGGCACTGACGACCAATCCCGCGATACCAATCACGCACACCGTCACCGTTCAGCCGATCATCGTTAGCAATACCGACGGCTCGAACACGGCGGAGTACTTTGGAACACCGTCTCAGGAGGCTTCGATTCAGAGTCTGGTCGATTCGATCTGGGCGCAAGTCGGAATCGATGTCGATTTCTTGAGCCCCAACACGTGGAACAACACGTTCGCCAATGTGGGCTCGGTGGATCCGCGTCCCGTCCTCGATCTGAACACGATTGTTGCCAATGGTGACGCTGCAGGCGTGGGCAATCCTGACCCGAATATCATCGACATGTACTTCGTGGAAATAGCTGCCGGATTTTCAGATGTATCGGAGAACACAGCGAATGGGCTCGCGTTTCTCGGTGTCAACGGAATCACGCAGCATGTCGGCGATAATCTGCCAGGATTCTTGTTGGGCCAAGAGGTTGTGGCGTCGGTTGTCGCGCACGAAATCGGACATAACCTGGGTCTCGTCCACGAGGAGGATCAATTTGGAGTGGGCAATTTGCCATTCAACTTGATGCAGCCCGGAGGCTCCCCGGACCGCGGTCAGCAACTGAATGCATCGCAAATGACGATTGCGTTGGCGAGCCCGTTCTCATTCGAGATCACGGCGATTCCCGAACCAGGTGCGTGGGCGTTGCTAACGACCGTCGGAGTCGCGATCACGGCACGCCGGCGCCGTCAACGCTCTCACAGCGTCTGATAGTCGGCGAGCGTTTCCAACGCTAACCTCGGCGACCTTTCGGTGATCCGAAAGGTGAACGATGTTCTTTACCGAGCGATTGGCACGACGGCTGCCGTTCTTTTACGGCTACGTGATGCTGCCGGTGGCCATGGCGATGCAGATTGGGACGAGTCCGGGGCAGACATTTGCCGTTTCCGCGTTCACGCCCGCCTTGCTGAGTGAGTTGCAGTTATCCGAGGGGCGCCTCGCGTTAGCCTATATGATCGGCACACTCTGCGCTGCGGTGCCGCTTTCGGTCGTCGGCCCCATCTCCGACCAGTGGGGACTTCGCCGGACTTCACTCACCGTCATTGTCCTGCTCGCGGTCGCGTGTGGATTTGCGTCCATGGTGAAAGGATTCTCCGGCCTATTGCTGGTCTTCTTCCTATTGCGATTTCTCGGTCAGGGCTCGCTCACGCTGCTGGCCGGCAACGCCACGTCAATGTGGTTTCGCAAGCGTATCGGTCGGGTTTCGGCACTCATCAGCATCGGCACGGCCATTGCGTTCGCGTACGTGCCATCACTGTTGGCCGCATCCATCGAGGCACGCGGATTCCGTCTGACCTACCAAGTCATCGCGGTCACGCTGGCCGTTGCCCTTCTGCCGGCGGTGTGGCTGCTGTTCTGCAATCGACCTGAGGATGTCGGCCAGGTCGTCGATGGAGATCAACCAGTCGCCGCGGGGGAGACGGATTCGATCGCCGAAGACGAGCCATCTGCAACGCTACGGGACGCCATCCGCACTAAATCATACTTTGTGATCGGTCTGACCAGCGCGACATGGGCCATGATTGGTACTGGACTGGTGTTTTACCTTTTTACTCTGTGCTCCGATCGCGGATTCGCCACAGGCACAGCCGCCGATGTGATGAAGACGTTTGGCCTGACGATGTTGGCATTCCAATTCTTCGGCGGATTCGCGGCGGATCGAGTCAAACTGAGTCGACTCTTGGGGACAGGTGCCGTTCTGTTGACCGCTGGGATTGGGTTGATCGGCGTCGCGCACACATCGATCATGATGCACGGTTTCGCATTCCTGTTTGGCGGCGGACAGGGGATGCTCATTGCCGTCACGAGCGTGATCTGGGTACGGTTCTACGGCCGTTCTCACCTGGGCAGCATACGGGGAGCGGTTTGGTGCGCGACCGTGGCCGGCAGCGGGTGTGGGCCGCTCATCATGGGTTCGGTGAAAGACCAATACCGCACTTACGATCCCGCGATTTGGGTATTCGCCGCCATGATGGCGCCACTGGCGATCGCGGCCTGGATGATCGTGCCTCCGGCCCTGAATACAGCGGATTCTCGGTCAAGCTAACACAGAATCAAGGAGCTGGGAGTTGGGCGTGGACGCGTTTTCTCAGTCCTGTTGCCTTGGCTAATCTCGACTGGGCTCGATAAACTTTCCGCTCTTAGAAAAGAACCCAACCGGATTGTCGTACACAACGCGCCGCGTCAACGCGTCGCTGTGCCCTCGACGTCGCATCTCCATGATCAGATCGGGTACCGCCGTCGGCTTGCTGACACCCCAATCTCCAGCTGAGTTGGCCAGCAGCTTTTCCCCAGCGTAGCGCTCAATCATGTCAGCCGCGCGATCCGGCGTGCATTTGGTAACTGGATAGAGCGTCATGCCAGCCCAAAACCCACGGTCCAGCACCTCACCGACGGTGTGCTCCTCCACGTGATCGACCAGCACGCGATCAGGGTCAATCCGTGAGTCATCGCAGAGCATGTCCAGAATCATGCGGGTTCCCTGGTACTTGTCTTCCAGGTGCGGCGTATGAATGAGAATCGGCTGGTCATGCGTGACGGCCAGTTCGATGTGTTCCAAGAATACCGTCGCCTCATTCTTGGTGTTCTTGTTCAGACCGATCTCGCCGATGCCCAGCACTCCCGGTCGATCGAGAAACTCCGGAATCATCTCGATCACATCCCGCGACAGCGACACGTTCTCCGCTTCCTTGGCATTAATGCACAGCCAACAGAAGTGTTGAATACCAAACTGACCCGCCCGACGCGGTTCGACGTCGGTCAATTGGTGAAAGTAGTCGCGAAACCCGTCGACGGTTCCCCGATCAAAGCCCGCCCAAAACGCGGGCTCACTGACCGCGACACATCCCATCTTTGCCAGCAGCTCGTAGTCGTCCGTGGTGCGGCTGACCATATGAATATGCGGATCGATGAAGTCCATGACGTGGCGGTTCAGGCAAGGTGGGTCGGAGCGGCGATACCAAATTGGGTCTTCCAATCGGGGTCGTACGATCTGGAAAACAATTGCTGCATGGTTGCCGTCCGATCGGTTGAGCTGGATTGCGTCAGGATCATGATGGCATCCCTTAGCTGCTTCAGCTGGGAACGAGACAGATCGCCCATCGGCTCCGACGACGATTCAGCTCGATCGATACGGTCCAGGGTAGCGGCCACCTCCAACAGCTTCGCCCGAGTCGTCAAGAACTCACTCGAGATCACCGTGTCGGCGCTGCGTGCAACCATCTTGGGCATCAGTTTTACCTTGGAAGACTGTTCAACCAAATCCCACTCACGGGTCCATTCTATCGCCAGCGAAACGGTGACTGGTAAAGCGACCCGCATTGCGTTGCAAAACACACTTGAGTGTGCCGCCCGTGCAAAGCGTTTCGATCAATCAATAGATTACCAGAAAAAAGAAGAGCCTTCGCCGGACGTGGACGGTCAAGCGAAGGCTCATGCATTGATCAAGAACGAGTGGTCTGGCGAACGCTAACTCAGATCGTCAAGGATTTCATCGATCCCATCACGAAATCCCGGGTACTCTGCTTCCACCAGGGCATCAATATCCTGCTGGAAGACGAAATCGTTGTAGCCACCTAGCAGCTGCACCAACGCGCCGTCGTCACTGATCCGAAGATGGTCCGAGCTAATCTGAGCTGTCTCAACGATCGGCGTGCCAGTATCGACATCTCGAACGATCGTCAGCAGAGCGGTGTCGTTGTTTGCCGAGAGGTTCAATTCCGCAAAATCCACCATGTCGAAACCGCGGCTGGTTTGGAACAACAATTGCGATCCGAATTCACTCAGAAGGATCGTGGCCCCGCCTTCGAGCGTGATCAACTCACCATCGCCAATCTGCGTCGAAACGTGGTTGACGTTGTTGTGAGCGGACCGTCCCAAAGTGAAAAGGACAACGTCCTGCGTGTCATCTTCACCACCTGCGGCACCGATCGGGTTCGAAACCGACCCGTCTGCCGAATCCCCCACACCGAATGCGTCGGGTGGCAAGTCGAACTCAACGTCGTAGTCACCCGGGGCGACGTTCGTGAATTCGTACGTGCCATCGACACGAGTGAACGTGGTGACCAATGCCTCACCGCTCGCGTTTCGCAGAGTCACGCGAACGCCGCCGAGGACACTCTCGCCGTCTTCGTAGGTACCATCTCGGAATGGTGCGACCGAACCGCCCGATGCGATCACTTCAGCCGTGTTCATCACCGCGTCCACGAAGAGGCGTCCCGAAATGGTGGAGGCCTCAAAATCCTGAATCGTGACGTCGACGTCTGCTGTGGTCGTGGTGACACCATCGGACACGGTGTAAGTGAATGTATCGACGCCGATTTCGTCCGTGTTGGGTGTGTAGACGATCTCGCCGTCGACCACAGCAACCGTCCCGCGTGTCGGAGTGGAGAGATCCGTGATCGTCAGGGTTTGACCTTCGTTGGCGGGACCAGGTGAATCGTTATCCAATACATCGATCGAAACCGATGTGTTCTTCACGACGCTCGCGGAATCGTCTTCAGCCGTTGGGGGATCATTCACGCTCGTCACGGTCACGGTGACCGTCGCCTCGGTACTACCTGACGAATTGCTTGCCTGATACGTGAACGAATCCGTTCCGAAGAAGTCAGCCACCGGTGTGTAAGTGACAATGGAACCATTCACTACGACGGACCCGCTAAATGGCAACACCGTTGTTGTAAGTGTATAGGTCGTCGCTTCGCCGGGATCCGACGTCGTTACGGTTTCAAGATCCAAGGTTCCTGATCCGTCCTCGGCTGCCGTGATCGGGCCATCGCCAGCCTGAGGCGCCAGGATCACGTCGGTGACCACAATGGTGAGTGTCGCGACGTTGCTCAGGTTGTTGGTCGCGTTGCCATCGTCGAGTTGATAATCGATGGTGACGGTCCCGATGAAATCGGTGGTTGGTGTGAAACGAATGGAATCACCAACCACGGTCGCCGTTCCCTGTGCCGCCGTCGGACCGGTCACGATGACAGGTGTCAGTGACGAGTCTGGATCATCAACATCCGATCCGGGCGTCACCACATCCACGTCAATGGTCGTGTTCTCGCTAATCGTCTCGAAGAGATTCTCGGCCGCGACGGGTGCGTCATTGATCGCAGCAACCTCGAAAGTGACAATTCCCTCATCGGAAAGCATCTCGCCCACGGTGCTGGTGGCGCGATAGGTGAACGACGCGGTACCGAACTCGTCCGCGTCCGGCGTGAAACTCAAAGTGCTACCGTCCAGGGACACGGTTCCCAGATCCGATGACGTGGTCACGAGTGTGAATGTGACCGAGTCACCCGTGTCAAGATTCACGAGCGTGTCCAAGTCCACCTGACTTTCGCCGGAATCCTCATCAATGTTCACGGTGAGGTTGGTTGCATCCGGGGCGTCCAGAACTTCGCTGAATTGAACGCTGACGCTAATGACATCGGTTTCGTTCACACCGCCGGTGTTGTCGCTGAGTGTGTACGTGAAATCGGTCGTGCCGCCACCAACGCCATCGGGCGCGACGAACTCAATTTGCGTTCCTGAAATCGAGACCGAACCGACATCGGGTTGCGTGACACCTGCGATCGAGAGCACCTGATCGGACTCATTGGCCGGCCCGGGGCTGGCACCATCGAGCACGTCCAATAGCGCGGTCGTGCCTTCGGGAACCGTGAAGATATTGACTCCGTCGGTTGGGATATCGTTTATCGACGCAATGTTGATGGTCACCGTTCCGGTCGTGCTATCACCACCGGATGTGGCGGTGAAAGTGATCGTCGCCGCCGCATCGCCAAACTCGTTGTCGGCGGGCGTGTAGGTCAACTCACTACCGGACAGCTGTGCCGTACCTGTGCCTGTCGCCACGGCAGCATTGCTAAACGTGACGGTACCGCCGACGGGGTCCGTCACGGTAAATGTATTCAAGTCGGCGACGACGACGTTGGCGCCGGAATCCTCATCCACCGAAACGGTCTGGTTGGTGAACGTGATCGGTTCGTTCACGGCAGTGACTTGGACTCGAATGGTTCCAGTCGCTGAGTCGGTCCCGTCGGTGACGGTGTACTGGAAAGCAACTTCGCCGGTTTCCAAAGCCGCGTTCGGCGTGAACTGCACTTGGCCATTGTTGAACGTGGCGATGCCCTGTTCGCTTGTCAGTCCACTGACCCCGGTGATCGTCAGCGACTCACCCTCGTTGGCCGGTCCCGCAGAGTCATTGGCGAGCACGTCAATTTCAACCTCGACTCCCGCGTCGGTGCTGTCCGCGTCGTCCACGACGGTCAGATCATTGACAGGCGTCACGTTGAACGTCAGCGTCCCCGTGTCCGAGCCGTCGCTGGTGTTGCTAGCCGTGTAAGTGAGCGTCGTGCCGTCGCCGAAGAAGTCTGGATCCGGTGTATAAGTGACAACCCCGTTGTCCAACGAGACGGACCCGGTGTCGGGTGTGAGGGTTCCAATGCTGTAGTTGATCGTCTCACTGGTCGTGGTGGCATTGACGAGCGTGTCCAGATCGACCGATATGCCGCCAACCGTATCCTCAGCCACTGAAACCGTCGTATCGTCAGCCGTGATGTTGTTGCCGGTCTGGTCTGGTGCCACATTCAGGATCAGTCGCGATGTCTCGTCAAACGCGATCATGCTCTCAGGCACGGTCTCTTTTCCAGCATCGGTTCCATAGATCAAGATGCCTTCATCGTCGTCGGACACGTTCAGCGCGACCGAAACATTGCTCGCGGGGGCGATGGCGCGGACGGGAATGGAAAATGCATCGTAGGCGACGTTGAAATCAAACTCTTCACGAGCCGTTTCGAAGAATTCCGGCAAAACCTGCAGAGGTCCCAGGGCTCCGATCTCGTTAAACTCGTCGCTGTTGTCGCCGACGACAAACTCACCGAACCCTCGGTCTTGTCCGTAGATCTGCAGGTCATCGGCGTTGCGGCTGAAGTACTCGAAGTTCTCTACCAAGGCCTGGGAGTTGAAGTCGGTGCTACCGGGCTCGAACACTTCCGTGCTGGTGATGTCGCTGGGTTGCTCGACATTGTCGATCGTCACCCGACCGACCAACTGAGGAAGGTTCTGATTGGCCAGATCGGGCGTCGTGTACACAACCGTCGTTGTGACCGATCCACCGGTTGTACCCGCGGGAGCCCCGGCGGACGGATTGATCGTGACGTCGACCAAGACATCATCTCGGGAGGTCACCGAAGGTTGCAGTTCGATGATCCGATCCGAGACGAAGTTCTGACGTGCCGTTTTGGTGGACAGCGTCGTGAAGTCTTCCAGAGGCCTCGAAACGACATTGCTCTCGTCGCCTTCATAGAAGAATTCGATCGTGCCTGTCTGTGGACTAGCAAAATCGAGAATGTCGTTGTTGAAGACGATCGTTTGGACTTCTCCGATCGCTGGTTCCAGCACACCACTCTGGTCGATGACGAGATCGGCAACCACCTGGAAAACGCCGTTGGCGGAGGCGCCTCGCAAATCCTTGACGGCAATCTCCAGCTTGAAGATGTCGCCTTCGGTAACGTTGTATTCGATGACTTGGCTGTCGGTGGGCAGGACGTCTGTCACGCCCTGGGTGTTGGAGATGAGCTCGTCGGTCTCGATGTCTCGGGCTGACAGCACCAACTCGACCAAGTCATCCATGTCCTCGCCGGCACCCGCATTGATCGCGTTGACGACCTGCAGAGCGTCCAACGCTGTCACCTGATGGTCACCGTTGACGTCGACAAAGGCCTCAAACTGCGACTGATCGGTGATCATTTCGCCCGCCGCACCAGCCCGATTGATGTGGTTGATCACCGTCAGGGCGTCAATCGCTGAAATCGCCTTGTCATTGTTGACGTCGAACGCGTTCCAATAGTTATGGGCCATCGCCAATTCTGGCTCGGCGGTATCGCCCACATCACCGGCAAGCAGTTGACGACTCTCGAGCGATTGGCTGAGCAGCCGTCGCTTCAATTGCTGGCTCCCGCGCGACCCGCCGCCACCGCGGGAAGTCGTTGGACGTACGCGGCGAAGCAACTGACGCAGATTTTTCATCTGTTTTCTCGACAATCTGTGGTGAAATGGGGGATCGATGAGATTTCGCAGCCGCTGAACATGCCCAACTCATCACCGAGTCTGGACATGACAACGAAATGAAACCAAGCGTGTTTGCAAGGGTGATTTCGCAACCTCTAAGCGGCCTCCAACGGGCCACGAAGGAGTTGCGACCGTCAGCCTAATCGAAATCGTTTCCGTATTCGCGAATTTGTGAGGAGCACCGCTATATTACCTAGCCAACCTGGTTTAGCAACGTTTCAGGGGCTTGGCATCCACAAAGGTGGATAGCATTGGCGATTGGACGGATTGTTCGGGTTGAAAGTTCCCGTTTGGCTCAAGATTTCGGCTTCGAGTGCCGAGACCGGTCGCGGCGGTCGGTCCAAAATGAGAAAGGGCGCGTCCGCGCCACGGACGGCCGGTGTAATCACGTCCAGCGCCAGATTACGAGGCTAGATATTGCCTTAACGTCGCCAGATCCCGATCGATCGCTGCCCAGTGCTGTGGCACCATGGACGGTGATTTGTGGTCGAGATACTCCTCGTGCAGCGAGATGGGTCCCCGGAAACCGCTGCCGCCGAGTTCCTGAAAGAAGCGACGTGGCACCCGTCCCTGGCCAAGCGGCACATGCTCGGCACGATTCTCGCCCCACTGAAAATCCTTGACGTAGACCGCGCGCACGCGGGGCAGGATCATGCGCCACGCGACTGGCCAGCATGTACCTGCCTCCACGGCCGCATGCCGGATATCAAACGCAACGCCCACCTCATCAGGCGAAACGTTGCCCAAGACCCGGTCCAGGTCCCAAATGGCGGCACCCATGTACCGGTCACCGGCGTGATTTTGGTAGACCCCAGTGATTCCGAGGCGTCGGCAAAGATCCGCGAGTCCCTCGAACTGAGATCGCCATTGATCGATCTGAGTCGCGACCGGCTGAGCCAAATCGTATTTGACGTAGCGACACCGAAAATACGAGATCCCAAGGTCGACAGCCGTTGTAAGGACGCGCTGCCCCACCGGATCGCTAGCAACATTGACATCCGTCGCCATCAGCAGCACCTCGCATCCGCGCCGTCGCATTGCCTCGACCAGTTTCGGTAGGTCTTCCTGAACCCGTTCGGGCTCGACGTTGCCGCCCTTGCGAACGGTCGCTTCAACCCCATCGAATCCGCGATCGGCGATTCCGTCGGCCAATTCGTCGTAAGACAGCGAATTGAATGGCTTTGTGAAGACGCCCAGGGGAAACGATGCGACGGAGTCGGACGAATCCGCTACTTTGCCGGAAAGCCGCGTCGCGTCCGACTCGTCGGCCCATCCACGGGTCATGGCTGGAATCGATAGCAACGATCCGAGGGCAACGCGGCGATTCACTGACATGAGACGTGCTTTCCAGCGGTTTGTAGGTTTGGCGGTACGGGCCTTTCGAACAACCAGTTTAACCAGCACATCCGCTTCACGTGGGCCAACAACGCAATCCGCCACGGTGCCCGTCGGACCGGTGTCCACTGTGTTAGACTGCCCAAACCCGCGACCCTGTCGTCGAATCCCCAAACTGAATTCACTCTCCGCAGACAATTCCATGCTCACGCTCCGCCATCAGGTGAAGGCCACCGCATCCATCTTTGCGAGTACTTTGTGGTTGGTGATGGCAGTCGTCTCCATGAATCCTGCCGCCGGAGACGAGCCTCCACGCATTGGTGACTTCGTGCGGGCAGCGAATCAGGCAGGACCTGGAGGGATCGGGCATGTGGAAACGATTCGAGCCATGAATGCTTGGCTGAACAATGGGACCGAACCCATTGACCATCTAATGTCCACGCTCGTCGCGATGAAGGACAGCAATGCCCGCGGCAAGAATTGGTTGGTCATGGCGGCGTCGACCATTCGGGGCCGTATCCAGGACCGGGACTCGCTGAACGAGTCACTGCAGGCTTTCTTCGATGATCGTCAGCATGACCCTGATGCCCGCTACTTCACCTATCGACAATTGGTCGAGCTCAATGCGGCTGACGGAGAATACTTGGACCGACTTTTAGCCGGCAGCGTCGATGATCCCAGTTTACCCCTAAGATTCTTGGCGATTCGCAAGTCGCTTGACGATGCGGAGACGATTGAAAATGACGACGCGGCGGTCGTTACCCAATTGGAAGCGATCCTTCCACTGGCGAGGCATCCAGATCATCTGAGTGAAATCACCAAGCGTTTGGAGGAGTTGGATGTCCAGGTGGATCTGGCAGAACAACTCGCCATGATCCGTTCTTGGTGGACGGTCGCGCCGTTTGACAACACGGGCGGCGGCGGATTTGAGGTTCGTTATCCCGTCGAAACCGATTACGTGAACAATCCTCTCGAGCCCGTTTCGCCGGATCGAGTTGTGTCGGGTGCGGACGACCCACTTGCGTGGATCCAATCATCGACCGACGACGCGGCGGGCATGTTGGACCTTAATCCGATCTACGACAACGGAAAGGATGTGGTCGCCTATGCGTTTTGCCTGATCAACCTTACGGCGGAAGATCTATCCGGAGTCGGATCCAGTCAAGCAACGGCATTTGAGGCTCGACTGGGTTGCATCTGCGCGAACCAGGTTTGGGTCAATGGGACCCAGGTCATGTCCAATCACGTCTACCATTCAGGGACCAGCATTGATCAGTACGTCGCGCCCTGTGATTTAAAGCCAGGTCTCAATTCGGTGCTGGTCAAGATCTGTCAAAATGCCCAAACCGAACCATGGGCGCAAGACTGGCAGTTCCAATTCCGGCTCACCGATTCGACTGGCCGTGGAATCCCATTTGAGGTGGTCACGCCCGATTCCTGATGCATCTCCAGCGTCGCAAACCATTTCGCGGCTCGCACCGAACATCAGCGACCGTTGCCCTGCTCCCAATCAATCTGGAACCATGATTCATCTTCAACGGCAAATCCGCTCACGCCTTGGATTCGTGCTGATCACTTGGACGGGGCTGTGGGCGAGCACCGCCGGACTCGGTCACGCTGGCGATTGGCTGAAGTTCCGCGGTTCCGATTCGTGCGCTTCGTCGGATGAGGAGACGGTCTTGCCCGGTGAGAACGGGATCCCGGTCAGCTGGCAAGTCCCCACGGCCGCCCGCGGTATCAGCAGCCCGATTGTCATCGGTGACCAAGTGGTCGTGACCAGCAGCGGAGGTCGGGAAGAACGCGACCTCTATATCGAATCGTTCAATACGACCGATGGCTCTCGAAATTGGGTGCAAACGTTCAGCGCACTCGGGCGACCGTACACTCATCCGACCAGCGCGAATGCGTCGCCCTCGCCGGCCAGCGACGGGAACGCGATCGTGGCGCTCTACAGTTCCTGCGATTTGGTGTGTCTGGAACTCGATGGCACACCGCGATGGTACCGAGCGCTCGCGGTCGATCACCCGCAGACGGGCAATGACATTTCGATGAGCAGTTCACCGACCATCGTGGATGATGTCGTGATTGTTCAGCTTGAAAATCAGGGCGACTCCTTCGCAACCGGCATCGACGTTGGCACCGGCGTCACGTTGTGGGAAACGCGTCGTCCGTCCACATCGGGATGGTCCTCGCCGGTGGGCTTCGCCGTTCCCGACTCCGACGGAGCCCCACGTCGGGTCGTGGCATTCCAACACACTGCAGGCGTTTCCGTCCATGACGTGAGAACAGGTGATCTAGTGACCCAAATTGACATCGAGGGCAGCAAGACATGCTCGCCCACTATCTCTGGCGATACGCTGTTAGTTGTCGGCAACGGATTGACCGCTCTGGATGTATCCAGTCCGGGTCTGCCCGTCATCTGGGAAAACTCTCGACTGTCGTGCCGAAACGCCTCCCCCGTCGTTCGAGACGGGATGGTCTTCGCCTGCAAGGGATCGGTGCTGGTGGCGGCGAGTCTGATCGACGGTGAAGTGCATTGGCAGGAACGCATGCCTGACGTCAAGTCGGTCTGGGCGACGCCGACGGCGACGGCCTCGGGCGTCTATGTGTGGGACCAGTCTGGCGCCGTGAGCGTGGCCGTCCCGGATGGTTTCGACGACCCTGACATGGCGGGCTCCGCCGAGTTGACCGGGCCTGTCCTGGCGACTCCCGCCGTCTCGTCCGGTTCGATCTTCGTCCGGGCAAACGAAGCGTTGATCAAGTTGTCCGCATCGTAGCGACCGAGTCGATCAATCGTTTCATCTCCGCGACCGCTTCGGTCATTCCGACCATCACGGCGCGGCTAATGATGCTGTGCCCGATATTCAACTCCGCCATTCCCTCGATGGCGGCTACCGGACGCACATTGGCATAATTGAGCCCGTGACCGGCATGCAGCCGCAAACCCGCCGCAGTCGCCAGCGAACCTGCCTTGCGTAAACGATCGAGCTCGAGCCGAACACCGTCGCATGCGGCCACCGAATACGGTCCCGTGTGCAATTCGATCGCGTCGACACCCATCCGAATTGCCGCGTCCACTTGTTGTGGATCCGGGTCGAGGAACAGGCTCGTTTGAATGCCCAAGTGACGTAGCCGCTCAACGGCAACGGCGATACGACCCGAATCGCCTGCGACATCCAGACCACCCTCCGTCGTAACTTCCTGGCGACTCTCGGGAACCAGCAGCGCCCAATCCGGTTTCGCGCGACAACAAATCTCCAGCACGTCATCGGCGCAGGCCAGCTCAAAATTGGTTTTGACGGTAACCGTTTCCATGAACAGCCGCACATCACGATCTTGAATGTGTCGTCGGTCCTCGCGTAGATGGAATGTGATTCCGTCGGCGCCACCATGCTGCGCCAGCGCAGCGGCCACCATGGGATCCGGTTCATTTCCGAGTCGCGCCTGGCGGATCGTGGCGACGTGATCGACGTTGACGCCCAAGTCAATGAATTGCATTGCGTTCATCCTCCTGAATCAATCGGCTGCCCACTGTTCTAGATGCGTGGTCAGCCAATCAAGTTCGCGGGCGATGTCGGCGGCGAGTCCATTACGGCGCATGGACTCCGGCAACACCGACCAGGCATACGTTTCGACCTCGACATGCCCGGTGAAACGCAGCGCCGAATGAGCCTGACCCGACTGGCTGAGGTGGACGATGGCTTGGATCGTCTCGCGAATTGCCGATTGGGTCGTGCATAGAGAATCGAATGTCTCCACGAAGATCGGAACGTGAAAGTGCGTCGTCCAACGTCGATCATTCAGCGGCAAGCTTGGCGTTCCATCGTGCTTCAACCGTGATATCAAATCCGACAGATCTTCCGACAACGACCACTGCCCGTTCGAATCGATGACGCCGGTTTGATGCAAGTAACGGTCTTCGGCGAATCCGGCCATTTGCTCCAGCGCGACCGCGTGTTCCTCGGGCGCAATCGATTGCCAATCCGCGACCACGGCGCTGCTGACTTGCAACTTACCTACCAGGATGTCCGCGTCGGCGTATCGTCGCAACACATCACTTGGCGATTCATTCATCACCGCGGAGTGGCAAATGTCATGGCAGACGCCGACGTACCGACGATGAGTCGGCTCAGGCAGTTCCCTTTGAAACCATTCCACCAATCCGGCCGAAGTATCGATCACGCACCCCGGTTCCGGCTCGATTGCCAAGACAACGCGTTTTCCGGAGCGGTCCTCCAACATGCGAAGGTCTTCGGCAATCCGACGCAGATTCGTACCGGCGTGCAGCAGCTGCTCCTTGCTGGCATCGATCCATTCATCCGTCCCATCATCGACTGGTTGTCGCGGCCAACCGATCGGCAGCGTGCTGATCGACCCCAACAACACATCGTCGGGCATCAGCTCCGTCAAGATCTTGGCGAGATCACGCGTGTAGGCGACGCGATCGTCGTTCCACCAGGTCGGTCGATACACATCATGCTTGACACGGTCCTGGTGAAAATTCGCATAGGGAAAACCGTTGATCGTGAACGGCAAAAGCTGATGGCGACGCAACGCTTCTCGAATCGGTTCGGTGCTCGTCCGACGTACCTGCGTTGTCGCCTCCGCCGGTAGCCAAAGGCCAAGGCCCAATGACGTTGAGTCATTGGCAACCCGTTTGGTCACACTCGCGTCGGTCTCCTCGCCTCGCCTCAGCTGCGTCGTGCGGTGGCGCCTCCGCACATCCGCGCTGATCCCCTGAATGTTCTGGACGATGGATTCGCTATCGGTCCCCGGATGCACATTGGTGCAATAGCCGATCGTCCAGTCGACGATCGAGGGCGTGGTCAGTTGATTCGGTAAGGAAGCGGAGGAGCGCGTCATGCGAGTATGCGGGTGAGAACGATTGGGGTGATGGCCAGTTGTCCAACGACGGTACGGTGTGACGCCGACGGACCTAAGGTTAAGCTTCTGTTTGGACTTTGTCGCCCCAACGCAGCCGAACATCGAATGTCGTATTTGACCGCTGAAATTATCGCCATCGGGGAGGAGATGATCAGTGGTGCCAGGCTGGACACCAACACGCAGTGGTTGAGCCGACGGTTGGGCGAACTCGGTGTCGAGGTGCAATTTCATACCACGATTGGCGATACACTTTCGTTCAACACCGATGCATTCCGTCTCGCGTCGAGCCGTGCCGAATTGGTGATCGCCACGGGAGGTTTGGGGCCGACTCAGGACGACCTCACCCGCGACGCGATCGCCGAGTGCGTGGGCCTACCCTTGGAGTTGGACGAATCCTCGCTGCAACACATCGAATCCATCTTCGCGACAAGGCATCGTGAGATGCCCGACCGAAACCGACGACAGGCAATGTTCCCAGCAGGTGCCAGGCCGATCCACAATCCTCAGGGCACCGCACCAGGCGTGGACATCGTCGTCAAACGTGATGACGGCACCGAATCCCGTATCTTTGCACTGCCGGGAGTCCCGGCCGAAATGAAAACGATGTTCGACCAGTCGGTGGCCCCCGCCATATTGGCGTCGTCGGCCGACTCGCGCCGACATATTCGCCATCAGGTGATGAAGTTCTTTGGTGTCGGCGAAAGCGACATGGAGCAACGCCTCGGTGACATGATCGCTCGCGATCGCGAGCCACGAGTTGGCATCACCGTCAGTAACGCGACCATTTCCCTGCGGATCACGGCACGAGGCGAGAGTAAAAACGAATGCCAGGTTGCCATCGACGAGACCCGCCGGGAAATCATGGATCGCGTCGGCGAATTGTATTTTGGTGAAGGCGAGACGTTCGAACAGCAGGATGCGATCAACGCCATCCTACGAGATCGAGGTGAACGGCTCGTCGTCGTTGAACTGGGATATGCGGCGCCGATCGGCAATTGGATGGCCCAATTGGGCGATTCCCCGGTGCTTTCGGCTGGGCTCTCCCTTCGTTCGAGAGCGGATTTGCACCATTTTGTCGACGAGAAATCCAGCTGGCCCGACGTACTCCGATCATTGCAGCATCCGATGGATGCGACTTGGGTCCTGGCCGTGGACGCCTATCCGGATCTGTCAGCCACTGGGGACGAGGTCGTCGCCGCTCAGCCAGTTTCGTTTACCGTGGTCGATCCTGGCGGCGGAATACAAGAAAAAGCGAATCGACTGGGTGGTCATCCGAGTATCATCCACCCGCGAATGGGCAAAGCCGGGTTGGCTTGGCTGCGGTCGTGCCTGTCCGCCGACGAAGTCAATCGATCAGAGAGTTCCAATCCTTAAACTCGAGGGAACAAGACCATGTCGCACTTTGGATGGAGGATCCTGACGTTTGCGTTTGTCATTGGAATCGTAGCACTGACTTGTTTGCCAACGCATTTACTTGCGCAGACGACAGCGGACACCGCAACGGTTCCAGGCGACGAGACGACCGCGCCGAGCGATAACGAGGCCAAGACTGGTAGAGAAGAGCGTCTGGCTCAGTTCCTGACGGGCGCGACGTTCACCGGCAACTTCACCTTGGATGGCAAGGAAGACCGCGCCCCCAAACCAGAGTCTTACGTGATCGACGCGTGTCGATATGTTCCCGAAACGGGAAAATATGAAATGACCGTGCAAATCCGGTATGGGAAGACTGACGGCGTTTTCCCGATCTTGTTGGACGTCGCTTGGGCCGGGGCGACGCCGGTGATTACGCTCGACAGTGTTTGGATCCCAGGGCTTGGGACGTTTTCTTCGCGCGTGCTGATACGAAATGGTCGTTATGCCGGCACTTGGCAGCACGACGCCAAAGGCGGACACCTCTTTGGCAAAATCACGCCAAAGTAATCCACATGGATTGAGGGGAGAGATCAGGGGTTCCATCCGACCTCGGGGGCGTTTCAATTCGGGAAACGTCGATTATGCGGTTTCCGACGGCGGAGAAACCGGATTGTCGTATGGCAAAGGTCCGATTCAGGACGTGCGCGAACGTTGATGATCAATCGCGTGTTAGGGTTCATCAGGCTGATCGACCCCCCCATATCGCTGTGATCATGCAATCATCGCCGTCCACGTTCGATATCCTCGCACAGAGCGAGAATCCCGCCGTCGCGAGCGTTTTGAAACGGGCGTGCGAGCAATCCGACGCGCGAAAACATGCGATCGTTTCGCTCAGCCGTAGCGAGCTATCGGCGTGCCATGATGCGCTGATCGATCTATGGGCTGATCATGCGGATGAAATGCAGCCTCTGCTCGAAACAGAGGCTCGCGCCTCGGCCGCCGTCCCGGCTTGGCAGCACACCCTCGCCAAATCACTTGCCGACCGATCGATGCCGGCACGCGAATCAGCGCTGGCGATGCGACATCGAATCGACATGTCGTCTCGTCTTCCCTCGATCGCGACGCTCGATGTCTTACTGGAACTCACCTGCCACCATGCCGATGCGTCCGTGTGCGATGCGGCGGGGGACGCGCTCGCCAATTTGTGCGAGAGCCTCGGCGACCCAATTCAACAGCAATCGAGTGACCTCCACGTTCGACTGCAACACGAACGCACCCGAAAGCAGTGCGTCCAGTCGATCCATCAGATGCTCGTCAGTCAAACCAGCGGTCCCAGGGTTGCGAGTGATGATCTATTGGACGCCTGGTTGAGCTTGGCTTCTTGGGAAGACCGCCTGTTGCGGAATGCATTGGAAGACGATTCACCACTGCAACGCAGACTCTTGAAGCGTCTGGAGCGCAGCGGACGACCATCGGTAATTCAATTGGCCGCTGGATCCATGAACCAAAGAGACTTGCCAGTTGCGGTGCTGCGGACGGTCTTGTTGCGTAGCGACGCTGAATTCCGCAATGCCGTTCTCGACACCATTTCCGCCAATCCAAAGCGGCAACTGATCGCCAACCTGTCCGAGTGCGACCTACCGGATTGTCTTCGAGGGGGACGCGACCTGATGCGTCGTCTCCCCGCACGCCATGATGCCGCCCTGTGCCACGCCTACTCGGTCGCGCGGCCGCAGGACATCGAAACGTTGGCCATGATCGTGGCGACGCGTATCCGCACCAACCGCATCGACGAAGCCCTCATCGAATGCCTTCGCCGCTGCAATCCGCTCGAGATGGACGTGTGCGTTGAGGCCGCCACGACGGCGGATGGACGACCCAACCTCGAAGATCTCATGGATCCGTCCAAGACGGGTCCAAAAGGCACCTCGCAACGTGATCAATGCACGCTGAATGGCCTGATCGATATGGCCTGTGGCGACGACGCAAGGCTTCGTTCAGCGGCCGACCGTGTGCTGGGCTCTTTCACGGTCTCGGAAACGCTGGTTTGTTTTCCGGCACTCAGCGAAACAAAACGCATGCGTTTGGGACGCGTGCTTTCCGGGCGTGATCCATCGGTGCTCGACTCGATTCGCGATGAACTACGCCACCCGGTATTGCAACGACGACTCAATGCCATCCTTTTCGCTGAAGCACTCGCAATCGTCGATGATCTGATTGAGCCGCTCAAACAGATCGCCGGCGATGACCACCAAGAAGCCAAGATTCAGGTGGCCGAGGCACTGGGAACCAGCCAATCGGATGAGGCATTTGAGTTACTGCAGGTGCTCACCGGATCCATGCTGGGATCGCTCCGTGATGCCGCGCAAGCATCGTTGCGGCGCCGCAACGAGAAGCAGGACACGTCCTTTTGCCTGCCTGCCTTTCTGGGGTTGGCATTCGTGAAAGCATCGGACTTGCCGCCTGAGTATCGTCCGGTCCCCGAAGCAACGACCGACCTGACTGGTGTCTGGATTGCCCTCGCATTGATCATCTTGGGTGCGGCGGTTTTCTTTTGGAAACGACGGCGCCTCCGATCCTCCGTCCTGCAATGGCGAAGTGATCCACTCACGATGGAATTGAGCGATGGGTTCGGACTTGGCGCTGGCCACCGACAGTCGCTTGACCGGATGGCGAAGCTCCATCAGTTGCCCCACACGGCGGATCTTTTTGTTTCGAAGAGTCGGTTTGACGAGCTCCTCGAGAAATCGGGTGACACCAATCAGCTCCGTCGACTCGACCGCAGTCGCCTTGGCGAAGTCCGACGGCGGATCTTTGCCTAACGATCAAACCGCAATACGTCATCAGCCGCTTGGACGGATATCGGATCTGATGAACGTGGCCGGAGAACGTTCGATACGTGTTGGTACGGTTTGAAAGACATCGATCGAGGCGCAGTCCAGCAAGTCGCTCTCGTAGCCAGCGGCGATCAAGTTGCGTCCACCCTGTGTCGTTGACAAACGTGCCGCCAGCGTTTCGGCGTCACTCACGTTTTCGTGTGTGAGGCTGTGTTGCCAAACGGCCAAGGCAATGCCACTGGCGTCATCGATCAATTCAATCGGGCCATCGAAAAAACGGGGCGAATCCGATAGCTGTCGATGGCACATTGCCAAAATCGCCCCGGCACAAAGCACGTCCTCGATCGTGACCGCACCATCGGTGCCGGAACAAATCAATCGCGTGACATGGTCTTTGCCGACGTCCTGGTCTCGCTGAATAAGTGTCTCCACGACGGCGGACAGATTCGCAAAACAGGCCAAGATCACATGCTCGACATTCGCCGCCGCCTCGATGGCGGCTGTCCCGTTCGTTGTCGTCATGACCAACTGCCGTCCTGCGACCAGCGCCGGGCTGTAGTCCCCCGGCGAGTTACCAAGGTCAAAGCCGTCAATCGGTCGACACTGGCGCTCACCACACAGTAGTCTCGGTCGAGCGGCTGCATCGCCCTCGCGCCAGTCCCGCGCTTGCTCCACGCTCCGACACGTGAGGATCTTCTCCGCACCGGCTGCCAGGGCGGTGGTCGCCACGGTCGTTGCCCTTAAAACGTCGATCACCGCGGCGGTCGCGACCGACGACTTCTCCTCATTGGCAAATGTTGGGACAAGCCAGGTCTCAAATTTCACGGTGTTGGGTCTCGTACTGAAAAGAGGTGGGGGTATTGAGATTCCCTTCATACTCCGACTTTGATCGCCCCCGATCGGAGAGCAACCGCAAGTCACAAGTCGAAACGAAACACGGTATTCGCCGCGTACGGCGCCCCTTTTTCGATTTCGAAGCCAATTTGGCCAAAATGGCACAATCGGTCTAGAATGGACCGCCACGGGAACTTGGGTACTTAAACGGTTCTGACCCGTTCTTTCAACACATGCGAGCGAGTTGGCGCTTGCTGTTCACGCTCTTCCCTCGTCCGCCGAGCTCATCAGGTAGCGATTTCGTGCAAGACCTCCGACGACCCTACCGCATCGTCTTTGCCCTGGCCGTGGCTTGCTCCACCTGCCTTTGGACGCACGAAGTTCCTGCGGTTGGTCCGGTGGGCGACATGCCACCTCAGGTCCGCGACATTGACGAGGCAATTCGTCAGGTTTGGGTCGATTACGAGATCCGCCCCGCCCCGGAAGTCGATGACCTGACATGGTGTCGTCGGGTCTATCTCGACGTGATCGGTCGGATCCCAACGTATGACGAGATGGCGGCGTTCGCGAAGGACCGTTCGTCGGACAAGCGTGCCAAGTTAGTTGACCAGCTGCTGTATGACGATCGGTACACCGAGGAGTACGCCGGCCATTGGTCGACGGTTTGGACCAACCTCTTGATCGGTCGGAGCGGTGGGACGGATCGACGTGATCTGACGAACCGAAACGGGATGCAGAAGTACTTACGAGACAGCTTCGCTCGCAACAAATCGTATGATCGCATGGTCTACGAGTTGGTGACCGCGGAGGGCTCCACCAAACCGGGGACGGACGGTTTCAACGGCGCCGTCAACTTCTTGGTCAATAAGGTCAATGAAGAGAAGGGCACGCTGGCAACCAGCAGCACGTCGCGGATCTTCTTGGGTCAACAAGTGCAATGCACGCAATGCCATAACCACCCATTTAACCAATGGAAGCAGCAGAAGTTCTGGGAGTTCAATTCGTTCTTCCGCCAGACAAGAGCCCTCCGTCGCTTCGTCGATGGCACGAACAACATCGACCACGCCGAGTTGGTCAACGAAGACTTTGCAGGTGAAGCAAACGACCCGGGCGATGCGTTGGTGTTTTATGAACTGCGCAACGGATTACAGAAAGTCGCCTATCCGGTATTCACGGATGGCACGGCCGTTAGCAAGAGTGGCTACTTGGACGAAACGAATCGGCGAGAGGAACTCGCCAAGCTGATGCTGCAGAGCGAGTATCTGGATCAAATGATCGTCAATCGAATGTGGTCCATGTTCTTGGGTTACGGCTTCACGCGTCCCATCGATGACTTGGGGCCACACCAACCGTCTTCGCATCCCGAGTTGCTCCAATCGTTGGGTGCCGAATTTCGCAAACGCAGCTTTGACCTCAAACAACTCATCACTTGGATCACGTTAAGTCGTCCCTATCAGTTGGCTTCGACGCTGACGGTGACCAACGAGGCGGACGATCCAACGATCGGTGAATCACCGAAGTTCTCGCGATTCTATTTGAGGCAAATGAGTGCCGAACAGCTCTACGCCTCGCTCATCGCGGCCACCGACGCGAAGTCCTCGGGAACGTACGAACAACAAGAGGCCGAACGACGCCGCTGGCTTCAGCAATTCGTGGTGGCCTTTGGCACCGACGAAGGCGACGAAGCCACGACCTTCAATGGTTCCATCCCCCAAGCGTTGATGCTCTTCAACGGCGCCTTGACCAAGAGCGCCACCAGTATCGCCCCGGGAAGCTTCTTGAGTTCACTGGGCAGCCACGGCCGCAGCATTAACGACCGAGTCACTCGCCTCTTCATTACGGGAATGGCGCGGCGTCCGAGCAAGAATGAACTCACCGTTGCCCGGAAGTTGCTGATGGCACGCCAAATGAACGAGGCCGAAGCGCTTCAGGACATGTGGTGGGCCATCCTCAACAGCAACGAGTTCATCATGCAGCACTAATTCCGCATTCGAATCGACCACCACATCCTGACGAACCCCTTCCGAACGATACCCAACCGTAGGAACGCGAATCATGAACTTGCAGATACCATCGGGTATGACGCGTCGCCATTTCATGTCCCATATGGCTGGATCATCGGCTGCCGCGGCGGCTTCCCTAACCATGGGCTCGGCGATCGCCGCGAATGCCAGCACGATGAAGCGGGAGCGGAAATCCGCGATCCTGCTTTGGATGAGCGGAGGCCCCGCCACAATTGACATCTGGGACTTAAAACCCGGCGCCGCGACCGGTGGACCCTTTCGGCCCATCGCGACCAGCGGTGAAGCCCAAATCTGCGAACACATGCCGATGGTGGCCAAGCAGATGAAGCATCTGTCGGTCGTTCGCAGCATGTCGACTCGCGAAGCCGATCATAACCGTGGTCGGTACTACATGCATACAGGTTTCGTCCCCAATCCCAACATCGAACACCCCAGCTACGGCAGCGTCATTTCACACGAGTTAATCGATCAGCGTCCCGAGCTTGACATTCCGCCTTTCGTGTCGATCGGCGGTGCCGGGGCAGGTCCGGGTTTTCTCGGGATGGCGTGGTCACCATTTAGTGTGTCGAGCAATGGTCGAGTACGAAATCTCGAAATGAAGCTCGACGATTCGCGTTTGCGTCAGCGGATGGCTGCCCTGGATTTGATCGAGTCGGGCTTCAGCCGCAAGACACGCGATACGCCAGCCGCCGAGCACGCCAAGGTGCTCCAAAAGACATTCGACTTGATGACCAGCGATCAAATGGATGCGTTCAATGTCGAACAGGAACCGGAAGAGATTCGTGAACGATACGGCACGGATAACTTTGGCCAGGGGTGCTTGCTGGCGCGGCGTTTGGTGGAATCTGGAGTCCCGTTTGTTGAAGTCAATCTTGGCGGCTGGGACAATCACAACGGAATTCATACGATCCTCAAGGACCAAAAGCTGCCGCAGCTCGATCGTGCGATGAGCGCTCTGGTCGAGGATTTGGCCCAGCGTGAGCTGCTTGACGATACCGTCGTGATGTGGATGGGTGAATTTGGACGGACCCCGAGAATCAACCAGAACGCCGGCCGCGACCACTTCGCCCGGGCCTGGTCATGCGTCGTCGGCGGTGGTGGAATCCAGGGGGGCTTAGCGGTTGGTGAAACCAGCGCCGACGGAACCGCCGTCGAAACCGAGCCCTTTAGTAGCGAGGATTTGATGACCACCGTCTGCAAGGGACTTGGAATTTCGACCGAAAAAACCTTCACCAGCAAGAATGGACGTCCAATGAAGATCGCTGGCGGCGGAAAGCTAATGAGTGAATTGGTGACGTGAGCCAGGTGACCAAGGAAGGAACGACCACGCCGCACGAACGCTCACCGGCCGAACTGATTGACCGCCATCAAAGCGGCATCTGGCGATACCTGCGCATGCTGGGTTGTGATGCCTCCACCGCCGACGACTTGACGCAGGAGACATTTCTGAGGGTACTTCGACGAAAGACGTTTGTTCAACACTCCGACAGCGCGACGTCGGAGTACCTTCGACGCACCGCCTACAACCTGCTGGTGACCAACCATCGAAAGTTGAAACGGGTGCATCTGAGCGACTCGCCGGCCACCCTCGACCAGTCTTGGCAACGCTGGGCCGGAAAGGATTTAACCGGCGATGCAGCGACCGAGGCGTTGCGAGACTGCATGGAGCGGTTGACCGAACGGGCCAGGACGGCGTTGAAGTTGCGATTTGTTGACAACACACCTCGCCCCTTAATCGGTGAGGCCTTGGGAATCTCCGACCATGGTGCTCGAAATTTAATGCAGCGGGCCAAAGCGCAACTACGAGAGTGCGTGCACGAAAAACTCAATCTTACCCAGTCAGTTTCATGAATGCCTCGTCCGATCACGACTTCGACTTAGGCGATAACGAGCGAGATCGCGCCGATGACGCGTGGCTGAATTCCTTGCTGGAGGAGTCGTTGACCAACTCGGCACCGCCAGATTTGACTCGATCGATTCTGAGTCGGTTGCAAGATCCGCCCGAAGTCACCCTCTCACCTGCGCGGGCCGAGTCGAGACCGGCATTGCCAACGCAAACCGTTCCGCGCCGGGAACGCACTAGCGCCGTCGTGACGTTGGCGATCGCAGCCTCGACTCTGCTGGCGATTGGCCTAGCGACGCGTGCGGCATTCAATGCCGGCGTCCAGGAACGCGAGACGGCCACGTCGGATCCAAACCATGTTGAGATGACCAACACGGCGGCCCAGCGCAGCGATCGCCGTCCACCGATGACGGAGCCAGCGGAAGACGGGGCCAACAATCCGTCTGGATCGAAACCGTCGGGTCGCGTCGGACCTTCTCAGCCGATCGATTTGACTCCGAGAGCGCCGACGCTGGCGCTTTCGCCGGAATTGTGGGAGTCCGAACGTTCCATGGCGGATTCGTCGGACGATGCACGGCCTATGCCTACAGCGCCTCGCGAGATTCGGCTGGTCGGTCAAGCTGTCGACAAGTCGCTGCAGCGGTATTGGCAACGTCTGGACATCCAGCCGACCCAAAAACTCGGCGCTGGCGAGATTGCCGAAGACATTCAGCGTCGGTTCGGCTGGACGATCAAGGCCGAGGACACTTCGGATCCGGCATCCGTGCAGGCGAGCTTGGGTGGTCAGGCGAATCATCGTGCCATGATTCGCTTTGTTCTGGCCTCGTTAACGGGTCGACAACCACGTTCTTTCGAGAACGATCGCGACCTCCAGATCATCGAATCAGTGGCCACGGCCGCGCAGAACAAGGGAGGCCTGGAGCAATGGCTTCGTGACCAATTCATGGTCACGGCCGCCGACAAGCCCGATGGAACCGATTGGACAACGTTGGTTCGCCCGCTGGACCCACATCAGCGCGTCGTCCGAACCGCGTCTTTAATGCTAAGCCAGGATTTGCGTTGCGTGCGTTGTCACGACGAGTTGTCCTCCGGTCAGGCCACCTCCGATGAGCGCATTGAACAGTCGGAGTATTGGTCGGTCGCCGCCTCGATCGCCCCGATCACCAGCGGGCGGTCGGTTCGCGAGCAACCTCTCTTCTATGACCTTCCAGACGGTCGTCGAAAATCGGCCGTTGCGTTGCAGCTGCCAGGTTGGACGGATTTGCAAGGGTTTTCACAGACGGGACGCCATGCACTCGCCCGGGGACTGGTTGAGTCGCTGTGGAATTCAGTCCACCGCCGACCGCTTCATCGAAGTGCTTACCAACCAATGGCAACACCGCATGACGCCACGCTCGATCGGATCGGCGATGAACTCAGCAATGATCTCGTGCAGAGCGGCTTTGACGTGACTCGGACGTTGGCAGCCATTCTCACGGGCGAGGCATTTGGAAGGGCGGTTCCGCAGGTGTTGGATCCGGCAAACCGATTCATTGCTGGAGACTCCGAGCTCCTCAATGGGGCCATTGTGGTCGACTCCATGGCAGGCGGTTTGCCGCCGTACCAACGACAAAGTGCATCGAGATTGATCGCCCAGATTCGGCAATCGCTTCCGGGGCAGCGTCTGTCTTTGCCGGCCAGCAACGCGGTACTCGCTCAAGCAATGCCGAATGCATCCGGTTCCCCATTGCCCTCGCGACGACGCGGTGATGATGGTCAACTTGATAAGTTAGGGACCGTCGTGATGCCTTCGCGTTCGACCAGTCAAATGCCTGCTTGGCTGACGCGTTTACCGTCCTTCGAAAGTCGAGCTCAACACATGGCCCACCTTTCCGGTCGGCTGGCGATTCCGCCGGCAGTCAGCAAGATCGCCGAAGGCATGCGAGCGGCCGGGCTCGATGAGGACGTGATATGGCAACGTCTCAGCTGGATGCTTTGAACCGATCGAGGTGCATCGGTTTCAAGCGCTTCAACGAACCGAGCGTTGGTTGATGATTGGAGCCCAACCTGGCCGATCACGCGTTGCCTAGGATCTCCTCGACCTAGGCTCTTCGCTGCTGGTTCAGGTTCAGCCGCATCAGCGCCGCCAAGTCAACCATGTGACGCAGCGAATCACAGTGGGCCGTGTAACGCAAGCGCGGACGGAGACGGTCGGTCAACGCTCGGCCCCCGATCAAGAGTGGAACGTCTTCGCCAAGCGCCGTCGCCAAATTTGTCTGTTGAGCGACAAACATGTCTGGTTCCTCTACCGTCGACACGCTCATCCAGACGAGTTGAGGATCGTAATCGTGCACCGCCTGGACGAAGCTATCCATGGGCAAGTTATTTCCCAGACTCGTTGCGCTCCAGCCGACTTCCCGCAGCGCCAACTCCACCAATGCCGTCGGCAATTGATAGGGATCACCCTCGGGGGCACCCCCGATCGCCACCGGGGCACCTGAATCCGGCTGCGGCATGGATGACCTCAGCTCATAAATCAGCCGCATCGCAATGTCGCAACCCCTTCGCTCTTGATAGACGTCCAGCGTGTTGCATTCCCAGGCTTCGCCAAACCCAACCATCGCGTCGGTAATCAATGCCTCCGCCGCCTCGCTGCGAGTCGCGCCCGATCGAATCAACTCGTTGATGAGCCGACGACAGGCCGCTTCATCGCCAACCGAAAGCGACTGGCGGAACGCATCTTTCAGCGGATCATCCGACGCTGAAATGGAAAGTTGGCGGTTGGGGGCCAGATTCGGCAATCCCAACACGTCCGGGCGTGACAGAGTGCGATCGCTGTCTCGGAGGAACGCCTGCAGAGCATCGAGGGTGATTCGCCGATGCCCACCGACGGTCTTGATGCTCGAAATCGACCCGCTGTCACACCATCGCTTCACCGACGATTCACTCACCTGGAGTGCCGCGGCGATTTGTTTCGGCGAGAACTGAGGCTGACGAGCGGCCAAGGTGATCAATCAAAATGAAGGAGGAAAACGATTTGAACGTTTTCGCTGCTAAAAAACCACTTCAAAAATCGAAGTGAACGTTTTGACTAGCTAATAGTCTAGGCGTTTCGCCAGCCTGACAACGCCCTAAAGCGGAAAAATCGTGTCGTTTTTCTTGAAACGCATTCGGAATTTGAACGTTTTGACTGGAATTCGGCCGTGCCATCCGAATAAAACTCGATAGAAACTCAAAAAATAGTGCTTGCTTCAACAAAGAGACGCCGCTATACCTATGGACGGAATGCACGTTTTGAACGCGAAAAACGTTCATCTCGGTTTTCCGTGCCCTGCGTCCACCATCGATTCACCATTGGAAAGCGTTGTGATGACTCACCTAACCGCGACGACCGTGCCCGCACGACGACCGGCTTGGCTCGACTGTGAGGAATTGGTCGAGGCGAACGACCATGTCAAGGCGCACGTCGACGACACTTCCCAGTGGGATCACGCGGCCTTGCGTCGCTTAACGAGACAACTCGCCAAAACCGAAATTGAGTTCATCAGCAATCCGAGTTTCGTTGCGGTTCGCGAGGGCAAACGAATCTTTGGTCAGGCGTTGGAATTGGCACCTCGCCAAACCGCATTGGGGCTCGCTGCGATCCGCCGCAGCGGCGTCGATCTGCCGATCCACCTGAGTCGGCTCTGCGAGGCACCGCTGCTCCGTCCCGAACAGGAGAAGGTGCTGTTCGAGAGAATGAACTACCTGCTCCAGCAGGCCGCGATCCAACGGAGTGTGCTGAATCCGGATCGGCCTTCCCGGCATCGAATCGCCCTGATTCAGACGTACGTCGCGCTTGCCGATTGGCACCGAGATCGAATCGTCGAAGCGAACCTGCGACTGGTATTTTCGATCGTGAAAAAATTCGTCAATCCGAATAACAACTTCGATGATTTACTCTCTGATGGAATCATCGCGTTGATCCGAGCCGTGGAGAAGTTCGACTTTGACCGCGGTTTTCGCTTCAGTACGTACGCCACGCAGGTTGTTCGCCGGAACGCATACCGAACCGTGGTGTTGAAGCAGCAGGAACGACAAAAAGTACTCGGGGGATTGCAAGACATGGATCTCAACATTGGTGATGAAGAGCGAACATCCGCGATCAGCGAAAAACGTTGGCACGAGTTGCGTGGGCGTCTGGCGGTCATGCTCGGCGACCTCGACCGACGTGAGAAGTTCATTATCCGAGCGAGATTCTCGTTGGGTTCTCATCGGAAGGTTCACACCCTGCAGGCACTCGCCGATCGACTGGGTGTATCCAAGGAACGAGTTCGTCAACTTGAGCGCCGAGCCATGGATAAGTTGCGAGCGATGGCGGGAACGGATGCCTTGGCCGAGCTAGAAGGTTGATCCCAGAGATCCCAGCCAATTCATCCCATTACGTCGCAACATCGCATTTGCCGGCCTCGGCCGAGCAAGCATTTGCGTATCACGAAGGTCCGGGGTGCCTGCAACGCCTGATCCCTCCGTGGGAGTCGGTGACACTCGAATCCAGTGATGGCTCCCTTCGAGCCGGCAGCCGAGTTGTTCTGAAAACCAAACTCTTCGGAATTCCCCTGCGTTGGCGAGCTTTGCATACGGAGTACGATCCGCCGAATCGGTTCGTCGATGTGCAAGAGTCAGGTCCCTTTGCTAGCTGGCGCCACGAACATCGATTTGAAGCTGCTCATGATGGCACCTGCCGTCTGTCCGACCGGCTGCACTACCGTTTGCCATTGGGTATTCCGGGACGTTGGTTCGGTGGCGGTTTGGCGCGAAACGCGATTGAGTCAATGTTTGCCTACCGACATCGAATCACGATCGATGACTTGGCACTTTCAAGCCAACTGCAGATGTCACCGATGACGATCGCCGTCTCGGGCTCAACGGGAATGATCGGTTCGTCCCTGTGCAGTTTGCTCTCTTTACTTGGGCATCGAGTTCGCCCCATTGTCCGATCACGAGTTTCTAATCCTGACGCCATTGCGATATGGAGCGATCCAACAGAAGCTCAAAAGCTGGATGACGTGGACGTTGTCGTGCATCTTGCGGGGAAGTCGATTGCAAGCGGCCGATGGACCGAGAATGTCAAGCGAGAGATTCGAGAGTCACGTGTCGAAAAGACTCAACAGCTATGTCGGGCGATCCAGGAGAGTGTTGCTCGATCAGGTCGGCAAGGTCCACGAACATTGATATGCGCCTCGGCCACGGGGATCTATGGTGATCGAGGTGATCAGACAATGTCCGAGGATTCAACGACGGGTAGTGACTTCCTGGCGGACGTGGCAACCCAATGGGAACAGGCCTGCGAGCCAGCTCGGCAGGCAGGTCTTCGTGTTGTCAACGCTCGGATCGGAATTGTCCTCGCGCCCGGCGGCGGCGCGCTTTCGAAGATGCTGACACCTGCAAAACTTGGTGGCGGTGCCTTGGGTAATGGTCGTCAATGGTGGAGTTGGATCGCGTTGGACGACGTCGTGGGCGGTCTGGTCCATGCAATCGCGGTCGACTCCATTGCGGGGCCGATCAACTTAGTCGCGCCCCAGCCGTTGCAGCAACGAGACTTCGCCAAGATCCTCGGTCGAGTGTTGCGTCGGCCCGCACTCGTGCCGGCACCCGCGTTCGGACTGAGATTGGCACTCGGAGAAATGGCCGATGCCCTGTTGCTAAGCAGTACCAGGGCCGTTCCTAGCCGCCTGATCGGATCGGACTACCGATTTCGGTTCGAGTCACTCGAACCGTTCTTGCGTTATTGCCTCGGTAAGAACCGATTGGAATCCGTGACGTGACAGGTCTCTCACCGGCTTCATGGCTGTTTGTGCTCAATCTGGCGTCGACCTGGTACATGGTTGGACTCATATGGATGGTCCAGATCGTTCATTACAAGATGTTTGACCGCGTGGGAGATGAGGTCTTTGCGAAGTACGCCGTCGACCATGCCCGCTTGATCACGCCCATCGTTGGCCTGCCGATGCTGGTCGAGATTGCCACGGCGGCAGGTTTGTTGCTCGTCCGACCGCCCGCGTTATCGATCTCTTGGTTGGCGGTCGGCCTCGGTCTGGTTGTTTTGATCTGGGTGAGCACGGCAGTGCTCCAGGTGCCGTGCCATGAACGCCTTGCCCGCGGATTTGATGCCGATGCATACCAGAAACTGGTTTCTACCAACTGGATTCGGACGTTCGCCTGGACGTGCCGAGCGGTGCTGATGACGGGATTGCTGATGAACTGGATGGCCGTCGGATTCAGTCAAACAGGCGCGGCTGCGGATCGATCCGCTGCAGTGTCTCGGGTGCCTGGTGGCGAACAGAATTGATCCGGCGAGAAACTGGCGTCACACAAAAAAAGCTTGAATCCGTTTCGGCCATGCGATCCAAATTCACCGTGTCCGTGAGCCACGACATTGCCGTGTCGGCGGTGAGGACCACGGGCATTCGATCATGAATGGCCGATAACGACTCAGTCGCCGCGCGAGTTAGGATCGCCGTCGACTTCAGCGGCCGACCATCGTTGAGTGTCGGATGGGACTCCCACACGCCCGCGAAGAAGAACACCGTGTGATCCGGTCGATGCATCCAGTAAGGTTGCTTGCCGTCGGACTGACGAACCCACTCGAGATATCCGTCTGCAGGAATCACACAACGGCGGCGAGCATACGCGGAACGGAATGCCGGCGTCGTCGCGGCAGTCTCACTCTGGGCGTTGATCATGGATGTCGCCTTTGCTGGCGACGTTGCCCAACTCGGAACGAATCCCCAGTGCAGGTTCTCCGCCCAGCATTCGCCGTCGAAGGCGACAATGGCGGGGATCCAGTGTGTTGGCGCGATGTTGACCCGAGGTTCCAATGAGCCCCAGGATGCGATATCGATTGAGCCAAAAGCCGCCTCAATCATCGCTTGAGGTTGCGTTCGTAGCGTGAATCGAGCGCACATGCGTTATTCCTGGTGTGGTTGACCTTCATCGCGTACGTCGGCGCAACCTTCTCGTCGGTCACCCAAACCTTGCACGATACCCTGGAAGAACGTGGACGTCGTGTCAATACTCAAGGTCGACCTACCCATGAATCGGTCGAGTCGCGTTGCATGATCACGAACCAAACCAAACGATCGCGAATCCTCTTCACCGAAGGAACGAGTCTTTCGGCTCGGCAATCCCTCTATGCGCTCGCTCACCAAGACGCCGACGAACGACCAATCGTTGATGTTCTCGATCCCGCACCGCTTTGTCAGTGTCGATTTTCGGGTTTGATTCGCAAGTGGGTGCGCTGCCCGCATTACGCGAAAGATCCGGAAGCCTTCCTGGAATTCTTGGTTCACCAGATCCAGGACGGTGACTACGACGTGCTATTACCAACCCATGAACAGGTTTATCTGCTCAGTCGATTTGAAGACCTCATCTCACCACACGTCGGCCTGGCACTGCCACACTTTGATTCGATGGACCGGTTGCAGAATAAAGCCGACTTCATGCAACTGCTGGCGGAACTCGATCTGCCGCACCCGCGTTCGTCACTCGTGACGACGCGCGAGCAGTTGGAATCGGTCTGTGAATTTCCCTGTTATGTCAAACTTGGCCATTCCACCGCCGGAAGCGGCGTTTTTCGAGTGGAGAACAACGCGGCGTTGCAGCGGGTTGCCGATCAAATGGATCGCGATGGCTTGCTGGACGGTCGCTGTCGCTCGATCGTTCAGCAACCGGCCGTTGGCGTGCAGTCCACGGTCCAAGCGGTTTTCACACGTGGTGAACTGGTAGCCGCTCACCTCTTCGAAGCTCGCGCGATCGGTGTCGGAGGCATGTCGCCGGCTCGCGTGAGCGCCAATCATCCGGTGGTATTCCAACACGTCGCCGAGATCGGACGAGCCGTCCAGTGGCACGGCAGCGTATTCATCGACTACTTCTACGACGCCGACAATGATCGCCCCGAATACATCGAGGCAAATCCGCGTATTGGCGAGACCGTTAACGCCTCGCTATGCGGTGTGAACTTGGTTCGATGCCTGGCGGACGTATCCATGGGCATTCAGCTGGCCCCGTCCTCACCCACGTCACTCGCCGAGCGCGCGGCGACCGCGACTGGGAAGCGAACCCAAAGCTTTTACATGATCGCCATCAGCAAAGCTCACGAAGGCGCCAGCCGAGTGGAACTCCTGCGCGAACTGTGGGCATGGGTCTCCGGTCGCGGACTCTATCGAGACAGCGAAGACGAGTTGACGAGACCACGCGAGGACCTCTGGAGCGTTCTGCCCGTGTTTTGGATCCTGGCCCAGCTGTTCTGGTCACCCCAAAAAAGCAGCCAACGGATTGTTCGGGCGACGGTCGAGAACTACTCGGTACCCGAATCGGCGGTCCGGCGATTGAAGGCAGTCCCACGCCAGTGGTTTGCAAAACTCTGGGAATCGAAACGATCGATGCCTGAGCTGCCTAGCTAAACAGATCGAGACGGTTTCACGAAAATTACGGTAGCACTTCCAACATCACCGAAGGCGACGTCAGTCCCTGGTCCGTGACCAAGTGCAAGTGCCGAACGCCAGTGGCTGCCACTGGATCGGCGGTTAAAAAGAACTCACGATCGTTCTGCCCCTGGAGCACCAACAATCCGCTCAGCCCAATGTTGTCCACGATCACACCGTGCGGTGCATTTCGGCCTGCCGATTCCTTTCCCAAGCGAACTTCTTTGTCAAAACCAGCTTCACGTTGGAGCACAACCCGCGCGGAAATGGTCTCACCACGGTGAACGACTAGTTTCAACTCCCCCGATTCCGTCCACTCCGCCGTGGCGGGATCAATCGGCTGAATGGATACCATCACATTTGAACGCGATTGGACCTGCAAATCCCCAAGGGCCCCAACCTCTCGACGAACCAATCGGCCGTGGATGGTCGCCTCGGCAGTCAACCGGGGCTTCGTCTTTCCGACGTAGGGACGAGCCAACACAGGTTCGCCAGAATCATCGACCGGCGACCAAACATTGGCCACCGCAAACGTTTGTCCAGCTTCAACCGTCACCGGAAAATTCGATTGGATGCCCTCGGGCAAATCATGGATTCGGAACGTGACCGGTCCATCGAATTCATCGCGGCGATGCACGCTCAGTTGGACCTCGCGTCCAGATCCCTGATGCAATGGACGCTTTAGCTTTTCGGCGGTCGCATCAAAAGAAGGATCAGCCGCACGTATGACGAGTTCATAGTCATATGGACCACGCGCCTGACCTCGCGCATCTTCGATGACCACCGTAAATCGTCCATCATGGGGCGCGGTAAAGACGAGTCGACTATTCTTTCCGGCTTTGCGGGTCGGATCATCATCGTTCCGATAAGGAATGTCAAAAACCGGAAGTCCATTGGCCTGGGGCTTCTCGCCCCGGTCCAGGGGTCGAACGATGAAAGCAGGCTCACCGAGCGCATGCGTTGCATGCGTCGTCCCGAAATACGTGAATCGATTGCCCTTTCCTGGGTAAACATTGAATCCCGAGTCAGGCCCCCGTGGGTGCATCCAAAGCCGAGTGACCTCACCGGCGGCGTACAAATAGTCGTCCAGCCGCATCTCCTGCCAACCGAATAGCCGGAAATCATTCACCTGCATGCTGTTCTTGCCGCGGAACGTGAAATACGAATCCATCACCGCCTGAAGTCGAACGCGACTGACCGCCCGACCCGTCTCGTCTTCAATCGTGATCAGCGGATCCATGGGCGATCCGTCGCGGGCATTGGCATCCACCGCCCAAACTTCGCCGGCTTTCGCTGTGAACGTATATCGATCGTCGCTTGACCTGGGAGTCAACTGACCCTGGATCTTAACGGGCAAGAGACTCGAGACGTCGTAGGAAGCCATCTCCAATTCCTTGACATCGCCCAGAGGCTTCGGGTCCATGTAGATCCGAGCCAACGACACCGATCTCGATTCATTCTCATCGAGAATCTCGGGAATTGGTCGAGTCACGATACGGCCATCCATCAACGAAACCAGCAGCCGCTCGCCATCGGGTGCGATAGCGAGATCGCTGGCGAACTCCTCAACGGATTCGGCTTCGGCGACGGGCCGCCAGTCATCCATGCTCAGAAACTTGATCGTTCCTGATTCGCTCAGAACGGCGATGCCTCGTAGTTGCGACGATTCGCTTGGATCCTCGCGGTCTGGGTTGGCCGGTATGAAGGCCATTGCGATCAAGCCCGTCGAATCGACGAATCGGGTCGCCAGAAGCGGATTGGTGCGGACTTGTGTCTTCGATTGGAAATCGTAGACCCTCAGGCGGTTATCACGGCCCGCCGTCACAATGGACTCTCCGTCGGGCGAGAATTCAACCGCCAAAACTTCCCCCTCGCTTTGGCTAAGCGTATCGAGCCTCTGACCGGTGGATACGTTCCAAAGCTTGACGGTTTCGTCCGCACAAGCACTCGCCAACACGGTTCCATCGGTCGAGTAGGCAAGATCAAAGATCGCACCATGATGACCGGTCAAGGTGCGTAGCACGTCGCCCGTTGAAGCGTCCCATAACGTGATCTGACGATCATAACCCGCGGTGGCGATTTGGCTGCCATCGGGGGAAAACTCGGCGACGTACAACGTGTCTCGATGGCCCACAAGTCGAAGCTCCGGCTGTGGCAAGCGAGTCGATCGCAGATCAAAAAGCGATGCCAAGCCGTAGGCCCCCGTCACTCCCGTTGCGACCAGGAGACGTGCCCCATCGGAATCGAACCGTATTGAGTTGACCTTGCCGGGTAAATCATGGATCACAACTTCGGGATCTCTCGTTGCCCAATGGGTCGATTCCTTCGCCCGGCCGACATATTTTCCATTGACTCGATGGACTTCCACACGCCCAAACCGAGCCAAGGCTTGGTACCGCTGATCTGGCGAAAAGGCGACGGCGGTCCAGGGCATGACCACGTCCGGTTCCGTTTGAATCTTGGGTACGCGTAATTGGCGTCCAACGGTCGGATCTCCCTCGGGCATCGTTGCACCTTGATCAATCCAGCGACCCAATATTTCCAGTTCCGCTTCGTTGGGGCCCTCCAGGTCATCGGGGGGCATCGCCGGCTCCATCCGACCGGCCGCCATCAGAAAGAGCCGACTGCTCGAGGCAACCCCGGGCGTCACGGCGAGTCCCGAATCACCGCCCTTGAACAATCCGGCGGGTGAATCCATCGCGAAACCACCCTCGGGATCATCGGCCGTGTGGCATCCAACGCAGTACGCGTCAAAAATGGGGCTGACCTCCTGGACGAAGTCAACACGATCCGTGCCCGAGCTTGGTCTGCCCAACACTCCCACCAAAACCAAACCGCCAATGAAGCCGGTCCACCGGAATCCCAACATGGTAATCCTGATCTCGGAACATGAAATCCTATGACTACGCGGTGCCGCAGAGGGTCAGCTTACTCGAACGGCTTGGTGATCGCTATGAATGGATGGACGTCATCAAGGTCGCCAGTTCAGTACGATGGTCCACGCCGTTAGAGCCGCCGATCAAGTTTGAAATCACTCCGAGTCCGACACCGTCTGATTCGACATGAATCAAGGAGTTAACTGTTTGGATAACGCTGCTATCGCCGCTGTGTTTTACGAAATGGCGCAGTTGCTGGAATTCCGTGGAGAGAACCCATTTCGAGTGCGTGCGTATCAAAATGGGGCCCGCGCGATCGCCGAACTCGAGGAACCGGTCTCGGAGATCGTTTCGGATCCCGATCGAGATTTGGCCAAGATTCCCGGCATTGGAAAAACGCTCGCCGAGAAAACCGATGTGCTCCTAAGGAAGGGCGTTCTTCCACAGCTGGAACAACTCCGGGCCGCGATCCCGGAAGTGGTGATTCAGATGGCAGGGATCCCAGGCTTAGGCGCCAAGAAAGCCGCCAAATTACGCGACGAACTTGGAATTGAATCGCTCGATGATCTCTCGGCGGCATGTCGTGAGGGACGTGTTGCTGCACTCAAGGGATTTGGCAAAAAAACCGAAGCCGCCATCCTCGATGGCCTTTCCATCGCCAAGGCGGCCGCCGCCAGGATCTACTGGTCCGAAGCCGATGAGCTTGTCGCAAGCTTGACGGACTATATGGAAACGTGCACGGCCATCACCAAAATGGAGTGGGCGGGGAGCTATCGGCGGGGTCGCGACACGGTCGGTGACCTCGACCTGCTAGCCGTTGCCAACGACCGCAACAACGCGATGGATCACTTGGAGCGGTTTCCGGGCCGAGTGGCGACCATCGCTCGCGGCGATACCAAGATGTCGATTCGTGTTTCCGCGAGTGCCAAAGCCAGTGCATTTCAGATCGATCTGCGAATCGTCAACTCGGAGGAGTTCGGCGCCGCACTGCAGTACTTCACCGGCAGTCAGGCACACAATATCCGTGTGCGGCGAATCGCCAAAGACCATGGTTTCAAGGTCAATGAATATGGAGTCTTCCGGCTCAACGATGACGAGCGTGTCACGGGCCAAGCGGAAGCTGACGTCTACGCATCGATCGGGCTTCCATGGATTCCGCCAGAGCTTCGTGAAGATCGGATCGAGTTCAAAGCACTGGAGGTTGGCGGAGGTCTACCGAACTTGATCACGACCGATCGCATTCAAGGTGACCTGCACATGCACACGACGGCGACGGACGGACAAAACACCATCCGAGAGATGGCCGACGCGGCGCTGGATCGGGGCCTTCGATACATCGCGATTACGGATCACAGTCAACGAGTCAGCATGGCGAGCGGACTCACACCCGAACGTCTGCGCGAGCAATGGAAGGTGATCGACGAAATCCGACCGGAGTACGACGGCCGGCTGACGATCCTGAAGGGAATCGAATGCGACATCCTGGAATCCGGTGAAATGGACCTACCAGATGATGTCTTGGCAGAGGGTGACTGGATCCTGGCAAGCATTCACTATGGCCAGCGACAACCTCGTGACCAGATCACCGACCGTATCCTGGGTGCCATTGAGAACCCGAACGTCCACTGCATCGCACACCCAACCGGTCGACTGATCAACAAACGAGACGCCTATGACGTGGACATGGACACCGTGATGAGGGCCGCCGCGGAACACAAGACGCTCATGGAGTTGAATGCCAATCCGGCCCGACTCGATCTCAACGAAATTCACTTGGCATTGGCGCGACGTCATGGGATTGGGTTGGTCATCAACACGGACGCGCATAGTACGCATGGACTGGGCGTCATGCGGTACGGTGTCATGCAAGCACGACGGGGTGGACTCACCGCTGAAGATGTCCTCAACACACTGAGCACCGATGACTTTCTCGTGCAGTGCGGCTCCAACAGCAAGGTTGAATCGCCGCCATGAATGCATCCGCCGACTCAGCCCGCCTCGGGCAATCGCCTCGGTGTCAGCCAAGACTGATGAAGCGACGGAATCAGTACCAGGGCTAACAGCGTGGCGCCTGCAACACCGCCGGCAATCGAGACGGCCATGGGCGGCCAAAATGCGCCGCCGTCCAAGATCAGCGGCGCAAAGCCAGCCATGGTCGTCAGCGTCGTTGCGATCACATGACGCGTCGCATGAATGACTTCCGTGACCGTTGCTTGAATGTCGCCCGCGACAGCCGCCGGGTTGGCTCGAATCCCCGCGAGCACGACGATCGAATCATTGATGGCCACGCCAATGAGTCCCATCGTTCCGATGATCGCCATGAATCCGAACGAGTATCCGCTGATTGCCAGCGCGGCCAGTCCCAAGCCGACTGATAATGCGGCGACCAGGGCGATCATCCCGGCCATCCGAAACGAGCCGAACGACAAAACCAGGGTCGCTAGCATCAGCACTCCCAAAACGCCGACGGTCGAAAAAAGATTTCCGACGGCGTCATCTCGCTTGGACGCTTCACCACCAAACTCGACGTTGTATCCGGTCGGCATCTCCAATGGGTTTGACTCCAGCGTGGACTCGATTTTGGACTGCACGACGCTCGGCAGCACACCCGCCACCAGGTAAGCGTTGACCTCATTCATCCGCCGTCGATTCAGCCGAGGGATAGCGGCCGACTCCGGCTGGAGCGTGACATTCGCCACTGCGGATACCGGGGTCATCGACATTCCATCACCGCGATCCCCGGATTCATTCATTGGCAACAGGACATTCATGCTGCGCACCCGTGCCAGACTGCCGCGATCGTCGTCACCAACGCGAACAACCACAGGTAATTCCTCGTTGGCTTGCAAGACGCTACCTCCGGTGGCACCCTCCAGCGATGTTTGCAGCTGGCGAGCGATTGCCGTGGGCGTCAGTCCGGTGCTCGACGCCGCCGCCTGGTTCACTTCAAACGATAGCTGCGGTAACACCTCGGCCAAGTCGGTACGAACTGCTACGACTTCTGGCATGCCCGACAGACGCTGCCGAACCTGATCCCCCAATCCACGCAACACATCGAGGTCGGGACCAAACAGCCGCACTTCGACGGGTGCTTCAAACGGAGGGCCCTGTTCGAGCTGCCGAACCAACACCCGCGACGACAGGATTCGTTCATCCAGCTGTTGTTGCAGGTTTCGGATCACCTCCGTGGGTTCCGCCGCTGGGTCGATGGTCACAAGGCCTTGTGCGAAATTTGCCGTTCCGCGTCGATTGGCCACGACGTTGTAATAGAACTGAGGCGCGCTTTCCCCATAGAACCAGTCAATCTTCAGCGCCCCGTTCTCACGGGCAATCGCGTCCGCAATCGACGCCGTCATGCGGGTTTGCCCGATCGAACTTGTCGCGGGACCCTCAATCGTAATGTGAAACTGGTCCCGCCCCGATGGAGGAAAGAACTGTTCGTCCAAGAAAGGTGCCAATCCAAATCCGATCAGCGGCAACACCATGGCCGTCACTACGCCGGTCCAGGGACGCCGTACGAACATCGTGACGAGTCGTTGGTAACCAGCCGCAAGCGTCGGTACTTCGATGCCACCATTGAATCGGACGAACGTTTGACGCTCTTGGCCCCCTGCCGATGCATGGGGTCGGACACGAACAAGCCGTGCGGCGATCGATGGAATCACGGTCATCGCCAGCAACAGCGATGCAAAGATCGCCATCATCACGCTGATGGCAATCGAGCCAACGAATTCGCCCGCCGGTCCGGGCATCAACGCAATCGGTGCGAATGCCAACGCGGTCGTCAACGTCGATCCAATTAGCGGGCCGGCCAAATGACGAACGCTCCCGGCCATCGCATCCGCCGGTGAATCGCCACCCATGATTCGGCCGCGAACCTCATCGACCATCACAATCGCGTTGTCGATCAAGAGTCCCAGTGCGATGATCAGCCCAGTCACCGACATTTGATGGATCGGGATGCCCCACATCCGCAATCCAAACAAAACCATCAGACTCGCCAGCGGCAATGTCAACGTCACAATCAAAGCCGATCGCCAACCCATCAACAGGCAGATGACGATCGAGACGCAGATACCGCCGAGTATCAAGTTCACGGTAAGCGAAGACAATCGATCATCGACATAGTCGGACTGGCGCAAAACCGTCTGAATGGCGACGCCACTTGGCAGGGTCGATTCGAATTCGGAGATCATCCGCTCCGCCCGCTCCGTCCACTGATCGATTCGAACGGCGGGACGCACCATCACGCCCAGGACGACGGCATCACCCTGATCCAGCTTCGCAGCCGTCGGCACCGGCTGAGGTAAACGCTGCTCCACACTGGCGACATCTGCCAACCGAACATCGCGACCACCGACCTGCGTCACAGGAATGTCTGCCAAATGCGAAACCGCATCCAGTTGGTTGCCAACTTCAATCAGCATTTGGTCGACAGAACTGCGCAGCAGACCCGCGCTGCCCTTGGCATCATATTGTTCAATTCGCGCGGAGATGTCCGCGGGGGTTACCCCCATCGAAGCGGCACGACCGGGATCGATCCGCACCAGAATTTCTTCTCCTGGATCGCCGAACCGATCAACCAGCTCGGTACCCGAGACGTTCTGAAGTTTGTCCTGCAGATCGATCGCGAGCCGCCTCAACAATCGCACGTCGGCGGGCGATTCCCGTTCCCAGACCAATCCCATGATCAACGCATAGGCGCGGACTTGCAGCTCTTCAAAGGAAGGTCGCGTCGCGTCCGGAGGTAACGACGGTAGCGAGTCCTCGATCCGACTGCGGACACGCGACCAGACGGTATCGGTCTCCATCACCGTATCGAGTAATTCGATCGAGATCGTGCTGATGCCCGTCCGACTGACCGAACGCAACTCTTTGATTTCCTCGATGTCTCGGAGTTCGTCCTCCAGTTTCTCGGTCACCAGCGATTCGACACGCTCGGCGTCGGCGCCGGGCAATCGTGTATTGATGATGGCGACACGTCGACGCAGCACGGGATCCTCCATGCGGGGCAAGATCGCCAGGCTGCTGAGCCCGGAAACGAGGATCAACGCCAGCATTAAGGTGAGGAGCCGCGTGTCACGATAAAAGGCCTTCGCGACGCGACCTACCCAACCGGTTGACCGATCGGGCGTGGACTTGGTTTCGTTCACCTGGTTGCGTGCATTCATGGTGCTACGGCGATGTCCGCGTCGCCTTGAATGGGTGTCGTCCCTTGCGAGACCATGGTGACGGGCACACCCGGTCCAATACGCTGCGTACCATCGATGACGACGTGCTGCCCTCGGGAAACCATGCCATTCACCAGCGACATCTGACCGGCGGTTCGCAGGACTCGTACATCGCGTCTTTCAATGACGCCTCGGACACCGCCGGAAATGAAGTGGGATGCGTCGGATGTTCCGGTGGACTCGCCGGCCTCGTCGACCGGAATGCCCACGTAGACCGACCACAAACCTCGGACTCCCCTCACCAACGCCGCTGAGGGGACCCAAAACCTTGGCGGCGCGGATTCAGCCGACCCTTCATGGGCCAGATCGATCTCATCGCCGAACTCCCACGGCAGTCGAAGGGCGACCGTCTGTCCGATCAATGCGATTTGATCGTTGGCGATGGGCTGCGACGATGCGTTGGACCATCCGGGCGGGTCAAATTGAACGTCGATGGTTCGTGTCCTCATTACCGGATCCAGCGAGGGCTGCCGGCGTATGACCATCGCCTCCACGACGCGTCCGCTGACCTCAAGCTCAACGGATTGTTGCAGTGACAAAGCCGCAGCGGCATCCGAAGGCAAGTCGACTCGGGCCTCCAAGGGCGGTATTTCGATGATCGACAAGACCGTTTGGTCGGGGCCGACAATGACTCCCTCGTCCAGCCAACGGCGAGCTACAATCGCATCATACGGTGCGACGATCACGCTATCTTCGCGATGAACATCGACCTGCTGACGCTTCGCTTTAGCGAGCGCAACGGCGGCTCGCGCAGCCAGGATTTGTTCGCTGCGTGTACCTTCCTTCAGTTCATCGAGAGTTGACATCGTCTCGGCCACTGAGGCGCGTAATCGCTGCGCGGCGTAGTTGGCATCGTCAAACGCTTGTTCGGTACCCGCACCGCGTCGCAGCAACGTTTGCTCTCGCGCGAGGCGATCTTCCGCGGCAAGCAGCAGCGCTTGGGTCTGCCGCACTTTTTCCTCGGCGGCTCGTAGCGTCTGGTAACGAGGGCCCGCCATTGCCTCCTCCAACGCAGCCTCGGCCGAATCGACTTCCGCGTCCGCCATCGCCTCGGTTGCATCGAGGTCATTCATCTTGAGACTCGCCAGCAATTCACCCGCTCGCACAAGATCGCCCTCGTGCACCCGGATCTCCACCAGTCTTCCGGTTCGCTGCATTGCCAAATCGCTGGATCGTCTCGCGCGGACGTCACCTCGATAGCGTGTAAACAGTCGCGGCGCCGGTAAAGAGCCGGCCGGCGCAACGGCAACTCGAACCCGACGGACCTCCGTTCCAGCAGCTGCCGCCACGACCGCATCGGTGCTTCCCGACAACGATCGTCGATTCCAGGCGGCCCCGCCCACCGTCGCGATCAAGATCACAGCTCCGGCGACAATCCAACGGCGAGTGTGGGTCGCCTTGGCTCGTTGATTGGAAAGATCAGCCGTGGATGAGGGTGACGCAATCATGATGATTCACCGGTAGGATCAGCCTTCGTTAGAACGTGCGCCTGTTCGATGAGCGCAGGTGTGATGCGTTTGACCATCGAGTTGTAAGTGCGCGCACGGTAGAGCGGCTCCCAACCCAAATTGTCCAACAACGCGTTGCAGTTTTGACGAATCGCTTGTCGGGGATGTGGAATACCAACCTCCGCCAGGGACGGGCTGGTCGACTCAATCAATAGCCCCCCATAAACCAATGACCACAATCCGAAGACGATCTGCTGCGTCAGCGCCGACGCCGTCGTCCCACGAGCAACCCGTAGATCACCGCATTGGATTGCCGCTTGAATCAACTCGGCGATCACGCTGATGCAATTGGACTCGCAAACACCAAGAATATGACGTCGGCCCTCCGACGTTTTCTCCCAGACCGAATCGTGCCGGATCGCCTGCTCAATTGCAAAGTCATCGGGCAATTCGTCGACGTACACCTCGGCGGCAATCCCAACCGATGCGCACGCATCCCGATGGGTTCGACCCGGCATCGCACGAACCGAGTCGATCGCGAAGCGAAACAGTCCAATACGCCGATCGACGGCACGAGCGGCGAGCGCCAACAAGATGTCTTCCTTGTTAGGGAAATGGTTGTAGATCGTGCCGCGTGTGCATCTCATTTCACGAGCGATCGCGTCCATGTTGACCGAGGACAATCCGCCACGATGAATCAAAGGGCGGGCAATATCCAAGATCCGCGTTTCCCTATGACGAATCTCTCGCTGCTTCGCGGTCAATGGAACGGTATCGCTCATGCTGCCATCTTTATCGGCACACGGATTTTGACAAGTTGTCAATTTTGACATTTTGTCAAAAAAGTGCTTCCGTCACCGCTCGCCCGGCATGGCAGACCAATGAACCGGCGAACCGTCCTGAGGGCAGAGATTGAGCCTTCTGCGGAGTTGTCTTCGAGATCACTAGGCGGGTGCGGGACGCCCGAAGTAGTAACCCTGGGCCAGATCAAAACCCAACTCCTGGCAGGCCTCGGCCTCTTCAATCGTTTCGATTCCCTCGGCGAGTGCCTTGATGTCCAAGTCTCGGACCATGGTCACCAGCGCCTGCATCATTCGCATCCGATTGGTATCGTTTCGATCAATCCCTCGAATCAGGCCGATGTCGAACTTGACGTAGTCAGGTCGTGCCTCAATCAGCTCCGCCAATCGAGCTTGGCCGGCTCCGAAATCGTCATAGGCCAATCCAATATTGAGATCTCGCATGCTCGAATGCAGCCGATTCATCGACTTGGGATTCGTGATGGCCGCCTCGTGTATCTCCAGAACGATCTCAAGATTGGCTGCCATGCTACGAGCCTTGCTGAGCGACTCGATCAGACCTTGGCCGTCATCCATTTCTTTGGGGTGCGTGTTGACGAACAATTTAGGTGCATCGGGAAGCTCACGTCCGACACGAAGACCTTCCCAGCGAAGCAGCCGGCTCAACTCCACTTCCAGGTTCAACTGCTCGGCTGCTTGGAACATCGCGCCAACCGACTCGAGCCCAAACACACTTCCACGGCCCAGGATCTCAAATCCGATCGGTTGGGCGGCCGACAGCGTGACGATCGGCTGAAAGTGAGGCCGCACCAATCGCTGGCTCATCAATCGATCGAACTGAACCAGCGCCAATGCCTGATCGCAAACATTCTCACTGATCGTCCCAGCGGTCACTCCGGTCGGTGATTGACGCCTTACCCGGAATGGAGCTTCGGCGAAGTGGATCAGGTCTTCATCACCAACGGTAACCGGCGACGAAACACGTTCACCATTGACATAAGTCCCATTGGTACTCTCCAAATCGTGGACGACCAACTTGCCATTGATAATCCGCAACTCCGCATGGGCACTGCTAACGGTACGAAACTGCAACTTCATCGCGACGCCCGAACGACGTCCTACGATGAATGGCTGTTGATCGATCGGGGTGTGTTGCAATGAATCGCCAGGTCCCGTTGGGCCAGACAGGAACCAAACGTCCTCAAACCCGGTTGGGCTTGGGGCCGAATGGTGGCCGACGACGCTCTGGATGGAATCCATGATGGGGCGATCAACGATACGTACGCAGGAACAATGAACATCAGCAGGCACAGGTGCCAACACCCATGCCACGCCTGATCGACCACCCGGCGCCGAGCCGTCAAGCACGGGCGCAGTCGTGGTACCTGTCGAAAGTTAGGTCATCGAATCCACGCTTGACCCACGATTCGAGATTTTTCAGAACAATTCGCCATTTGTCATTTGCCTGTCCTCACTTCGAGGTCACCCATGCGGATGGCGACGTCGATCGCACCCAAGTGAATGGTTGTAGGGGATGCGTCGGCATGGACTCCGTGTCATCGAATCTCCAGGGATGACCGGCAATGCTCGGGAAAATCCATCGCCAGCATTGCGAGCAAATGAGTTACCGATTCGCGTCGACCTCAGCGGGTCGCAGCCTCTCCAAGGGCACGTAATACCGGTTGTATCGATGTCCGTCACTAAAACGTTGACCTCCCGGATCGGCAACCAGCACGGTTGCGCGGCGAGTGATTCGATTCACACGGCCGACCTTGTGGGACCCGTCATGTCGAAACGCAACCATGTCGCCGACCCGAATATTGAAACGTGTCGCCGCTCGCTCACGCTGTGTAATGAGGTCATGTCGGTAATCCGTATGGCCAAAGTAATCGCGTGCGATCTGTTGAAATCGTGGTTGTGAACACGAACCATCATTCCAGATCAACATCTCCACGAGATGGGTCATCTCGTGTTCGGCAATCCGCTGCATCGCTTCCAACCGATCTCGGCAGTTACAACCGGTGACTTCGACGGGTCGGTCGACGTCTTCAAAGGTCTGGAAGAGCAGCGTCGATGACAACACCAACTCGAATGTGCGGGGTGCATCGCGGTCACTGGTTGGATAGTGCGTGACAAGCTTGCCGGCGATGCTTGTCATGCGCGTCGAAAAACCGAATCGGAGACCCTCCGCCTTCGCAACCGGTAGGATCCGCGAGTCAAAGAACGCATCGTCAATCAAGTGGATCAGTCGCACGAGGTCGTCTCGGCCAACCCGAGAAAAGTTGGGACCGTCCATCGAGCGGCTCAAACGAATCACGTCATAATGAATGCGAGCCTGGAGCCGCTGAACTTTTTCCGGATGGGGAGCGTTCGACGAAAGCCAGTGTGCGAGCCCTCGCAGGACCTCTGGATCACGTGGCGGTATTGACGCCTGCCTGGGCCGGGACACGGAACCATCGCGGCGACGCTTTGGTAGTTTTCGCATGTCACGTCCCTGGAGCAGCGGATCATTGCTCTCAGGATAACGTGTGTCTCCACCACGCCAACCGGGAGCTGGACCGCCACGGGCTCCCATCCAACGCACGCACCATCAACCGGCCGAGTTCATCGGCCCAACCACGGCATCGCGTCCGGCACAAGTCGATTGCGAACGGGTTCGGGCAGCGGATTCTGGTAGCTCGGCGGACGCCCTCCGAGGTCACCCGGTGCGATATCGTCTTGCGGATAAGGATCGTGAATCACGGCGTTGGCTTGCTGTTGCCCGATTGGCCCCGGCGGCATCCACCGATGACCACGACAGCCACCGAAAACCATGGTCCCAAGGACGAGTCCCAGGAGACAGGCGGTGGGACGGGCCAGTGCGCGTCGATGCGGCATGGGTCGATTTCCTGGAAGGAGGTGGGAGTTCGAACCTAGCGTCGATGAGTGATCTACTTGAAGAAAGATCGACGCGGCGAAACCAGTTTGTTGACGGCAAGTCAGGGAACCACGGCGGTTGGGCCGCGTTCGTCAAACGATTAGGAGCATTAAAACGAAAAGTACCGCAGCCAGTTTCGAAACGATTGGCCTGGCACGTAGGCAACCGGCTGTCCCCACAGTCCCTGGCCCACTTGGACAGGAAATTGCTCCTGTCCAAACGTCACGAGCGAACCAATCGGAGCCGCATCGGCCGCGCTGGGAAAATTGGGTGGCAGCGTCGTTGGGACCAGCGTGCCGGGTGCGACCGGGGGCATCGCCGCGGGAGCTGCAATCTGGGCTGGTGGTGGGGCGTAGATGCCGGTGGCGCTGACAGGAGCGATCGGCGAACAACCGCATCCATTGCCCACCGGACTGAGAGCCGAGTATGTACTGGGTGGCGTGATCAGCCGGCAATCCGCCATCGTGGAAAATCCACCGTTGGCCAGTTGAGGAGGCGTGATCGGTTCGTAGTCGAGCGTTGAGCCACCGAGCGGATTGACGGTGCCCGGTAAAGCGTCCGGTGCAGCCACCGATCGGGGAATCGAGTTGATCGCAGCGGCATCGGGGGGGATTCCGCCAGGCAACTGCCTCGGTGTGGCAAGATTTGGCGGTGGTGTCGGCAAGACGTTGCTACCGCCAGTGGATGGAAACGGTGCCTGTGGTACCGCGGCCTCTCCCATCGGAGGCAAAGCAAATCCGCCGGATTGCATTGCGACGCGCCGAATCGAAGGACCACCACGGACGGATGTCTGACTCGGCATCTGATAGCGGTCGACCGCGCTAGGGCTGCCGATGGGCCTCATCGCTTCCGCCGGCGTCAAGGGGCTTTGCGCGATGCCGGCGGACGGAACAGCCAAGATGACGACGAGACAATGGGCAACTCTCAACCCGTCCGCGCGACCGATGCGTTGCGTTTCACGGTTCGGCGCAGGATTTCGATCCGTCATGAGCCAACCTCCAATGAAAGAACTGAAGACCAATACGCCGTTGAAGCATCGCGTCGGGCGATCGCCGTACCGCCGCACCGGTTCTATCTTTACGCCACCGCGCCGCGATGAGGCAAGTCGAATCGGGCCAACCGCCGCACGGTGATCGGTTCGGATTTGCCCAACCCACCCAACCGCACCTTCGCTCAGTTCGGTCATATCACGATGCGAATCGATCCGACGAATAGCCTGTTCGGGAATCGCTTCAAGCCTTTTCGCGGGTCGCGATCGGGGAGGCGATTCCCCAACGCAACCGTTTAGGACACGCTCATTCGCAACACGCGACGCGGCGGGTCGTCTGTGATCGTTTGGATCGAGGTGGGAAGTCGGCCATGCCGTTCAAACAGCTTTGGAACATGCTGGTCGGATCCAAAGAGGTCGCGGCCGGTGGGGCCTCAATCGACAAAGCGTCCTCATCAACCCAACCAGTGCGTCCCGCGTCGAACGCAAAGTCTTCGGGACCGGACCAAGCATCCAAGCGGACACCTTGGTCGCGTTCACCGGATCGTTCCATTCCATCGACTGCGCCATCACCGAAACCGCGCCGTCGATCGATTCTTTCGATGGGCGGCAACGGTTCCGACAATCGCTTGCTCAAACAACTCGTGAAACTCGGAACGCGTCGGGTTCTCGACATCGGTATCGACAATGGAGCCCGCGCCGCGACTCTGATTGATGGACTCTCGAATCAACACAACGACTTGATCTATGCGGTGATCGACGAGTTTGAGCTGAGCGGAGGTAGTACGACCCTCAAGGACTTCCATTCAAAGATGAAAGGCCGTGCCGTCCGTCCAATCATCGTACCGGCAGCACCAGCGGCGGGAGTGATTCGAGTCGCTCATCGTCTTGGCACAGTCGACGTGATTCTGATCGGTGAGATGAACCCATCCCACATCGGCGCGCTAGCGGGCGCTTTGAACAAGGTGATGCACGCCCAAACGGTCATCATGCAGAAAACCGAAGACCAATGGCACGCGATCACGCTTGGGGCTTTGGATCCGAATCAGCGACGCGTCGCCTGAGCATCGATCACTCAAGCGACCTGTTCGAACCGGTCGATCACTTCATCTCGCGTAAAGAACTCGCCCGCACCCCCGCTTTGCGCCTCATGTGCCATATCGATCACCAACTGGTTCATCGGAGCGTCGACCCCGTGCCGCTGCGCGAGGCGAGTGATTTCCCCGTTTGTGAAATCAACTTCCGTCGGTTTCCCTTTGGCCAGGTCCTGTTCCAACGAAAACTGGATGGGACGTCGGTTGAAAATCCGCTTGGCACCGATCGCCACGACATGACCAATCAAAGGCCAGTCGAGCATGCCGAAGAACTTTCGCAACTTGCGAATGTCCGGTAATTTCGGGATGGACTCCAATCGGACGCCCGCCGCGTCAAAAACATCAACGCACTCTTGGGCTAGCCTCGCACCGACGGAGCGTCTCCACCTTGGATGACAAACACCGTCAACGATGAAATTCGTGCGAGACAGCGACGCGGCATATCCCGGCGAGTTGATCGCCAGTTTGTTGTAGCGCACACCGTCAATGTTGTCGTTGCCGAACACCAGGAACTTTGTCTTGGCCAACGTGGCGATGGCCGTCTCAACGCTTGCCGCATTCGAACGCGTCGGATTGGGACCCAGGACGATCGTCCCAGGAAACTTCAGGCTCGCCGTCCCGGGGGTTGGCACCGAAACGTTCGTCGCCGTAATGCCCATGACCAACTTCTCTGGAGCCACATGACGAAGTAGGACCTCGTCATTGAATCCATTCTGGACTGATACCACGATGGCGTCACCCAAATAGGGCGCCATCGATTCGATGGCCTCGGGTGTCGCCTGGCTCTTCACCGTCACAAGGATCAAATCCGATTGGGCCGCCGAGGACATGTCCGTGGAGGCGACAATCGGCACCTCATGCACACCCCAAGAACCATCGAGGCGAACCAATGACTGGTCGGCCATCGCTTCCCCGTGCTCGCCGCGTCCAATCATGACACATTCGATCGACGGGTCGTGATGGCGAATCAAACCACCCAACATGCTGCCGATCGCGCCCGCTCCCAGCACACTGACTTTTCTCACACCGGTCTCTCGAGTCGGCGCTACGTCCATTTGCGTCACGATTCACCCAACGCGTGCAATGTGCCGCGTTGATCTTCGGCACCGACCTGCGTGGCTGTCTCGGCACGAATGCTGCTGACCCAGTCTTGCTCCTCGTGACTTTTCAGTTGCTGCCCCGATGGAGCCGCCAAAAGATCCAAGACGGTTGGCTGCTGGTTGTCTTTATGTGCTTTGAAAAAGAACCCGTCGCAGATGATGACGTTTTCCCGATAGGGCGGATATCGCATCATCGTCTCATGAGCCTCACGCATTCGATACCATGGAATCGTGGGGAACATGTGATGCAGAACATGATTCCATTCGCCAAACGGAAAGAAAATTTCGCGTTCCAGCCAGTAGCCTTCGTAGACACGGCTATTGGTGAAATCCCCGTTGTCTGGGTAATTCCCGTGATGGGCGATTTCTCGCAAAAAAAGAGTCGCCGGGTAGACCGTCGCAATGGGCACCAACCAAAACAGCAGATAGTACGTCCACCAGCCCATCACGGTCAGCAGTGTGAACAACCCAACATAGAATCCAATGCGAACCCACTTGGTCGTGCGTGCGGAAAGGGCCGTCTGACCCTTGACCCGTTTGTGATTCATCGTCTTCGCTACATAAAGGGCGCGGCCCTTCAAGTAGGTGAATGCCTTATGCGGCGAGAGTTGCAGTAGCACGTACTCGACCCAAACGCGCCATTTCGGAATCGGAAAGTTCCGAGGATGATGTTTCAGCAATCGGTGCAAGTCGGGATCCTTGTCCGGATCATTGACATGGCGGTGATGGCCCCAGTGACCAATCCGATAATTTGAAATCAATCCAAAGAACGGAAACGCGACCAACAAATTCGCCGCCAAATCATTCAGCTTTCGATTCTTGAACAGACTGTAGTGACTCGACTCGTGAACCAGGCAAGAGAGCCTAGTTTGCGTCCATCCGGCAATCACCACGACACTGGCGACATAGACCGGCAACGCCGCCCAGGGGCTGTAGCCCGCGTTCGTGATGGTGTGATACGACCAGACGCAACCCGTCACCACGACAGCAAAAACGGTCCATTCTCGGATCAGGACAAACCAATTCGTCACATTGTTGGTTTTGCAGAGCTGTTTGATTTCGGCAAACATCTCTCGTCGCGTCAAATCAGCGCCACGATCGTGTGCAGACGACATGTCAGGTGCGGCAAACAAAAGAACTTCGGGGCAAAGGGCAATTCACGCAGTTTTATGCCAGTGACGGTACATAGTAGCAGGCGATGTAGGGGGTTGGGCAATGCCAGGTTCGCCTTCGAACTTCAAACCAACGGTTTTCGAGCGTGATTCACGCCGCAAACGACGGTTTTTCGGTTCCGACGTTCAAGACGTTCACGTGATCTGCCGATCACATCGATACTGACAATCGGACGGTCAATTCGGCAGAATCCCGTGCGATTTTTGTGAAATCCGGCAAACCGCACTGACTTGACGGTCCGTAGCCGGTTGCCTAATTTTCACGACCCGCCTCATCGTGAAAGATGAACAGCGGGGCAGCGCGGCGACGTGGCCAAGTGGCTAAGGCGAAGGATTGCAAATCCTTTATTCGTGGGTTCGAATCCCACCGTCGCCTCTGATATCGATCGGCGGCCAAGTCAAGAGCCGCCGCTGGTGCTTCGTTCCACTTCGATTTTCGAGATTAGCCGAAGGGCATCAGCCCCGCTTCCCACCGAGACAGCTAGGGCCGACGGCCATCGGCTCATTTTGGGAACGCTAGTTTTCGACTGGAACAAAGCACTCGGTTGCTGGGCTCCGGCCATGATGGCCGTCGCAGCCCTCTCTCGGCGAAGCCGATTCTTGGACTTCGCGGCGACATGCACACCATCGATGGCAAATAGCGGGAATTTATTTGCCAGGATGTAAGCGCAAGCACTGACCCCGCCACTAAAGAGGTGCCGAACGCCGTTTTCCCTCGGCCGGAACCCCCGATCATTCTCTTCTGGTGGAGTCACCCATGCGATCAAACTCGTCTCGCTACCTAAAAGCCTCGCCGTCCCGCACGTCGCATCGTCGGAGCACTCGCCGCAGAATCCTACGCCTAGAATCACTCGAAAATCGCCGTGTCCTTGCTTCCGTCTCGCTTGCCGATGATGGAGTCCTCACGATCGAAGGTGACGACGACGCGAACCGCATCGCTGTGTGGACCAGTCGAGACCGACAAACACTGCGTGTCTCCGTCGACGGCCGTCTAGCCGACTTCAGGAACGACCGTGTCGAGCTGATCGAGGTCAATGCGGGGAGTGGGAACGATCAGGTTCGGTTATCTCGAAACGTTCTGCAAGCGAGTCGATTGAATGGGCAAGCTGGAAACGACCGTCTGCAGGGCGGAAGCGGTCCAAACTTGATGCAAGGTGGCGCTGGCGACGACCTCATCACAGGTGGTGCCCGTGCGGACATTTTGTTTGGTGGAATGGGTCGCGACCGAATTCGAGGCGGACGCGGCGACGATTACCTCATTGGCGGCAGTGACCATGATGCCCTCAGCGGCGGTCGCGGAAACGATTGGGTCTTCGGCGACGCGACCGATAGCTATCCCGACGGTGCCGTCGACCCGGTCGCCTACGCACTGGAATTTGCCAATTCCAATCGAGGTCGAGACCAGATCGTCGGCGGTCCCGGAAACGATGTGTTGCTTGGGGGCAATGGCGACGACGTCATCCAAGGCCAACAAGGTAACGACATCCTGGTCGGAGGCACCGGAAGCGACCGCTTGAGCGGTGGCGATGGCGATGACGCCATCCTGGGTGACCAACGGTTCGCAGATGAATCCGATGCGTCCGACGGTCCTCCGGTACTATCCAGCTCTCCGTTCCTGGCGGCCCTCCGCTCAGGTTCGGCGCCAGAAATTGAAACGGAAGTTCCCGTCGATCCGACCTTTGATGATGTGATGACTGGGGGAGATGGCGATGATTGGATCTGGGGCATGCAGGGCGACGATCATCTCGTCGGCGGGGCGGGTGATGACGTGCTACGTGGCGGACAAGGACGTGATCGTCTACGTGGTAACGATGGGGAGGACCTGCTGGTGGGCGGCGATGGTCGAGATGATCTAAGGGGCGGCCGAGGTGCCGATATCATTCGTGCCGCCGACGGCGTGGTAGATTACATCTTGACCGACGGTTTCGACGATTTGGAAGTCGACCCCGAAGACATCGTGGCCATTTTCTAAACTCGATCGGTCCACGCACCGGCCACGATCGTGGCCCCGGTCGCTGCGGCGGGAGATCTTCACGATTCGACTGTTTTCCTCCAGAGCGAGAGTTGCCGAACCCTCCGGAACGCACGATGGGCCGGAGGGTTTTCTCAGTGACGCGGCGCTGGTGAATCGATGCTTGAACCGTGATGCCGACGCGTGGGCCGACTTCGTTGACCGTTTCGGGGCACTGATACGCTCGCGCGTTGCCGACGTTGCCGCGTCATCACGACGCGGTCACGACTGGTCGATGATTGATGACGTTACCGCCGAAGTCTTCGCTTCGCTCGTGGCCAACGATGCAGCGGCACTCCGCGCCTTTGCCGGGCGCAGTCGATTGTCGACTTATCTGGCCGTGATCGCGACTCGGGTAGCGACTCGAGTCGTCTCGCGTCTGAACCAACAACCAGGCACGTCCGAACAGATTACAGCCGACGCCACGGGTGAGCGGTCAACGGCATCTCGTCAGGCCGATCGCTTGATCGATGATGAAGACCGACAACAACTGCTAAGTCTCGTCGATCGTTTGCCGCCGCGGCAACGTGAGCTGATCGAACTCCACTACCGGCAAGGCCAGACGTATTCACAGATCAGCCAACGCATCGGCATTCCGCTCGGATCCATTGGGCCAACGTTGCGTCGTGCCGAGGCGAAATTGCGAGTTTGGATCGAGGGGGTGGAAGACAAATGATGGATCGCGATGGCATCCTCCAATTGATTGAATCGGCTCTCAGCGATTCGTCAACGCATCTCGCTTCGCCACCACTTCATGACGTGGTGGAGCAAGTTGGCCGCCAGCTGCGCCAGCAACACGGCGCACAGAATGACGTTCCAGCGGCAGTTGGAGACCACGCTGTCGTGGATCTCCCGCTCGAAATGGTCGCCGCCTATGTCGACGGAACGCTGTCGCGCGACGAGCAACTGTATATCAACCGACGGCTGGTTCATAACAGTCACCTGATGACCGAAGTGGTTTCGGCCATCGCCGCTACACAGCGAGTCCCCTCGCGACCTAGGTTGGAACGGCCACTCCGAGATCGCCTTCTCGCGATCGGCGGTGCGGTGCCCGCGTCCGTTCCACCTGCCAATTCCGCCGTGCTTACGCACAGCAAACCAAGTCATCGGAAGTCATTGCAACGCGCGTTGCCGGTATTCTTGGTGGCCGCTGCGGCGTTGATGCTTGCGACGATGGCGTGGCGACTCAGGCCGGTCGGCGAGCCAGCGCCATCACCCGCAGCACCCCGCATTGTCGTGGAGCCGGCGTTGAGCAAAGACGTGATCCCATCTCCCGCTGGGGAACTCACTGATTCGGTGGATGAATCGGTACCGCGACTTGTCGAAGATCAATCCGATTCCTCGCCGTTGCCGTCGCCAGAGGAACGGATCACGCCTTCGAACAATCCCGCCGGTATCGTGGTCGATCAATCAAAGATGATGGACGCTCCGGCCAACAAGATCGCCCGTCCTATGCCCCAACCAATCACGTCGGATCTTGCGGTTAACCCGACAGAACTTCTTCCGACGTCCCAAAATCTGCGATGGGAGACCATCAGCGGTGTCTTGGCGGTGCAAAGTGCAATCGACATGGAGGAAACGTCTGAATCCTTCGGGCGCCCCTGGAGATCATTCCTTGAAAACGCCCGGGTCACGATTGCCCGCGACACGGGTGGGCAGGATTCTGAATCCATTCATTTGAGAACGCTGCCATTGACCCGCGCCGAAGCCGTCGCCGACGACGGGTCACAATGGATCCTGCGAGCTGATAGCGCCTTGTCGTTGCGGCGGGACGGCACCGTTGACCTGCAATTCGGTTCACTTGCCATCGTGAACGCATCGGCTGGGACACGTCTCCAGATGGCACGCCCGAGCAATTCGACGGGCGCGGGTTCACTGCCAAAGCCCCCCCTGGCGATCGAAGTTCTGGACAAAGGAACTCTGATTGCGACTCGTCTGTTGGGCGGAGTGCGCTTCGAAATTCAGTCCGGAGAGTTCTTGATCGATGAACAGACTTCGGATCCGAACGCAAATTCGACCACGATCCAGCGGTTGCCGCGTTGGGTTCAGCAACCGGTCGATCGCATCACGGTACCTCGCACCTTCTTAGCCCAATTGCGGAACTCCAGCGATCTTGGCGAGACTCTCGGCAATCAAATCCAGCAGATCGAGACCGGGCTCAAGCTTCCCCGGGGCGCCGCGTCGTCTCTTCCGACGCTTTGTCGATGGCAAGCCTCCGTCATGGACGACCAACTGCACCGATTGATGGGTTCGGCGTCCGAGTCCGTTCGCCTAGCGGCGTTGGAACGGCTTTGGATGATTGGCCCGCAAGATCCTCGTCACGATCCAATGTGGCGAGCACTGCGGAACCATGTTCGCGACCAGCGCGCCATCGCTTTTGCGTTGGCGGTGATTCGTCTTGCTCACCAACAAACCCCGCTGAGCCCGACCCAGACGACTCGCCTCGTCACCATACTGGAATCCGATGCCGTCGCTGCCCGCGCAATTGCCGACTTCCTCCTACGCCAGTCTTTTCGCGGTGGACCACCGTTTGATCCCACTTGGACGGGAACCACACTGAGCCGAGGCATCAATGCGTGGCGAACTCGGGTCACACGAAATCGCTGAACTGCGAGACGCCAGCAATGGGGGAAGCAACAACTGCCTCACCATCAGTGTCTCGACCAGCGTCGCAAACCTACAATCGCCTGCAGCGATCGCCGGAATGGGTTCGTCAATGCACCGATCGTTTATGTACTTCACTTCGAGATAATCATGCGTCGTCGCTTCTCTTCCATCGTGGCTCTTGTCTGGCTGATCCCGGCCCCGCTCGTGTTGGGCGGATACGGTGACCCAATCGCTATCCGACAGATTGACGACGGCCATGTCCGAATCGAGTCCTATTGGGGACTTCAACTTTCGATTCATCGCTCACTGGACGCGTCGGCACCGGTCACGGATGCGTCCAAGTCGGTTTCGCTCCGCGAGGACTTGGACCACGTTTTCACCCGTCCGGTCAACCAAGATTCGGCCGCGTGGTTAAGTCGTGGCCGATCGACAGAAGACGACGCCAACGAGATCCAAGTCGTTTCAGTCGCCGAAGCAGCATTACACATCCGTGTTGATGGAGTATCGATTCTGGTTTGTGATGCCACGATGGAACAACTGCCAGACAACGTCCCGAAAGCCTTTGACGCTCTGATCGCGTGGGTGAGCGCCGACAACACGAAGCCACCGACGACCCTGCGAAACCTGATGGAAGACCTGCAGCCACGATACGTGATCCCAATGGGCCTTGCGGCCAACACAGAGTGGTCGGATGCCACATCGACGCATCACAGTGTTCTCGCGATCTCGGCGAGTAAGACCCGAAATCCTGCGCCGCGGATTGTCTTGCTCGAATCGCGCGAATGGCCGATGGACTCCGAGATGGAACGTTTATTCATCGCCATGGAACAGGCGTGTCGCGATTCCCAGGAAGTGTTCCGAGACCTCTCCATTGACCAGATGAACTTTCGGCCGAGCAACGGAACCCATACTCCGCGTTGGAATGCCGAGCACATGATGGGACGTCAGCTGCAATTCTTTTCACAGATCTACCACGAAATCGATCCGGAGATCCCGGTGATGAACCTCAACCCGAAACAAATGCCCGATGCGTACCGTTTCGCCCATCCCGATTGGTCGGGTGCCGAGGAGGCGCGACAGATGCAGCGGGTAAGCGATTTCACACGCCGGTTTTCTTATCTGCTCGATGGGCTGCCACTGGATCGCCGCGCCCCGGGCAGTCGTTGGCCTTCGCTAAGGGCGTTGCTGCGTCAGATGGAGCGTCACTATCAAGAACACACCGCAAATACCGAAGCCAAATTTGCACTCCCCGATTGGCCTCGTTCGTAGCGAGATCCCAATACCGCATCCCGGGATTCGACTCGACGACCGATCTGGGGTGTCATTCGACTTCACGGGTATTCCGCGACAACGGGACACCAGCTTGGCAGCCGCGGCAGGCGACTCGGGTGATTCGAAGCCGACAATAGCAACAATCTGCCGGTGCAAGAATCAAAACTCAGGTGCCCGCCCGTCGCGGGCGATCGCACACGTGAGATGGAGGGACGCAGATGCACCCGCACCAAGCATCGGGACGTCTACTTGGGCTGATTGGCGAGTTGTTGTTGAGCATCTCGCAAGAATTGCATCGCGTCCAGCGGTGTGATGCTTTCTAAGCTAAGACCCTCGATCGCGTCGATGACCGGGTGATCGGCGTAACCAAACAGTGTGAGTTGGTACGTGTCATTGGATGATGATGCGGCAGCGGGCGGCGCGATCGTTGGGCGATCCAAGCCGTCACGATGATCGGATTCCAATTGAGCCAGAATTTGCTTCGCTCGCTCATTCACCGCGGTTGGGATCCCCGCCAGCCGTGCGACTTGAATGCCGTAACTCTTGTCGGCGCTGCCTGAGACGATGCGGTGTAGGAAGACGACTTCGTCCTCCCACTCTTTGACGGCCACATTGAGGTTGGTGATCCGCGGCAAGCTTTCCGAGAGCGATGCCAACTCGTGATAGTGCGTTGCGAAGAGCGTCCGGCAGCCGATCTGCTCGTGGAGATGTTCCGTGATGGCCCAAGCAAGTGACAGTCCGTCGTAGGTACTGGTTCCTCGTCCGATCTCGTCGAGGATCACGAGGCTGCGTGAGGTCGCGGTATTGAGAATCCGCGCGGTCTCGACCATCTCGACCATGAAAGTCGACTGGCCTCGCGAGAGTTCATCGCTGGCACCAACTCGCGCGAAGATCCGGTCCGCGATGCCAATCTCGGCATGCTGCGCGGGCACAAAACTACCGACCTGCGCTAGCAACGTGATCAAGGCTGTTTGACGGATGTACGTGCTCTTGCCGGCCATGTTAGGACCTGTGATCAACAGGATCATCCCCGACTCCGGCGATGCCACACAGTCGTTGGGGACAAATTCGCCTTGCGGCATCGTCACGTCCAGCACGGGATGTCGGCCGCCTTCGACTCGCAGCACGCTATCGGTCGTCAGCGACGGCCGCGTCCATCCGTGTTGAGCGGCCACCTCCGCCATCGATGCGAAAACGTCCAAACGTGCCATCGCGTGGGCGGTCATCTGCAGCGCGGCCAAGTGGTCGTGTGTTTGTCGACGGAGGGAATCAAAAAGCGCCAGCTCGCGCCGCGATGCTTGTTCGTCGGCCGAGAGGACCTTTTCCTCGTATTCCTTGAGTTCCGGTGTGATGTAGCGTTCGCAGTTTTTGAGCGTTTGCTTGCGAATGTAATCTTCGGGAATCTTGTCTTTTTGTGTGTTGGAGACTTCCAGGTAATAGCCGAAGACACGGTTGTAGCCGACCTTGAGGTTGGTCAGACCCGAATCGTGCATCTGGCGTTGTTGGTACTCGGCGATCCACTGTTTGCCACCCTGGGCGAGTGACCGCAACGAATCAAGTTCTTCGTCGAATCCATCTCGGATGAAATTCCCTTCGCTGGCCGAAAGCGGACAGTCATCGATCAGGGCTTGCTGAAGCGATGCGCGAAGCTCAGGACAGAGGTGAAGTTGCGATTCCACTTCGTTGATCGCGTCGGCATCTCGCTGCGTTAGACGAGCCTTCAGCGTCGGCAGACCCGCAAGCGTGTTGGCGATCTGTGCCAGATCTCGTGGACCGCTCCGCTGAGTCGCGAGTCTCGCCAAGAGCCTGGACAGATCATGCGTGTTGGAAAGTATTCTTCGTACGTCGGATCGTAGACTGTGGTGATCGGCCAGTTCAGCGACAGCATCTTGGCGGCGTTGGATCGCTTCCAGATTGATGAGGGGCGCCGCCAGATCATCCGCCAATCGTCGCGCGCCCATCGGGGTCACGGTGCGATCCATCACCGCCAACAGCGAGCCTTCCCGAGTTCCCGAGCGCATCGTCCGCGTGATTTCGAGGCTGCGTCGCGTGGAGGCGTCGATTTGCAGTGTCGGCGTCTGGTGGTGGCAAGCCAGTGTGCGGAAATGATCCAGCGTCGTGCGCTGAGTATCTTTCAAATAGGCCAGCACGCCGCCTGCCGCCTGAACGGCGACGTCGGAACCGTCTTCGAATCCAAGACCTTCCAGGGACGTGACACCTAGCTGCTTGCAGATGGATGATTTGGCATCCTTCAGGGCAAAACTCCATGCGGGACGTGCTGTCCAAGACCAAGTCGCGGTGGAGTCGGGATGCATCGATGCGTCGTCCTCGCAGTAGAGAACCTCTGCCGGCGCGATCCGGGCCAATTCGTCTTCCACTCGAACGCGAGGAAACCAGCCCGCCTCAAATCGACCGCTCGAGAGCTCCGCCCACGCAACACCGAAGGTCGGCTCGCTTGAATCGGCGGACTTGCGTGCCTTGGGAGACGCAAACACGGCCGCCAGATAGTTCGGCTCCCGCGGATCCAGCAATCCTTCATCGGTCAGTGTGCCGGCACTCACCAGGCGAGTCACCTCGCGTTTGACGAGTCCCTTGGCCGTCTTCGGGTCTTCGACTTGTTCGCAGACGGCCGCCCGGAACCCGGCTCGGATCAACTTTTGGAGGTAACCATCGAGTTGATGGTGCGGGAAACCTGCCATCGCCGTGGGGTTGTCGCTGTCTTTGTCCCGGCTGGTCAGGGTCAGTCCAAGAACGCTCGAGGCGGTTTTCGCGTCCTCGAGAAACAACTCATAAAAGTCGCCCATTCGAAACAGCAGCAGCGCATCGCCGCAAGCTTGTTTCGCGTCGTGATATTGTCGCATCATTGGAGTCATGACGCGAATCGTACCGGTCTGGCAGGTGGTCGAGAAGCGGCGCCGAACTCACATTTGGGAGTACGACTTTGGCTGGAGCACGAATTTATCGATATGGCTGACCGTACCGCGGTACTTGGGAACCACCTTCAAGGTTTGCCAATCGGGATGCTTGGGAAATGCTTTCCACGCTGCCAGTCGCGCTTCCTCGCTCTCGTAAGTCGTCAGATAAGTCAGGCTTGGCATTTGTGGCCCTAGGATGCACTGGCCGATGAAGATCGGCTGGATTCCGCAATCAAGGAAAATAGGAACCTCCCCGGAGTTGAACATATCCACCTTTAGATCGCCAAGTCGCTCGTTGCTGCTCTCATACAACCGCAATTCAAAAACTCGATCTGGGTTGGAGGTGGCACGATTGCTCACCGTCACGTTCGGCCAACAGTCCATTGCGACGAGCAATTCGCTGCGGATTCGCTGGTATGCCGCGGTCTTCTTGGTTGTGGTCAGATACTGCGTCGCCGCCGATTGGTACTCGGTATCGCGCATCAGCGCTCGGCGGACGGTGTCGACCTGGTTGGCGTCCTGATAGGGGATGATTACGAAGATCGCGTCGATTCCCATCTGGTCGGACGCGTGAGGGTGAAGAACACCGACCGGCCCGACGCCAACTCGCGACAGAGCGGGCAACAACGCGTTCTGCAGGTAATCATCCACGACCGCCGCGTTACCGCCATCGCCGAGCAAGTATTGGCGGACTTCGTATGTCTCGGCGGCTTCGGGACGTCTCACGATGCATACGACTCCCAGTACCAACAACCCACACCGCAACCACATGTTCGGCTCCCATTCACTCAACTTGACTCAAAACGTGCTCACCCGTCACAGCACGAGCAAGCTTTGGACCCAGTTTAGCAGCGTGCGCTGGTCAACGGGCGCGTGCGTTTGAACTGGGAAGCCGAGTTCAGTCAGTCGACTCGACCAGGGCGGGAGTTGATCGGCATCGCCGATGGGAAAGAGCACACGCAACATGCGGAGTCCGCCGTCGGATGGCAATCGCACGGCCGGTGGGCGCGTCTGGGAGGCAACGGCGAGTCCCGAAAATGCTTTGCCGGTGGACAGTGCTACCGCGATGGCCATCGAATCGGCGGGGCCGGGCTGATCTCCGCCGGCTAGTACCGCGGGCCCAGCAATGACAATGGCGGCCGAATCAGCTTCGCAGCGCCGTCGCGCCGCCGTCGATAGGCTCGTCACGGCCTCGGATTCAAGCGGGCGCCACCGTCCCTCATTGGCGCTGGCGATCATCAAGACTGGTACACCCGCCTTCTTGGCCGGCTCACGCCACTGTTGCAAGGCTTGCTCGGGTTCGCGTTCGGATGGCGGTAGCAGCCAAACCAAAAGGCCTCGCCGTCTTGGATCGACACCACTCTCATCATCGGTGGTTGGGCTTAACAGAGCCGCCGCATTGACGACCTCGGGAAGACGCAGCGCGGCGATGTCCCAAGACGCATCCGATGGAATCGACGTGGAAAGCTCGAGCTCAACGGATGTCATTTGCTTCGTGCGCCACTCACCCTCGATTCGTTGTGGCGATAACTCAATCGTCATCGGCTCGTCGCCCCGCACGAACTGGATCTCCATCGGTGCATCCGGATCCGCCGTCCAAAGTTGTTGGCGAAGGGACTCTTCGTCGGCGATCTCAGCACCATCGAGACGAAGCACCCGATCACCGGTCCGCAGTGCTTCGGCAGCCGGCGAGTCATCCAGCGTTCCACCGAGTACAATTCCCCCTGAGTCTGGCGGGTCATCGGCTTGCTGGCCGTTCTCTGGTGGGCTCACCGCAGCACTGTCATCCGACGCTGCGTCGTTGGATGCAATCAATCCCAATAAGACGGGCTGCAGCGGTGGGATCGACTCGACCAATTCCACGACGACGGTCTGGGTTTGGTCTTTCCGACGGAATTCGATGTCGACTGCATCGCCAGCGTCGAAGGGGCCGAGCGCCAGCTTGATCTCTTGCCGTCGTGTAACGGCTCGCCCACCGACTTGAATGATCTCGTCGCCCACTTGCAGTCCAGCAGCCTCCGCGGGCGAACGAACTCGCACAGCGGCGAGTTTGGTACCGGGTGCGTAAAGGTCTTTGCCACCGACGACGAAACCCAGTCGACCAGCGCGAATCGATTCGCCGCGCCGCATGCGAATCAGCTTGTCCGAGATGACATCCGATGGCACGGCAAATGCGACGCCTGAGTCGTACCAGGCCGAAGGATCTTGACCGCCGGCACCACCGGTTGCGGGAATCAGGATGCCGGCGACGTCACCGTTCAAGTTGAGTAGTGGTCCGCCATAAAACGCCGGTGAAATCCTCGCATCGGTCTGGATGGCGATCCCGTCAAGTCGCTCGACGGCGGAAAGTATCCCGGAGCTCACCATGGGTGATCCGCCGGAACCGTACCGAGCCACGGCCACCAACGTTTGGCCGACGGTAAGCGACGCCGCTGTCGACTGAGTCGATGACAAATCGATGGACTTCAGTGGCGGGGCATCATCAGCCAAAGCCAATTCCAGCAACACGAGCTCACGGTGTTCGTCCCTCCCCAGCACATTGGCGGCGACCCGAGAGCCGTCAGGTAAGACCACCAAAATGCTCGCCGATTCACCGCGGGTCACTTGGGCGGACGTGAGCACCAACCCATCGGCGTCCACAATCACACCCGCCGTGGGCGCGTCCTGTCGGACTTCACCACTGGTTGGTGAGACACCCACGACCTCGATTGTGACGACCGAGTCCAAGATGGATTGTGCGACGTCGCGGACGTGACCCGCCATCGCTGTTTGGAAGGCCAACGTTTTGGAGTCCTGGCCCCAAACGATCGTGCCAAATAGGCCCGCCCAACCGATCCATGCCGAACAAACAACGGCAAGCAAACTCCGGGAATTCGAAGGGGAAGGCTGGTTCCTCATGGTCGCAATACCACATTCAAGATTTCGCTACCGCGCTGGATCACCAGTGCAACGTTGTCGCGTCGATCCATCCTCGAAAGCTGATCGCGGAGTGCCCGTTGGTGTGCTGCGCGCCGGCCATCGACCAACAGAATCAAGTCATCCGGTCGCAGTCCCGCGCCTGCCGCGGGCGAGCCATCAGCGATGTAGTCGATGAACACGGGGGTCGATTCCATGACATCGGGCACGAGGCCCAGCCCGAGCGTTACGAGATCGTGCGATTGGCCACGTTCCAATTTCGGCTTGGATTCGTCCGGCAGCACCGTTTTCCGACCGGCCAGAATATCGCCGACCGGCCCCCTTAGGATCGACGCAGGGATTGCATAATTCAGCCAAACCCCGGTCAATCGATCACGCAATTCCTTTCCCAGCATGCCAACCAATTCACCGCGAGCGTTGACCAACGCACCGCCTGCCGCTCCCGGATTGTTGGCGATCAAATCCAAGACAAAGACTTCACCTCGATAAGGCGTCTGAAATGTCCCTCGCCTCGCATCCAGATCGGCCCTCGCGGCGATTCGTCCCTGCATCACGCTGGCAGGCTCATTGCCTGTCGCGATGCCAAATAGATTGCTAATCGCGTAAACGCTGTCGCCCCACTTGGCGACCTCCACGTCCGGCATCCGAAAGAACGGTAACTCATTGCCACCCAGTTCAGCGGAATCGATCTTCAGCACCGCTAACTCGAGCGATGGTTCAAAGCCGACGATCTGCGTTTCGAAACGACGGCCATCATGGAGGATGACGATCGGATCGACATCCAGGACGTAGCTCCACGCGGTGGCCACATGGCCCAGTGGGGATACAAGAAAACCGCTCTGGTACGCTTCCAAACCACCAAGACCACCAGCACCGTAGATCTTGACTGCCGCCGTCTGTGCGGCGGACACATCGCCGGCGATCGAAGGCTGTCCAGTCACGCGACGACTGTGACCCACCACTAAAGCCGTCGTGATGAGGAACGCAACCCATGGGAGATGTTGTTGAAGTCCAATCGCGCTGGCAGGCTGACGATGCATGGCGGCGCGGCGAGTCACTTCCATCACAACTCCGCCTCCGCAGGAACACGCTGACACGTCCACGATTCCACGTCGATGCTCAACACGGTGTCCAAACCGTATCGCAACTGGATCTGTTCTGGGCCTGTGTTGCCAATCTTGGTTAGCCAGCACTCGGCCGGGTCACCATCCCGATCACCGAACGACTCAATGACTTCCAATCGTCCGGTTTCGGGATGTTGCCAGAACCAGTTTTCAAGCCCCGCATCGACGCCGATCGTGACGTCTCGCAGGGGCCGCTCGCCGCCGAGCGGCGCCGAACCCCAAAAGAATGTGTCGCCGAACTCGCTCGGTCCAACAATCAACATTCGGCGGTAAGCATTCAAGCATGACAGTAAGCCACCGAACGACCGTTCATCCACACTCAAAACGAGGTCATCGGCGTTGTTCGGACGATACGTCTGACCAGCGGTCACAAGCTGCCACTCGTCACTGCCAACGCGAATCTCGATCGGAACGGTCTCTTCTTCCCCGGGCATCGTGGCCTGCCCTCGGACGACCCATGTCGACGATGCGTCGGGACGCCAGGGCGTTTGGGACTCGCCGCGTAGTTCACGGATGAACCGATCTTGTCGCAACCGATTGAAATAGTAATTGCCGAAGCCACTTCTCAGCTCGATGAGCCTAGCGGCCGGACCCGGAATGGGCTGTCCGGAAGCGTCCAGCATGGACGCCTTCGCGGGCTCCTCGTCTGACTCATTGGAATTCGGATCACCCTTGAGATCACGCCCCAATTCCGGCTCGGAGCGGTCGTCATCGGGTTCGCCATCGGGTTCCGGTACGGTCGGTCGTGGAGGCGGAGGCGGCAATGCCGCTTTCATCTTGGTCAATAGTTCATCTTGACGATGCACACTGCGCAGTCGAACGAGGACCTTCCGAACCTCGCCCTGATGACGATACGTCAGTGGAATTCGCCAGCGCGCGGGAAACGTCGCCAAAGCGTTTTGGACATCGTTGGCGGTTTGTACGATTCGCCCATCGATTTCCAAGATTTCATCCCCGTACCGCAAGCCCCGCCGATACGCATCGGATGACTCCAGGATGTTTGTCACCGTTGCCACGCCGGCGTCCGGGTCCGTCCCCACCGTCGCACCCAAGGTCGCGTGATCGACAATGCGGCCAGACCGGAGGACGCCAATGAAGTTCTGGGCTTGGTTTCCCGAGATGGCGTAGCCGACCCCGACATTGACACGTCCCCGTTTTTCGAAGGACGCTCGCCCGATCACGCCGATCAAATTCCCGTCGGCCGAATAGAGTGGGCCACCAGAATTGCCAGGGTTAATCGACGCATCTGTTTGAAAACAGTCCGCGTACTCGAGCAGCGTTCCCGACGGATACTGGTAACGGTTCTTGCCGCTAATGATCCCAAATGAAACGGTGGGCTGTAGATTCGTCGCCAGCAAGAATGGATTCCCAATCGCAAAGCACCAGTCACCCACGCGGACCAATCGGCTGTCGACGAACGTCGCCACAGGAAAGTCATCACGTCCCAACAGACGGATCATCGCCAAGTCACCCACAGGATCGATGCCAACGACGACGGCGTCGTAGATGTTCCCATCGGACAGACCACACCGCATGTAAGTACCGGCGGGACTGGACACGTGAAAGTTGGTCAACGCAAAGCCGTCCGGTGAGATCAAGACACCGCTACCGCCGCCGGCACCGCCGGGAACAAACACGCACACGGTCGAGGGCATCGCGTGCTGGATGCCAGCAATGCGCTCGGATTCGGCGATCTTGATCAACTCCGGCAACGAGTCGCCACGAGCGATCGGCCACGCCAAAAAGCCCATGGCACTCCAAACGATCCACCTCGCAACAAAGCGTCCCATGAGCAGGCGTGGAAGTCGATTCATTTCAATAACCTTACGCCGAACCACTCGATCAAATCACCGGCCCCCGATGCGGATCCGGCATCGACCGCCAACGTGAGCCGACGCGCCGATCCAACCGGAATCTCAAATCCTAGTGTCTCGCGACCGGTCAGCGTGTGTGTCCAAACGTCGCGCTCATCCCATCGGATACGGACCGGAGTGGATCCGAACTGAGTGACCGTCTCGCTTCGGCGCACGCTACCGACGAGGCGTTCAAACCCATCGGGGACTCGGAACGTGATGGTCGAATCGGCGTTGAGAATGATCGACTGGCCGGAAACTGCCGGGCCCAGCCAAGTCGACAACAGATCCGTCGGACGAAGATTCGGCAGCCCGCGATAACTGGACCCCGCGACTTCAGCGGAACTCAACGCCAGGATGCCGCCTTCAAAGATGATCGAGCGGATCTGAGGCCACGGAATCGAATGAGTCCCCGTGCCCAAATTGATCTGCAGTTGAGGCCCCTCGTCGGATGATGAACTCTCCGTTGATACCGAGAATGCCGCCCAGAGCGAACCGTAGATGTCCTCAATCCGAATCGTCGGCCGCTTGGACGGTTCGGATGCGATCAGACCGCCAAACTGGACGCCTTCGAGTTTCGAAAAAGGCGCCGTGATCGTTTGACCCGACAGTTCGAACTGAACTCCGTTATCAGCGATTCCAAGGAGCGTGGCATCGATTGCCTCAATCGTCGATTCGTCTCGCCTTGCGATCACACGATCCATGCGCCGGGGTTCGACAAGCGATCCAAGCCAGGCCGCGTCGGTGGCCGAGGACGCGATAGGGAAACGCACCGCCGAAATCTCTTCGAGCGGCACGGAAAGCGCTGCCTGACGACGCGGATTCAGTTGCATCGAATCGGACGACGGAACCCATTGAACCGACTCGCAACGCAGCAACGATTCATCACGGAGTAGCACGCTGACTTTTGGTCCTGTCCGAGCGGGGTGATCGCAATCTACACGAGCGATCTGTTCCAACCCGACGACCCACTCTTTGCCCTGAGTGTCATAGCGCAGATCGGACTCCGTGATCGCCGTCAGTTCGACTGATTCCGTCGAACCGTCCGCGAGCGTCAGCGTGATCGGGCCCTGGCCCCAACCAATCGCGGCGCAGCTCCACATCATCAGCCAAGCAACGCCTATTCCGCGGCAGGTTTCCAGTGTACCGACGAACCGATCGACAGCACGATCGGATCGCCGTTGGGGGATCCTGACGAATGAACGCCCACGGCGCACCAGCGGGCCAATTGAATCAAGTGTCAATCGTCGGCCTTTCGCTGGAGGACGTCATCGAGAAGTGTTGGGCACCCGGCCTGGAGCATGTCCAAGACAAGTTCAAACCCATCGGCGTTACCGTAATACGGATCGGGTACCTCGTCGGGCCAATCTCCGTCAAGAAATTGACTGAATAAGGCAACGTGCTCCGGCAGCTCACCGCCGAACATCCCTCGGAGTGCGCTCAGATTGCCCCGATCCATCGCCACGACCCGATCATACACGCCAGGCGCCAGATCGGATCGATCGACGTGTCGCCCCCGCGATGTCATTTCAATGCCTCGCCCCTGACATGCGGCGGCCATGCGCGGATCTGGGGGATCTCCGACATGATAATCGTGCGTTCCCGCCGACTCGACGACGAAGTCATCCGGGTCGACGATGGCTTTCATGACCGCTTCGGCGGCCGGCGAACGACAAATATTGCCCATGCAGACAAAGAGGATTCGAGAGGCCACTGATGGAGTCGCTTCCGCAGGCAGATGGGGGCATGCAGCTTAGGTGGAGCAAGCCATTCCGCCGGATCCGCGAGGTCATGGTTCACTCGATGACAACCCAGGTGTCATCGGAGATGGATTGTTCAGGATCCATGGCCGATTGCCAACGGGCCCGGGAAAAACGGTCCCAGATCTCGTCTTCAACCAAGTTAACGCCGGGTCCTCCCCACACTGGGGGACGGACTTGCTTATAATCAGGCAACGAAGGCGTCCGACATCGATTTTTGCCATCAGAAAATCGATCTAGCCGCCATCGGAAGGAATTTCATATTGCTTTATATGCCTTCTGAGGCTACTATTTTCCCTTTCAAGGCGGGCCGCTTCCTGGTTGGTTATCGAATCAGGAATGCAAACACAGGAGATGCGATGACCATTCGATTTCACCAGTCTTGCCCGACCTGCGGGCGACGAATGGATATTCGTGCGAGCTTGATGGGGCGAACCGTCGCTTGCCAACACTGTTCGGCGGAGTTCGTTGCGAATCCCAATCAGGGTGGTCCACCTCAACGCAGCGTATGTGAAGACCTGATGGCACGCGCCGAAGCGGCACTTCAGCGTGCCGACGAGTTCAAGGGTCAGACAGCATCCATGACCGAGCATTAGACGCTTCTTGGCAATTGGTGGTGGCGGAACTCAAGAGGTCGACGACCCGAATGAAGTACTCGTCGTTCTCGCGACCGCAGGCTGGAATACTCAGCACTGCTCGCTGATTGCCGCCTTGGACAGCGGGATCCATGTCGCAAGCGGCGGGTTCTGCATTCGATTCGGGTTTCCCTGAAAACGAATTTGAAAAGTTCGTCGACAATCTTCGGCGAACTCTCCGAGTTCGCACGGAAATGGCTACAAACCGAAGCGTGGGCTCCCGCGTCGAGGAGCGGCTTCGTTCGCCTTCACTCCCGAGGCCGAATATTCAGTCGCCATTGATGTAGCATTCCAAATCGGTCGCTACGCGCCGCCCGCACGGTCAATTGCCAGGTGCCTCGGGCCTGGCTGCCTTTGAACTGGGAGAGACCTGGTTGGCCTTTCATGATCGCCTCGGGCAAGAACTCACCCTCAAAGGGCGGTTTGGCTTTGGTGATCGGCATCCTTGCTTGGTCACTAAAGGTCGTGTCTTCAAAGTTGTCCTCCCGACCACCGACTTCCGTGCACAGTTCAACCCGACGGCCGTCTGGCGCCGTGAGATAGAGGTCCAGGTAGCCCGTATGCGAATGCGTGATGGAAAGCTGGATGGTTAGATCATCAATGATCATGGACGCATCCACATCGAGTTCCGACACGATGGACCGCCGCGGCGGCAGTAACTCCGCCTCGGTCATCTCGAACGACCCGCCAGAGGTGCTGCGGTCTTGTTTCAGTTCCTCCGACGTCAGCAAACCGTCCGAATTGACATCGAGACGAACAAAATTCTCAACCTCTTCGAGAACCGTCTCGGGGGTGTACTCGCTGAGTGCGATTTGACCATCTTGGTTAACGTCTCGCTCGATGAACCAAGCCGGGATCCCATCGTCGACGCCACCGGCAGTGTCTTGGATCCCCATGACATACTCGCGCATCTCGTCCCGGCTAATTTCTCCGTCGCGGTCACCATCCAGCTTTGCCAACGGCATATTCAGATTCATCGCCTCGACGGATTCCAATCGGCCGTTTCGATTGCTGTCGAAACGTCCCATGACACTGGCGGTCAACCAAAGGGCGCTACCGCCCCTCTTCCACCATTCCGATCGATCCTCTTCTTTCCTCTCGATCACCGAGGGCTGGATACCATTACCGGCGCGGCGTGCCCTCTGGACAAGCTCGCCAGCGTCGTCGGATAGCAATCGCCGACGGGCATATCGCTGCGTCAACTCCATGCGACTCAAACGCCCATCATCGTTGAGATCGTCGTCAAACGGGTTCCGATGCGTCCACTTGGCGCGTTCGGCCTCGCGGCGATCGATCGTGCCGTCTTCATCCCGATCGTAACGTTCCAGCGTCTCATCCGCTTCCTCGACATCATCGAGCGTGTACGGGTATCGGATTTCTCCCAACCCAAACTCGGGAACCAAGGCCTGTTCCGGATCGGCGCCAAATGGGCGAACGTTTGAAAGTCCTTCCGGTTCGATGCGTTTGTCTGCAACTCCGTTTTGAAGGGCATGGTAAATCCGCGCGGCTTCCTGGAGTTTGTCGATGGGCTGCGGCTTGTCCAGCGGCAACCGCCTTGCCTTCATGATCCGTTCAAGATAGACCCTCGAAAGTGGCGTGATCTCATCCGGTGCAATGCGACCATCTCCGTCCCGATCAAGGCGTTCCAGCGACTCGCGTAGACCAGCCTGCGCTGCAGCCCGCGAGGCCATCGAGACCCCTGAAATCACGACCACGCTGACCGCCATCATGAAAACTATTTGCCGGCGAACGAACGTTGTCATATCACCGATCACCGGTCAGACCCCCGATCACGGGACCGATCTTTGCTCCGGTCGGGACCATTGGTCGCTGAATTGGACCGATTATCGCGGGTCGTTGACACATTGGCCGATGAGATTCCTTGAAGAGCCAACTCAATCGCTCTCAGATTGGATGGCATCAAGACCTCGATCTTGGTTTCGCTGCGAGTGTCGATGCTCTCGATTAGGCTTGCGGCGTCTCGCATCAACGCTGGCGGTGCGGTCACGACGAGCGAGTTACTTTCCTCGTGCACGGCCACCGTCATCTTGGGCTCGAGATCATCGGCCGATTTCGCCGGCGCGGCACTTCCGCGCGTCGTCTTGGACGGTGTCTTTGGCGAGCCGCCCATCGCTCCCGACAACGCCAACTTGGCAAACATGGCGGGATCGAACTCCGGCTTCGACGCCGCTGAACCGCTAGATTTCCCGCCGGAACTGTTCTTGTCGCTGGTCGCACGAATCCGACCTGCAAAGGCCTCGCGGACAACCTTCGCTACTTCTTCGGCGCGGGTGTGCTGCAGTCCAAAAATGCGGATTTCGCCATCGATTTGGACGTTCGTGACGCCGTCTTCATCGTCGATCATTTCCAAGTAAGTCTCGAGCGTCGCTACCTCGTCGCGGGCACCCTGAACAATCAAGCGATTCAGCCGAGCATCGGCGACCACGGTCATGGTCCCGGCGGTTAGCGTCATGGTTCCATCGGCCGTCGATACAAACGCGTCAGCTAATCCTCGCATCGTGAATGAGGAGACGTATCCGTTGATCAAAACACCGGACTCACTTTCCTTGGCCGTCTCTCCACCACGCAATAGTTTTGCGAGCATATTCAGCGCGTCGGTCGCTTTGATGTACTTCAGATAGACCAACGTCGGCGGCGACGCGGAGCCGTCCAGCGATGCCGTTAAGGTTAGAACTTGCTGTTCGAAACGCTGCAGCGCCGACGTGTCACTCGACTCCAACATCAGCCCGCGAGCAGAATACTGGCAATGGATTGGAGAAGTTCGTTTCTCCGATCCGCTTCGCCGATCGGCCCCGTCACGCCGCGACAAATCCGAATCACCCAGGCGTTTGGACGTTAGGATCTTACCCTTGCCACGCTCTCGATCGGGATCGGTCGGAATCGACACAGAATCTTGGTCCAGACGCATCGGTGAACCCGACTTCGGCCAAGGCGAGCGTTGATCCGGAACGTCAGCCACATCGTCGCTGGGCACACGGATGCGCACTTCGGAACGACCCGTCTCTTTCGGGTAGACAATGATCGGATTGGGCCGTCGCCACAGTTGAGCAGCCACCGGAAGGATCTGCGTTGCCGACTCCTCATCAAGAGGCACATAGCGGACAGTTGCACCGGAGAGAGAATCGGATATTGAAGACGATTGATTCCGATTACCGGAATCAATCTGCTCGACGATGGATTTGATTTGCTTCATCACTGCCGGTTTCGCACGGACGAACAATCGTCTCATTCCGGGGTCAGCATCGATGCGTGGAATTTCCAACGGATCGACCGCTTCCTCGCCTTTGCGGGGAGGAAGCGGCGGAGTCAAATCGAGCATCTGCTCCAACAGAGTGATCGCATAGAATGGGTCGACGGTGTTGAGATCGATCACCTCAAAAACGGGCATCGATGCTTTCAGCTCTTCCACGGTCGCGCTGATCTCCTCCTGAACATCCGCCGTCGCGTAGGCGACAACGCTGCTGGCGGCCGGATCCATCGACAATCTGACGGAACGTTCGGCCAGCAAGGTTTGCAGCACGTCGTATACCATCTGGATATTGCCGCCCTCCACGAAGTGCGATTGCAATACCGCGTCACCATCAAGTGGATCCTGTGCGGTGTCCGGTTGGTCGATCGCCTTGACCAAGCCCTCGACCAGCTTCACTTTGTCCTCGACGCCCGTGACGAAGAGGTGTTTCCCGAGCACATCGGCCGAAATGCTGACGTCAATCCCGATCATTTCGCCCGTCGCGAGTCCAAGGTGCGGGCGGGCCACCACCAAGACGTCTTCCGCCTGAACGAACTTCAACGCAAAACTCTGAACGATCGTTCCATTATCCATGGTCTCTGGCGAGAACGACTCCAGGATATTTCGTACACTTCTCAACTGAGCCACCGTGTCCACAATCATTAATTGATTGGTCTTGTTCAGAACCGTCGGCGGTGTCATCAGTTGCAGGCCGGCCAACTCCGTCACCGCATCGTCGGCATCAAGGTCTTTCAATCGAAACAAGCAGCGAACGATTTGGTGATCGTCGAGTTGGTCAAGCTCTCCCCTTTGTATCGGTTGGGCGATGGCCATCAGTTGCTGCCGGCCACGCGGGTCGGCCAACTCGACGACCGTCAGGAGATTGCCTTGCTGGACGATCGCGTAACCCTGTGGAATCAAAAACAGGTTGATTCGGCTGATGGCGCCAGCGGGGGAAAACTCGGTCTCGTCCATGTACGTGAAACTGCCTGGCGGGACACGATCGACGTGCATCGCCATCCCCGACTCTTCAGCCACCCACCGAATCACGTCTTTCCATGCGGCCCCATCGAACGAAAATCGAAGGGAGATGGAGTGTTCATCGGCTTGGCATGGCGTTGATGGAATCCAGGCGGCCATTGCCGCAAAGAACATCAAAAAACAAATGCGAAGCGGCCAGGTTCTGTGAACATCAGCGACCTGATTCATTCATGGGACTCCAAACGGCGGGGGACTCGCCAACGAAGGCGAGTCGGGAGGTGGGAGCACGAGGCGGGAGGGTCGGAAAAACAGCGTAGTGTTCCACCTCGACAAGCGAAACCGGAACCTGGCGATTCTTCGGATGACCAGAAATGATTGTAGATGCTAATGTCACCCGCAGCACGCAGTCCTCGCCAAGGAGTCGCCGTTTTTGGAAAACTCGGGCAAAACGACCCCGATTCCGTCATCCCACCCCGTTTTGCTTCGCCATCGTCATGGCCCAGATGGGACGGTGAGCCCGGCGCCAATGCCGCCCGTCATTGCCCGCTCACACGATCGAGCCACCCGACTCGAAAAGTCGCAATGAGTAGCTGACGGGCGGTTTCGGCAATCCCCGGTGAATGACTCTCTCTCGGCCCGGCAACGTTCAAGACCGACGGTCGCACGTGATGTAACCAGTCGTGCAACGCGTCCATGGCGTCATCGCGGCGCAAGTCGATCGCTTCGTAGGGCACGTGAAGTCGACGACAGAGGCGTCGCGTTAGCGCCGTCCCACCTCGGAGTACATCTTCAAACAAGACCAACGTCGCATCCGATTCGACAATGTTCTTTTCGGTTCGATCAGGGTAGTAGCGGGAACGGATTTCGGTGAGGTCATACTGCTGAGGAATCATGCCGTCTTCGGCCAATCGACCGGCCGGACAAAACCCGCCGTGCACAATGCCTAACTCGATCGCGGCATCGAGCGCCCCGCGATCGACGCCCGTCTGACCACCGGAAATGATCTTGTCCGGCACAAACGGTTCCAAAGGAGGTTCCATACCGGGAAGACGGTTCATCCAATGTCTCAAGTCGTGTAGAGGGAATTGAAACGAACGTAATCCTCCGTCAGGTCGCTCGCCCAGAACGATGCTTTCCCCGGGCCGGCTCCTACGGTCAGGCGTAGTACCACATCCCGGGAAGCTTTCATCGACGCACTCAGGGCGTCGGCATCGAACGAGACGGGTTCACCGTGCCGAAATAACACGACACCATCGATTTGAAGTGAAGTGCTCGCCACATCCATCATGGGACCTGCATAACCAGCGGCGGAGACAACACGTCCCCAATTAGGATCCCCGCCCTGAATCGCGGTCTTGACCAGTGGGCTCGCGGCGACGACGCGAGCAATTTGAAGTGCGTCTTCGTCGTCACTGGCACCATTGACGCAAACTTCAAAGAAACGGGATGCCCCTTCTCCGTCAGCAACCAACATCTTGGCCAACCTCAAGCTGACTTCCGTGATGGTTTTCGTCAGCCGGCCCAGTTCGATTCCGGTCAAGCATTCGGCATCGTCGGAGGTCGATGAACTCAAGAGCGCCACGGTGTCGTTGGTACTCGTGTGTCCATCGACACTCACACGATTGAAAGTACTGGAGACGGCTTCGCCCAACACACCGGAAGCGGCATCCACGGAAAGAGGTGCATCGGTCAAAATCACCGCCAACATGGTCGCCATGTTCGGCGCGATCATGCCGGCGCCTTTGCACATGGCAGCCACGCGATAGCGGCCCCGTGAGACTTCCAACGTCGCCGACGCTGTTTTCGAAAACTGATCGGTCGTGCAGATCGCATCAGCGGCAGCCTGAAAACCCTCTTTGGTCGACGAGAGCCTTTCGCAGGCGTCGTCAATGCCTGCAAGGACCGTCGGCATCGGTAAGCGGTGACCGATGATCCCCGTGCTCATCACCAACAACTGCTGCCAATCACAACCAATCGCGTCGGCCATTTGGCGGCACATGCTCGCGGCGTCCTCCATACCTTCGTCGCCGGTACACGCATTCGCGTTGCCACTGTTGATGACGATCCCTCGACAACTCGCCGTGGGTGCATGTTTCCGACACAACAACACAGGAGCCGCGACAACCTGATTCGTTGTCGTAACGCACACACCCACCGAAGGTTTATCGGTCACGATGGCCGCGACGTCCGGCTTGCCGCTCTCTTTGATTCCAGCGGCAATGCCCGCAAATCGGAATCCGTTTGGCAAGTGAAATTCAGTTTCGGTTCGCGTCATCTCGTCGAGTAGGCCTGTTAGCAGAAGTTCGCGTTCACGGTACGACTCATTAGTCTTACATCAATCGACAATTCACACACCTCCAGGTTAAACTCACCGGATTGGCACAACGGCGAACCGTTTGACCTGCCCGCCCCAACCTCGGTTCGATGGGCCGACTCCATTGGGTCCGTTACGCGCCGGTTTGAAACCCTTGGAATGGAGGACGCTTTGGACAGCCCGCAGGTTCGCAACGACGCTTGCGGCAACGAAACGCCGACCGTGATCGTCGATTGCAAGGGCCTGTCCAAGCATTATGGCGACTTTGCGGCGTTGGACGATTGCTCGCTACAAGTGACTCGCGGGGATATCTTCGGCCTGCTGGGGCCCAATGGCGCCGGGAAGACGACCCTGATTCGCTCGTTGCTAGGATACCTGCAACCGACGGCTGGAAACTGTAGCGTGGTCGGCGTCGATCCCGTTGTCGACCCGGTCGCCGTGAGACGCAGGGTAGCGTATCTGCCCGGGGACGCTCGGCTTCCCAGGCACATGACGGGTCGGGGCGTGCTCCGTTTTTTTGGAGCGATCCATCCATCAGGCGACGTTGATCGATCTCTAGAGGTCGCCGAGACGTTAGAGCTTGATTTGTCGCGCCGCGTGGCATTCATGTCGACCGGAATGCGTCAGAAATTGGCCCTTGCCGTCGTCTTCGGACCCTCGACGCCACTGTTGATTCTCGACGAGCCAACGGCAAATCTCGATCCAACGGTGCGTTCGAAAGTGCTGGAATTGGTCGTCGCTCGGCGAGAGTCTGGCGGAACGGTGGTCTTCTCCTCCCACGTGCTGTCGGAAATCGAGCAAACCTGCGATCGCGTTGCATTTCTGAGGCGAGGCAAGCTGGTTCATCGCCTGACGATGAGTGATCTATTTCAACGGCACCGGGTGACGGCACAGCGACCTGGGAATCTGACCAGCGAGTCCTGGCGTGAGCAACTTGTGGTCCCATCGGAGTTACAGCGTTCGACGCATCTTTCGATCTTGGATCCATCGGGTCGCCAAGACGAACAGTTACGTGTCGATACGTCGGGTGATTTGCAACCTGTGTTGCCTTGGTTGGCAAGTTTGCCTCTGGCGTCCGTTCGAATCGAACCACTCGGATTGCATACGGTCTACGAGTCGGTGCACATGGGACGAGAGTTGCCACGCTCGCTTTCCGACAATGAATCGGGATCGGGAGTCAGGTGAACAAGCCACTGCACCCAAGTCCAGCGGAAAGTCCACCCGTTCGTCATCGGCGCTTGGACATCGGCGTTGACCGCATGATGCTGCGTAAGAATATGGGACAATCGGCGTTGCTCTTCGGATCCCTCGCCGTTGCCTTGTTCGGGTTTGGGTGGGTTCGAGTGTGGGTGGTGAAGTTACTCGATATGAGTCAGTTCCAAACCATCCTGGAGCAGTTCCGAGATTACGAAAAGTTTGCGCCGATTGAATTTGATGCGCTCTTTACGTACACCGGCCGCGTCGGCATGACGTTTGACGAACCCATCGTCATTCTCTGCACGGTCATTTGGTGCATCGCTCGGGGCAGCGATGTCGTCAGTGGAGAATTGTCGCGGGGAACGTTGGAAATGCTGTTGAGTCAGCCGATCAGCCGGGCTCGGTTCCTGCTATCGCATGCGACGGTGAGCGTGGGCGGACTCGCGCTGCTCTGCCTGACCCTGTGGGCCGGTGTCGGTACGGGCATTACGACCACGACGCTCACGGAGACAATCCCTCCACCATCCGTGACGGTTCCGCTGCTGAATATCACCGTGCCCTTGTCGACGGCCGAGCCGGAGGTGATCCAGGTCCCAATGATTGATCGTGTCGATCCGCGAACATTCACCGCGTCCGTGTTCCACTTGTTCGCCTTCGGATTTTTCCTCCTTGGTTTGACGAGCCTCTTTTCGAGCATGGATCGCTATCGATGGCGGACGATCGGATTCGTCATGACCGTATACGTGATTCAGCTGGTGATGTATGGCCTGGGCAAAGCGGCTGAATCCTTGTCGTTCCTGCAGTCGATGGCGTTTTTCAACTGTTACAAACCGCAAAAAATGACCGAATTGGTACGCGACGGTGATCTGTGGTCGCCCTGGAACTGGCAAGAGCCGATTTCCAACGGTTGGCTACCTCCCATCGCGTATCCGATGATCCTGCTGACGCTCGGAATCGCGGCATACGCCGTTGCGATATGGCACTTCCATCGACGTGATCTCCCGGCGCCACTGTAAGCCTTGATCGGGTCACGAAGGCGACAAGCAGGCCGTCTTGTAGCATCGGTCCTCTCACCGATGCGTTGAGTACCTAGACGACATCGCCCTAGGTGGATGCAACCGAGGTATCGGAGAGATATCGGAAACTCGCTTCGGTCTGAAATTCTCAACGAAGAAACCGGTTGGCTCGAGTCCTACCAGTTGTGGTTTCGAACGGTTGTGCGAAAATTTGATCCCTCGGTCAAATGCAGTTTGTGGTCGAGGGTTTTGTCTCTCGGACCGATCGAAAACTGGGCGCGAAGCTGGGCTGCTGCACGACGGCCACTCTAATGCTTTCTGAGTGCGTGAGGCGAATTCTCTGTTATTCTCAGATTCTTTGTCCCCAATTGCTCCTTTTGCGACAGTAAGGGTATTCGATAACTGATCATCCCTTATTCGCTCGCTCGTTTTGAATCAGCAGAACCGAAAAGCATTTGAGATTTTGGCCCGCGAGAACTCGCGGATGCTGATGGTCTATCTGCGCAGTTTAGTCCGCGACGAGGGGGCGATTGACGACTTGTTCCAGGAAACGATGGTCGTCGGTTGGCGGCGGCTTGATGAATGTGATCTGGATCGGCCTTTCGGCCCGTGGCTCAGGGGCATCGCTTCGCGACTGGTGTTGGCACACTACCGGAAGCAAAAAATGGAGCCCATCATGCTCCAGGAAGCAGTTCTCAACGTCGTCGATCGTCAGTTTGAAAACATCAATCTGCTGGCCGGCGACACGTGGGATGACAGAGTCGCGGCGTTGCACGCCTGCATCGACGAATTGCCCGCGAAGCAAAAGGTCGTCATTACCGGCAAATACTTTGATGGCGTTTCGCTTGATGGTCTTGCTGAAAGCCTCGATATGACGTTGGAAGCGTGCAAGAAACGATTGCAGCGTGGTCGCACTATGCTTGCGAGATGCCTGAAGACGAAAGGTGTCTTGTCTGCTGCGGAGGCCGCATCATGAATGAGCGAATTGATGATTTGCTTTCCGACTGGCTCGAAGATGCGAATCAGAATCCGGCGAGCGAACGCGATTTGTCTTCAGGGGAAGAAAGTGAGAGCATCGCTGAGTCGCTGCTGGTTCACGGATTGCTGGCGGACATTGGCAGGCGCAACGACGATCAAGAGACGGAACGAATCACTGCTGTGATGCGACGCATCGATTCGGAGTGTGAATCGAAGATCGTGGGTATCAGAGGGTCCAATGAACCGCGAAGACGAAGATTCGCGTTTCTAACCTCTGCTCTGACGATTGCAGCCGCTGTGGTGGTGATGTTCGCTGTGTTTGGTCCCCAACAAAGCGTTTCGGCAGCGATGGCATCGCTTGAAAAGGTGGTTGAGGCTGCCGCCAAATCGTTTGACCGTACGTACAACGTTAGTGTGGTCGAAGAATACTCGCGCGAGAAACGCCCGCGAAACCTTTCGCAGGAAGCTTGGGAGCGCGAGACCAGGAAGCAACTCGACGGTGCGACCCTATATGTTCGCAGTGCGAATCAGCACGTCTTGACTGTGATGCTTGAGTCGGGAGAGAAGCGAACGTCGGGTTGCGATGGAATCCAGAGCTGGGCATTTCGCGAGAACGGACCGGTCCACACCAGCACAGACATCAATCGGTTTCGTGGGAGTGTTCCCGGCGGGCAACAAGAGATCCCATTCCTCAACATTCACGCCCATTTGTTGCAATTGCGGACCGGATATGACGTTCAGTTGAGTGACAAGCAACAGGAGCTTGGCAATCGGAAACTTCTCTCACAACTCATTGGCGTTCGCAAGTCGCGTGATGTACGAGGCCCAAAGCGAGTCGAGATTTGGTTCGATACCGTCACAGGTACCGTTCATGAAATGCTGCTTGATGGACTTCCGCGAGGCGGAGGAGGGCCGAAGAGTGTGCTGCTGAAATTGGTTGACCAGTCTGATTTGCCTGCCGACTTCTTCTCTCACGAATCGCATCATGAATCCGAACGAAGAGTGATTCGCGACTAACTGGTCGTCTACCGAATGCGACAGAAACCGTATAAGCGTGCGCTACCGGTGCGCACTCACACAACAAGAAAAATACCAATCGCCTAACAGTCGAAGGAATCCAAGCAATGAAACGACTCTGTGTTCTAGCAGCAATGTTTGTGCTCGCGATTGTTTCGACGCTCCATGCTCAGCAACCGCCACGCAAGCCTCGTATCGAGGACACCATCAAGGCAAACGTCTATGCCGACAACTCATTCAAGCTCTACATCAACGGTGAGCTTGTTGCTGTCGACTCGATCGCATTTGTGCCACACAACGTTGTGTCGGTGGACGTGTTGCCCGCCTACCCAATGACGATTGCAGTGATGGGAATCGACAATGCTGACCCGAAGACGGGGATGGAGTATGCCAATACGAACATCGGGGATGGAGGTTTCATCTTAAAGCTGGGTGACGGCACGGTCACGAATGCGTCGTGGAAAGCCAAGAAGTTCTCGTGGGGCCCGATCGATGGCGACACGAAGAATCCGCGAATTATGAACACTCCTGTTCCGAATGATTGGTTCACCGTCGACTTCGACGATAGCGACTGGCCGAACGCGAAGGAGTTCACGGAAGAAGAGATCGGTCCGAAGTCGCCATTCTTTGAACATGATTTCAAGGGTGCGAAGTTCATTTGGTCACGCGACGTCAAGCTGGACAATCTTGTGCTGTTCCGAGCGGTCGTGAAGTCACCGCCGGACGGAAAAGCTCGCCCTGATTTTCAAGGCTTGAAAGACGTCGTTCCGCAAGGTGGCGGACGACGCGGCGGCGGAAGGCGTCGTGGTGGTGGCGGCGAAGGTGGGCGCGGCGGCGGGAACGGCGGAAGACCCAACCCAAATCAAGACTAATCGGTTCCGCAATTCATATTCTGACACGGCTCACACGCGCAGGCACGAGTAATGAAACCACTGTGGTTCTGGATATTGATCCTCTTATCAATCACCACGAACGAAAGCTCTGCGGTCGCGCAAGATCGCGAGTCGAGTCAGGTCAACTCGCAAGGATACGGAAGCCGGAAACGGGGTGGCGTGTTGCGAGATGCCCCTTTACCCGACCTTGACGCTTACTCGGACGATGGCAAAGCGATCAAGCTCCGCAAGCTTTGCGATGGGAAGTACACGGTGTTAGTTGCAGGCTGTTTGACGTGCCCACAGTTTCATCGTGGCTACGCTGAGATCGAAGCTGCGAGCAGAGACTATTTGCCGAAGGATGTGCAGTTCTTCTATTTTTACAAGTCGTTACGTCACCCTGAGCTGAACGGCTACGTGGAAGCCCAGAACATGAAAGAGCGGCTGCTGCAACTCGCGGAGGCTCGCACGATGTTGGGTACGAAGCTTCCTTGGATTGCTGATACAATCGATAATCAGCTCCGCGACGGGTTGAAGTCGCGCAGCAATTCGATGTACTTGATCTCGCCCGGTGGGAACATCGTTTTTGCAGCCGACCGATTGGATGGCGTCAGCCTCCGCGAAGCATTGGGCGAACGTGTTGGCAACGTTGATCGTCCGACACGCGAAACGGATCTGAATCTCCCTCGCCTTCCACGGTACCGACAATCCGCAAACGTGGACACTGATACACGAGTCAGCAGACCAGACGGCTTGGTTATCGTGACAACCAAGCCGAAGGCGGCATCGGAGACTTACTACGTCAAATTGCGGGCAGAAGCCGACAACGATCTGCTCAAGACAGGAACGGGACGTCTCTTCCTTGGTTTCTATCCAGATCCGATTCATGGAGTGCATTGGAATAACCTGACCACGCCCATGAAGTATTCGCTGACCTTGCCGGATGGCGTGAAGGTCACGCCAGCAGAAGCGAATGCCAAGAAGGGACCGGGTGACAAAGACGTCGAACCCCGCCAATTTTGGGTCGACATCGAAAGCGATTCGCCTGGCGCATCATTTGAGCTTTCGATGCACTACTTCGGTTGCACGGAAACGATGTGCAAGGCACTCACGCAGGACTACACCGTCCAACTCACGCCGGCCGAGATGGGGTCAAGCACATTCGGATTTAACCGTGGACCGAGAGGTGCAGGCGGTGGGCAACGCGGAAGACAGGGGCAACGTGGACGTGACCGCACGAATCAGAATTAGCACGACATCGTATCAACATCCAAAATCAGATCAGCAACCAACAAGAAGCATAGGCACAATGATGAAAACACTACCATTCGTCTGTCTTTCCCTGTTACTTGCGACGGTTGCCGACGCTCACGAAGGCCATTCACACGCTCCTTCAGAGATGAAGAAGGAAGAGATTGTCAGGCTCAATACCGAACCGGCCCAACAACGATTGGTGGTATTTCAGGATACAAAGGAAGCACCAGCACCCGAACTGGCAAAACTGTTCACCCCATTTCAAGAAACGGTGAAGGTTCGATTTGACCGGCACTACCTATTCGTCGAATCCAATGGCATGCCCGCGCATCCGATGATGATTGGCATCAAGGCTTGGCAACAGCAAGTGCCGCTTCCGCAATCGTATGCCGGCGAAAATGCTTGGCGGATTCCTCTCCATCCCGTGCCGGCAACGAACCCGATGTCGACGAAAGAGCATTTCTTTCGTGGAGCGATTGCTCTGGCCGTCAATGGTGTACCGATCTTTAATCCGATCAAGAACGACGGCAAAACGGACACGCTAGAAGCTGGCGAACTCGACCAATGGGGCGGGCACTGTGGCCGAGCCGACGACTACCACTACCACGTCGCTCCCGTGCATTTGGAGAAGACTGTTGGAGCGGGTAACCCAGTGGCTGTCGCCCTCGATGGCTACCCGATTTACGGCTACAACGACCCCAACAGCAAGCCTCCCACCGATCTCGACTGGCTCAACGGCCACAAGGGGTCCGACGGCAAATACCACTACCACGCAACGCAAACGTTTCCATATCTGAATGGCGGATTCTACGGCGAGGTCGTGGAGCAAAATGGACAAGTTGATCCGCAGCCGCGTGCGAGACCGATGCGTCCATCGCTAAGCGGACTGAAGGGCGCGAAGATCACCGGCTTTGAAAACCCAAAGCCCGATAGCTACGTCGTCATCTACGATGTGAACGGTGACAAAAGGTCCGTCCGATACACCGTAGCTGATGACGGGTCAGCGACTTTCAGCTTTGTGTCTCAGCAAGGCACGACCACTGAAACGTACACTCCTCGCCAACGCGGTGAAAGAGGAGATGCAGTCCGTCGCAATGGCGCACCGTCCCCCGAAGAAAAACGTCCGACACGAGGGGAGCAGCCTGCGGGCGACCGCGGCGGCGAGCGTCGTGGTGGTCAGGGTCAGCCCGGGCAAGGCGGCGCGCGGCGCGGAGACGGTCCAAGTCAGGGCGGCGGCGGCAATCCAATATTGAAAGCACTTGATGTTAACCGTGACGGGATAGTCGACAAGGCTGAGATTCAGAAAGCCGCAACGGCTCTACTAACTCTCGACAAGAACCGCGACGGACAACTGACCAGCGAGGAGCTTCGCGGCACCGGCGGACAGCGCGGACAAGACAACCTCCCGCAAGCTGGCCGCAGGCAGGGGGATCGCGGGCAAGGCGACCGTCCGCAGCGAGGTGGTCGACAAGGAAACGGTCGTCCGAATCAAGCCGGCGGTCCTCGCGGACCGCAGCCCGGCGATGGTCCGCGTCAACCTTGGATTATTGTTCACGCGGCTGAAATCGATCTGAACAAAGACAACATCATCAGTCGTGACGAACTCGTGGGTGAATCAGAAAAGGCGTTTGGAGGTTACGACACGGATCAGAACGAGGAACTCTCTGATTCGGAGCTAAGAGTGAAGGGCAACGTACGCTCGGCGATGGGAGGATTCTTGCGAGGGCACGCAAAGGAACTCGACCATAACAATGACGGCGTGCTGACTCGAAAAGAAGTCGTCGACAACGCCACAAAGATGTTCGCGAAAATCGACTCCAACGCAGACGGCAAGATCACGAGAACAGAACTCGAAGCCTCGCAACGTACCGGTAGCGCTCAGCAGTCCGATTCACGCGTAGTGGACGAGGTAACGAGTCCCAAGCCAGAAGCAACAGACGAGGCGAACAATGAAGCAGCAGACGGGGCGACGAGTCCAGAAGCAAAAGGATCCGTGACCTCATCCACTACGGACCAACCCAACTTCGTCTTCTTTCTGATCGACGACATGGGCTGGTGCGACATGGGTTTCTCCGGCAACAAATTCATCGAGACACCGAATACAGATCGAATCGCTCGCGAAGGCATCATCTTCAGCCAAGCCTACGCCAGTGCTCCCAACTGTGCTCCAAGCCGGGCTTGCATCATGTCGGGCCAGTACCCACCACGACACGGCATTTACACCGTCGTTGATGAACGACACGCTCCCGGTTCAGCACATCACAAGATCACGGCGGCGCATAGTAGTGACACGATGGACACCGAAGTCGTCACGATTGCCGAGTGCCTGAAAGACGCGGGTTACGCGACCGCCGCCTTCGGGATGTGGAATCTCGGACGAGGCCAATCCGGGCCCAGCACAGCTACCGGTCAGGGTTTCGATTCCTACAAGAAACCACGAGACTTGGGTTTCGACCAACGTGCTTATTTCGACCAAGACGGCGAATTCATTACCGACGTGTTTACGAACCACGGAATCGATTTCATTGAGAACAACAAAGATCGTCCGTTCTTCCTCTACCTGCCTTATCACGCGATCCATGCCCCGTTCGAGCCTAAGGCCGATCTCGTCGCGAAGTACGAACGCAAAGCGAGGGCAATGCGAAACCGCAACGCCGATCCTATTTACGCTGCGATGATCGATGCCGTCGACCATAACGTCGGCCGAATCATGGATACGCTCAAGCGGTTGAAACTTGATGACAAAACGATGGTCATCTTCACGTCCGACAACGGTGGCGTCCCGCAATTCGTTGCACCGCTCAACGGAAGCAAAGGGGCGCTTTACGAAGGCGGCATCCGAGTGCCCGCCTGCGTGTGGTGGTCCGGTATCAGGAACGCGGGCCGAACTTGTGACACGCCGATTCTCGGCATGGACTTTTACCCAACCATGCTGGACGCCGCGAATGTTAGCCGTCCGAAGCAGACTCTGGATGGAGTGAGTTTTCTTCCGGTTCTTCAGGACACTGGCGAAGTCAAACGTGACGCGGTCTTCTGGCATTTCCCCAGCTATGTAGGTCGAGGAAAGCCATCCAGCGCGATTCGGATGGGGGACTGGAAGTTGATTGAACACTACGAAGATCAAAGCCTCGAACTCTACAACCTTGCCGAGGATGTTGGCGAATCACGCAACTTGGCAACCGTCAATCAAGCAAAGGCCAACGAGCTTTACACACGACTGACGTCATGGCAAAAGGAAACGTCGGCTGCGATCCCGTCGCCGTCCAACCCGAACTACGATCCCACCGCCAGCCGCAATAGGCGAAACAGAGGCCAAAAAGGCGTCCGGCAGAACCCCCGAAAGAACAGGTAACGCAAATCCGTTATCCGGTTGGCGTCAAATCCCAGACCGAAGCAAATCAGTTAAGTGAAGAACTCGGAGAGGTTGGACAAACCTCTGTCTCCTGCTCAACTTTCCAACTGCAAGAGGTGCCGAGCACCGAAGCGGAATTGGGACTTGCGATATCGATGCTTATGTCTGCAGGCAACACGGAGTTCGCGGACCGTTCAAGCTGCAGATCGCCTAACGTTTGCCGATCCACGATTCGCGATTCTGGATTGACGCTTCTGATCCGTTGTCGTCAATCACGAGCGTCCAGGATTGTTTAGGTGCCGGTGCGATGGTCACATCGATCGATTGCAGCTCGCCACGTCGCGATATCAACAGGTTGATTTGGTCGCCCACTTCAAATTGCTCCAGATGTCCTTCCAGAGAACCGTGAAGCTGAAAACCGTTGATGGCAAGGATTTGGTCATCGAAACTCACACCCGCATTCGCGGCGGGGCTGTCATCCAAGATGATGGAGACCTTGTCACCGTCCATTTCGATTCCGAGCCAACGTTCGGGTTTGGATTCCTCAGCGTCCTCATCCTCACCATCCGGATCATCATCGTCGATGTCGGTGTCCTCCTCTGAATCATCCCAGCGGAGGCCGTACCACTGCAGCGCCATTTCAAACTGGAGCTCGTCGGTGTCGTCGACCATCGAGCGAAACCATGACGATAGGTCACCCGCGACGATTTCATTGATCACGTCGCGAAACTCTTCTTCGGAAAAGCCAGTTTCGACAAAACGCCCATAAGCCAATCGCATGGCATCGTCGAGCGACCGTTCATTATCGGTCCGCGACCGAATTTCGGCATCTAGCAGGAACGCGACGACGGCACCCTTCGAATAGTAACTCACTCGTGTATTGCGTCGATTTTCGTCGGGCCGATAGAACTTGATCCAGGTGTCAAATGACGCGTCGCGAAGCGACTGGACGCGACGGCCCGGCGCCGTCTGGGTCGTTTCAATATTCTTGCTAAGACGCTCTAGATACGCCTCTTCGTCGATGAGTCCGGAACGGACCAAAAAGACGTCCTCGTAGTAGCTCGTGATCCCCTCGGCGATCCAGAGGCTTCCCGTGTACGTCTCTTTCTCATAGTCGTAGCGTAAGAGGCTGTTGGGACGGAGCCGACGAACGTTCCAGGCATGAAAAAACTCATGGCTCGCCAGGCTCAACCAATCCTCGTACGACTCCGGAACACGAAAATTCCATCGACTGGTCAGTAGCAAGCAACATCGGTCGTGCTCCAAACCACCCCGTCCCTCGCCGATCACGTTGAGGAACAGGTAACGGTCGTAAGGCAGGCCACCCCAGAAGTCACGCTGCTGCTGCACAATGACGGCAAGATCGGCAGCCGCTTTGGCACCGTCCCAATAGTCCGTCTGCCCGACATTGACCAGTTGATGGGGCACACCATCGACATCGAATGGAAACACATCGATGCGTCCGGCTACGATCGGGCTATCCACCAACTCATCAAAGTTGCGCGCCACAAAACGGTGCGCACCTCCTTGACTGGTCAAGGAGGTCGCGGACCCGTTCCAGTGCGATGGTAACGTGAGAGCGACGTGGTGCTCCGCCGAGAGCTGACCCAGCACGGTCAAGAACGTCGCTGCACCATTGAGCACTGCAAACTGTTCGTTGACGAAATTCGTCCTCACCGACACGTCGTTGCAGTAGAGTCGATAAGAAACCACGAATTTGGTACCGGGTTCGGTTTGGACCCGCCATCGATTCTTCCGCGTCTTTCGAACGGATAACGCGGTACCGTCTTCCTTCGCAACACGCAGAGAATCCAGATGTCGAGCATGCTCGCGAATTAGATACGAACCAGGGGTCCAGACCGGCATCATGAGGATCGTTTCGGCCTCCTTCGCCGTCGCGGTGAGCTCCACCTCCACGTAATGATTGTTTGCTTGGCCCAGCTCCACGCGATACGCAATCCCAACGTCCGCCTCGGCGCCGGATACGCGGGTGATCCAAGGCATCACGAACCAGACGAGCGTGATCGAGACAGCAAAGCGGCCCCAAAATTCGCTGACGCCAGGACGAGAGTCGGCATTCGGACGTGACGTCGCGCGCGACGTTGAGCACGACCAAGCTGTCGGTAGGCATCGGCGATTCAATGACGCGGACGTCGCTTCGATCATCGTTGAAAATTACCGCATCTTGTGCTGAAGCCTCAGCATTTCCAGCACAGCTCCGGCCGCCTCATGCCCCTTGTTTCCGACACTGCCGCCGGAACGCTGCAGTGCCTGTTCAATGGTGTTGCACGTCAATAGGCCAAAGCCAACTGGACGGCCACTATCAATGGATTGTCGCATCAGCGAGGCGCTGACGGTTCGATTGATGTGCTCGTCGTGCGTCGTTTCGCCCTTGATCACCGCACCCAACGCCACCGCAGCAATCACGTTGGGACGTAAAAAAGCTTGGTCGACACCAAAGCAGAGTTCCCAGGCACCTGGAACACGAATGATCCAGTGACGGCTTTCTTCGATTCCGGCTTCGGTGAGCGTCTGGATAGCCGCGTTCAACATCGAATCACAAATCGAGGTGTTGTACCGGCTGACGACAACGGCGACACGGCCGGAGCCAATCACCCCCTCGAGTCCATCAATGATGCGTGACAATTCGGAACCTTCGTTACCGTGGCGGTTGGACAGTCATCAAAAACTCGGCATTATTTTGGGTCGCCCGCAACCGTTTCAACAACGTCGTCATGGAATCAACCGGCGATAATTCGGATAGTTCGGTGCGAATCGCCTGGATCCGACGGTGTTCATCAGAATCCAACAGCATCTCCTCTCGCCGGGTTCCGCTGCGATGCAGTTCAATGGCCGGCCATAGACGACGATTGACCAGCTCTTGGTCCAACACGATCTCGAGATTACCGGTGCCCTTGAACTCTTCAAAGATGATGTCGTCCATCCGGCTGCCGGTGTCGACAAGCGCCGTCGCAAGAATCGTCAGCGAACCGCCTTCCTCGACCTTGCGGGCCGAACCAAAGATCGACTTGGGTTTTTGCATCGCACCGGCATCCAATCCGCCCGTCAGCAATTTGCCCGTGGTCGTGTCACCGTCGCTGTTGTAGGCTCTGGCCAATCGTGTCATGGAGTCCAAGAAAATCACAACGTCGGTCCCGGACTCCACCATCCGTTTCGCTTTCTCGATCACCATCTGAGCGACCTGGATGTGGCGTGCCGGTGGCTCGTCAAAGGTGCTGCTAATGACCTCGCATTGCGGCGACCGAATCTCACGCTCCATGTCCGTGACTTCTTCGGGACGCTCGTCAATCAGCAGCACGACGACATAAGCATTGGGGTAATTCGCCAGGACCCCGCGTGCAAGATTCTGCATCATCAGTGTCTTGCCCGCACGTGGCGGGCTCACAATCAAACCACGCTGGCCGAACCCAATGGGTGTGAATAAGTCGACGATTCGCGTGGACAGTTCGTCGGCACGATGTTCCAGCACGATCCTTGATCGCGGATGCGTTGGCGTCAAATCATCGAACGCGCGTCGTTTCTGTTGTCGATTGGGCTCCCCATGGTTGATCGCTTCGATTCGAAGCAACGCAAAGTAACGCTCGTTTTCCTTTGGAGGACGAATCTGTCCGGCTACATGGGAACCTGTATGCAAGCCGAAGCGACGAATCTGACTGGGCGACACATAGATATCGTCGGGACATGAAAGGTAGTGGTACTGGGCGCTACGCAGAAAACCGAAACCATCCGGCAAAATTTCGAGAGTTCCCTCACCGTACATCAGCCCATTGGCCCGCATCCGCGCTTTCAGCAATCGAAATACCAAGTCGTGCTGCGGAATCAGCTTGTAGTCTTGGATTCCTTCTTCTGCGGCCATCTGCAAGAGCGACTGATAGTCCATCTGCTGAAGTTGCGTCAGGTTGACGGAGTCACCGTCGACTGGCGGCGACGGGATTCCGACTCGTCCGCCCGCCTTGGTGATCTCACTGACGATTTCCTCGGGGAGAGACAGAGGATCCCGCTGCGCGTCCAGTTCGCGGATTCGCGCATCGACGGCTTGGTCGGAGTGACGACGGACAGGTCCAGAGCGTCGAGAAGACGACTTCGGGGCGGAAGCATGCGTAGAGGAGGCGCGCCGATTATCGCGCGCCGGCCCTGGCGTGGCAGGAGGTTCCATAAGAGAAGAACCGGTCGGTGGGAAACGAATAGAATGAGGAGAGCAGGGTGTCGCCACCCCGGAGGGAGCCTCAAGACTAGCCGATCCCATCAGACATGTCACGCTAGAAAACGCGACGGCGCCGTCATGGGGCGGGAATCACGCCCCTCGTTGCAAATGAAGTCCATTTCGACGCAATCAGCCCTGCTCACATGGACCACTCGCGTAGCGGCGAAGCCAAGCAGCGGAAATCTCCGTGACCAAGATCAAGTCGCGAGGGTCGTCGACTAACAAGTGATCTGCACCGGCCAGCGGGACCAACGTGGCCGCCGTTTGGCCGTCACCATCGCGCACCAATCCCATCATGCGAACGGCATGATCGATTGAAACCGTTGTGTCGACGGGGCTGTGAAACAACAAGACGGGACAACGGATTCTGGGGAGCGCGTCGGCCAACTCATGTCCACGAAAATCATCCAGCATTGATTGGGTAATCGTCCAAGTCCGTCCGCCGATGCTGACATCACCACGGCCATCCAACTCGATTGCCGGATTCATGGTGGAAAGTAAATGGGCCAAGTGGACGGTGTCGCTGGGAGCGGCAATCGCCACAACGCCTTGGATCGAGTCGCGTTCGTTGGGTTCGAGTCCGCCGGGGATCGCGACTTCCAGTCCGGCGGCGGTGGCCAGCGAAGCGGCGCCGCCAAAGCTGTGACCGACCAAGGCGGTCACGGCCCCTAATTCGTCGGTCGCAAACCGAATGGCCGACGCGAGATCGACCATGTTGGTTGAAAAATTCGAGTTCGAGAACTCGCCGGCACTGCCTCCGAGTCCTCGCATATCGAATCGCAAGACGGCCACGCCCGCCTCGGCAAGCCCTCGCGAAATTCGCGTGATGGCTTTCAGGTCCTTGCTGCAGGTAAAGCAATGGCTCAAGACAGCCACGGGTCCACGTTGAACCGGCTGATCTCCAACTTGGTCAGCACTCCCATTTGGTCGATCAACGATGCCCGCGAGTTGGAGACCATCGGAAGTTGGGATCGAGACCCGATAAGAGTGCCGCTGCATTAAGTCGTCGACGCGTTTCTGTCGGCGACCTCGCCGATCCTGCCTGCGGTGAATGCTTCTGCCATCGCCCGCGGTACTTCGGCTTCTGCCAAGACCAGCCGTGATCGGTTATCGGAAACTTTCGCTTTCATTTGCTGCTCCTGGGCGATCGCTTCGGCCCGACGGCGTTCGGCTTGTGCCCGTGCCACTCGCGTGTCCGCTTCGGCTTGATCGCTTTGCAGCCTCGCACCGATATTTTCACCGACGTCAATATCGGCAATGTCGATGGACACGATTTCAAACGCCGTTTGCGCATCCAAGCCGCGCGAAAGAACGACACGCGTGATCATGTCTGGATTCTCTAATACGGCGAAGTGCGTTTCGGCAGAGCCAATGGAGCTAATGATGGCCTCGCCGACGCGAGCGATGACTGTGTCTTCGGTGGCGCCTCCGATCAGCTGCTCGATGTTGGTTCGCACCGTCACACGGGCGCGTACCCGCAACTCCACGCCGTTCTTGGTAATCGCACTCAGCGTCGTCTTCCCACTGCGTTTGGGATCCGGACAGTCAATCACCTTGGGATAAACACTTGTCTGCACGGCATCAAGCACATCTCGGCCCGCCAAATCGATCGCAGCGGCCTGATCGAAGTCCAATGCGATTTGGGCACGGTGAGCGGCGATGATGGCATGGATGACGTTCATGACATTGCCACCCGCCAAGAAGTGCGCCTCCAGCCGTTTCGTGCTGATCCCATCGGCCCTCGACGTGTTCATCCCGGCTTGGGCAGCCATGACCTTGGCCTGAACAATCACGTTCGGATTCACTTTCGTGAAGTGCATGCGAATCAGGTTGAATAACGCCACGTCCGCCTGAGACATATAGGCTTGGAACCACAGCTTGCCGTAACGCAAAAAGAAAAATGCCAGCACCGCAAAGAAAAAGAGAGCCAAGAAGACGCCGACGAGCGCCGCAAGGGCTCCAGCGCCGACGCGGGTCTGCTGAGCGATGACCAATATCGGGTTCAACTCGATCGGACTCATGGAGTGACGTTTCCAGCGGGAAAGAGTCGGGCAACTTTCAAGCGACCGGGAAAACCCCTGTCGCGGGATCCGAGTCTACCAGATTGATTGGCAGCGGCCCATCGAGTGGCCTTGTCGACCCCGCAAGAGCGACTTCGAGGGCCTGCTAGAGCGACTTCGAAGGGGATCGTCGGGCGACCTCTTCCTGCAATAGCCGCAGTGCCGTTTGAAATACTTCCACGTCGGGTGCCAACGCAACGGCCCTGCGAATTCTCGCCTCCGCCTCGGAAAATTTTCCAGCCAAGTAGAGCGCCAGCCCATATCGATACTGGATGTCGGCATTGTCACGGGCAAGTTCCGCGTCGCGACGCAGCAACGGCAACTCGGCGGCTCGAAGTAGTTGGGCCTGTTGCCGTAGCACTGCCGCATCGCCACCGGTGATGGCATCGACGGCCTGCCGTGCCGTCGCGTTGCGACCTGATTCGGACAATAGGGATTCGTACAAGGCCGCCAAGTTGGTCCGAGGTCCCGTCGTTTCTGGCTCCACGCGAATCGCATCCTGATACGCTTTGACGGCGCCGAGGTATTTGCCGCGTTGTTCGCAAAGCATGGCCCATCCCATATGAGCACCGCCTCGATCCGATGCCACCATCAATTCATCGCGAACCATCTCGACCGCATCATCGACGATCGTGCGGCGCCGACCACGTACCAATTCGTAGCCGCCCGAAGAGACCAGCGCGCGAGCCGCTTCGCTGCGAACGAGTCGGGATGGGTCTTGGGACTCCGGCTCCAGCAATGGCATCAATCGGTCAACGGCATCGCGTGGAGATGCAACGGACATCGCCCGAGCGGCCGTGGCGCGCAAGATCGGATGTTCATTGGACTGTTCCAGTAATTCCTCGGCGGCACGAACCGCCTCGCGAGGTTGTTGTTGCATTAACTCGTCTAGCGCCGTCGCTCTCGCTAACACCGGCGTCACATCCGTGGGAGGCCGCGTGACCAGCTTCAACGCTGAGGCGATGGCAGATGAATCGCCGCGTCGCAGTCGAGCCAACACCTCGCCGTAGTGGGCGGGTGTTTGCCGATCAGCGCCGTACCATTTCTCGCACGCCTCATCACACCATTGATCGGTCTTGGCGATTGCCGACGCGATCGTCTCATCTTCGGCCGCCATCGCAAGCCAATCTTGATAGAGCTCCAGCGAAGCGTGTTGTTCGGTAGGCAACTGTTCCAGTTGATCACGCACGTGACAACTGCTGCACGCATTGGGCGTCCCAAATTTCACGGATAGATCCGGGCGTGGCACTCGCAGACTATGATCTCGCCGTGCATCAACGGCCATGTAGGTTGTGTGAGGCATGTGACAGTTCACGCACATTGCCCCTGCTGTGCCCACCTCGTGATGATGATGCGACGGGACGTCGTACTTCCCGGCCGAATGTTGATGACATGACGTGCAGGTTTCGTTGCCAGGATGTTTCATTTCCAGCGTGTGCGGATCATGGCAATCCGTGCAGCGGATCCCCTTGTGATACATCTTGCTCTGCACAAAGGAACCAAACACGTAGACTTCATCTTTGATCTGTCCGTCGTGATGATACGTGTCACTACGTAACAACTCCAAGTTGTAGTGGTCACAGTACCGATCACCGGCCTGAAACGTCGCGTCCATCACGCCGCGACGACTGTGGCAAGGAGCGCATGACTCCAGCTGAGTCGTTGGGTCATCGCCCTTGAGTGCGGCCAAACCGAATCCATGGTTTCGATCCCAAAACAATGAGCCAGACCGGGCCAGCTCAAGGTGAAGACTCGCCGGCCCGTGACACGATTCGCAACTCACGTCGATCTCGGAGAACGTCGTTCGGTACGTCAATGTCTTGACGTCAAAATTCCGTTGCAGGTTTGTGCTGTGGCAATCGGCGCACATGGTTTGCCAACGTTGCGCGACGCCCGTCCAGTGCAGCGGATCGCCAGGTTCCAACTTCTCTGGAACGTCCGGTGGTCTTAGGTAAAACCACTTTTTGGCATTCGTATCCCACGAAATCCGCAACACCTGCAAACGACCGACTTCATTGGGAGCGGCATCATCGGGCCGGTCGAATTCAACCATGTACTGCTGCAACGGATCGACGCCAAAGACGTACTTGACCTCGAAGTCCTCCATCTCTCCAGTCGGTCCCTCCGTGCTGATCATGAATCGATCGCCATCCCGGTACAGGCGGCTGACGATCCCATCATTGACGAACTCGACGTCATTGAAATCGCCCAGCACCGTGCGGTCGGTGGCGATATCCATCGCCAGGTCGTGATGCGATCCGGCGAAGGCATGGGACTGGGTGGAGTGGCACTCCACGCATGACTGACGCCCCACGAAGGTTGCCTGCACGTCCGCCGGGATGGCGATGATGTAGTCCGCCGCCACGAAACTGGTGATCGCGATGGTGATGATGCCCATGACTAGGACAAGTGGTCGCCGCACTAGCCCTTGGCGAAGCGACGACCACGACGCACTCGGCGAACGGTTGGTGTGTGTGCCGGACGTTGAAGAGGCCAAAGTGGACAAATTCGGTCGGAGGGAGTGCGGGCCAGATTCAACAGGCATCGAGCCCACCTCATGCTTCGCCCGCTATGGTCGAATGGTTCGGCCCATCGAAGACGTCATGCCAGAATCCATCCCACTTGGACTGGTCAAAACCGATCCAGGTCGAGGATGAGCGGCCATGCCACCTGTCAACAGCTTAACCGCCCTCTGTCGGAGCTGGTTCACCATCGGATCGTCACCTGAAATTTTCTCGAGCAGCCGCGCCGATCGCAACAAAGATTCCGCCAAACGAGCCACGCCGGTCGATGGAACGTTGGGACGTGGTTGACGCACATCTTGGATCGGAACACCAAGGCCGAATTTACCGGGCGCAAAGGAATCGTGTTCCGCCCCCCGGTCGAACATTGCCGAAGCCGCTCCGGAGTCGAGCTCCCGAGCGCTTGGGACATCGAGGGGTTCACCATGGTTGATTGCTGGTGCCGCATCGGCCTCCACCGGATCGAGCGACGATCCCTTGAGGATGCTTCCGCGCCGGCGCATGACACTCAGGACGTCGTTCAGCATCGGGTCGCCGGTCTCAATCGCTTGGCCATCCAGAGCGTTCTGGATCTGCAACTGCCTTTTCCGCACCAACTCCGCATCGGCCGGCGCGAGGATTTGCTCCGGCTGCGGTATCTCTGTATCGGAAGGCAGTTCCAGTTCTTGAGCGTCGGCGACGGCGGTGACCAAGCCGATGGCCATGGCAGACGCTCCCACCATGATCCAGGTCACGGATGATCGAATCTCGCTCACGGAATTCCCTTTCGTTCGCCGCGGTTTCGGATCGGTCAGTGAAACGGCCTCATCATCGTGGCGAGTCGTTCCGCAGCATGCTCATCGAGGAGGACTCGATGGTCAATCAACAGGAGACGCTCGCCGAAACGCTCGGCATTTTCGAGAGTACCCACGCGGTCAACGCGTCGGTTCGAGAGTCGATGCATGCTTCGAAATCCCTCGCCGACAGGTACACCGGCCGCTCGCCAGTTTCGCACGATTGCATCACGCTGCAAAGACGAATCGCAAAGCACCGGAAACTTGTAAACCGCCAGTCGACCTCCCTCGGGGAAGGGCTCAAGCGGCCGACAGCCCATCAAGTTCCAATTGAGTGATTGAATTTGGCGAGCGGCGACGTCGCGCCGGCGATTTCGCTCATCCAACTGGTGCAGCTGCGGCAGAATGACAGCGCACTGCAGCGGCGACAAAGGGTAGGTGTCTCCGGGTCGCTGGGTCATCGTGTCGATGCGTGCAGCGACGACGCCGTCGTGAATCAACAGGGCGCCACCGTTCCCGGCTGTAATCGGCTTGCTACCTCCGAAACTAAGGCAACCGATATCGCCCAGGCTTCCCAGTGTGCGTCCGTCGGCGGTCAATCCACCGGGTGACTGGCAGGCGTCCTCAATGAGTGTCCAACCGTGCTGCCGACATAGCCGTGACAACGCATCCATGTCCGCGGCATGGCCATGCAGGTGGGATGCGACCACCGCCACAACGGACTCAGCCCAGGGCGCCTCACCGACCCGAGCTACTTGATCGACGTCCAGGCATGGGGATTGAGCATGCACATCGACCACGACCGGACGCGCCCCAAGCAGCTCAATCGTTCTTAAATTGCCCGGATAGTCGTACGCGGCAACGACCACGCGGTGAGGCATTGTCGACGTCGCCCGGTGATTGGGTATCGCTGCCCGAATGGCCAATTCGATCGCGGCGGTCCCGCTGCATGTCAGCTGAGAATGCTGGCACTGCCAGCGGTCTGAAATCGCGTCCCGGAGCCGCTTGGCAATGTCCGAGTGATACTGACCCCATTGGCCGTCCTCCAAAACCGACCGTATCGCATCCCGAATCGACGGATCCGTCGGGGGCCATTTGGGCCAACTGTCCGGTCTGGGCTGGGCTTGTGGCGATTTTTTCGCTTCCATATCATGCCGCATCACGTTGTCGGAACCTTCGATCGTTGGTCAAACCCGCCTTGATCTCATTCCTTTTCTGCCTCGCCCAAGCAGCGGCCGACGATCGCCCATTTGCGGTGCGCTTTTTCGATAATCCGTTGCTTTTGCCTGTCGGTTTGTTGGCAATTTTTTACGTCACGTTCTGGGCACCCGAAAGGCGCCGCAAGGCCGAGGAAGCTCGATTGTTGGCATCCATCCAGAAAAATGATCGTGTGATCACCGCCGGCGGTATTCATGCCGTGGTGGTTGCCGCCGCGCCGGACAGCGATGTCGTTACGATCAAAATCGATGAAAATGGCAGCACGCGCGTCAAAATCAATCGATCGGCCATCTCCTCGGTCGTCTCCGCGTCCCAATCCAAGGCCAAATCCGACGGGGAATCGTCGGACTGAACCGATCCCTATCACCCAATCGAGATGACTCGCTTTCGACACGATGTCGGGCGATCACGCGACCACCCTCCACCGCCGAAGAATCAAGATGGATTTTCTCCCCTGCCTCGATGTTCTGAACGACTGGATCGGCTTCGCGCAGACCAATGTCACCCGAGAAATCAGCAACACGAAGTTGCTGCTGCTCGTCACGGCGGCGGCCGTTCTGATCTTGCCGTTCATCGCCGGACATTACATCGCCAAAGGGCTCAAGATGCCCAATTATGGAACCCGATTGGGTTTCATCTTGCTGGCCATCATTGCTAGCGCGGTAACGCTCTACAACAAATTCCCGAGCCTGGGAGTCGATTTGAGGGGCGGTACGATTTTGGTGTACCAGATCGATCCGGAGAAACAGCGTGAACGCAGCGAATCGAATCAGGAACCCATTACCAGCCAAGACCTGATCGAACCATTGATCCGTCGGATCAACCCCAGCGGTACCCAGGAAATCGTGATCCGTCCGTATGGCGAGGAGCAAATCGAAATCATTGTTCCGGAAGTCGATCAGAGGGAAGTCGATCGGATCAAGAAACTCGTTGAAGATGCCGGTCAACTCCGCTTTGCCATCGTCGCCAACCAGGCAGACCACCAAGCAATCATCAGTACCGCCATCGATCGTGCCTCGGAAGGCCAAACATCACCGATGGTCGGCAGCGTGACCGACGCAAAGTACGGCCGATGGGTGACGATCGGCCGCGAGTCCGACAGCATCGACGGCATCCAACCCTTGCGGATGCCTGTCGGCAACGCCGTGGTTCGCAATCCAAAGACGGGTCAAATCGTCACGCCGCCTGTCGAAACCCGTGGCGCCGACGAGGAATTCAAGATCGCGACTTGGATGAAAGCGCAGGACATTCCTGAGCTTGAGATTCTGACGATCATCGACTCGCTGCTCGATATCACGGGCGAAGATCTCTCCTATGCTGCCAGCACGTTTGACCAAAATGGATCGCCTGCCGTGGCATTCAATTTGACTGATCAGGGCTCCGGCCGTTTCTTCGCGTTGACGACGAACAATTCCCCGGAGGGCACGCGACAACGCCAATTGGGAATCGTGCTCGATGACACGCTTTTGTCGGCACCCAACATCTTGCAGCCTATTCGGAAAGAAGGCCGGATCACGGGCAACTTCACACGCGACGAAGTCGATCGCCTGGTCAAGATTCTGAAGGCTGGCCAGTTACCGGCAACGGTCACCAAGAAACCGATCGCGGAAAACCAAATCGACGCGACGCTCGGTGCCGACACGATCAAAAAAGGCGTCTATGCGATCGCGGTGTCGCTTTCGCTCGTGCTGATCTTCATCCTGTGTTATTACCTCTTCGCCGGTGCGGTGGCATGCATTGCGCTGATCATGAACCTGGCGATGATTCTGGCGACGATGGTCTTCATCAACCAGCCATTAACCCTGCCGGGGCTGGCGGGTTTGGTGCTCACCGTCGGGATGTCGGTGGACGCGAACGTCTTGATCTTCGAGCGCATTCGCGAAGAACTGAATAAAGGCGCCAAAGCCCGAATGGCGATTCGCAATGGATTCGCCCGTGCCACCACAACCATTGTCGATGCAAACCTCACGACGCTGATCACAGCAATCGTGCTGTATGCCATCGGGACCGATCAAATTCGCGGCTTCGCGGTGACGTTGATCTTGGGCATTCTGTTTTCCATGTTCACGGCGATCTACGTGTCGCGAACACTGTTCGACTTGGCAGAACGTCACGGATTCTTGAACCTCAAGATGTTCAACGGCATCGCCGCCGTACGTGGCGCATTGGCCGGTGGCGGCGACTTCGACTTCACTGGCAAGGGCCGTTTATCGCTCACGCTGTCGGCGATCTTGGTGGCTGTCGGCATCGGCGCGCTCGTGATGCGAGGAGGCGGGATCTTCGATATCGATTTTGCAGGCGGTTCGTCGGTTCAGTTCCGACTCGACTCGCCAACCCCGGCAGAAAACGTTCGAAAGATCGTCGGCGATTCCTTCGAAAATGCCGGTGACGAAAAAGCCCAGTTCACGATCGCCGGTGTCAGCATGGAATCGGCCGAGGAAGACACGGTCTACAAGGTGGATTCATCGATTGAACGCGTCGAAGATCTCAAGGCGGCCGTCGCAGCCGCCTTCGCCGACTCCAGCGAAGTGGGCTTGGTCACGTATCAAGTCGATGTCCAGGCCGCCGATCTCGGTCCGAAACCAGACGAGCAAGGCAGTATCCAATATCGCAGCCGTGATCGCTCTTACCTGACATCAGCCGACGGCATCACGCTGGCCATGGCCATGCAAGAAGGCACGACCGAATCCAATGATGACGATTCGGGGGCGGCACCCGAGAGCGAAGCGGACAGCGAATCCGAGCCAGCCGATTCCGAATCCACCGGATCGTCTGCCGTTCCGGTATTGGCGTTCAGCACGTCGGACATTTCGCTCGGAATTGAGGATGGCGCGGTCGCCGTGATCAATCAAGACGCACTTCAGAGCGCCATCGAGTCCGCCGCGGAGACCGCCGGTGTGACGATGAATGCCCGCGGCGTGGTTCTGAAACCGCGCGGTGACGGAGCAGAGCTTTGGCAGGACGGATCGGTGTTGAAATTTTCCGACTGGCGAGTTCAGCTGCCCCTGACCGGTGATAACGCCACGAAGGTGATGACCGAGCTTCAATCGGAACTCTCCGGCGAACCTGTCTGGATCAGTAGCAGCAGCGTTGGTAGCCGGGTTGCCGGCGACATGGTTAGCCGTGCACTCGGTGCTTTGTTCGCATCACTGCTTTGCATCATTGGCTACATCTGGTTCCGGTTCCAACGAGTGATTTACGGCGTTGCGGCGGTCGTGGCTTTGGTGCACGACGTTTCGATCACGTTGGGAGCGATCGCGGTGAGCTACTGGCTTGCCGGTGCTCTTGGATTCCTCCTGATCGATCCATTCAAGATTTCGCTGACCGTCGTCGCAGCCTTGCTAACGATCATTGGTTATTCGCTCAACGATACGATCGTCGTGTTTGACCGAATTCGCGAGACAAAAGGCAAAGCACCACGGCTGACGGGTGACATGATCAATACCAGCATCAACCAAACACTTAGCCGAACGTTGTTGACATCGTTGACGACATTAATCGTTGTCGTGCTGCTCTACGCGTTCGGTGGCGAGGGAATTCACGCATTTGCGTTCTGCTTGGTCGTTGGTGTGCTGGTCGGGACCTACAGTTCCATCTTCGTTGCCAGCCCGGTGCTGCTGTACTTGGTGCAACGCGGCGAAAAGACCGCCTAGGAATATATGGCTCCGCATGGACCACCTTGGTCGGTGCCAATGTCACTCCGTGATCTCGCCGACGTAGGCGTCGTCAATCGCTTGCCCGACGATGGCGCGGAGTTCATCGTTCTCTGTCAGAGGCACGTAGTGCTGATCGAATAACCGATTCGCCTCGCCCAAGTTCTTCCACACAAGCGCTTGATCTTCGGCAGACGGAGTGCCGAACGTGTTCTCGGCTCGCTGGATCGCAGCGAACTTCGGTGCCAACTGACGCAATTTCGGAATCGCAGCGGCTGCCGACTCTGGGTCGTGGATGTCTGACATGATGGTCGCCAGTGATTCCGTCAGCATCGCGGTGGCTTTGCTGGTCGCATCCCAGTCGGAAAGCTTTTCCAATTCGGCGGGTTCGAGAATGATGGCACCAGACGTCGGGACTGATGCGTCGAGATCGGTCATCACGGTCGCGACACGCGTTGGCGATGTGACCGAGTGGTCTTGGCTGCATCCGATTGCGAAGCTGATCGCGGTCAACATGACCATGGAGAGGTGACGCATCTTTTGAGTCCTTCTAGGGGTATGTGGGATGTTTGATTTGCGGCACGCCCATGAGCGGCCATCGTCCCAAGCGTGCTTACACCGAAAGTGTTGCAACCTTTCTGATGCTTCTTGCCACCGTGAGAATCTGCGAACTCACAAAGGGTTGGCATGCTTGCTTTACCCTGTTTTCCATCACGCATCGCGGGGCCTCCACCAATCGCGGCGTGGATCATCCGCGTGAAACACACGATCCCATGACGAAGACGGTCCATCTATGACGGTTATGAGCGTGCTCGTGATTGCCGGGCATCACGGATTGCGGCTCAACACGTCATCGGCGGCGGACTCCGCTCCGGCGTGGCAATTGGTAGGGCAACGGCGAATGACTCGCCGATCGCACATTGCTCTCACGCCAGCTCGAAAGCCAGATCATGAACGATTCCCGATTAATGCGAACTTCCGATATTCTGACCCAAGCTTCGATGGGGCTCGGGGTCGTGATGGTGATCGTCACAGCCCTTGGTTGCGCCAACGCGGACTCATTCCGAACCGCTCGGATGGAGACTCATTCCAAGCATGAAACGCTCGTGGAAACGCAGGTCGATTCTGCACTGACATTTGACCCGATTGCCAAGGCGGTTTCAGAACCGACGGCGGTCCATGCATCGCTCGCCAGCTCGGTGACGCCGTTGGCCCCACCAAGCCCCAGAATGATTACGCTGGAAGCCGACGCGGATCTGAGGCAGGCGATCCTTCGATCGCCGGGTCCTGTGTTGCTCGACTTCTATGCGGATTGGTGCGGTCCCTGCCGTCAACAAGGGCAGATCCTCCATCAGATCGAGGACGCCGCGACCGAGAGTCAAACGACGATCATCAAGATCAATGTCGATACTCATCGGGTACTCGCGCAGCAACTAGGCGTCGCGAGCTTGCCGACGCTCATGATGATTCGCGATGGCAGAGTCACCCAGCGCCAAACCGGAATTGCATCCAAACACGTCCTGACCAGCTGGATGAGATAAAGAGGACTTCTCGAACGCTCGATGAATGGAGCCCCCGTTTTGGTTATAGTCCTCACAGTGACGCACAGCGAACTGAGAAAGGGCCAGAACGATCATGACCGTCGACAACGAGGCGAAGGAAACATCGCTGCTTGCGAAGAGGCGACGGCTTACCGTCGTGGTTTGGCTAATGATCATCGCACAAGCGGCGATCGGCCAGGAATCCAACGACACGGATGACGGATTGATCGACCCGGTTGCTCATGCGGGTCAACCAGTGCTGTTGAGGTCTGGGTTCACTTTCACCGAAGGACCACTCTGGGTCGCGTCACAACAAGCCCTGTTGTTTTCGGATGTCCGGGAATCGGTCACTTGGCGTTATCAGGCACCCGATCAGTTTGACCGTTACATCGAGGCGACCGGCGGTGGCAATGGTCTGGCCATCACACCCAATGGCGAGCTGATCATCTGTCAGGTTGAATCGAGGACCCTCGGTCATCTCTTGCTGCCCGTGAGTCACGATGAACGGCCGCCGCCGCTGCAAGTCCTGGCGGATAACTTCGATGGGACCTCGAATGGCTTAGCGTCAGGTCGCTTCAATCAAACCAACGATGCCATCGTTCGTTCCGATGGCACAATCTATTTCAGCGATCCGGCCTATCGACCGCATCAGCGCGATCTCGAACATACCGGTGTCTATCGGCTCACTAGCGACGGCGAGGTTCATTTGGTCACTCGAGACTACTACCCCAACGGGATCGCCTTGTCGCCCGATGAGCGGTATCTCTATGTAGTCAATGAAACCAAGGTGGAACGTCTGGAGCTGCTCGCCGATGGATCGACGCGAAATCCCATGACTCTCCTCGAAACGACGTCCAACGGCGACGGAATGGCAGTTGATGATGCGGGGAATCTATACGTGGCAACGAAGCAGATCGAGGTATTCGCGCCAAATGGGAGAGCGTTTGGCGTGATTAAGTTGCCCGGCCGCGGGCTGACCAATTGCACGTTCGGTGGCAGGGATCGGAAGACACTGTTTGCGACGACGGCGGATAGCCTGACAGCCATTCCGATGCCGATTCCGGGCCTGCCTTAAAGGGTCTTTCGACCTCAGCCTCGTTTAGGAAACGATGACCGATGGGGTTTGGTCGGGGAAAGTGATCAGTCTACATTCGTTCGCATTCAGACGCCGGGGACTTCTGGAACACGAACCTGTTCCGATCACCTACCCGAATCTTCCCGCATGTTTGGCTTGGCTTCTTTTCTTGCGTTTCTGCGAGCTTCGCGTTCTGACTTTCTTTTCGCTTTAACGTCGGGAGTTCGCTCATCGGAAACGTCCGCCTGCCCATTCAATCCGGATGGCACGGTTACGTTCTTACCTCGGATGTCGAGTTGCTTCACGATTTCGATTTGTTTGTCAATCTGTCCGGGTGCGGCTGCGTTGCCTCCGGGGATGAACTCTCCAAATGGACGGCCGATTGATTCGAGGTCCTGTTGCATGAGATCGCGCATCTCTCCAATGCGGGTGGCCTGAGCCTTCTTGTATGCCAGGTTCTTCATTTCGTTCGGGTCACTCTTCAGATCGTAGAGCTGATCTTCGTCGAAGAAACCGGGCCGATCAGCTCCCCGCACTCCGATGCCCAGACGTTCGATGTAGGACATGGCACGCGGTAACGATTCAGGCTTCGCTTTTTTGATAACCGCGATCTGTTCTTGGGTGTAGCGGACTGCGATGTAGGACCAGTCTTTCGTGACGGTTGCCCGTGCCGCTCCCATTTCGAGATAGAGATGATCCCGCCAGTCTTTGGCTACTCCGTTCTTGAATAGCGGTGTGAGGCTCCGTCCATCCATTCGGTACGAAGTCGGTATCTGCCCGTGCCCGAGGTCGAAGAACGTCGGCACGAGGTCGATGTTCTGCACGAGTTCGTCACACACCCGGCCCGCTGGGATACCGTTCGGCCAACGCATGATCATCGGCACTTGGCAACCACCGTGGGAAAAGACGGACGCTTTGCCATCGCGGCCATGATCCGGCGCGAAGATCACGAGCGTGTTGTCGTCGATCCCGAGCTCCTTCAGCTTTCGCAATACTGCTCCGAGCGAGTCGTCGATCCATGCTTCACCAGCGACATGGCTTTCAGGATCGAATCCCTTTTCAGCGATTGTCTTGAGAAGCTCAGCGCGTGGCGTCATGACTTCCGGGAGAGTCTCAACTTCGCCCTCTCCGGTGACAAGTGGTTGATCCATGGACTTACGCCAGGACTTGTCCGGTCCATGCAGTAGCGTGCTGCAAAGGTGAAGATAAAAGGGTCCGTCCTTGTTTTCTTCGATGAACTCCAACGCCGCCACCGTTGTCCATTCTGGGTTGTGCGACGAATAGGGCGAGTGGATGTTTTCCGGGTAGACGTTCTTCGCCCATGAAAAACCAACTGTCTCGAGGTAACGCCGCATCCAGCGTTCGTTGTGTTTGAACTGAGCCGATGTTTCAGGACCAGGACTGGCGTCTTTAGGAATCCTGATCCAGCCGTTTTTGCCTCTGTAGAACTCTGGAAAGTCCAACTCGGAAGCAAGATGAAATTTCCCCACGAAGCCGGTGGTATAGCCGGCTTCACGAAGAATGTTTCCGGCGTTCATGTTGTCGCGTTCCAGTGCAACATTGAAATTGGGGAGCCCCTGATTCTCCTTGCCGCCGACCGCGTCGGCATACAGTTTGCTATGTGAGTTTCCAGCGAACCGGCCAGTCAGGAAGCTGTATCGAGACGGAGTGCAAACAGAGCTACTCACGTAGGCTCGCGTGAACTTCATTCCTTCCTCAGCCATGCGGTCGAGATTGGGTGTGTAGGTATCGCCCCCGAACGCCGCGATGCTTGTTGGGTTCTGATCGTCTATCAGGAACATGATGATGTTCGGACGGTCGGCCTGAGCGGTGGTGGCACCGGCAGCCCAGCAGCCGAAAATCAGAAGTGGGAGAATGGTTCTCATGATCAGGTTCTTGGATGACAGTGACTGTGGTAGATCGCGTTGGATAAACGTCGCTTCAAAATTTCGTTGAATGTGCCGAAGTGCCGTCCGTTGCATCTATCCGTAAATTCGCAAACCAAATTCGGACGCTTCGCGGCGAGATCAGTCGTTTCGCTGCGACGTTTTCGAATATCGAAGAGTTCGAAAAGAGTTTTCGCTGCCACCAATTTCTAGTCCCCGCTGCGAATGGCCCACCGTCCAGTTTAGCTGGCCACGATACAACCAACGGGGCCTGAATTCCGCCTTCATCGTCTGAAAGTGCTTCGGTTTCTTCGGACAGTGCAGTAGCTTAATCGACACAGCGTATCAGGGAGGATCTAGGGAGGGAGTCCAGATCGGTGACGAAGTAAAAAAGAGCCACCCAGATACCATTAACGGGTCGCATTCAGATTCGTATTATCAATCCGGTTCAATTGTTCCCAGAGATCCAAGCCATGCCTCGTCAACCTCGTTATGAAGTCGCAGATCCCGCTGAAGTGCAGGTGTTTCACACCATTCAGCGGTGCGTTCGTCGAGCTTTTTTGTGCGGTCAGGACGACTTCACCGGTCAGGACGTTGAGCACCGACGCCAGTGGATTCGAGAGCGTCTGGAGTTCCTGGCCGGGGTCTTTGGCATTGATTGCCGTACCTACACCGTGCTCAGCAACCACCTACATCTCGTTTTGCGCAGTCGCCCCGATGTGGTCGCTCAGTGGAGTGATGAGGAGGTTGCTCGCAGGTGGCTGCGGCTGTTTCCCAAACGACGCAGGAAGGATGGGTCACCGGAGGCCCCTTCGAAGCTGGAGCTGGACATGATCATCAATCAACCGGAGGTGTTGGCTGAGCGACGAAAGCGACTTTCAGATGTCAGCTGGTGGATGCGTTGCACAGCGGAGAACATTGCCCGTCGTGCCAATCGTGAAGATGAGTGCACCGGCCGATTCTGGGAGGGACGCTACAAGCTGCAACTCTTACTGGATGAAGCGAGCTTGCTGGCATTCTCGGCTTACGTGGATCTCAATCCGGTCCGAGCGGCGATTGCGGAGACACCCGAGGAAAGTGAATTCACGGGTGCCAAGGATCGTATCGATGATCTGTTGGAGCGCGAGGATCGAAGCCGTCCGAGTACGCATCAATGGGAGCGTAGTCGCCGGAGGCGCAAGAGCGGGTGGATGAGTCCGGTCGAGATCAACGAGAGGGACGATCCGGTCGGTGCGTGCCTGGATGATTCGGGTCGTCGTGCCAGTACGAAGGGGTTTCTCGGCGTATCGATGTTTCGCTACTTGGAACTGCTCGACTGGACCGGTCGGCAGCTCTGCCGGGACAAGGTGGGTTCGATCCCTGACGATCTCGCACCGATCCTTGCACGTATCGGCCTCGATGCGACAGGATGGTGTGACGTGGTGAAAAAGTTTGGTCGTGTCTTCAAGCGAGCGGCGGGAACTCCCGAGAGTCTGGCTGCCGCAGCGATTCGAAGCGGCCAGCACGGGCTGTGTGCTCGGGACAATCCGCTTGGCCTGGGTTCGGTTTAAGAACAAGCGAGACTTCGCGCCGATGATGAACCACAGTGGTCCGCTGCGGCGCCATCACCTGCCGGCGATGAGCCAGCCAAGCCCTTCTTTGTCTCCAAGACACGGAAAGACTCCGATCTGCGTCTGAATCGAGCATGGCTCACGGCTTGGACTGCATCGAAGGCAAGATTTGCAATGACTCCGACCGCTGGCTCACCCCAAGAAACCGGGTGACCCGAAACTGCTCCCAAAATGCTCCTGGAATAATTGAAGAGCTCAAGTTGCAGGAACCTACAACGGATGCTTCAATACTATTTGGGGACCCTAAGTTTCCCGTCCTAAGTTTCCTCCATCAATGCATCGTTCGTTTGCTCGCAGCGATTCCACAGCTTCTTGCAAACTCGTTTGATCTTGACCATCGGGTTCCACTAGCCTCGCTGTGATTTGGCTCTGAATCGGCGAAGGTGATTACCGGAGTCTATTTCCGAGAATCTGGCCTCGTGTTTGGTCAACCGACCTTGGGTGCGCCGCCGCCACATTTTGAAGGAGCTTGCCTTCATCTCTTGGCGCATCAACTTGATGATTTCACCAGGTGAAAGTCCAAACTGCAGGCGGATCGCATCAAAGCTGGTTCGGTCCTCCCAAGCCATCATGGTGATGCGATCGATGTCGGCGCGACTCAATTCCTTGGTCCAGTCAGTCACTTCAACTTCCCCCGCCATCGCAAGCTATCTTGGTGCCACTGGATCAGCGCATCGGTGTCGCCGGCGAGTAATTGCTCAGCCATGGCAATACACTCATGCAACTGTTCATCGCCCAGCTGTTTGTAGGCGGTCAGTCGTTGGTCAAGATGTTGGTACCAGCAATCACCAAACAGACGATCGAGGATGATTCGCATGAAGCAATGATCTTCTGCCACGACCCAACCCTGTTTCCGAGCCTCCGCTGGGAGCTCGACGCGGGTTAACTCGAGATAGCGATCTTGCAGCTCGTAACGGTGCGGCGTGCCTAACTCTTCTGTAATGGACATGGCATAGCATTGCCAGACGTCAACTTTCCGTCGCTTTACTTGGTAGCCAGCCTGCTACGATTCCGGGAATTTGGACGCCGAGAAGCGGGTGGCGGTCGATTTCGACCGGGTTTCCTTAAACGACAGGAATCGATGAGAGATGTTTGGATCAGGTAACAGCAAAGAGAAGTTGCAGGCGAAATACAATGAGCTCATGCAGGAATCGTACGACCTTTCGACCGTGAATCGAAAGAAAAGCGACTTGAAGCGAGCCGAAGCCGAAGAAATTGGTCGGCAGCTCGATGAGTTGGAGAAGCAAGCGTAACGTTCTCGGAACTATCGGATTTAGCCGTTCGCAACTACGCCGCTTCCTATTGGGGTTGAACGCTGACTTACGCTCGCGCCCGTCTGCTGCTAGGCATGTCCGGTGTTGGCGGCATCGTCGTGCTGAGCACCTTGCTGCTCTGGACGCAGCACCCACTTGAAGCGCTGCCCGACTCTGAGTTGTGGAGCGGAAGTGATTTAATAGCTCTCCTGTCGCTCTTCGCGTGCTTGGCAACTGTCGTGTTTCCGCTCGATTTGCTCGGCGGTTTCCTGCTCCCCAACCGCTGGAGACCGAACACGATTTCCCTCGGATCCTTCGGAGTTGCTTGGACGCGTGGTGTCTTAACTCAGGGAGCACTTTTCTTTGCAGCCAGCCTTCTGATCCTCTTCATGGGACGGCAACTCGGAGTTGTCGGTGCCGCGATGGCGGTCGCTGCGATTGCGAGCGTCCTCGTCTGTTCACAGCTTCAGATCGCCAAGTTCGTCGGAGCGTTGAACACAAACGGTCGCGAGGAGTCCGACGAAGCTTCGATAATTCAGCAAGCTCAATCGCTAATTTCCGAGTGGGGTTGGAAAGAACTTCCAATCACGGTCCTCCGGCACCACGATACAGGCTTTACCGGTGGCGTTGTTGGTCTACCAGGAATGGAAACCGTTGTGCTGCCAGCTCCGACGCTCACGGAACTATCCCCTGAACAACTTGCGATCGTGATTGCACGACGCCTGGAAGCGATCCAAAGTGGCAGTCGCACACGCGGACTTCTGTTGGCACTTGCCTGGGTCATCACAGGGTTTGCGTTGTCGACGATGATCCCAGGTGCCGGCGTGACGAGCGTCGCTGGTTTGACGATGACATGCCTCGCCTTCACCCTTTGGACGTTCTTAGGCTTACTGACACTAACGACGCTCAGCCGCCAGGCATCCTACGCAATTGATGGGAAGGTCCTTCAGTCAGGAGCTTCGCCCGAGATGTTCAAGCAAACGGTGAAGACTCTCGATACGTTGCAGGATGATGAGCCTCGGCGATCCGCATTGATCGAAACCATTTTTCATCCTGTTCCGAGCGTCGATAATCGCGACGGCGAGAACTCGGGAAACACGCCAATCGCGTGGCACGCCGCTCGAATCACGCTGTTCGTTTCGTGGGCCTGCATGGGGATGCTGGTCCGAGCGGTTCACTGCAATGTCGGCCGACCCGAATTGTGGGTGATGTTGCCAACCGATTGAGTCAAGTAGGATTCTCTCCGGGGTAGCTGTCATCACTCCTGCCAATATTTAGGTGCGTCGAGAGCTTTGCAGCAGCGGAAGTTCTTTGGTTGCTTTCGAACGCTCCGAGTTGGAGTACTTTCACCATCCATGCGTCGGCATTCTTGGGAAAGTTGGGATAGGAAGCGTCGAAACCTTGTTCACCGGCTGGAGCGAAGTCGAATCGCAAGTAGTGGTCGGGGTAGCCAAGGACGAAAACCAGATCGATGCTCATCGCTTCTAGTTGAGCGAGAGCCGCATTGACGACCTCCGTGCCGTGCCTACTTCTTTAATGACCAAACAAGACGGCAAATGGAGCGAGTATCTGCAGGGAAACTGCACTTGATTCGATTACTGCCAGTGTGAAGCGCACGTGCCCGAAAATCTCATTACCTTGCTCGGCAACCAATGAATGGATCGATTCGGCCGTTGGATACTCTCGTATCTCCGCCACGAGCGGAGAGATAATCTCGCCTACTTCGCCAAAAGTATCGCGTGCACGGCGAGGTTCTGGTCACTATCTTCCAGTCTGGCTCAAGAGAGACCCGTCTCGCCCGAATGCATGCTCATCCAGGGAGTGAATACTGCTGTGCTAGCATAATATTTCCTTATTCGTGCACGCACTCGATTGAATCATCGATCCGTCGTTGGACGTCTCGCGAATCTCCGATATCCACAGCTGTAGATTAGGATCGTCGCAGGAGAATAGAACTTAGGCTGGATGAAAATTGATTCAAGGAACCAACTACGCGGACGGTGCCGCGATGATTTCACACTTGGCAGCGGCACGATTAGTGAGGACCGCGATCGTCAACGAGATGCCAGCGTAGACTAGCGGAAGGTAGCCATAAATTTGCTCTTTCGGATTGATGTAAACCAAGACGAAAAGAACGCTCGCCATGATCGCGGTCAGCGAGAGCCCCAGGAAAACCGCATGCCACGCTTGAGCGCGGTTGGACATCGTGGCCGGTTGAATATCAGACATTGTCGATTCCTTCTTTGAATGGAACTTGACGGGTGAAAAATTGATCAGGGCAATGGGAATCGCCAGTTGCACCAGCCGCCGCTTGGGGACGATGGTACGGCGCTGTAAACCCGGGAAATCCTGTCGCTCGACTTCCCGATGAATTTCTCGATAGAACACGAGCGCTAATCGGATCGCTCGATGACAATCGCTCGGAAGCACCGCGATGCCTTCGATCGCGTTGTCGTACTGCGTCTCGGCTTCGCGAATGATCGCGGCACATACCGATCTCACATGAGCGGGTGAATCTTTCCGGATGTCTTCAATACCGGGTAAGTAGCATCGCCCTCGATCAGCGTCTTCTCGCACGTCGCGGACGATGTTGGTCATCTGCATCGCGATCCCGAGTGATACGGCGTCACGATCCGCATCGCGATCGTTGACGCCCATTAATCGCGTCATCATCAATCCAACCGTCCCGGCGGCATGGTAACAGTACCTCCGCAAGTCACCGAATGTCTGGACGTGAAAACCGTTTGCGTCCATCTCCATGCCTTCGATTAATTCGATCGCATGCGTCGGGTCGATCCGGCCGCCACGAATCAGTGGACGAAGCCACTGGGATGCCGGGTGCCGCGGGCTTTCGCCATCGACGAGCACTTGGATGTCGGACTTCAAGAGCGCCAGTGTTTCGCGAGCCTCGTCGGCGCCGGTCGTCTGATCCACCGCATCGTCGGCGGCGCGGCACCATGCGTAAAGATTCCAAACATCGCGGCGGATTCGTTTGGGTAAAAGTCGTGACGCCAGCGAGAACGACCTGCTGTGGTGCTGGATCACTTCCCATGAATCAGATTGATGTACGCTGTCGGAAGTTATCATCGGTTCGCCCATTGTTTTGCGATGATTCCGGTGGTGGCTTTGGCGGTGTTGAGCACTCCCGGAACACCCGCGCCGGGATGCGTTCCGCCCCCAACCAGATACAAACCGGGAACGCGATCGCATTGGTTGTGTGGCCGGAAGTAGGCAGACTGAGTCAACTTTGGCGCGACCGAGAATGCGGAACCCTGATACGCGTTTAATTCGGTGCGAAAATCCATCGGCGTGAAGTGCCGTCGCGTGACGATCGAATCGCGGAGCCCGGGCAAGTGCGGTTCCAAGGACTCCAGGATCGCATCGCCGTATTGTTGTGCCAGGGATGGCCAATCCACATCGGCACGACCCAGGTGCGGCACGGGACTGAGCACATAAAACGCTTCGCAACCGGGCGGTGCCAACGACGGATCCGAAACGGTGGGCGCGTGTAGGTACAGGCTGAAATCGGGCGGCAAATCGCTACCGTGGAAGATGTCTTTCAGCAAACCGTGGTACCGATCGCCAAACAGGATCGTGTGGTGAGCCAGGTCGTCGTACCGTCGGTTGCTGCCGAAGTACATAACGAACAAAGACATCGACCAGTCCATCTTTTCCAGCTTTCGCTTGACCGGTTTGGCCGACTCGCTGTCGCCGTACAATTTCGCGTACGTGTGATGCACGTCAGCGTTGGAAACCGCAAGGTCAAACGATTCTTGTCGACCGGTTTCGTCATGGATGACGTGTTGAGTTTTGCCGCTTGATGACGTCACTACATCAATTTTGGAAACCGGCGTGCTGACGCGAAGCCGGCCGCCAAGTCGTTCAAACAGTGCGACCAACGATTGGACCAGAGCACCGGTGCCGCCCTTGGGAAACGTGACGCCCCACTGACGTTCGATCCAGTGAATCAGCGTGTAGATGGAACTGGTTTCCATCGGATTTCCGCCCACTAACAACGGGTGGAAACTGAAAGCTTGTCGCAAATGACCGTTGTCGATGAAACGTGCAACGGCGGAGTAAACGCTACGGTCGGCACGCAGTTTCATCAAGTCCGGGGCACAGCGAACCATGTCACGAAAATTCAGAAAAGGTGTCGCACCGAGTTCTACGTAGCCCTTTTCGAAAACGCGACGGGTGTAGTCAGCGAACTTCTGATAGCCGGCGACATCCCCGGGTGAGATTCGCTTGATTTGCTCAAGGATGCGGTCTTCGTCCTGCGTGTAGGCGAACCGCACGCCGTCATTCCACTGCAGTCGGTACATCGGATCGACGGGCAGGAGATCGACGTGGTTGGACATCGTTTCGCCCGCCAGCGAGAACAATTCTTCGATGCAATGAGGGGCCGTGATGACGGTGGGGCCCGCGTCGAATGTGAAACCTTGATCTTGGTAAACGTACGCTCGACCGCCGGGTTGATCACGAGCTTCATAGCAAACGGTTTGGAAACCCATCGCTTGCAATCGGATCGCCGCACCCAAACCGCCGAATCCGCTGCCAATGACGGCGGCGCGGCCTAGTGGACGGTTTGAACCGCCGGTGGAACCGCTTGAATGATCGGCTTGCCGCGTGACGGGTCTTTCCGGTGTCGCGATGCTCATGTTGCGATTCCTTCGACTGCAGCTTTTTGAATTGTGGTTTTTTGAGCTGCGGCGTGGATCGGACTCAATGCTTTGCGAAGCTGACCCAGAAGTCCAGCGTCAATGACCTGCTCGCTGACGATACGAATCGCCTGTTCGATCAGGGACTGGAGTTCGTGATTGCCAACCTCCTTGATAGGCGACAAGACTTCGGCGGCAATGATTCGAAGCCCGTGCGAATCCGCGTTCCCGAGTGATGCGGCGAGCCGTTGACAGACAGCGGCATCGGCTTCGCGAGTCAACCACGCCCACGGCCAAGTCACTCGGGCATTGCGGAGATCGTCTTGACGCGAGTCACCATTATCCAGTCTTGCGACGGGCTGTGCCGACTCGATCAGTTCGCCGAGGTCGTTTCGCATTTGCAATGCGATTCCAATCCGGGTGCCGAGATTTTCCAAAGCTAGGACCACGTTTCGATTCGCTCCGGCGGCGATCGCTCCGAGTTTCATCGCCAGACCGACAAGGGTTCCTGTTTTCTGGTCGCTGATGGAATGGACGATGGCATGCCAGTCTGCCGGGTCGACTTCATCGACTCGTGAGGCAAGATCGAGTGCCTGGCCTTCGTGACACACCTTCGCCGCATGGATCATCGCGGCAACCATGTCGCAGCGAACCTTTTCGAGATCCTCGTCCACCGAAAGCATCTCGAGCGAATGAAAGTACATCCAATTCCCCGCGTTGATCGATAGTGGGATTCCGATTTGGCGGTGCATCGCTGGTCGATCACGGCGTTGACTGGAGTCGTCTTGAATGTCGTCGATCACCAGCGATCCAGCGTGTAGACACTCAACGGCTTCGACGACCGTTGGCGGAACATCACCGCTGCCTCCGCCCATCGCGAAGGCAAGTTGTATCAAGGAGCCCCGAATTCGCTTCCCGCGACAACGAATGAAATCGGTTACCGGTTGGTGGAGACTTTCATCAATGATCGTTTCAGCGGCGGTGGATGAATGGCGTTTCATGTCGACACCCTTTGCACGGCTGGAGAAGAAGTCGTTAACGAAAACGGTGCGTAAAACAAAGACATCAGAAAACGCATTGGTGTCAGGCCGCCGGGTGGGAAGCCAATCACGATTCGAGAAGCGTCAACGGCGGAAAACTGATGCCGATAGAAGCGAGCGATTCTTTGTTCAGGCAAAACCTGATAGAAGCGTTGGAAGATCTGATAGCGCTTGGCCGGACGCACCATGCGAAACAACAACCGATTCAAAAACCGAGTAAAGGTCCCACGGTGCTGTTGTTGCCGGGCAGCTAGGGCAAGCGCGCCGCGAAGCTCATCTGCCGGCGTGGTTGCGATCAATTGCGCGAAAGCTGCGGCGCTCGCGAACGAATATCCGGTAGCCGCGTGGAACCAACCACCGCGATAACCACCGCAAATCACCTCGCCGGGATCATGCAGAATCTTAACCGGCCGCAAGCCCGACATGGGCATCGGCAGGACCCCGTTTTCCTCACGCACGATTTCGCAATCCTCCAGCCCAATGCGATCGCCGGTCATCATCCGCAGATAGCGATCAGCGTTCTTGTAACAATCACCTCGATGGATTGCAGGAGTGTCGGAAAACCGCGTGTCTTCGATCAGGACTCGGCGACGAGTGAAAGGAAGCGTGTAGAAAAACCGAAACCCATCGGACTGATCGACTCGATCATCCATGATTCGAGGCACGAGGTTTTCCGTTTTGTCATCCGACCCATCGACGCTGCCATTGCCGACGGGCCAGTCGATGGGAAGGACAACTTCGAAGCCCCAGAATTTTTGGAAACCACCTTCGTACGAACGTCGCTGGTCGTCACACGGACCTCGGTTGTCGATCACCGTGGTCGCCTGGACTGTTCGCCCGTCTTGCAATCGAACATGATCTGAACGCACCTCGGAGGCGGCTGCCGATGTGATCAACCTGCTGCCCGATCGAGAGGCTAGAACAGCCCTGGTCACGGCTTCATGAAAGTAAGTCGACGATGTGCTGTGGTACTTTAAGTCGACATTCCGCTGCGTTCGGCCCACTCGTACGTCATATCGGTCCCAACTTGTTTGCATAAGCGGTTCGATCCACTCTCGTGCACCGGCGGGTACATCCGTGCCGTGAAAGGACCAAGTGTGATTTCCAGCGAGCTTTTCTTCGCGTTCGACAATCGCGAAGCTGGCAGCGGGCCGAAGCTGCGAGAGCGCGAGTGCGATCAAGCCGCTCTGCAGGCCTCCACCGACTAGCAAATAATCAAACTTGTCAGTTGATTCGGTTTTCTCAAGATCGCTCATCAACCGGGCTCCACGGATGCGTTGTCCTCGAGGAGTTCATGGACGGCTACATGTGGCACCGCGATCGACGCGAGTCCGATAAACGTCATTTGCAAAATGGAAGAGTCGGTGAGCGTCAACGCCGAGATGCCACCTACGCACATGCCGGTTGCCGTAATGCCGATGACGGCGAGCACCGACAGCGGTGCAACTGCGAAGCCGAATTCAAGCCACTCGAGATTTTCACTGCGGCGCAGGCGTTTCAGTCCTCGGATCGAATGCCAGCCGCAAAAGTAGAGCGTGAAGGAAACGAGGATTGGCAAGACGGACGCTGCAAGGACGGTGACTGGAAATAACATGCCTTCGTGGACTGACCTTGTTCGTTGCCACCAAGCAAACCACGCCAGTGGCAGCATCACCGCAGCGATCCAAGCGGTTACCCAAACCGTCATTTCGGCCGAATCGATGGATCCGCCCGTCAGCGGCAACAGCAAGCTCCGCATTTCGGCAGGTCGGACAATCGCGGGCACCCAAATCACGACTCCACCGGTGGCCGTCGCAATGAGGTGTGATCCCCACCCTCCAGTCATGCGTAGTGTGTCTTCTCGACCAAAGTGCCACGCTGAAATAACAACGAACGTGACGATCGTCGCAGCAGGAAAGGCGACCCAAAGGATGGCAACCAGAACCGCGACGGTCAGATACGAACCGAAGAACGTAGGCATCCAAAGATGACCAAGCTTCGGCTTCAGTTTGCGGCGACCGACCCAGTGATCAAGCCCGCCATGGGGAACGCCAATCGCCGCAATCAACACTGCTGCCACGCCCGCCATCGCTGCCGGTTCGATCGATGAACGCACCATAGCGAACAATCCGATCGAAATCAGACAAGCGAAGGTATAGGTCGGGGCATGCATTTTAGCAACCGTTTCGGCAAGGTGGCTTACGCAACAGCCGGTGTGGCGGCGGACTCGCCAACGGCACTGTTCTCAACACCTTTGCTCTTCGCGCGAGCGATGAAGTAAATCAGCACTCCGAACCCGGCTTTGGCCGTCATGTCGGCGATCGCATAACCACTTTGTAAGTACACGATCCCGCTCGCGTCGACGTTACCGCCTGCTTTCGCTTCCAACGCACCAACCGTTCCGCCGAGGGCATAAGCGATGGGGTAGACTGCCCATGTGATCAAGAGCACCAACCGTGCAATTTCAATCAACTTCCGCGCCGCCGCTGGTTGCGTTTCGAGCGACTTGGTCAACTCCGTCCACAACACGAAAAGGATGTAAAAGAACGGGATCGAAGAGAGGGCACCCCAGACAACTCGCGTCGTCCAACCTTCCGGGTCCGAGATGACTTCACCGGGATACCCGAGCGCGATCATCAACGCTGCAGCGATTACCAAACGCGTCAGCAGTGAACGTGCTTTGCCGGCTTCCAGTCGCAGCACCGCGACCAGCTCGACCATCAAGAGCGGAACAGTCAAGATCCAGTCGGCATAGCGATAGAAATCGTTGAATGCCGCACCGGTACCGACATACCCCGCACCACCTTCCGCCAGATCGTAGGCATCATTCCAAGAATGCCGAATCATGAAGTAGTGGTAACAGGCGATTGAAACGACCAACCCGCTGACCATCAGTGCCGGCCGGTACTCCGCATCCACGGCCGATCGCGAAAGAAATAGAAAGAGGGCCGCAGCTCCCATCGTGGCCACCGTCATCGAAAATATGTTGTCGACGGCGCTGTACTGGACCACCGATAGGTCCGGCATTCCGGCCGCCAAGAGAGAAAATGCGTCCAACATGTCTGGTCACTCCGCAGTGCAAACGAGGAAAGGGAATATCCTTTGAGGGTATTGAGCGACATTTGGTTCAGAAAACTCTCAAAACTTCCAAAAATGCCGCCGAAAATACGCTAGCAACTAGTCAACGGCTGAAACCGAACCTTTGCGAGATTCAAAAAAGGATCTGGCAACTTTCAGGGACGGTGAATGGAGGTTTTTGTGGTGTGTTTTCGTCATCGGGGGGTAATTCGCTTGGGGGAGCAAGTTAGACTCACTGGGAGATTTGGAAGTTTTTCTTCGTCTGTTGCTTCACTTTTTCAGCGTCAATCCATGATCCGTGTCCTTTCAACATCGGAATTTGCCAAGGCGCTGGGCGTCAGCGAATCGTCCGTGCGTCGGCTGGCTGATTCAGGCGACTTGGACATACACCGCACGAGAGGCGGTCATCGGCGAATTCCTGTCCCCGACGCGGTGCGTTATGTCCGCGAAACGGGCGCGAAGTTGCTTCGTCCGGAACTGTTGGGACTGGCCGAAGTGCCGGAGGCTGTGGATGTCGCGACAGCTAAGCAGCAAATGCTAACGGTCTTTCGCGAAGGCCACGCCGCTTCCGTGATCAGTCTGGTGCAGTCGTTGTATGCGTCAGGCATGAGCATTGCTGAATTGTGCGATGGGCCGATCTCCCACGCGATGGCATCGATCGGTGAAACATGGCCGCACGACCAGCGAGCGATCTTCATCGAACACCGAGCCGTCGTTTTGTGCGCTCGCGCGCTCACTCAGCTGCACGGATCACTTGGTGACCCCGATCCTGACGCACCAGATGCGATTGGTGGTGCGATGAGTGGCGATCCATACCTGCTTCCCACGCTCATGGCATCCCTGGTGGTGCATGGATTGGGGTTCAATGACATCAACTTAGGTCCGAATATTCCGCTGGACGTTCTAGCCGATAGTGTCATCGACGAAAAACCGAAACTCTTGTGGCTGGCAGTTTCGGAACCTATCCGTAGCAAGACACGCATTCGCGAGTTACTACACTTGGCGAGAACGGCACGCGATGAAAACACCGAATTCATCATTGGTGGTCGACACGCTCCTTCGCCTGACGAGCACACAATCGACGGAGGCGCCGCATGGACACGTTGTGATTCAATGCAATCCTTTGACTTAAAGGCGTCCGAAATCCTGGCTTCGCATTTGTCCTGATCGAATCTTCATCATTGCCACATTGCCTCGATTTCAATGCATGAATGCTGAAATCGTTTTCGTGCCGATGATGAGGTGCACCTTGGGCTCGCGATCGGCAGTTTTGCTGCACCGATGAGATAAACGCGCCGTCAAACGCATTTAGATATGTGCTGGTCCAAAGAAATTAGATTCTTCTGGTCTATCCGCAAATTTCGTGGGTAAAGCAGGGCTGACGGATTTTCGAAGGCATGACGGTGGTGTCCGAATGATTGGCTGTGTTATCTGGCCTTTGATACGCGGAAGAGGCCGCACGACTAAGAATAAAAAGAGGATTAAAACGGGTCACCCAAAGAAAATTGACCCGCTACCCATAGACTCGTACGATCCGATTAGCATCGCGTGAACAATAAGTGTGGACTTAATAGGGTTGTCCTGTAGTTCCATTGGGTGCATTTCCAAAATACGGATGCTGACTTCCCGAGATTTGCGGGGTTAGGTAGCGATCGCAGGTGGATCTTCAATTTTGATGCTCATGTTTTCAGGTTCCCAGTCCCAACCGTTGTACGCCTTGGTACGATGGAATTCCGACAGGTCCGACATCGCCTGGTCCCATTGGTCGGGTACCACTTGGTTGCGGATTTAAAGCATCGACTCGGCATGTTCGCTCTTCCAAGACATCGCGTTGCTCTTCAGGCGAAGATTGATTATCGCTTTCAATCGCACCGCTTCCGCAAGGAATCCCCAGCTGCCAGAAACGCACATACTTCAAGCGTCCCGCTTCTCCGTGGCGGCGAAGATAAGAAATCTCCGTCTCCAAGGCCGCGACTGGATGCTCGCTATCCTGAAGCAACGTTAAGTCGTTGACGACCTGTTGCCACTGTCCGCCTGCGAAGCTGACTGCGGAGTTGTCGGTACAGCGGATGGCGTTCTTCGACGCTCAGCCCAAGCGATGCCAACGCCAGTGAAACATGATGCACCGCGTGGCAGCAATCCAAGACTTGATATGTCGGAACATCTTCCAGTCCGGCAAGCGCGATGATGCGGTCGATACGATCCCAAATCCAAGGAGCACCATCGGCGACGAACGTCACACTGAGCGCCTTGGCGGCACCAAGTCGATGAAGGTGCATCGCCACGATCTCAGCGATCGCATCAGGACCGAGCAACGTCCCGTCGATGGTCGCCTTGGTCTTCTTGATCATCTTCCCGTGCTCGTCATGAACGAAGATTGTCATCAGTTTCGGTTCACGCCAATCCGCTGCGAACGTGCGAAGCGACTTGCCCTTGGATCGGCCCGGTGCGTCACCGATCAACAAGTCATCTTCGTCGGTTGGCTCGACTGTCCGCGTTTTTCCCTTCATTTCACCACGAATTTTCATGCGACCGCCATCGACTTGCACCGACACGCGTTTGCCTGCAAGTTCGTCGGAGGTCTTTAGTCGATTCTTTCGCAGCAGCTTGATACGGTGCCGCCGCAGTGCCAACAATCCGTCGCCACACTGATACGAGATCCACTTGATCTTTTGGACGCTCATCTGGATCCCGTCACGAGTGAGTTCCTTGTGAGCAAACGCAATCGAGGGGCACAAGGCCATCTGGCGGGCCACCTTGCTTTGCAGCCCCGGCGAGACGCCTTTGCCAAATCCGAACTGCGACAACGTGATGTCCAGTCCGACCTGCGGCGCGTCGTCTTTGCCAAAACGCTTCTTCTTGGGACCGCAGTACATCGTGACGGCCCAAACGATCATGCCACCGAGAAGCTGAACGGCGACGCGACGCTCGCGACCTTTTTGCAGCGGACGCGAGAATCCTTTCCTGGTTTGTTCGGCCGCCTGGAGCACCTGGCCGTCCTAGATCGTGGCCGCCATCAACCAGCAACCAGCAGATCGGCCCCGTGGGCGTAGGCTCGATTCACCTTGCGTTCGATGGCTTCAAGGTCGTTTGGGCAGTCGATCACTTGTTCGGTCCACTGGACCGAGTCGACGCTGATCTGGGACGTGAACCGTAGGATCATCTCCTGATTGGACTGAATCAACTTGCCATGTTTCCCGTCCACGGTCATTCCTTGCATCGGAGTCACCCGCGTCCTTGCGATGAGGTCGAATCGGTCCTTCAAAGCGAAGGATTCTAGGCGATCCGACTCAAACCAGAACGTGGAAAACTACAACCTCAATTGCTAGCAAAGCGTCCGTAAAAAGGAACTGCACCCACCTGTGCCAAGCGTATCCCCGTCGGGGGATTGATGTCGAGCCGCTCTGTTGTGACGTAGGCCTTGAAGACCCAGCGACCGTCGGCGAATCGCTGGTCATGGGCTAGCATCACGCTACGATTGGTTCGGTTTCGAAAGCCCTTTGACGACCGAAACCATACCATTAATCTCGTGCACGTGCTGCTCAAACGCCAGTCCTACTTCAGCAAGATTGCCCAAACGAGCTTGGTCGAGCATTTCTTGTATCTCCAGCACGACGCCCTCTGAATCAAACGTGCTAAGCATCCCTTTAAGCTTGTGCAGCGCCTTTGCTGTGTGTTCGACGCTGCCTTGCAGAACGCTCTCTCTGATTTGATCAATGACTGCTGGACAGTCGGGTGCCGTCATGGCAGCCATTTCGCGGAGGAGCTCGAAATCTCCGTCTAAGCGTTCCAGCGCCGGCGCGAATCGCTCTCGGATCTCTTGATCATTCACCAATCGTTACTCCACTTTCTAAGCGAATCTTGTGAGTCGCGATGCGATCTCGTAGTTTACCTCGCGTAATCCCCAGAAGTTCAGCCGCGCGACTCTGATTTCCCTCCGTCTCTTTAAGCACTCGGACGATTAGATAGCGTTCAGCATAGGCGACCGTCCGCGAATACATTTCCGTCGACTTGTCGGCAAACAGCTGATCGATTAACTCGGGTAGTTGGCGTCCAGCAGACTCATCCTCTTCGCTAACCCGAGTTCCGACGTGACCGAGTGTCGTACCAGATTGCTGATCTCGAATGGCACTGGGAAGCACGTCCGGCGTTAGGACGGGCAAGACGGTGTCCAAAACACACTTGCGAATCACAGCACGCAGTTGTCGAACATTTCCGGGCCACGCGTAACTCGTCAGTAATTCCACCGTTTCGGGCGATACGCCTTCCAAATCTGGCTTGTTGAACTCCTTCTTGGCTTGGCTAAGGAAATGCTGGATCAACAACGGAACATCACTCGACCGATCGCGTATTGGAGGTAGCTGTATCGTGACCGTATTCAATCGATACAACAAGTCTTCACGGAATTCACCGTCCGCAACCATTTGCTCGAGCGGCCGGTTGGTTGCCGCGACAATCCGGACATCAGTCTGCAGTTCCTTGTTGCCGCCAACACGCTCGAACCGTTGCTCTTGCAACACTCGCAGAACCTTGGACTGTACGGTGGACGCCATGTCCCCAATTTCATCCAAAAAAAAGGTGCCTCGATTGCACTGCTCGAACTTTCCGACCCGTCGCGAATCCGCCCCCGTGAAGGCTCCTTGCTCGTGACCGAAAAGTTCACTCTCGAGCAAGTTGTCGGGTAATGCCGCACAATTGACCGCAAGAAACGGACCATCGACTCGGTGGCTGAATTGAACCAACGCCCTCGCGACCAATTCCTTACCGGTCCCACTTTCACCTCGAATGAGAACGGGGACATTCTGTTTGCTCACGCGGCCGATGGCCTTGAAAACTTCCAGCATCGGACGACTACGACCGATAAACGGTTCGCCCAGACGCTCCACAGAATCATCACCTGCAACGATGGCGACGGGAATTGATGCGAGTTCGCGTTGCTCGATTGCACGCGAGACAAGCTGACGCAGATTTGCTACCGCGAGCGGCTTCGCCAAATAGTCGTACGCGCCAAGTTGCATCGCCTCAATCACTGACGTGCTAGCCGCCTCGACCGTCATGAAAATGACTGGCAGCCGCCGGTCATGCTCATTGATCTCGCTGAAAACCGCCAGGCCGCTCTGATCGGGGAGCATGATATCCAAGAGCACCGCATCAAAACGCTGTGACTTCGCCAAGCTCGCTCCTTCGTCGCCTGTCGTCGCGGTCACGGTCTCGGAGATGCCCTCGAGGGCCTTGCCGATGAGTAGTAATACGGATCGATCATCATCGATCACAAGGACTGTCGGCTTGAAATTCTCTTCGGGCACGATTTCGTTGTTTAAAGTACTTCCGTCAATTCACTCGTGATGACAAGAATGGAATCGGGCGAAATTGAGTCGTTCGGATCATTATCGCCTGCTTTTAGCATTTCCGCCACGACCTCTAGCGGATCACTGTTTTCCACTCGGGCTCGGACGGACCGCTATGTGATGGGGAGCCATTGCTGCCGGTTCTCCAGTGTCCGAAGTGTCCATTGGCATGTTGATTGCTCCACTGGTCAACGAATTTCAAAATCGAATCATTTGAAACCATGTTGCATACTAAGATTGATCTCGAGACCAGGGCGGGACGCAACCGCGGGATGGAGCCTGCCATCGAAGCCGCCGTGCGCGGAGCTGACCTGGGTCAGGCTCCGTTCGACGCGGCCATTTTCGACCAGGACGGACAACTCGTGGTCGCCCGGCATAATCGAGTACGCGATTTGGTAGATCCGATCGCCCACGCGGAGGTGGCTGCAATTCGATCAGCTCGGCAGCTTAGCGACCAGCGTCATCTGCAACGAATGTGGTTTTTTGGAAGCTGCGAACCGTATCCCATGTGTGCGGCCACGTCCGTGTTTCCGAAAATACGCAACGTCGTGTATGGAGCCTTCGTGTCCGATGCGATCGACGCTGGGTTCACCAAACTTCAGATTCCGTGCGGGCAGACGTTTCAAACTGCCAGCCAGCGAGTCAATCTGTGGGCCGGGATTCGCCGAGACGAATGTGTCGAGCTCTTCACCAACCAACTGAGAGGGGTTTCATGCTAAAGTCAGTCGGGAAATGTGTTGTTGTGGATGATGTCAGAGCGGTCCGTCGCCAAGTTTCGTCATGGATGTCGAGCATTGGTTTTCATTGCCTGGACGCGGCGGATGGAAATGAAGCATGGTCTCTGATTCAAGACCACGATGTTGACCTACTGGTGACAGACATTGATATGCCCCGGACAAGTGGATTTGATTTGTTGCAACTTGTGCGCGGTAGTCAATCCGAAGCCTGTCAGTATCTTCCCACACTCGTGATCAGCAGTCTCTCTGATCGCCAGATTGAGTCGATTGTTCGAGAACATCAAGCGGATACATTCGTCTTGAAACCGCTTGAGAAACGAAGATTTCTGGATGCCGCGTTCCACACACTTCGACGTTCCCCTTCTTGGAAATCCTTCATGAGTTACATCGAGGGTTCACCAGCGGTCTCGCCGAAGCTGCGAGAGCTTCATCGACGAGCGAAAGCGATCTCCTAGCGGAGAAAGCCGAACGACGCGATCATCGGATCCTGCGGAGATGCTTGTGTACCAGACTAACAAACTGCCTAGCGTCGATAGGCTTGCTGGCGTAGGCGTCACATCCACAGTCAAGACACCTTTGTGCATCGCCGTCCATCGCTTCAGCCGTGAGTGCAATGATGGGCTTGTCGAAACCGCTTTGACGCAGTCGCCTGGCAACCTGATATCCATCGAGCCTGGGCATTTGCATGTCCAAAACGATCAACTCGAAGGATCCGCCCCTCGAGGCACTGCTCTGCACTTTCTCCATTGCTTCTATCCCGTCTGAAGCTTCCTCGACAGCTGCTCCCACTCGCGTTAGAAGCCGAGATGTGAGAAATCGGATATCGCGCCTATCATCGACAATCAGGACAGTTGCGTCCAGTTGAATTGCTCGTTCATCTGCGCCGATTTGCGCATCTTCCGAGTGTGGCGTGGGCGGAATCGGAGTGTGATTTGCTTGGCCAATATCGACAAAGCAGGTGAATGTACTGCCAACGCCCTTTTCGCTTTCGCATTCGACCCGACCGCCCAACATGCTTGCTAGTCTTTGGCTAATCGCCAAACCAAGTCCCGTCCCTCCAAAATCACGTGTAATACCGCTGTCTCCCTGAACGAATGGTTCAAAAAGTCGCTCTATCTCGTCAGTCGCCAGTCCGAGTCCCGTATCGGAAACTGAGACTGCCAAGAGTTTTCGTTGCCGTGGCTGATCGCTCAGATCGCATTGGGCCTGAATCCGCACGCATCCAAGTTCGGTGAACTTGATTGCGTTGCCGACAAGATTGACAAGGATCTGTTTCAGTCGTTTCGGGTCACTCTGAATGGTCCGTGGGATTCGCGAGTCAATGTCGAAGGAAAGCTGCAGTCCCTTCTCGATGGCACGTACGTTCATGATGGAGACGACGTCGTGGATCAAGCGGACGGGCTCAAAAGGTTCTCGCTGCACTTCCAACTTTCCTGCCTCGATCTTTGAAAGATCGAGGATGTCGTTGATGATGTCGAGCAGAAAGATGCCGTTTCGCTTGATCGTCTTGAGGTTGGAAACGGTGTCGGGTTCACTGACTTGTTCAAGCGCAAGGTCTGTGTAGCCGAGGATCGCCGTCATCGGCGTTCGAATCTCATGACTCATGTTCGCGAGGAATGCACTCTTGGATTGACTCGCGGCCTCGGCTTGTTTTTTCGCCTGCACCAAACGTGACTCAATGTCTTTCTGATCGGTAATATCTCGAGCTGCCAGGATGCCGTGCGTGGGTCGAATTTGGTCGCCCGTGCGAACAAAGAAAACCTGTTTCCGGACCTCGACCCATCTGACTTCGCCTCCTTCATGCACAATTTGATGCTGGCAGGACATCCGTCCGGTTCCCTCCGGAGATAGAAAAGCGCTGATATCCCGCATCAACCACACTCTATCCTCGGGGTGGAACGTCGCGTGCAACTCATCGCGCGTACATGTCACCGGCTGATCGCCTAACCCGTAAATCTGAGCCGCCTGTTCCGTCAGTTCGAAAATCCCGGAGGAGTAATCGACCTTCCCGAGTCCAACGTTCGCAACGTCAATTCCGAGTTGAAGCTGAGCGAGTTGATCGCGGGCCACCTCTCCGAGCCGTGACTCTCCGATTGGTTGGCTTTGTTGCTCGGAGTTCGGCTGGTTAGTCGACGACATTGATCTGGGCAGCATTTGTGTTCCATACAGGGAACAACACGATAACTGCTGGAAGCGACGTGGAAAATGAGGCTGCGGTCTGCAAGACAACTGTGAAATCACTACCATCCGGTCAACGCACACGGCAGCGATGTGCGATGCTACCTGGGCTGCGGTGCGTTCGTACCCAATAGGCTCGCTTCGACATTCGCTTTGATTCCGCGCAGCATGACCGGAAAAACGAAGCCGTGCAGAGGGAGCACCGCATACCAATATAGGATGCCAAGCAATCCACGCGGACGAAACCGTGCCGTCATGATGACATACGCGCTCTCCTCACGGTCGGCGACTTCAAAGTCAAGCTCCGCCTCGCCGGGCAACCACATTTCAGCTCTAAGACGCAGACGCTCGTTCGGGATCAATTCCGTGACACGCCAGAAGTCGACTGCCTCGCCGAAATGAAGCTCTGTCGGGTGACGTCTTCCTCTTCGTAACCCCGGTCCACCGACCGCTTGATCCATCCATCCGCGGAGTCTCCACAGGTAGCCCGCACCCCAATAACCTTTGTCGCCACCGATGCCAAGTATCTCAGCGAAGACAAGGTCGGTCGACGCGTCCATCGAGATTTCGCGGCGGTCCGTGAAGGTGGTGCCACCCGCCCAGTCCGGGTCGCCGGGAATTCTGCCGGCCGTTGACCAACGCGTTTCGATTCGTCCTTCCTCGATCCGCCCGAGTGCCGCCTCGATTGCTTGCTCGACGCCGAGGCATGGTCCCGGCATTAGGCGAACGGCATTATCATTTCGGCACACGGTTCGGTTTCGCAAACCCTCCGCCAGCGGTCTTGCTATACTGTTGCTTACGGGCGTCACCAACCCAATCCAGAGGCTGCTCAGGTTCGGAGTGAGCACCGGCACCGGAACAATGATCCTTCTGCGGAGCGTCAGTTTTGATGCCATAATCTGCATGATGTCGCGATAGGTCATCACGTCGGGGCCGCCGATATCAATTGTTCTGCCGGCCGTTTCTTCCACGTGGAGGCAATCAACGAGGTACCGCAAGACGTCGCGAATGGCGATTGGTTGGGTTTCGGTTTTCACCCACTTTGGAGTCACCATGATCGGCAATCGTTCGACCAGGTACCGCAAGGTTTCGAAGGAAGCCGATCCAGAGCCAATGATCATTGCGGCTCGAAAGACGGTGGTCGGTGCGCGACCAGCCTGGAGGATTTCTGCCACTTCATGGCGGCTGTTGAGGTGTTCGGAAAGGTCTGGGCCCAGTTCCCCGAGGCCGCCGAGATAAACGATTCTTTGGCACGAGGATTGCGTAGCCCTGGTCACGAAAGAAGAGGCGAGGTCACGATCCCGCTTCGCGTACGTCCCTTTGGCGGATTGCATCGAATGGACGAGGTAATAGGCGACATCGATCCCCTGAAGAGCTTGGGCGACCGCCGAACGATCCTCTAATTCACCGGCAATAACCGCAAGTTTTGGGTGTTGGTGCCAGGAGAACTTCGTCAGTTTTTCGGGGCGACGCACGAGGCACGTCACTCGGTGTCCCTCTTCGATCAGACGGCGGATGAGTCGTCCGCCGACATATCCCGTAGCACCGCAGATAAGTATGTTCTTTGGTGGCTTCGAGATCTGGGTTGAATGCGACAAGTCGATTCCTAATTAGACGAGAGACGTTAATGTAATGAGCACAAACAACGGAACACACACCTGGCCCGAATTGGCCATTGGATTGTATGAAGCTCTCTCTGGGCGAAATGCGGAAATCACTTACGATTTCCAGAACATGGAGGTCTTTGTACCCAGCAGCACCGGAGAGGAAAGTGTCAAGCACGCTCACTGGAAACTGAATGGCGTCTTGAAGATTCGCACGCGGGACTCCGAAGGAAGTGCAGCGTGATGTCGGTCCATCTCCAGGCCGATCTCACCGTCGATTTGCTTTCGTCGGGAAAGACTCTTTCGACGGTCAGCATCGCAACCTCGCCGGATGGCGTCATGAACGTGACGTCGTCCGGTTCGCTTCCAAAGTTCACGGTAAGCAAGGCAATCACACTGATGAGATTTGCTCGCCGACTGGTTCGCGCGACAGGCCAATCAGTGAACGTTGTACAAGGTTCACGCCAACTCATTCTGGTCACGAAGTCCGATGGTGAGAAGACGAGGACAACAATCCGTTGGTGGTCGATTATTCGAACTCTGGTGACTCCGGATGTGAGCACCGAACCAACTTCGTAGGTCGCTGCATCGACGTCCGAATGTCTGACAGATCCGCAAGCCACTTGGCCCTTTGGTTCAGTTGATGTCGCAGGACTGCGACTTCTCGGCGGGAGAACTTCCCGGCGATGCGATCGAGTGCTCGTCGGCGAATTTCGAGCCGGATAGCATTAGGTGAGGCAACGATCGCACCTCCGGAAGCGACTAGATGCCGAAGTTGCCGACAAGTGAATTCAACGGCAGTTGTCATGGTCGGATCTTCCAGCAGAATCTGGTAGTAGTCGCGAGAGCACGCGTAGCGTGGCAAATGAGATGCGATCCTGACGCCAAACCAAGCTTCATCTCGATTTACGTGGATGTATCTCGACTCGCTGCAATCCGACCGCTCGATGATGAGCGGAAATCCTCGATCTTCCGCCTCTTCCTCTGCCAACCGCAAGAGCCGATTGAGCGCGCGAAGCCAATCCGCTGTCGGCAAGCCCTTCCTCGAAATCAACATGAGATCATTGGCCGAGCCCGGCAACGTGGCCTGTCGCAATCTACTCCGCCAATCATTGAGCTGACTCCACGATCTGTCGCATTACCTTTACCGACTCAACGGAAAATCGCCGTTGCGATGCCCGGAACATCAGGTAAGCGACACGCGCGGCAAGGCTAGATGCTCTGGAAAAGGCGAGAATTTCATACCATACAGCTCCATTGTCATCTATTTCGACCGTGAATCGTTCCTCGCCAGACCCGGCGTGGGCTGGAAGTGTTCCGTATGCGAACCCGAATCGCCGGTTGGAAGACTGTTCATTGACCGTGTAAACGATCCTGCAGGCGTTTAACCACCAGAAACCGCATGAACGTGCCAGCAAAGCGATCACGCTTCCCTCGCAAATGGGCGTGTCTTCCGGCCAGGCACGCATCCATGACAATCGGATCTGCTTCCAATTCTGGAGGGCCGTACATGCCGACTCGAAGACGGCGTCACCGGTCCCAAGTTCCACTCGCGTATGATCGACGGTGTAGCCGTCTGGAGGCGTGTCAGCCATCCGGCCAATTCCTGGGTACGTCAGGCCGAGCGAGGATTGTTCTGCAAGAAAATCCCGCATTCTGTCCGTGGTGGGGTGGCGAATTAGCAAGCTCAAACCTCCTCGCGAGATCGTGCAAAGACTGTCGCGTTCTCTCAAAGACTATGAAGAAACCGCATCAACTCGTGTTCAAAAACACAAGGCGAGCAACCTTCCACCGCATGGTCCCGGCGGGTGCAACCCTATTCCGCCGGCTCGGTACCGTCCGGAACCGCAAACCACGTCGAGCCTGCGTTGTGGTAACGCGGACCTTTTTACGTCCGCTTTTTGCTTTTCCAGGTGCCGCCGTACTGGTAATGCACGTTTCCCGGTTTGACGAGTACAAGGCATTCGGGACAAACAAAGATCCAAGAACCGTCTTTGTCTGTACGAACGCGATAGAGCACGTTCTTGGTCTGCTTGCAGCGATCGCACTGTTTCGTACGAACTCGTTTGATCTTGACCATCGGCGGGCGCTAGCCTCGCTGAGTTTTGGCTCGGAAGCGGCGGGCTTCATTACCGGATTCGGTCTCACAGAATTTGGCCTCGTGTTTGGTCACCCGGCCCCTGGTACGCTGTCGCCACCTTTTGAAAGAACTATTCTTGATCTCTCGACGCATCAGCTTGATGACGTCACCAGGTGAAAGTCCAAATTGCTGATGAATCGTATCAAAGCTTGTCCGGTCCTCCCACGCCATCATGATGATGCGGTCGACGTCTGCGCGAGTCAACTGTTGGTCTTGGTCAGTCACTTCAACTTACCCCGCCATCGGAGGCTGTCTCGATTCGATGCCATCAGAGTCTCGAAGTCACCGGCGAGTAGCCGCTCGGCCATCGTGATGCACTCGCGTAATTGCTCTTCATTCAGTTGTTTATAAGCAGTCAATCTCCGGTCGAGATGGTTGTACCAGGAGTCACCGAACAAGCGATCTAGAATGACTTGCATGAAGCAGTGATCTTCGACCAATGTCCACCCCTGCTTCCGGGCCTCTGCCGGAAGCTCGACACGCGTCAGGTTGAGATAACGATCCTGCAATTCGTAACGGTGCAACGCGTTCATTTCTTCTTCAACGGACATGCAATAGGATCGGCGAAGGTCAAATCCTGGGTAAGCGGCTTGACCGCCAGTCTGCAAACCGCACCCCTCAATTGCTGGGCCTGCCTACGACTTTCACCTGTGTCGCATTGTAATACCCAATGTCACCTCGCACTCGGCCAATCCCTGAATCCTTGTAGCCTCCAAACGACGCATCATTCGAAAAATAGCTGGCACCATTGACGCTGATCTGACCGGCTTCCAGCTCGCTCACGATTCGTTCGGTGATCTTCTGCTCGTTGCAATACACAAAGGCACTCAGGCCGTAACACGAATCGTTGGAGAGCTCGATTGCTTCATCGATTTTGCTGAAAGACACTATCGGCAGCACCGGTCCAAAAACTTCTTTCTGCATGATCGGCGAGTCATTGCACATTCCCTTGACGATGGTCGGCTCGAAGTAGGCCCCCAGTAGAGTCGGTAGACGACGACCTCCTGTGACCACCGAAGCGCCGTCTCGTGTCGCCCGACCGAGTTGATCCTCAAGGACATCCACTTGCCGTGCCGCGGCAAGGGGTCCAAGCGTTGTAGCTGAATCGAGTGGATCGCCTACGACCTGCGATTCCGCAAGTGCACAAAGCTCTTCCATGATGGGATCGAAAACCAGATCCTGCACGTAGAGTCGTTCCAAAACGCAGCAGATTTGTCCGCAATTCTTGAACCGTTCGTAAAAGATCAAGCGGGCTACTGCCGTGACATCAACACCTTGTGTGACTATCGTGGTCGAAGAACCTCCCATCTCAAGTGTCACTGGAAGAAACTTTGCAGCGGCTGTTCGATAAACCTCTTTCCCGACAGCCGAACTGCCGGTGAAGTGGATGAAATCGACGTCCATTTCCAGCAAGAACTGTCCGACGTCTCCACCACCACACAGGACTTGGAGCACACCTTCCTGAAACTCGGCTTCGCGCGCGAAGGCGGCGAGAAGCTTGGAGGTTAGCACACACTCTTCTGAATGCTTCAGGACCACCACATTCCCGGCGAGCAGGATTTGCGATGAATTCGCGACAAACTGACCCGTGGGGAAATTCCACGGCGTGATTACCGCTGCGACTCCGTAAGGTTCGTAGCGAACCTCGGTCTGATGCGTAGGGTAAGTGTCGAGGAGTCTCGGCGCAAGAAGCTCCGACGCCTTCTCCGTTTGATTCCGTAAGAAGCGAATCGAACTGATGAGTTCGTGTCGGCTCTCCTCGATCGGCTAGCCCATTTCTTTCGACTGCAGCTCAGCAACCGCGCTGGAGTATTTTTCGAGCAATTTGCAATATCGATCGGCGTAGAGACATCGCTCTTCGGTGGCCATCCGGACAACGCTCTCTTCGCTGCAACGACCGCGGATTCGACTTCAGCTTGTGTTGAGCACGGAACCCGACCAATCTCCTCGAAGTTTCGTCCCGGATTCAATGAAACGATGTGGCTTGGCATTTCGATCTGAAGATCCTAGTGGTACCGCGGGGATAATCCGCCATGATTTTTACGCTTGGCTATATATCTGCTCGTGGTGATTGGCTGATTTATAGAGATCAACAATGGGTGCCGGATAATGCAGGCCGATCAAACACTCAGATCGAGACTGTTCGGCTGAGTGCATCTTCCACGGGGTGTGAATGTGTTCGTCTGGAACACCTGCGAGTTCAGGTAACCAGTGCCGCACGTAGTGACCTCGGCGGTCGTAGATCGTTGCCTGCTTGAATGTGTTGAACCAACGGAACGCGCGAGTGTCATTTCCGATCCCGGCTGTGTAGTTCCAATTGCCGTAATTGCTCGCCGGGTCGTAGTCGATCAGCAGTGACTCGAACCACTCTGCTCCCATTCGCCAGTCGATTCCCAGGTTTTTTGTCAAAAAGCTCGCGACGTTCTGGCGACCACGATTTGACATGAATCCAGTCGCAGATAGCTCACGCATATTCGCGTCAATCAGAGGGTAGCCGGTAAGGCCGTTTTTCCATGCATTGAACCGCTGTCGATCCATCTTCCATGGAAGTTCCAATTTGCGTAATCCGCCGACCTTAAAAAGCTTCGCGCCATGCTTGGCGAGGACGAACGCAAAGTAGTCTCGCCACAGCAGCTCAAAGACCAGCCAATATGTCGATTCGTTCTTGACGCGTACGTCTTCATATTGTCGAACAAGTTCGTAGACTTTGCGCGGTGATAAGCAGCCATGGGCGAGCCAGGGTGATAGCTTTGAGCTGTAGTCGGGGCCCAGCATTCCGTTGCGGGTGTCCTTGTAGACCCGAAGCCGATCATTCTCGAAGAAGTATTCGGCTATTCTTGCTAGGCCACTATTTTCGCCGCCGGCAAAATGGATCGCTTTCCTCTCATCCTCGGGCGGCATGTCGGGGAAGAGATGGTGCAGTTGACTGAAACGCGAGTCGCTGGCTTCGAAAACGCTTTCGGGCAGCTCAAAAGCCCGGGCGGCCGGAATTGAAGGTGGCGTTGGTAGGACCGTTGGCACATCAACTCGCGTCTCGACTTTGCGACGAAACTTCGAAAAGACTTCCGGCAATTCGGAGATTGAAAACGGCAGGTCGTCCGGAGCGTAAAGAGTGTTGGGCGGACACACCCGTAATTCGACACCTCGCCTCTGAAGGGTTTTGCGGAGTTGACGCTCAATTCGCTTCTCTTCGGTTGCCGATGAACCAGTGCAATAAACGCGTTGGCACGATCCGCGAATGGCGACTACTGAAAGGCACTGCGTGGTGTCTCCGTATGCGATTAGAAGCTTTCCACCTAAACGGCGGAGCGAATAATCCAAGTCAAGCAGCGATTCTCTCAGAAAATTGGCTCGGAATGGCCCCATCCGATCGAAACCGAATCGGGTGCTCCCAAACCAATGGGGGTCAACCACGTAAATCAGCGAGACCGCTCCACCGGAACTCCTGGCATGCTGGCAGGCGAGCGTAATGGGTTCATGATCGTGCACTCGAAGATCATTTCGGAGCCAAACGAGGTTGTGCACGAAGAAATCCTTCAGTGAAGTAGGTACGCCCGAGCGTTCGAATTCTCCAACAGCCATTCCCCCAATTGCCGCAACAACGAACTACGGCCCGTGCTACGATCAGGCATGTTCGAAAGTAGCGCTGTCAGGAATAGACTCTTGGTCCGCTCGCCGGCTCCAAGCCACCAAACAATTCAGCCGAATCACGCCGCGACGACCACCTGCTGATCTACTGATGGTGCCGCGTCCACTGCTTTGATGCGACCCAAATCCGTCAAGCCCACCAGGGCTGCGAGCCTTCGTTGAGCTTCCGCTGCCATACGACGACGAACATCTCGCTCGGGGGAACCCCAAGCGTCCCGAATTGCTCCCAACTCCAATTCCATTTTGGTTTCGGTCTGTTTCCGCTTCATAAGATTGCCCTCTTCAGTTGGGGAATTTCGAACCTCGGCTAGGTCAAGATGCAACACTCATGCCAAATCACCTTTTTTCACGAGTGCCCCCGTCGCGATGCGTAATTGCCTAGCGTCGTCCAGAGGATCATCGACGAAGTGGTGATGTTATTCATGCGTTGACAGAAAAGCGACCAGACTGGTCGCTCTGCTGTCAGACGCAACCGGATCCTTTTCTACAGTTCAAGCAAGGCACTCTGTAGTGCTTCAGCGGAAATAAGGCGACCGGCAGTTGAGAAGCTACCTGCCGCGTGAGTGTTTTGGTTCAATCAAAATATTATACTTTGGCAGCGTCGCAGATCGGATTAATCGAGCGTTGATGGACGCTATCTCCGTTGGACCAATGGCTTGCTCCCTGCGTAGCTCTTGGTGATGCGGTGAATCTCGGGATGCTCGCCTTTCCACGTCATACGCGCAGCGCACGATTTGACGACTTGCCAACACGTCAACAAAGTCCCGTTCCACTTCTGCTATAGCGAAGACCAGCAGCGTTCGATCGGATTGTATTTGCTGTGATACGGTGGGTAGTAGACCAGACGAACCTCCAAGCTTGACCAGTCCGAAAACTCAATCAACCGACGAAGAAACTTGCGAGTTACCCCTGAGTTCTTTGGGCCGTTATCAAGATAGATCACCAAACGCCGAGTGCCGCGGTGTCGTGATCGAACACTCGTCCACCAGGTGCGAAGGCAGTCGCCCCAAAAATCACTGCACTCCTTTTTGCCGAACACCAAAGTCAGTAGACCCGTTCGGAGGATCAAGACACCAAAAGGAACCAACTTGTCTTTTGCAGGTGGATCGTGGTCAAGTGCTTGCGGCACGTCACCGTCGGACGTGGTCCGGCTTTTTTCCCCTCAATGAAAACTCGCCGAGCTTCACTTTCGTTTTGATATCGATGGAAATTTCGAGCGTTTCGGGGTCGTCCTCGGATTCTCGCTTGGCGGCTTGGACATTCTCGAAGATCGCGTCTGTGTGCTCGGTCTTCTTCAACGGCTTGCCCTTCTGAATTCGTTTGAGGCGATAGTTCATGCGATTGAGAATGTCCCGCAGCGTTCGTTCACTGGGCAATTCGTCGTGCTGACAGCCACGATTCAGCAGCGCCTGGCGAACCTCCTTGGCCGGGAGATTCGTGTAGGATCGCTCGGTCTTCAGCTCTGGATCACTCTGGGTGTGAGGCTCGACGATCAAGCGAATGTCAATTGCCAACTGTGGGTTGGAGTCCTCGCTGCGTTGCCGTCCACGATTGTTGCTTTTGACCTTGGCGAGTTGCTCCGGATCAAGTTTTCGTTCGGCCAGATCTTTGGCGACGGTATCCCTGGCCCAGCCAAATCGTTGTTCTGCTTGACGAGGACTGCCATCGCACAGTTCTAGGCAGACCTCGGCTTGGAACGTGCGCCGAAACGCCCCTTTCATTCGCGAGGCGGCCAACACAAGCAAATCGTCTGATCGATCATCCATGACCAACTCCAGGAGGAAGAATAACAAAGTACTCCCTACAGAATCTTCGGTTTCCGACTCGAAGGATACATCAGTCTAACGGTATTTTCTAAGCTGCCGATCGCCTTATCTAGCTATTGGTGAAATAACATTTCTGAAGGGACCGCGGCCGTTTCGCCGAACCACGTGAGATGCGGGTAAGTCGAGTGGCAGGTAATTCCTTACCGGTCTCCTTGCTGGGCACTCATCCCCATTGCTACACAGACAAACAAAAGGACACGTTCCGCGGGTCGGTTCCCATTCGCCGTTCGCCGAACGTGGCACCGAGATGCATCCAACGGACGTCAGTCTGTGGCAGGCGTGCTTTCAACGGGTTCGATTGACGACTTGCGAGGACTCGCCGCACGCTGCGAAACAGGAGCTTCGCGAAACGCCTTCCTTTGCTCGGCGTCGAGCAACTCCAGGGACTCGGTTCGAAATTGCTGGTGACGTTCGAGCGTCACTCGGAATGCTTCTGTCTGTTGGTCTGAAAGCTGCACCTGCTGCTGAACATACTTCCATAACTCTCGATTCTCGAGCCCCCGCGATTGCGCCTCCTTGAACGCGTGGTCACGCTGTCGGATCAATTCCTTTGTGATGCCGACGCGTGATCTCAGATCATGGACATAGCCACGATGCGCCCGACTCAGCTCATCCAATCGACTCATTTGGATAGCCGACGCTCCGATTGATCTGAACTTCTGTTCCGTGCGAGCCGTGATGAGCACGTGCTTCGGCTCATCCATCACCACCGGATCCGAAATCCGCAACTCGAAGTCATCCACCATGCCATACCTTGGAATGGTGATTCGCAGCTCAGTTTTCCGGTTGGCGAATCCGGGTGAACGAAACTCTCCCGCTGGATGGCCATCGACTTCCACCATCAACCGGTCCGCTTCGACCCGGACTTGGACATGGTGCCAATGGGCGACCTCGATTGGTACCGGGTGCACTCGGCGGCAAGCGGCGATCTGCTGAGCGTCGGCCGAAGTCGACTCGCCCAGTTGACGACGGCGATAAATGTCGGGGGCAAAACTACCCGACAGCATGTCGCTGAGCCGGATTCGACCGGGTTCCAAGCGAATGGCTAGCACGTGTCCCGCATGGACACCTTCGAGCGAGTTGTCAGCGAGGACCAATGTGATTTGGTCATCCACGTGGGGCAATTGAAATCGGAACCCGATGCTACCGTCAAGAAAGTGCGTGTATCGATAAACGATCACACTGGCACCCTCAGCATCCTCCGGAAACACGTGCAACACGCCGTCATGCAGCCGCGTCTGCTTGGGAGCGCGCGACCAAGGTTCGTGAGCATTGGTTCGCCACCCACGTCCCACGTCGTCCCGATCGCCGCCTGAATCCTTGCGGTCGAAATCGTCGACAAATACGAGGCGACCCCTTGCGTTGTCGTCCTCCGCGAACGAAACGTACGCATGGAACAAGACCAGGACCGCCACGAGGAGTCGAAATCGAATCATGAGCTAGGTGAGAATATCGGAAACCAAATGGCCATGGACATCTGTCAGGCGAAAACGACGCCCCTGAAACTTAAACGTCAAACGTTCGTGATCGATGCCCAAGACATGCAACATCGTGGCGTGCAAATCGTGCACGTGAACTGGATTTTCGGTGACGTTGTATGAATATTCATCGGTTGCCCCGTACGTGATCCCAGGTTGGATTCCCGCGCCGGCCATGAAGATCGTGAAACAGCGTGGATGGTGATCCCGTCCATAATTGGTGTTGGATAGCGTTCCTTGGCTGTAAACCGTCCGACCAAACTCGCCACCCCAGACCACCAGTGTGTCACGTAACAATCCACGGCGATCGAGATCTTCGATCAATGCGGCGGTCGGCTGGTCGACATCGTTGCATTGACCCTGGATCTGAACAGGCAGCTTTTGATGTTGATCCCAACCCATGTGGAACAACTGGACGAATCGAACATCGCGTTCGGCGAGACGGCGGGCCAAGATGCAATTGTGAGCGTAGGTGCCCTTTCGCCTTGCATCGGGGCCGTACGCGTCCAAAGTCGCTTCCGATTCATCACTCAAATCCGTCAATTCGGGAACGGACATCTGCATCTGATACGCCAACTCATACTGCGCGATCCGTGTCGCAATCTCGGGATCGCCAAAGTCATTTAGCTTCGTTTGATTGATCGCATTCAGGTCGTCCAACATCTCTCGCCGCAATTCACGCGAGACGCCCTTGGGATCCTTGATGAAAAGGACTGGGTCACCGATTCCGCGGAACTTCACCCCCGCGTGCGTGGTAGGCAAAAAGCCGCTTCCCCACAAACGATCGTAGAGTGGTTGTCCGCCAGGACGACCGGTTCCGGTCGAAACCATGGCCACGAACGTTGGCAGATCCTGGTTCATGCTTCCAAGCCCATACGAGAGCCAAGCACCAATGCTAGGCCGACCCGCAATCTGGGAACCTGTTTGCATGAATGTGATGCCTGGGTCGTGATTGATCGCTTCGGTGTGCATGGACTTGATGAAGCACAACTTGTCGGCCACCTTCGCGATGTGCGGCATTAGTTCGCTGACCCAAGCCCCGCTATCGCCGTGTTGTCGAAACTTGAACATCGATGGCGCAATTGGGAACCGCTTTTGCCCGCTAGTCATTCCCGTCAAACGCTGGCCCATGCGGATCGATTCGGGAAGATCCGCGTCGAACTGATCGACCATCGCCGGTTTGTAGTCGAACAAGTCCATCTGCGATGGCGCACCCGACTGGAAGAGAAAAATGACGCGTTTCGCCTGGGGCGCGAAATGCGGGAACGCATTCAACCTGTTCGCCGCATCGGATTCACGCTGAAGCATGACGGACAGTGCCGACGCACCCAAGCCGGTCGCGGTCTGCGTGAGGAATTGGCGTCGATGTTCCTGATGATGATGTTGCATGGTTGCCCACGTGTCCGCAGTGGCCCTACTCTCGTGTCACGGTTTCGTCCAAATTCAATAAAACGCTGGCGACCATCGTCATCGCGGCCAATTGAGGAATATCAACTCCAGGTTGCAACGACGACTCGCCAATGGAAACGAGAGCCTTCCCGTCGGATGGTGATGTTTGAAAGCGTCGCAAATATCGTTGGTAAGCATCCACGAGCACATCCAAGGTGGGTGCGTCAATCTCGCGAGCGAGTACTCGTCGATGCCCCAACGAGAGTCGCTGTCGAAGTAGGTCTCGCTCGTCGATGTCCTTATTCTCGAGCGATGTCATCCGGACGTTTCTCAGCATCTGTTCCGCCAAACAGCGTGCGGCTTCCAGAAACTGAGGATCGTTCATCAAATTCAACGCTTGAAGCGGTGTGTTCGTTCGATTTGCGTTGACCGAGCACATCTCCCGCGTCGGATTATCGAAATTCATCATCGAGGGCGGCGGAACGGTGCGTCGCCAAAACGTGTAGAGGCTCCGCCGATACAGGTCATCGCCACTTCCAAGAATGTACTTGTAGCCTTTCGCACTGACTTCGTCCCAAAGTCCCTCCGGCTGGTAGGGCATAACAGGTGGACCTCCGATTGTGCGACAGAGCAAACCGGCAGCGGCGAGCGCCTGATCACGAATGGCCTGCCCGGACAGGCGAAATCGCGCGCCGCGTGACAAGAGCTCATTCTTGGGATCAATTCTCAGCAACTCTTCATCGACTCGCGAAGACTGCCGATAAGTCGCACTGGTCACAATGATCTTTTGAAGTCGTTTGATGTTCCAACCGCTATCGACGAACTCCGACGCCAGCCAATCAAGTAAATCTGGATGCGTTGGTGATGCCCCTTGCGTTCCGAAGTCTTCTTGAGTTGCGACGATGCCTCGACCGAAGTAATTCTGCCAGAATCGGTTCACCGCAACCCGCGCGGTCAGCGGGTGATCTGGGTCGACCAACCAACGGGCTAGCCCTAGACGATTGCGAGGCAAATCGGCCGCCATTGGCGGTAGCGCCTCGAGAGTTGCCGGCGACACCGGATCATCCAATCGCGGATTGTCGTAGGCGCCACGGTCGAGCACATAAGTTTTCCGTTGCGTCGGTCCGTCTTGCATCACACTGACCAGTGTGAACGCTTCCGACTCAAAGTCACGTAGTGTTTGCTGAGACTTGATGACCCTCTGGCTCAATCGCGCATACTCGGGTCCCGAGTCAACGAAATAGTGATCCCTCAACGCATCCGTGGCGGAGTCACGATGATTGGCTAGCAACAACTCATGGGGTGATGCGTTGGCGATGGCAAGTGCCTGTGAAGGCTGCAATGCTTCGTCATAGATCTCAACATCACTTAGTACACCACCGCGGAACGTTGCGCCTCGCTGTCCGTTCTTGGCGTCCTGTTCCGACCGCGTGCCCAACAGCAGTGGTCGTCCCAGTGGATCATCAATCCACTGCAAATCGTTTGCGACGATCTTCGTTTCCGCGGGCTGACCATGGATGAACATCCGCACGCCCGACGCATCGGTCCCATCGAACGTGACCACCAAACTGGTGGGTTCAGCATGTTCAACCAACGGGTCGAGCATCTGCACATCTAGAGACGTGCCCTGGCTGACAATCTGAAACGATGCATACGACCGTCGACGTGAGTCGCCTGACTCGCTCAAAATGATTCGATAACCCCGGTTCGCCTTGTCATCCCAAACGGCGAGCAGTGCATTCTCAAATCCAATCAACTTTTCCGGCGTTTGAAACCGCACAACCCAGCTATGAGGCTGGTTGGCATCAAACGACGGGCCGTGGGGCTGTTTCAGCCGAATGAAACCTCGCTCGCCAAATCGGAAACCGGCACCGATGCCATCGGCAACGGACTTTACAACTGGAACGGGCCACTGATCGCGGTCACCAATGAATTCGGGGCGTTTTGATCCTCGGCGTGAATCACGCAGTTCGTGATCGTGCGCGTTCAGAAGCACATGGGACGTCGCCACAGGCAAACGCGATATCGGCAATTGCGATGCGGACTTCGTTTCACGTTTCAGCCATGTCTCGAAGTCCTCTTGATGATCCTCGACGAACTGTTCGAAGGCCTCCCGTGCCCGTCGAAGGTCATTCGTTAATGAATCGAGTTGCGTTTGCGAACCAGCTGTCAAGATTCGCATGTTGGGCCGTGGGGCTTTCGCGCCGTCACGACCGTTTTCGGGAACCTGATTGAAGAACGCAAATAGGCTATAGAAGTCTCGAGTCGGAATTGGATCGTACTTGTGGTCGTGGCATCTGGCGCAACCGACTGTCAGCCCCAACCAAATCGTCGCCATAGTCTCCACGCGATCGGCGACATACTCAATGCGAAACTCTTCGGGAATGATACCGCCTTCGTTGTTGATTCGGTGGTTGCGATTGAATGCGGTCGCCAATCGCTGGTTGGCAGTTGGATCGTCCAGCAGATCACCGGCGATTTGCTCAACTGTGAACTCATCAAACGGCTTGTTTTGGTTGAATGCTTCGATGACCCAATCTCTCCATGGCCATTGCGTGCGATGGATATCGTTTTGATACCCTCCAGAATCCGCGTATCGGGCCGCTTCCAGCCATGCCAATGCAAAGTGCTCGCCATAGGCAGTGCTGCCGAGGAGACGCTCAACGACCTTCCCATACGCATTTTCATCTCGATCATTGAAAAATGATGTCACTTCGTCTGGAGTTGGCGGCAATCCGGTTAAGTCCAACGTGACTCGCCGAATCAGCCGCTCTCGTTCGGCCGGGGGTGAGGGCTTCAGTCCGGCGTCCTCAAGACGCTTCAGGACGAAGTAATCCAAACCGTTGCGCGTCCAAGTCGGATCGCGAACTGTGGGCAGTTCGGGCCGACGTCGGGGTGCAAACGACCAGTGCTGATCGTAGCCAGCCCCTTGGACGATCCATCGATCCAGAACGGCCTTTTCTTCCTCGCTCAGCTTCAGCTTGGCGTAGTCCGGCGGCATCCGCATGGATAGATCATCTGCCTCATGAATCCGCCGATGCAATTCACTTGCCGCTAAATCGCCTGGGACCACTCCCGCATAGCCTCCCAAGTCGTCGGTCGCGGAGGCGAACGAATCCAACCGAAAGTCGGAATCCTGGTTCGACGCGTCGGGTCCATGACAGTGGAAACATTTGTCAGACAGGATCCTTCGCACATCCCGATTGAAATCAATCGTTTCCGCGGCCGGTACCGCACTGGCGATGAACGACGCCAAGAGAAGCAAGACGTAAGTGGAAGTCGATACGTTACGGGATGTTTCCATCAAACGAACGGCAGATCACGGTTGGGCGATATCGACGGTCGGTCGTTCACTCGTCGCAGCTCTTCGATGAATCGGTGGATCGTCATCATACAAACAGCTCGTCGATGACGCCGGTGGAGTCACCGTGATGATGGGCGGCAATGCCACATCCTCGGAGCATACTCAACCACAAATTGCAGAGTGGCGTTTTAGGGTTGTCCATGACGAGGTGTCGGCCTTGATTGAATCCGGCACCGCCGCCAGCGATGAGCGTTGGACAGTTGTTGAGTGTGTGAACCGAGCTTAGATTGCTTCCCCAAGCGATGGCAACGTGGTCGAGCAGGCTGGATCCATCGGGCTGGCGCGATGATTTCAACTTATCCAAGAACTCCGCCAACAGAATCGCGTGGTACCGGTCACGCTTCTGCGAAACCTTCCGACGCTCAGGGACCGAATAGTGACTCATGCTGTGCGCGCTCATCGTGGCCCCCAGACTTGCAATCATTGAATCTGAAGGCATGCGATACGTGAACACCCGCGAGGCATCGACTTCCATCGCCGCCACCATCAGATCGTACATGATCCGAATCTCCTCGACGCCTTCGAGCGATTCTTTCGGTTCATTAACGCTTCGTTGTGGTTGTTTCTTTTCGACACCCAACCAACTCTCTTCCTTTGCAATCCGAACCTCGATCTCCCGGACGGATTGCAGGTATTCGCTCATCTTGTCTCGGTCCTCACGGCCCAGCCGTCGGTCAACGCTTCGGGCGTTTTCCATGACGGTATCCAAGACGCTTTGCTGACGTCGCAATTTGGCTTGCCGTTCAGCCAACGGTGTCGTTTCATCGGAAAACAAACGATGGAACACAGCGGCCGGCGTATCCAACCCGGAAACGGGTTTCCCATACCGGTTCCAAGCCAGGGACGATCCAGGTCCGTGACCGTCGCTGCCGCTTCCCTTGGCGCACAATTGCAATGATGTGAATCGCGTGTGTTGCCCCATCGACTCGGCTGCGACTTGATCCACTGAAACGGTATTGTGGAAATTTTGCCCAGGGACCTCGTATCGATTCGCGCCGGTCAACCAGAACGTGCTGCCGCTGTGTCCGTCAGCGGAATACTGGTGCATCAGGTTTTGAATGATGGAAATGTCGGATTGATGTCGCCGCAGTGGCTGCAGTACGTTGGGCAGCTCATAGTTCAACCCTGTGGTGGACACGTCCGGATACCACTCATCGGCAGTGACACCAAAGCCGATCCCGCAAAAAACCATTCGTTTAGGAATGTCGCCCGGATCCGGTGCATTGGCGGCGGAAGCCGATCGAAGTCCAAGTGATTCCAAAGCAGGAAGTCCCACGATGGCTCCAGCACCACGCAGGACGGCACGACGGTGAACTTTCATGGCATGGGTTCCAAAGGGAAGCAGGTTTGACTGACGAAAATGACGACGGGTGCCGAAACGGCAACACTCATTGGATGATATTGAGGGTCACATTGCCCCGAATGCATCCGACTGCACGAAGGCGTGGATGATCGCGTCCATGCGGTAGTCCGCACGGTCGGCGACCCGCATGAGCTGATCGGCAAGTGACTCATCGGAGAAGCTGTACGGTCTTCCGAGTCCATAGGAAATCAACTCCTCGACGAAGCCACGCGTGAACGATTCTTGTTTGGACGCGATCAACTGACGCAATGCATAGAAATCCGCGAATGACTCACCCGAAGGCAGCTGGCCACTGGGATCGATTTCAAATTCGACCGCGGGCGAACGCGATGCCTCTCGCAACTTACCCAACTCGATGACCTCGCGTTGCCGCCACAGTCCGTCGGCACCGAAGTTCTCCAGGCCAAAACCAACCGGGTCGATCTTTCGGTGGCATTGCGCACACTGCGGCTGCTCCTGATGCATTCGCTGGATCGTTCGCGCCGATCGTGGCTCGTCTCCTAGCCGACTTAATTGGGGAACATTGGGAGGTGCCGGCGCTGGCGGCTCGTTGAGCAGATGCCGCAAGACCCACGCGCCACGTTCGACCGGCGATGACCGCAGCCCGTCGGAGCCCATGCAAGCCACCGCAGCCGTACCCAGAAGTCCGCCTCGCGGTGAATCACTCGGCACCGAAACCCGACGATAGTGGTGACCGAGCACATCAGGGATCCCGTAGTAGTCCGCCAATAGATCATTGATGACGACGTAGTCCGCGTCCAATAGGCGTCCGATGGGTTCGTCTTCCCGCAAGACCGTCCGCACCATCTGGAAGACCTCCTCGCGAGCACTCTCCCGAACGGCATTGTCAAACGTGGGAAACATCAAACCATTGAATTGAAACATGAAGATGCGTTCCAATTCCAGCCACTGTTGCGTGAACCCGCGAACGAACCGATTCGATCGTGCGTCCGCGATCATCCGCGATGTTTCTTGCTGGAGGACGGATGGGTTGGTCAGTCTATTTTCACGCGCCACTTCCATCAGCTCGTCATCCGGTGGTTCACCCCAAAGCAGATACGACAATCGAACCGCGAACTCGATGTCACTCAGTCGGCTGGCGTCGTCATCTCTCCCGTCGTTGACCATGTAGAGGAATTCGGGCGAAGCCAACACAATGGCAAGCGTTTCAACCAACGCGTCCTCTCGTGTCGCACCCGCATCCTGATGGTAACGGAATTGTTCCAGGAGACGCTCCACATAACTTTCCGACGGCCTTTTCCCTCGAAAAGCACGCAACGTGAAACTTTCGATCAGCCGGCGAATGGACTCGAGGTCCGACTCCTCGTTTGGTTGCTGTGGCATCCAGCGAAGCCCGCCCTCCGGTACCGCGGCGACGGGTTCGGGACCAATCAATTCCGCCCAATCAATCCAAACGCCGGGTGGAGCGCCCACACCGTTGGATTTCATGGCGCGAGTCCACAGGGCTTTATCACCACGGTCTTGATGAGTGCGCTGATGGATCTGCAGGTTGGCGATCACGCCAGGCACATGGACGTATTCAAACTCGACGATCTCGGGATCGTCGATCGAATGGGTCACTTTTCGCCAACCGATGAACTCGCGTTCTCGGTCGACCATCGATGACAGTTCCAAGTAGTGGAACCTGGCGGGTGCCTCGTCGTATCGGCCCGCACGAACACGGATTCGATAACGTCCTGGCTGATTCTCCGTCAGCTTCGGAAGTTCGACCTTCGTCATCCCGCCGCCCTTAATCGTCAGGATCAATGGCACGCCCGTTTTGCTCTCGGGCCAATGCAGGTAATCGTCCAGCTGCCGGCTCCAAGACTCGAAGTGATTGATGTGGACGTCGGCTTGGTGCGGGTCGATCAACCCAAATTCAGCGGCCGTCTTTTCGGTCTGCGACTTGAACGCAACGGCGTTGTCATATTCCGAGCGAAGCTTGGCCAGGTAATCGCGATAGTGTGGCGTGTACGTTTCCTCCGGTTCCACGTGGACGATTTCAGGTTGACGGTACGAGCCATGCTGAAATGAGGAGTCCAGGCCCGCTGCTCGACTGGCTCGCCGCAGCGCATCGCGGGCTGCTTGCAAATACTGTTCGATTTGATGACTCGACATGAACAGCGATGCGCCGTGTGTGTCGAAGCCATCGCCCACTTGATCGTCTGGAAGGGATGAAACATCTGGCCGCACACCCACGAGTGCTTCGATCGTATTGGCATACTCCCTTCGATTGAGGCGGCGCAACGGGGCTTTGCCGCCAGTGTCGCTCAAGATCATGCGTGCCCGAACCATTCGACTGGTCAGGTCTTCAAGGAACGACAGCTTCAATTCATCCGGAATGGGATCGTAGTCCTCCGGCGGCATTTCGCCCGAGTTGATCGCGTTGAGCACCTTGGCCCAGAGAGCCGCTGTGCCGACGTCACGGCTCACTTCCAACTGCAGCGACTCCAAGTTCACGCCCGCCTCTTCACTGGCGGAATCATGGCAGTCAAAGCAATGCTGACGAAATAGCTCAACGTGCCTTCGAGGCATTACCGAGGTTCGGTCATTCGCTTCCGCCAACGAGAGCGTCCACAGGGCGACTCCCGTAACAATCCAGAACACTGGACGCAAAAGGTTGTTCACTTTGAAATCAACTCCAACATAGGTCCAACCGCCTCGGGATGGTCGTCACTTGCAAACGCGTGCACCAAACCCGTGCCGATCCCTTCATCATTCTTTGTCGTCTCTCGGACCACAATCAGCGTCACCGGTGCGTCTCCATGATCCAAAATGAAACTCAGCAATGCCGGGCCTTCGATACCGAACACACCGCGTTGCTGACTGCGTTCAATCTCGAACCGCCCCAACAAGACTCCATCGTCCGGCCCGGGCGACTGCGACCAAAGCACATCCGATTTCCAATGAGTCTTGGACGCATTCGTCAGGCCATAAACCGCGAATCGGTTGATTCGCGGAAGACGAGCGGCCATGCCAATGTCGCTGGGGACAAGGTTCAGACGTAGCCGCGCGGTTTGAAATTGCCGAATGTCCAAGTCCGAGACATCAAACTCAAAAAAAGACCGGTAGTCCCAATTCGGCGCGTTACCTTTTTTCACATACAACAGCGATGGGCCGATGCGTCGGTCCTGGAATTTTTCGAACGCGACAACCGACCGACAACGGCCATTCGTTCCGATGCGAATCGTCTTGTCACCGGATCGTGCCACCGAATTGGTGTAGTCTTCTTCGGGGACTGCTTGTGAGAACTGAATCGTTGACGAGGAGTAGGTTGCGGTACTACCGGACCGAGTCAACCGTTTCGAGTCTCCGGTGGCGTCGTGGTGGACCTCGATCTCACCCTCCAACAGTTCGATGTCGGTCAACCCCGGTGCATCGTCCACTCGAACGGCGAACCGCGTTCCGTAATCGATCGCGAACCCGTTGGGCGTTTCCAAGACAAACCCCTTCGCAGAGTCCGGCACTTGCAACATGGCTGCGCCGGAATTCAGTCGGCCACGCATCGGGTCGATCAGCTCGAGGCTGGCCGGCGCCTCAAGCAGAAGCTCGGCACCGGATCGAAATCGAATCGTCGCCAGGCCCGTCTTCAACTGCAATTCACCCGGCGTCAGTTCGGCGCCGGGCATCGTCGGCAAAGGGCTCTCCCAAGCCGCATTCTCACTCGATTGAATGGTTGCCACCGCGTTTGGGCCTCCACTCCAGAAACCAATCACGGCGATGACGCTGGCAGCCACAGCCAACGACGAAGCGATAAATCGCCACGGCCAGCGTTTGTTCGTGTTCGCGACGCCGGGCATGCCTCCCTCACCTTGAACATGCTCCATCGCCCGATGGAGCGATCGTTCTCGCAACGCCGCATCGACCTGGACTGCTCGGATGAAGTCCCGTCGCAATTCCGGATCACTTCCCATTTGTTCGTTGAGCTTTGCAACGCTCGGTTCATCCAGTTGACCGAGAATGTACAGGTGCACCTGCGACTTGGGGTTCATCTCAGGCCCCCTGACCATCGAGGCGTAGCTCAACGCATTCGCTTAACTTCTGTCTCAAACGCGCGACCATTTTGTAGATGGCGTTGGGTGTTTTGCCGGCGTCGATTGCGAGCGTTTGCAAGCGTCCATGATCATGGTATGGCGCCAGTAGCATCTCCCGCTGCGTCTCCGAAAAGGTGGCCAAACACCCGTCCAACGCCGCCCTCCTATTCGCCGAGTCATCGGGAATCAACTCGGCCGCCTCATCGGCAATCATCTCGATCACGGCTTGCTCGAAAAGTGGACGCTGATAACGTAGAGTCTCGACGATCTTGAGGCACTTGAATCGAACAATCACCTTGGCCCAGGGCAGAAATCCCTGTGGATTCTCGAGCTGATCCAGCTTCTCCCACATGACCACGCTGGCCTCTTGCAGTGCGTCGTCAACGGCATTCCAGTCCGGCAACATCGTCCGCGCATAGGCCCTCAGGATCGGTTCATGGCGAATAAAATGCCGGATGAAGTCACTTTGGGATGCGATCGCCGCGGGCAGAGTTTCGTCGCTCATGCCGTCCTATCCTGGAAGGGCGCCAAATCTGCCACCGTTCCGATCAAAAAACTCGAAATCGGTCTGTCGGACACTTTCTGGACCACTCTTTCGGAGTCTGGAAATGCGCCAACGCCGAGTTCAAGCTAACGATCCGAAAACGGACGGTCGCACGCCTCGGCAACCGCCTTGTTGAGCAATCGTCCCGCGTGGACATTCACGGCCTCTCTTAGTGGACCGGACGACTGCACGATCGCTTCGCCGCCCATCTCGGCGACGCGAACCACCCACGGCAGGGTCGCATTGCAAAGGGCAAACGTGCTGGTACGTCCGACGGCGCCCGGCATGTTGGCCACGCAATAGTGCACGACGTCATCAATGATGAAGGTTGGTTCGCTATGCGTCGTTGGACGGCTCGTCTCAATGCAGCCCCCTTGGTCCACGGCAACATCGATGATCACGCTGCCGCCTTTCATGCAAGCCAAATCGTCACGGCGAACCAGGTGAGGTGCCTTCGCCCCAGGGATCAGCACCGAACCGATCACCAAGTCGGCTCGTCGAAGCTGTTCGAGAATATTGTGGCGATCACTGTAGAGCACGTTAACGTTCGGCGGCATGGTGTCGTCCAGATACCGTAGCCGATCGAGATTGACATCTAGGATGGCAACGTCGGCTCGAAATCCCGCGGCGATCTTGGCCGCGTTGGCGCCCACCACGCCACCACCCAGGATCGTGATGTGCGCCGGTTGCACACCAGGCACCCCTCCCAACAGAATGCCGCGACCCATTTGAGGACGCTCTAGATACTTCGCGCCCTCCTGAATGCTCATTCGTCCGGCCACCTCGCTCATCGGAGTCAGCAACGGCAAACGTCCCGCCTCATCCCGAAGTGTTTCATACGCCAAGCAGGTAGCATCACTTTGAATCATGGCGTCGGTTAAGTCACGGCTGGCGGCCAAGTGCAGGTACGTGAATAAGATTTGCTTTGGACGAAGGAGCGAATACTCCTTCGGCTGGGGCTCTTTCACTTTGACGATCAAGTTCGCTTGTGAAAACACATCCGTGGCCGACGCGACCAACTCCGCCCCGGCGCGGAGATACTCATGATCCGCCAGGCCAGATCCCAAACCCGCGCCCGATTGCACGACCACACGGTGACCGCGTTGCGTAAGCTCCTCGACGCCGACCGGTAGCATGGCAACACGATACTCGTCCGTCTTCGTTTCCGCCGGCACGCCAATGATCAACGTTGGACCCTCTGAACTCGGATAGCTGAAACGACTCGATGTCGCCGTAAAATTCTTGAGCTCGAGTCAACGACCCGGTCACACGGCGAGTTCCGCCTTGCAGCCTACCAGAAAGTCGGCTTACGTCATGTCGACATTCCAATGCAATCCCTCAAACTCGATAGGCCAACTCAACGCCGGCTTACGTTTTGCGAACACCGTAATGAGTCCGGGGTTTTGATGGGGCATTTCGTTACCTCTTCGCCTCTTCGCCTCTTCGCCGAGAAGTTCCACTCGGTTAGATTCTCGCCCACGGCTTTCCCAAGGATCCATCGAATCTCGAGCCCACCATCAACGGGTACGCGCAGGCGAAGCATTCGATACACGCTCATCAACAACCAATTTGTCAGTGCCCGGCAATCCATCCCAGTGGCGTCGCTGTTTTTGCGAATCACAACGGCGTGGCGAACGGCTCGCTCGTCTGCATGGCTACTCGATAGAACATCGCCGCACCTGTGGCCCCTTTTGAAATTCAACGGAACCGGCATGACTTGCCAGGCGACCGTCGAGTCCCCCAAGTCTGGTCATCAATCACGCTGGAAGAACTCTTTCGAGGTTCTTCCGGAACGGGTTTGTTCGTGAGAGGACAAGATCCAAACAGTCATGAAGAAGGTCCCCGAAGCGAATGGGGCTCATTCGTTCGAGCACGCCAAGCTAGCCGTACCCGTTGCTGATCCTTATCTTTGTGATGGACGGCCTTCCGCCTCGGTACTCGGAGAACCGTATCGCGGATAACCAGTGAGCAATTGACATCAAGGGCGCGCCCATGCAGATCACCGGAATCCAGGTTCATCAGGTCGACCTGCCTTTGCACGAGGGGAGCTATTGCTGGTCCGAAGGCAAGAGCATGAATGTCTTTGACTCCACCATCGTGCTGGTCATGACGGATGCAGGAATCACAGGCGTCGGTGAAGTTTGCCCACTCGGACCTGTCTACCTGCCCGCCTATGCCCATGGTGTCCGCGCCGGCATCCGGGAGCTGGCTCCCTCCCTGATCGGGGACGATCCGCGACAGTTACTAGTCATCAACCGGAAGATGGATGCCCTGTTGAAGGGGCATCCTTACGTCAAGTCGGCGATTGACCTAGCTTGCTGGGACCTATTGGGCCAAGCAAGCCAGTTGCCGGTCTGCGAACTGCTTGGGGGGCGGTTCGCCGATGATGTTGTTCTCTATCGCGCGATTTCGCAACAGTCCGCTGACGAAATGGCGGCGAACGTGGCCGGCTATCGGAATCAGGGTTATCGTCGATTTCAGCTGAAGGTCGGTGGCGACCCCGATGAAGACATCGCACGGATTCGTGCAGTGCGGGAGGTTCTGGCACCGACGGACAAATTGATTGCCGATGCGAATACCGGTTGGTTAATGCACGAAGCGATGCGTGTGGTCAACGCTGTCAACGATGTGGATGTTTATATCGAGCAGCCGTGCACGAGCTATGACGAGTGCCTCAGCGTGCGACGAAACACGACGCTGCCCTTCGTACTCGACGAGGTCATCGACTCCACCGCCGCGATCCTCAAGGGCGCCGCCGATCGGGCCATGGACGTCGTCAACATTAAAATCAGTAAGTTTGGGGGTCTCACCAAGGCAAAGCAAGCCCGTGACCTTTGCGTGTCTCTCGGCATTGCAATGACCCTAGAAGACAGCTGGGGCGGAGACATCGTTACTGCCGCCATCGCACACCTTGCCCAAGGAACGCCACCCGAGTTCCAATTCACGTCGACGGACTTCAACAGCTATGTGACGCGATCTCTTGCCGATGGAGCTCCTCGGCGAGTCGACGGGCGAATGTCGGCATCGAAAGAACCAGGCTTGGGTTTGCGGGCCAAGTTGGATGTGCTTGGGGACCCGGTATGGACGTGCGGGAAGACGAAGTAACCGCCCAACACGCGATCCCATCGATCCAGCGTCTGGGCGATCTCGTCGTGGTAGCGGTTCGACGAGATGAATTGATTGTTTCCGAACTTCAGTTGGCACAGAATTTGAACACCCTTGACGAGCCCAAAGGTTTTTTGGGCTCATGAATGATTTGGTCCATAGGAGATATGATTGATGAGCGCGCGTCGGTTTTTTCGCCAGTCTTGGCGGTTCTTTGTCCCCGCGGTGGTTCTTGCGTTCTGCAATGTGGCGTTCAGCGAGGGCCTTGACGATTCCGGAAATGAGATTCAACAGATTCGCGAGCGAGTCGTCTCGGATGCTCTTGCCTACTTGGCCGAATCAGGGCAATCGGAGTCCGGTCTGTTCTCGGATCGCGTCGGTCCAGGGGTCACGGCGCTGGCCGTGACGGCGGCGATTCGGAACGGGCGCCGTCTCGACGATCCGATGGTCGCCAGAGGACTCCAGGCTCTCGAGGGCTTTGTTAAACCGGACGGTGGGATCTACGGCAACGGTCGACTGAAAAACTACGAGACTTGCGTGGCAATGGTTTGTCTGGCTGGCGCCAATGCCAACGGCAAGTACACGCAAGTGCTCCAAGACGCCAAAGCGTTTGTGACGGGTGTCCAGTATGGCGAGGCAGATCGCGACGCAACCGATCCTTGGTACGGAGGCGCAAGTTATGGCGGCACCGGTCGACCGGACCTTTCCAATACGGGTTGTCTAATCGAAGCATTGCGGTCGATGGAATCCGATCAAAACGATCCAGCGATTCGGGCTGCGTTGGCGTTCGTGTCGCGCTGCCAGAATCTGGACAGCGTTCACAATGACACGCCGTTCGCGGACAAGGTCAACGACGGGGGTTTCTATTACGAGATCCCGATCACGAAGATTGACCCGAGCACGTCGGAGGAGCGGTATACGCCCAATGGTGGACTGCGAAGCTACGGATCAATGAGCTACAACGGACTCAAGAGCATGATCTATGCAGGCCTGAGCAAGAACGACCCACGAGTGAAGGCCGCCGTCGATTGGGTCAGCATGCATTACGACCTCGAAAGCAACCCGGGAATGGGGTCGGCTGGGCTGTACTACTACTATCACACGTTCGCGGCAGGTCTGAAGGCGGCTGGTGTGGAGTCACTGACCGACAAAGAGGGCACAGAACATGACTGGCGCGCCGACCTCGTTACAGAGCTTGCAACGCGCCAGAATGAAGACGGGTCATGGAGCAACGACAATGCAAGATGGTTTGAGAATGATAAGAATTTGGCGACGTCGTTTGCTTTGATGGCGTTGGCGTACGCCGCGCCGTCCGAGCCGGTTGAATAGTGGACCGGTAATCCAGTGGATGCCATGAGGTTCCTGTTGACCCAATGGATGCTGATCTTGCTTTGCATCGGTTGGATGATGTTGGATCCTTTGGCATCGGAGACATTGCTCGCGTTTCCCGCAGCCTTGGCGTCGTGGCAACTGAGCGAACTTGGAGCACAACTGGGTCCGGCCCGGTTAGGTCTGGTATGGTCCATGGTCATCGTAGGACTTGCTTCGGTTGCGGCGGAGATCTGGTTTGCCTACCTCGTGACGAAAACCAAGCTCACGATTCGCCGATTGCTGTGCCACACGCTCGTCGTCGCGGCTTGGTTCGGTTTTGCGGGCACTTTCCAGCACTGGGTCTGGCGAGGGAAAACGCGTCGATCCACCCATCGGATTGCTGAACTGGATCGCGTGGCGGCATTACTCAGGGCGGATTGGCCAAGTGATTCCGGCGACATCGACGGACTTGGTCCTTACACGGCTTACCCATTCGACGAGCCAAGTCTGTTGCTGCTGTTGACGCCCTTCCCGCTGGAGTCGACCAACACTGTCGTCGCGGCGATCGAGCGTTCGGTCAATGGTTCGCTTCGATTCGAATTGGGCGGCGATGACGGGGGTGACTGGCTGGAGTGGCATCCGAGCGGCGAACGGCCCAACAATTTCACGGGCGGATTGTCGGATCCCCATCATTTGGTGCAAGCGACGCAGCTGGACGAGCAGTGGTTCTTGGTTCGATATTCCGATGGGGGCCGCTAATCGTCACGGCTGGACACAACGGCGGGTTTGAAATCGAGTACAACGGTTCGTTGGTCATCATCAAGAGTAGAACATCCAGGCGGTCCAATGGGATTGAATCACGTTCCACATTTAGGCTTCGTTTGTTGGCTGGCCGCCTGGACTGGCGGTGTCGCCGGCGCCGATGAGCGACCCAACATCCTGTTCATCCTTGCCGATGACGTCGGGCAAGAAGTGTTGGGCTGTTACGGTGGACAGTCCTACCCCACACCTCACCTGAACCAACTCGCAGGCGAAGGACTGCAGTTTCACAATGCATTTAGCATGCCCGTTTGCCACCCGACGCGGCTGACGCTCATGACTGGACGTTATCCATTTCGTCACGGACGGGTGACCTGGGGAGATTTCCCGAAGACCGCGGAGGGCAAAACATGGGCCAACTTGGTTTCCGAAAATGGGTACGCGACTTACATCGCCGGCAAGTGGCAGCTGTGTTTGCTAGGCGACGATCACACACACCCTTTGCGATTGGGATTCAGCCATCACGATTTGTTCGGATGGCATGAAGGTCCTCGATTCTACGAACCAATGATCTACCAAGATGGTTCGGTGCGACCGGACACATTGGGTCACTATGGGCCTGATCTCTACGTGCAAGGACTCATCGATTTCATGCGGTCGCACCAAGACGAACCTTTTCTGGCCTACTACTCGATGGCGGTTTGCCATGAAGTCACCGACGACTTGCCCAAGCCAGTCCCACATGGTCCCTTCGATCGTTACGACAGCTATGAAGAGATGGTCGGCGAAATGGATCGAGCCGTCGGTCGATTGATCAGCGCTTTGGAGGCATTGGGCTTGCGAGAGAAAACGCTGGTGTTGTTCACCGCTGACAACGGCACGCCCCAAGACCTCATCGTCCGTGCTGAAGGCCAAAGGCTCATCAAGGAACCGGTTACCTCGATGCAGAATGGCCGAATGGTGCCAGGCGGTAAGAAGAAACTAACCGACGACGGAACCAACGTCCCATTGATCGCCAATTGGCCGGGTACGATTGAACCTGGACGAGTCACCCATGACTTGGTGGACATGAGCGATTACTGGCCGACCTTTCTCGAATTGACTCAGACGACCGTGCCTGAGGACTCGTCGATCGATGGTGTCAGTTTTGCAAGTCGGCTCCTGGGTCAAGGGCCGTCACCAAAAAGATGGGCTTACGCGGAAGAAGCCGTGTTACCCAAACCCGGCGGCGTGGAGCCGGACGGCGACAGCAGTGGCTTGCGATGGGTAAGAACAGCCGACTGGAAACTGTACAACGATGGACGCCTGTTTCACATGGCAACCGACTCGCAGGAGCACTATCCGATCGACTCCGATGCCGACCAGTCGGGTGCTTCGACGGCTCGGCACGCCCTCGGCCGAGTATTCGAACAACTCGACCAGGACCCGGTTGCCAGCCGCTGATGTTCCGCTTTCTTGAACACCGAGTCAGCTCGGCAATCAATTGATGGTCACCTCGATTTCGAGAGCACATCCATGGCGGCCTGTGCCGCATCTCTGACAGTCGAATCAGGGTCGAGGAGCGAGATTTCACGAAGTCGATCGCTAGCGGCACTCGATGACTCTCCAACCAACGCAAGAGCATTGCATGACTCCATACGTATCAGGACCTCATCGCTGTCGAGCCCATCAAGCAGAATCGGGAGAACCAATTGCCGAATCGAATCATCGTCGGCCGCAATGTGCGCGAGTGCCCAAGCGGCAGCGCCCCGGTCGAACGCGGTGGTGTAATCCAGGTGAGCAATCAATGCGGCTCTTGCCGCGCTAGCGGCGGGCCCTATTTTGCCAATCGCATAGATTGCGGTATGTCGAAGCCGTTCGTCGTCAAGGACCAATGACCGCTGCAGCAGGTCCAACGATTCCGCGGTCGGTGAACCGATGGCAGCCAAGGCGAGATGAATCTGAGATGCTTGCTCAGCCTTGGAGACATCATAGATCGTCACCAGTGATGAGACCGCCGCACTCGCATCGGGGCCAATCCGACTGAGCACGGCGATGGCGACGTTACGAATCTCAGGTATGTCCAACGCTTCCATTGTCGGTTCCACGACCACGTCCCCCAAACTAGACAATGCATCGACGACGTTGGCCATGACCATCGGATCGCCATCGTTCATCGATGCAACTAGATAGGGTGCAAGCACGCGAGGTTGCACGGAAAGCTCTTTCAGCGCGCGTGCCGCGATGGCTCGAATCGGAGGCTGATCATTCTCCAGGCCGGCCGCGAGCCGCTCGATCGCTTGCTGACGCATCAATTCATCGTCCGGCTGGATTGCGGAAAGGCCCCATGCACATACCATCGCCAAAACTTCATCGTCCGAAGACATGCCTGACTCGAACTGAGCTTCGAACTCACCACTGGAGTGGAGCGCAAGAGCAATCGCAGAAGCGGATCGCAATGAACTCGACTCCGACGCGTCAGCCAAAATTTCCGCGAAGACTCCTTTCGCGTCGCTGGATAGATCTCCAATCGCTGTCATGGCAATCGCGCACTGGAGACGCAGCATCGAACTGACAGACGAGTTACTGATGTGGGACAGTAACCAGGGTTGCGCTGTCGACGCGGCGGGCCCAAGTTGCTCGGCAGCGAATGCAGCCCAAAAGGCCGAATCACGCTCCTTCGCCGCGGCAGCGATTGCGTCCACGACCTTTGGCCCTGGCATGTCGACCAGTGCTTCGACCGCCAACATGGCCACGGCTTGATCTTCGTGGGCCAGCACCGCTGTCGCTTGAGGTAATAAGAATGTGGTGACGGCGTCCAAATCCTGCAGGGACTCGATTGCAGCTCGCACGACGCGACCATCGTCATCTGATAGTCGGCCCGCAAGGGCTGCGAGCGTTTCATCCGAATCGTCGTCCGCCTTGGCCAACGCTCGAGCGGCTTGATACCGAACCGATGCCGACGAATCGGAAAGGGCTTCGCGCAGCCCAAGCAGCGTCTTTGGACCGTCCAGGCCAAGCTGCATCACGGCGCGGACCACTCTCCAACGAACATCATCACTTGGATCGCTCATTGCGTTAAGCAACGCAACCGTGACCGGTGGAGAAGGCGTCGCGGACAAAGCCATCCAATCGGCCGCCTCACACTTGGCGTCGTCGGAACCGCCGTCCAATGCTGCAATGGCGGACGGTTCCGTCAGTGGCTCCGCCGAGAGCGGACCTCCGGTCGCATGGATGAACACGACGGCCAAGCATGCCGCTAGAACGCTTCGGGTTTGCCATCGATAGTTCATCTTCATTCCTCCAAAGCCATGACGACGAATCACGGCACGTTACCGATAAGTCGATCTAGGTATCGAGTTGTTTCTCGAGTTCGACGATAAAGCGCACTCCTTCGCGGAGTTCATCGCTGTCATACTGACTGCGCCGCGCAATCAACTGTTGTCGCCAGATCCGAGAGACGCGTGAAACGGCGAGTTCCAAGTCATTGGTGAGCATCCCATCGTCAGCGAGACTCGCCACGGCGAGATCAAACGTCTGGCGTTTGTCGGAAAACTCGTCGGCAAGCAGCATCGGGGGCCAATCAATGCTATCCATTCCGACGATCGACAACGGCTTGGAGTATCGATCGCTGAATGACGAGCGACGCTGATAAGACTGCGAAAAACGTTGATTCTTTTCCGCCATGTACTCGTCGCGGATTCGTTTCCGGTCATAGTAGTTTTGAACGTACTGCTGGCGATTGTCGAGCGAACGTGAACGCGCGTCTTCAAGCTGGGTCGCGGCACTAGCGTTGGTGAGGTTCGCCGACGCTCGTGCTTGGATCAAACGACTCATCCCGCGGGCGTGGCTCTCGCCGACCGTCGAAGAGCCACCCCAATACCTCCCGTGCACCGGCAGCGCCCCTGGGACCGGGACAAAACCCGGCATGGGTCCCATTGGTCGAAGTGGTGGTTGAGCAAATGTGGCGATCCCGCTCGATACGAGCAGGATCAACACTGGTCCAAGGCAGCGGAAAATCATTGACATGGAATCATCCAATCTTGTTGATATCCGCAGGGCAGCGACATACGACTTGTGGGCAACCCGTGCGTTGAAGGCGAGCAAAGCCTTGACTATTGATCCAAAAAGAATTGTTAACCGGTCCACTTCATTCAAGGACAAACGGCGACGGACAAGACTCAATTAGCGACACATGCGACACACCGAAGAAGATATAGGCTCAGGCAGCATCGATTCGCGTCTGCGGCCGTGGTCGGGATTCGCCTGACATCACTGCACCGTGTTGGGATGTGGGGAGCACGTTGAATTCACCTTGACCAAAAGGTCAACTTGTTTCTAGAACCCACGTTGTTGGGTCGATGGGGCGCGCCTGGACACGGTCCTCCGATCATCTCGCCATTGATCATCACGGGCCGGCTCTTGATACCCGAGCGTCGTCGCCGCACCATTCCGCAGTAGTCGAAAAACGAATTTCAGGTTGAAGGATCAACAATGAGCGTCCGAGCAATGACGGCCCCATATTTCATCGCGTACTTGATCGGTGCCACCTGCATTTCCTCCACATGGGGGCAAAGCCCCCAGACGACCTCGGCACCCGGCGCAGTCAACGTCGAATTCAGCCGTGTTTTCCCATTCGTCGAGGGGAAAGGTTTAGGCCATAGCCATGGCGTCGAGGCCAAGCTGACAAGCAGTCGGCTCGTTCTTGGTCAAAATGAAAACGCAGGTGTTCTCACATTTGACATGCAGTCCTTTGATGTCGACACACCCCAGTCTCGCGTGGTGGTCGGCCTGGAAGGCGAAGCAAGCGACTGGTCACGAAAGAAAGTCAATGCAGAAATGCATGGTCCCAAGATTCTGGATTCCAAGACATTTCCGACCGCCCAGTTCAAGGTCGACTCGTCTTTGCCGGCCGGGATCGATGGCAAGACCGGTCTACCCATGTACCAGCTGATCGGCAGCTTCACACTCCGTAACCAAACGCAGCGGATCACCTTTCCCGTCACCGTTCAGGAAGAGCGCGGTTGGCTTCGGGTTCGGGGCCGGTTTGCGTTTCAACAGTCCAACTACGGCATCACGCCATTCTCCAGAGCCTTTGGTGCCATGGGTGTACGAGACACCATTACAGTGACGGGCGACCTATGGGTCGCCCCAACGCCGCAAGCCATCGCATCGCTTCGGCAAGCAACTCCGAAGCGCTAGGCCCTGTCGATTGAACCCGTACCGACGATTCGCTTTGTCGCCGGGGAGCCTCCGGACCGCGATTGCCAATGGGCGATGCCGCTGGTGAGGATCGCAGCGGCGCAAATGATCGTCATCAGAGTGCCTGGAACAAAGTTCACGAAACCGCCCAGATCCATGAACAGGAAGTAACCGATGTCGGTTAGCCCGCCGACCAACGCCGCAAGGAACATCGCAGCGGAGGAGCGGCGCCAAACAAAGAGGGCACAAACGGCCGTGACCGCCCCAATCCATAACAGATTGAATCCATGTTGATTGATGATGGCGCCCGCAGCGGCTGGGTAGGCCATCTCGACTTCATCCAGATTGACCGCGTCAGCAATCCCCGCAACAGCGTTCGAGGTGTCCTGGGAGATCGTCACCACGCCCGCAAGGACGTGCACCACACCCCAGATCATCCAGAGTATGGAACTCAGACGGAGCAGGATAGACGCTGTCATGCCGCTTGGCCTCTACGATTGGCCCCATTCATTCGTTGCTTCCATCGCCGCCCTCGGGTTGTTGCGCAACCGCATGCATTCGACGAGAACTCGGGCGCATCCGATACGACGCGATCGCAATCGCTAGAAGAACTAGGGGCGCAATGATCTCAGGCGGCGGGTCGCCAACGAACGCGTGCGACGCCGCGGCACCCAAGAGATCGAATGTGAATCCGGCATAGGCCCACTCTTTGAGAAGCGGCGTCTTCGGGATCAACAACGCAATCACGCCGAGAACTTTCGCCACGCCCAGGATCGACATCAAGTACACGGGATACCCGAGCGCGGTGATCGATTCCTGTTGACCTTCGAACCGGATCAAATTCAGGACACCCGCCGGGCCCATCGCCAAACAGAACAGCCCTGTCGCGATCCAATAGGGAATGTTGCG
>JBCDIU010000007.1:0-242277 GCA_038748615.1 Planctomycetota bacterium | reverse complement strand
GATCCAATAGGGAATGTTGCGTTGATTCATAAGCTTGTGCTCTTACCACACACTCGAAAGGGACGCGTCGCAGAATCGCCGTTGAAGAAAACGATGCTGTTTCGCAGCCGACGTCTTGGACGCCGCATGGAGACCAAGCGGTCCGTTGAGAGGAGGTTAGCATTATTGACCGAGTGGTCAAGTGAGGTTAGATTCCGGAGATAGTTTCTGCGGGCAGTTTTCCAGCAACGTGAGCGACCGGGCGATGAATCGACTGACGCGAGAAGTGTTTGTGGAACGCACACAAGAACTTCTATTGCGTCACGGCGGGTCGAACATCAGCCTTTCGTCCGTCTTGGATGCATGCCGGGCTAATAAAGGTTCGCTTTACCACTTCTTTCCCAATGGGAAAGAGGAATTGCTAACGGCGGCAATGGAAAAGCAAGCCGAATGCGTGATGTCATCGAATCGAAGCTTTGTTGCGAATGCGGACACGACGAGCGAAGCGGTTTTTCAGCTCGTCAAATCGCTCGCGAAGATGGTCGACAGCGAGAACTGTCCGGAGTTCTTGCCGTTCGCAGTGGCTGGCGTGATCGCCGACGAAGGCGACAGCGAGTTGCGAAGCGTCTGCGTCAAAACGCTGGAGAGTCTGGAGACGCTTTACACCGATAGTTTGGTCCGTGATGGGCTGCCGCGTCGGTCGGCCAAGCCGATTGCGTCGATGGTCATTTCCACCATCGAGGGTGCCTTGTCGCAAGCTCGCACACGGCAGACCAGTGTCCCGCTCAAGCATGCCGCCTCTCACCTACGTGAATACATCGCATCGCAAGTTCGTGCGTGAGTGGTCAGGGATCCAAAGCAGGGGCCCTTGGATGTGAGTAGTCAGCAACCGGTTAAACACGCGGCAATCAAGACACCAGTGGAACTCCAACGATCGCCGACCGGAGTAACGACGCGTTTGGTGTCCGCGATCGTCAACTATGCCATTGGCCGAGGGGTCACGATGGAGGAGATCACCGCGGTCACCGGAATCCGCCGTACGGCTTTGATAGACGACGAGTCGCGTCATCGCGACGACGTGATTCCCAAAATATGGCAGTTGCTTGACGACACGCAAACGGAGCTCTCACCAGGCCTCCACATGGTCGAAGCCACGTCCACGACGATCTTTGGACCATGCGAGCACCTGATCCGTTATGCAGCGAATTTGAGTGAAGCGATGCATGCGATCGAACGCTTTGGAAAGGTCGTCGCCGACCGAACCGAGATTTCGCTGCTCAAAGAAGCATCGACGGCATCGATTGCCATTTGGCATCCGATGGACGAAGTGGACGGCGGTAATGTGGCCGAGGTCGGTTTGGCGATGCTGGGTCGCTTGATCGAGGAATGTCAGCAAGCCCGTTTCCTCGTCGGCGTGGACTTTGCTCATTCGCCCAACGGAACCCTGGCGTCCTACGAACAATTTTTTCGCGTTCCGGTCCGGTTTGGGCAGTCGAACAACCGGCTGCATTTTCACCGGGATGCGCTGGACCATCCCATGTCCCAGGCCGACGATCAACTGTTTGGGTACGTCCAAGCCAATCTCGAACTGATTGAGGACCGCTGGTTGATTCCGGGAGAGCGAGAACTCGTGTCACGGCTCTTCGCTGCCGCCCAGTTCAATGCTGAACAAGGCAGGTTCTCGGCGGAGGAACTCGCCATCACTTTGCGAGTCAGTTTGCGAAAACTCCAACGGCAGGCCAAGTCTCACGGTGTCACGGTGACATCCATCATTGAAGAAGTGCGAGAAACGATGGCGAAGCAATTGTTAGACGACCCCAATAACCGCATCGACGATATCGCGTCGAAGCTCGACTATGCCGATGACCGCGCATTTCGTCGTGCGTTCACGCGGTGGACGGCGATGACCCCGGCGGCTTATCGCAAGCAACACTGATCAGCTATCATTAGCGAGGGCATGACTGGAGGTGTCTCTCGCTAGGAGTTCTCATGAGTCCCAATCCGGCCAAGCGATTCTATGACCGAATTAGCCATGCTTACGACCTGATCGCCGACGGTGGCGAACATGTGGCCCGCGAAAGAGGGCTGGAGCTGCTTGGCGTGAAATCCGGTGAGTCTGTTCTGGAACTGGGTTACGGAACAGGCCATTCCCTCATCGCACTGGCGGAGGCTGTCGGTGACGGCGGTCATGTAACGGGCTTCGACATTTCCAGCGGAATGCGTGATGTGGCGGCCAAGCGGGTCGCCGAGGCCCATGTTGAATCGCGTGTGAGCCTTCTGGTCGACGATGTACCTCCGTTGCCCTCCGCGGACGGACGATTCGATGTCGTCACGATGAGCTTCACGTTGGAGTTGTTTCCTATCGATCAAATCCCCGCGGTGCTGGCCGAATGCCGCCGCGTGCTGCGACCGGGAGGTCGCCTCGGTATCGTGAGCATGGCGAGCGTCCAACCAGGCGAGTCAGAGAGCGTCTTGGAGCAAACGTACATATGGATGCACCAACACTTCCCTCACATCGTGGATTGTCAACCGATCCCGCTGGAGTCCTTGCTTGCCGCGGCGGGCTTCACGCTAGACCAGCATGAACGTCACGACCTGTTCACGATGCCGGTTTCGATGGCGGTGGCATCGTGAATGATGCTTTCAGCTCGATCAGTAGGTGCTCCGGCGAGACACGATTCAAGTTGGATCGTTCGCATACGTTTGCAGGTGATCACGGAATGCTTGGTGCAATCGACTTTGAAAGCGATACGGATTCCAGACGGCCGCAATCGTTCGCGTGGGCCGAATCCCGTCGATCGATCGATAAACGCGATCGGTGGATTGATCGCGACGCCTCGCCATTGTCGGAATCATCGAAACGCCGTGCGACAACGATACGAGTTCTTGGACCATGATCAGCTGACTGGTTCGTTCCACCACGACGGGCTGAAATGACTGCTGTCGGCAAAAGGACGTGATATTGTCGGACAAGCAATGTGCTTCATCGAGCAAGATGAAGGGGTGTGATTCAACGTCACTCATCGATATTCGCTCAAGCTGCGCCAAAGCGTGATCCCGTGGCATCACCAGCAGCAATTCCTCATCGAAGAGCACCTGCACGTCGATGTACTTGGCTTGCACCGGCAACGCCAGGATCGCCACGTCGACTTCGCCTTGCTTGCATGCCTTTAGCAGGTGATCCGTGGTGTCCTCACGGACCACGATCGATGCTTTGGGGTAATCATCCGCAAAGCGTTTGAGCATCTCCGGCAGCAAGAATGGGGCCACCGTCGGAATCGCCGCGACGCGAATGCGACCACTCTCACCGTCGTCGCCGATTTCCGAACGCGTGTCATCGATGATTTGCAGAATTTGTTCAACGCTCTTCTGAAAACGCAAACCGGCGTCGGTTAATTCAACCTCGCGCGGTTTACGATCAAACAGCGGCTGTCCCATTTCTTCCTCGAGTCGCTGGATAGATCGACTGAGGGCTGGCTGAGAAATGCGGAGTCGCTCGGCGGCGCGAGTGAAGTTCCCTAGCTCGGCGACACATCGGAAGTTCTCGAGCTGATCGGTATCCATATCGATGATTCAAGTGGATGCTTGGCTGAGTGGCCACTCATGTCGGCGGCAAGCCACACATCAATCGTTGCGAGTCGACCCCGAGTTTCTCGAACGCCCCCAAAACGTCAGGAACGGACGCGTCCAGGGGCGTGACACGATCGGCTTGAACATGAATTACCTGTCCGCTCCACGGATCAGGCGAACCCGGCACATACAGGGTGACTGTCGCTTCATGCTGAACGGCAATATCACCTACGAGTTCCGGTATCGCCCTTTCGACTTCGAATGCGATCAACGAGTGATCCTGCATCGCGATTCGGACCGGCCGCAACGTATTCTTTGAAATGTCGCCACCGATGTTGCCGCTGAGTTGTTCCTTGAAGATCGCGTATCGTGGAAAAAGCATCAAGAGGTACTTTTCCACCCAGCGAATGAATCGCTGTGCGATGGACCGACTCGCAAGGATTCCGGCAACGAAACATGCCAGAACGATGATCAGAACCGCGATCGAGACGATCAAAGCGATCCCAGTCGGTTCATTGATGGGCAGCCAGCTTGGAATGTTGGGCTGAATCGCGACGGCGACCGAGTAGATCACTTGGGCGACTTGCCCGAGCAAAAAGCAAATCACCAACAGCGGCAACAGAAAAAAGATGCCCCCGATCGCGGTTGCTCGCAGAAATGAAACATGACGCGTCACGTGGTCACGAATGTCCGTGGAACCTTGCCCCTTCGCCGTCCCCGGTGGGGAGGCGGATTGATTCGGCGAATCAGTACTCATGAGACGTTTGCCCAGAATCCGCGACCGAAACGTTGGACATGGCCATGGCCTGTCGGACGGTTCTTGATCGAACCTCCTCTGTCAACTTAGCGATGGCTTCCGCGACAGGCATGGATCCCAAATCACCGTCGATTCGATCTCGCAGTGCGAGCTGTCCTGACTCGGCTTCCTTGGGACCGACGACGGCCATGTAGTTGACCAGGTCGATTTGCGCATTGCGAATCTTGGCCTGAACTTTGCCATCGGTCAGATCAACGGTGACGCGGAATCCTGCCTCGTCGAGTTGCTTGGCGACCGCGACCGCGTAGTCTGCCGACTTGTCGCTCAGTGGAAGGACGCGAATCTGTTCCGGAGATAACCACATTGGAAACGCGCCGGCGAAGTGCTCGATCAGCATCCCGGTGAAACGTTCCAGTGATCCGAACGGCGCACGGTGAATCATCACCGGACGATGGGACGCATTGTCATTTCCCTTGTACTCCAATTTGAATCGTTCCGGCAAGTTGTAGTCCAACTGGACCGTACCCAACTGCCAGGAGCGCCCAATGCAATCACGCACCATGAAGTCCGCTTTGGGACCATAGAACGCGGCTTCGCCTGGTTCCTCATTGAAATCCATGCTGGACTGTTGCAGCACGCTGCGAAGCGCGTCTTCGGCGCGGTCCCAATTCTCTTCGCTGCCGACATACTTGCTGCTATCGGGATCGCGCAACGAAAGCTGGACTCGATAGTCACTTAGGCCCACCGACTCGAGCACAAATTTCGTCAGTTCGATCGTGGCTCGAAACTCTTGTTCGACCTGAGCGGCAGTGCAAAAGATATGGGCGTCGTCTTGCGTTAACCCTCGCACCCTCATCATGCCGTTGAGTTCACCGGTTTGTTCATGGCGGTAAACCGTTCCGAACTCGAATAGTCGCAATGGCAACTGCCGATACGATCGCGGCTGGGCTGCAAAGATCTGACAGTGATGCGGGCAATTCATCGGCTTGAGCAAGTAACGTTCGTGGTCCACTTGCCACGTGTGGAGCACTTCCTGTTTCTTCTCCAACGTCGACGAGGGTTTGTAATCCGGCAGTTCAACACCGAACACCTCCGCCGCCGCGATCAGTTTGTCCTCGTCGTCGGATGACAGTTCGTCACGTTGCAGCTTACTGCTCCATGCATCCAGCAGTCCCCCCACTTCGCTACCAAACAGCGGTGCAAACTGGCTGTCCCGATAGTAAGGAAAGTGGCCACTCGTCTCGTAGAGTTCGACACGGCCGATATGCGGACTGTAGACCGGATCGTATCCGCGCGATAGCAATTCGCGTCGCAGAAAGTCCTCCAGCGTCACACGAACGCGGGCACCCTTGGGTAGCCACAGGCATAAGCCCTGCCCGACATCGGGATTGATGGCGAACAATCCATGCTGCTTGCCAAGAACACGGTGATCACGACGCTTGGCTTCCTCGAGTTGTTCCATGTAAGCCGCCAAGGCTTTCTTGTCGAAGAAGGCCGTGCCATAGAGCCGCTGCAACTGTCGTCCGGATGCGTCGCCTTTCCAGTATGCACCAGCAACGCTGAGCATCTTGATCGCCTTAATCATCCCGGCATGGGGAATGTGCGGTCCGCGACACAGATCGACGAACTCGCCTTGTCGATAGAAACTGACCGTGGTCTGATCGCTCAGGCCCGTGTCGATGTGCTCCACTTTGAGATCCTGGCCCAGATCATCACAGAGCTGGCGGGCTTCGTCGCGAGGCAAGACGAACCGCTCAAATGGTTCCTTGTCTTTGATGATCTTCTTGATCTCGGCTTCAATCTTGGGAAAGTCTTCCTCGCTGATCTTCTGCGGCAAATCGAAGTCATAGTAAAACCCTCCGGATGTCGTCGGCCCAAACGCCAGAGAAACGCCTTGGAAGAGTCGCATCACGGCGCGGGCCATCACGTGCGCGGCGCTGTGGCGCAGCACATCCAGCGAGAGTGCATCCCGAGTCGTCAGCAGCTTCAGTGGCACGTTGCCGTCGGCATCGCTTAACTCGCTGAACGGACGAAACGAATCGACCACATTTCCATCAATCTCGGCCGCCGCCACGCTGCGGGCGAGTCCATCGCTAATGCTGCGTGCGACATCCATGGCAGTCGCGGTGGATGGGAATTCTTGTTGCGTGCCATCGGGCAAGACAACATTCACGGAGTCACATGAGCCGGAGACGGCGGCGTACTCGCCACCTGCAGAAGCGTTGGACATGGGGAGGTTTCATTCCGTTGGTGCAAGAGCCGTCCGCCCACACGAAGGGCGAACCGTCAGCGGCACACTGTACCGTCTGGACACACTCAACCGGAACCTCGGTTCAATCCATCCGATGACCTGCCTTGGCATGGCGGCGGTCGCGATCCAATTACCCCATCACGCTTCGGGTGGCACGATCACCGTTGGGTTGGACACCCGAGTTCCTGCATGAAGTTCGGAATGCCACCGAGATAACACTGGCAAGACGAGCAAACCAGTGCTGAATCGGGCACCGAACTATCGCACCGTGGACAAGTCTGCGTCTTGGGTGGCGGCTCAATTTTCGTTGGCGCCACAGGCGTCGTGGGCGCACCTAAAATTCGCATCACGCCGGTGTCCGAGAGTGAATCTTGACTCATTGCTGGCGGTCCCCGCTGGTTGAATCGACTGGCTTTGCAGCCCTGTCGGCCGACGCGGCCAACGGCGATCTAACCGAATTCTGGGGTGGAAGTTTCGCTCCGGGTCGAAGCAAACGCGTTTTCTCCTCTAAACGGCGACTTCGTAACCGGTGCGTTGCTCTCGTTGGATGAATGAGTTGGCCAGCTCGTCTCCGCCGAACGTCTGCGTCGCGGGATCATAGTTGACAACCCGGCCCAGACGCATCGCGACGTTAATAGCATGGCACACATTGAGCATTCGGTTGTGCGTTACCATGTCGGAGGCGGGTGACTTTCGTGTCTTGATGCACTCCACAAAGTTTCGCATGTGGTACCCTTCCTGTCCTGGATTAGGAAGCGATGCCGCAGACGGATCCGCATACAGGGATTCGATGGCACCCGATGGCAACGGATCCCGCTCGAGCCTCTCCACGGGAGCTCCGACCAGTTTTCCCCGGTTGACGAGAAATCGGCCCAAGCTGCCTTCGAACATGACCCCGTTATCAAAACCCAGTTCAGGTGCCGAATCCCGAACATAGAACTCCGTGCCGTCGGCGAACGTACAGCGGACATTGAACTTGATCGCGCAATTGAATTGATCGTCGCTCAAAGGCATTCCCTGGTCATCAAACTCGACAGGATGTTCGACGGCGATGGGGTCAATCTTGATGACACCAATGTCGTCGCCCAGCTTGTCGAGCGCCCACATGGCAACGTCGACATGGTGCGCTCCCCAATCCGTGAGTTTCCCGCCCGAATACTCGTAAAACCAGCGGTAGTAGCGATGGGCACGGCTGAATGGAAAACCCGCGCCCCAACCGGTTTGGTCAATGACCGTGTCCGCACTGCGATAGTCGACCATTGGGCACTGGCCCAACCACATGTCCCAGTTGAGAGATTTTGGAGGATTCGCTTTGGGCAGCACACCTGATTCTCTGGATCCACCAATGCAGGCCGTCACACGTCGGACATCACCGACCCGCTGGTCCCGCATCATCGCCGCGGCGGTCGCGAATCGGCGACCAAACTCAGTACGTTGCTGCGTCCCGACCTGAACAACCCGATCCGCCTTCTTCATCGCCGCTTCAATCTGCTGGCCTTCGCGAATCGTGAGGGTCACTGGTTTTTCGCAGTAGACATCCTTTCCAGCGGCAAGCGCGTCGATTACCTGTTTGGTATGCCAATGGTCGACCGAGCCGATGACAATGGCATCGATATCATTGCGGTCCAATAGACGGCGGTAATCCTCGACGGCGTCGATCACGAGTGGTCGGTTCTGTTGTCGGTGAATGTCGATGGCCACCTGCTGGGCTCGCCCCGCTTGAACCAAATCCACGTCGGCAACGCCCGCACATGCGCCATGTTTGAGCGCCTGTTTGCCGTGATAAGTGTGAAATCGAATGCCGGTCCCGATGAAGCCAAACACCGGTTGTTCGTTGGGTGATGAAGACTCAGCCGCGCTTGAACCTCTGGGTCGTCGTCCTAGTCCGAGAGAAGCGGCAACGGCGGTGGTTCCGGCGGCGGAGTAACGCAACCAATGTCGTCGAGTCAGAGGTTTCATGTCTTCTATTTGCTCGTGAAGTCAAATTCGAAAAGGGAAAGGCATCGTGCTCGAGGACTGGCCACCGAACCGGCAAATCTTGAACCTTGGCTAGCCCGCATCCAAGGGCAGCTTAATCGATTACAATTTCGATTCCCAGCGTTGACGCCTCGATTGCTAGTGCCGTCCCGCTCGACCGTCGATCGAAACAGAGGCGGCTGCGAGGCCCCAGTCTGCCAACGGTTGGATGCCGTGAGTCTTGGCGGCATCGGTCCGATGCGTCGCAATCCGAGGACATCGTCTAACAACTCGTGAGAAAACTCTCCCCATGAAAGCCATTTGCCTTCAAGAACCCAGGCGATTCGAACAGATCGACATTGACCAACCTGACCAACCGGGTCCCGGACAGGCCCTCGTTCGAACCCATCGCATGGGCGTCTGCGGAACCGACACCAGCGGGTATTTGGGTAAGTTTCCGTTTTTCAACTACCCGCGGATTCCCGGCCACGAGCTTGGCGTGGAAGTATTGGAGGTCGGTCCCGATGTGTCGAATGTCGGCCCAGGCGACGCGTGCAGCGTAGAACCGTACATGAACTGTCAATCGTGCCACGCCTGCCGCAAAGGCAGCAGCAATTGTTGCACGAAGCTCAACGTGATCGGTGTGATGATTGACGGTGGACTGTGCGAGCAGTTCTTGGTCCGAGCGGACAAACTGCATCCGTCGAAATCGCTCTCCTACGATCAACTGGCCTTGGTCGAAACGTTGGCCATCGGCAAGCACGCGAGTGATCGTGGCGGGTCGACATCCGGTCAGCACGCTCTCGTGATTGGTGCCGGCCCCATCGGATTGGCGACATTGGAGTTCGTCCGCATCAGTGGCGCGACCGTGTCGGTCATGGACATGAACCAAGAAAGACTGGAGTTCGTGCGTCGCACCTACGGCATTGACCATTTGGTCCATGTCGACGGATCCGGAGGAGAGACCGCCGCGATCGAACAGATCACCGATGGTGAGAAGTATGATGTGGTCATCGATGCGACGGGTAACCATCACAGCATGTCATCGGCATTCGCTCACGTCGCCCCGACGGGTTGTCTGGTTTACGTGGGAATTACAACGCAGGAATTGACGTTCCCGCACGTCGCCCTCCACCGCCCGGAGGTGACGCTCAAGGCCTCGCGCAATGCGCTGCCGAACGACTTCACACAGATTATTCAATGGATCGAATCCGGCACCATCAATACGGACCCCTGGATCACGCACCGGACCACATTTGGGCGTGTTATTGAAGACTTCGACGCGTTCACGCGGCCAGAAACGGGTGTGATCAAAGCGGTCATCGAAGTCGTTTAATGGATGGACCTGCCTATTGAAACGCCGCGCCAGCAAGTTCCGCTAGCGCGAGCATCCACGTCACTACCACTTCAACCGTTGGAAATAAGAGATGAAATCCGCGATCACGGTCAGCTTGGTTCAGGAGGCCCGCGGTGGTCCCTTCGTATTCTGGGACGGCTTGGCCGACGCTTGCCAGCGTGCGGCTGACTTGGGGTTTGATGCCATTGAGATCTTCGCTCCCGGTCCTAATGCGGTGGACGATGATGAACTCCGCGGATTGTTGGCACAGCACCATTTAAGTGTTGCGGCTGTGGGAACGGGTGCCGGGATGGTGGCACATGGATTGAGTCTCACCAACGCGGATGGGGACCATCGACGGAGGGCGTGTGATTTCGTCAAACAGATGATCGATTTCGGTGCACGGTACGCGGCACCCGCGATCATCGGCTCGATGCAAGGGAAGTGGGGCGGCGATATCGACCGTGACCAAGCTTTGTCGTTCTTGCGTGATTCACTCAATGAACTTGGTGATCATGCAAGCGCCCACAATGTGAAGCTGTTCTATGAACCCCTGAACCGTTACGAGACCAATCTATTGCGTACCGTCGAGGAAGGGGTCAACTTTGTTGAGACATTGCAGACGGACGCCGTTGAGTTGCTGGCTGATCTATTTCACATGAATATCGAGGAATCCGATTTGGCGGCGGCGCTGAGAGCCGGCGGACGCCATATCGGACACATCCACTTCGTGGACTCGAATCGTCAGGCGGCGGGACGAGGTCACATGGAATATGCTCCGATCATGAAAGCATTGTCGGACATTGGATACGAAGGCTATTTGTGTGCCGAAGCCTTCCCCATTCCGGATTCGATGACCGCGGCTCGGAACACGATCGAATCGTTTCGTGCTTTGGCGACCACCGCATAACGGCAGTGCGGCGATCACGCGCGTTCTCGCTGGTGCGAAAACACGGATCGACTTCTATATTTTTTCCTGAACACGAACCAGCCCATCGATATGACCCATCGTACGCGCGGTGAACGCGACCAACCGGCCAACATGCGCAAGCAACCCCCTGTTGCCGAACCGGGACCCGTTGGCGGAGGTTGCCCGCCTGGACCATCTTGGCAACGAGTCCGATCGCACGCTCTATCTGCCTGGATCGCAACCTTTGCCATCGTCGGCATATCGGCCCCACGACGTGTCGACGCCGCGGAGCGTCCCAATGTTGTCATCGTCATCAGCGATGACCAAGGCTACGGGGACGTGGCATGTCATGGCAATCCAGTTATTCAGACGCCGAACATCGATCAGCTCGCTTCAGAATCGTCGACGCTATCGGACTATCACGTGGCGCCGACCTGTTCGCCAACGCGAGCAGCTTTGCTGACGGGACATTGGACGAATCGGACGGGGGTTTGGCATACCATCAATGGCCGATCGATGCTGCGGCAGAACGAAGTCACCCTGGGACGCCTGTTTCAGCGTGCCGGCTACACGACCGCCATGTTTGGGAAGTGGCACCTTGGCGATAACTATCCGTATCGAGCGGAAGATCGTGGATTCGACGAAGTCTACCGACACGGTGGTGGCGGCGTCGGACAGACACCCGATGTTTGGGACAACGCCTATTTCGACGGAGGTTATTTCCACAACGGAAACATCGAATCGGCCGAAGGTTTCTGCACGGACGTGTTCTTTGATCGAGCGCGCGATTTCATTCGTGCGCAAGCCACTTCCAACAAACCATTCCTCGCCTACATTGCGACCAACGCGCCACACGGCCCCCTGCATTGTCCGCAAGCCTACATGGATCGCTACAGCGACCAAAAACCAGGCATTGCCGCGTTTTTCGGAATGATCACCAACATTGACGACAACGTCGGAAAGACCCGTGATCTACTGGCCGAGTTGGGGATCGCTGACAACACGATTTTCGTATTCACAACCGATAATGGCACTGCGACGGGATCGGGAGTCTTCAACGCAGACATGCGAGGTAAGAAAGGCAGTCCTTACGAAGGCGGCCACCGCGTGCCGTTCATGATGCACTGGCCTAACGGCGGAATGAATGTGAAGCACACATCGGACGTGCTGACCCATGCAGTCGATGTGGTGCCGACGCTCCTCGAACTGTGCGGCGAGGCGATGCCTGAGGACGTTCAGTTTGACGGGACATCCGTCGCGTCGGTATTGCGTCCCGATCAGTCGCCGACCATTGATCTGGACCGAATGTTGGTGACGGATTCCCAACGAGTTCGCGATCCAATCAAGTGGCGACAGTCATCGGTCATGCAGTCCAAATGGCGACTGATCAACGGCGAGGAACTCTATCACATTGGCAGTGACCCCGATCAGTCCGATGACGTCGCCGAGAGTCATCCCGAACGCGTCGCATCGATGCGAGCGTTCTACGAAGCTTGGTGGTCCGAGTTGGAACCCACGTTTGAGCAAACCACCGAAATTGTGTTAGGACATCCGGATCACCCCAAGGTGACGATGACGGCTCATGACTGGATTCAGGATTCGACACCACCCTGGCATCAGGGATCGATACGAGCAGGGGGTGCGTTCCGACGCAAAGGGAATCGTCGCGACGCGACCGAGCTTGATCACGACGGCCACTGGGCGGTTCGAGTCGACAGGCCAGGGACCTATCAAGTCGCCGTTCGTCGATACCCGGCCGAGTCCGGCGCCGCGATTACGGAGGGGCTGCCATCGGGCTCCGACGTGCCCGGAGCCTCAAAAGCATTTCGCACGACACCCGGCGAGGCAATGCAAATCGACAGGGCGATCCTGCGCGTCGACGGGAACAATCTCGGAGAGGCACCGGTTGAGCCTGGTGACATGGAGATCCATTTTGAAACCAAACTGGATGAGGGATCCCACGAATTGTCACCTGTTTTTTGCATGGGTCGTGACCAGGTCGGCGCGTTCTATTGCATCGTCACTTTCTTGGGACCTTAGACGTGCCGACGTGGATGGCTGGGCAATGGTGCGTGAAGTTCAAAAGAACACATTTGGAAGGTATACCATGGGACACGAGGCCCGGTTCATCGAGTTGAATCTGGATTTGCCGCCGGCACCAAAACCGGTTGGCGTTTACAAACCGCTCGTCGAAGTCGGTTCGTTGCTTTACCTGTCGGGGCACGGGCCACTCCAATCCGATAAATCGCTGATCACCGGTCGGCTTGGTTTGGATATGGACGTGGAGGCGGGATACGCAGCGGCGAAACAGACGGGACTGGCAATGTTGGCGACACTGCGCGGCCACCTTGGATCGCTCGATCGAGTTGTTCGTCTGGTCAAATTGTTTGGGTTAGTAAGATGTACGGATTCGTTCGATAGTCAGCCGGCCGTCATCAACGGATGCAGCGAACTATTCCGCGACGTGTTTGGCGACGAGGCAGGCGTTGCCGCCCGCAGCGCGATCGGCACCAATGCCCTGCCATGTGGTATGGCCGTCGAAATCGAAGCCATCTTTGAGATCTAGCCGCTTGGACGCGTCCGACTAGACTCTCTGTTTACCGTACCGTTCCTCCATGATTGTCCTGAGTAACCAATTGATGAAAACGTCGATACCCATTCTGGCCTTGGCCACTCTGTTCACGGTGGCTTTCGAATCCACGGCCGACGAGTATCTCAATGGAATTCAATGGGAAGAACCATCGGTCGTCACTCCGGGGAGCACCAATGCTGACCCGCCGAGTGACGCGGTGGTGTTGTTTGGTCAATCCGGAGACATTGAAAACTGGAGCAATGGAGAAAACTGGACGACCGACGGAGACGTGCTGATTGCCGGCAAGGGAAAGATCACCAGCAAGCAAGTGTTTGGAGATTGCCAGGTGCACGTGGAATGGTCTGCACCGCTACCGGCTGAAGGCGACGGCCAAGGACGTGGCAACAGCGGTATCTTTTTGATGGATCGGTATGAAATTCAGGTGCTGGACTCGTACGAGAACGAGACCTATTTCGATGGTCAAGCTGGTGCGATCTACAAACAAACCCCCCCGGCCGTCAACGCGATGCGACCGCCGGGTCAATGGAATACGTACGACATTTTCTGGACGGCACCGAAATTCGATGATGATGGTAAACTATTGTCGCCGGCCTACATCACTGCAGTTCACAACGGAGCCCTGATCCTGAATCACTTCGAGCTGAAGGGAAACACTCCATTCAATCAACCGCCGAGTTACACCGCTCACGCGTCGACGGGTCCGATCGCCATCCAGGATCACAAAAATCCGGTCCGTTTTCGAAACATTTGGGTCCGCCCGTTTCACCCCGCCCAAGGCGAGCAAGTGAAGCCGCCATTCATGCGCGACCGAAAGGGCAACGAGTCCCCAATTGTCAGTACCGACGAAACGGCTTCCTGACTCTGCTGCCGCGCCGACTATCTTTGGTCGACCCACCTCTGCGACTTGGCGGCAAATCGTGGGAGTGTGTCGAAGTCCACCGCTTCAACGGTGATTCTCATCGCGAGTCGTTCTCGAAGGCGTTCGGCCAGTTGCTCGGCCGTGTCGGCGTCGCATTCGACGTCAAGCCTCAGTGCGTCGAGATCATTTTGGCGAAAGGCGGTGACTCGAAACTCGGCTGACGGCAGTCGCTCGCGGACGATCGCTTCGATACTGCTTGGAAACACATTCACTCCGCGAATGATCACCATGTCGTCGGTTCGTCCGAGTACACCGCCAGCAAGTTTGACGAATCGACATTCGTGAGCGTGATCCCACTGGGGACGCACGACATCTCCTGTCCGATATCGAACGAGCGGGCCTCCGAGACGCCCAAGATTCGTCAGCACGAGTTCGCATTGCGGCGCCTCCTCATTCGATTCCCTGGCCTGCTCGGGCGTCCAGTAACCGGCCACCTGATCGTCGGGGCCGATGATCGCGAACTCCGCTATGAACTCACTTTCCAAAACGTGCAAGCCATCATCGTTGTCCGTGGCGAAACCCCAGGCGCCCAATTCGCTCGCGCCGGCATGATCGACGATGCGAGCATTCCAACGACGGCCGAGCGATTCGCGTATCGAGGGGATACTACCACCGGGTTCGCCAGCAACGATCAAACACCGAACGGAGGATGAAGCCAAATCGATACCCAATTCATCGGCGACCCGAGCCATGTGAAGCGCGTACGTGGGCGTACAGCAAACGACCGTACACCGCTGCCGAAGCATGAGTCGCAGTCTCGCCTCGGTCGACAGACCACCGCCCGGCACCACCAAGGCACCTCGATCCACCAGAGCGTCGTGGGCGGACCAAAATCCGATGAAAGGCCCGAAGGAAAACGCCATGAAGGCAATGTCCTGACTGGTAACGTCGGCGGCGTCGAGCACATGCTGCCAGCAGTGCAGCCACCAACTCCAATCATGAAGCGTGTCGAGGACCGGCATCGCGAACCCTCGCGAGCCACTCGTCTGATGGAAGCGAACATAGTCGCCGACGGGACCACAGAACAACCGGGATGGAGCATCGGCAGACTCAGGAAGAATGTCACTCTTGCGTTGCAGTGGCAACGTTGAAAAGGACCGCCAAACCGCCGAGTCGTCGGATCTCTCATCGATCTCGTCGAGGGTTGTCAGAGCATCCCGATAGAGTGGATGCTCACGCCAGGTAGTCCACAGGCTCCGAATCCGTTCGCATTGATGTGTTCGCAGCCAATCGCGGCCCCACTGGCGGATCTGACGCCTTGCCAAACGGGTCGCGGAGTTCTCGAGCACGTCGTCGAAATTCGTCAATTGAATAGGTCGGAGCTAATGGTTCTTGTGATTGGGACGTTTCGCCGAAGCCGTGTTTGACAGGGCCCCGCTCGGCTGGGTCCTCATCGAAACGCGCAATGCGTATTCCTCCCGAGTCGAACGGCCGGAAATCTTGTCGCCAACGGACAACCGCCTTCAGGGTTCGATGAGCCATTGACGTCGCGACAGGTGACATCGCCATTCCGACCAAGAGCATACCAAGTCCAATGCAAGCATACCGCGACCATGCTTGCGCGAGATCAAGTCGCTCCGGCTGGATCACCATTGCATCCAGAATCGCAAGAGTACTCATCCCGCTCATGCTGATGAGGACGGCCAAGGCAACATGCCAGCGGCCACGGGCTCGCCGGGACCGTTGGATCAATGCCCATGCAATGGGTAGCGTTGCCCAAGCGATCCCCATCCCGCACCAGAGGATCGCGCTGCATCGACCGGCGGTCGTCGACGCGTCCATCGCCCAAGGGCTTCGCCGAATAAAGGTGATGACGCTGGCGATCAACAATGTCCAACTCATCAGGTCACCGATACTGAATCGATTGCCGGCGGACCGAGCCGGCTCGTTCATGGAGGGACTCGCCCCATCGCCCGATTCTGGATCAATCGCCGGCCCCAGTAGCAACTCAAGCCCGAAGCGTGCCGCGACCAATGTCGCGACCATGCCTCCAAGAATGAATGCATGATCCATCCATGATGAATCGGGCGACCACCATGACCAAATCCCCAGGCCGATCAAGACGGCAACGGCTGGTTGGCACCACGTCAGGATCCAACGCATTAGTGCAGAGAGTCGCGCCTCGCCGCATCGCCATCGCTGCGTGGCAAATTCCATTGAAAGTGCCAACAGCGCGCCAACTCCAATTTCGGGCACAAGGATCCAAAGCGACATCGTTGGCGATCACTCCGTCGCCAATGGGCGGCGACAAACCGTTGGACTTCACGTGGCTGGTTGAATTCACGGGCCGGTTGAATTCACGGGACCGGCTCAACACACGGGGGCTGGCTGAATTCGATGTTAGTCGGCATCATCCAACTCCCCACCCCGACTGAGTATGGATCGAGCAATTACTGGCATGGATGTAACGACTGAACCGGTCATCGCGGTGATCGGCGACCCGATTGCGGGGAATCCAACTCAGTTCGCCATGGAAACGGCACTGGATCGCGCCGGCGTCGATGCTCGGGTTCTTTCGCTCAGCTTGCCACCCCATCGAATCGCAACCGCCTTGGACGGCATGTCGGCCATGTCATTTCGTGGCGTCTGGATTGACGCTAGCTGCCAAGTGCCCGTGGCCGAATATCTTGCCGCGACCGGCGTCGTCAACCAAGACGTGCAAGCCAGTCCCAATTCGTTGGATGGCCTCGTCGCACACGAAGATGCCACCGACTCACCAGCGGTCCGTGAAACGGGGCCTTGGCACCCGATTCGATTGCGCGACCCCATTTGGACTAAGTTAGTTGCATCTCGCATGCTCGATTGTGGTTATTCGCTGCGTTCGATTCTGATCATCGGTGGCGACGAGGCGCGTCAGTTCGAGATCCGACGTTTTCTCGTCAATGCGGAGCACCAGCTTGGGCGCGTCCAAGCCGAACAAATCCGATGTGTCGGGAAGTGGATTCCTGCGATCGACCTAAGCGATGTCAATTTGGTCATCTGGGCCGATAAGGATCGCCCCTCGGCCAGACCCGCCGCGGACGCATTTCCACATCGTGCCGACCTTGGACTCTTGGCCGTCGACCTGGGCTACCCACTGGACGGTTCCGTCGCAACGATCGATGGAATCGATTTCGTCTCGAGACTCGACGTGCATGCGGGCGTAATGGCCGCTACCATCCGGCGGTGGCTAGGTTGTGACGTCGCGGTTGACGTCATCCGCGATGCGATCGAGGAATACTTGGATCTATGACTCGCTCTTCCGATGAACCAGAAACGGGCTCCGATCAATCCAGCATCGATCCGATCGTCGCTTCGCCCGAGCATCCGAACACAGCACCTCCTAGACCGGACGCAACGGTCTCTCTAAAGCTTGGCCATGAATACATCATTGAGACGATCAAACGGCTGAATGATCGGATCGAAGATCGATTCCCTCAATCGGGTCTCTCCAAACTTTGCAGTCAGCTATTGAATCTCGCCCGACAGTCGTCCGCGCGATCGAGGCAAATTGGTCGTCCGATACTGTGGATTCGCATCTCCGGCTACCTATTGGCTTTGGCCCTCGTCGCGTCGCTGGTGATTCTTGTGCTGGCGCTCGTTCGACCCGGCCAAGGCGACGCGTTCGAACGCGGAATGTCGATCACGGAGTTCCTGCAAACCGCCGAATCGGGCTGCAACGAGATGCTTTTATTGGGGGCGGGCATCTATTTCTTGATTTCCCTGGAAACACGCATCAAGCGGCGACGCTCATTAAAGGCCGTTCATGAACTGCGTTCGATCTGTCACATCATCGACATGCATCAGTTGACGAAAGATCCCGAGCGTTCTCTTCAGCGATGGCAGGCAACGGCAAATTCACCGAAGCAGCAGATGACGCAGCTGCAGTTGAATCGGTATCTCGATTACTGCAGCGAGATGCTCTCGCTTACGGGTAAAATTGCGGCCCTCTATGTCGAAGACTTTGACGACGCGGTCTCCGTGGCAGCGGTCGGTGAGGTCGAGTCGCTCAGCACCGCGCTGTCTCGAAAGATCTGGCAGAAAATCATGATCCTGAATCAGTTGACGGGGCGGCCTGCGGTGGCGGTCGCCGAAGACTCGGGCGACGAGGCGTCGCCGTGACGACCGATGACGGCATTCACCTAGGACTCACGCAAGCGGCGCAGCGTCTATCGCGGCGGGTTTCGCGGCTGACTTTCGGGGATCCGGTGACGCACGTCTACAATCCGTTGAGCTATGCCTGGTCCCTGCATGAACAATATCTTCGGATGGCGCGCCAATCCTGTCGTGTCTTGATGCTAGGGATGAACCCAGGCCCCTGGGGTATGGCACAAACAGGCGTTCCGTTCGGAGAGGTCTCCATGGTTCGCGATTGGTTGATGATTCGAGGCGATGTTTGGGTCCCACGTGGAGAGCACCCGAAACGTCCCATTCTCGGTTTACGATGCGCACGCAGCGAAGTCAGCGGCCGGCGACTATGGGGGTTGATGAAAGACGAGTTTGAACAACCCGAACGCTTCTTCCAGTCTCACTTCATCATCAATTACTGCCCGCTGGTTTTTATGGAAGCGGGAGGCCGCAATCGGACGCCAGATAAATTGCCCTCGGCGGAGCGTGACAAGCTCGAGTCAATTTGCGACGAGCATCTTGCCTCGGTGCTGCGGTGCGGTGCCTGGGAACACGTTGTCGGTGTGGGCGTCTTCGCCGAGCGATGTTTGCAGCGGGCGCTTGCAAGCATGGGCGTCACAAAGTCCGGATCCATATCGTGTAGCCGGATTCTTCACCCTAGTCCGGCTTCGCCGGCCGCCAATCAGGATTGGGCCGGCAAAGCACGTCAACAACTCTGCGAAGCTGGCATTTGGTCCTAAGCTCGGCGTTCGCGTTTGGTATGATATTGGGGCGTTCCGGCACTGAACGGCCGGCATTGTTCAGATTCTGGCTTGGGACGGGAGACGCGTGTTGACGAGCCCGATTGAATCGATCGAACCGACCGGATCGGCGGGACCGTCGACCAAGGCAGTACCCGATCGACAATCGATGTATCGAAGACGTTCACGTTGTTGTGCGTGGCTCTTTTCTGGCCTGGCATTGGCAGTCCTCGTCGTCCTCAATCTGCCTTATCGATACGTACCAGTCGCGCGACAGTGGCACGGCGAGATGCTCAGTATCGAAGGATCAATCTCAGCCGAAACGGTTCAATCGATTTACCGAGCCGGCTGGCCGTCAACGTACTTGATCACGCATCACGACCTCGAACACGCTTCACCTGCACGTCGCATCGCCCCCACGCAATCATCCACATTGAGAAATGCTTGGAATGACTTGACCGGAGCACCGGTGACCAATGGTTCGGGGCCCCGGTTGCTGCGCGTGTTTTGGCCCGGCAAGTTAATCCTCAACCTGATCGTTTTGGCGATGATTGTTTTTATCGCCTGGTGGATGACACTGCTACGCTTTCGGCGAGTGGCGTCCGCGACGAACCAAAAGCGAGCGCGAGGCCGTTGGGATGGATTCGCCGCGGCAGTGTGCATCGCGATCCCGTTCATCCTCGCCGCGCCGAGCGCCTCGATCCGGTACCGTCAGTTTCGACTCCAGAATCGGATGTTGGGACAAGCTACATTCCTGACGTCGGTCGAGGTTCCTGAGATCATCGCAACGCGGATACCGAAGGTTGCCTATCCGCTGTTTAGTCGATTGAGGCTTGCACTGTTTTGGCGGCCCGAGCCGTCCGTGGCCAAACAGGTCGCAAGCGTTTCGACGCTGCGCGCACTGGGATGTCGAGGTGACGCCACGGATTGGGATTGGCTGGATGAGATTCAAGAATTGCCCGAGTTGGTCACGTTCATTTTCGAGCGATGCCAGGTCCCCACGGAGGCTCATCGCCGGGTCGCAACGTGCAAAGCGCTTCGCAGAATTGCATTCTTCGGATGCAAGATGAATTCGGATGACATCCGATGCTACGACAAACTCGATCGTTTGGAAGTTGTCGATTTGCGCCGCAGCAACCTGCGACTGGATACATTGGGTGAACCAGAATGGCGCCACAGTGTTCGGGAACTGTACTTGCCTCGTCCGCGAGGCAATCTCGATGACACTTTGACCTTGAACGGATGGACGAATCTAAGACAGATCTTTCTGCAGGATTTTCTAGTCGGGACCAGTCAGGCGACGGTCCATTTGAATCTACACAGCCTGCCTCGTTTCGAGACGCTGTATTTGGATCGGCTGCAACGCCACAGTTTGACCGCATCGAACCTGCCCGCGTTCCAGGCCGTTCACGATCCGGCGGATGAGTTTCTATTGGAAATGGGGGGGGACGATGAGATTTTGGGACACATGTGGCTCGAAACGTTGGACCTAGACGATGTCGCCCTAAGTCAGATGCAGTTTAGCGCTCGTGATCTGAAAACCGTCCGAATGAAGAATCTCGGCCGATTGCGTGAACTGACCGTGAGTTCGTTCGTGTTTGGATCATCCGGCACGAAGATCTTGGATCAGTGTGATCAGGCCATGTTGAGCGAATTGATCCAAGAGATTGGCGAGCTTCCCCATTTGGAGACACTGACCCTGACCGGGCTGCCACTGGATCAGGTGAACCTCAGTCCTCTGAAAAAGCTGGGTGAGTTGAAATCGCTCAATTTGACTCATGCGGGACTCACCGTGGCACAATTGGATTGGATCGAAACTGTCGATTCGCTTGAGTCGCTTGTCGTTTCCGATGTGGCCGTGTCGACGAAGCAGCTGCACCAGTGGTTGGATCAACTGCCCCATCTGAAAGTCCTGGATGCCGACCTGGCCGATATTCAATCGCTGCGGCACGTCGGCAACAACCATCTGTTGGAAGTCCGATGTTCCGAGTTCTCGAATCTTCGACGTGTCGAGTTGACCGATCTGCGCCGACTGACTGGGCGCATTCGTATTGCTTCGGAGACGGAGTGCATTCGGCTGGTCGACCTACCGCGTTTGGATGAATTGCTGGTTATGAAACGCTGGCCAGAGCATTCCGAGATCAGCGGATTGACCGGTTTGCGGCGATTTGCCGCCGGTGGTCCAGCGTTGGGAGATGACACGATGCGTGAAGTATTCCTGAATCGAAATTTGGATGAATTGACGCTGGCGTATTGTTCGGTGTCTCGTGACATGCTGCATCGCGTGGGTGAGATGGCGACGTTGACGTCCTTGGCATTGGCCGGATGTGGCGTTGATGACAAGATCACGCGATCCTGGCGGCCACTGGAGCGTCTACGCACGGTTTGTTTTGACGACAACCAAATCGGTGCCGATACGTTGGCGTGGTTGCGGACCATTCCAAGTCTGCGTCGATTGTCCTTGGCACGCGTGTCGCTCGATCAGGCTGCTTGGGAACAACTCGGCGAATTAAGGCAGCTGTCCGACGTTGGCCTGATTGGTGTCGATCTGGATCCCGCTCAATTGCGTCTTCTGCTATCGGAGGCAACGATCGAGAGATTAAACCTATCTCGATCGGAAATATCCGATCAAGTCGCCAAAGTGCTGTTGGACGCAATGGGACTCCAGCATCTGACGATGCGGGACTGCGACATCGAACCATCCTGGTTGATGAACATGCTGCAAACGCACCCGGCATTGACGGTGGATTTGGGCGACCGGACGGAAGAGGCTGCCGAGTCCGCACCACCGGAGTTGGCTCATCAGTTCCGACTTGATCGCGCGGGGGGTGGATTTGGATTTATCCCACCCACACGTTACGATGATCGGGTCCGATTGCGGCAGAATATCGCCCGATCGAGCAACCGGCGGCTCCAACTCGCCGGCCCACCCGCCCCGACGCTGCGGGATTATCTTCCGTCCGAAACGATGAATTGATTGTTTCCAACATCGTTCTTGTTTTTGACCGAAGACATCGGAAGCGTTCGTCCCGCCTTGCTCGCCCAACCGGCCCCCGCCATGAAGAAATATCAACGTCGCTGCTGGCTGCGTTCGACTGGATTTTCACTCGCGCTTCCCACGCTCGCGTCGACTCCGAGTCTCCGCGCTGATGAACAGACGGTCCCCAAGGATGCCGATGGCCGTGAGTCGGGTCCGGCGAAGCGTCTCGTTTGCATTGGTTCGAATCTTGGTCTTCACCGCCCGGCACTCTATCCCGCTGATGATGGTCACCAATACGTCGCGACGCCGCTGCTGAAACCACTTCAGCAGCATCGCGATGACTTGACCCTGTTTTCCGGCTTGGACCATCGTGCAGGCAATGGGCACAACCGGTGGGACAACTATCTGTGCGGACGGGTGATTGGCAGCCCATCGCTCGACCAGATGGTCGCCGGACACATTGGCGATTCGACTCGCTTTGAATCAATTCAGTTGTGCGCCGGAGACATCCCCCCTCAACGCATGGTGTACTCACGGCAGGGCGTCTCTCTGCCGATGACGAACCGTCCGAGCGTCGTATTCGGTAACCTTTTCACGACCGGGGCGCAAAAGGAACGCCGTGAATACCTGCTCCGCAGCGGCCGGACGAGCCTCGACTTGGTGGCGGAACAAGCTCGCGACCTATCGAGATCGTTGAATGCCGATGATCGCCAGAAGTTGGACCTTTACCTGCAATCGGTGCGCGAGCTCGAGTCGAGAATCGGGCGTCAATTGAATCATTTGGCCAGCGATGATGCGGAAGTGCAATACGAGCTCCCACCGTACGATCCTGTGGCGCCAACCATGATGCTGGAATGCGAGCAGATCATGTTGGATCTGATCTCGTTGGCATTGCAAACCGACTCCACACGTGTAGCGACCTTGTTCATTGCCGGTCTCGGTCAGGTCTTCACCCTCGACGGCCAGACCTTGCGTGCGGGCTACCACGCGCTTTCGCACCATGGCAATGACCCCGATCTGATCAACGACCTAGTCCGGGTCGAGTCGGAACACATGAAGTGCCTCTCTCGTTTCCTGACCTCATTGCGAAATGCGACGGATATCGACGGTCGTCCGCTGTTGGATTCCACCGTGGTCATGTTTGGCACGGGAATGGGCGATGCCAGCCGGCATTCCAATCGCGACTTGCCGACACTGGTGGCCGGTGGAGGACTGCGTCACGGAACTCATCACCGATTCGATCCTGGCGACGATTCGCGATTGTTGGGCGACGTGTTTATCAGCATCATGCGTCAATTCGGTATGCCGTCGAACCGATTTAGTGACGCCACTCGCGGTATTGATGACTGGGCATGAAAATGGGATGGCTGATGAAGCGACCGGCCACGCGGTGCGTGATCGCGTTCAGTTGGCTCATGATCACGACAGGTTCCTCGCGTGGAGAGGTTCCCGCACCGATCGAGGAGATCCTTTCCTCGCATTGCGGTGATTGCCATATCGGCACTTACCCCGAGGGTGACTTCAGCTTGGGTCTCGACCTGGTTGACTTCCGAAGCGCCGACACGCGTGGCATCTGGCGAGAAGTGCACGATCTCGTGCGTCGCCGAATCATGCCACCCGTCGACATGGAACCACTTTCCGATGACGATCACGCGATGGTGCTGTCGTGGATCTCCGGCCAGCTCATTCGTCATGGCCAAATTGGCGGCGGCGGAGTGCGACGCTTGTCCCGTCGTGAGTACGAGTCGACGATCGAAGACATCTTTGGCCTGTCCAATTTTGAAGTTGCCGATAGTTTTCCCCCGCCGGTCTCCAACGGCCGATTTGACAATCAGCTGAGCGAACTGGGTCTGTCCGGGACCCACATGGAAGCGTTCGCGACGACGGCGACCAAGGTCGCTGACAGCCTCTTCCCTCCCCAGCGGCCACCGGTACCTCGGTCTGTTCGTCTCATCCCTGCTGACGATCTGGTCATTACTTACTCGTCGGCGATGCGCGTCGACCAAGTCATGCGATTGGCATCGACTGGTAGTTTGCGACGCAACGGGACCTGGCCTGCCAAGTTTGAAGCACCAGCCCGAGGAACTTACCGTCTGCGCATCACGGCTTCGGCGGGTGGGGCATCTGATGAAACGACTCCGAACTTGATGTTGTCGCGCGGAAAAGCGACCGCATTCCAGTTCTCGGACGTGCGGACTTTTGAGTTGTTGCACGGTGTGGCCAAGACCTTCACGTTCGAGACGGAACTGGATCGCGGGGAGACGATCGCATTTCAGTACTCGAATGCTCCGTTGCGTTACGAGGATCAAGACTTGCTGATCGATTACCTGCGTGGTCTTTTCACGAGCCAACCCGAGTTGGCAGCAGCTTGGGATCGCGTTGGGGACCCAGCACGCGGTGGCAGTGGATGGGACCAGGTGCTCGCCATCACAACGAGTCCCGAACTGACACCACCGTTGGATCCCGGTGCCTATTCGGAAGGCTCTTCGAAGCTTGATCAGCTCATCAAACGGATGGCGAAGGACAAAGTCGCCGTTGGCGAGACGATCGTTTACCGCGCCTTTGACGTTGGACCATGGATCGGGATCCACGAGTTGGAAATCGATGGGCCGCTGGACCAACTTCCAGAGCGGGACGATCTGAAAGCGCAACGCTTGGCACGGGCTTTCCTGGGTACCGACTTCGACCGTGGAAGTTCCGAGAACGTGGGTCAATGGATGACGCAGTTTGTGTCCAGCGTGTTCCGACGACCGGCCCGCCCGGCGGAAGTGGAGGCGTTCGTGGACATATTCGACGCCGAGTGGGCCTCGAGCAAGTCGACGGACCAGGCGATGCACTTGGTGATCCGTTCGATACTGATGTCGCCATCGTTTCTCTTTCGAGGATTAGGAGAGGACGCGAATCCAAGTGAGGACGGACATCAACTCAATGGTTCTGACCTGGCAACGCGGCTGGCATTCTTTTTGACTTCCCGTCCACCCGACGAAGCGTTACTGACGGCGGCGGCTGATGGGGAGCTATCGACGTCGAAGGGCCTCCGTCGACACGCGGCCCGGTTACTTGACAATGGAGAGCACCGGGAGGCATTCATTCGAGACTTTGTGGGTCAGTGGCTACAGCTCGGCGCCATCGATCGTCTGATGCCGGATCCAAAGCTGCTCGCCCGATTCACGGCGGACCATCGAAAAGGGATGAAGGAAGAAGCCTATTCGGCGATGAGAGAGTGCCTCGAGGAAGATCTCGCGATCACGCATTTGATCGCTCCCGATCATTTGTGGACCAATCGGGCGGTCGCAGGCGACATCTACGAGTTGGCGTCGAAGGATTCCGATGGCAAGCGCGGTAGCAACGCCAAGATCACACGCTGGGAAGTACCGACCGACGGGCCTCAAGGTGGTCTACTTGGAATGGCGGGAGTCATGATGACGACAGCCAATGGCGTCGATACACAGCCGGTACTGCGAGGCGTTTGGGTTCTCAACAATATTTTGGGAACGCCGCCACCGGAACCTCCCGACGCTGTGCCAGCGCTGACACCGAACACATCGGGCTCGCAATCGCCGAAGGACCGACTGGCAGCACACATGTCCGACTCGAGTTGCGCCGCCTGTCACAGCGAGATCGATCCGATTGGGTTTGCGTTGGAGAATTTTGACGCGATTGGCCGTTGGCGCGATCGATACGAACCAAGCGGCAAGTCCCGGAAGGGTTCGAAAGGTCTGATGGTGGACGCCAGCGGGCAGATGCCGGATGGGACGAGGATTCACGACGTGATCGATCTGAAACGCTGGCTGGCGGAACGTCCGCACATTCTGGCCACTTGTCTTGGTGAGAAGTGGATGACCTATGCCACGGGTCGCACGCTGACGTTCCGTGAACGGGAGATGATCTCCAGAATTGCGGTTCGCCACCAAACCGAACACGACCTGGCATTGCGTACATACTTGCTCGATTTGACGGGCAGCACCATCATGCGAAACAAGTAGCCGACCATCGCCCAGGTTAGTTGTTTCCGCCGTTCGGATGACCCAACTGGACATTGTCCAGATCAATGTCGGCGGCCAGAAGCATCTTGTATAAGTCGACTTCATTGTCGATCTGTAGTTTCTGAAAGATGCTCATTCGATGCTTGGAAGCGGTCTGCACACTGATGTTCAATTCCTGCGCAATCGTTTTCAGCGTGGCGCCTCCGGCAAGCAACATCATCACGTCATGTTCGCGCGGTGAAATCAGTCGAAGTAGTTTCGATGCTTGATGGCGAACCTGATTGCGAAATCGATCGCGACGATTTTTTCGGACGGCGCGTTCGATCGATTCAAGGAACTGCTCAGCATCAAATCCCTTCTCAATGAAGTCGAAAACGCCCTGGTGGAACGCCGCCCGGCAATTCTCCGCATCGCCGTGGCCAGTCACCAAGATCACCGGTAGCTGGATTCCCTGAGCGATTAGGTTCCTCTGGAGCTCCAATCCAGACACATTAGGCATCCTTAAATCCGCGACGACACAACCGACCGTTTCGGGATCAATCGCGTCGAAAAAATTTTCCGGTCGATCGAAGGTCTTCGTGCGAAACCGCCCCCGTTCGCACCAGCGTTGCATCAAGTCGAGTTCCACTTGTTGGTCATCGACCAGATAAACCAGGGGGGCCTCGTCAGTGGGGCTGTCAGGGAGCGTATTGGATGAAATGGACATTACCGTCAGAAAAGGCTTCGAGGAAAGCATTCGAGATTAGATTTCCAAGAGCCCTGTCGGATGAAGCGACCGACGTATCAGCAACACGGCACTTGGCGGACACCGCACGGTTAACCGACGCGCATTAACCTTGATAACGACCAAACACAACACATGCGTTGTGTCCGCCGAACCCAAAGCTATTGCTCATGGCGGTGTGCACCGTCCGTGACTGTGCGGTCAACGGCGTGTAATTCAGGTCGCATTCTGGGTCAGGGGTGTCCAAATTGATGGTTGGCGGGATCGTTTGGGATTGAAGGGTCTTGCAAAGGATCACCGCTTCAATACCTCCGCTTGCCCCCAGCGAGTGCCCGAGTGCGCCTTTGGTACTGCTAATCGCGACGCGCGTGGCGTGGTCACCCATGACCGCGCGAATTGCTTTCGTCTCGGCCTTGTCACCCAATGGCGTGCTCGTGCCATGGGCATTGATATAGTCGACTCGATCTGGATTGCATCCGCTATCGGCGATGGCTTCCCGCATGGCCGCGGCCGCCCCATTGCCGTCCGGATCGGGCGCCGTGATGTGCCCGGCGTCACTGGTGGTCCCGTAACCCAGAACCTCGGCGTAAATCGTCGCGTCGCGATCGATCGCGTGTTGCAGCTCCTCGAACACCAACAAACCGCTGCCTTCGGCGAGCACAAACCCATCTCGATCGGCATCGAAAGGACGGCTCGCCAACGCGGGCGAGTCATTTCGGGTCGAGAGGGCCTTCATGTTCTGGAATGCCGCCAAGCCCATCCGAGTGATCGCAGCCTCGGTGCCTCCGGTGATCACCACGTCCGTTTCACCGCCTCGAATGCTTCGAAGAGCATCCCCCATCGCGTTGGTGGCACTGGCACACGCCGTGGCAACGGCATAGTTGGGACCGCGTAGGCCATAGCGAATGGAAATGTTGCCACCCGCAGCGTTGACCATCATCTTGGGGATCGTGAACGGGCTAACGCGGGCCGGCCCTTTCGTCAGCATTCTCTCGATCTGATCTTCGATCTCATTGAGACCGCCGATCCCGGATCCCAGGATGACGCCACAGCGACTGCGATCCGTCTGCGAGAAATCCAAACCACTATCGTGAACAGCTTGGGCACCTGCATGGACTGCGAATTGCGTAAACCGATCGAGCCGCTTCGCTTCTTTTGGCTCGACATGGGCGGTCACATCAAAGTTGGGGATATCCCCGCCAAAATGAACCTTGTAGTGGCTGGTGTCCATGATCGAGAGCGGATGAATACCACTCTCTCCAGCCAGCAACGCCGACCAGAACGAATCCACGTCACATCCCAGGGGCGTCACCACACCAACGCCGGTGATCACGACGCGTTTGGCTCCATCGCTGCGGAATCCGTTGATCGAATGCACGCTAGGTGATACGACCGCATTGGGGCTGGACTCGGTCGAAACACCATCGACCGGAGCGGAATCACTCGTCATGGATCCGCTTAGGCCTCTTCGCCTTTTTCTTTCTCGATGAAGTCGATCGCCTCGCCAACCTTCTGAATCTTCTCAGCCGCATCATCCGGGATGCTAATGTCGAATTCTTCCTCCAGTTCCATCACCAGTTCCACGGTGTCGAGGGAGTCGGCACCAAGATCGTTAACGAACGATGTATCGCGGCTGATCTTGTCCTTATCGACGCCGAGTTGTTCTGAAACGATGTCGACCACGCGTTCTTCAATGGACGCCATGGGCGTGTCTCCAAAATAAATTAGGTGAGGCAGGGGATTGAATTTTGGGGGGCCGACCGGTCTCCGTGACCGTTCGGTGAGAGAACATAGGGCAAACGGTTAAAAGACGTCAATATCCCGTCGATTCCGCGACTAACCGACCATTCCACCGTCGATGACGATGGTTTGCCCGGAAATGTAACTGGCGTCTTTGGAGGCCAAGAACAACACGGCCGCCGCGACGTCTTCGGGCTCACCGACACGTTTGGCGGGAATCCGCTTCTTCACTTCCTCCATAACCACCTCACCCAGTTCAGCCGTCATTTCGCTGGCGATGAATCCTGGTGCCACGGCGTTAACGGTCACTCCGCGGGAAACCAATTCCTTACTCATCGTGCGCGTCATGCCGATCATCCCCGCCTTGCTGGCGGAGTAGTTTGCCTGGCCCGGATTGCCAATCAGTCCTGAGATGCTGGCCATGTTAATGATGCGGCCGTACTTCTTGCGGCGCATGATGCCCGCCGCCGCACGACAGCAGACAAAACAGCTGGTCAGATTGGTCGCGATGACCGAGTCCCACTCCTCATCGGACATCCCACGCATCAACTTGTCGCGGGTGATACCGGCATTGTTGACCAAGATATCGAGTCGGCCGTGGTCTTTGGCGATCGACGCAATCGCATCTGCCGCCGCCGTCCGATCGGTGACGTCGCACGCCAGAGCCTGACCGGTCCCGCCGGCGGCTTCGATTTCAGCGACCGTCTCTGCCAAACGCTCCGCATTACGTGCCAGGCAAACGACGTGGGCGCCGTTCTGCGCCAATCCCACCGCGACCGCTTTTCCGAGACCTTGGCTCGCCCCCGTGACAATGGCAACCTGATCTTTTAAGTCCGCGGTGAGGGTGAGATTCATGCTTTGAACGTATGTCATGGGAGAGATGTCTTGGCCGAGATGCCGACCAGCGGGCACAGAGTCTAACGAAACTTTGCATCAACCATGAGAGCCCCGCGATTGAAAAAAGTCCGCAAAATCAAGTCCAACGAATCGGTTCGCAATGATGCAATCGCCATCACGTACCGCTACTGCGTCGCTGGCAGCCATGTTCGAGCAACCAAGACACCGTCCAACTTCGAATGTCTGCATCATCCATTAGGAACGAGTGAAGCACGTCGACGCGTTGGACTTCCGTCGCGCCATCAAGCCGAGCTTCGTCAACCGAAACCACGAAATCACTCGGCCCATCCACGAGAGGATTCTGCAAGGCTGCGTCGGTACGATCACCGGCCACAATCGCAAATGGAAACGGTGGAATCGCCAGTGTCTCCACGATTTCGTCCCAGTTGGGACCCAACTCCATCGCGGCCGGACCAGCGACCCAACCGAAGACGCCGGTCTTGCTCATCCGCCGCGCGATGGCGGCGCCCTGATTGGGCGGTCCGAGCATGACCATCGCGTTGCATCGCGATAGAAGGGACTGACCATCGGGATCCCTTTCCAAGTCGCCGACACATCGTCGGACAATGATGTTGCCCATGCTATGGCCGATGAAACTGAATCGGGTCGACGATGGATAGTGATCCAGAACATCACGCAGCGCCTCTGCCGATTCGGCGAGTGTCTGGCGTGTGCTGGAATAACCAAAACGAACGACCTCCGCATCGATGATCGACGACAGTTCGGCCTGCAAGGATTCCATGCTGTGGCTCGTCCGCATCAAACCATGCAACAGCACGATCACGTGCTGGGGCGGCTCAGCCTGCGGAACGCCCTTCGCGAACGCCTCTTCCACATCGACTCGACTGCCCCAAGCTCGTCGAATCCGACGCTCGTCCAGCCATCTCCAGTGACGTGTGATGGCATGTTGCTGGATCCGGTGTCCGGATTGAATGTGGTGATCGGTCCAAAACTGGGTACCGCCCAGCGTCGGCGTGGGCACGTTGAAGTTGGATGCCATGGTTGCCTCCTCGCTTTCACCGATTCGACGTAGTAGGGCGATGGACACCACACTCAAGGCGAGCAATCCGAACAATCCAATACGATGGCGTCGAGACGCCAAGTTGAACCCGAATGTCATCAAGATGAACTCCTCGTCAAGCGGAAACGGTCGGTGCCACTCCTTCATGAGCCCCACCCGTTCATCATGGCGCGCCTCCATTGCCGATTCTCTCAACAAAACAACACGCCCCCGGCATCCGCATTCCGTTGGATGCGTGCCCCCTGGAGCGCTCGTTTCCATCCGAATCAACGAGAGGGAACTCAACCGAACCCTTGGCGGCTGAGCTGCGATGTGTCGACGCCCAATCCGAATCAGCGTTTCGTTGAGCCAACCGAAAGGGTTGGCCGTCGGGCATTCAAAGTGGCCTACTGGCCCGTGGCCATCAAGTCCAGTCGCACGACGGAAGTGGCAACACCAATCACACTCGCATCTCGAACCATCATCGGCTGGACGAACTCATTGGCGGCTTCCAATCGAATCTGATCCGATCCCGGCTTCCAGTACCTCAAAACGCACTGACCGTCGACGAATTCGACCAGAGCCAGATCACCGAAGGTGACCTGGTTTCGAGTGTCAATCACGACGTAGTCTCCGTCGAGAATGCCTCGACCCGTCAACGCATCGCCTGAAACCTGGACCACGAATCGATCGGCGGCGACCAGCGAGCGTCCTAGATCAATCGCATCGGTGGATTGCCGGTCAATGGGACTGGGCTGATCCAAAACCATGCCAGCTAAGGGTAACCCTGTCACCGAACGGGAATGCTCGCCGGTCAGCTCGATCGCGCGCGACTTATTCGCTTTTCGAACGATCAATCCCTTGCGTTCCAATGCTCGAAGGTGACACATGACACCGTTGGGACTCTTGATCCCAAAGTGTTCGCCGATCTCGCGAACGGTCGGACCATATCCTCGCTGGCTAATGAGTGACTGGATCAGATCATAAACGTGTTTCTGGCGATCCGTCAGCTTCAGTTTCGTCATGGGGTTCCCGCGAGAAGCCTTGCATGAGTGAATCGTTCAAAACGTCAAAATCATTCACCCCACGAATCATTTTGACTACGAACGAGCTGGCGTGACTATACGCCTTCTGAATGCCTATCCACGCGTCCATCTGGCAAAAAACTTGAATTCGGCCATGGTTGGGGGATCGAAATCACCCTCAGCGTGGTACTCCGTGACTCGGTGGAGACGCCTCGGAAGTACTGCGGCTCATCGGTTCACCGATGCATCCAGATCACGGCCAATCCGATCGGGATGCACCAATAAGCGAACCAGTGCAGCCGGTCCTCGCGACTCCATCGAATCAGCCAACGCAGTGCCGCGATGCCGACCAGGAATGCCACCACGGCTCCGGCAATCAGAACGCCGACCGACTCACCCCCTCCAACGCCATCAGTAATCAAGTCTTTCACGGCGAGCGTCGTGGCGCCCAAAATCGCGGGAATGGCCAACAGAAATGAAAACGTGACGGAGTCTTCGCGATTCAGTCCCATCAATCGACCGCCCAAAATGGTGGAGCCGCTTCGGCTGATGCCGGGCAGAATTGCGAAGGCTTGAAAGCATCCGATCACGACAGCTCCCACCCAGCCAAGCTCGGCATACTTTCCGTTCTGCGGTTTCAATCGTCCGAGAATGATCAGAAAGACCCCGGTCACCAACAGCATGGCGCCAGCCAACAAAGGGTTCTTCAGGACGGAAGCGAACTGGGACTTGATGGTCAATCCAACAACGACCGCAGGCAGCGTACCGACAACCAAGGCCGTGATGACGCGACGATCCCGGCGGAGCAAGTCCAAGATATGCCGGTGATAAACCACCAGGATGCTACCGAGCGTTCCAGCATGCAGGATGATTTCCAGCGTGACCGTCTCACCCAACTCGCCAAGCATCGATCCGATGATGACCAAGTGCCCCGAGGAACTGATGGGCAGGAACTCCGCAATGCCCTGCACCACAGCCAAAATGGTCACTCGGACTGAATCCAACACGGCAAGTTTCTCGGTCAATGAAGTACGAAACGGGAAAGATGAAGTATCCTCGACGGGAACTCACCGACGAATCCCAATTCAAAGCTGGAATGCAGTTTCTCCCCCCGGGTGACCCTCCCTAACGATTACACCAATTGTGACAACGACTCAAACGACCCCGGCAAACGATCACGTCTCGGCTCAACCAAGCCAATCCCTAGCGATGGACGCGATCAACATCTTCCGTGGATTTTGCATGGGCGTGGCCGATACGGTCCCTGGTGTCAGCGGCGGCACCATTGCCCTGATTTTGGGGCATTACGATCGGTTGATCGCCTCGATTCGCCACATTGACCGCGAAGCGGTCAGCCATCTGCAATCGCGTCGGTGGTTCGATTTTGCAAAACGCATTGACGCGAGATTTCTGCTGGCCATTGCCGCGGGCATGGTCATGGGCGCCGGGGCACTGGCCGGCTTGATGCATTGGTTGCTGGAACATCGCCTGAACGAAACGATGGCAGTGTTCTTTGGACTGGTGCTCGCAAGTGTTTGGGTGGTCCGAGGAAACGTGGCCGTCTGGCGCGCCGACCGATGGGTCGCGGCGGCCGCGGGAACGATCGTCGCACTGGCGATCTCCCAGATTCCGATGTCTTCAGGCGAAGTGGGATATGGATTCCTATTTGGCTCGGCATCCATTGCGATTTGCGCGATGATCTTGCCCGGGATCAGCGGCGCGTTCATCTTACTGTTGCTAGGTGTCTACGAACCGGTCATCGGCATGATCAAAGGATTTGTCAAAGGGGACGTCACGGTGGACGTGATCCTGCGTTTGTCAATTTTCTCCGCCGGTTGCTTGACCGGTTTGCTGGTGTTCTCGCGTTTGCTGCACTATCTATTGCGACATCATCGCGATGCAACGATGGCATCGCTCATCGGATTGATGATTGGCTCAGTGGGCCGGCTTTGGCCTTTACAAATCGTTACACCTGAGACAGTTGATCTGGAACTCAAATACCGTCAATTCCAATTCGTTTCGCCTGGCCATTACCCTGGCAGCGTTCTGATCCTATTGGGTTTGGCGATCGCGGCCGCCGTCGCCGTCCTTGCCGTCAACGCCATCGCAAGTCGTCAGCAGTCAGTCTCCGACCAGGGATAGAACGATTGCCGTTTCAATTGCGGCGGATCACGATCGCATTGGGAGTGCTGAACTCGGAGAGCTCCAATTCGAGAGCATCCAGATCCGCCTCGATCCAAGCCTCCAGACCCGTGGCGATCCAATCAGCTCTTACCGTCGAACGGAGCAGATCCCAGCCGAAACCGTTGTCCACGACGTCGCCGCATCCCCCATCTAGAGGAACTCCACCGCCACTGAATGAATCGTTCTCGGGAGTGTTTTCGGACGAGGAATTGCCCGATGGCATCGATGAATGAGATTCAATCGACATGATGGGCTCCATGGCGTTCGAGGACGCCCCACCAAACGAATTCAAGGGTGGGGCGTGAAGTGCGTTGAGACAATGTATTTAAGATGCCGGTGAACAGCATAAAGTTCGGCAATTCCAATGCCATGGCGCCAACGCGAAAACGCATTTGACGCCTAAATCCAGTGCCAGTGGACGTTTCCGCGTCCCAGTTTCTTTTGGGGGATGGGGCCCTACACAGTACGTGCGTCCAAGCTGCCACAGAAATGGACAGACATGTGGTCAAAATGACACGACGGATTCGTCCAACGGGGCAGCCGTTGCACAGGTGTTTCCCCCAATGCCCACAATGAAGTCTAAGGCAGGGAATCACGTCGGGCGGCACTTCTCGTTGGCCAAAGTGGCCACAAAGAGAACTCGCTCGCCGATTGTTCGGATCACGGGCGGTTTGGGTACCGTTGAGGTGTCGTGCCTTGGGATCTTGAGATTTTCGAAAACAAATTCGGCGCCCGATTACCAAGATCCACCCGCCTGTTTCGAAGAGTGGATTGTTGGGTGTGTCCCCCCAGCCATTCCGAATCCATCCCACAACTCCTCTTGGAGGACCCAACCATGATCCGCAAACTCCTCACCACCGGGGCCGCTTTGGGCCTTCTAACAGGTGTGACCCTGGCAACGCCGCTGGGAAGCTATGCCCGATGTGGCTGGAACTACGTCACGTCGTCCGCCAATGACGCGGTTCCCGTCGAGTGGGAGCTCAAACGAGCCCGCCAAATGATTGCCGACTTGAAGCCTGAAATCGAATCGAACGCGCGCCGGATCGCTGAAGAGAAGATCCATGTCGTCAAACTGGAACGCGAACTCGATCAAACCCAGTCGCGTTTGGCGAAATCCAAGTCGGACATCCAGAGATTGACGGCTGATCTGAAAATGGACCGCAATTCCTATGCTTACGGCGGCAAGACGTACACATCGGCACAAGTCAAATCCGATCTGAGTCATCGATTCAAACGATTCCAGACGCGGGAACAGACGTCGGAGAAGCTATCCCAAATGCTTCATGCAAGGCAGTCGTCGCTTCGCGCTGCCACCGAAAGGATGGATGCGATGCTAGATGCTCGTCGACAGTTGGAGGTGGAGGTCGAAAATCTGCAAGCTCGACTTGGTGCGTTGCGGGTGGCTCAGACCTCGAGCAAACTCAACTTGGACGACAGTCACCTGTCCAAAACCAGGGACCTCTTGGACGACATCGCGACCCGCATCGATGTAGCTGAGGAAACCATGGCCGTGGACGTCGAGTACTTCGGCGAAATCGAATTGGATGAGCCCTCCGACGAGACCCTCTTGGAGGACATCACAGCCTACTTTGACCGAGACGTGGATTCGACATCCAAAGCGTTGGTCTCGATTGAGCTAAACGATACGGAATCCCTGTAGTCTCTTTCATCGAGGATTCCTTCATGACCATCCTGGCAGTCTCGGATGGCTTGGCCGATACAATGGTCGCGTCGAACGAGCCGTCTCACGCTTCTTCGGATTTCAAGATGCAATTCACCCATGCCCCGAATGATGTCGTCCTGGATCGTTACACGATCCAGCGTGGCGTGGGTTTGGGTGGCTTTGGCGAAGTCTACTTTGCCGTCAGCCAAGCCGGCAAAGAGGTTGCGTTAAAACGGGTCCAACGCAATCTCGACGTCGAACTGCGAGGTGTTTCGCACTGCCTGAATCTCAAGCATCCCAATCTGGTGTCGTTGCACGATGTGTGCCGCGATCAAGATGGTCAGACTTGGGTTGTCATGGAGTATGTTCGCGGCCCCAATCTCCGCGAAGTCCTCGACGAGGCATCCGCCTCGTCGGGTCTGTCCGAAACGGAGGTGCTACGTTGGTTTCGCGGCATCGCCGCCGGCGTGGCTCATTTGCACGCGGCCGGCCTGGTGCACCGCGACTTGAAGCCTGGCAATCTGTTCGACGATGGTGGGATTGTCAAAGTCGGTGATTATGGCCTCAGCAAATTCATCAGCGTGTCGCACCGCAGTGGGCACACCGAGTCAGTGGGGACGTTCCACTACATGGCTCCCGAAATTGGTCGCGGGCAGTATGGCCGTGAGATCGACATCTATGCGTTGGGTGTGATCCTTTATGAACTGTTAACCGGTCGCACTCCATTCAATGGCGAAACGCCCCAGGAAATTGTGGTGCGGCATATGACGGACTTGCCCGACCTAACCCGCGTGCCACCGAAATATCGGGAGTGCATTTCGAAATGCCTCGAGAAAGACCCCCTTCGCCGTCCCGTCGACGTGGACGAAATGCTATCCCTGGCAGGTTTGTCGGGAGCCCAGGTCGGCGAGCCGCCCGTCGTCACCGTTGAGGCGACCGACGCGTCGCCGAAGATTCGTCTGGAAAGCAACGAACCGCAGGAGCCCATTGCTCGCGCCGTGCGCAACAGCTTCGCCGACCTGAGTCGCTGGTGGCGATCACTGGAACGATCTCCGGGTTCGAAAGCCGTCATGATCGTGGCGACGATTTTCATTCTATTGATCAATACTCACTGGCTCCTTCCCGTTGCGTCGTTGGTGGGAATCTTTTATGTGCCTTACTACATCATTCGTCACATGGTGCTGCAGATAGGACAAGGAGAAACCTACACTCAGGCCAATCACGCGGCGAGTGTGACCATCGACCAGCAGCGGACGCACGCGATGCCCGCCACGCCCAAGCCACGTCCGATGACGCCGGCTCAAATCCGAGCTGAGCTGCGACGGCAACTCGGATCGCGCAATATCACCTCGCGTTTGGCCGAGTGGACGACGTCGGGGATGACGTCGATGGTCGTTGGTAGCGTGTTGTTATTGATCACATCGGTGGTGGGCATGCGCAGCACCGAGTTGTCCGCTTTGACATTGGCGCCATACGGCTGGATGGCATCCGTCGTTTGGATTGGTGCGTTCGGGCTGCTATCGATGGGGAAAGTTTGGGAGAGCTCCGAAGCGGAGGGCATCACGCGGCGTCTCGCAGCGGCCTCCTGGGGTGCCGGACTGGGGCTGATTGCCTATTCATTGGGTCAATTCCTGATGATCCCCATGGATGGCGGACTGATGCGCGACGTGGACGCCACTCGATTGCCGGTGTCGTTCTATCACGAGTCGGGCGTCCCGAAGGCAGCGGCGATGATGGCGCATTTCGCAATGCTGTTCGGTTTACTGCGAGCCTGGAAGCCCGTTGATCCGCTTCGCCGTGTGCGATTGAGCCTCTGGTCCGTTGCCGTGGCCGTCGTTGGCGAGTGGATCGTGCATCAGTTCATCCCGATCCCGCAACCATCGGGAATGCTGATTGCAGGTGGGATCGTCATGATGTCGCAAGTATCCGCTCCGTGGGTGCGTTCCGATTCACTACCCGCAACAATCGAGGCTGCCTAATGCACCGGGTACACCATGCAAGTCATCGTCTGATGGCGCTATTTTCAACGTTGCTATCGATCGGATTGGCCGCGTCGACCGGGCACGTTTCGGCCTGGGGTGACGAGACCAAGGAGGCCGACACGCTGCAAGAAGGCATCGACGACGAAGTGACTCTGAGCGTCGCCCCCATGGACCATGTCCAATATCCTCCGGATCGTCCCAATTGGATTGATGATGACCCGATCATCGAGTCAGACTCGGCAAGCATCGTGGCCTATTCTGGGATCCAAGATACGGAAGCTGCCGCCGATGACATGCTTGAGGTGATGACGACCGCGGCGGTCGAAACGGTGGTGAGACATCGACTGGACTCGGTCACGCAGTCCATCGACCCCGAGCAAGTTCAATTGGATCGTCGTTGGATCGAGGATCGCATTGTCGTTCGCCGCTATGCCGGCGAGGCAACGATCGGCGGTGAAACGAAGTACGAGTGCGCTGTGTTGTTGCGACTGTCAGGCGAAGAGAATCAAGTGATTGCCGAAGCCATCGCCAATGCCCAAATTGCCGAACGACTCGCGGTGGTCGGCATCGCGAGCCTTGGTGGTTTTGCTTGCCTCGTCGGCGGATCAGTCGTCTTCGGCGGCCTCAGTCGACGTCGTTCGAACCGAAAGCCCGCTTCGCCTTAGTGCTTTGTTGTCGTTGAACTGTGGGTTCGCCAACATGATCCGATGGACGTTCGTTCCGTTTATCGTCGTTGGACCCGCAGCGAAACCGGATATTGCAACCACCGAGTATCTGCTCAGACGGACTCGCTTGCCGACCTGACCACGATTCGGCTTCCCTGCTTGGCGATGATGGTGACGACCTGATCCGTGTCGACGTAGTCGCCTTCGGTGACCACATCGAGCAACTCGTTATCAATCAACACTTTTCCACCCGGACGCAGTGGCGACACACTGGTCGCCTGTTGGCCAATTTCAACTCGCTGCCATGCAGGTACGGCCGAGGGCAATGACGCCGTACCGCCGCCTACGGGCGTTTCATTGACGAGCTGTGGCTTCAGTGTTAGCCGGCTCAATCCGGGAATGTCACCCAGTGACCGCGCCAAGAACGCGATCGCAACCACGAACGCGGCAAATGCGCCCAGGACCGTGAAGACGTCCGTTCCCAACTCGGACCACTGCGGCATGGACGTCGGAATCACTACGCGCCGAGACGCCGAAACGAGTGCAAAAAGGGTCATCGCCAGCCCGGTAATTCCCGCAACACCAAAACCTGGAATCACAAAAATTTCCGCCCCGATGAACACGATGCCTAAAACAAACAGAAGCACTTCGAGCCAACCGGCGGTACCGCCTAGAAAGCGAGCCCAAAAGAAAATGCCGAAGCACAATAACGACAGCAATCCGCCGATGCCCAGCCCCGGCGCACTCAACTCAAAACCCAGTGCCGTTAATCCCATCAGTACCAGCAGGAACGCGGCGGGCTTGGAATTCAAAATCAGCACGAGTGTATCCAATCCCGTTCGCGGGATTTCGGGAACCGGCCTCTGTAGATTCAATACATCGATCATATCCTCACGACTCTCCACGACCTGGTCGGCCATGCCTAATTCAACCGCGCGTCGCCCATTGACGGTGAAAAACATATCCTTGCCCGCCTCTCGAATCGGTTTCCCGAGCCTCCACTGGTCCGCATCTTCCATCGCGGCGATGTCTTTGTCGGACAGATAGCGTTTCTGACCGTTGACCTTGTTCGTCGCGTGGTAGACGATCATGTCCTTGTCCGTCATTTTCTCTGCCAGTGCGATCGGCCTGCCGGTCGCTTCGGCCGTATCTCGGACTTTCTGAGCCAACACGCTGCGGGACTTCGCCTCGGTGTAACGAAAGGCGCCATCGGGGCCGAGCACGATCTCTCCGGCATCGCCCATCCTTGCATCAGCATGCATCAAGATCGTGTCCGTCGCGAGCGAGACCAATGCCGCGCCGCTGATGGCGTCCTTGGCAATGTAGGCGACGGTCTCGATGTCATCCGCCTCGCCAACCATGTCCATCAGCTCGAAAGTCACATTCACCCAGCCGCCGGGTGACTCGATATCCAAGACGATGACGTCCACTCCCGAGTCAATCGCGTCTTGAAACTTTCGTTTCAGCAACGCACCGCTGAGAGGACTGATGTCTTCGTGAAGCGGAATGATCACGCCCCGCCGTTTACCAGATGGCGCCGATGCCTCATCGGCTGCCGTCGACGTCATCGTCGCGCATCCCAAGAAGAGAACGGACCATGCCAAGCGAACGGTTCGATCGAGTGCCAAACACATCACGTCACACGCGCCGCCAAAACGAGGGAACAAACAGTAACAGCACACTAAAGATCTCGACGCGACCCAACATCATTAGCCAGACAAATAGCAACTTAGCACCCTGGCTGAATCCAGCGTAATTGCGAGTCGCTCCCACGACACCCAAACCGGGACCGATATTGTTGAGCGTCGCCGCCACGGCGCTGGCGCTGTCGAGCAATTTGTCGTCGAGGGTGTCCGCCATGGTTTCGGATGTCGATGCGGAGCCGACAACGCCCCACGTCGAACTCGGCTCCAGGGTGATCAGCGCAAGCCATGAAAACACGAAGATCGCCAACACGATGCAAAAGTAAAGAAGAATGTTGTGCGCCAGCTTCGGATCATCGACCGCCACACCACCGACCCGCAATGGCCGCACGACACGGGGCCGATGGGCGCGCTCGATCTCACATCTCAGGATTTTGTATAACAAAACGTGGCGGATCACTTTCATGCCACCGCCGGTGCTTCCAGCACAACCGCCGACAAACATCAGCAACAGCAGTATCCCTCGGCCGAAATTATTCCACTGGTCAAAATCGGCGGTGCCATAGCCGGTTGTGGTGAGAACGGAAACGACCTGAAACAGGCCATATCGCATGGACGACGTCCAAGATTCAAACCCGTCATCACCCGATCGCATGCCAAAGAAGACGACCAACCCGGTGACCAAGACAATCACGCCGGCATAAGCCCGAAACTCGACATCGCGTGCCAGACGTCCCGGTTTTCGATTGAACAGGAAGTACAACAGCGTGAAATTGGTCCCGGCCAGCACCATGAATGCGACCGTCGTTGATTCGATCAATGGACTATCGAAACCGCCCAACGAGCGGTTGTAAGTACTGAATCCCCCGGTCGCCATCGTGCCAAACGCGTGACATAAAGCGTCAAAGGGCGACATGCCTTCGAGGGCATAGATGATCGTCAGGAGGCAATTCAAAACGACATAGATCGCCGCAAATACCAACGCAGTGTGCTGCATCCGCGGCATACTGCCCTCTTTCGTGGGTCCGGGCATTTCCGCCCGCATCATTGCCTTGCCCGCTGAACCTTGACCAAGGATCGCGACGAAGAGCACAACGATTCCCAGGCCACCCAAAAAGTGCGTCCACGAACGCCAAAACAGGACGCAGTGAGGAACCAGGCCGGGCGTCTCCAAATCGGTCAGCACTGTCGCGCCGGTCGTGCTAAAACCAGACTGTGATTCAAACAGGGACTCGATAAATGTAATCGGTTGACCCTCCGCAGTTTGGGTGTCGCTCAGCCAATACGGGAGTGCTCCCAAGACCGTCGCCAGAACCCACGAGAGACCCACGATGGCCATCGCTTCCTTCGCGTACAACGGGGCACCGGTTCGGTGATGGCGGCCCGCGAAGCGGAACAGCAACCCCGTCGCAAAACAAACGGACATGCCGGCCAATAAACCGAAGATTCCCCCGCGTTCAACCTCGACAGCCGGCGGCAAGTGAGTCCGATAGGCCAACTGCGGCCAAGCAAACGGAAGACTGATGCTCATGGAGCCACCGATCAAGAAACAGATCGTGCCCAGGAACCGAAACAACAGAGGAAAATTCAATGGGTTCTCCGACAACGATTCCGCTTACTCGCATCTCGTTCATGAGACTGATTTGGTCGCATTTTGGCAACCGAGCGACTCATAAAGCTCGTGGTAACGCTCAACCATCGCATCAATCGAAAACTTCTCGCTGACCAGGGCTTGATTGGCACGCCCGGTCTTCGCCGCCAGCGAAGCGTCGGACAAAAATCCATCGAGCTTTTGGTTCATTTCCACCGAATCTCCAACACTGAACCGCTGGCGTGCATCGTTCCCCACCAATTCCTGGCTACCCTCCACATCGCTGCATACCACTGGTCGACCCGCGGCCATGGCTTCCAAGACGACGTTGGGCATGCCCTCGTAGCGGCTCGGCAACACGAGCACTCGGCATGCTGCCATCACGCCAGAGATGTCCTCCATCCACGGCAACCATCGAACATTTCGATTCGGTTTCTGATCAGAGAGGCTCTGCCAATGCGACTTCAGCGGTCCATCGCCAACGAGAACCAGCCAGCGATCGGATCCCGATGGCGCGATCGAGTCTGCCTGCTCCTCGAGACAATCGAGACCCTTCTGTTGATGCAGTCGTCCCACAAACAACGTCACGATCGCGTCGGCCGGCAGTCCAACATCCGTCCACGGCGCGGGACTCGCACCGGCAAACCGATCAGCATCGACCCCATTGTGGATGACTCGGACGCGATCAACCGAACCAACGAGTCGGTGTCGCACAAACTCCGCGACAGCATTGCTGACACAAACGATCGACGGACATGACCGGAGGGCCCAACGCTCCACCAACGAACGCCAACGGCTCGGGTCGGCGACTCGCACGCCTGCCACATGTGACCGGCCGATGCCTGCAATCGACGTCAGCACGTTGGCGTGGAACAAAAAGCTCTGCACGACGTCTGCCTTGCCCCTTCTCAGCCATGACCGCAAATGACGAAGGGTGGCAGGAAAGTGGAATGCGGATGTTGCGTTCCCAAATTCAATCGGTATCGACGCATTCATCAATCGCTCGACAATGCCTTTGCGAGCCGGCGGCGGAGCCAAGGAGAAGACGCGAACGTCGTCACCTCGTTCGGCCAAGCCGACCGCGATGTGAGCAAGGGCTGATTCGGCCCCGCCCACATCCAGTTCGGTAATCACAAAGTCGATACGCATCCTCAACAGGATAGACCAGGACCAACGCGTTGACCCAGACGTCGTTGAGGAAGGTCCGTTAGAGCATCCACCTTGGTTGGCGTTCCGGATCGTCGCCAAAGTGACCCGATCGCTCCATCCGCCGCACCCACGCGATCGGCGGGCGCATCACGATGGCGGTCGTCAGCAAAATCAATCCAATGCCGAGCACGGCTAAACCACGTCGAGGGTCTGCAATGGCATACACACCACCTTGCCCCACCTCAACGGGAACTGGCGGCGCGATCGGTAAACCGAAACGCCTGGCAAGCTTCTCCGTTCGGATCATATTGATCACGGGCACACGACTCGCCAAGAAGCGTGATGCCACACAGTCGTTGCCGTCCAAGCCGTTTCGGTTCGGCGCGAGAGTCGCATTGTCAATCGACCCTTGATGGAACCGATCCCGGAACCAATTCATCACCATCCCCATGCCAAGCTTTGCCGACCAATCGGAGGGTTCAATCAAGCCCTCACCGAGAGCGTCATTGCCACGTGTGCCTCCGACCGATGCGTGGCCGCCGCCTACATTGATGTACGCCGCGTAGTTTTCGTCCTGGGCTGCTTCGGCGAAGGCCAGCATCCGTCGGTCAATCGCATCGGTATCATCACGACTGTCCATCAATGGTAAGCCGCTACGAGCAATGGACGATTCGACGAGTTGCCGAGTCTCGTCCCCCATGCCGGCGCATCGGTCACGGAAACCACCTCGTGAGATCATGATGCTGCGCGTTTGGATGATTCCCTCCGCGGCCAACAGCCGTTCCATGTCGGGCCACATGAAATCCACCTCATTCGCCCCGTACTGGCTCGACGCAGCACTGCTGATCACGACTGGACGCGTCCCAAGTGACTCGGCGGCCGTGATGACCGCAATATTGAGTGCCGGAAAGGATCCGGTGCAGCCGATCGCGATCCGATCTCCAGGGCCGACTCCGGCATCGACCATCAACTGCATCGCCACGGCGGCGAAGTTGGGATTCACCGAAGTTTGCTTAGCGCTCAAATGTCCCGGCAAGCTGGTTACCAGACTCATCGATGGCCCGATCATGCCGGTATCGGCCGGATCGTGAATGTCAAGCAACGCATGGCCCAATTGCACACGACGACAGTGAATCGTGTCGTAGGCAATGCTGGCGCGGTAGGACGCTTCCATCAATCGATCGGGAAGATCCGACACACGTTGAAGTCTTCCGAGGTTTCTTTCGAGGGCGGGAAACCGTGCTGGCACGTATCGCAACGCAGCGACGACCGACAACGCGACACCTGCCAATACCAGCAACGATCGCGTCGAAACGGACTGGGGTCGATAATAGAGCTTCAGCATGGCAATGACTCCAAGCCGATCGCCACCAAGGCCAAATGAACCAACGATGAGGCAACCAAGAGTGGAGAGAGTGTCTGCACGACGCCGCTGCGAGAGATCCACAACGCGATCAGCCCTGGGATCACGAAACCGATCACCGTGGTCCCCGCCAACGCCGCGCTCATCGCATCCACGTCCGCGGTCGTCGTGATCACAGAATGACTGATTGGAAACGAAACACCCAACAAACTCCGTAGCAGTGCTGATACCGCGAATCCGGCGACCATGGTGATCACCACGCGGCGGCGACCAAACAGGATCGCCCACCGGTCGATCCAAGCCACCAAGCCAGCCGTCAGAAGAGCCGATGCGATGGTTGCAACGATCGTTGTCGGTTGATCCAGTGAAACGGCAAGGTAGCCTGGGACAATCATGCCTCCCACCGACAATCCGAATGCCTCGGTGAAGAGCAGGCTGACCGCCAAACCGATCCCGATTGAAAGTGCCAAGCCGTCCATTATCTGGCATACTCCAACGTGGAGGTCTTTGTCATCGGACTTCGGAGAGACTCCCAACCCGATGACCGTTCGAACTCATCGGCAAGTCGCATGCCAGGTCCAGCCATGTTCCCGATACCCATCAAGATGGCGGCGTCGCTGTTGAATGGGTCCATTTCCAATAGAGCTGAGACCACTTCATGACCGGTGGCATCGCCCAAACAAAGCACCTGATCAGCAGACACGCCTTCGCTGAGTAGCTGACGCAAGAACACGTCGGTCCCCGATCCAATGATCACGTAGCGATCAACGCCCGACCACCCGCTGCAGGATGTCGCCATGGTCTCTGACCGATCTGCTCGATCGACTCGACAATTCATGACCACAACGCGTTGGAATGGGCTCGGAAAGTGTTCGCGAGCGGATTCCCAAATCTTCTGAGTCGACTCCGGATCATTTGCGGCGAACGCATTGATGAAGTGCCACCGCTGGCCACGAATCACTTGATCGTGAACACGCATGGCACCCGGATCCGGCGGTGCCGACCACATGCCTTCCAGAGCAACCTTTCTTGGAATTCCCAAGTCGGTGCAAACCTTCAATGCTAACGCGACATTCTCAGCATGCTCGAGGTAGCTGAACTGCGACAACTCATCCTGCGTAACGGATGAAGTCACGTCCGGTCCAACGACCCGCAGACAAGTGTTTCGGTCGTCGCAAGCATGACCCATGATGGCCAACGAATCATCACGGTCCTCGGCCGTGTAGAGCATGCCGCCGATCGGTGTGGTGGCGGACAACGCTGACGCCACGTCCAATCGCGTTGGCCCCATGACATCGAGATGATCCGCCCGCGCATTCGTAATCACACCGTGGGTCGAATGAACGAGTTTCAGTTCGCATACCGATTGCAGCAGCGGCTGCAACGCCATGCACTCGATCACGATGGCTTCGGCTTGATCGGAAACCGCTGCTCGGAAGACTCGTTTCTGCTCGATCACATTTGCACGATCGGGACGAAAGATCGGAAACTCGCGTCCATCATGAAAAATCATGCGTGCCAGCGTACCCGTGGTCTTCGCGCATGTACGAATACCGCCGGAGCGCAGACCCGCGGCGATCAATCGCGTGACCGATGACTTGCCGCGCGTTCCGTTGACATGAATCCGGATCGGTATGCGGTGAATCAATCGCCGATACCACCATGCCTCTACCAACGCCAACGCCGCCAAGCCCGTGGCCATCGCGACCACAACCAGCATTCCGCTCACGGAAGACTCATTCGATTGAAAGGGAGGAGGTCGCAGTCGTCGCAACGTCAACTCCTCGCGACAAGACTCCAGGGGAATCCTTGAACGCGCGGATGCGTGGAAGACTGTTGCTGCGGATAAGGTCGATCGGCGGAGTCAGCAAAGCTCGCAAGAGCCGACCGATCCAATCAAACTATTCGACTGGAAATCTACGAGGCAAGACCAACCAGACGAATTTTTGATGAGGCCCGAATATGATCCACAGAAGTGTCGAGCGGCTCGATAATGGTTGTCTGCAATCCATTGTCTTTGCGTCCATTCTTGGCACGGTTGGACAAAAGGTCACTCGTTGTCATCCGACACACCGAAGCGATGCACGGTCACCTCTCGCATGACTTGGCCTGGGCGAAGCAACGTGCTGGGAAAACCCTCATGATGAGGCGAGTCAGGATAGTGCTGCGTTTCAAGACAGAACGCTTCATGACCGCGTAACCCGGCGCTGGCTTCGTTGCCACCGAGATGGTTGCCAGTGTAGAGCTGCATCCCTGGCTGAGTCGTCTCAATTTCAAGTGTCCGCCCGGAAGCCGGATCGAGTACTAACGCAGCCGGACGTAAGGTACCGGCCGGTCCGGCGATCACATAGCAGTGGTCATAACCTTTGGTCGACGGTAACGCGTCGATACGTTGACCGATCGTCGTTGGGTGCAAGAAATCAAACGGCGATCCACTGACAGACTCATAATCACCCGTGGGAATCAGGTCGTCATCGACCGTCAGCGTTTGATCGCCGTGGATCAGTGCAACATGATCGCGTATGGAACCGGATCCGATCCCGCCCAGATTCCAGTAGCTGTGGTTCGTTAGGTTCACGTGCGTTGGGGCGTCGGTTTCGGCTTCATAGGTAATCGTCAATTCGTTGTTGTCATTCCATTGATACGTGGCTTTTGCCGTCACCGCGCCCGGGAAGCCCTGATCGCCATCTGGGCTGACGACACCATACGTAATCGACATTTGGTCTTGGGCGAGTGTTTGCCAATGCGCGTGCGACCAGTTGGGAGTACCCCCGTGCAGGCAGTGTTTCCCATGATTGATCGTCAGCGGGTACTCGATGCCATCGATCACGAACCTCCCCAGACCGATGCGATTGCAGAATCGACCAATGCTGCTGCCAAAACCGGGGTGGGCACGCAAATAAGGGTCCAACGCATCAAACACCGCGTTGACATTGGCAAGCTCACCGGTACGATCCGGAACGTGAACTTCCAGCAAAGAGGCCCCCCAGTTCATCACGTCAACGTGATGCCCATGTGTGTTGGTGAGAGTGGTCTTGAGGACGGATTCGCCGTCAGGCGTCGTACCAAATGGAACGCTCGTCAACGTCATAGAAGTGCACTCGGGGTGTGATCAGTAGTGAGAAGTGGCGACGCGAGTCAGCGGCGTCATGGCGCAGGATCAGTCCGCTGTCGCGAGGAGTTCCCGCAGGTTTTGAATCAATTCTGTGGGACTGGCATGCGAATAGCTCACGTCCCGCGTCTGTTTGTCCGAAAGCGTTTTCACCTGCACCCTGCTTCCTTGCCATTCATTCTCGCCGGCGACAATCGCAATTTTGAATCCCTGTGCGTCGGCATACTTTAGCTGCTGCCCCAGCCGCTTGGCATCGGGGAAGACTTCCACGCCGATACCTGCACGGCGCAGATTCGCTGCCAAACGCAGATAGTCATGACAAAAATCTGCGTCAAACAACGGTATAAAAACTGGGCACGGCTTGCGAACACCGGGAAGTCGGCCGAGTGACTCCAAGGCCGCTAAGAGCCGGTCCAAACCCAGCGAAGCACCGATGCCGGGAAGATGTTGTTTCGTGTAGAGTCCCGCCAAATTGTCGTAGCGACCTCCGCTGCAAACACTGCCGATGCCGGGCAATTCATCCAATGTGGTCTCAAAGATGACTCCGGTGTAATAGTCGAGCCCGCGGGCGATCGAGACGTCGATCTTGAGCCGCGACGAGGCAACGCCAGCAGCAATCGCGCCGTCAATGATGTCTGACAAACGATCGATCCCTCGCGCTGCCGTCGCATTGCCGGCGGTGATTTCGGGCAGCATCGCCAACACGTCATCGGCGTCACCGTGGGCATCGGCTAGCTTCAACACGGACTCGGCTTGTTCCACCGTCAAACCAGCCGCGTCCACCATTTCGGCCGCTGTATTTTCGCGACCCATTTTGCCGAGCTTGTCGAGGGTACGCAGCACGGGCACGCTGCGATCGGCCAATCCCAGCGACTCCAACAGCCCCGTCAAGATCACTCGGTTGTTGATCGAGATCGTCGAGTCAACACCGATCGCGAGAAACAATTGGTCGATCACCAACACGGCTTCGATGTCCGCAAGCACGGACTCGGTACCGATGGTGTCAAAGTCGCACTGAACGAATTCCCGGTACCGTCCCGCTTGGGGATTTTCTCCACGCCACACCGGCGCGATGTGATAACGTTTGAACGGTGTACCCAACGTTCCGATGTGCTGAGCGGCAAACCGGGCCAGAGGAACCGTCAAGTCAAACCGCATGCCGACGGGCCGTCCGCCCTTGTCCGTGAACTGATAGATCTGTCGATCGGTTTCCTCACTGCCTTTGCCCGACAGAATGTCAAGATGTTCCAGCGTCGGTGTGTCAATCGGGGCGAAACCAAACTGGCGAAAGACGTTCCGCGCCGTTGCCATCAACTGTTCACGGGGGATCATCACTGCAGGCAGATAGTCGCGAAATCCTTTGAGTGTCCGAGGCTGAATCATGAAGCTTTTGAAGAGTAGGAACGAAAGTCATTGACGCCGATCCATTCGGAGCGGCAGCGTCCGCAAGCGCACTTCACCCGGCGTGAAGTCATCGTGTCGGCGGGCTAGGGCGACACAACCGGCAACCCGGACGGACGACGGCTTCGGATCGAATCGATCGATCGAACATCATCCTGCGGGAATTGGGGACCCAACATCGCATCGGCATACTCGTCGATTTGCTCGGGCGATTCGAAGTACCGCTCGTAACACCAGTCATCCTCGAACTCGCAGTCCTTCGTCGTGTACTCGCGGCAGATTTGCGGCCGCGTTTCGTAAATGCCACAACGATGATCGTTCCGCAAATGCTTGCAAGTCGTGTGCACGAGAAGGTACCAAGTGGATTCGTCGACAAAGACCGTTGCCCGATCGTGTAGTAGGTACCAACGGATGTAATCGAAATCGCGTCGCGAGACGGGCTCGTCAATCGGCAGCGCAAAATACTTACAGCATTTGGCCGTGCAGTGGTCGCAGAGATTCTCCGCATCGTTGAAATCCGCCCGTCGGAGCGGTCGGGTCGTTAGGGCGACGACGGTTGCGGCAATCATGTAGCGAACTGACTCATCGGTGTTGAAGTCCCTTCAAAGGAGTCGGGCTGGTCCCCGGACGGTAGGGCCGGTTGTAATCCGGACGATTCATCGTCGACATTGTTGTGCAGAAATTCGTTGCTTGAAAGATGCTCGTCGAGCGCCGCTGAATTGTCCCACCCTCCAGGCGAACTCCCTATGGAAGTCATCATCACCGCTCTCGGGCCCGATCATACCGGTTTGGCAGATCCCATCATTCATCATGTCACGGGCCGAGGTGCCCGAATCGCCGAGATCCAGATGTATGACCATGATGAAAGGGAATTGTTCGCCATGCTGTGCCGATTGGAGATCGACGACGAAGGATCCCCCGCCACTCGACTGGCCCAGTTGCAAGACGAGATGGGTCAGATCGGTGAACACACGGGCTTGGCCGTGAGGGCTTGGAGCCCCGATACGCATGGTCAGCGTCCACGTATTGCCGTCGCTTGCACCTACGTCGAACACACGCCACGCGCGGTATTGAATGCCGTCGGCAGTGGCAAAATTCAAGCCGAGGTGCCCGTTTTGGTCTCCAATCGTAAGAAACTGGGCTTCCTCGCCGATGAATTCGGTTGTGAATTCCGAATGATTGGCGATGGCAACGGGGCCGCCGACGATGATGCGTTGATTGCCATTTTGGATGAAATGGACATCGACTATCTCGTCCTGGCTCGATACATGCGTGTGCTACCTCCGGAGACATGTTGGCAATTCGCCGGCGGTCGCATCATCAACCTTCACCATGGGCTCCTACCCGGATTCCCCGGATTTCGACCGTATCATGACGCCAATAATGCTCGAATGCTGACGTTCGGAGCGACCTGTCACTTCATCATTCCCGAACTCGACGCCGGCAATCAGACGATCAACCAACGCACGTTCGCGGTCAAGCCTGGCGAGCCAATTGAATCGATCATCGCGACCGGTGAATCGATGAATGAGCCAGCGTGTTTGGTCGAGGGAGTCCGGCGGGTTGTCGACCGCGAAGTTCAGTTGCACTTCCATCGCGTCGTGCCGAGGCGGCAATGACGGAGTCAACACGTTTCGCCGTCCCACCAAGCCGCTCTCGCAATCGCTGCCCCCGAACGTTCACAAGGAGCATCCGCCATGCCGCTCAACGTCTTCAATCGCCGCCAGTTCGGGTCCATTGCCGCAAGCGGAGTCTTCATGGCCGGTCGATCGATGGCTGCCACCGAAACAGAGACTCCGATCGCGATGATTGCCGACACGCACATTGATGCCGATCCGGAGAAGACATCTCGCGGTGTCTGCATGGCCCAGCACCTGCGACAGATCGTGGCGTCCATCTTGGAAACGATGCCGAATTCGGCTCCGGTGATCCTCAACGGTGACGCTGCCCACCTGAAAGGCAAACCCATGGATTACGGGTTATTGGCCGACTTGATGATGCCGCTTGTCGATGCCGGACATTCGTTGCATATCACAATGGGCAACCATGACGACCGCAACCACTTTTACAAAGCGTTCGCCGATCACACGGTGACTGCAGCCATGGTCTCCGATAAGCACGTCAGTGTGATTGAATTGCCCCAAGCAAATTTGGTGCTGCTGGATTCGCTTTGGAAAGTCAACGTCGTGACCGGCCGATTCAATTCGGCTCAACTGGACTGGCTGGACGGATGGCTAGCGAACCATCGCGATCGTCCCGCGATTCTCTTTGGGCATCATCATTTACAATTCGATGCCGAGGAAGTCCAGGCGCCCACGGGCGTAGCCGACACACGCGGGCTCCTAAGCGTATTGGCACGGCATCCTCACGCGAGACACTATTTGCATGGTCACACCCATGAGTGGAAATCCACCTTCTTGGAAGAGGTCGACATCTCGAATCCTCGCGTTCGTTTAACCAATCTGCCGGCGGCCGCCTACGTATTCGATCCGGTGCAACCGAGTGGCTGGGTCCGGGCAACGTGTTCAGAGACCTCGATGAGGTTGACCTTGCAAACCATTCCACCGGACCACGTTTGGAATGGTCAGACGTTCTCACTCCGTTTGACAAGTGACGTCGGCGCGGGAGAAGACCATGCGACCGAGGCGCTCAAGGACTGACCGATCATCATCGAGTCACTCCATGAAAAACGCCCCGACGAGAGATCCCGCGGGGCGTTTCGAAATCAATCGTGCGCGAACGCCTATCGCATTGCGACGGTCATCGCTTCAAAATCAAATTCCAGTTCCACTGTCGATCCGGCGTCGACGGTCACGGTTCGCTGCTGGCTCAGCATACGACCGTCAACGGATGCGGTGACGGTAACGGTGTAGTCGGTCCAAGCATCGCCCTTGGCCAGGCTGGTCGTACGGAACTGGCGAACCGGTCCTTGGCTGTCGGTCGGGTTACCGGCCAAATTCACGTCGGCATCGGCGGGAACGAGCAGGCGAAGAACCGTCTCAACGGTGCCATCGGCCGCCGGAGCCACTCCAACGCCCGCGTCCTCCTCGCCGGCCGGTGCATCCGCCTCGACAGACGAAAAGACCACCCGTTCCATGTCGCCGGGACGCAACTTGATCGTCTTGCGGTCGGTTTGCTCCTGTCCATCCGATTCGTAAGTGACGACCACCTCGTAGGTGTAAAGGAATCCTTCCTTCAATCCACGACTCATGAACTGTCGGACGACTCCATCGCTGGTCGTCTCATGACCGTTCACCGTGACACGAGCCGATGCGATCGGAACCGCGACAGTCAAGAGTGCCGCATCATCGTCGAGAGCCGGCTTCATGCTGGAATAGCTCGAATCGTTCGCAGCGATCTTGGCATCAGGCGTGCCAGATGAAACGACCCGACTCGAACGCACCGTCGCAATCGGTTGACTCGCCGCCAACGCGTAGCTGCGTGGTGCGATGACGCTGGCGTGTGGAACCACTGGAGCGGCATAACGAACAGGTGCCCTGTAAGTGACCCCGCCGCTCGACCCTCCCGAATGATATGTCGGTGCAACGTAACGAACGGGAGCGGGGCGGTAGTAACCTCCGCTGCTGCCGCCGGATGATCCATGATAAACGGTTACCGGATAGCCTCCGGACGAACCTCCCGAAGAGCCGCCCGACGAACCGCTGGATGCATAAGCCGTCCTACGCGCATGGATCCGGTGATGTAATCGAGTCAACGGTCCACCGCCAGATGACCCACCCGAGGAGGCGTAGCCACCCGATGATGCGTAGCGAACACCTCCGGATGAACCGTAGCTGACGCCTCCCGATGACCCAGAGCTTCCCGAATAGGCAGCGTGTTTGGCGGCGATGCGAGCCCTCAAACCGGCGAACAGTCCGCCTCCACTGCTGCCACCGCTACTGGAATAGCCGCCGCTGCTAGCGTAACCGTAGCTGCCGCCGCTACTGCCGCCATAACTGCCGTAACTCCCGTAGGAACCGGCATCGGCGCTCAGCCCAGTCGAGAGCGACAGAGCGAGACCGAAGAGGATTTGTCTGCATCTCATGGACGATTTCTCCATCCCTTAAAACGACACGAATTTGTCGACGATCGACGAGACCATCACGACGGCCTGGCAGGTTGAATTCATCACATCGTGTGTATGCCTGTCCGCTGCCCGGTAAGATAGCCAAAACGAGGGGAGGATCAAGCAGATTAGGTAAATTTTAACCCCTTGATCAAAGCGTTGAACGTAGCTCTTCAGAGGTGTTTCCCGCCCGCTGCCACAGCATCCCGATTAGCGAATCACGGAGATTTCGATGTCATCGAAATCGGCCTGGCCGGTGGCACCAAAGAGACCAATGCGGACGATGGCCTCCCGCGCGGTCGCGGGCACACGAATGAGGCGACTGTCAGACTTCCAGTCCCTCGATCCGCGGTAGGGTCCCAGCGACACTGTCCCGAGCGACTTCCGCATCGAATCGTAGTAGCTAATGGCAATCATGGGCAGCGAATCGGAATCAGGCCCCTTTTGGACATCGCGAACGCGCACTCGACCAGCAAGCCGGATCATTCGTACGAGCGTCCCGTCAATGGCGATGCCCTGCAGCAAGTGGGCTCCCAAGCCGGGCGTTTCATTCTCGAATCGGACCATGCGTTGTCCAACATCGTTGACCCAACGCAATTGACGACCGTAGTACCAACCCGGCACAAATCCCTCCGGATCATCCGGTCCAGGCAGGACGTCAAAGGATCCGTTGACTAGCTGCGGATCGGCCGGATCCGGCAGGGCTTCGCGGCCGTCTTCGGCCTTCCCCGTCATCGGCACGAATAGCGTTGGCCGCAACGGCTGTCGTTCCAGTTCGCCGTTCACTTTCTTCATCTGATAGAGCGTCTGCTGATAACGCTCACCGACGGGAACGATCATGGTGCCACCCTCGACAAGTTGATCCACGAGCGGCTGTGGAACCGATTCGGGGCTGCAAGTCACAATGATCTTGTCGAACGGAGCCGCCTCGGGCCAACCCAAAAACCCGTCACCGATGCGCGTGTGGACATTGTGGTAATCCAGCCGATGGAGCACCCGTGCGGCTTGTTGCCCCAACTCGGGAACAATCTCAATCGTGTAGACATCGGCCACCAAGGGGCTGAGCACGGCGGCTTGATAGCCGCTGCCCGTCCCGATCTCCAGCACCCGATCGCTTGGTTTCGGGTCCAGGGTCTCGGTCATCGATGCGACGATGAAGGGGCTGCTGATCGTTTGCGAAGCTCCGATCGGCAAGGCCATGTCAAAGTAGGCTTGCCCTCGAACCGATGGCGGAACGAATTCGTGCCGAGGCGTATTGGCAATCGAGTTCAGAACCTCGGCGTTGCGTACGCCTGCTGTCCGGATCCGCGTCTCGACCAGTTTTCGTCGCGCCGCTGCGTAAGGATCATTGGCATAACGAGTCACCGACGAGCTGGTTTGAAAGAGGGCCATGGGCATTTTCGTGAGGCGTTCGTTCGCCGGCGGCTCGGCGCTGCTGAAGACTGGATGACCCACAAGCCACACCAACACGATGATCAGCGCACTCGATCTCGAATGACTCGATCCCAGTTGATGACATGACGGCTGATGGTGATCGCAAGTCGGGTTCTTCATCAAGTCCCTTTTCTCGTCACATCCCCGCACGCAGCAAGACTGGCACGCCGAAAACGTCCTGGAACAGCGAAGCATTGGTCCGTAGCGCCATCTGTTCCAGGGACACATCGTCGATACCCGGCACGGTGATAATAAAACGTTTTGTTTCCCGCTTGACCTCGATGTCCCGGATTCGGCCGCTTCTCGTATCGTTCAGAGCGATTGCCAGCCGTAACAGAGAAGCCATCTTCGAAACGGCCACTCGATCAACCCGGATGAGTGATCCGTACCCCTCGTGGCTGGATTGCGGTGTTGCACGACGGTAATAACGTGCCACCAATGCCACCAACAGCAACTCATGCCTGGACAGACCGAATAGTTCGCTATTGCGGATCAAATAGAGAGCGTGTTTGTGATTGCTACGGATGTTGATGTACAGGCCCACTTCATGCAGCAGGGCGGCGACATAGAGCAGGACTTCGTGGCGGGCATCGAGTTGATGCTCAGCGGAAAGTTGTTCGAAGAGTCTCCGTGACAGCTCGGCAACGGCCCTCGCATGGGCCTCGTCGACTTGGAATTTGCGGCCCAGTGACAACGCCGAACGAATGATCTGCTGACGAAACTGACTCGTCCATACGCCGCCACTTTGAATGTCGGTGATCAGACCGTCACGCAAGTTGATGCCGCTGGCGAAGACATGGGGCAATTCGAAATGCCTCGCTAATAGGGCGTAAGCCAACAGAGCGGGCGCCAGCGTTTCGACCTCGACGAACGTCGCGCCGTAACGCTGGACGATCGCGTCCTCGTCCATCGCGAGGACATCCGTCGTGAAAGCTTCGAGCCGATCGATCGGGATTCGAGTGAGCGAGCGACCGTCCCACTCGGGAACCAATCGATGCGCGGCAAACCGTATGTCGACGCCCACGGCCACTAGATGCAAACTCCGATCCGTGACGATCTTGTCGGCGATTCGGACCAAGATACGCCGAACGTGCGTCTCGAGGAGTTCGACCCATCGTTTGCCGCGGACGCCTGAGGCGTCGAGTGATTGAATCAGCCGCAATGAACCAAGCCGAAACGTATCACTATGCAGCACATTGCCACCACGGATCACAAGCAACTCAGTGCTACCGCTGCCGACCTCCATGACTATCGACTTGCTTTCCGACGTCTCCGGAATGGCCATCAACTGTGGCGTGATGCCCATGTACTTGATGCGATTGACTTCCGCCGCGTCCATCGGTTCGACGTCCAGTCCTGTCGCGACATAGACGCGATCAATGAACGCGACTCGATTGCTGGCCTCACGGACGGCACTCGTCGCCACAACGCGGATGTCATTGCTTGCCGTGACGCCGTACTCACGCAACAGTCTCCGAAAGCGTCTCAAAATGGTCGTGGCACGTTCAATGCCCTTGCGACTAAGGCGGCGTGTCTCGAAGGCCTCGCGACCAAGGTCCACCGGCTGCAGAAACGATTCGATGGTGCGGGTGGTTCCGTCGCCACGAAGTTCGGCGACGGCCATTCGGATCGCGGTGGCACCGATGTCAATCACCGCAATCGTGCGATGAAGCGGCGATGCGTCCGGGGATTCGGAGTGAGGGGCCGCCCCCGGGCGACGCCCATCGACCATTCCCTGTGGAATGTTCATGACACCTCGAACCCGCGTGTCATTGGAATGTCGATTCCATGCCGACCGAGTGCTTCAATCGCCTCCGGGCCGCCCAAGCACGTCTCGGCGTTCCATCCATGGGACCTCGCCGCAATGACATTCTCATCGCGATCATCCAGGAACAGTATCTGGGACGCATCCACGTTCGCCGTCTCGGCGGCCCGCTGAGCGGCAACATGATAGATGTTGTCATCCGGCTTCATCGAACCCACCTGGAAACTGACGACCTCAACGTCAAAGGGGCCGCGCATCACGTCAGCCTCCATGGACCGAATATGATCCCAGTGGGCTCGGCAGGTGTTGGACAGAATCCCTACCGGCAAACCAAGCTCGCGCACCGACGCAATCACCTCCGCCATCATTGGAACGGGTGTGAACATGTCACTGATCGCGTGCAGGATGTCATCGACGGGGACCGTCGATGTGGGCCTGTATCGCTGATGCAACACGCGCGCGAATCCTTCTTCACTGATCCGTCCCGTTTCCAACTCGTTCTGCAACCCGCTGGTGTGCAAGATCGCATCTGCCTGTTCGCTGTCACCCCCGAACAATCCCGCGACGTTACGGCACGCGATTTGGCGATCAAACGCCATCAGGATATTGCCAAGATCGAAGTAGACAAAACCGATGTGATTCATCGCATGAGAATCCGTACGTTGCGATACCACGCCTCGGCGGGCGCGCCCGAGTGGATTTGAAGCGCGATGTGGCCTTCGCGAGCAATCGAGTCATCCGTCTCCACATAGTCGACCGTGCGTCGTCCATTCATGAAAATTTGCGTCCGCGGACCTTCGCAGAGAATGCGCATGGACACCCAGGGCGTTTGCAACAAAGGCACTCCTCCGATCCCCGTATCAAGATCCGGATCCGACATCGATTCGGACCAGCTGACTTCAAACGGCGGATCTGGTTCGGCCAGCATCATCCGTCGGCGAGACTCGTCGTAGAGGGCGCCCCAGACGCTTCGGTTCCAGGCACTGCCCATGTCGGCTTGGTAACCAACCATCTCGTGGTCGGGAATATCCTCATCGGCTCGCGGTCGGCGGGACCGAAACTGCACACCAGCATTATTGCCATGGGGTCCCTTGGACGGCCCCACCATGCGGACCTCTAATCTCAAATCGAAATCGGCGAAGACCTCTCGCGTCATCAGAAAACGGTTCTCCGGAATTCGCTTCTCCAACCTTCCTGCGACGATGGCATCGTCCTGGATGTGAAACCAATAGCCGTCCCCTAGCCAACCAATCAACGAATTCCCGTCGAACAGCGGACGAGCACGCTGGTCAAACATGTCATCGTCGGTGGGCGAATCGCTTGGCGTGTCTTGCCCCGACACGACCGGCATCACGAGAGCAAATGCCACCGCCGCGACGAATGGCGAGCCGGCCGCGAACACAAAATGGCCCGAACGCATCTTTGTTGTTTTCATTCGTCTGATCATACTCTTTGGCCTTGCAATTGTCGCTTTGCGTCGCCCCCGATTGTTAACGATTCGCGTACTGGATTTCATGACGACCCTCAATCGATTTAGCCGCCACATCACGCAGCCCAAGAGTCAAGGAGCGTCCCAGGCGATGCTGTACGCGACGGGCATGACGCCCGACGACATGGACAAGCCACAGATCGGCATCGGCAGCATGTGGTACGAGGGCAATAGTTGCAACATGCACCTACTGGACCTTGCCGCTGACGTGCGTCAGGGCGTTGTCGACGCCGGGATGGTCGGGATGCGTTTCAATACGATCGGTGTCTCCGATGGAATTTCGATGGGCACCGACGGGATGAGTTTCTCGCTGCAAAGCAGGGACCTGATCGCCGATTCGATTGAGACAATCATGGGCGCCCAGTGGTACGACGGGCTCATCGCTTTGCCCGGGTGCGACAAAAACATGCCCGGCTGTTTAATCGCCATGGGAAGACTGAATCGACCATCGATCATGGTCTATGGCGGCACCATCAAGCCGGGCGTCTGTGGGGATCAGAAACTGGACATTGTTTCCGCGTTTCAAGCCTATGGACAGTATGTTGCCGGCACCATCACGGATGAAGAACGTGCCGAAATTATTCGCAAGAGCTGCCCCGGGGCCGGCGCCTGTGGTGGGATGTACACCGCCAATACGATGGCGACCGCCATCGAAGCGCTCGGGATGTCGCTGCCTTATTCCGCCAGCACGCCTGCGGAGCATCCCGAGAAGAAAACCGAATGCCGTCGTGCCGGCGAGGCGATGCTGCCACTTCTAGAAGCCGATCTAAAACCCCGCGACATCATGACGCGGGACGCGTTCGAGGATGCGATGGTAACCCTGATGGCGCTCGGAGGCAGCACCAATGCGGTGCTCCACCTCATTGCCATGGCGCGATCCGTGGATGTGACGCTCACCATCGATGACTTCCAGTCGGTCGCGGATAGAACGCCTTACTTGGCGGATTTGAAACCGAGTGGCAAGTTCGTGCAGGAGGACTTGCACAGCGTTGGGGGAACACCCGCCGTCATGAAGTACCTACTTGAAAAGGGCTTCATCCAAGGTGGTCACCTGACCGTGACTGGCAAGACGTTGGCGGAGAACCTGGAGACACTGCCAGGACTGCGATCCGGCCAAACGATCGTCGCAGGGATCGAATCGCCGATCAAAGACAGTGGCCATATTCGCATTCTGCGAGGGACTCTGGCACCCGAAGGCGCCGTGGCCAAGATCACCGGCAAGGAAGGCCTTCAATTCAGCGGACCTGCGAGAGTATTCGACAGCGAAGAGCTGATGCTCACCGCATTGGAAGACGGCGAGATTCAGAAAGGTGACGTCGTTGTGATCCGCTACGAAGGGCCAAAGGGAGGCCCCGGCATGCCCGAAATGCTGACGCCAACCAGCGCGATCATGGGTGCCGGGCTGGGCAGTGACGTCGCCCTGCTTACCGACGGTCGCTTCAGCGGTGGCAGCCACGGATTCATTGTCGGGCACATCACTCCCGAAGCCCAAGTCGGCGGTCCGATGGCGCTGATCGAGAATGGGGATAGGATCACGATCGATGCCGAGACGAATTCGCTGGACGTCGATTTGGACGAGGCGGAGTTACACCGGCGACGGGACGCCTGGACCGCACCTCCGCTGAAAGCCACTCGCGGCACGCTTTACAAATACATCAAGTGCGTTCGTAGCGCCAGCGAAGGCTGCGTCACCGATGAGTAGGTGTGCCATCACGGTGACGATCGGTGATCCCGTTGGCTCAGTTGCCCTTTAGCCCCTCTGCCTGTTCGCTCGGTTGCCCATTGGCCCCGTTGATCGAAGGGTGGCCCCGTGTAGACTGAGTTTGTATCGGTGGCGGTATCCAAACGGTCGGTCTTGCCTTTGGCGGATCGAGGTCATGCTGGGAGCAAGTCGGTGACACCGCAAGCACTTGTCCGAAACACGATGCTTCGGGTGAAATCCGCCAAACTGGATCGCTACATCGCGGGTGCGGAGCGTTCACGCGAGGTCCAGGAAGCGGGACTTCTGCGACGCATTCGCCAAAATCGAGACAGTCAATTCGGACGCGATCACGGCTTTGCCGAGATTCGCAACATCGAGGACTTTCGGTCGCGAGTCCCCGTCAGCGACTACGAGTACCATCGGCCCTACATCCAGCAGGTGATGCATGGTCACGTCGACGCACTTTTTGCGCCGGGCACCAAGATCTGGATGTATGCACAGACATCCGGGACGACCGCGGACAGCAAGTTCATCCCGGTGACGGATCGGTTCTATCGGCAGTACAAGGCTGGTTGGCAAGCGTGGGGCACGAGCCTTTATCGGGCCTACCCGCACCTCATCCACCGCCAAACGCTGCAGTTCACCAGCAACTGGAAAACGAGTTACGCGCCCGACGGAATCCCATGCGGCAACATCAGTGGGCTGGCCGCCGAAACACGGCCCTTTTACATGAACAGCATGTTCGTGCTGCCTTCGACGGTCATGGAAATCAAGGACTCGTTTGCAAAACACTACACGGCGTTGCGGTTGAGTCTCGCAAGTGACCGTGTCGGCATGATCATCACCGCCAATCCGAGCACGCTGGTGCGAGTCGCTAAGCGGGCCGATGAGATGAAGGAGGATTTGATTCGTGACATTCGCGACGGCACGCTCAGCGAGTCGATCGATGTGCCAGCGTCCGTTCGTGAGCGGCTGCGTTCTCGGCTGCGTTCCGATCCCGATCGCGCCAAGGAACTCAGCGACCTGATCAAAACGAAAGAGACTCTGAATCTGCTGGACGCGTGGCCAGGACTCGAGATGCTCGCCGTCTGGACAGGCGGCAGTGTCGGCTCCTACCTGGGACAGCTGAAAAAACGCATTGGATCCACGCACATTCGTGACCACGGGATCTCCGCCAGCGAGGGCCGCATGACGCTGCCTCTTCGGGATGGCCGCTCCGACGGCATGATCGATTACACCAGCCACTTTTACGAGTTCATCCCGGTCGATCAGCATGACGAAGACAACCCGGAAGTCCTGTTGGCGCATGAATTGACCCCCGGAGAGGATTACTTCATTTTGCTGACGACCGATTCGGGTCTGTATCGCTATGACATCCACGATTTGGTCCGTTGCCACGGTTTCCAGGGCCAGGCGCCGATGCTGTCGTTTCTCAACAAAGGCGCTAACTGCTCCAGCTTCACCGGTGAGAAACTCTTTGAGTATCAGGTGAATCTAGCCATGCAACGAACGTGTGATTCATTCGGTGTGACCAATGGAACCTTCACACTTGCGCCAGAGATGATCGAGATGCCACAGTACCACCTCGTGGTGACCGATTCGCTCGTCGAGGAGTGTGGCGACGCGTTTATCCGTGAGTTCGAACGTCATCTCAAGTCGATCAATCTTGAGTATGACGACAAGTGCGATTCGGGCCGTATTTTGCCGATCGTTGGTGTTCCGGTTTCGCAGGCCGTTTGGGCTGAGATGCGCCGTCGCAAGACGGCCGCCCGCGGCAATTTTGAGGAATATAAGCATCCCTGCCTGACGAGCGATCTTGAGTTTCTGCCGAAGATCCGTTCCATCGTTGCCGAGTTGCAACCGGTCAATTCGTAGGCCGAGCGAGCCAATCAGCGCGGCCATCTCGTTCCCGCCGGCTTCAGTGATTCTTGCCGACATCGGCTGAAATCATGAGGATGGTAAACCTTGCGGGGCAGGTCGTACCCGATCAAGCCATGTTGTCGGTTCGTCCGATGCTATCCCCTGTGCCGGTCTATCCGGCGTCGCGACCCGTCCGCCAGGAGGGTTGCGTTCGAGAAATCCGATCGTTCGGTGGCTGCGGGGATTGCATGCGTTGGTTTTTGAACTCGGCCTCGGCCGTTGGAGTGGTCGCGGCACTCTTGGTGGCGCAGTGGACCGTCCCGATGGCGATCGCCGACGGCGTCGCAGCGACCAGCTACAAACGTGAAACGGCGTCATCGCGTTCGCGTGAAACACCTACGGTGCGTGCCATCCGGCTTGCATCCCCCGCCGTCGTTAATCTGCACGGACAAAAGACGGTCCGCGCCGCCGCTCGAACCAGCGGCGGTGACTCGTCTCGGCAAGTCAACGGTATGGGGACAGGCGTCGTCATCGATGAACGAGGTTTCGTGGTCACTAATTATCATGTGGTCCAAGATGTCGGCGACATCAATGTGACCTTGCATGACGGAACGTCGACGAGGGCAGACCTGATCGCCTCGGATGCTCGAAGTGACCTCGCGTTGGTTAAGCTTCGCGTCGACCAGCCGTTGCCGACCATCCCGCGAGGTCGCAGTGACGACCTGATGATCGGCGAAACCGTCATCGCCATTGGCAATGCATTCGGGTACGTCCACACCAGTACTCAAGGGATCATCAGCGCTCTGCACCGGGACATTCCCGTCAACGAGACACAGGAGTATCGCGATCTGATTCAGACAAGCGCTGGAATCAACCCCGGAAACTCCGGTGGCCCGCTATTGAACATCGACGGAGAAATGATCGGTGTGAACGTCGCCGTCCGAGTGGGGGCACAACAGATCGCATTTGCGATTCCAATTGACCAAGTCCTCGATACGGTGACGGACATGGTGGCAAGGGACAATGACCGACGTGGCTTGATCGGCATGAGCGGCCAATCCGACGGTCGCGGTGGGTTTCGATTGACCAGTGTCGCGTCCGGTGGGGCTGCCGAGGCAGGGGGACTCAAGCGGGGTGATCGGATCACGATGGTCGGACAGATCCCTGTTCTGGACGAGTTGCAGTGTGCTCTCAGTCTGATGGAGTTACACCGACTCGGTGACACGCGAGTTGAGTTTGAACGAGACGGAGATACGTACGAAACCAACCTGGTCGCCAACAGCGTTTCGCAGACTTCCGAAACAGTCAGTGGGCGAGCCTGGAGTGTGCTCGGAGTCACAACACGCCCCCTTAGCCAAGATGCGACTCGACAGCTGAACTCACGCCTGCGAACCGAATATCGAGGCGGATTGGCCGTCACCAACGTTCGTTCGGGTTCCGCGGCAGACCAAGAAGGCATCCGGACCGGCGACATCTTGTTGGGAATCCACTCCTGGGAAACCGCCAGTACGGACGATCTGGCAGGAATCTTGGACCATCCACGAATTCGTCGGGGTGGGGAAGCCAAGTTCTTTATTGTCCGCCGAAATCAGACCCTATTCGGTCACATGAGGCTGGCGGCTCAAACGGATGCCATCACCTCGAGCCGTCGCTAACCAATCACCGCTGTGGGAGGCTTCGTCGCCGGCAAACGTCGATCGCGCCGTCTCATCGGCCCGCACTGATGCATCGCCGATCATCTCGCGACGCAAGCGGTCGCTTCCCACGCACGAGGCGGCCGCGAGGACTCGACCCAGGTTCTCGCGGTCGTCTCACTCGTACTTGTTGAGATGAAGCATCGCAGCTGATCGCCATGTCGCGAACCAGCCACTGATCGCGCCGACAACCACCGGCACGACGATCCGTGTGCAACGGGTGAATCTCAACGCGCTGCGCAACCTTGTTAATCAGTATCGGCAAGGGAACGCAGACCGTCGGGTCTCGGCTTCAATACCGGCGTGAGCCGAACTTGGGTTCACCAAGTATCAGTCTTGTCCTGTAGCCGCTTTCGCCGATCCATCCAGATGATCCGCCGCGTTCAACAGGGCGGCCATCGATGGCGGTCCGGAGATGGTGCCCAGGGCGCTACGAAATTGGGAAAGCGTCAACCGCCGATGGGACGAACGATACTGGCCGTTGACCACTTCGTGCAGCTGTGTGTCATTGGGTAACCGGATTCGGCGACCGTCATTCAACAACATTGCTTCGCTATGATATTGACTGGAACCGGTTGACCATTGAACGACGCTGTCGAGAACGGGCGACTGACCATCGACCCGATGAATGACACAGAAATCGAGGCGGTCGAGTTCTCGATCGTTCTTATGACGCCGAATACCTGTCGTCACTTGGACGATCGATCGACCGTCCCCTGATGCTTTGGACCTGGTTTGGATCTGCCTTGGGTGATACTCATGAACTGGATGGTTCGCATACCAAACAGCGACGACGGCGACGAGAATCAGAACGGAGCGGATCGTAAATCGCATCGAAAAGACTCGTTAGCATATTTCCGATGGCTATTCACGATCGTGGACGATTGTCCGCGCAGCAACCCTGTCTCTGCGAATCATACCAGCTATGAATGACGATCGTTCACATCCTCCAACGGGGCGTACTTGGAAGGGCGACGCTCGCGAAATGCAGGCGCTGCGACAAGAACTCTGGGAACGAATGTCAGTCGACGTTCCGGTGAAACGGCTCCAGCACCGCGTGAAGCTGATTGACGTGGGCAGCGAACGACGCAGCATCATCTTTGAGTTGCGTGATCTCGCAGGAATCTCGCTTGGTGCGGCCAGGGACCTCGTCGAATCGACTCCGACGGATGTCTTCCTATCAATCGAAGAGTCCGCTCGTGAAGACGACGTTGAGGCAACATTGAACAAAGCCGTGGAACGTCTTGAAGCCGTCGGCGCAAGAGCCGAAGTCCCCTTTGAAGAAGAGTGGAGCGTTTCGCCCATGCCCGACGATGTTCTTGGGCTATTCCGCGATATCGAATTGCGTTCCGGTTGGGCATGGTTCGCGCAAACTTACTCAGCGACGGGCGACAGCGGAATGAGCGACTGGCTCTTGCCGCCCAACGCCACGCCTTGGCAGCAGCAATCGCAACTGCTCCGTGGCGATCGGCCGGTGGGCGCGTGCCCAATGGAAGAGGCCATCACCGGCAACGGTTCAGCGCGATCCTATCTGGAAGCGTCTCTCCTGATTCGTGATACCACCGGGATCGAATTGGATGGTGACGCCGGTGCCTGGTACAGCCACCGCCTAGTCGGCGAGCCCACGGACGAAGATTGGGTTTGGAGTCGAGACGACGTGTCGCCCAACAGCGACCTCAGTCCCAGCGTGACAATGACGGAATCAGGTGACGTCACGGTCAGGTTCTATACCGTGACTCGACTCAATCTCGTTCGTCTCGTTCGGCACTGTGACTGTTATCGGCCGGGCACTTACTGTCCCAAAACCGAAGCGGTTGTTTGCGCCACGGGAGGACGAGGTTATGTCCACTGAAGATATTCTCGTCTGTCTGGGACGCCATTGCGGCGTGGAGTTTAGGTTGACCTAGGAGTGCTCCCAAATGATCCAGAAGCTCCGCGAAACCATACAGACGACCGAGGACTACGAGGTCGCCGTTGCATGCATCGACGATTTGGGACGGATGGAATCCGCGGAATCCATCGAGGCTCTCTTTGACGTTTATTCGGCGTTGAGTGACCGTTGGTTTGACGAGCTCGCTCAGAAGGCCATTCTTGATTCACTGCGTTACGTAGACGTCACGCAGCCCACGATTCGAGTCGTGTTCATGCGGCATCTACCGTTGCTACGTGACATCATCTCCAATCGCTCCGGTCAATCGTCCTATTTTTGGCGGGACGCAATCCGCATTCTTGAGTATCTTGCCGATGACAGTCGCGAGACGATCGAACGATTGCAGGTCATCGCGTTGGATGAGGGAAAACCGGATGACAATGAGTGGGCTGAAACGAGAGACGACGCCGTCCGGGCCATCGAACAACTGGCGCCCCACGTGCTGCAAGGTCACGGCGATCTAGCGAGACTGCTGACACTGCAACAGCGTCGGCAAAACGAACGGATTTACAAAGCCGATGATCCGATCTGGTTTTGCAACGTCTGCGGCTGGCGATTTCCAAGGCCGAAGCAGACCGGTTTTATCTGCGACCAGTGCAAGGCCGAAGTGGGTGTCGACGATGACCATCACTACAAGGCACAGTGGCTCGCCAAAAAGAAAGGCCTTTAGTGCGTTCTCCTGCGCGGGGCCGGCTGTCTTGCTATCCTGACTTCGATGATCGGATATTCGCCGCACTGACTTCTGGTTGACTTGCGAGTCGGCGGACTCCGCGATCGCTCTCTTCACGTCCCGCACGACACATACCGTTGCTGTTAGCGATGTTTTCATTCTCGTCCAACAGGCCTGCTTTTGAGGCACCAGGTATCGAACAGGATTTGCTGCGACGAACCAGCTCGAAGGAACGGGCAAGGGATCCGATCGCGTCGGTCGTTCGACGAATCGCGTTGCTATCTTGGTTCACGATCGTGGGTGGGCTTTCGCCGAACGCCACTGGGGGTGACGCGGATGTGCCGGCGCTCAAGACGCTCCATGATCACTTTCCCATGTCGGTACCCGACTCGGTGGAGGATTGGGAGCTTCGAGCCTCGCAGCTGCGTCTGCGAGTGGCCATTGCGACCGGCTTGCACCCGATGCCAACTCGCGGCCCCATTCATGCTGAGGTTCGAGACCCCATCCAACGCAGCGGGTTCCAGTTTTCCAAGGTGGCCTTTGAAAGTTTGCCCGGACACTTCGTGACGGGTTTATTGTTTGAACCGACCGGGGCCAATCGGCCTTCCGGAAAGTTGCCTGGCATCCTTTGCCCGCACGGCCACGGTGGCCGCATGCAGCGACACGACCGGGAGACGATCCAGTCCCTCATCGAAAGTGGTGATGAGCGCTTTGTGGCATCGGGTTCGACGCCGAAACTGGCACGGTGCGCCGCGTTGGCTCGACTGGGCTGCGTCGTCTTCATCCCCGACATGCTCGGCTACGGTGACTCCGTTCAGATTGGCTTCGATGTGGCTCATCGCCATCATCGACTACGCGGTGGCGAGCACGTGCCAGCAGGTCAAGCTCCGATCCAATTCTTCAGCACGCCCGCGGATGCACGACTGCTGTCGATCATGGGGTTGCAAACGTTCAACGCCATTCGAAGCATTGATTTTTTGTGCACATTGGCCAACGTCGATCCACATCGCCTCGCGGTGACGGGTGGTAGTGGCGGGGGGACGCAATCGATCTTATTGGCGGCGCTCGATGATCGTGTACGAGTCAGTTTTCCCAATGGCATGGTATCGACTTCCATGCAGGGCGGTTGTCCGTGCGAAAACGCCTGTCATTTGCGAGTTGGAACGGGCAACGTCGAGCTGGCCGCATTAATGGCGCCTCGCCCGATGGCGATGACGGCCGCCGACGACTGGACGCGTGACATGATGCGTGACGGCTATCCGCAATTGAGTCGGCTTTATGGCATGTTCCAAGAGCCGTCCAACGTGGCTTGTCAGCCGCTCTTGCAGTTCAAGCACAACTACAACTTCGTCACCCGCGGAGTGATGTTGTCATGGATGAACCGACATTTGGGTCTCGGGCATGATGAGCCTGTCACCGAAGTCGACTTTGATTCGATTCGCGATGCGGAGGCCACGGTTTGGGATGATGACCATCCGCCGCCCACGAATGTGGGATTGGCCCACGAGCGTGATGTTCTGTCATGGTGGACACGACAATCCGAACAGGGCATGTCGGGCGCTTTGGGATCCGGCGCGACAGCCGAGTCCTTTGATCAGTGGATACGACCTGCTTTGCGGACGCTCTATTCGGTCGACGAGGTTTCCTCGCCGGTGAAGTCACCCTCAAGTGATGTGAAGCTTCGGACTTGGGAGCCCAAACGTGTCAAACACGGGGCAACCGTCCTTTGGCTCGATGCGGTCGACTCGATCACCAAGGATCGAGACTGGACGCCTTCCCGCTTCCCAGCGGAGTTACAACCGTTAATCAACGCGGGACATCGCATCGTGAGGATGCCGCTGACCTATGACGGTGAACCATGGTCCCAATCACGTCGCCAGGCGATGAATGTCCAGCCGTCCCACTCGGTTGCCATGACCTTCGGCTACAACATGCCAGCGGCCGTCGTCGCATGCCATACCGTCTTGAAACAGATCAAGCGGATCGATGCGACGCGACGAGGTGGCATTATTTTGGTCGCTCCATCTCATGCCGCGGTGGTTGCTCTGCCTGTTGCAGCGATCGCCGGCTCGACCGTCGTGGACGCTATGATTGGCACACACGGAGATCGCACGGCCAATCTCAATTATGCCGATGATGTCCGGTTCGTGCCCGGCGCCATCAAGTACGGGGACATGGACGCGTGGGCGGCGATGCGAGCACCACACCGCCTAACCTTGATTGGCGAAACCGTCCAATCCATGCCCACGGCCTCCTCGATTTACCGGGATCGAGGTGCGGCCGACGAGCTCACCTTTCGAGCGATCAGCCCTCGCTAGACTTCTTTTCGAAGGCTTTCTTGAAGGCTTTGTCACCAAAAACCATCTTGACCTGATCTTCGGCCTCGGCCTTCGCCACCTTGCCCTGGCAACCCGAGCAACAGAATGCGACCGAGGTGCCAGCGACTTTCAGGGTGACTTCCGGATCGACGTCGCCACCACTGAAGGGGCATCCCTTTTGTTCGTATTGCTTCGTCTGAACGAGCTGACGGTTGGCTTGTTCGGCGAACTTCTCAGGGGTCTTGGTGAACTTGCTGGAGCAGCCACTGCAGCAAAAATACACCTTGCCGTCCTTGTAGTCGGCCGACTTGCTCGCCTGGGCGTCTCGTGATGCGACGACACACTTGACGCCTTCCAACTCGATTTCACCGGCGACCACGGTTGCGGCAGCGACCAGCAAGACCGCGATCCCGGATAAGAACTTCCCATTCATGATTCAAATTCCGATGGTTGAGTGTTCATGACCTACGGGATACCACAATTCGTGCAGCTTCCCGTGACCCCTACACATTAGCTGCCCGTCGAGAGGGGCGTCAAATCCGAAAATCGGTCGCTCGCCTTGGATTTGACCGCCTAAAAGGCCTCCGACGCGCTCGCCGCCGCACTCCGGCAGTCTGCCGAGTCGGTCGCGGTATCTCCTCACGGCTAGAATGCGTAAGTTATCGCAAATCAAATTGAATTACGTGGTCATCCCCGGTTGCCCTTTACTGATGCCGATTCCATTGCCCCCCCTGTCGATTCTGGACGTTACGGGAACGGATGCCTCGACAATCCTGAGCAATCTGACCACCAATGACCTCGCGTCCATGTCATCGGTTGATTCGCCGGACGTTCCGATCAATACGCCTCGGGAGGGCGTCGAGACTTTCGTGACCAACGTGAAAGGGCGGTGTGTCGGTCACGTCATGATCTTTCGAATCGAAAATGGCCTGCGTTTACTAGGCGCAGCCGGACAATCCGAGGCGATTGCCGCGTTGATTGACCGCTACACGATTCGCGAAGACGCTCACGTGACGATCCGAGATGATGAGTTCGTCGGGAACACCGTCGATTCCCCAACTTCGAGCGTTGACGGCTATCGGGTGCCATGGGTTGGCGGAACGGAAGGGGCGATCATTGTTTTGTCGCCGCGTGGTTCGGAGGGATGCGAGCCCGGGACGGCGGATGAGTTTCACACCGCTCGTGTGCGGGCGGGGTTCCCCTGGTACGGTACCGAGTTGACCGAGGCGAACCTGCCTCAAGAGGCGGACCGGGATAGCACCGCGTTATCGTTCACGAAGGGCTGCTATCTCGGGCAAGAGGTCGTGGCGCGGCTGGATGCACGCGGTCAGGTCCAGAAGAAGCTGGTGAGCGTCTCGCTGGCGGATTTGCCACCAGGAAAGGTTCCGCCTGCGGATACGACCTGCGTTGCCGAAGCCGACGGCGATGCAAACGCCCATCGCCCAGTGATTCGGTTGACCAGCATCGCTCCCATGCCAGGCGACGCAGCGGAAGACGGGTCGAACGACATGGGGCGGCCGGCGATCGCCATGGCTCGCCGCAGCCACTTCGATCCCGGATCGAAGGCATACGGATTGTGTGGCGAACAGATCTTCAAGGTCACGGTGACGGAGACGGCTAGGTAATGGACATTCCCCTGGAGGAATTTGCTCGGTTGCTCGGTCGCGTTCGCGAGGGTGACGAGGATGCGACCACGATTCTATGGGAAAACTACTTTCAGCCGCTGGTGCGTCTGGCCGGAACTCGGATGCCTGCAAACTTGCGACGCACGGGAGACGAAGAGGACATTGCCCTATCGGCCTTCCATAGTTTCATTGCGGGCGTGCGGCGTGACCAATTTCCAGACCTTTCGGGTCCCGACAATCTATGGGGACTGCTCATCACGCTGACGAGCCGAAAAGTGAACGCGCACCTGCGCCGGTCCACGCGTCAAAAGCGTGGCGGCGGAAACGTTCGCGGCGAATCGGTTTTCATCGACGCGTCCGGCGATGGTGTTGGGAAGGGTCTGGAGCAATTTGATTCAACCGACGACGTTGGAATGCGTCCGGATCTCCGACTCGAGTTAGCCGAAGCGTGCGAATCGCTTCTGGAGGATTTGGGTGACGAACAGTTGCGTCAGATCGCCGTAATGCGAATGGATGGTTATCTGGTCGATGACATCGCCGAACAGCTCTGCGTCAGCAAACGTGCTGTCGAGCGTCGTCTCGCCTTGATTCGCAAAACATGGTCTGAACGGACCGACGAAGAGTCGCGAGGTCATGACGAATGAATTTGAGTGACCTGCCCGCCGGCGAACTCGCTCGCCTGGATGCAGTTTGTATGGAGTTTGAAGAAACGGTTCGGTGCAATCCTTCGCAACCGCCATCCGATTTGGAATCGGAAATCCAGCGCCTCGTTGAGCGACATGGCGGCGAGCATACGACGTGGCTGCGGGCCGAGCTTGTAGGCATTCGCGACGAAATTCTGTCGGGTTCGGCGTCCTCCGACCTCAGTCCGATACGGTCCCGTACATCGGCGGCGGCATCCAATGGGAACGCCTCGCAGCCTCCGACGCACGACGACGCGGGATCGGCCGAGGATGCCACGAAGATCCTCGATCTGTCGACGGTGCGAACCAGCGAGATCAAGTCAGAGGAACCCAATTCAATTGGCCAACCGACGCGATCACAGCCAAGGTCAACCGAGTCAAGTCAACCTGGCGAGTCTCGATCGTCAAGTGAGTTACCGGCGTTGGGCACCAGCTTGGGTCCCTACCTGTTGACCGACATCCTGGGCCGTGGCGGCATGGGGATTGTTTATCGGGCGACGGATCAGCGTTTGGATCGAAGCGTCGCTGTGAAAGTCTTGGCGGTCAATTCACGTCACGGCAAAACACTGGCCGATCGGTTTCAGCGAGAGGCGAAGGCCGTCGCCGCACTCTCGCATCCCAACATCATTGAACTGTTCGACATTGGTGTGCATCAGGGATTGCCTTACGCCGTGATGGAACACTTGCGCGGTGAAACCCTGCACAGTCGGCTCAAGCCAGACAAAGTCACCGCGTCACCGATCTCCGCGGTGATGGTGCGTCACTGGGGATTGCAGTTGGCCGATGCCTTGGCCGCCGCCCACGATGGCGGCGTCGTCCATCGCGATCTCAAGCCCGAGAACGTGATGCTCATTCGCAAGCCGTCCAGAGCCAACGCCGGATCGATCTCAGCCAGCATCACCGCCAATGATCTTTCGCCGGATGCGGGGGGATCGTTGAAGTTATTTGATTTCGGATTGTCACGTGTGGACGCATCCGTCGAGACTCCATCGGAGGTTCCATCAAACGATGGCGAAGACGATTCAGCGGAGGATCGTTCGGATTCAGCGACCCGCGTCGGCATGATTTTAGGAACGCCGGGATACATGTCGCCCGAGCAAGCTCGTGGGGATGTAATCTCGCCGTCCGTCGACGTGTTCGCCCTCGGCTGTGTTTTATTTGAAGCGTTCTATGGACGTCCCGCCTTTGCGGGCGAAACTCCCGCGCGGCGGTACGCGGCTGTATTGGAATCGGCCGCGCAGGTCGATGCGGTTCGTCGTCGCGATGATGTGGAATTGGCCGACCTGATTTCACGCATGCTCGAAAAGTCGCCCGCGGCGCGGCCAACCGCATCGGAGATCGTCGCGGTCTTACGCCACGGTCATCCGACCGCGAATTCGACGATTCAAGCGATGAGTCCGACGACCCCAGTGCTGTCACGCCGTCGATTGGTTGAACTGGTCGGTGGAGGCATGGCTGGAGCATTGCTGGGGACGTTGGCGTTTCGATCCTCGGGCACGGATCTCCGATCGATCCGTTCCATCGCCGTGCTGAGCCTGATGCCGCTCGGTGACACCTACGTGCCGGGTCCAGACGGATTGCAACGTGGCGAATTGTTGGCAAGTTTGCTGGTCAATGAACTATCGCGGTTGGATGATCTTTCCGTGCCGCGTTACACGCCCATGGTAGCCGAACAGCCGGAGGACTTTCGCAACGCCGCCTCCCAGTTGGAGGTCGATGCGTTGATCACCGGCACGTACGGTCCGGCAGCCAATCAAGAGCCCGGGTTTATTGATGTCAATTTGCAGATCATCGCGGGCCAGACCGGGAAGGTGTTGGCGGGGTTACCGATTCGAACCCATCTTGGTAGCGATCTAGTCGGCCAAACCGCAATCGCGCAGGACATTGCTCAACAAATTGGTCGCACGTTGATGCAGGCCGACGATGTCAAACAGTTGACCCAACCGGAGGCATTCACGTGTTTGGTCAAGGGACGCACACTGGCCGATCCCGACAGCACCGAGGGACTGCGAATGGCATTGATGTGCTTTCGCAAGGCGGCTGGAGAGCAATCCAGCTATGCCCCGGCACTGGCCGGAGTGGCCTTAACAGCCGTCACCTTGGCTGCCCGAGCCGGCGCCGATGAAACACCGGAGCTGATTGCCGAGGCCCGCCAGATGGTCACCGACTCGCTAGCGGCGTCCGCCGAGAATGTCGATGCCCAGCTCGCCAACGCGATGTTGGACTATCAAACGCTCGGCGACATCGACTCGGCCAAATCAACGCTGACCGATCTTGCCAAACGCGCGGCCAACCAGTGGCAAGTCCACCATCAACTGGGTTGGGTTCAGTTGATTTCCCGTAATGAGTCCTCCGCGATGCGGGAACTGAAACTGGCCGCTCAGCTTCATCCGATGTCGATGCTTCTGAAGGCCGATTTGGCGCGAGCCGACTGGTTCCGGATGCGTGAATCGTCCTCGATCGAAGATTTGAAACTCTTATTGGAAACGGCGTCCGGCGATGCGGGGAATGACGAAGGTCATCCCCCTTCATGGGTTTATCCTGCAGGATTGCTGATCGATATTCATGAGCAGGGCGGTCGTTTGGTCGAGGCGGCCGCGATTGACCGAGAGTTGGCTTGGAAGCCCACCGACGGCGACGGAGCCTATTTCGCGGCGCGAGCGAAACGGTTGACAGCACTTCCCTACGGACCGTACGGCGAAGTGCTCAATGAGGCCATCTTGTCATTACGACGGACCGACGTTCCGAGCCCTGAACCGGCACCGACCATGCTCGCGAGGCTGTTGCAATCGCAATCGCCGATGCTCGGCACATTGATCGCGAGGCACCCTCAGTTCCTGACACTCTCGGTATCACCGCGGGCGATGGAAGAGTTCCCGTTCCTGTCGTAGAGAGCAAGCAAGTGAAAACTCCGTCGAACTCACCGATCGACGGAACGTCCGCGCATGCTTAATGCGACGCCAACTCTCGTCGACGTCGCATCAGCGCGTAGGGAATTCCAATCCGATCGGTCCCATGGCGGATGAAACCATGTGACACGTTACCGGATTCAGCGGACGATCACTTTGCCAAAGATCGTGACAACGACCTCAACTGAGGTGCAGCAACCTTCCCAGGTCACCGTAGCGATGCGACGGCCAAAAATGCCCGACTTCCAAGTGACGCAAGGCGTTTCCCCACAGCACGTTTCGGGAATGCAAACCTCGGCCTTGGCCGTTTTGCATGTGCATGGATCGTACAGGCAGAGCGTTTGCGAAACGTTCTTGACGGGCGGTGGGCAACAAACAGGTGCACAGCAAACAGGTGCGGGTGCACCGCAGGCGTCGCATGCATCGACCGTGCTGGTGGTGGCTGCCGTCACGGGCAAGACCAGCAGGAAGGCGAAGAGCAGCGACGATCGAGTCAGGGTGTTGAACATGGTGAATCCTCGACGGAAGGTTGAAATTGGTTTGGAAACCCTAGGCCATAGACTAGGCGACCATCCCCCACTTTTGAAGAAGACAGGGCAAAAACTTTGCCCCATTGCCCCAGATTCCGAATCTAGGGGCCTGCGTTCGCCCAATTGAGCCATTTCGCGGCGGAGAAATCGAAACAAAAAGCGTTTGCGTGACAGATCGACGTCCAGAAAGCCCCTACCATCATGGCGAAGCGTCACTCTCGTCGATGGTTTCCAATCTGCCCAACGGTGATCTCTCATGGGTCAATCCAGCCTCTCGCTCTCGATTTTTGTTGCCTCTGCGGTGGCGTTTCTTTCCTCTGACACGATGGCGCAATGCGGGGGTGGCGGAAGTCGTGCTCCCGGTCGGACGTCTCTCAGCAACGGCCTGTCGTCGCAGGGGTTGGCCATCCAGTCGCCGGTGATGCGACGTTCATCCATGACACCGATGCAGCCAAGTTTTTCACTACAGCAAAAACAGTTGCTGGTAGTGCGACAACAACAGAGGCAACAAATGGCTCAGGCCAGCGCGGCTCGCCAGAACGCGTCCCGGACCCAGCGACGGGCGCTCGCCGAAACTCGTCGAGCAAATCGGGCTGCGATGGATGCGAGTCGGCTCGCCCGCCTCCGCGCCGAACCATCTCCCCGACGGGAATCCAGAGCAGTGATGCTTGCCTCGACAAATCAATAGCGACTGGGTCAAGGTCTCAAGTAAGTCTTCGGTCTCGGGGCATCCATGGCTTCGGTCTCGGGGCATCCATGGCTTCGAACCGGCGGTCGTCGCCCCGAGTCGCATCTCGACACAGTAGGATAGGGGGGTTGTTCCATGAGACGGCTCCCCGCTTACTGGTCGCGCTTCTATGTCCGATTCACCGACGCAAGAGACCTCATCCGCCAATCCAGCCCGTGAGTTTGCCGCGACTTACGAATTCATTGATCGAATTCGCACGCGAATCGCGCAAGTCGTCGTGGGGCAGGACGTCGTCGTTGAGCGGCTGCTGATCGCACTATTCACCGGGGGCCACGTGTTGTTGCAGGGCGTCCCCGGGCTTGCCAAGACTCTGCTCGTTTCTGCCCTGGCCAAGAGCGTCGACTTAGCGTTCAGTCGCATCCAATTCACAGTGGATTTGCTGCCGACGGATATTGTCGGTAGTGAAATCCTAGATCAAAAGCACAACGAGTTCCGAGTCCATCAAGGACCCATCTTCACGAATTTGCTACTCGCCGATGAAATCAATCGCGCCGCCCCCAAAGTGCAAAGCGCGTTGCTCGAGGCGATGCAAGAACACAAGGTCACCATTGGAAGCGAAACCTTCGCGTTGCCGGCACCGTTTCTAGTCATCGCCACGCAGAATCCTGTTGAACAGGCAGGGACGTTTGAATTGCCCGAGGCACAGCTCGACCGATTCATGCTGTGCCATCGGCTGACCTATCCGACACCGGAGGAAGAACGCGAGGTCTTGATGCGCAATGCACGCCTCGGAATTCGGCGTGAGGGAGGCTGCGCCGTCGCCAGAACCGAGTTCGATGTATTGGAACATGAACCGGTCGGCACCAACGCCGACTTGGTGCAGGCGATGGAGGCCGTCCAACAGATCCATGTCAGTGAAACGTTTGCGGACCACGTGGTGGAAATCGTCAATCAAACACGGCGCGATCGCCGCCTGGACTTCGGTTGCAGTCCCCGCGCGGGCATCGCGTTGATCAAGTCGGCACGAGCGCGAGCCTTGATTCACGGGCGACACTATGTGGTTCCTGACGACCTCTTCGCACTAGCGGAGGACGTGATGCTGCATCGCATTCGTTTGAATTATGAGTCCCTGGCCGACGGATTAACCGGAAGCGAGGTACTGCAACAAACGATCACCAGTGCCGGTCACCAGATGAGCCCGGCCTCCACGACGACTCGAAACGGTTCGGTCGGGATCTGAATTTAGAATGCGATCGACCAACCCCCAATCGCAGACCCTTCCGCCGGCTCCGCCATTGGATGCGCGGCAGTTCATGCTGGCGATCAAGCGGCTCGCGGACTCATTGAGTTATGGAACGGATCGATCACCTTTTCTCGGGTCGGGATTGGAGTTCGCCCAATCACGTCCCTATCAGCCGGGCGATCCGATCAAGCTGATCGACTGGCGGGTGACAGCGCGAACAGGCAAGTTGTTCATCAAGGAATACGAAACGCCCAAGCGCATGCCCGTCTACCTCTTGGTCGACAGGTCCGCGTCAATGGTGATCAGCAGCCATCGTCACAGCAAATATCACGTCGCCGTCCAGATCGCCGGTGCGTTAGCTCTGGCTTGCCTTGACCGCATCAGTCCCGTCGGAGTCCTCGGTGTTGGGAGCGAAACTCTGCATGTGCCACCATCACTTTCGAAAGATACGGTCCTGAGATGGTTGCACCAGTTACGTCATTATCGGGAAGACGAAGGAACTTTGTTGGGCAATCGTCTAACTCAGCTGGGTCCGAGTCTGCCCAATCGTGTGCTACTGATCGTTCTGAGTGACATGCACGACCCGAGTTCCTTGCCCGTGCTGAAGCGACTCGGTCAACAACATGATTGTTGCGTGATTCAGCTGCGTGATCCGGCCGAGCGAGGGTTGATGGGAACCGGATTCTTTCGAGCGAGAGAAGCCGAAACGGGACGACGTTTCATCGGTCACGGTCGACTGCCGCTGGACACCGGCACCGATGTCCAGTCTTCCCTCCGCCGCGCCGGCATTGATCACTTGGCACTCGAAACGGATCAGCCGATTTCCATTCCTTTGCGTCAATTTTTTGCGGCGCGAGGTCTTCTAGGACGCGGAGCACGATGACATGAATCCAGTAGTTTGGATGTGGATTGGCTTGCTCGTGTCAGCTCCCGACGGTACCGATGTCACCCCAACCAACCCGGAAGACATTCTTTCGAGCAGCACGGTGGGCCTACCCAAAACTCTGGAGAACGTCGTGCTCCCAGGACCGAAACTCCGGGTGTTACGACTGGAACACCGTAACCAGCCGTTCATCCTGAGAATCCTCCAGATATATCCTCATGGCGACTCCCATCGATACGATTTCCAATACCAGGCGTTGGAGCCGGGGTCATACTGTTTGACGGATTACCTGGAAGGGGTCGACGGTGGTGACACCGGCGACCTCCCAAGACTCAATGTGTTGGTCGAGTCGACCTTGCCGGCCGGTACAACGCAGCCAACGTCATTGCCTGAGAGCGACATTGGTCGCTTTGGTGGATACCGTCTGTGGCTGGGAGTCGGTGCATTCGTCTGGATACTTGGACTGCTCGCGCTCATCTTTGCCGGGCGGTCATCGGCAAGAAATGACGAAGATTCATCGGCCGGCGAACAACCGGTCGATCAGTTGGAGCCGCTCGTGGCCGCGGCGATCTCAGGCGACTTACCCAAGGATCAGCGTGCGATACTCGAGCGTGCCGTCATGGGTTTCTGGACGGATGAACTGAATCTGAACCGTCTACCTCCGGCGACCATTTCGGAGAAATTACGCCAGCACGAGCATGCCGGTCCAATGCTGAAGAGCCTGGAAACTTGGTTGCACTCGCCCCACGGCGATGACAACATTGACCTTGAAACCGTGCTGGCACCCATCCGCCAAACCACGCGAGATCCGATTGTGAATCCGCCCGTGGGCATCAGCGAGAGGTAGTTGTCAGCGATGATCGTCGGATTTACTCATCCCGCGTTGCTTGCGTTGTTGGTGATTCCAGCGGGAATCCTTGCATGGGTTTGGCGCCGCAAAGGGAACGAGATTGCCGTCCCATGCGACGATGGTGGTCAAGTCGAAGGCCGAGGGTTGGCAAGAGTCATTGGATGTTTCGAATCGATTCCGTCCTTCCTTTTGGCCATTGCGATCCTCTTGCTGGCGGGTCCTCAAACCTCTGGCGCACCGCAGAATAAGCGAGTGCTTTCCAACATCGAGTTTTGCGTCGACATCTCTGGCAGCATGACTGCTTCTTTCGGCGACCAGACTCGGTACGAAGCGTCGATGGAGGCCATCAACGATTTCGTTCAGTTTCGCGAAGGGGACGCGTTTGGGTTGACGTTCTTTAGCGACGAAACGCTTAAATGGGTGCCACTGACGACGGACACGTCCGCGTTCGAGCACGCGTTACCTTTCATGGACCCGCGACAGCGTTTGCCAAACGGACTCGGCGGCGGAACCCGCATTGCAAAGGGCTTGGAAGCCTGTCGTCGAACACTGCTCGATCAAGAACAGGGTGATCGGATGATCATTCTGATCTCCGATGGATCCAGCGCCGATCTTTACGGCGGACGCGACGAGGAGCTTGCCACGCAACTCAAGCAGGACGGTATCGTCGTTTACGACGTGCACGTATCTGGGGGTGATGTGCCCGATCAGATCGTGAATATCGCCTACATCACCGGGGGCGAAGTCTTTTCGCCTGGCGATGACGAAGCCCTGGCGTCCGTGTTTCAGCGCATCGACGAGATGCAAAAGACCAAACTGCAGCAGGTGGCCGCCGAGACGCATGACCATTTCCGACCACCGGCCATCGCGGGACTTTCGTTGTTGGCTGTCTTGGTGCTGGCCGCCTTCGGGCTGAGGTACACACCGTGGTAGTCGAACTGGTTGCGCTGATCACCTTCGCCGTCATGCTATTGGCAGAATGGTTGCATCGCCGCCGATGCGTCCAGCTAGCACCACTGGCATTTGGCCCCGATGCGACTTGGAATCCGTGGCCGTATGCCGCGTCGGTGATTCGCGTCGTCGCCGTGGTGGCGGCGGTCTGGGGTCTTGCCTCCTTGCTCGTTGTTGCCCCCAAGGCGTTCCGGCCCGAAGGTGAACTCCAACCGGGCAAGGAACAACATTTGATGATCGTCCTGGACGTCTCGCCGAGCATGCGTCTGGACGACGCGGGTCCGAGCGGGAAACAATCCCGCAAGGATCGAGGTCGTGATGTCATGCGATCCCTGTTCGAGCGCCTCACGGTCGAGCAATATCGAGTCTCGTGCGTCGCCGTTTACAACGGTGCGAAACCCGTCATCGTCGACTCGAGTGACCTGAACGTCGTGGACGGCGTGTTGGGAGACTTGCCTCTGTATCAAGCGTTCGAATCTGGGAGAACGCGGTTGCTCGACGGGCTTCGAGAAGCCGCGCGCATTGCCAAACCGTGGAACCCGCGTAGCACCACGGTGATTTTGCTTTCCGACGGTGACACCGTGCCGCCCCAGGGCATGCCCGTGATGCCCGCGTCGGTCGGCAATGTGCTGGTTGTGGGAGTCGGCGACTCTTCGCAGGGTTCCTTCATTGACGGTCGCCAATCCAAACAAGATGCATTCATGCTGCGCCAGATCGCCACGCGCCTCGGGGGCACTTACCACGATGGAAACCGATCACATTTACCGACCGAGCTGATTGCGGGAATCACCCGCCGTGGCATCGAAAACCAAGCCGAGCCTTGGACGCGCCGTGAATACGCGCTGCTGGCGATGGCGGCGGGATGCTTCGCGTCCGCCGTGCTACCGTGCGTGTTGGATCAGTTTGGCACGCGGTACCGTCCTGGCATACGATAGCGTGGTGAAATGATCGCACTGACGAATTCAATTTCCCCGTCTCTTTCGCCAAGTGGAGAAAACCGATGCGTCTGTTTCTGATGCTTTGTTGGCTTACCATCCCTTTGCTTGCTTGGGCGTATCATATCGGGCCCGGCCAGCAACAAATGGAGGTCGATGATGCCCATCGCCAGGTGATTCTTGCACAGGAGCTGGAATCCCAAGAAGACGACGCTTCGGCGGTGAAGGCGTACAGCGATGCGCTGTCCCAGCTGGATATGTCCGATCAGAGCGAACAGATCCGTGTTCGAAAATTCGAGACGCGACTGGCGATGGCAAAGGCCCAAATGCGGAGCAACCAGTTGCCCGAAGCGAGGTTTGCGTTGCAAGCCCTGCTGGATGAACTCGAAGATCGAGACGACATCGCGACGAAGCTCATCGATGACACGCGTCAGAGCCTCGCCAGTGCGCAGTACTACATGACGTGGTTGATGCGGTTGGAAGGCTTGCCAGAACTCCAATGGGAACCGGAGATCGAGGCATCACGTCAGCACTTCCGAGTCCTAGCCGAAAAGGCGGACTCATCCGACCAGCAAGTCTTCACCGAGCGACGACGTGATCTGGAGTCGGCGATCCAGTTGGCTCGAATGGACTTGGCGGACTTACAAGCACTCAAGATTCCGTCGCAATGCCAATCATGCTGTAGCGGACAATGCGACAAGCCCAGCCGCAAACAGTCGAAGAAAAACGAAAAGAAGAAAGCCGGCGCGAACCTCGGGCCACTTCCAGACGGCAGCGGTTCCTAAATGAGGCCGGCGAATAGCGCCGGCTGCATTGCTTCACTCCTCGATGGTCCCCGAAAGCAATGATCGCTCCCCATCTGCGTGAGTCACCCATGTTACGACCGCATCTGCTGGTTCCAAGCACGCTTCTCATGGCTCTCGTCATCTCGACGGTGGACGCGGAAGCACAGATTCGTGTGTTTCGTTCGCTCAATCCCTTTGAACTGGATGCGGAGACCGCGGAGTATCGAACGATGCTCGCGGATTCATTGCCTCAAGGGAATACCGTCGAGTCCAGCGAGAGCAGCGACGACGAAAACACCGATGATGCGAGAGAAAAGAAGCGGCTCGAGGAAATCAAGAAATGGGTCTTTGATCGTCGTCCCTCGACGATTCTGAAAGTTTGGTCCGAGCCGCCCAAAGAGGATGATCCTGTCACGGAGTCGCCCAAGAACCAGGGGGGCGACGCGGAGCCGCCCGCCGGTGCACAGGCCGAGTCTTCCGATGAACGAGTGGATCCAGACACCGAGAAATCGGACGAAGATGGAGAGACGGCGACATTGACTCCCGAAGAACAGGCCCAACGCGAGAAAGAGAAAACCGACAAGGAAGCAAAGGAGAAAGCCGAACGAGAGAGGAAAGAGAGGGAGAAACGGGAAGACGAACAGTTCGAAGAAACCAAGGAGGTTCTTTCGGAGGCTGTCACCAAAGGAAATTGGGCGAATGTTCGCGACGTTCTGTGCGACCGGGAACGACTTTCCGCGAAGGAAGCCGTGGCAGCCTACGATCGTCTCCTCGATCAACTGTCATCGAGCGTGTCGATGGATTTTGCTCAGGTTGTCGGACTCTCCGAGGACATGCAGAAATTCATGCAGCAAATGATGGGGAACCAACGCAACAATCCCGCGGTCGCCTACGCAGAAAAGCACATCATCAACACGCCCGACGTGGTCGGCATCCTTGAGGCGGCGCCGCCGGAAATGCGTGTCGACGAAGACAACTCCAATGGTGACGTCGAGTCGGACCGTCCTGTCGATGGCGCGGATTCCGACAACACGTCACCAAACGAAAAGCCAAATCAAGACGTTCCCCGGTCTTTCCGAGAGCCGCCGTTGCGGAAGATCTCGAAGCTCTTGAAGACGTGCCTTGAACGCGGAAATCCTGTCGAGGAATTCGTTGAGGCAATGAAGTTGCGAACACCATCGCTCTTGCCTGAGCACGACGCGGCTCGGTTGCTGAGTTGGGCGGGGCAAGACGTCGAAACCATTGCGTTTCTGCCGTCTCGCGAAGACGCCTTCGAGGCCAACGACATCCATGTGCTCAACTTACTGGCGAAACACTATCTGGCCCGCCACCGGTCGGACCACAAAGAATCATTTCAGGTGCTCGCTTGGCATTGCACGCTGGACGCCCTGAAGATCGACGATCCGGACGCGAAGGCGGCTCGTTCCGAAGCGCTCAGTCGGGTTGTTGCCCTTGCCCCGAGTCTCGAGGATGAACTTGGCAAAAAATGGCTCCAAGCAAGTTTCACCGGCGATACTCAACGCGGCCAAGAGATCATGTCGGCGCTCGGAACCGCGACCTCGCAGCGGCTGGCGCAAACGCCGCAGGACGCCGATCGTCGCGGCAACAATTTGAAACTGCAATCAGCTGCCGTCGACGCCCTGTTCGCCGCCGAAACCCAGGTGGATGCCACGTGGAGAGGAATTCTGAACTTGTTGGCGTCGAGTTGGCTTCAAGAGGCCGGCGTCACGTATTCTCATTCCACGCGCAGTCGTTATGGATCGTCCATGCGGCGTGATCGCTATGGCAATCTTTATTACGTCGAGGAAGACAATGACGGTTTGGACCGAGCTCAGCAAATGGTCATGCGTCAGATCAATCCCGTCGACATTGAAACCGTCTTGGACACGGCACCCAAGGACCAGTGGTTGGACGCCGTCGACGACGGATTGAAACCGAAATACACGATGATGATGGGCCGACTCTGGCTCAAGGTGAATGAAGCAGCAAAAGCTTTCCCGTTCATCGAGTCGCTTGCATCCACGCATCCCGAGACGGCATTGGAGCTGGCCGAGGAATTCCTGCGTGTTTGGACGAAGGATCACAATCCGAACCAAGAAAGCCAACGAACCAATTCGTACATGTTCATTTACGGCTTTGAGCAAAAGGCCGATAAGATTCCGCTGACACGATCCAAGCAACAGCGCAACCTGAAGGAGCTCTCCACATGGGTTCGTCGACTCCGCAAACTACCGTTTCAAGATGAACTGGACGAAGAGTTGTTGGTGGGTGCATTCATGACGTGTCATAGCGTCGCCGAAGTTTACGATGTTTCGGACATCGAAATCGTCTTTGGTGCCTGGAGCGACATCGAGGCGGCCACGATGGCCAAGTTGATCGACAACATGAGGAGCAACCTGGCTGGAATCTGGCGAGACCCCAACGTTCAACGGGACCGGCAAACCAAACGCAAAAAGAAGGACATTCAGGCGGAAGTCGTCCGTGGATACACCGTTGCGAAACAGGTCCTGGACTCGGCGCTGACGCAACATCCCGGCGACTGGAGATTGATGCGAGTCAAAGCCTGCGTGATGCACGACGAGAATGATTTCTTGCAGGAAATGGAACCATCGTCCGAATTCAGTGCCCGCCGGCAAGCTGCGTTGGATGTCTTTGCGAGTTCCGCGGAACGTTATGTGTCCGTCGCTTCTGATCTTGCCGAACGGGACCAGTCCAACGAAGCGTTTGACCATTGGTTCTACGCTTCGCTTGGCGCCGCCGATCTGGACGGCATCAGTGAGAAGAATCGCCCGGACAAGAAACAGATCGCAATCATCAAACAGACCATGGCGCGGCTCACCGGTGACGTGGGCAAACGGCACCAAGAACGGTTTGCCAACGCTCTGTTTACGCGCATGAGCGCGGTCAGCCCTTCCTGCAAGTTTCGTTACCTGGATGCGGGCTTTCAATTGGTCGACCCGGATGACCCAAAGGCGGTCGAAGCTCGGAAGGTCTATGACTACTACAAGGATCTCGTGACGGAGTTGCAGCTCGTGACTCGGATCGATGGCAGCAGCAACGTGGGTCACACCGGTGCCTTTGGTGTCTACGTCGATTTGAGACACACGAAAGAGCTCGAACGCGAAGCCGGCGGATTCGGGAAGTATCTCCAGAATCAGAAGTCCCAATATTTCTCATTCAACTACGGACGTCCGACCGAGAACTACCGCGACAAGTTTGAAGACGCGCTCGCAACAGCTTTGGAAGAGCACTTCGAAGTCCTGTCGGTGACGTTCAACCACTCCGATACGAAGAGCCGCGATGTTTCCGGCGGATGGCGAGTGACCCCTTACGCTTACTTGCTGCTCAAAGCTCGGGGCGAGGAGGTCGATAAACTACCGGCCTTGCAGATGGACATGGACTTCCTCGACACGTCCGGATATGTGGTGCTGCCGATCGAATCGAGCCCACTACCTTTGGATGCGTCGGGCAGCTCGGATCACACGACGAGCACATCCAAACTAACGCTCGTTGAACTACTGGATGAACGGCAAGCCAGCGAAGGCAAGTTGATCGTCGAGCTTCGTGCGACCGCTCAGGGACTCGTACCCGACCTGGACACGATCGTTGATACGAACGTCGTTGGCTATCGATTAGCCGGGGATGAGGATTCGGGCGTGAGTGTGATTGAGTTCGACAAGGAATCCACTCAACCCGTCGTGTTGTCGGAACGAACTTGGACATTGAATTTCGAGGCCTCCGACCCGTCGCAAACCGCACCGACGGAGTTCTCATTTCCGGCACCGCTATTGGACGTGAAAGACGTAACCTATCAGCGATACGTGGATGCGGATTTGGAAGACGTTGAGGCAACGGTTTCGCTGGTTGAGCGTTACGGATCCAATCGCCGAACCGTCACGATCGCGTCGGCCGTGGCCGGTGCGGTGACGATCTTGTTCTTGGCGATCGTGCTGCTGGTCCGTTCGAGGACCCCAGCAACGGGAGTGGATCAAGGCGAAGAGACGGCCGCGCCGACGCCTTTCTCCCTTCTGAGCCGTTTGCGTCAATACGAGTCAGGTGGGGACGTTCAGCCGAATCAGCGGGCGCAATTGCAAAGTGACATCACTGCCATCGAATCCCACTTTTTTGCTGCCAAGAACGGACATTCGACGCCAGACTTGGTTGCGATCGCCAACCGTTGGGCTTAGCGGTCGACGTATCGGCAAAAGATGCGATAATCGGAGACATCGGGCACACGGTGCCGATCGTGTGCGTTGCTTCATCTGAACCCGAACTTGGGAAATTCGATGAATGGGAAAGACGACGATCTGTTTACTCGTGTTGGTGGCGAACACGGCATGAAAGCGATCGTGGAGGACATGTACGCTCGCCTCCTCAAGGATCCAGAATTGGCGTCGTTCTTCGCCAACACGGACATGCAACGGTTGAGGAACATGCAGTATCAGTTCCTTGCCGCCGCATTTGATGGCCCGGTCAACTACACCGGGGCGGAACTAACGCAGGTTCATGCGGGAAGAGGCATTGGTCTTCCGCATTACGCGAAATTCTGTGGTCATTTCGCGGATACCATGCAAGATCGCGGAATCGACGCGGCACTCATCGATCAGTCGCTCGGACGCCTGGCCATTTACAAGGATCGAGTCACCGGTGACACCAATGTGGATGGTTGATCGTCTTCCGACAGCACACGAATGTGGCTCGCCAGGACGATCAGTCATGTCAACGACGACTCCACATCCGTGAGACCGGAGATGATGTCTCAAGTATTGGGCGTCGTCCTCGCCGGCGGCGCGTCATCACGGATGGGGACCGACAAGTCGATGCTCATCCATCCCGATGGCCAAACTCTGCTTAGTCGATCGGTTGAGAAACTACGCCTTGCGACCGACTCCGTCGTCATCGCAGGCGGCGAACACCAACTGGCAGGTGTTCCGACACTACCCGATCACGAGTCCGAGCTTGGTCCGATGATGGGCGTGGTGACGGGGATGACCTGGGCTCGTGATAAAGGATTTGACGCGATTTTGGTCTGTGCCGTGGACTATCCCAACATTCACCTTGCATCGTTGGAGGCCATCGCCAGCCAATGGCGGCGAACCCGTGTCGACTGTGTGTGTGCACAAGACACTCACGAGAAAATGATTCAGCCTCTAATCGCCGCCTATTCGATCGCCTTGCTTTCTGATTTCGAAATATTGCTTCAGTCACGCCATCGAAGCCTCAAGCGTTGGCTAAGCAACTCAAATCCCGCAACCGTTTCCGTACCGACCGATCAGCTCCTCAACATCAACCACCCGTCGGATTGGAACTCCCTTTCGCACATGACATCTTCGTCGCACTCATGATTGAAGATCCCAAACGCATCCACTGGACCGCAGCGAGAATTTTGTGAGATTCTGGGCAGTCATCCTGGCAATCAGCCTGACCTCCCGGCTGAATGCGATCGACGCGATCATCCGCGATGTGGTCTATGCACGTCATGGCGACAGCGCACTGAAGCTCGACATCTACGGCTCGGAAGATGGACCAAACGATCATGAACGTCTCCAGCCAACCATCGTGTGGGTCCACGGCGGAGCCTGGCGTCGAGGTTCAAAAGATTCGGTACCGGTCCTGCCAATGCGGTATCGCGGTTTTGCAATTGTCAGCGTCGAATATCGCTTGAGTCCCAAGGCCATGTTCCCCGCACAAGCCAATGATCTCCATGCGGCATTACGGTTTTTAAAGTCGAATGCAAATCGTTATGGACTCGATACTCAGCAATTCGTGATCGCGGGAGCATCTGCTGGTGGTCACTTGGCCGCCTTGGTCGGTGTCACTGACGATGTCGACGTGTTGACCCAAGCACATGACGCTTCCGAGCGAACCGATTCCTCTGTGCAAGCGATTGTCTCGTTTTTTGGTGCATCCAACTTGCAATCCATCTTGTCGCAGTCAACCGAACACGGTTTGTCGGTTCGAGTGCCGGCACTCCAGCTTCTGCTGGGAGGCCAACCGATGGACGTGCCTAGACTCGCCAAGCTGGCCAGTCCTGTCACGCACGTTGACCCCGGTGATCCACCGATCGTGCTCATTCACGGTGACGCGGATCCTCAGATGCCCTACCAGCAGTCCGTTGAGCTAAACGATCGTTATCGAAGTGCTGGTTTGCAATCGAAACTAATTACCGTGGCGGGCGCAAGACACGGTGGGCCGGAGTTTTATACCGACGAGCGAATGGATCGACTGGCAGAACAGTTGTTGGGATGGATGAGGCGACGCGACTAGCCCTGCAAGTTGTGCTAATCCATCCCCTCTGGAATCATCCACAAGACAAAGCGGATCAATCATCGCTGGGGCCGGGATGTTCATCCTTTGGCAGCCACTTGGCCAAATCCGCCTTGATTTCAAACGAGCTCAAGTGGTCCGCGATGTTATTCCATTCAAACGGGTCGGCAACCACATCATAGAGTTCCTCACTTCCGTCGGCGTAGCGAATGTAGCGATGCGATTCGGTTTTGACGGCATGATTACCGCGTCCGTGCGTCGTCATGGCTGGGTAGGACCACGATGCGTTGGGGTTCGTCAGCAGTGACACGATACTATGCCCACTGACGTGCTCGGGTGTCTCTAAACCTGCGAGTTCGCAGAGAGTCGGGTAGACGCTCATGAGATCCACACTGCGATTACATCGAGTGCCTGGCGTGGTGACGCCCGGAACCACCCAGATAAACGGCACGCGCGTCGGCTCCTCCCAAAGAGCGAACTTTCGCCAGTGTTCCTTTTCGCCGAGTGACCAGCCGTGATCGCTCCAAAGACAGACAATCGTGTTCTCACGATTCGGACTGGCATCGAGAGCATCCAACAAGCGACCGAGATTCATGTCGGTATAGGCACACGTCGCCAGGTACGACTGGATGGCCGCCTTCCAACGTCCGCTCTTGAGAAACTTGGCGTGATCTCCGCCAGACTTCGCCATCTTCACGCCTGCTGGGGGGAGGTCGCCGAGGTCATTTTCCGTGTGCGGGGGTAGCTCGATATCGTCGATGGGAAATGCGTCATAGTATTTTCGCGGCGCTACAAACGGCAGGTGCGGCTTGTACAAGCCGCAGGCCACAAAGAATGGTTTGTCCGACGGTTGCCGAATGCGTTCGATGCAATAGTCCACCGTATGCCAGTCCATGATGTCATCGTCCCGCAGGTTTGGATGCACCACATCATCGTGGTAACCATCCATCTTTTCGACGCCCGGGCCGTTCTGATGGAAGCCTTCCTTCGGCAAATACTCACTCCACTCGCTGGGATACCATGCCATCGAGTGATAGATTTTTCCGGCACCGGCAACGTGATATCCGGCTTTCAAGAACTGGGCCGCTAGACCATCACCGGCGGGATGATGATTCTTCCACGCATGGCCGTTCTTGTAGCACCCCGAAACCCATGGTCGGCGACCGCTCATCAATGCGCAACGGGACGGCTCACAGGCGGGCACCGCTGTATGGGCGTTGGTGAATGTGATGCCTCGCTTGGCAAGCCGATCGAAGTTGGGTGTTTGCGCCTGTGGATGACGCTTCAAGTGCGTCAACCAGTGATTCAAATCGTCGACGGCGATGAACAGAACATTCGGCTGGGGACTAGCGGATGCACTCTCGGAACAACAAGCGACCGTCAACATGGTGACGACGCCGATACGCAACGCAAGTTTCATATGAGTTTGACGAAGAGAAAGGCTCATTCGATGGCGCATGACGGAGACACACGGCGCCGTGAAGGTCCCCAGTTTTATCTGCCAGGAGGTCGCGAATCAAATACTCGTTGAACTCGGGTCAAGGAGCCGGAAATCGATCTCGATGGATCCATCACGCGTCCGACACGCCATTTGTGCCGTGATGCTCCCGTCTCGGACGTCGTGGGACTACGCCGGGACCGTTGTCAGCGGATGCCCATTGATGTAGTTGATCAACATCCGCAAACGCCCAAGGCGACGCCGGTTGAAGTTGAAAACCAAACGGGGAAGATGCTGCAAATCAGGCTCGCCCGATTCCTCCGACAAAGCCTCGGTTTGCGAGTACTGACCCGATTTGACAATGTCGACGAAGTCGGTCTGGATCGAGTCGAGTTGCTCGCCCGTCAGCGGCTGCTTCAACCGAATGACCAATTTGTCACGCACGTATCGCATCGAGTGGTAGACGTCGTAGAACTGCAGTAGCTCATCGACTGCGGCATCGACGGAATTCGTGACTTTGTACAATGCCACGTCATCGGGGCTGATGAATCCGTTTCGGAGCAACTGTTTTTTGAAGAAGTCCCCGAGGTCCCGCCAGTAACTGCCGTCGGGATGATCCAGGTAAACCAGCGGCATCATCGTTTGCTTGCCAGTTTGCAACAGCGTGAGCGTTTCCAACGCTTCGTCCAGCGTTCCAAATCCGCCGGGCAAGCAAACGACGCCACTACACTCTTTCAGGAACATCAGCTTGCGGGTGAAGAAGTACTTCAACGTCACGAGTTTTGGATCATTCTCGATGTATGGATTGGCACCTTGCTCGAAGGGCAACATGATGTTCAACCCCATGGAGGCGTCTCTGCCGGCGCCTTTGTGACCGGCTTCCATAATGCCGCCGCCGGCGCCCGTAATCACCATCCATCCGTGGGCGGCGACTCGACGGGCCAAATCCACGGCAGCTCGATAGTCCGGCTGGTCATCGGGAGTTCGCGCCGATCCAAAGATCGTGACTTTGCGTCGGCGACGGTAAGGACGAAACACCTTCATGGCATATCGCAGCTCGCGGATGGTTCGCGAGAGGATTTTTAGATCGCCGCGAGCGGTTTTGTCGTGCTCCAGTCGATCGATGGTGTGACGCATGACCTGGTAGAGATCTTGCGGATCGTGTCGCCGAATCGGGTCGTCCGCCGGCTGAGGACGCTGTATTTCGTCCTCGCCGATGGCTTCAGATGGCAAGTCGCTGGACCGCTCAGGCGGCTGATTCATCGTCGAACTTCCTTTTTCAGGCTGTTTTCTCTACTCAAACGCCATCGCATCCTAGCGACCTTTATGCAGCGGTGGAAACCGCCACACCGGTTGTCTCGGCGGACTCGTCGGCGTTTTCCTTCCAGGCGTGAATGCCCAAGGCTCGTCCGATGACCACGGCGAGGGGTGCGGCCACGAAACTAAGCAGCGCACCCATCTTCACACTGTCCTGAATCGGTCCCGCTTGACGGAACGCGGCGACCGACACGAACAGCGCGACCGTGAACCCAATGGCCGCGATCATGCCGAGCGTGAAGACGTGTCGATACGACATGGCCGCGGGTTTCTCCAAACCGAGACCTTTCTCTGCCAGCCATGTCATGCCGGTAATCCCCAATGGCTTGCCGATCACCAATCCAGCCAAAACCAACCAAGTCCCGGTACCCAGCGAACCGACGACCACTCCTGCGTTGACCAGCCCAAACGCACCGAGCATGTATTCAACAGGCGTCTTCCAAAAGTGTTCGAATTCGTTGAGCGTATCGTCGCGGTCCAACTCCGCACGGGCGAACAATCCCAAATCTGTATGGGCATGCGGAAGTGTCGGGATGATGGGGACGAGACCAAGGGCCGGATGAATATTGGCTTGGTAGAAGCTGATCCAGCTCAATACGCCCGGACCCAATAGGTAGGCCCAATGGCTATGCACACGCATCTTCCTCATCGCCAGCCCCAAACCAATGGCAGCCGCCGTCATCAAGAGCCACGCTGGAACAACCGATGCCTGGGGATAGAACACCGCCAGAATCACAAGTCCCGCCGCGTCGTCGGCAATCGCCAACAACAACAGGAAGGCGATCGCCGGATGCGACGCACCAAAGATGAATTTGGCAATCAGATAACTGAAGGCAATGTCCGTCGCACAAGGTACCGCCCAACCATTGCCGAAGTCGGTGAAGGCGGTCCCCCCCATAAACGTTGCCATACCGAGGTATACGGCGACCGGACCAATGATGCCGCCGATGGTGGCCATCAAAGGCGTGGCGGCTCGTCTCGGATTGGACAACTCGCCGCCGGGCAACAGAGACTCCCAAACCTCTTTGGCGGCGATCGCAAAAAACAACGCCATCAGAATATCGTTGACGATGAAGTGAAGCGTTAGACCATGATGACCGGCCGTGGATGTTTCCCCCTCATGTGCCAGGATCGCGGGCTCATGAGAGTTCATTGCAACCGATGCGCCATGATCCGCCGCACGATGGTCGACGTGGAGACCTCCGCTCCAAAATGACGTGACATCGAAGTCAACGAAATGGTGATAGCTATCACTGCCTCGGCTGGCGGCAACGTTGGCCCAGATCAGCGCGACCAACGTCCCGATGATCAAGAGCAACGAATTGTCAATCAGTGTGCGTAGGATGCCATGGCGGCCATGATCTGGAGCGGATGTCATGATGGTACGGGACTCCGGCGAAGCAAGCGGTGGTGTTGATCAGGAGGCTGGGCATCGAACAGAGCCATCGAAGTCGACACGGAACCGCTTCTTGAATATTAGCGCTGCCCCGTTGGTCGCAGAGGATTGTTTTGCTCAACTACGTACCATGAGCTTCCACTCCGCAACGCGCCGCACCCTTCATTTTGATTGCCTCAGCGGCATCAGCGGCGACATGACGCTTGGTGCCCTGATCGACTTGGGTGCGGACCCGGCTGCCGTGGAGGCGGGTCTGCAATCAATGAATCTGTCGAAACTTCGGTTGCGCTGCGAGGAAGTCAAGAAATGCGGCTTTCGTGCTCTCCAAATCCATATCGACCATCCTCCCGAGTCGTCTCACCGTCACCTTCATCACATCGAAGCGATGATTGACGGAGCATCTGGAATAACCGACACCGCCAAAGCGTTGGCCAAATCAATTTTCGGATGCATCGGCCGAGCGGAAGCCAAGGTCCACGGCTGCAACCTCCAGAAGGTTCACTTCCACGAGGTGGGCGCGATCGATTCGATCGGGGATATCGTCGGCGTTTCGATCGCGATCGACCAGCTGAACATCGCGCATGTCAGCAGTTCCCCAATCCCGACGGGGACGGGCTCCATCCAGATTGATCATGGACGTGTGGCGGTCCCCGCTCCAGCGACGGCTGAGATCTTGTGCGGAATTCCGTTGAGCGCCTGTGACATTCCATTTGAGTTGACCACGCCCACGGGTGCGGCCATCATCGCCACCCTGACGGAGACGTATGGCGGCGCGGCGCCGTTCGGTGCGATACCCGCGATGGTGCCCGACGCGGTCGGCTATGGCGCCGGAAACCGGGATCTGGACGGCCAAGCCAACGTACTACGCGTGACCATGGGGCACCGGTCCGATCCACAAGCGGTCGCGGGAGAACTCGAGTCAGACCAGGTGGTGTTACTGGAAACGAACCTAGATGACTGTGACCCACAAGTTGTGGCTGGTGTGGCGGAGCAACTAATGACAGCCGGCGCGTTGGATGCCTGGCAAACCTCCTGCACCATGAAGAAAGGACGGCTGGGAAGCGTTCTGTCCGTTCTCGCGACGCCGGCGATGGCCGATCAAGTGCAATCCATGGTATTGACCCATACGACCAGCATCGGTTTGCGACGGCATTTGTTGCAACGTGCCAAACTGCCGCGGAAATCGATGACGGTTCAAACGCCTCACGGGATCGTCCGAGGAAAGCGTGCGTTTTTGCCCGGGGGTGACACGCGTTTCAAGCCGGAACATGACGACGTGCACGCTCTATCAGTGAAAACTGGCATTCCCGCGACTCAGATCGCTCGAGACGCTGTTGATGCGTCACAGCGGCAGATCCACGCCGCTGGATCGACGTCGGCGACGCCATGAGAGTTCACGCTCTTAACAAACCATCCTCTGCACCGGAGCTGAGACATGACCAGCGCAACCGCAACTGAATTCCACTCGCTGCCGGCTCGCGATGAGGTTCCAGAATCCGACTGCTGGGATCTGGCATCGCTTTACGAAGACGAATCGGGTTGGCAGAAAGACTTCGATCAACTGACCAGCCAGTTGGACCGCTTCGAGACGTACCGCGGCCGACTCGGGGAATCAGTCGAGACGTTGAAGGAGTTCCTGGAGTTTGACAGGCAGTTTGATCGGATGGCCGAACGACTCGGGACGTATGCCTTTCTTCGCACGACGGAGGATCAGACCGACAGTGATCATCAAGCGCGCAAGATGCGTTTTCAGAATCTGGCTGTGAAGGCGTCGCAAGCGGCCAGTTTTGTGCGCCCCGAGTTGCTGGGCATCGATGAGGCGACCATGCAGTCTTATCTGGATGATGCGTCGCTCGCAGACTGGCGTCTCCAGCTCGAACGGATCGTACGGTATCGGCCGCACACACTCTCCGACCGAGAGGAGCGGTTGTTGTCTCTGCAGGGCGAAATGGCCGGCGCGGCGGGCAACGCGTTCCGTCAGCTCAACGATGCGGACCTCAAGTTTGGCAACGTGACCGATCACCAAGGACGAACGATCGAGCTGTCGCATGCATCATTCGCGCAGTTCCTGCAAAGCCCGCAGCGGGAGGTGCGTGCGACGGCGTTCGGTCAGTACTACCGTCAGTTTTCCGAACATGAGAACGTGCTGGCGGCAACGCTCTCTGGCAGCATCCATCGCGATGTCTATTACGCTCGCGCGCGAAACTTCGAGTCCAGCCTGGAAGCGTCGCTGTTTCCAGACAATGTGCCGACGGCGGTGTACACCAATTTGATCAATTCCGTACGCGAGTCCCTTCCGGCCGTGCATCACTATTTGGACGTCCGCCGAAGGAAGATGGAGCTACCTGACCTGCATCACTACGACACTTACGTCCCCATCCTGTCCGGAATTGAGAAGTCGCACACCTGGGACCAGGCGGTTGAATTGGTCCTGGATTCGTTGTCGCCGTTGGGCGCGCCGTACGTCGACACGCTCGCCGGTGGACTGCGTGGCCGCTGGTCAGACCGGTATCCCAACCGCGGAAAACAGAGCGGTGCATTCAGTTGTGGTTCATTTGACGGCGATCCGTTCATTCTGATGAACTTCAAACCGGAGGTGCTCAATGACGTCTTCACGCTCACTCATGAGGCCGGCCATTCAATGCACAGTTGGTACTCGTCCCGCCATCAACCGTTCCAGTATTACGACTACACGATCTTCGTCGCGGAGGTCGCCAGTACGTTCAACGAGCAACTACTGACCCACCACCTGCTCGAAAACGCCTCCGATGAACGCGAGCGGGCATATCTGATCAACAACGAACTCGATAGCATTCGTGCCACCGTCGTGCGGCAAACCATGTTTGCTGAATTTGAGAAAATCACCCACGAGATGGCGGAGGCTGGCGAGCCTTTGACCGTCGCTTCATTCCGTTCGACGTACCGAGAGTTGCTTGACGCGTACTTTGGACCGGACTTCGTTGTGGATGATTCGCTGGAGCTGGAGTGTTTTCGGATACCCCACTTTTATCGCGCGTTCTACGTCTACAAGTACGCGACGGGTTTGAGCGCCGCGATTGCTTTGAGCCGACGTGTTCTTAACGGTGGTCCCACCGAACTCGGCGATTACTTGACATTCCTCTGCGGCGGATGCAGCAAGGATCCGCTTGAACTGCTTCAAAATACTGGCGTCGACATGACGCAACCCGACGCCGTTCGCACGACGTTGAACCATTTCGCCAGCTTGACCCAGCAACTCGATGATTTGATCTAACGTTGCCAGAGATTGCTTGAAGAGGGTTCGCTCAGGCGGCCCGCCGCCGCGCGGGAACAATGTGGCTGCCTAAACTGTCAATTTCCAGAGCAAGTAGCTCGGAAACGATGGTGCCACAGCTCGGCCGATCGCTCGGATCCGGTTCCAACATGGCCTCAACCAACTCGGCCGTGTTCCCCACCAACATCGAATCAGCATCGACGATTTTGGTTAGGCTGTGCCAAAGCATTTTGCCAATGGCGAACACGTCCATGCCCGGCAGCGCCGCCGTGCTGCCATCGATTAACTCCGGCGAGGCATAGTCCGGGGTACCGCGAAAGAGCGCCGGCATCGGTGAGTGGATCCGGGCGGCGAATCCGAGATCAATCAACGTGACGTGGCCTCGATCGTCCACCAGAACGTTCGCAGGCTTGATGTCACCGTGAATCCAGCCTGATTCATGCATCGCCAACGACGCCTGTGCAACCTGCCGAGTCATCCAAAGGGCCACCGGCAGCGTGAATGCTGACATTCCATCGATTCTCTGGTCCAGAGGCAGAGCCTCCAGTCGCGGCATGACGACGTACGGCGACGTCCCGGACGTTGATGCATCCAGCGTTGCGATCAAGTTGGGGTGGGTAATGCCCGCCGCGGCGACGGTTGCCAGGATTTGCCGGGCCGCCGACGTATCTCCGCTGGCCGTTTTGAGCACATAGTCGAACCGCGGGCTCCCCTGGGAGTCAGCCGGTTGGGCGGCAAACAAACGGGATCCCGACCCGACTTCCGGCTGTCGGACGGTCAATTCTTCGCCAAGACGCCAAATGCCCATGATCTGCCCGGTTGCGCACGAGAGGCCTGGCGTGGAGCTCGGGTCGCTTAGAAACATGAAATCCCTAGGTTCATCGCGCATGAACGATCCCGCTCGGGAGAGCAGATCGATTGGATCACGATCCAAACGGTTGGAAATCGCGGCGGCAAATCTTTCCAAGCGAGAACCCACAGGGCCATCGCGACCGGAACTGCCAATGATGGGGTCATCGACCGGATTGGCCTGCCGCATCGAATCGACCATCGACGCTGGCTAAACTCAAGCTCAATCGTCATTGTCAGCCCAACCGCTGCCCGCGCTGGTCGTTCCGGTTGTGTCGATCGCACCGATTCGGCAATCCGGACGGGAACTTTCGGCACCGCCAACACGTCCGAAAAGGACATTTCGTTGACACTTGATTGGCTGTAACTAGACTCGGCCAACGGTCCAAAGTCGTCCATACTTGGCTTTCATTGGACCGTGAATGGACGGACCAACCCCATCTTATCTTGCCTCTGGGAAGCATCCGCCTCCCACGGGCCCTATCTCGCAGAGACCCTCGATGATTCATCGTCAACCGTGGAAATCGTCACCGATCGACCCGAAATCGGCCAAGCGACGAGGGCATCGACGACGCAAATCCAATCGACTCGACCACGGGAAGCGTCGGTTGAGCCTCGAAGGACTCGAAACACGGCAGTTGTTGGCCGGAGAAATTGGTCCCATCGCAGCGAATGGCACGCTCGAAGAATACGATGGCCCGCGAAACATTGGTACTGTCACGGCCCTTCAGATCACCGAGGACGAAAATTTTGGCGACCTGGGTGAGAACGACTTTTTCCAAGACGCCCAACTGATTCCGCTCGGCACCGGGCCTGGCGACCGAGACACAATTGATGTGTCGGGTAGCGCGGGATTTATTCCAAGTGCGTTTGGATTTCAGCCGGACGTTGATTACTACCGTGTTGAACTTGAAGCTGGTGACATTTTGGACGTCGCGACGCTCGGTTCGACAACTTCTTTTACAGTGTTGTTCGGTGAAGGCCACGCAAACAACTTTAATGGCGAATTGTGGTACGGGGTTGACACTCCGATTGGTGGCTATCCCAGTGTGTCACCATTGCAGACGCTTGGAAATGCAAGTTTCGCCCAAGTTGCGCCGTCGAGCGGTAACTACTACATTGTTGTCGCGGCGGAGGGCGCGGCGTCGACCTACACGATGGGATTGCGAGCGTATCGCCCGGTTACCGAAAGTCTTCCAGTAGGACAGTCTCAAACAGTTTTCCTGGATTTTGACGGTGGACTTTACACTCGCGATACCTTCAGCAATCTGTTTGCCCCGGACCCAGGTTTCCCTGTTGGAGGACTGGTCCGAATACCTACGCTTCAGCAGACGCTTAATGAAGCGGGGCTCGTCGTTGCGAACGACGCGGAATATGACCAAGTCAAGCAAATCATTGTGGACTCCGTCCGAGAGCACTACGCCGCGCTGGGGGTAGGCAATGTCAATGGCGACTTCCAATCCACCTCGCAGCCCGGGGATTTTGGGATCCGCATTGTCACAAGTGACGAGTTCCCCGGTGATTTGCCGAACGATGCCAGTGTCACTCGGGTCGTAATGGGATCTTCAACTTCGTTTCCAGAGTTGCAAGTCTTGCCAAACTTTGGCATCGCCGAGTCGGTCGACATCGGTAACTTCGACCTTAACGAAACCACCTTTGTGAATCTGGACCTGCTCGCCCAGGATGGGATCACTGTGCCGCGAAGCTCCACGATTAGTGAATTGGAAGCTGCGAGTTTGCGGATCGCAGGGACTGTGTCACACGAAATGGCCCACCTATTTGGAATCCATCATACTGATCCAACAAATCTAACCCCCTCGATCATCGACACGGGAGCAACGCAAGAAGAGAGCAGCTTCAACCGTTTGGGTGTCGGCCCGGATGGCATTCTCGGGACGAGCGACGATATGCCCGTACGGTTTCGAACCGATTTTTTCGATGCTGCTACAGGGATTTTTGGGACGGAGTACACCCCTCAGTCTCTCGCCCTTGGACTATCAACAGGCACTCTCGGCACACAAGTGAGTGGGCAAGTCTTCAATGACCTCAATGGCAACGGTAGCTTTGCTGGTGATCCGGGCTTATCGGGCGTCACCGTGTTCCTGGACCTTGACGGCGATGGTGTCTTGGACGCAAGCGATCCGACCGCGACTACCGACGGATCGGGCAATTATGTCTTTCCAGTGAGCACTTCGACGCTGGCGACCAATGCCACCGTGTACGCGGTGGTTCCGGCGGGTTTTGAAGGTTCGACAACACCCTTCACGACGTCCGTGATCGTTAACAATGCCGTGGTGACGGCGATCAGTGGTACGGCGACAGCGACATCGCTTCCCAGTTTTGGGTTTGAATCGGTGACTTCCGGGCCAACGGGGACGGTGTTCGAGACCCTAGTCGACGGTAGTCAGGGCCCTGGAATCGCCGGACTGTACGTTTACGCCGATTTAGACGGCGATAATCTGCCTGACTTTGGTGAGCCATCGGCGATCACCGACGCAAACGGTGACTATGTCTTGGAAGTCGGTGCACTGGGAGTCAATTATTCGATTCGCATTGCCGACGAACCGGGACTGGAGATTGTGACGCCATCAGCAGCCGTGGAAAATGAGTACGATGAGTTCGCCAACGGCATTGCGTTGACCGACCGCGACTTTGGTCTGCGTTCCTCACGCGATTACGGTGACGCTCCGGCTTCTTACGGAACGCTGCGTGCCAATGACGGACCTTCGCACGGAATCGTCTCGGGTCTCAGCATCGGATCGGCCGTCGACCGGGAGTCCGACGGCATCCCAACGGCAGCCGCAACGGGCGATGACGTCGTGGATGCCTCCATCGAGCAAATCGATGATGAAGACGGCGTCGATACATCCACTCTGTTACGTCCAGGGCTTCCGGGCGTCATTGAGGTTTCGGTCGTCAATACCACCGGTCAGGTCGCCTACCTGCAGGGCTGGATCGATTTCCAACAGGACGGTGTCTTCGACGCGGATGATCGCCTGCCCACGACGATTGTGACGACCTCGGGTGTCGAGCAAGTCTCCTTCACGGTTCCGGCCGGCGCGGCAATTGGGGACACCATCGCACGTTTCCGGCTGTCGTTGACCGACAGCTTGGCCCCAACCGGCGCCGTTGACTCCGGCGAAGTCGAGGACCACTCAGTTCGTATTCTTACCGATGGGAATATCGTCAATCCAGACTTTTCTCCGCCGGCACCCGCCGGTGTCGTGGCAACGCTGCCCGTCGTTCCGCGCAATACCGGAGAACCAGGTTACGTCCCCGTCCTGTTGGATGTGCTGGCCAATGACTTCAATACTCCCGCCAATCCGTTGAACATTCTCGGACCCATCAACACAGCTCTTGGGACGGTAACGGTCAGCGGTGCCATTGGGCAGGAAGTGCTGTTTTACACACCACCTGTTGGTTTTGTCGGCGACGATACGTTCCAGTACACCATCCAGGATGCCGCTGGAACCATCTATACGACCACAGCAACTGTGAGAGTTGCTTTCCAGAGTGACGATCCGGTTGCGGTGGACGACACGTTCCGAGTGCCTGCGGGAGCCGGGAACGTTCCGCTAAATGTGCTTGAGAATGACATCGGTTCCCAATCCGGCGGAATCACGATTGCCTCGGCAACCAACGGAAGCAATGGCGGAACGATCACCCCAGATGCCAATAACCAGTCGCTCCGCTATACGCCCGCACCCGGCTTCCGTGGTTCCGAACAGTTTCTTTACACGGTCACGGATGCCGGCGGGAACACGGACACCGCCCAGGTCACGATCGTCCAGGTCGCCGACGCGGATGACGATGACTTGCTTGGCTTCTCATTCCGCGTGCTTGATACGGAAAACCAAGAGACAACCACGGTACAGGCGGGAGATCGATTCCAGCTCCAAGTGCTGGTCGATGACCTGCGTGACGAATTACCCATCACCGATGACGAGTACGTTGGTCCCGATGATCCGCAGGGCGTTGCAGCCGCGTTTTTGGACCTGCTCTACACTAGCGAGCTGGTGCGACTGGTCGACGCTGATAACAACGGTGAATTCGATGTGACCTTTGGCCCGTTGTTTCAATCGAATCAGCCTGGCGACAATGGCCTTTTCCAGAGTGGAGACGACGCGATTCCGGGTGTGTTGGATGAGATTGGGTCGACACAACCCCTGATCAACTTTGATACGACGCAATTCACGGACGAACAGATCGCGCAGCGATTCCATGATGATGCCGCCGTCTTATTCACGTTAGAGATGGAGGCACTTTCACCCGGCGTGGCGATCTTCCAGGCGGATCCGTCGGACAATGCAGCGACCGATTCCGCTGTGATCAACTTGCCGATCACGCAGCAAACCGAGGTCGGTTTCGAACGGCAAAGGCTTGGTTCGCTGAACCTGACCATCGCTCCGAGCGGCAATGGGTTCCCGACGACCATTGACGATGCCTTTCACGACGGCGTCGACAGTGACGGAAACACCATATCGGTCAACAATGGCGCCCGTCTGGATGTTCTCGACAACGACATCTTTGAAGCCAGTGAATTGGTCTCCCTTTCGATCAACCAAGCACCTGGCAAGGGTACCGCGACGGTATTGAATGTGGGATCGGATACAGATCCCACCAATGACATCATCTTCTATCAACCGGTTTTCGGTGAGACGGGTTTTGATTCGTTCACCTACACGATCGAGGTCAACAGCCCGACATTCGGCGTCGTAACCCAGACGTCCCAAGTCACGCTCGTGATCGATGAAATCGACGATCCGACGATCCGCTACAGCTTCGATATCGTCGATACTTCGGGCAATCCGATTGCCAACAACTCGGTGAGCGTCGGTGATGTATTCGGTGTGCTGGTTCGCGCCGAAGACATTCGCACGCCGACGGTTCCGCTGACGGTCTTTGGTGCTTACCTGGATGTGCTTTACGATGCAGGCGTGATCGAGCCGACGGTCAATGCTCCCGAGCTACAGGGAGTCGATCTGGAAGAGGACTTCAATTTTGACGTCGCGTTCGACTTGCAATTCAATGATCAAGCCGCCGTCGGTGTGGCCTCGTCACCAGGATTGATTAATGAGTTTGGCTCGTTGTTGGGCTCCAACACGACAGTCGACGATGGCAACAACGACCTCGCCACCATCTATTTCCGAGCATTGCAGGTTGGTACGACCACGGTTGCCGCGTCCCCAGCGGACCAGTTCCCTCAACAAGAATCCGTCGTCGACTTCAACCGCGAAGCCATCCCAGTCAGCGAAATCGACTATCAATCCATTGACATTGTGATTGGTGCAGCGGCGTCGGGAGAACCAATTCAGAACTCGGCGTTGCCGGCTGACGTCAACGGCGACAATGCCGTGTCGGCTTTGGACGCACTGATCATTGTTAATGAGTTGTCACGACTGGACGTGGCCGGCGAGCCCGGCGTCGGTTCCGGCACGGAGCAGTATTACTTCGACGTCGATGGCAATGGCCGAGTCAGCGCCGTGGACGCACTACGAGTGATCAATTACCTCAACGGTTTGGGGAACTCGGGACAAGCCAACAGCGAGCCGATTGCACCGGCGTCGGTCGATGCGGCGGAACAGGTCTCCATCGCCACGGAGTCCGTGATTGCGGGCCTTGATACGCAGGTATCCGGAAAAGCCGTCGATTCCTCCGACGATGCCGAGGCCCTCAATTCGGTGCCATCGATCGCGTCCTCCGAGAGCACGGGCTCCGAGGACGATGACGAATTACTCGACCTGTTGGCCGACGACGTGTCCGGTATCTGGAGCTAGCAGGCCAGGGGCAACACGCCTGAAGTCGGAATCTTACGTCAGCATGCACCATGCTGGCTGGCTTCGTTGCTCATCACGAAGATGGTTCCGGATTGGTTAAGAACGTGACACTGTCTCCTCGTATGACGATGGACTCGGGCAGCTCCCTTGCATCGATCTGAAACAAGGCAGTGTGCCTACCTGCTTTGATCCTGACCGCTTCACTAATCTCGGTCCCCTGCTGTCCGTCGATCCAAAGTTTGGCGGCGTGAACACCTTCGATCTCGAATGTGACGTTTGTTTCCGTCGCCAATTCGATCCGTGTCCGCAAATAGAGATTCACTAGCGAGATATTGAATGGTTGTGCCGTTGCCGCATAGAGATCTTTCGCGTGTAGTTTCCCACTCGCACGGGACTGAATCGGCTTCCAGCCTTCGACGCGTTGACCGGAAATGATGGATTGGTTCCCCGCCTGCTCCACGCGATGTGTTCCAGCGAAAACTTCCAGCACTCTGGCGACATCTTGTTTGCTCGCGTCGAACTCACCCGGTTTGCCGAGTTGAGTCAAGAATGCGATCAAGTCAATCTGCTCGTCCTGAGGGATCCGATCGAGCAGATTCGCCGGCATCAGTGATTGGCCTAGTCTGGTTTCCAATACGTCGTCCTCCAGGATCTCTACGATCACTCCGGTCGCGTCACGCAAACGAATGAAACCATCCGTCCGCGACAGCTCGATCCCGGACACCACTCGTCCGTCCTCGGTCAGGACATTCAAGGTGTGGTAGTTTTCTTTGATCTTCGCATTTGGATCAAAGAGCGACTCGATGATGTAGTCCACCGGCGCGCTTGTACCCAAACTGGTCATGTCGGGGCCGACGTTCCCGCCGACACCGCCCACGGCATGACACGAGGTGCATTGAATCTGCGATCGACGGTAGATGAGTTCGCCACGTGCCGGATCGCCGTGGGATTCGACAAGTTCACGTATCTCGGCGGCACGTTCGGATGACCATTCCGACGCCGTCAATGACAGCCCACTCAAGGGCATGAGTGCATCAACCAAGGCTTGCGCATCGCGTCCCGGCTCGCGCGCGGCGCGGATACCGGCTCTTGCCGCGACTTCCGAAATGCCCTTCGGCAATGAGCTGGCCAGAATCGGCCCCGCCTCCGGCTGACTCAACATGGCGCGCCATAGGCCCAGCAGCACGGTCTCCTGATCGAATCGCTGCACCACTTGGAAAAATGATTTGAGAGCAAGTGTGGGATCCATTTGGGCCAGGCCCATCACGGCGCCTGTTGCAACGGAATTCGATTGGCTGCTCGCGAGCTGAACCAGTGCGACCGCGGCCGGTCGCCCCCCACACCGCTGGATCGCCTTGACGCTCGCGCCACGTAGCACATCTGGGTTGGACGCGTCGGCCGCCATCGCCGAGAGCTCCGGCACTAAGAACTTTGTTTTCCAAGTGCCCATCAACTCAATCGCAGCGAGTCGAACGGCCATGTCTTCGTGCATGATCAACCTTCTCAGCGAAGCTCCCGCCTTCAGCTTTGCCAGATCGGGTTTCACTTTTCGGCTCTTCATCGCTTCGGTGAGCGCATCAAGGGCACGTTCCGCCGCCGCATCCTCAAAACCATCCTGGATGAGTTGTTGGTAGAGCTGTTCCAACTGCTCGCGTTCACCCGCGCGGGCGATCAACTCAATCCATGGTCCTCGCCCATCACGCGTGATTCCATTTTGATCGACGTAGCGAGCCAGAAAGCTGGAAGCCTGCGCCGGTGCAATCGACGTCAAGACAAACTCAAACTGTTTGGAGCGAGCGATGTCATGCCAATAGTCGGAATCCAAGTCATTCACGAGAATGACTTCATGGTCTTCCACGCATCGCAACAAGGCGTGTTCGATGAATCGATCGACATCGCGATCGACCGCCGACAACGATCGACGCACGGCTTCGATCCCCCCGAGCCGAGAACAGCCACAGACCGCTTCCAATCGAACGCGTGGATGAGGATCACCGACTAGTTGGCTGAAGTAACCGAGCGCCGCGTTCCGATCCAGGCAGCGAGCGGGATCGGATGGATCCGACCAATCCGCGATGATCCGGGTCGCTGCGGCGCGAGCACGCCCATCCTTGCTATCCAGCACGTTTTCCAACCATTGCAGATCGGGCTGGCCGACGGACGCCGACAACCGGACGGCATGGAGTTTGTCTGTCGGCGTCGTCACCATCGACCATAGCGATCTAAGCTGGGTCACCGTTTCCTCACGCCGCCGGATCAGTACACGGCGCGACTGATCGCATTGATACCGATCATCGCTGAGCAACATGCCAAAGAGTTCGGGGATATCGAGCACCGACAGGTCCACGGTCGCGGGATGCGGTTGGTCCTTGAACGCGACTCGCCAGATGCGTCCATGCCACCGGTCACGGCGAGGATCGCGGAAGTCGACCTCGCCGTGATTGATGATTGGATTTGACCAATCGGCTATGTAGAGGGCGCCGTCGGGACCTTGCTTCACGTCGATCGGACGGAATGAACTTTGAGTCGTGCGGATCAGATCCGGCTGTTGAGTCGTCACGAAACCGGAGTCAGATTCGGAGATTGAGAAGCGAGTGACTCGGTTGGCTCGAAAGTCACACGTCACGTACGTATCCTGCCAATCCTCCGGAAAGCTCGGACCTCGGACGATCTCGCCTCCGCAAAACTTCGGATACTTTCCGGGGCTGATCAGTGCTAACGGACGCCGCGCCTTGGGAGTCGGATGAAACGTTGCACTGGGAAAGACATATGCCAGCCCGTCAAAGCCCGCGCCATCCGTCATGAAGGAGTTGCCATAGGCGTCGAACTGATGTCCCCACGGATTCCACAGACCGCGAAAAAAGACTCGCATGTGTTTGCGGTGTGTGTCGAATCGAAAACCGCCGCCCGCTCTTAGACGCACGACGCCGAACGGAGTCTCCACGTCACTCCGCGTGTAAACGGATTGGTTCATATACAAATGACCGTCGGGTCCAAACACGAGCGTGTGAAGATTGTGATGTGTGTCCTCGGTACCAAATCCGCTCAGCACTCGCTCCCGGTGATCGGCGACGCCATCGCCATCTTTGTCGGTCAGCAACAATAAGTCCGTACTTTGAGCGACATAGACACCGTCATTGCAGGGCATGATTCCGGTTGGAATCAACAGCCCGTCGGCAAAGACGGTCGAATGGTCGGCCCGACCGTCGTTGTCAGAATCTTCGAGAACAACAACTTTGTCCGGCAACGACTGGCCAACCTCGATCATCGGGTACGCTTCGCTACTGGCAATCCACAAACGACCCTTCGCGTCGAAATTCATGTGAATTGGTTTGTTGAGCAGTGGATTCTCGGCCCACAACGTCACCTCCAGTCCGTCGGCAACCACAAAATCGGGTCTGGGTTGAGGTGTGAACTCAGCGTACTGAGAGTTCAGCTGGATCGGCTTCGGCTCCACGCTGACTGGCTTGAGAGAACGCAACGCAGCAATCCGCTTCTCTTCCGCGGCGATCAGGGGATCAAATTGAGGGATCTCGACTGCATTCTGGCCCTGTTCGCGTTTCCGAAACCCGAATACATACGCCATGTTCGCAGGGCGCGAGCGATGGAACCACCAACGGTTCTTTTCGACGATGGCCTGGCGCAATCTCTCCGTGGCTTCCGGTCGATCCCACGCTCGCGTCTGGAGCTCCAGCTGCGTCTGCATCACCTTGGCCATGTGCCGATAACCCGATTCATTTAAATGAATCGCATCTTTTCGTTGATCGTGCGATGGAGCGACGGGGCTTAGTTCGATGAAGTGGGCTCCTGTCTCGATACTTAGCTTGTTCATTGCATCCGTGTAGGCCTCGACCGCTTGATTGGTGACGGCGGATGGCCCCGAAGGCTTCAAGGGCGATAGCAAAACAACCCGGCAGTCAACATTGACATGCTTGATGTGACGGATGAGGTCACGCAGATCCGCGATGAAACTGTCGGCGGGGACTTCGTCGAGCAAGCTCGACATCCCGTAACCGATTACCGCGACCGTGGGTTTGACTTGCTGGATCTGGGCTTGCAACTGCCTCCAAGACTCACCCTCGGATTCACGTCCAGCCTGGACCAAACTAAGTCCTGACCGCGATGCGCCGGTCGGCGTGTCACCATTCCAACCAAGATTGCGGAACGTGACATCGCTGTCGGGAAAAGCGGTGCTCAACATGACTTCGACCCAACCCGCATACTGTTCCTGTTCGATTAGCCCGTCGCCGACGAAGGCGACGACATCGCCATCGGACAGCGTGAATGGCGTCACTGCATGGACGGTCGAGCCACACATCCAAAGTCCGATCGCCAGTGAGAGCTTGTTCATCCAAGGAGACATGGTTCGGGTTCTCGAGGGGTTCTTCGACGCAGGAGAGCGTCATTATACGCGGTCGATCACAAAGAAGCGTGCGGCTGATTCAGGCGACTCCCGAGGAGGAACCGATCATCCAACCGACGCCTTCCGACCACCACAGACGTGGCGTCGACAGGAATGCCTTACCATGGAGACTCCGTTGGATTGAATGCTGCCTAAGGAAATGAACATCATGGACAACCAAGCGACGCAACTCACGACGACTGCGAGAGTACTCTGGTCAATTCTCATCGGCGTGGCGTTTTGGTCTTTTCAGATCGATGTCGTCGCCGACCAGCCGAACATCGTCTTTCTGCTCGCCGACGATCTCGGCTATGGGGACTTGGCTTGCTATGGCAATCCAGTGATTGAGACACCCAATTTGGACCAATTGGCCGCTGACGGCGTGAGGTTGTTGGATTGCTATGCTGCCAGCCCGAATTGCTCCCCGGCACGCACCGGTATCATGACGGGACGGCATCCGTATCGGGTGGGCATGTACGATTTTGCTCGCTTTGAACCGATGCACATTCCAATGTCTGAACAGACTCTTCCGGAGGTGATTCGATCGGCCGGCTACCAGACCATGTTTGCGGGCAAGTGGCATTGCAGCGGCGATCCCGACTTGGCCACCGGTTCGCAGCCAAATCCAGGTGACCACGGATTCGACCATTGGCTGGCGCATCCACGAAATTTTGGCCGGAATCCATCCGGTTTCTTTCGAAATGACGAGCCTTTGCAACCTCTGTCGGGGTGGATGTCGGAAATCGTCGTCAACGAAGCGATGAATTTCATCCGGCATCGAGATACCAGCATGCCGTTCCTTTCCGTGCTCTGGTTCAGCGAGCCGCATGTGCCCGTGGTGGCAGCTCGTGAATTCATCGAGCCCTACGAACGACCGGAGGCCATTGAAGCGGCGAAGTCCCTTCGGAGAGGCGGTGGTCCCCAGGTGAAGTGGGGCTCCAAAGAGGGCAAGGGGCCGACCTACTTTGGTTGCGTCAGCATGCTGGACCATCACATTGGGAGATTGCTCCAGTTTCTCGACGCGGAGGGACTTCGCGAGAACACCGTCGTGGTGTTTACTTCCGATAACGGCCCAGAGCATCGACCAGCCACTAGTTTTGGCTCGCCAGGAGCGTTGCGCGGTGCCAAGGGACACGTTCACGAAGGCGGGTATCGGGTTCCCGGAATCATTCGCTGGCCGAACAAAATCGATGCAGGCACAACCAGTCGCGAACCGATCAACGGCACCGACTATCTGCCGAGCCTCGCAGCCGTTGCCGGTGCCTCGATGCAGCCGGACAAGCCGGTTGATGGCGTCAATGTATTTCCCGCTTTGACCGATGCGCAACCCATTGCGAGACCGATCCCGATGATGTGGTGGCTGTATCACGCCCGTGGTGGGAAGGAGGTCACCATGAGGGTCGGCGATTACAAAGTCTTGGCGAATATGACGCCGCAAAAACAAATAGGAACCAACGATGCGTCTCCGCCGGATGGAATGAGTCGAATGGACTTCATCAAACATGCCGAGTTGGACAACTTCACTATGTTCAACCTAAAGGAGGATCCGAACGAGACCCGGGAGCTGTCTAAGTCGCAGCAGGCGTCGCTGGAGGCCCTGAAGACGCGAATGATTCAGTTGCATTCCGAAATCCGCAGCGAAGGCCCTCGCTACTTGCTGGGCAACTAATTCGTATCAAGCCCGCGTTTTGCGGATAATATTGAGGCGGAAGATGTGAAGACCCAACGGCACGACTCAATCGCCCGCCAACGTGGCAAGACCCCTATGAATCAGCGTGACCAACAGACCACGGAAGGTGTTCAGGGAGCCCAACCGACCTTGTATCGAATCCAGCTATTGCGACGCATTCGAGGTTTTGCCGCCAGATTCGACGTTGCTGTGTGCGTCAATCTATTGTGCCTCGTGCAACTCAGCGCTGCCGAGAACGCTGTGGAGTTTGCCCGTGATATCCAACCCTTGTTGGCCAAGCATTGCCTCTTGTGCCATGGGCCCGATGACGCACAAGGCGGACTGCAGTTGCACACGCGCGACAAGGCCTTGGCAGAAGTGGATTCAGGCGAGCACGCGATTGTGCCGGGCAGTCCGTCGAGCAGCGAGTTGCTGAGTCGTGTTACATCCGACGACCCGGATCTACGAATGCCTCCCGAAGGCGACGGTCTTTCGCCAAACGAGCTGACGGTGTTGCGGCAATGGATCGACGAAGGTGCAACCTGGGAATCTCATTGGGCATATCGACCTTTGCGTGCGGCGACGCCACCACGCGTACGGAGCGATTGGAGAGTTCGAAACGAGATCGATGCGTTTGTTCTCTCGAAGCTCGATGCGTTGAACATCGCCCCGTCTCCGGAGGCGGATCGGACGACATTGATCAAACGTTTGTACTATGACCTGCTGGGGCTCCCACCGGAACCAAAGGACGTCGACGCGTTCGTCAACAGTCAATCAGAAGACGCGTATGAAGAGTTAGTCGATCGATTGCTGGCATCGCAGCATTTCGGTGAACGGTGGGGACGACACTGGCTCGACAAGGCAAGGTACGCTGATTCCGATGGCTACGAAAAGGACCGACATCGCGCCGATGCCTGGCGTTACCGCGACTGGGTCATCGATGCCATCAACCAGGACTTGCCATTTGATCAGTTCACCGTCGAGCAGCTAGCGGGAGACATGATTGCGGATGCTCAGCCACGACAGCAGCTTGCAACAGCCTTTCATCGACAGACGCTGACCAATACCGAGGGCGGTACCGATCAGGAACAGTGGCGTGTTGCCGCCGTCATGGATCGCACGGAAACCCTGGGAACCGTTTGGCTGGGTCTCAGCGTCGGTTGTGCGCGATGCCATTCGCACAAGTACGATCAGATCACTCAAAGTGAGTACTATCAGCTATACGCCTATTTCAACAATGGCGACGAAGTCACGACGACCGTTCCAAAGTCCGAATGGGTCGAAGATACACTTCGATCCCAACTGCATGACATCGAAAGTGCGATGGCCGAACGTCGTGGTGAATTGATCGCCACACATAGCCAATGGCTCCCCGAACTGCGGCGTGAAGTGGATTCCATTTCCAACCAAGACGTCGCCCATCACGCGTTGGAGAACGTCACGGCCCAGGGCCCCAAGGGTACGGAGTTTGAAGTTCTGGATGACGGCTCGATCCTGGTACAGGGCGATAACCCTGCCAAGGCAACCTACACCATCGAGGCGACGACGAAGGCGGAAAACGTGACGGGAATTCGGGTTGAGGTGATGCCCGACGATTCCTTACCTCGACGTGGGCCAGGCCGCGCGAAGCACGGGAACTTTGTGCTCAATGAGATTCGTCTCTTCTCGGGCGAGCAATTGCTTACGGGCGATGCTGAGCGACGTCCCTTCGGATTCGCAGATGCCAGTTTTTCAGAGTCTGGTTGGGCCGTCATCGATGCGATCGATGGAATCGAAGGTGAAGGTCGCAAGGGCACCGGTTGGGCCATCTCACCTCAGTTCGGCGAGCCGCATTGGGCCATCTTTGCCCTGCAGCGTCCCCTCGAGTCGGTCGAGCAGTCTTTGCGGATCGAACTGCGTCAGACGTACGGAAGCCAACACACGATCGGGCGTTTCCGAATCTCCGCCGTGACCGGCACACCACCGGGAATCGGCATCCCAGAGGATGTGCAGGCGATGGTGCTAGCCGGACGCGTTGATCGAGCAGCCATCGACCGCTTCGTGGACTACTACCAGACCAAAGATCCTCGCTCGATCGAACTCGGCCAGCAACAACAGTCTTTATCAAACCGAATCGCCGAGCAGTCGATGAGCGTCCGCGTCATCGCTCAGCGGGCAAAGAATCCTCGCAAAACCCATGTGCTGCGACGCGGCGAGTTCAAGCAGCCCTTGGATGAGGTCAGCACGGGAACGCTCGCGGCTCTGCCCCCAATTCGTTCACGCGACCAACGCGCACAGACTGACCGACTGGATCTGGCTCATTGGCTGGTCGACGGAGAGAACCCACTGGTTCCACGCGTTGCGGTCAACCACGTCTGGAAACATCTTTTCGGCGCGGGCATCGTCCCAACAATGAATGACTTCGGTGTGCGAGGTGATCCAGCATCGCATCCAGACCTGCTCGATCATCTCGCCTTGCTACTCATTGACGCGGACTGGTCACGAAAACGACTCATCAAAACCATCGTGATGTCGGCAACCTACCGACAAGCCTCCCGACATCGGCAAGAGTTGATGGATCTTGATCCGAATAATCGACTGCTTCATCGGCAGAACCGGTTTCGCGTTGAAGCCGAGATCATTCGCGATATCACACTTGCGGCCAGTGGATTGCTTTCCCCAAAGATCGGTGGCCCCAGTGTCTTTCCCCCGATTCCGCCCAGCGTCACGGACCTGACCTACAACAGCAGTTTCAAATGGGAAACCAGCGCGGGCCCGGATCGCTATCGACGTGGGATGTACACGTATTTCAAAAGGACCGCTCCGCATCCCAATCTCATCACGTTTGACTGCCCCGACTCCAACGTAACCAGTGTTCAGCGTGACCGAAGCAACACGCCGATTGGTGCGTTGGTGACATTGAACAATGACACCTTTGTCGAAGCAGCACAGGCCATGGCAGAACAAGTCCTGCTTCACTCAACATCGAACGACGACGTCGGTCGGTTGCGATACGCCCTGCGGCGATGCATCGCTCGCGACCCAGATGATGACGAGATAGGTGATTTCCTCCATTTGCTTCACGATTGCCGTCGTTGGTACGAGGTCCATCCTGATTCCGCCACCGAGTTGATCAGTCGCCATCGTGTCACCGGCGTCAGCAAGACCGAGAACGCGGCGTGGGTTTCGACGCTGCGGATGGTGCTGAACCTGGACGAATTCATCACGCGAGAGTAGACGACCATGTCTCGATTCGAACAACATGCCATTCGTCAGCGACGCGAGTTCCTGACGACGACCGCCAGTGGATTGGGCGCCATGGCCCTCGGATCCATGCTGACCGAGGATGGGGTCTTGCACGCCGCCGATCAACGGGAATCCAAAGAATCTTCACCGACATCGCCGCGACCAGACCCGCACTTCGAACCCAAGGCGAAGGCGTGCATCTTCATCTTCATGGCGGGGGCGCCGTCTCAATTGGATTTGTTCGATAACAAACCCAAATTGCGAGAGCTGCATGGTCAGAAACTTCCCAAGTCGATCCTCGACACGGCTCGGTTTGCCTTCATTCAGCCCGACTCGGCAACACTGATGGGTTCGCCTCGAAATTTCCGTCGACACGGGGAATGTGGCATGGAGTTCTCCGATTGGCTGCCGCACTTGGGTGGCGTCGCCGATGATCTGTTGATGGTTCGTAGTCTGCATACCGAGGAGTTCAATCACCATCCCGGTCAGTTAATGATGCAGTGTGGCGTGTCGCGATTCGGGATGCCGACGATGGGCTCGTGGATCAACTACGGGCTCGGAAGCGAATCCAAGGACTTGCCCGGTTACGTCGTTTTGACGGCCGGTCGTGGCAGCAGCGGCGGCGCAACGCTTTATCAGAGTGGTTTCCTTCCGTCGACCTACGGAGGCGTGCTGTTCCGCAACCAAGGTGAACCTGTCCTCAACCTCACGAACCCTCCGGGGCTACCACCCTTCTTGCAGCGAGCGGGCCTGGACACGCTCCGCCAGGCAAATCAACGACGATACCAGGAAGTCCACGATCCGGAGATCGCCAGTCGGATCGCCAATTACGAATTGGCGAATCGCATGCAAACGGCCGCACCGGAGTTGATCGATCTCTCGGGCGAAACCCAAGCGACGCTCGACGCGTACGGCGTCGGTCGCCCCGAACCTGAAAAGACTTGGCGTGGTTCGTTGGGACACCTCAAAACCTACGACACGTTTGCGCGGAACTGCCTGCTTGCCAGACGGATGGTCGAACGTGGTGTGCGATTCATCAACATCATTCATGCTTCGTGGGATCAACACAGCGAGCTCGATTTCAACCTGTTTCATAACGCCGAATGCGTCGACCAGCCGATCGCGGCGCTGATCAAGGACTTGAAGCAACGCGGCCTCCTCGACTCCACCATGGTTGTCTGGGGCAGCGAATTTGGACGCACGCCGTTGGGGGAAAATCGTCGCGGACGAGACGCCAATACTGGGCGCGACCACCATCCGTTCGCCTACTCCATGTTGCTGGCCGGCGGAGGTCTTCGCGGCGGAATGACGTATGGCACCACCGACGAAATTGGCTGGCACATCGAAGAGAATCCAGTTCACATCAACGACCTCCATGCCACGATGCTGCACCAGTTCGGACTGGATCATCTCAAGTTGACCTACCGATTCCAAGGACGTGACTTCCGACTCACCGACGTCGGCGGAAACGTCGTCCACGAATGGATCGCGTAACCTCCGCCGTAAACCCAACTCAGATCGTCACGCCCCAATGATCAAGTCAAAGCGACGATCCCGACATCTCCTCCAGGAGGACAGATCTATTTTTTAGGATCGCTCGCCGCCCCCACCCGGATCGGCTTTGCAACCAGACACCGTCGGTCACAAACATACGCGGCGTCGACCACACTGATCGATCAGCTTTGACGAAGGAAAGCCCGACGAAACGAGGTGTGGAAAACGGGAGGCCCGAAGACTTGCTCCAGCATGATCGAATCAACAAATGAGCTTCCAGCGAATCACTTGTCGACGTTCATGGCGAAATCGCAAGCCTGCCATGCAGTTTACTCATCGGATACGACCGTCAACAGCAACTGAGGAGGCCGCGCCGTCTCGGATGAGGCAAACCAAATGTCATTCTCGTCTCTCTGATCAAGGGATACGATCAAAGTCACAGGCCCCGGCTCCAACTCTCCCTCCAAATCAAACTCGACCACCTGGGAACGAGACACAACGCCGCTTCGTTCGGCAAGTAGCAACGTCTTCCGCGGACGATCATTTCCAGGGAAGTCCCGCTCATTCCAATCACTGGTTTCTGCCATGTGAATTTGTAGCGTTCCAGAACCTGTATCAACGCTTTGGGTCAATCGCAGCTTTGCAGCCTCGATTCGAGTTTCCGCCGGTATTTCAAACCTCAGATAGGCGATTCTTCGATCACGTTCCACCTTCAAAAAGCGGAAGTCCTGATCTCGTTTGTTCGAGCTTGTTAGGTCATCGGTCGGCAAGAGCGTTATCATTTCAACCGACCTATCGATGACGGGATCTGATAGTGATTGAACAGCCAAATCCTCAGCTTCGGTACTCGTTCTCTGCTGGGAACCTAAGTTGACTTTTGCTTGATCGCTGCGACGCGTCAACGCAACCTCGCCTTCATAGACTTCCAGCACCGTGTGGTCAGAGCAAGAAACGGCGAAAACGGTTCCAACAACATCGACGGTGGACTGGGCCGTCTGGACTTGAAAAGGAGAGTCACCAGGCTTCCTTTCGGCAACCTCAAACATCACCTCTCCGCGTTCGACTTGAATACTCGGACGGGTTGAAACCAAAGTCAGCTCTGACTCCGGCTCCATGGCAAGGATCGAACCATCAAAAAGCCGCAGCATGGCTTGAGCACCCTCGTCGCATGACACCCTGTCGCCGGGATGAAGCGCCAATCCCGGGGTCGCTTCCCGTCGAGTTTCGCCTCTTAAAATCGACGATGTTCCAGACAGACTCATGCAGGTGCCGACGACAGGCTGAACGGATGACACGCCCTGTTGTTGAAAGAAATAGACCCCCGAGAATGAAACGAGCAGCAACGTCGCCACTAAAATCCACCAGCCACGTGACGGTGTCTTGTCGTTTCGAAGTGCGATTCGACTTGCTTTGGCAAGCTCAACTTGTGGAGCCTGGATCGCTTGAAGTTCGATCTGCTCAGCAACCGTCTCATGCAACATCGCATTGAGACGCATCTCACGTTGAAAGCGATCACGAAGCTCCGAAGATGCCTCGATAGCCTTGTGTAGTTTCGCAAGCTGTTCTTCGGAGGCGTCACCCTCGACGTAGGCCGTCAGTAGTTCCTCGAAGGTCTCGTCAAACATCGTCATGCTTCATTTGTGGGAAGGTCCAGAGAACGCGATCGAATGCACGATCGCAGTTGCTTTCTTAATCGAGCAAGGGTCGTTCGTATCGAACCAAGCCGAATGTCCACCGCATCCGCCAGTGCTTTCCCCTTGACATTATGACCATAACGAAACATCAACAGCTTCTGCATTCGGTGAGGCAGTTGCTGAAAACAGCTGCGCAGTGCACGCCGCTCACGTCTCCAAACGTCGTCATCGGCCTCCTCGACAACCAAGGCGAACTCAGAGAGCAGATCGCACACTCCATTGGTGGGAGCGTTCTGCTGCCGACGCCAATGCTGCCTGACCACGTTGCGTGCGACGCCACACGACCACGAGACGAATCCTCGACTCGAATCGAAGGTGGATTCGCTTCTCAGTATTTCTGAGATGGTTTCTTGGAATAGATCTTCCGCCAGATCATAGTCCTGCACCATCGACACCACGACGGCGAAGATCCGTGAACGATGCTCGGTTAAACTGAGGCAAGTGTGGATCGATGGATTGTCCATTCCTGTCCGACGCGGAGAGAGCTTGGTTTGACCCTGCAATTCATTTGCCAACAAACCGATGAGCGTGCACATCAAACCGCCGAATTCTCCCAAAAAATCAATTTCGTTGTGCACGTTCGGGCTCCTCGCGCAAATAAATTCGCAAATCCCCATCCCAACCTTTCGAGACCCTCCTCAATGCTCCGATCGATTGTCCTAGTCTTCGCGGTCTTCCTGATCGCTCGCGTTCAAGCCAACAGCCACGCTGCTCCGGCCAACATCTCCGGCGAACTCAAGCAGTGGCACAAAGTCACCCTCACTGTTGATGGCCCCGAAGCTTCTGAGGACGGCGACCCGAATCCATTCACGGACTTCCGGATGCAGGTCACCTTCACCCACCCTGCCTCAGGACTGACGTACAGCATCCCAGGGTACTTTGCGGCTGACGGAGACGCGGCGAACTCGGGAGCGACATCCGGTAACCAATGGCGAGCCCACATTTCACCCGATCACACTGGCACCTGGGAATACAGCGTCTCCTTTCGTAGCGGTAATCAAGTCGCCGTCAACGACGATGTCGTGGCAGGCTCGGCCGTTGAAGGCGTTGACGGAATCGGCGGATCATTTGTTGTTGCGGCGACCGACAAGAGCGGTCGAGACTTCCGCGGCAAAGGACGTCTGACCTACGTCGGAGAACACCACCTTCAGTTCGCCGGAAGCAAAGAGTTCTTTCTCAAGGCCGGCGTCGACGCCCCAGAGAACTTCTTGGCCTACGATGAATTCGATGGTGGATTCGGCTCGGACGGTCACAAGGACCAGTTCATCAAAAACTGGGCACCGCACATTCAAGACTGGAACGAAGGTGACCCCACGTGGCGAGACAACAAAGGCAAAGGCATCATCGGTGCGATCAACTACCTCGCCGGCCAGGGACTGAACGTCTTCTCCTTCTTGACGCTGAACATTGATGGTGATGATCGCAATGTGTTCCCCTACACCAGCTACGACGAGCGAACGCGACTTGATTGCTCAAGACTGGATCAATGGGAGATCGTGTTCTCTCACGGTACAAAGAACGGAATGTATTTGCATTTCAAGACGCAGGAATGCGAGAACGTCAATTTGCTCGACAATGGCTTTCTTGGGCCACAAAGGAAACTCTACTACCGCGAATTGATCGCCCGCTTCGGTCATCACCTGGCGATGAACTGGAATCTGGGAGAAGAAGTTGGCTTGCGGAATCCAGTTTCAACCGAGAAGAAGATCGCGTGGGCAAACTACTTTGCCGAACACGACCCCTATCATCACCACCTAGTCATTCATAACGGCAACAAGCACTACGACTTGCTTGGTGATGCTTCTCCGCTGACTGGTTTCTCTTTGCAAACGAACCGGCCTGACTTTTCAAATGTTCATGGAGCCACGCTGAATTACCTTCGACGCTCCGTTGAATCCGGGAAGCCTTGGGTCGTCGCCTGCGACGAACCCGGAGATGCGTCGCACTCGCTGATTCCGGATTCGGAGGATCCCACCCGTGATGATGCTCGTCAGAACGCGTTGTGGGGGAACCTGATGGCTGGAGGGGCAGGCATCGAATGGTATTTCGGCTACAAGCACGACCACAGCGACTTAACGTGCCAAGACTATCGAGTCCGCGAGTTGATGTGGAAACAAAGCCAGATCGCAATCCAGTTTTTCGCCGATCAAGAGATTCCGTTTTGGCAAATGACCAACGCGAATGACCTGATCGACCCGGAGCAAGCCTATTGCTTGAAGAACCCTGATGATCTTTTCCTCGTCTATCGCAAACGAGATTCAAAAGCATTCATCGATCTCTCGAGTGCCACGGGAATCTTCGAAGTGTTGTGGTTTGATCCTCGCGCCGGCGGTGACCTGCAATATGGTTCCGCACAAGCCATCCAAGGTGGTGGGCCGGTTGACATTGGCGAACCACCGTCTGATACCAACCGCGATTGGCTTGCTGTCATTCGCCCTGGTGATCCCAAAAGAAGTTACGCCTCCGTCACGTTACCTTCTGCAGACGCGACTTCGGTTGGGAAGAAAACAAATTCCCAAGATTCAACGACGTTGCTAGCGATCGAAGACTTTGATTTGCTGGCCGATGGCGATTTCATTCCCGGCTACTTCGACAAGGCTCGAAAGGCTCTCGCCATCAATGCCGCGAAATACCAAGACAAATTCGCTGCCTCGATTTCGGGCTACGACGGCCCCAAAGGAGAGTTTGACTTGGTTCTGACGACCCTCACCGAGACCGATGGAGAATCGAGCTATCGAGTGTTTGTTGGTGGAAAGAAAATCGGCGAAGTCACGAATCCGGAGACCACCACCGACTACAGGAAAGTGAATCATCGTTTTAAGGCCGTGCAACTTTCTCCCGGCGATTTGATCCGCGTGGAATTTAATTCAGCATCAAACGGTAAAATCCCCGAAGGTGATGCGTTCGCCTATTCGCGGGGACGATGGACTTCGCTTGCCATCCTCAAGCCCAATGCGAGAGCAGATCAGGCGTCAAAGCCCGCCAAGACGAAATCGAGTCAGGCATCTCCGTTCATATTCGATTATGACCCGACGGAGGCGAAGAAAGTCTCCGTTCAAACCAACGGCATCGTGGTCGTTGAGGCGGAAGATTTTGACAAAGTCGACCGACAGGAACATCGAAAGTGGTATCTCACGACACTCGACAAAACACCGGAGGTCACTCCTGACCCCGATCCGAACCACGCGGAAGGAGCGAGCGGTGGAGCCTACATTGAGCTGTTGCCGGACACTCGCGTGACCCACGCGGACCCTCTCGTAGGAGGCGTCAGCTTTACCAACAATCCGGGCGAGTGCAGCGTGCTGTACTACCCCGTCGAGATCAAGGAACCCGGCCGGTACTACGTTTGGGTTCGGATGTGTTGCACCGGATCCGAAGACAACGGCCTGCACGTTGGCTTAGATGGCAAGTGGCCCGCGTCCGGCGCGCGGCTGCAGTTCACTAGCCGTCATGGCCAGTGGCAATGGGATTCGAGACAACGGACTTCAAAGGTTCACACGGGAGTCCTCGGTCAGATCTGGTTGGACATCGAAGAACCTGGACTGCACACCATCATGTTTTCGATGCGTGAGGACGGCTTCGAGTTTGACAAGTTCATGTTGACTCAGGAAAAGTCACCGATGAAGAGCAAGTCGCTGATCATGGGTCCCCAGGCAAGCCCTGCGAAGTAGTGGCGCGCCATTTCTATCGGCTACTTTCCTATGTGGCTGTTTTTCTGGGGGCCACGCGTCCCCTTGTTGTTCCAACGTAACTATTCAGCCTTCTGGGATTGATCTTGGCGGAAATCGTCATCTTGGTTCTCGTCTTGCAGTCATCGGCAGGTGCGATGCCACCACCATTGTTGGTTGGCCGATCAACTCATCGTTGATCGACAAGCTGCTAAACAACCAGCTTAACGAGACGGAAGCTCGTCAGTGTCCCAATCGTGATGAGGTGGCCCCGGTTTTCGGGGCCACCTCGCTACATTCAAAAAACTGCTCGGCTCGTGCTGTGGCTCAGGTATGCAAAGCCGACCCCGAAGTTCAGCGGCCAACAATCCGCCGTTGTGATTCAAGGATCACCCTAACTAACCACTCGAACTCGATTCGAAGCTTGCGATGTTCGCTCGATGCATCCGCACCAAAAATCGCCGGACCAACGTCGGCGCTCTAGTCAGTTTTGACAGGTGACATCACCCGTCCAGGACCAGAGACGCCGATCAATCGCTGGGCTATGCAACATAGTGCCCAGTTATCGGACGGTGTAGCCGTTTCTTGAACGGCAGGTACCAGACTGACCCAGTGGACGCTTAGCAACCACCAAGCAAGAATCTCGAGCGATATGCGAGTATCTATGGCTGTTCGTATTTGGCGTGGTTGCCTTGACCATCAAAATCGGCTTCACACCATCCACAGCAATCGCTTTGATTTGCACTTCCCTCCGAGTTCCAAACGCACGTGACTAGTGAAACTCCTCTGTCCGACTCGTAGTCACGCACAAAGTTTTGCGTTCGCCCTTGCGTGTTGGTAAATTCACACCAGTTGTAAGCATAGTCTGAGTGAATCAGCCCAACGTCTTGCCGGCCAGCACGCGGAGTTTCAAATGGCTTCGACAGTTTGGTTTTTGAGAACATGACAGCGTAATACTTGTCTGCGTGTGGGAACCACATGCAAGGCTCATACCAGCAATTCTCGGCGTTGAGTTTCTCAACAAACACGCGATGCGTATCTTCCACAGCTTCAGCGATGAGTATCTCGTCATGAGTCAGGTGGAAGTGACGATGAAGCAAAGCGTAGCACACGCCATCTTCGCGTTCTGATGATGGGACAATCTGATCCACGCCAATTCGAAGGTCGTGCACATCAGGCTGGCGATTGTAAAGCGAATGCACGATCGCGAAGTCTAACGCAAGCTCCATCGGTTCATCACAAGTCTGCGACATCGGAATTCTCCATCTGCACAGTGACGTTAATTGGGACGATTGCGTCGATGATATGCAGCGTTCTGCTAAAGGCAATCAAGTTACCGAAGGATCTCGGCAATGGAACCGAATGACGATTAGGGACCAAACTTGAATTGTGAGGTCGCCTCAGCGTCGTATCGTGTCGGATCAAACAGGCTAGATTGGAACATCGTGGCTGGCCGAATCTGAAGCGGCCCGCCGTCGCTTGTCGTAGATTTGAGTCGTGGTCACATGCCGGTGTCCAAGCAGCTCCTGGACTTTGCAGATGTCCACGCCCGCGTCTAAGAGCAGGGTAGCGGTGGTCGCACGCAAGCTGTGGGTGGAATAAAGGCAGCGGCTGTGAACATTCCCTTCGGCGTCTTCGTCGGAAACCATCGCACCGGGCAACTGCTCGAGATAACCACGCACGATCTTGTGCATGCCGGCTTCAGTTAGTCGTTTGTTCGCGAGTTGGACACTTCGGGGACCGGTACGTGGCCGGAACAAAGGTCCGCGTTTGATCTCTGCCTGATCGACATATTGCCCTATCGCCTCAGCCGCCGCGAAATGCAGACCAATCGTCCGGTGCTTGTCGCCTTTCTCGGTGAGCCGCACGGTGGTTTCTTCGCCGTCGATGTGGACGTCGCCTTTGTTCAGCTTGCAGGCGGTCGACAGCCGGACGCCGGAGTAGACGTACCATTTCAAAATCGCACGATCACGATAGGCAACCAGGTCTTCGCCCTGGGGAAGGCCCATCAGCTGGCGGGCACGCGTCGCCGAGAGTGATTTGGTCTCATGGATTGGATCAGTCGACGACCTGGCGATGAACTGAGCGTGTGCCGGATTGGGAACCGTGATCGGTAAACGCAGCTCGGCCGCAACGCCCTGCAGATATTTGAAGAAGCTGGATACCGATGAGACCCGGCGGTTGATCGTCTTGGGGGCTTTGCCGTCTGCGATCATCGCATCTCGCCACCGCTGAACGTCAGCGACTGTCACCGTGAGCAGACGCAAGCTATCCCGGGGCCATAGGAGCGGAAGAAATTTGAACAGGCTTTCAATGTCCTGCCGGTAGGCTCGCTGTGTGTGCGGGCTTTGGCGACGGGTGATCCATCGCTCGAGCATCTCCTCGAGGGAGAGATAGAACCGTTCCACCCTCGTTTGGACGGTCGGCGACTGTTGTCCCGCCAAAATCGGCGGGAGAAGTTCGGCGGTCGTGATCGCGGTCGTTTGCTTGCTGATCTGGGTCATCCATTGCCTCCAAATTCAGTGTTCGTCAAAAATGCCCATTGGTCAAGATAAAATCTGTTATCTAGATCAAGGGCTGATGGCTTCTTGTAGTCTGAACAGGCCTATGCGCGAGTGCCGTGGTTGAGTCTTGAGGGAGTTATTTGGAGTCCCGCGTGCGAATAGTGTTTCCCATCCAGGCTTAGTCTCCACTCAGAGATGGCCGAGACATCACCGACGTATTGATGGGACGTCTCGGCCGATCACTTTCTCGGACGCTCGCTATGCAAGCGTGGTCGACAGATTCCACAAACTGTGTTGTTGTTTGATTGCCGGCTGTCTACTGGTCCGGGATCCAGAGCGAAGTTGGTGTCTTTGATGCGTTGGCGATGCCAGATCCTTTCGGACGGCGGATGGCTTTGATGCGGAGGTAGGGCGCGACGAAGGAAGCCCGATGGGCAAATGATCCAACTTGGGAGTTCGGCTCGCGATGATCCGGTTCGATCACGTCGTCAATGATGAATCCGTTGCGACAAAGCCCGCCGAAGATCTCTTCCAATCGATGCACGAATTCCATGGCTCCCGGTTCTCTCAGCCGCGCTGCCACGGCTCCGGGCTCAGGTTCGGGCACCGGCCGGGAATCATAGTATCCGTGCCGAATCTCAAAGGCGCCGCCATGCTGACCCGATGACGGTGTCGGCGATGCCTGCAAGCTAACCGGAGCCTTGTGCTGGCTGATGTAGATGCCACCCGACCGTAGCACGCGCGCCGTGGCGGTGAAGACCGTCGTGATCTGCGGGAGGTAGCAGGTGCTGACCGGGTGAACCACTAAATCAAACGATTCAGGAGCCAGCATTGAAAGATCATCCATCGACCCCTCGATGAGACGGATCGAATAGCCACGGGCGCGGGCCGCCTGGCGATCGAGATCTAGCATGTCGGCGGATAGATCGACCACAGTCACATCCGCACCCGCCGCTGCATAGAGGCAACTCTGGCGACCACCACCGCCAGCGAGGCAAAGAACGCGCCAGCCATGGATGTTGCCACCGAGCCATCCCGGCCCGTCGACGACCGCCAAGGGATCTCGCAGTTCGTCATCCGAAACGATCTGACAAAGGGGGGCACCGGCACGGGCCATTTTGGCGTAAGCCTGGCGAGCCGCGGCCATGGCGGTCTGTCGATCGATTGGCATCCTGTCCTGCGATGATCGTCAAATGGAGCGATGGAGACGGCGATGATCGAGAAAACCGTCTAAGCTGACGCGGTCTCCGAATGGGTCCAGAACCAGTCCCGCGATCGGAACCGACGGGATTTACGGCCATACCTTGGGAACTTTTGGCAAAGAGCAGGCATCCCACCCTCTGTCAAGGCCTCAACGACTGGGGCCAGAAAGCCAAATGTACCCAGAAAAGCGTTCAAAAGATCGCCAAACACTAGCACGGACGTTTCGCCTGGATCACAAGATCGAGGCGTCGCTACCATTGCGATGTCATCATGTCAGAAAAAAAACAAATCAACGAGAACGAGATTGACCCGAGGTTAAGCGAATTCCTGGACGGGCAATTGGATCCGTCGCAACGTCGTCAGCTGGAATCGGAGCTCCAACGGGATAAGCAACTCGCCGCCAGTCTCACCGACTTGCAGCGTGATCAGCAATCATTGCGCGCCCTGTTCGGCGTAGCCAAACAGCAGCAACCTTCGCTGCCCAAGGAGTTTGCATCCAGGGTGCTTGCGGATGCTCAATCTGAAGCCATTCGAGCTAATTTGCCGGCCACGCATCCACTTCGGAAATCCATCGACAACGCGAGTGATGATGCCGCGGTCGAACTCACCGCAAGCGTCGAGTCCAGTCGTCGTACGCGAACGGTTGCCTGGGTGGTTGCGGCTGCCGCTAGCATCGCCTTGGTTGCCAATGCCTGGATCCAATCCGGCGCCGTCAGCGAGCCGGAAACGATTGCCCAATCGCCCAGGGTCGTCCCTGAAACCGATTCGGGTTTGGTGGGTGTGGGACGACCGATTGCCGATGCGCCGGCTAAGCCGACTGCACTCCCCGCAAAAGAATCGGTGCCGATGATCGCGTTTGCCGACAATGTCGAAACCGAGTCGAGCACGATCACACTTGGTGAGGTTGATCCAGACGAGATGGTACGTCCGACGGTCGACAGGAGCGTCGCATCGACCGAATCGATGGCGGCGGACACGGTCGATGGAACCGAGTCACTGGGAACCATTGCTAGTGATTTGCCGGGCAGTCGTTCAGCGGCCATCGCGGATTCGATGATGGTCAGTGCTACCCCGAAGCAAGTCGTGACCGGGGCGATTTTGGTCTATGACGTTCAGCTCACTCGAGAGGGTCGCGCGAAACAATCCATTCGTCGAGCCATGCAAGCGGCTGGCTTGGCGGCCACGAGTCGCCAGACCGTCGGTCCGGATGTCGTTGCGGCAGCTCGCTTGGCGACGGAGCCGTCCGGTGATGACGGTGATTATCAGATCCTCTACCTGCGAGCTCCGGCCAGGCTATTGGATCGTTTGTTCTCGATCTTGTCGGCGGACGTCGAAGGCGTCGCCGCGCTGGGAATGTCACTTTCGATGGATGGCCCAATCACGGGCATCGCCTCGGATTTGGAAGCCATCGATCCGACGACGGTGCGATCCGATACGGTTAGTTACGATGTAGCTGCGGAGTCCGACGATGCGACGCGATTGTTGGCATCGATGCTGAGCTCGCAACCGTTCATGCCGTTGCCTTCGCGAGCGATGCCCGACCCGACTGGGCAACCGGAGGTTGGTCTTAGTTTGGGAACCGACATCACCAGTCAGGTACTCGTGCTGGTTCGATAGTGTTTGGTGCGTGGAAGCACCCAGCCCAACGATTCGCTTGCGCGCTAGCGGCGCAGAAGACCATGTCCAAGCCCGATTGGATCGGTTCGCTAACCTGCCAGCGGCCGGCAAGTCCATGGGGCCCCCGGCGTGCAAGAAAGAGTGTGACAGTTGGCATGGTGCGCCTGGGCTGTTCAAATGGCCCGGAAGGTTCAGTTGGACGACGGTCCCCCATAATTGAGGTGGAACCGTTGGCCACTAAAAGAACACCTGCCTGTCTCCGCCACACAGTGACTTCATGGCCACCGAATCGATCGTCTTGCGACAAATTGAGGATCGTGATCAGCGCATCCGTTGGGACGAAACGAGCCCACTTCACCTGACCATTGCGACACGTGCGGGCGAGCTGAACGTGCGTCATGGAGTGTTCACCGGCGGGGTCAGCGAGGGTGTGGAGATCGTCAGGCTGTCCAATTCACTCATGGCCGTCGATGTGTTGCCGACGCGCGGCATGTCGGTGTGGCGCATCACACGCGGCGACGCACGCTTTGGTTGGACATCGCCCGTGGTCGGCCCCGTTCATCCGATGCATGTGCCGGTCAGCGAACCGAGCGGCCTGGGATGGCTGTCAGGATTCGACGAGCTGGTTGTCCGATGTGGTCTCGAGAGCAATGGGGCTCCGGTGCATGACGACGCCGGAACGCTTCGGCATCCGCTGCACGGCCACGTCGGAAACACGCCCGCGGACTCTCTATCGATCGAATATGATGAAGCGTCGGGACGCGTGGAGTTATCGGGTGAGGTTATCGAGTCGAGGCTCTTTTTCAAGCGACTTCGATTGAGGTGTCGCATTCGATTGCACGCCGACCGTGACGAATTGGAATTACTCGATGATGTCACCAACGAGCGTGACCAAGACGCGACGATGCAATTGCTCTATCACATCAATCTTGGTCGGCCGGTGTTGGAACGGAACTCGACATTTCAAACGGTCGTATCCGAAGTCGCTCCACGGGACGCCCGCGCCGCCAGCGGGATCGATCGTTGGGATCGCATGGATGGCCCCGAGGTCGGGTTTGCCGAACAGGTGTACTACACGCAGCCAGTGGCAGACGCGGCCGGCTATGCACACGCACTGTTGGCGTCGCCCGATCGGACGAATGCGATGAACGTTTCGTTCAAGACGTCGACATTGCCCTTCATGTCTTTGTGGAAGAATACGGCGGGTGATGGCGACGGGTACGTGGTCGGAATCGAACCGGCAACGGGATTCCCGAACCAACGAACCTTTGAAGAAGAGAAAGGTCGACTGGTTTCCTTGGCACCTGGGGCGACGCAATCGTTTCGCGTTCGATTACGTCCCATGGTCGACCCTGAGGCGGTTTCAAGCGTCGCGGCAGAGATCAAGTCGTTGCACGAGGAATCGGAGCCCGCCACCGTGCACCCCGGACCGATCGGAAACTGGTGCCAGGGAGCTCCGGACGACGATCATGGGTGAGTTCGATTCACCAGCGGAAGATCGATACCTCGGCCCCTACAAGATTGACAAGATCATCGGACGCGGTGGCATGGGGTCGGTTTACCGAGCTCACCACGCGTCAACCGGTGAGGAGGTTGCGATCAAGCTAATCGCTCAGCACGTTGCCGACGACGCCCGATTCCGACGCCGTTTTGACGCTGAAGTGGAAACGCTCAAGAGGCTGCGTCACGACGGCATCGTTCGCCTGATCGGCTACGGAGAGGAAGACGGTCGGCTGTTCTACTCGATGGAGATGGTTCACGGACAACCTCTCCAACAACACATTCGCAAGGTCAAGCGAATGAGCTGGCTGGCGTCCGTCGACATCGCCATTCAGATTTGCGCTGCCCTTAAACATGCCCATGACATCGGCGTCATTCACCGAGATCTCAAGCCGGCGAACCTTTTGCTGACCGACGCGGGCGATGTCAAGCTGGTCGATTTTGGAATCGCCAAGTTGTTTGGCTTTGGTGAGCAAACGCTCTCCGGAAGTGTTTTGGGCACGGCCGATTACATGGCGCCCGAACAAGCCGGTACCGGTAGCATCACGACACGGACTGACTTGTATGCCGTCGGCAGCGTCATGTATGCGATGATGGCGGGACGCAGCCCTTTCTCCGGGAAGAACGTCACTCAGGTCATCGAGTCGCTTCAACGCGATCGCCCGGTGCCGCTCGATTTGATTAATCCCGACGTCCCCACCGAAGTGGTCGCCATTGTCCATCAATTATTGGAAAAAGCCCCTGAGGATCGACCACCGACCGCCCTGGCTGTTCTCAATCGACTCAAAGCCAATCGAGCAGGGCTGCAGCGGCAACGAACGATTGGGCCCGGCGGAGCGACCCAAGTTGGCCATGACGATCATGCCGATGTCGACCTAGCGGCCAGCGAAACGTCCGACACGCTGCTGACCGGCTCATCGCAAGCGGCCGATCCCGACGGACAGACCAGCTCCACCGGCAGTGCCCCGCACGGAAAGACTGTTCCAAAATCGAGCCGGGCAGGTGTGGCAAAGGTTTCCGAGGCGGACCGAGAGGCGGACGGGTCACTTGCCGTCATGGTGGAGTCCGACGACTTTGCCGTCCCCACTCATACTCGGTTTGAAACGGTCGACGAACGGTCCGGGACGCCGACGGCCATGCTGGCCTCCGACGAAGCATCCGGAAACCGCTGGCTGGCGGCCGCATCGAGCGTGGTGATGGTTTTGATCTTGGTTGGTGGTGGATGGCTTTTTTGGCAATCGGTCAAGACACCTTCGGCCGATCAATTGCACGCCGCGCTGTCGACGGCCGCCACGGAAGGCAATTTGACGATGAACATGCACCAAATTGCCCGATTCCTCGATACCTATCCAAACGACGCCCGCGTCGATCAGGTGCGGTCCTGGCAGAACCAGGCGATCCTCCAGCGAGAGATCCGACGACTCGAAGCGAAGGCCCGCGCCGTGGGCGGAACGTCCCAGCTATCGGCTGTGGACCAATCGTTCCTGCGCGCGATGCAGATGCGACAGACGTCCGGCAAGTCGGCCGTATTGTTGCTCCAGGCGTGGCTCGATGTCTTCGCGATGGATCCTAACGACGCGAAGACCGACAGCGATCCAACTCGCCTGTCACTGAAGCATCACCTGGAACGGCGTCACCTGGACGAGCTGACGGAACTAGTCGAGGAAGAACTACGACGACTGAAGCGTCGGTCAAGTGATGGGCCCCGTGACGATCGCGTGTCGATGATCGAAAACAAGATGGACGAAGCTCGAAAATGGGATCCATCGGCCAGACGCCGACTCCTGCGAGGCATCATCGCTCTCTATGGCGATGTCGGATGGGCGAAAGATGTCGTCCTTCAAGCTCGCGATGATCTGGCTGACATTTCAAGACCATGACGTTACAGACTCATGGCGTTGGTCCGCCGTTGCCTCGTTGGGCTGCGAATGCCGTGATCGGCCTGACCTGTTGGATGATGTTGGCGTGTGTGTCGACAGCTGATGACCGCAACCAACGGCGTGTCCATACCGGGCGTCACTTAACGCTTTCGACGGACCTGGGTTTGGAAGCCATCGGTGATGAACAGCTCGCCGACATGGTCCATTGGTTCGATGCAGCGGTGCCACAATGGATCTCGTTTTGGAATCTTCCGGAGGGGCGTGCGGATCAATGGCATGTGGACGGATTTCTGATGCGGGACACCGGTTCGTTTCGAAGCCGTGGCGAACTTCCATCCAGGATTCCGACCATCAAGTATGGGTTTGCCTCCCGGGACCGAATTTGGATTCGACACCAGCCGTCACTCTATTATGACCGGCATCTCCTACTCCATGAGGGAATCCACGCGCTGGCGATCGAGCTCTTCGGCGGTTGCGGACCGAGTTGGTACATGGAAGGGACTGCCGAGTTGCTGGCAACCCACCGTCAACCAGAACCATCGTCCGGGAGACCTTTGGTTCGAAGCTTGTTGACTCAACCAGCCGAGTCTTTTCGGGTCAATCAGATTCCGCGGACCAAATCAGAGTCGCCCCACTGGGGACGCTTTCAAGTCATCGAGTCACATCGTACGCGTGGCACGCTTCCAACCCTCCGCAGCGTCCTCGCCCTACCAACGGACCTCGCAGGAAGTGTGGACTCATACACATGGGCATGGGCATTGGCCATGTTGTGCACGGCCTACCCAGAAACACGCGAGCTGTACATCGACGCAGCCCAACGCGGTCGCGACCAGTCCGACTCATTCACCCATCGGTTCGTCAGTCAGATCCGTCGGCAAGCGCCCATCATGGAAGCACGCTGGCGACTGATGATGCACGATCTGGAATATGGCTTTGAATGGGACGAGCATCGCGTGGAGCTCTCAACGTCTGACGATCCCTATGGCGGGTCGGAGATGGAGTTGCTCGTTGACGCGGGTCGTTCTTGGCAATCCACCGGCGTCTGGTTTCCCGCCGGAACGACTCTGCGGGTGCGTGCCGGAGGGGAATGCGTGATCGCGCGTCAGGCGACGGGGATCCAACAGGACTGGATCAGCCGACCGCCAGGGATTTCGGCTGTCTTCCACCGTGGTCGTCCGATCGGTCAGCTATCGATGTGCGTCTTGCCGATCCAAAACGAGCCGGCCGACTCACTTCGAGCGCTCTCGGTTGTTCCCGTGGTCGATGCGTCGAGTAGCCTAATCGTCGATTCCTCCGAACGCTTGCCCTATCGGTCAGAAACTGTCACGGTGTCTCTACCATCATGGATTTTATTTCGGATCGAAGATGTTCCTGGCACATTGGGACGCCACCACCGTGCTGACAATGAGGGGCACTACGTCGTCTCCATTAGCCCGATTCAAGACCAACGATGATTGCCGCTTCATCTCAAGAGCCGATGCGACGCGACGCCACCGGTTGGGTTCCCTTGACGATTGGCAACGTGCCCATCGGATTTCCCGTGGTGCAAGCGGCATTATCGGGCTACAGCGATCTACCAATGCGCGTCCTCGCACGTCGGCACGGTGCGAGCTATTCCGTCTGTGAAGTGATGTTGGATCAGTTCTTGCTTTCCCTCACCAAACGTCAGCGAACGCGTCACTTTTTGGACATCGCCGACGAAGAGCATCCCGTTGGCGGCCAACTCATGGGGGCGGAACCGGAGCAGTTTTCGCTCGGGGCGATGAAGCTGGTCGAGGCAGGATTCGATATCATCGATGTCAATTTCGGTTGCCCGGTCAAGAAGGTCCTCGGTCGTTGCCGCGGCGGATTCCATCTGTCGCAACCCAAGGTGGCGATCGACATCTTGCGTCGTACCCGCGATCACGTTCCCCCCCACATCCCGGTCACGGTCAAGATGCGACGAGGCATGGATGATTCGGCCGAGGCCCGAGATCAGTTCTTTGAAATCATCGACGGTGCGATCGGAGTTGGCCTAGCGGCGGCCACCGTTCACGGACGCACCGTATCGCAAAGGTACAATGGGCCCAGCCGGTGGTCCTTTCTCAAAGAGATCAAACAGCATGTCGGCCCCGGGTTTCCAATCTTGGGGAGCGGAGACTTGTTTAACGCGGAGGACGTCCAGGCAATGATGCATCAAACGGGTGTGGATGGTGTCACCATTGCACGGGGCGCGATTGGAAACCCCTGGATTTTTTCCCAGTCACGCGCGTTGCTCGATGGACAGCCGCGTCCGTCACCGCCAACCCTGCATCAACAAGCGGATGTGATGCGAACACACTTCGATCTGTGCGAGTCGACCTATACGGTCGAACGTGCTCCGCTGTTAATGCGGAAGTTCTGTATCAAATACTCGCAAGCCCACCCGAATCATGATGTCGTGAGGATGGCGTTCGTGCGAATCCGATCACGTGACGACTTTGAAAACGCATTGCGGATTCACTATGCGAGCGATGGACCAGGACGCTTCATCCCCAGTGATTTACACGGTGCCCAAGAGGAATCGTAACGTGGTTGCGGCTCCCCCAGATTGAGCATTCATTCGGTGGCGTCGGCGACTTCGTTCCAACGGACGTCCCCGCGCGCGTGCAACCGACGCACCACGTCCGGGTTGGCTCCAGAGACCAATTCCAATCGCTCAAGAACGCTCGCGACCGGAATCGCTTGGGCTTCGTGAATGAGCATCGGCGTGAGCCCCGGAATGATGACCGTCGTCAACGATCCTTGGTGAGCCGAGGCGACGGACGCTTCGAGTTTCGACCGTTCCGCTTCGCTACCGACCAACAGCAAGAGTCTCTGGCGGCCACCGCATTGCAACATCTGGGGCCGCGCCGCTTCCAGCGCCGCCTCGATGGTCGGCTGAGCGCTGAACGGGTCCATGGTGGTGCTGGACTGGTTCTTCGTTCGTGCCGATCCGACGTCATTCAACGAAACAGTTTGCGTCACCGGTGCCGAACTGAAGGAAGTGTTGAGGGTGGTGTGGATGTTGCCAGCGGTCACGCCCGTGACGGCGGGGTCGCCATCGGTCGAAGTGTTGGTCGACTGATCGATTTCCGTGCGGCGATGTCGATCGATGACGTCTTCCACCATTGGTAATCCGGCGGTGAGCAAGGCCTGCACCATGGACGTCACATCCTGAATGCCACCGCTCTGTTGCAACGGCGCGATAAGCCATGTCTGACTGACGCGGGCGTGCAGATGATCCAAGACCGCTTGGAAATGGATCTGAATTTCTTGCGGCATCTCATCCCAAGGATTCTCCGAATCGCGATTGTCACCCGGGACACAACGAACCCCTTGAGCGATGGAAACTGCCATCTGCTCCACGCCGTCCAGAAGACTTTCCAGCGCCGTCGCAAACCGTCGAAATGCGTCCGCCACGCGCTGCATGGCCAACGCATTCACCCGAGATCTCGCGAAGCGTTCCAGAGACTCAATCTGTTCCACCATGGAACCTTCGGTCGCCACCGGTGCGTCGTTGGCAAGGGGTTGCGACTGAGCATCCGAATCCAGCGCTGTGGCGGACTCTTGGGCGATTTGCATCATCATCGTGGTGCCCTGCAGGGCACTGGTGATGTCGATACGGCGATCGTGCAGTCGTGTTGCTAGTTCGCGCCGAAGCGTGACCAGGGCGTTGGCAACCCGCCGATCCAGCATCGCCGTCATATCGGCATATTCGCGAGTGCGAACAATCTGTGCGTCCATCGCTTCGGCCGTCGAATGCGAACCGTCCGTAGGAAGCGTCTGGGCTAGGTGCACGACAAGGTCATTGGAAGGCCCGGATCCACCTAACTGCTGGATCACCTCGTCGAAGATCAGCTGCCGCTGAAAACCACATCGTTTCTGAAGGCGTTCAGCGAGCGGATTGGCCAGTTGAGCTGACTCCGCTGGATTGCCCAACCATCGCAACAAGAGATGCCGTACCGCGGCGGGCGCGAGCAACTCTTGCTCCAGAACTCGCACGCATTGAAGCCGGGCCACGCCGACGGATCGCATCATCCGTTTGCCGATCGGACTCTTCGAATCGCTCGGTAGCTTCCTCGCGTGTGCCAACAGATCACCGGCGCCCGTCGCGTCCGCCCACAGGTAATCCACGACCGATGCGGCAGCGGTTCCCGCATTCACGTCGCTATCGGCAATCAAGTAGGCGTCGTTGAGTGGACTGCGCGACGAAGGAACCGAAGCCCATTCGACTCCGGCGTCACCGGGATAGCTGTTGGCCGAGTCGAGGTAATAGCCCCATTCGGAGACGGCCGCGTGCGTATCGAGCAGCGTCAATGGTTGATGAGGATTTCCCGTCAGCGGTACGGTCGTCAGCAGCGGCAGCACAGTCGCATGCTGCAAGCCGGCCTCGTCGAGCAATTGTCGTAATCGCGGACTTAGATCCATGACCATGCCACTTGCGGTGCCACCGGATAAAGACCCGACCAAGTAAATGGAGGGAACGCGGTCTCCGCAGACAGCAGCCAGGTGATCCAGCGACTCGCGAATGGCCTGATCGATCTGTTGGGCGTGGTCAATCATCGCCAAACGACCAAGCGGGCGCATGCCCTCGGTGGTGCCAGATCGTGGCACATTGTAGATCCAGCGTCGTGACATCGACCGGAACTGCATTTTGCCGTTCTTGCGATACTCGGAGGCGGATTTCAGCGGCGTGTGCACCAGGGTTGCCGGTGGAACGCGGTCGGATGTTCCCGCCAAACGTGCCGCGTGAATCGAGTCTCCGTCGGTATCGATCAGGATCGAGTGCAAATCGAGCGGACACGCTGAGTGGAGGTTGGCGACCCGAGAACGCAGTTCATGAAGCACATCCGCGCCCGTCCCGCCCACCGCGATGACCAAGGCATGCCCTGTGACGCGGGAATGGGCCAGTTGCATCGCCGAATCGATTTCGGGTAGATCCTCGACCGTCGCCGAAGCCACGGATGTGGGCCGGCTGCTACTTGGCCGGGCGGCCGCCTGATCTCGCACATTGGGATGCCGCAATGCGTCGATGAATGCTTTGCAAGTCTCAAATCGACGGTCCGGATTTTTTTCTAGCGCACGAGCCACGGCGACTCGATCCACGGGCGGCAACGGTTCCAGATTCGGCGCGGCATGAATGTGTTGCGTGGCCAGTTGAGCGATGGTGCGTCCTTCAAACGGACGCGTGCCCGTCAGGAGTTCCTGGAACATCACCGCCAACGAGTACTGATCGCTGTTCATTGCCGGCCGACCGTCGAACAACTCCGGTGGCGCGTAGATGGGCGTGAGTCCGCCGATGACCGACTGATCGTTGTCGCGAAGGTCCTTCAACAGTCCGAAGTCACCGACCTTGACGTGCCCACCCACCATCAGCAGGTTTCCGGGTTTCACATCCAGGTGCTGCAGTTGGTAACTGTCATGCAGGTAGTCCAAAGCGTCCGCGGCGTCGTGCAGGTACGAAAGCAGTGCGGCGCGGGGAATCCCACACGAGCCGCGATCGATGTGTCGCTGCAAGACGTCTTCGAGCGAACCGTCGGCAAGTTCCGTCACGATGATCAAACGGTCGTCGACGATGCCGAATCGTTCCAAGGTCAACAAGAATGGATGATGAACCCCCTTGATTCGCTCGAGCGACTTCAGCTCGCGGCTGCCACGTTTCTCATCCGTGGCACCGAACACAAACTTGACGGCTTTCTTGATTCCGCCGGGCGCGTTCGCCCTCCAGACTTCACCAAAGCCGCCCTCGCCGATTTTCTCCTCCAGGCAATAACCTGCGATGGGCTCATAGCCGGCGGTGATATTCGACGAGGTTTGCAAAGTCATGATAATCGACGTCGATGTTGCGTCCGACTCACAGAAGTGACGATCCGAACGACCTAAAGGGCGCTGAAGTAATTTCGGCACGCCTGATCGAGATACTCGGGGCGCAACGTTAGGGGCAGATCACGGTAGCGGCAGAAACTCGCGACCTGGTTCAACAAGTCCCGCGGATGACAGCGCCGCATGGGACGTTGTACTCGTTCATAGAACGCCAGGAGGTAATCGGCCGCCTCGGGCGTCTCCGGGAATCCCATCGTTTCGGCCACCGTCTTCATCAAGTACTTGAATTCCTTTGCGTCCGGGTCGTCGACGAAAATCTTGTACGGCACCCGACGCAAGAAGGCTTCATCGACAAGGTCGTCGGGGTTCAGATTGGTCGAAAACAGGATCAACTGCTCAAACGGAATCTGGATTTTTTTACCCGTCGGCAGTGTCAGGTAGTCGCATCGATTCTCCAGGGGAATAATCCACCGATTAAGAAGCTCCTCCGGTGCAATTCGTTGTCGACCAAAGTCATCGATCAACAGACACCCGCAATTGCTTTTCATCTGCAGCGGTGCTTCACAAATGTTGCTGCGTTGATCGTGCCGGACTTCCAGGTTATCCATTACAAGCTCACCGCCCACGACGACGCTGGGACGGGTGATTCGAATCCAACGGTGATCCCATGCCTGGGACTTCAAGAGTTGGCCATCGCCCTCGGGAATGGGCGCTTCGTGATGGAACGCATCATCTTTGATCTTGATCAGGTTGCCATCATCCAGGATCGCGTGCGGGATCCAGATCTCTTGGCCCAAACATCGCGTGAGGCTTCGGGCGATGGTGGTCTTTCCGTTGCCTGGAGGTCCGAACAGGAACAGACCCGCGTTGCTATTGACGGCCGGGCCGATCTGGTCGAGCAACTCGTCTTGGTAAGAAATTCTTGACAACGATGAGCGCAACTCGTCGCGGCCAATCGGATCCGAGCCAGCCGCTTGTGCCTCGACCGACAAACAGTAATCGCTCAGCGTCACCGGTGCCGGACCGACGTAGCTGGATTGCTGCATGTGCGAATGCGCCCGCTTTTGGCCGACCTCCGTGAGCGAATAGTAATAGTCATTGAATGCCGCCGGACGCACATGCGCGACGAACTTTCGCGTTCTCAATGCATCGACAATCGGCTCGACGATGCGAAACGGCAGGCCGATCGCTTCAGAGAGATTCCGCCCGCTGACGGTTCCCTTTTGCAGGACCGTCTTGAGAAGCAGCGACTCAATGAACGAGGTCGACAAACCAACCTCGGCGAGCGTCTGGGGCTCGGTCGGCCAGAACGTGTCATCGCTCAGCAGCCCGCCTAGGGCGGATTCGAAATTGTGGGTATCGCTCAGCAAGGCGTTCATGACGACGAGTATCGGGCGCAGGGCGTTGAGCGGAATGGTCACATCCCGGAGAAATTCATCCGAGGAACCCTAGCTCGTATTTCGCGGCGCGAGTGAGACTTCCCGACCAGTGCGTCTCATCAATCCGTCAACACGCGTGCCGCAACCGCGACCGCCGCCGTTTCAATCCGCAGAATCCGACGACCCAAACTAACCGCTTCCCATCCAGCGTCTTCGCAGGCCGTCATCTCTCGTTCGTTCAGTCCACCCTCTGGACCAACGATGGTCCAAACGCGTTGGGCTTGAACCCGGTCGCTGTCGAAGAGCCGACGCCCAGGCGCGGCAACCCAAAGCGAAGCGTTTGCATCGTCGGAGCAGTCTTCCAATAGCCGCTCGAGCGGTCGCGGTTCGTCAATCGACATCAAGCAATTACGACCAGATTGCTTGCAGGCCTCGGTTACCCCTCGTTCGAGTTTGCTCAGCAGCGCCGTCGCCGGCGCCCGCTGCGTTCGCTTGGTCACAATCGGCACAACCCTGATGACGCCGAGTTCCGTTAGTCTTGCGACCATTTCCTTGGCGCGATCCGGTTTGGGCAGAGAAATCGCCAGCGTCAACGATCGAGTCGGCTCACGGTCCACGGCGACCGGCGGCTCCATCTGGCAGACGCACCGGTCACGCGATAAATCGATGACTTTGCCAGTCGCTTCGTTTCCAAGGCCGTCGAAAAGATCAATCGCGTCCCCAATTTCCAATCGCATCACGCGAATCGCGTGTGCCGATTCATCACGGTCCAGCGTGATTGGAGCACGTTGCGAGATCAGGTCCCGTGCGAAATACCGTCGAGTCATACGTGTGTCTCAGAATTTTGCCCCCGGTGCTGGCTGAGTCACTACAATCGAAAACCGGTCAACGCGGGCACGCGGCTGTGTCGAACGAGTAGTTTCCAGCAGGATGAGCCATCATGCCAGACACCCCCATCGACTTGACGGTGTCTCCAATCGAAAAGCCGGCAGATGATGTCCCACCTCGGGTGTATTCGGCCAGAGTGAGGGTGGACGTTGCCGAGTCTGCCAAGGGTGCAGGACCGGATCGCGGTGCCGCTGAATCTCATGAGGTCGATTCGACGTCGGCGGAACCACAATCCGATGCGAATCGCGTGCGTGGCAAGTCGCGGAGTGCGGGCTCGGTCATGCAGAGCCTAACACTCTTGGCGACGATGTTGGTCATGCTCGGTTTGGCCCGGTATAGCGTTCCCAGAATCGTCGAAGAGATTCGTTATGCCTGGCATCGTGGTGAGATGCGAGCCGAGTATGAAACGGGCGAGCAAGGGCTCCGCAATGTGTCGTTGGATTCCCTGAGTCGCGCCTATGAGATGGTCAGCTCTGCCGTGGGACCGTCCGTGGTTCACATTGATGTCCACCGGCGTGGCGACGAGACGAACGCATCCCTGCAACGCCTCCTACGTGGCATCGAAGACGGCGGTACGACCGGCGAGGATGGGTCATCCAACGGATCGAATTCGTACTCCGTTTCCGATCAGGGCAGCGGCGTGATTGTGGATGAATCGGGATATATCTTGACGAACCGTCACGTGATCACCGACGGTCAACAGATCTGGGTGACCCTTAGCGACGGTCGACGCCAGGAGGCGACCGTGGTGGGAACAGATCGACTGACCGATCTCGCCGTACTCAAGGTCGACGCGGAGAATTTGCTCCCGATCCGATGGGGCGATAGCGGCGAGATCCGTGTGGGTTCGCCCGTCTGGGCAGTCGGCAGCCCGTTTGGACTTGATCGAACGATCACGTTTGGAATCCTCAGCGGTACCCACCGAATCGTGCACGCTGGTGCAAGGTACGGTGCCAGCGCTCGTTACCAGGACTTCATGCAGTCCGATGTCGCGGTCAACCCGGGCAACTCGGGTGGTCCGTTAGTCGACGCCAGAGGCCGCTGCATTGGAATCAACACGGCCATCGTCGGCGACACCTATCAGGGCGTGAGCTTCTCAATTCCGAGCAACGTGTCGAAGCAGATTTATGAGCAGCTTCGCGATGCCGGACGAGTCACCCGGGGCTGGCTCGGTGTGATGCTGGAGGAAGTACCCGATGCGTTGCACGTTGGTGCAGATCCACGAATTCGCGGGGCGTTGATCAGCGGCCTGCCCAGCAGCGAGTCTCCCGGCGCCATTGCGGGTTTGTTGCCCGGTGATATCGTCGTCTCTGTTGACGAAACGGCGGTGATTGACGTCGGACACCTGATGCGGATTGTTGGGCAAACTAGCGCCCAGACCGAATTAGAATTGGAGATTCGACGAAACGCCGCTCTGAGGAACATCCGGGTGCGCCTTGGCAATCGGCCAGATGTTCTGGTTCAATAGTGAACGTTGTCGGCGCGACAATTTCATCCCAGACTCGACACTTGATTAAAGACTCCATGCGTTCAGAGAAACGAGATACGATCAACCTTGCACGACTGCTCTTGCTGCTCTCCGCCTGGATAGTTGCCGTAACCCCGCTTTTGGGCGAAGACAAAGGCATCGCCTCTCAAGCACCGTCTGACGGACCCTCGGTAAAACTTGGTGATGGGCGTTTCATGGTGACCTACACGGAACGGATTCCTGGCACCGATATTACGTTTGAAATGGTTCCCGTCCCGGGAGGCGACTTTGTATTTGGAAGCAGCGATGACGACCCTGACTTCGTCGATGACGAGACGCCGTCCATTCCACTCTCCGTCGAACCGATGTGGGTTGCCAAGACCGAGGTCCGCTGGGACATGTACAAGGAATACATGCGAATGTATTCCGTCTTCAAGGAGTTCGAGTCGCGCGGCGTTCGCCTGGTGGACGATTCCAACCGCGCCGACGCGATCACCGCTCCTACCGAGTTGTATGACCCATCGTTCACATTTGAATATGGCGAAGAACCTGACCAGCCCGCGGTAACGATGACGCAGTATGCGGCCCAACAATTTACCAAGTGGCTTTCCGGAATCACGGAAGTTCAATATCGATTGCCAACCGAGGCGGAGTGGGAATATGCCGCGCGCGGAGGCACCGATACTGTCTATAGTTGGGGCGATGATCCCGACTTGATTGACGAATACGCGTGGTATTTCGATAACGCATTTGATGGTCCCGGACCCGTCGGCACGAAAAAACCAAATCCTTTCGGCCTCCACGACATGCACGGCAACGCAGCCGAGTGGACCGTGAACGAGTATACCGAGGACGGCTACGGTTGGATGTCCGATCAGGGAATCGCGAGCGCCGCAGACGCCGCCAAATGGCCTGAAATGCCTTGGCCGTGTGTATCACGGGGTGGCAGTTGGGAGATGGACCCGCCGGACCTTCGAAGCGCAGCTCGTCTGGCATCCGATGACGAAGAATGGAAAGTGGAAGATCCAAATTTCCCATTGAGCCCGTGGTGGTTCACCAGCGATCCGTCGCGTGGTGTTGGATTTCGTCTGTTCCGTTCGGCGGAGTCGCTCGACCAAACCGTGATCAAAAAATTCTGGGAACCAACGCCAGAGGACACCGTTCTCGACGTCCAAAGCCGCGTTGATAGCGGACGAGGCGGTTGGGGCCTCGTTGATCCCGATTTACCCAAGGCGGTTGCCGAACTCGACGATTGAGTTCGTCGCTTCAGTGGCGACCGTACGGATAGCCGTAATAGCCGGGCACATAACCGTAGTAACGGCTTCGAGGCACGAACGACGGTGAGGTATGGTAATACCTCGTCGTGGGGCGGTATGACCGGTAGGGCGATATGCCCCGAAAGCCAGCTGTATAGCCGGGGTACCCATAACCATACGTAACGCCACGAAAGCCAGTGCCGTAACGGCTGAACCCATAACGGCTTGAGGTTCCGAACCCCAATACGCGGGGGCTGCCGATGGAAAAACTGAAACCGCCTGCGTCGGCGCGAGGTGGATCCGCCACCAGCCAGGTACCAAAGGCGATCGCTGGAACTGCCAACAGTCGAATGACTCGAGAACGTACGGTTTGGACGTGATTGGAAATGTTCATGTTCCGTGCTCCGGAATTCAGGGAGGTTGATCCGCGGCGAGGGCCGCCGCGGGCGGATACCCAATCACGCATCCGTTGGGCCAGAATTCAATTTCGACCCAGTTCCTGAGTCGCTGCCGAGGTGAAACAACGTGAAACACGGCGAAAATGACATATCCGGCGATTGGAAAACACGCAGATTAAGCCGGCGAGCATGCAGCCCGGTCGTCATCGAATTGAATACACCTGTGTCTCAATGTGATCTCCGCGACCACATCTGAAGAAGGTGCAGGCAACACGACCAGATTGACCTTGACGGTCTATTTCACCAACGACAAACTCAGCGTGCGGCCCGGGAGACCAGGTCGGTCCATGTAAATGGATTTACGTGAGATTGAAATTTGCCACAGCATTGATTTGCTGGTCGTTCAGGATGGACGGCAACGTGCGGGATGCGGCATCGCCGTGACCGTCGACCGGGTGGACCGATCCCACTTTGCCTCGCCGGCGATTCGGTATGGAATCGTCCAATCGGGAGTGCCAGCATTTGTCGACTGCTGCGGGCTTTGACGTCAAGGAGCGGGTGCGCGCCGCAACGGACATCGTTGATGTCATCGGACGCGATTTAGAGCTCCGGCCGCAAGGGCGAAACTTCGTAGCCCGATGCCCGTTTCACAATGACACGAAACCATCGATGACGATCAATCCAGCTCGCCAGAGTTGGAAGTGCTGGGTTTGCGACATCGGTGGCGATGTCTTCAGTTTTGTAATGAAGCGAGAGGGACTCGACTTCCCGTCCGCACTACGATCGCTGGCCGACGCGGCCGGAATCGAGGTGCCGACGTTCCGCCGCGGTCCCAATACCAAACCGGGCGAACCTAACGATCGGGATACGCTACTGGCGGCCATCGACTTAGTTGCCAAGGCTTACTTCGCGCAGCTGAGTGACCCCCAGTCCGAAGAGGCAAGACTCGCCCTCGAGTATTGCAACCGGCGCGGCATCGACGACGCCAACCGTGAGCAGTTCCAAATCGGATTCGCACCCGATTCATGGGACTTCGCGATGAACTTATTGCGTCGACACCACTTCAGTGAAGCCGTCGCCAAGGCCTGCGGTGTGGTCGTTGGCAGAGAGAGCGGGTCGGGTGGGTACGATCGGTTTCGTGGACGGCTGATGTTTCCGATTTGCGATGCGACGGGCAGCGTGATTTCACTAGGCGGCCGAGTGGTTCCGGAGCTTGTCAACAAGTCGAATGAGACGTCCGGCAACGACGAGCCCCAAACCGGTGGCGCGAAATACATCAACGGTCCGGAGACGCTGCTTTACCGAAAGTCCAATGAACTCTACGGGCTTCATCTGGCACGCGAGGCGATGAGGCGTGACGGTGAAGTCTTCGTCATGGAGGGCTACACCGACGTGGTGGCCGCACGCATGGCGGGGATTGAGCCGGTCGTTGCCGTCCTGGGCACCGCTTTGACGACCGATCACGTACGGGTACTCAAGCGATTCGCCAATCGAGTGGTGTTGGTGCTGGACGGTGATGAGGCTGGTCGTCGTCGCGCCGACGAGGTGCTCGATGTGTTTGTCCAAGCCGACATTGACCTTCGAGTGATGACGCTGCCTGACGGTGTCGACCCGGCTGATTACTTGAAGTTGCACACCGCCAGCGCGTTTCGAGAGCTGTCCCAGTCATCGCCGGACGCGTTGCAGCACAAACTCAATCGTCTGGTCGATGGGGTGGATGTAAGGACGGACACGCAGAGTGTCACCAATGCAATCGAGTCGATGTTGCAGGTGCTGTGCAAGGCGCCGACGACCAGCGACAAATTGATGTTGAAGATGGATCAGATGCTCGTGCGCATGTCGGCTGTGTTTGGGTTGCCCGTAGAACGACTTCAACGTCGACTTGACGCCATGCGGTCCGAACGAGCGGATCGAGAACGCCGTAATCGAGCCTACCGCCGCAGTGCGCGACGTCATCAACCTGCGGCGTCGAATCGAACCAATCGCGACGGCATTGACCAGACTTTTGACCAGGCCTCGGCAGAGGATCTATCCGCATACGGTGTGGATGATCGGACGATTGCGGAGTACTCCGAGACGGAACACTTCGACGCCCCATCGACGTCGCCGCAAGCCGTGCCGCTCACAGGGATCGATCGTCAGCTCTTTGAAACGTTGCTGGAATCGCCGGATGTCGCTGCGATGGCCATCGAATCGATCGATGTCGCGTGGCTGGAAACCTCCACCGCCAAGATGTTGCTTTCGGCCTATCAGGATCTCGACTTGCAAGCGCGTGAGTTGACGGCGGAAAGCTTGCTCATCATTTTGGAGAACGAGTTCCTCAAGAACGAGATTGTGTCTTTGCTGGAACGGATTGAACAACGCTCCCAAGAAGAGTTGGATTCGCCTACGGACCGATATTCGGCCATCCTCGCAAGGTATCACGAACTCGCATTCGAAGCCGAAAAACAGCGTCAGATCGATACTCTCCGCTCGGCACAACTTCCCGAAGACGAGGAACTCGCCGTGCTACAACAACTCTTTGCCGCCGAACGTATCCGCCAAACCCCGAGGTAGACCCGCCGAAAATGTGAATCCACGTTTGGATCGTTCCCCCGCGAACTGATCCATTTCCCGCCATGACTGGACCGCCAAAACTTCAATCGACCCGAGCGCGTTCACGAAGAACGTGCGACTCATAAACAGGATGTTCACGATGACTGAATTGATGGATCAAGATCTCTCGTTGTTGATTTCTCGAGGTGCCAAGGACGGCTACCTAACTTATGATGAAGTCAACGCGTATTTGCCCGACGAGGACGTCAATCCCGAGAAGCTCAACGGACTGCTGTTGGCGCTGGAACGGCGCGGAATCCAGCTCATCGAAACCTCGGAAAAAAAGGCCCGCGCCGCGGCAGCTCAATCGGCAGCTCATGCCAGCGTCAACTTGAGCGGATTGCCGGCAGAGGGTGAAACAACGTCGATGGGCATGGTCCAAGAGTCCGAGACTCTCCAAATGGAATCAAGCGAATCGTTGGGTCCGGCGTTAGTCACGACCGGCGACTTGCCCAAGGCGAGCGAAGATCCCATTCGGATGTATCTGTCCCAGATGGCGGAGATCCCATTGTTGACGCGAGAGCAAGAGATCGCGTTGGCAAAGAAGATTGAAATAACACGCAAACAATACCGGCGGGCGTTGCTGGAATCCGATTACGCGTTGCGCGCGACGGTAGAAACCCTTCATCGCGTCCACTCCGGTGAATTACCGTTTGATCGCACCATCAAGGTATCATTAACGGAACGACTCACCAAAGAGCAGATCTCGCAACGCATGCCTCACAACTTGCGGACGTTGGACTATCTGATTGAAGAGAACCGGATCGACTTCGACATGCTGGTACGCAAGAGCGTCTCGCCACGCTTGAAGAGTGCCGTCCGGACTCGATTCCTGCGACGTCGCAGGAAAGCACTTGAGTTGGTCGAGGAGTTGTCACTTCGGAGTCGTCGCGTGACGCCGTTGTTGCGTCAACTGGAAAAGATTGCGGGGCGCATGACTTTCATTCGCGACCGTCTGCAACAACTCGGCGAGGACGCGGTCAGTCAAGACGAAGCTGCTGATCTACGTCAAGAATTGCGAGAACTGATGATGGTCACGCAAGAAAGCCCTTCCAGCCTGGCCAAACGGATGCGCCGTGTCCGGGATCACTTCGACCAGTACGAGGCAACCAAACGAGAGTTGTCCGCCGGCAATCTACGATTGGTGGTTTCCATCGCGAAGAAATATCGCAACCGCGGTCTGTCGTTTCTGGATCTGATCCAGGAGGGCAACACGGGGCTGATGCGAGCCGTCGACAAATACGAGTATCGACGCGGGTTCAAGTTCAGCACGTACGCGACCTGGTGGATCCGACAGGCGATTACGCGAGCGATCGCGGATCAAGCAAGAACCATCCGCATCCCCGTCCACATGATCGACGTATTGAGTAAGTTGCGTCAGGCACAAAAGCGTCTCACGCAGACACTGCGCCGTGAACCAACGTGCGAAGAAATCGCAAGAGAAACAGATGTGGCCGTCGAAGAAGTCCGCCGCGTAATGGACATCGGCCGTCATCCCGTCAGTCTGGATCGTCCTGTTGGTGAGGGCGAGGATAGTAGCTTTGGCGAGTTTGTTCAGGACAATGAGAATGACAGTCCCGTCCGTGTCGCTGGCGCCGGAATGCTACGCGGCAAGATCGACGAGCTGCTCAAGACGCTCACGTTCCGTGAACGCGAGATCATTCGCCTCCGCTATGGTTTGGTCGATGGATACAGCTACACGTTGGAGGAATGTGGGCGCATCTTTAAGGTCACGCGTGAACGCGTCCGCCAGATTGAAGCCAAAGCCGTCGCCAAGCTTCAGAGTCCCAGTCGCGCCGAACGGCTTTCGAGCTACCTCAAGCCGGCGGCCTGACCGGTCGACGCTGCGTCGATCCACGATGGGCTCCAGCATGATCAGTCAGCTCAGTCGATTCCAGAAAGCCGTTCGCCCGGCGGATCCCCGTCATCGTGGCGTGCGGCCATAACGTCGACGTATCGCCAAGGTGCCAAACCAGTGACGGCGACGGTAGCCACATCGGCGTCGATGTGGCATGCGCCCAGCGGCCGATCTTCCCATCGATGCCGCGTTGCTCGAATGGAGCAGACGGGCGTCGCGGTGTCGAGCTCCATTCCCATGGCCGCGTGATCGAATCAGCCACGAAGGCGTGCATCGCCGATTGAGTGAACGCGACACCCTGGGCTCCAGGCAGATACGGACGGTCAAAACGGGACCAACGATTCGTAGCAAGCTCAGCATTGCCGACAATGCTGCTGTACAACGATACGACAGCCGAAGCACCAACGGAGGCGATGACCAGTTCGATGTAGGAGCGAATTGCCGACCAACGTGTCAACATGGCGTCATCCTGGAGCAAAAGGTATGCATCGGCGTGGGGCCGTCGATGCACAAGCTCATGCGCCGCCAGTACGTAGTTGGACCAACCTCCAGCGGCTCGACTGCGACGAATCCACTCGAGCTGGAGGGATCGACTTTCGATCTCGTCAGATACATCGCCGTCGGCGAACACAAATGCGTCCGTCCATCCCGCCCGGGCCAGCGCATCGATGCAATAGGGCAGCGTGGGATGGCTCCGCGGTGCCGTCGTGATTCCCACCGCCCACGCAAAATCGGGGCCACGCGGCTCGGAAGGTCCATCAACAACGACCGACGGCGGTGGCATGCAAGCGACGATCAGACTCACGTCCTCCACATCCGCTGGCGGTTGGCGATCAGGCGCGGTCGTTCCCGATGAATCGACATCGGTGTCGATGTACTCCATCGCTAAATGTCGAACGTGCTCTGCGTTCGGTCGACTCCGCTGCCCCTCGGTTTCGTCGAGTGATCCCAGCACCAATGATCCGATCACGGGATTCCAATGGTCCGTGTTTGGTTCGGGCCACTTACAGCAGTGCTGGCAAACGGACGTGTCGACGGAAATGGAGGACTGCCCGGTCAAATGGCATACCAAAGTGCAGTTGGCCGTATCGTGTTTCGACGCAGCGACTTCTCGATGCGGACAGGTGTCGACATGTCGAGCGAAATAGGCCATCAAGCTGCCCAGACTTCGGTGACGTCAGCATGACGATCCATGGATCCCATCGTCGCCGGCGCGATACCACCCTCAGCAAACTGTCTCAGTCGCCGCGAAAGCTCACGATGCGACCATTGGCGGACAGGACTGCCCATTCGGGTCTTAGGATGATGAATCGCGGACTCATTATGAAGCCGATAGCCGACGGCCAGTCGCTGGCAAGCGACGATGTTGGCACCATCGAGCATCGCCCGCATCATCCATTCGGTATCGAGCGTGGTACGGTTGCGAGTGATGTTTCCAAAGTCGGCGAAGCCACGCCCCCGAAGAAAGTAGGATCGCTTGTGGACGAGCGTTGGGTTTTCTAGGTAGTACCAAGCCTGGGTCGACCCGGCTGGAAAGGATCGTCGATGGTAGGTTGTCCGGGAACCATGTTGGACGGCCAAGTGTTGCATCGACAGAGCAGCTTCGTCCGAACCAATCAAGGTCGTCGCCGCGCCCAGGAGGTCCGCGTCGCAAAGGGCCGCAATCGTAACCGTTTCTTTCAAGCGGCCCGGCAAGCTGACGTCGTCACCATCTTGGGTCACCAACCAGTCAGACGAGCAGTGCTTTGCAACGTTGTTGAAGGATGCAAACTGGCCGATATTGATCCGATTGCGGTACACGCGTACGCGAGGGTCTTCGCAAAATTGCTTCAGCCATTGATCGGTGGGTTCCGGTGTTGCGTCGTCGATCAGATGGAGCGTCCAATCGATCCCCTCCTGTGTGCGGACGCTCTCAACCGCCTCCTCCACCCATTCCAATTGTCCTCGAAACGGCAAGATGACGTCGCACGCTAAACGTGGCAACCCAAACCCGCGGCCGTGTTGATACCACGTAAACCGCTTGGACAGTAACTCGCCATGAAACCAGGGAGGTGCGGGGCCTAATGTCGTCGTGGACTCATCGTTGACGCGGACAGTTTGAGTTGGATGGATGGTGCCGTAATGCTCCTCCGCCACCGCACGTTGAAAAAAATCCACGTCGACGTCGTAGGCTGGATCGCAAGGACCCGCCAAATCGACCCACGTCGACCGCCGAATGACGATCGTTTCTGGTTGCACGCATCGTTGCCATCGACCCAACTCGGGTAGGCTCGATGTCGCCTTGGATGTCGCCGCCGCAAACCAAGTCGCTTTGCTGCGAGCAAGCTGCTGGGTTGCGATGGCCAAGTGATCGGTCACTGGTAGGGCGTCCTGCGCCGCCAGCGCCAAGTCATTCGACTCCAAGGATCGGGTGACTCGATGTGCGGCTTCGAAGACCATCCTGATCGCGTCACATTGAGCAAACAAATGACGATGAAACCGCACATTTGGGTGATCAACCAACATCGGTTGACCTCGCGATTGGTTTAGCACGGTCTCGTCTCCAACCAAGTGCAGTACCACGTGAACGCCGCGCTGATGGAGCCAAGCATGGATCACGCGAAACACGTTGACGTCCATGCGAGTGATCGCCATCACGACGTCCACGGCGGTTGCTGGGCTGTGCCCTCGACCATTGGGGGCAGGCGGGTTCGACGCAAGTCGTGGAACGAATCGATCGGATAGTCGCATGACGGGATCATCTCGGTCGATGGTCGGATCCGCACGGATCGCAGCAGTCATCACCTCCATCATGCGGGCCGGTTGCGAGGCAGTCTCTCCGCCGCAGTACTCGCATGCGCTCCGATGGATTCGGGAACGCTGCCCCGTTGGATCATTCAACAATCGACGAAGCAATTCGCAATGTGCCGTTTCGCCGCGGTCGTCACATTGGACGCCACCCCGAAATCCACACTTGATCTCTCTCACGGACGCCAAGTCCAAATGGAATCAACGGCGATGGCCGATCCAGGTAACTGGTCGACGACTTGGGCGACGCCTGGATAGGCATCGCGTCCGTAGTCGTGACCACACATCAAGCCGCCGGCGCGGAGCTTCGGACGCCACGCCGCGATGTCCGCTCGCACTGCCGGGCCGTGATGATTGGCATCAATGTAAATCACCGCCGCCGAACCGTTGATGATGTGATCGGCGGCACGGACCGACGGAGACTTCATCATCGTGATGCTCAGATCGCTGCGTTCGTAACTCAGCTCGCGAAAGACATCGAATAGATCCTGACCCCGGCGACGTTGCTGGCCGAGTCGTTCATCGACCGTGATGAGCTTGGATCCTAGAGGCATCGCCAACCCGGCGGCCAACAGGGAACGCCCGCACATGGCGCCGAGCTCGATCCAAAGTGCACCCGGCTGAAGATGCGATGCCTGCTCGGCAAGCCAACGTATTTCAGATTCCGACGCGTATCCTGGCACGCTCAGCGCCCGATGAACCACCTCCGCAAAAAAGACCGGATCCGCCGCAGCGTTCGCTCGCGGTTTGGAGTCATCCCGCTCTTTGGACCTGGATGGAATCTTCACCATTTGCCCGACATAGTTGCCAGGACGAACTGGCATCACTGCCACACCCCCTGCAACGCTGTGGTCTTCCATGAGCTTCCACTGGTTGCCGTCAAACCGCCAAAGCGATGAACCATACGCTCGAGAAGGTCTTGTCACGCGATGAGCCGCAGTACCATCTGGTGGCAAGAGTTTGGGAGATGTCGCATGGGCCGAACGTGATGGCACGGTGCGAAATCCAAACGCTTGAGACTCACGCGGGCTATACGGCCATTCCGGAGGAAACGACTGACGTGAATCACCGGGACTGTACGGCCACTCCGGAGGAAACGACTGACGTAAATCACCGGGACTGTACGGCCACTCCGGTGGAAACGACTGACGTGAATCACCGGGGCTGTAAGGCCACTCCGGAGGAAACGACTGACGTAAATCACCGGGGCTGTACGGCCATTCCGGTGGTAGTGACTGTCTGGGATGGCCGGGATCGTTAGGCCAGTCTCGCAGCCCCTTGGAAAACTCTTCGTTGGACTTTGTCACGAAATTATCTCATTGCGATTCGTAATGAATTGAAGCAACTAACGCTGGATTGCGGGCACGCTACGTGCGACGCGGAAACCGATTCGGATATAATTAATGTCCCCTGGGAACCAATGCGGTGCCGAGACCATGATTCGCTCCGACAAGTCCCAGGAGTAAGGGATGCCTCGCAGGGCGCGATGGCTCTGAAGCCTTTCGGAGCACCATTCCTCCGCATTGCCGGCCATGTGAAAAAGACCGACACGACTCGGGAGGACGCCGCCGACCGGCTCCGGTTGATCATCGGCATGTGGATTGATCCGGGCAAACTGCGACACGAACGAGTCGTTCATGAAACAGGCCTGGTATGCCGGGTCTGCATCCCATGCGGCTGTCCATTCGCGGATCGTCGGCAATCGATAGCCACCGATCTGGTCAAACCCCGACTTCAATCGGCTTTGCCCATCCGCATCGACCTCATAGGCCAAGTCTTCCTCCCGCATTCCGTCCCTCAAGGTGAGCCATTGACAATACGCAACCGCTTCTTCCCAAGTGATCACGCCCGCAGGAATCCGCGGATCCATCGATGCCAGTTCACCCCGATGGGAATAGTTGGGGTCAAAACTCAGATACTGTTCGACGGTCACTTCTTGCGCCGCGAGCTCAAACGCATAGGGCAAAGGTTCATTCCAGTTTGGATCGGGAACCGACTCATCGATGGGCGATCGACTCCTCACGGTGTCCGCATCAAATCGCACCATCGGCATTTGAACTTGATTGACACGCCAACTCGCACCGCTTCGGTCCTCGGTTCTGCGTCGATCTGCTGATGGCGAGTCAATCGCGTTGTTCTGATACCACTGATCGATCCAGTGCTGATCGCCCAAACGAACGAGCAACCACCTTGCGGCGGAATGTTCCCCTGCGTCTCGCGACGACTGAAATCGTTTACGAGCGATGCGACGGCACTCGTCGATGAAGCCCACGTCCGCCGAGCCGCTTCGATCCAGCGACCGTCCCATTCCGATCAACTGCATGCACCGGAGGTCGCCGCTGTCGTCAAAACCAGAGTCCAGCCACCAAGTCGGAGGCGTCCCGAACCGGAGAAGATTCTCGATCAAGGTCATCGGTGCCACATCGCCTCTCCCGGACCAGAGCAACGGCTCGAAGTCGCTCGGCCAGCCTGCGGGCGGTCCCGTGGCCCCAGCTGCGTCTAAAACCCCGTCCTGACGAGTCGCATGAGTTTGCAGACTCGAAATCCCGAGGGCTCGCAAAGCAGCCAACCGCCCCACGCGGCGTCCCGGTTCGCGGATGTCCGTTCGACCGAGCACAGGCAAGGCAAGACTGGACGAGGAAGGCCCCGCAAGCGAATCGAGCAATAACTCGAACGCGTCTTCACGTAAACCGAGGGAAGCATCAACCAGGTCAACGGGATGCTCCAGATGCACGTCACGGATCAACGTCGCGGCGGCATCCCGCGCTGCCAATCGAGGTGAATCCCAATGAATGTTTGTCAGAGGGATGGTCAGCGGCTGGCGTAAAGCTCGGCTGAGCTGGACCAACGCTCGGTACTCCAGCTTGTTGGAGAGCGATTCGTCCACGATCGCCTGTGCCAAAACGTCCAGCTGTCCAACCGTGAGGGAATCGGAGGCTTTCGACGTACCGATGAGCAATCCGGCCCGTAGTCGACGTGCCATATTGCTTTCCGGATCCGAGAGCGCCGTACGGAAGCGTCCCGCAAGTTGATCGCACCAATGCGGCCGTCGTGTCTGGACAATCGCCAGTAGATCCAGCGGAGCCTCCAAGGCGTAGTCGGCAATGCTTGACCAAATCTCGCCCGACCGATCGTCGTCCTGGCCCACCTCCATCGTCGAGGGCGCCAACGCGAGTGCGGCCAGGAATCGCTCTCTGGATGGTTCCTCGACGTCGAACATCTTGGTCGTCAACTGTGACTGCGTCACCGCGGACTCTTCATCGATTTGGCGCAGCGTTTCGGGCAATTGCGTGGGCGTCGCGACCATCAACTGGGAAACCAGACTGCTAGCGACAGCTCGGCTCCTCGACTCGCGATAACCAAACCATAGAGCGCCCGCCACGAACAGGAGCAACGCGATGAGCACGCCATGCTCGCGGCCGGCTGCATGCATCATGCGACGTTCCGCCGGAGTCCAGTCTCGCCGGCGAACCAACAATCCGAACTGTGCCCACTGAAACATGGACGGCAGCTGACGGCGATCATCTCTCTCGGCATATGCGTTGGCCCGATGGCGCAGTTGGCCCCTCGCACGCCCTCGCATCGATCCATTCTCGTGCCTCATCAACCAACGTCGAAGGGCGGGAATCAACGTATCATGGGTCAGTTGATATCGGGTCGCTTTGCGGTCAACGGCTCCTTCACCGGATTCCACTTCCGTGATCAGCTTGAGACGTGTATCGAGAATCTGAGTCAAGTCGGACATCAACTCAGGTGACTCGTCATAACCAGACGCCTTCATTAAGTCGGCGCGCGAAATCGAGCCTCCCCGGATCAATCCAGTCTCGGGAAGCATGGCCGCCAATAGTCGATGTGCGGCCGCTTGATGAATGCGTTGTTCTTTGGGTGCCGTGGGGGCGTCGAATGATTCATGCAGGAATTGCTCGACGATCCGGTCAACACCATGAAGTGATCGAAGCGAAGCCCGAGTCCAGGGTCGGGACTTCATCATCTCTGCAAATAATGCCAACTGAACCGCGATGACGCGGCCTCCGCTTGAAAGCGCCGTCACGGCATCTCGAATGAAGTGGCGTTGTTCACGCTTCAAACGAACATCTTCGCTGCCGATGCGTCCGTACGCGCGGCCCAACATCCGCAACAATCGGGCCGCGTGAGGCTGGTCGAGCAAGTCGATCATCGCGAGATTGTGCGATGCAGATAGCTCGATATCGAGATCTCGCATTAAACGCGACGTCGCCAACCAAAAGTCATCACGGACCAATAAGATCGTCTGCAAGCGGTGCCCATCGCACTGACGCAGTGCCAGCGTCAGCTCAGCGCGCTGGTCATCATCCGCACCGTTGAGCCACTGCTCGAACTGATCGATCACGATCAGGACCTTTTGCCCCGATGGCAAGTTCTCGCCGCGGCGGATCGATGCGAACCGATCCGGCAATGGCATGTCGCTCGTCGCCGGCGCATCGAATGTGGGCACCAGCCTCGAAAGGCTCTGCGTCAATCGTTGAGTCGTTCCCTGGTGTGTTGCGTCAATCAGGCATACCCGTACCGAATTCTCCAAAATGGGGATCAGCCCCGCACGGACAAACGAACTCTTGCCGCAACCTGAAGTGCCATAGATCACACCGACGCGAAACGGATCCACGGCCGTTTGATTGACGTCGATTCGATGCTTCCAAAACAGGATGGACTCCGGGCACCCGTCCATGTCGTACGGGCCCGGCAGCATCGCCTTAAAAAACCGAGCGTCACTTTGATCGTAGGACCGAAGTCCCTTTGGAATGACGATGACGGATGCATCGTCACTGTTGGATGCATTCCCGGAGAGCCCGGAGGAACCTCCCGCGGAACCATGATCGACCAACCTGACACGGCTCGATGTCGATGACGCCGCGAGATCGATCGACGAGTTGGCAGGTCCCGACCAATTGGACGGTCCAAACCGCTCACGCACCTGGGCAAGATCTTCCGCGAGATCAATCGCCGAAGCATATCGCCCGCCTGGCTTCTTCGACAGCGCCTTCTGGCAGACGCGTTCCAAGGCGACCGGCAAATCGCGTTTTCGTTGTCGAAGAGGCTTTGGTTCCAGATTACGAATTTGATAGAGGATCTGCTCGGTCGTTCCGCCTCGAAATGGACGTCGACCGCTCAGCATTTCGTAGAGCATCACGCCCAACGAAAAGACGTCACTGCGACCATCCACCAAATGACCTTCACCGAACGCTTGCTCGGGACTCATGTACGATGGTGTGCCAATCAGGGCACCCCGTTCGGATACCGTGACTTCGGACATTGCCAAGCCAAAGTCATTCAGGAAAAGGGTGCCGTCGCGGTCGACCAGCACGTTGCTCGGTTTGACGTCGCGGTGCACGATCCCCTGCTCATGAACAAACTGCAGCGTCTCGGCGAGATCGATGACGATGTCCAACGCTTCATTCGGGGACGTGTCTTGCTTGACTCGGTCCGCAAGCGTTTCGCTTTGGATGTACTTCGAAACGACATAACACATGCCATTCTCGGTTTCGCCAACGTCGAACACTGGCACGATCTTGGCATGGTCCAGCCCCGCGACCAATCTGGCCTCCCGCATGTATCGCTGGAGGTGCTCCGGGGTGCGCACTCGATGGCGGTGCGGAACCTTGATGCTGACATCTCGCGTCAGCTTTTCGTCTCGTGCCAGATAGACCGCTCCAAAGCCGCCGCTGCCCAGTAGGCTCACCACCTTGTAACGGCCAATCGTAACGGGAGCGTCTTCCGGCGACGACGCAGGCCCCAGCGAGTCGGGCACATGGGAGCTTTCATCCTGGACCGTCGCATCCACTTGGTGATCGGATCCGGACGCCTCCGTGAGTGGCAATGTGGCGTGGCCATTGCCCGACGTTTCGAAACCGTCTGAGGATGACTCAGCAGGACGCATCGAGAAAGCCTGGGAGGCAAAGCGACAAACGAGCGGAACGGCCGCCCTCAGCCAAGCCGTAGCGACCTACAAACAAGCGGATGGATACCCCTCCCCCGCGAGGCCCGACCTCCTTGGGCGGGACCCCGATCCACCCGATCGAACACTGGAGCAGTATGGACCAATGGAAAGCCCGATGGAACCATCGCAGCGTGCTTTTCAGCATCAAAGTGTCATTTGTCGACGCCTCAGGGGCGCGCCGGTACTCTCAAACGCGACGTTCGAAAGACGATCGCAACCTATGGTTGCGGAGAATCGGCTTCTCGCTCGGCCACGATCGCGGCATTGCGTTGCAGACGAAATCGATCGCAGAGTTGGTGAATATGAACGTCATGGCCAAGCACGACCACGGAATCACCCGCTTCCACCGTCGTCTCCGGCTGGGGATCGACGAACACTTCGCCTGCGGATCGGCGGACCGCCACGATCAAGAATCGATTCTCCTCGCGAATCGACAGTTCCCCAATCGTCCGTCCGCACAGCGTCGATTGGTCATCAACGATAAGTTCGTCGATTGCCATGCCGATCGATTCAAGGTCCTCCATCAACCCCGATGGCAACTCATCATTGCGGAGCATCGCCGAAGCAGTCGGCCGGAGGATCAACTGGCTCAACCGATCGGCTCCAATGGCGGCCGTGAGCACCACGTGGTCGGCGCCGACCTGACGGAGCTTGCTGACCGTGCTGGAATGTTCACCTCGGGAGAGAATCATCAAGTCGGTGTTCAAGCCGCGTGCGGTGATCGTGATGAATAGACATGTCGCGTCGTCAGGAATGACCGCCGCCAACACGCCCGCCCGCTCGACCCCGGCGGCTCGCAGTAGTTTTTCGTCGGACGCACTTCCGCACAGAGCCAACAAACCATCCTCCATTGCCGCTTGCACGCATGATTCAATTGGATCAATCACGAGAACATCGCGCCGAAGCCTCAGCTTGCTCGCCAGACGCTGCCCCATTCTTCCATAGCCGCAAATGATCACATGATCGCGTAGCTGTCGAATCTCATGCACCATTCTTCGCGTCTCCAAGGATTGCCGTAGCTCGCCATCGAGGATCAGTTGTGCCAACCCACCAATGATCAAAAGGGTCGCGGCGTAGCCAAAGACGATCACGCTGATCGTGACAACTCGCAGCTCCATCGTGTCGACGGGTCGAACTTCACCATAACCCACGGTGAAGATCGTGATGATGACCATGTAGATCCCATCGGACCAGTTCCAACCGAGAAAACGGTAGGCGGTCGCGCCGCAGACGCTGACCATGGCGAAGCCGACCAGGCCGGAAAGCAGACGAGTCACCGGCCCCGTCGACGGCCGACGTCGGCTCATTGGCATCACGCGTCGAAGCAAGACGCTCGACGGACTCTCATCGCGAACGTTAGGCAGCAGCCGTCGAAACATGATCGGCATTGTAAGCGGAATCCAGGTACTGCCACACGTGGTGGGCGTCGATCTGGTCGACGCCGGCGACCGCGCCGCAATACAAGCACCTTGGTAAGTCCGCAACGATTTTGGATAACCGGTTTTGCGAACGGTCGATCAGGGATTCCATCGCTCCAGCGGTCAACACTTGTCGTGTCGCCCCAGCGTGGGCCAGCGCGGATCCGACGAGCTCCGCGAGCCAACCGGGCGTTGGCGCTTCCAACGAAGTCGTGAGCGTCGGCTCCAAGTGGGGCGCGATGGCGGATCTCAATCCGACCACAACATGGAGACCTTGATCGTCTGGCGGGCAACTCGGCGATTGCCTCCACGTTGCCGTCTCCAAATCGTCGACAAGCAACAGCCGGATGCACTGGCTTGAACGTGCCACCAGGCGGGATGTCCCTGCTCGAGGATTCGACGGCGTGAACAGTCGTCGGAGCATCTCGGTAGAACTTGGGTGGGTGCCGTCGACCACTGCCGCCTCAATCGGTTGATGATCGATACCGGAGGTGGCCGCAATCTGTTTCATCCAATGCGTCAGTCCGACGCCGCGTGATGCGACGATGTATCTCAAGGTGGAACGCCGGTTCGCAACACCCGACATCATCCACCGCGTGAGCCGATCCAGTCGCGGATCATTGAAGTGAAACTGCCGAGGACTCGCCGGAGGCAGCATCCCATGCGGGAAATGACGCGACGGGCCGTGATCGCGAGTCTCAAACGGCATTTCAGCGAATCCCCAATATCTCAAGACGCTTGAGAAGTCAGCAATCACTGGTAATTGATCCATCCTGGAAATAGGAATGCCGCGTCATCGGCGTCGAACCGTGAAAATGGGATGCGGTCCTTAGTGATGATCGGCCCGGAAGTTCAAGAACTTTGGTGCGGCTGTGGTGCGCGCTTCGGGCCGATGGTCAACCAAATTGCCGCTTGGAAATCGGAAGATCTTCGGCGGCCTCCGCCGCACTGCTCAAAACCGAGCCAATCCGCAAATTCGTTTTGGCTGTGGCAAGATTGAAGGATTAGCGAATGTTCGACGCAAGAAATTGGACTGGATACGTCAACGTCTCCGATATCTCCACCTGCACCGGGTACTTCGGGGCAACGGGTCACGAAACTTTGGCGGGCGATTCCAACGCACGGGCCAAGGGCTTCGGCTTGCGGACATGAGTCACCGATCCGATGAGTCGTCACCAATTTGGGTGAGGCACATCGATCGAAATTCACGTCCACACGGTGGCAAGTTCGCTGCTGGGTTTGGTCGCCGTCGCGACGTTCAAAGCGACAGCATCCAGTCCAAGCATCGAGTGGGCCATGGCATCGTTTCCCAAGATTTGCCCCGACCCGTCCGTCATCGGCGAGTGACCACCCTCCCAGTTGGTCCGATCGCTGGACCGCCGCTTGCGGCGGGCTGCCCCGAGGGGGCTGCGGTGACGGGTGTGCCGTTCGAACTTTCCTTCCAAACCTTTCCATGGAGACATCACGATGCGTCGTGTAATCGTTCCTGCAGTGTTTGCCCTGGCGCTCATCGCCGGCAACACTCAAAACGCCAGTGCTTTCGGTCATCTGAAAGCCCTGTTCGGTGGTGGCTGTGACACGTGTTGCGATACGTGCGAGCCGGTATGTGGTTGTGAGCCGGTCTGTGGCTGCGAAGTCATCGAACCGACTTGCTGTGACCCCTGCTGTGCACCTGCACCCAAGTGTGGGTTGCTGCAACGTCTGTTCGCCAAAAAGAGCTCATGCTGCGAAGCGCCAGCATGCGAGCCCGTTTGCGGTTGCGAGCCCACCTGTGGCTGCGAGCCCATGTGCGAGCCGGTTTGCGGATGCGAGCCCGTTTGTGAGCCCGTCTGCGGATGCGAGCCCGTCTGCTGCGAGCCAGCGCCCCGCTGCACCCCATTGAAGGACTTCTTCGGCAAGCTCTTCAGCTGCAAGAAGAACTCCTGCGACTCGTGCTGCGACGTCGTTGAGCCGACGTGTGGTTGCGAGCCCACCTGCGGTTGCGAGCCGACTTGCGGTTGCGGCCACTGAATCAACGCTTCGGCGTTTCGATTGAACCAGCCGTGGGTAGCCCGCCCACGGAATCACTGATCGCGAACCTCGCTTGTTCAGCCCACGCCGCTGAACACGCGAGGTTTTTTCGTTTCCTTCGGCGTGTCGATGTTCGATCGATCCGCCGTGCATGCGTCGCGACGCCGATGGTTGCAACGGGATGACCGTTGGAGGGGCGTTTCCACATGGCTAAACTAAGTCGCAGGAAAGATGGCACGTGCGTATGGATTTTGGATGTCCCAAGACAACTCTGATGAGGAGACCGACGCCACGCCGGGTGACCTGCCCGATGCGTTTGCAAAGGTGAACGGGACCGATGTGCCATCTCGAAAGGTCAAGACATTCCCGCAAGAGCCCGGCGTCTATTTGATGAAGGATGCCGCTGGCGTCGTCATCTACGTGGGCAAGGCCAAGAATCTACGCAGTCGGGCCAGCAGCTACTTCTTGAAAGCCGCCGCGGCGGATCAACGAACGGCCGATTGGATCGACGATATCGCCGACATCGATTTCATTGAATGTGAAAGCGAAGTCGATGCGTTGCTGATGGAGGCGAGGCTGATCAAAGACATCCAGCCTCGCAACAACAAAGAACTCAAAGACGACAAGTCGTTTCCCTACCTGATGATCACAACGCGGGAAGAGTTTCCCAGGGTCGAGATCACCCGCGAGCCCAAGACGAAGGGCGTCAAGCTCTATGGACCGTTTACGAGCGCCGGCGCGCTGCGCGGTGCGATCCAGGTGATGCAGCGGATCTTCAAGTTCCGGACTTGCAGCTTGGACATCACCGAATCCGACGAAAAATGGAATTGGTTCCGCCCGTGCTTACTGGCAAGCATTCAACAATGCACCGCGCCATGCAACTTCCGAATCAGTAAGGCCGATTACCGACGCGACATCAAGCGGCTGCAGACGTTTCTCGATGGAGGGAAGACCAAACTACTCAAAGAGATGCAGAAAGAAATGAGATCCGCCAGTACTGCACTCGACTTCGAGCGTGCCGCAGTGCTTCGGGATGAAATCCAGATGATCGAGCGTCTGGAGGAACGTGGTGACCTCGACACGCACGCGCAGCCAGAGGTCTTTTACATTGATCCGCAAAAGGGCCTGACCGGGTTGCGTCAGGTGCTTCAGTTGGAATCCGTCCCACGCATCATCGAAGGCGTCGACATCGCGCATTTAGGTGGCAAGGAAACCGTCGCCAGCCTCGTTCAATTCATTGACGGTTTGCCGTTCAAGCCCGGGTACCGACGGTTCCGAATCCAGAACGTGTCCGGGATCGATGATTTTCGAAGTATTTATGAAGTCGTCTCGCGACGCTTTCGCGGGCTCAGCGACCGAGGAGAAACGTTCCCGGACATTTTGCTGATCGATGGGGGCAAGGGACAGTTGAACGCGGCGATGTCAGCGTTCCGCGACCAAGACGTTGCGCCCCCAACGGTCATTTCCCTTGCAAAACGCGACGAAGAGATCTTTCGACCCAACGATCCCGAACCCCTCCGGCTCAGTAAATCCGCCTTCGCGCTGCGACTTCTCCAGTACGTTCGAGACGAATCGCACCGATTTGCCCAGCATTATCATCATATCCTGCGCAGTAAGTCCACGTTGAACCGGTAAGGGTTCGCAGTGAACCTGACCTGCCGACGAAACGTCCAAAGTGACTAGAATGGTGTGGAGCCGCATTGGCCCGACCAGTTTCGCCGATCCAAACTCTCCAATTCCGATCCGGAGGCTGCCTTCCACTCGTGTCTGAAAAACACATTAACCTTTGCGACGATTCTCCTGAGGTCAGCATCCTGGCCCGATTGATTTTGCCAGAAACCAAAGTCGAAGACGATCCTCTTGAAGAATTGCACGGCCTGGCGACGACCGCCGGCACGACCGTCGTCGACGAATTGGTTCAACGTCGCCCACAACCGGACCACTCGACTTATCTCGGGAAAGGCAAAGTCGAAGAATTGCGGCAACTGGTGCAGCGTCATGACGCCGATGTCATCTTTTTTGACAACGATTTGACGCCAGCACAGGTCCGCAATCTGGAGGTCAAGACAAAAGCCAAAGTCATTGATCGAACCGAGCTGATCTTGGATATTTTTGCGGCCGGGGCGAGGACGCACGAGAGTCGACTGGCGATCGAACTGGCCCAGTTGGAATACTCGCTTCCCCGTCTGAAGCGGATGTGGACGCACCTGTCGCGACAATCGATGGGCGTGGGCATGCGAGGTCCTGGTGAGAAACAGCTCGAAGTCGACCGCCGTTTGGCCCAAAAACGAATCCACGATCTCAAGGACGAACTGGCCAAGGTGGAAAAACGACGCGAACGTCAAGTCGCTTCGCGAACCGACGTGCCGACGGTTTCACTGGTCGGTTATACAAACGCCGGCAAGAGCACGTTGATGAATGCATTGACGGATGCGATGGTGCTGTCGCAAGACAAACTCTTCGCCACCTTGGAGACGCGCACCCGGCGTTGGCACCTTCCCCATTGGGGACACGTGTTGCTTTCCGACACGGTTGGGTTCATTCGTGACCTGCCGCATAGTCTGGTTGCCAGTTTTAAGTCCACACTGGAAGAAACGCGGCAGGCCGATCTATTGTTGCATGTCGCGGATGCATCGAGCCCTCATGTGTTCGACCAAATCAGTGCGGTTTACGGTGTCCTCGAGGAACTCGGGATTGAGGCAAAAGACACCCTTTTGGTGCTCAACAAGATCGACTCCATCAGCAGCCCGCGTGTCCTCAATCGGGTCTTGGATCGGTATCCAAACGCGATTCCCGTGAGTGCAAAATCCAATCGGGGCATTGGACCGCTTTGCGAAGCCGTCGGCGATGCGCTGCAGCGTGAGTTCCTTGATGTCGAGGTGGACGTCAACCATCAAGATGGAAAGCTGCTGTCCTATTTGTCCGCTAAGGGCAAAATTGAGTCACGGGAGTTTGGCAATGATCATGTGACGGTGCGTGTGAGGATGCCGTCGGCGGCGATGGGCTTCGTGCACCGTTCCGCGCGGCGTGTGATGCCGACGCGGCTGGACCTTTCCGGGACGCCGACGAGCGGACCCGCAACGCCCCGCGTGCCCAACCCGGTGGCTCCCAACACGTCATTTCCCAATCCCGGTGATCACTCGGCCAACAGCGATGTGGCGTAATGCGGTGGTCACCGCGCGGTGCCGTTGCGATCGTCACGGGAGCCAGTAGTGGCATCGGTCGTGAACTGACACGGTTGCTTTCTCGGCGCGGTGCCAGCGTCGTTGCTGTGGCCCGACGCTCCGAACGTTTGGAGGAGCTTCGAGAGGAGTCCAACGACCGGATCATTCCGATTGTCGGTGACGTCACCGATGCATCGACACGCCATCAAGCGTTTGCGGCTGCCGATGCAGTCGCTGGCGGCACGCTGGACTTGCTGGTCAACAACGCCGGCGTTGGCGCGATCGGTCGTTTTGAGGACGCCGATGACCAGCGGTTGCGTGCGATCATGGAGGTCAATTTTTTTGCACCCGTGGCTTGGTCACGAGATGCGATCGCCCGAATGAAACGAGCCGTCGCGGTACGCCGTGCCGGTCCGATCATTTGCAATATTGGCAGCGTGCTGGGGCATCGGGGCGTCCCCGATAAATCGGAGTATTGCGCCAGCAAATTTGCGATCCATGGCTTTAGTGATTCGTTGCGTGCCGAGCTCGCCGGAGATGGCATTGCGGTGACGCTGGTTAGTCCCAGTACAACCGAGAGTGAATTTTTCGAATCGTTGGTGGACTCCGATGACGACGTTACCAGTAAGAGCCTTGGCCAGTGGCCTGCCGCAAGGGTGGCCAGATCAGCATTCGCTGCGATCGCCTCGCGGCGTGCTGAAGTGATCCTGTCACTTGGTGGGAAAGCATTGGTTTACGCCGATCGAGTTTCGCCACCGCTTGTCAACGCCGTCATGGCACGGACGGCCTCACCAGCTCCGCTTTCGAAACCCAGTCCGGGTAGTTAACCTGTCGGCCCGATGTTCTCAACACGCGGGCTGAAGGCGTTTTTGTGAAAGATCTATGGATCGGTTTCGACCTCGGTGGCACCAAGATGCTGACGGTCGCCTACGACGAAGACTTCAAAGAGCGCGGACGCCGCCGACGCAAGACGCGGGGCCGCGAAGGTTCCGATAGCGGCATCCAGCGCATCGCATCGACGATCGAGCGACTACTGGATGAGAATGACCTGGATCGCGATCGAGTTGCGGGGATCGGAATCGGTTGCCCAGGGCCAATCGATCTCGACAAAGGGCGCATCTTGATGACGCCCAATCTAGGCTGGGACAATGTTGACATCCAGGACTACTTGAGCGATCAGTTTCGATGTGACGTGACGGTGCTCAATGACGTCGATGCGGGAGTGTACGGCGAGTATCGTTTTGGAGCCGCCAAGTCATCCCGCTGTGCGGTCGGGATTTTTCCGGGCACCGGAATCGGTGGCGGTTGTGTCTACGAGGATCAGATCCTGCATGGTGACGGTATCTCCTGCATGGAGATCGGTCATACACGAATCAGCAGCAGCGGTCGAAGCAGCGGGTACGATTTACCCGGGACGCTTGAAGCGGAAGCAAGTCGCCTGACGATCGCCGCCGAAGCAGCCAAAGCGGCTTTCCGAGGTGAAGCTCCGCACCTGGCCAAGGACGCCGGCACCGATCTTTCCGAGATTCGCTCCGGGGCATTGGCGGACTCCGTGGAGAACGGCGACAAAGCCGTTCGGCGTCTCATTGAAGACGCCTGCGTGACCATTGGCTATGCGGTCGTCAATGTTGTTCACCTCTTAACACCCGACACAATTGTGTTGGGTGGTGGCCTCGTCGAAGCGATGGAGGACCTCGTCGTTGGCACGGTAAAACGAACTGCCAAGGAAAGCGTGATGGCCGTCTACAAGAATCGATTTGACGTGGTGGCAGCCAAGCTCGGCGACGATGCGGGTGTACTGGGCGCGGCGGCTTGGGCACGGCGAGCGCAAACGGGATATATTCCGGTTGGTCGCTAGTGAGATCTTCGGCGTTGGCTGATCATTTTGCCGGTGGCCTTCGACGTCTTTTCTTCGGTACGCCCCCATGTCCCCAACGCCCCCCACCAATATGAGCGCACAATCCCATCGTCGACGCACCTACCGATCTTGGTTCAGCCCGGCCTCCCTCTGGATAGCGCTATCTTGGTTCGGGCCGGGCACCTTCGTTGGCGCCTCCGAACCACCGAACATTCTCTTCATCTATGCCGATGATCAGAATCTGAAGACGCTCTCGTGTTACGAGGGAACGCCCCAATGGGTGTCGACTCCCCATATTGATCAACTCGCCCACCAAGGATTGCGATTCAAGCGCGCGTATTTTGGGGCTTGGTGCATGCCCTCGCGCGCCAGTTTCTTAACCGGCCGATTCCAGCACGGTATCGAGTCGATGCGGATGGAGGGTCAGTACCCCGGCAGCACTTACGATCCTTCAAAGTGCCGATTCTGGCCTTCCGTCCTACGTGAGAATGGCTACCACACGGCGCAGATCGGAAAGTGGCACACGGGGATCGATTCGGGCCTTGGCCGAGACTGGGATCACCAGATCGTCTGGAACCGCCCCGCCCATCCCGAGAATGCGGGGAACTACTTCTACGACCAAATGGTGACCTTCAACGGAGTGGACCAACTCGTTGAAGGCTACAGCACCGACAACTATACCGACTGGGCGGTGGATTACATTCGCGGCAAAACGCGCGACGAGAACAAGCCCTGGTACCTGTGGCTCTGCTATGGCGCCGTTCATGGTCCGACGACCCCTGCGGATCGTCATGAGGGCGACCTTTCAGGCAATCAACCTGAAGTGCCAGCCGACATTTTTGGGCCCTGGCCCGACAAGCCGGACTATCTCAACGAAACCGCCGCTTGGTATCCAAATTCCTCGGGATATCCGGTGCGCAAAAAGAAGAAGATCGCCACCAGCAATTTCAATACGAACACGGCCGGTCAACCTTATGACGATTGGGTCCAACAGACCAACGAATGCATGATGGCCGTCGATGAGGGCGTTGGTCGGGTCATCGAAGCACTCAAGGAATCTGGCCAGTTTGAAAACACGCTCATCGTGTACACGGCGGACCAAGGGTACGCACTGGGAGAACACGGTCTGAACCAAAAAGTGGCTCCCTACGATGCCGCGTTGGCATCTCCGTTAATCATGGTGCAACACGATCAAATCTCTCCGGGAACCGTGTGCGAACACCCCGTGACCGCCCCGGACCTGGTCGGCCTATTCGCAAAAAAGGCCGGCATTCAAATTCCGTGGAAGATCCATGCCCGTGACATCCAGGATTTGATTGACCCACCATCTCAAGACACCTGGAATCAGCCCATGATCATGACGCATACCGGACGCATGTATGGTTCGGATACGGATCACCAACCCAGCCAAGACGAACTGATGCAAGTAGGCTCCACGCCATGGTACGTCGTGCTTCGTGACGGGCAAATGAAGTACATTCGGTATTTGATCGATGGCGAAACGGAGGAACTCTACGATCTGGAGGCGGATCCCGAGGAGCTCACCAATCTAGCGTTGCTACCGGACTACCAGGATCGTTTGGCAACGATGCGAACGATTGCGATCGAACAGTTGCGCAAGACCGACGCGGGGCTCGTGGACTGGATGCCACCAACGGCCGCCATGAAGGCCACCGATCAAGACGTCCTACTGAACAATTAGGATCCACCACCGTCTCCGACTGGCTATGTCAGACTGGTGACGGCTTCAAGACACGAGCACGCTTGCGACGCTCAGGCAAGCGTCGTTTGGGCAACCAGTGCTTGGTCGACTTCGTTGCTGACGATCACGCCGTAGTTGATCGCACCCAGCCAACCGCTCATGATGATGCCGACGCTTCCAGCGTGATACATCCCACGTACTTGTTGCGGGAGTGCGCGACTCACGCCGAGTCCTTCAAATTTGGTACCGAAGCTCGCGCCCATTTCGTGCATCGTGTAATGATTGAACGTTCGGGGCGTTGCCGCCTCCGCCCGGTCAATCTTGGTCCGGACACCGGGAATGTATTTCTCCAAGGCGTCGATCGTGGTGTCGACTAGGTCCTGCTTGCTGGCCGCATAGTCCTCTTCGTTGAGATCAGCCCAGTCGGACCAATTGGCATTGGTGCTGCTAACGATCGCGTAACGTTCCTTCTTTCTGGGGCGTGTCCGAGGATAGTAAAAACTGAACGTTCGGGAGGTGACATCCCGTGAGAGCAGCAGGTCCGTTCGAAACTCCTCGGCCGTGCTGGTAAAGAACAGGTCACCGCTCGATTCGTCGATTTCCTCGCCGGGCTTGAGAGCCATGTAGACCTGAGTGCTGCTGTTGTTCAGACGAACGGCCCTGGTTTGGTCCACGAAGTCTCGATCGAGCTTCTCCGTTGGGAGCATCTTCAGGATTGTATTGCGCAGATTGGCATTGCTGACCACGGCACGACAGCGGATCTCGCGACCATGAACGCGCACCCCGGAGACCCGCGCTGATTCACCACCGGGTTCGGCGACCAGGATTTCGTCGACTGGACAATTGATGCGAATGTCGACTCCATTGGCGACGAGTTCTTTCTTCATTCTGGCAATCAAATCATCCGTGCCACCTTCATAGATGAAGACGCCCTTGGACATGAAATTGCTAAACACGATGCCGTAAGTGATCGCGGGATCCTCGAGCGTCGAACCATTCGCGTACGTGATCGGTTCCATGAGCAATCGGACGACGTCATCTCGACCTGGGAAGAATCGGTCGAACAACTGTCGCGTCGTCGTCGCCTGATCATCGTAAAAGTTCATTCCCCGCGCCGTGTCGAAGAACTCCGTGACCTTCGCTTGTTCGATGCCGAATCGCGTCGTCAACAAACGCGTGAAGTCGTCGCGATTGAACGTCGTTGTCAGCGAAAACTGGGGATTGTCGAAACGGATGTTCTTCAATTGAACGATTCGATCCGAGATGTCCCGAGTCCAGTATCGCCGGCACGACTTAATCATTCCGTGTGGAAAGCCATGCAAGGACACATCAAACGTGTGCCCACCGGGACGAAGAAACCACGTCGCCAGGCCGCCGAGTTTGTAGTGTTGCTCCAACAGCAGCACGCGATGCCCCGCACGACCAAGGATGTTGGCCGATGTCATCCCCGCCAGACCGCTGCCGATGACGACGACGTCATACTCATCTTGAGCGTTTTTGAGGAAGTCTTTCGGCATGATGCATCGGCTGAGTAAAGGTCCGCAAGAAAAATCGCGTCGAAAACGACGTCAAATCGAATGATCGGTCGCCTGCAATTCGGCGTAGACGCCGATTTGGTCGGCATCCGGAGGTCGATCACCATACAGCAACAAGGCACCTTCGCCGACAAGCCAACGCTCATCCAACAAACGTAGGGATTCGCCATTCGCTGCAAAAACGGTCCGTCTGGGAACCCCCGTGCTGACCACATCGTGCGACGAGCGGAACACGTTGGTATGTGGATCCGGCAAAACCGTCCCCATGCGACGTGTGCCGCCTCCGTCTCGCGGTGTGGGTGCGCTGGGATCGCTTGGCCGAGCCGCCGCGACATCACGGACCAGTGTAGAGATTTTCCACCGTTCGTCGCGGGGGTCTTCGGCAATGCGAATCGTCACCACGGAATCGCCCGGCGGAACGGACATGGCCGAGTACCAATCAGGGTTGGTTCGACCTTTGGGTAGCAGCGTGCTATAGACCAGTCGATACGGTTTCGGGCCAGGAACTCGAACTCGAAAACGGTACACCAACGGTTCATCACCAGGTACCCGGACGGCTGCGATTTGAGCGGGACCACTTGGTTCCAGATAGCCCGTTTCCAGACGCAGGCGTTCCAGCTCCGTCGACGCCGAGCGTAACCGAAACGCTAGGGAAGCGTTGCCAATGATCAATCCGATGATCGTGACGACCGCGAGAAATCCGCGAATCGAAAACGATCGACCGGCGCGGTTGCCAACCGACGGGGAGATTTCCTCAGGTGAAATGCCCGTCGACTCCAATGTTTCAGCATTCATCCCCGCCAGTATACCCGCGTTTCCATCCGTCCTTCATCCTGTCGGTGCGTTGGTGCCGCCCGTTTCGTATTGATTCAGGTCTCGCGAGATGAGTTCCAAGACAGCCAAGTCGCTGGTCGGTCGCGTTGGACTGCCGGGGTACGTCGATGACGATGCAATCAACCCGCGCAAGTGGAGGAACATGGCCGCTGAATGCTTGTATGCCGGCACTGGGTCGCGGAAAGCAAACGCACCCAGATATTGCAGCAAGTCGTTGAGCGTAAAGAAGCGATCATCACCGCACGCCCACATGGCATCACGTGCCGCGAAGGCCTCTGGTGCAAATGTGCTAAGTCCCAACAGGTAGTCGCTCCCGTACATCACCATATCGATGGCCAAGTCATTGCCGGTCAACACCTGAAAGTCGGGGCGTATTCGATTTCGCAGACGAAGTCGCTGCCATTCCAATCGGCGGTCCAACGACGAGTGTTTCGCGCCGGCACACTGGGTGATGCCCATCAATCGCTCGTACAAATCGATTGAGTAGATCTTTCCAAATGGAGCAAACATCGTCCCAAGTTCAAACGCGTAGAACCGTTCGCACTCGGGCGCCAAAGCCCGATAACGCTCTTCAATGGCATTGTCGTCACCACCGGTCAGCCCGTGCGATTGGAACAGGATCGGCGTCCCCCCCAGCGACTGGACTTTCTCGATGCCGCGTCGGTAGGCATCGAGGTCGAACGAGGCACCGACATGATCTCCGACGAAAACGCCGCCAAGGTACATCCGCCCGTTAGCGATCACGTTTGCCCGCTCGAGCGCCTCGTGACGGGTCGCGTCATCGATCAGATTGGCATAACCCGTGTCCATGTTGATCGCCGGTGTCAGGTTGGCAGCCAGTGTCCGTGACACGTGGCTTTCGAAACCCTGCCAATCGATGCTGCCAACCGAATCCATCGGCAACAGGATCGCGGACATACCAGTGATCGCTCGCCGAGGAGCCAACAAATCGTGAGGTGCTGTATCTTTCATGGCGACACCGTACCTGATCGGCGAGCCAAATCTTGGTCGATCGGGCAACTGCAGGTTTTCGCATTTCGGGTTGCCATGCGTCGGCGGCTCACCCGGCATCGAACTTCATGGCGACACGATCCGATTCCAAAAACAAAACCCCAATCCGATCGATCGGATTGGGGTTCGGCGTAATGGGAGCGACTGGGCGACGGCCTAGGGCGACGGATTGTAGCCCGTTTGCGCGATCTCCTCTTCCTCCTGAATGATGATCCGTGGTGTCACCATCAACATGAGGCTACGTGAATCACGACCGATGGCGGTATTTCGGAACAGCCGGCTGAGATAAGGAATTTTGCTGAGGAACGGGACGCCTCGCTCGGCACGACCCTCGCTCATTCGCTTGATTCCGCCCAGCAAAATCGTTCCTCCATCGGGTACGCTCACGGTCGTGCTGACCGTTGTCGACGCAAACGTCGGCTGCTGGACCGTCGTACCTTGAGTGACCGTTTCGGTGTCGTCCTCGATGATCTGATCATTTTGGTCGATCACGCCGTCACCGTTGTTGTCCGTGGTAGGCGTTTGCCCGGATTGTGTCCGGGATGACGTACTGCCCTGGAACGTGAACGTGTTGACTTCGCCGATCTGGCTGAACGTTGGCACCAACGTGACGCGGACAAACCGCTTGTCATCGCTGACGACGGCTTGGACGTTCAGCTTTGTGCCTTCATCCAGCACGACGATCACCGGCTGTTGCGCGACCGCAAAATCACCGACGACCGGAATGACGCTGGTCACGAACGGACGCTGAGTGAAGTCGCTGATCGTTGCAATCTGCCCGTCGAACATCGTGACCTTGGGAGCCTGCATGATGTTGCTGCGGTTGTCGCCTTGGGCAGCCTGCAGGAAGAAGAATGCCTCAATATCCGACAGGATCGCGAATCCGATCGACGAAATCGCACCCGCATCGGGAGCACCGAACGGTGAGATGACGCCAGCGGAATTGTTTTCGAATCGAATGTCTAAATCAGGCGTCGGCGTTCCTGGGGCCGACAAACCGATCGTGACGCCTTCACCGGAGTCATCATTGGGAAGGCTGCTCGCGTTGTCATCGAACTGCACATCGAAATCGATTCCGATCTGTTCAAAGAACGTATCGGCCAACGTGATGAATCGTACTTCGATCGTGATCTGAAGATTCTGAAGTCGACGCAATGACTCGAGCAAGTCGACGATTTGATCATGCACATCGCTGGTCGTGCTGATCACGAGCGACAGATTCTGTGGGTACGGTGCCATCGTGCCAACGCCACCAAGGGCTTCCCACGTGTCCGGCTCAATCGTCGTTTGAATCAAGTTCATCAACGAGTCAAAGTCCGCCAAGGCACCGCCGCCGGCACCACCACGCAAGGCGCCGCCGGAACCGAGTCCGCCACCAGCGAATCCGCCGCCAGAAACACCAGGGCTGTATTGCCCAAGCATGTTGGGGTTCATGACCGCATTTCGTGATGACGCCATGCCGCCACCCAGGTCCGTCACCGAGACAGGCATCACCTGGACTTCGGTCGTTGGCTGGATCATCTGATAGGCTGACTTCAACGCCCCGGCGAGACCCTGCTCATAGCCAGAGACGAAATTGGGAATCGGCGTCACCAAATCGGCAACACGATAGGTCTGCGTGCGTACATTGGTGCGCCGGGCTTCCCGACTCGTAATGCTGAGGACGTCGTTCTCGAGCATGTAAGTCAAGTCAAGGTCCTTGAGCATGATCGACAACGCGCTCTTGAGCGAGATCGGCTGGCTGATGGTTTGCGTGATCGGCGTATCGCGCGTCACACGCACGGCTTCCAGAGCACGCGTATCCATCACCATCGGAATCCCCGCCAATGCCGAAAGATCCTCGATGACTTCACCGAGAGCGCGTCCCTTGTAGTTGAGTTGGACCTCTTGAGTCGACAAAGTCCGTTGGATTGCCTGTTCTTTCGGGCTCAACATGGAGTCCGCGTCTTCTCCACCCGTTCGCAATCGCGACAATCCTTCCCAGGTTCTTGGCTCGGGGAACTGGAACGGACGCTCCGGATCGATCGGAATGGCGGTTCGTCCCAGATCCAGCATGGTCCTGGCGAAGCCATCTTCACTCATGTCGGTGATTTCTTCGTCAATCTGTATCCGCGTCTTCATGCGGCTGTTGTGGAACATTTGCTGGGCAATCTGGGATCCAGGCTTCAGCTCCGAAACCTGCTTCGCGATCACCTCGGCCTCAGCGTATCGCTGTTGTTCCATATAGTCGTTGTATGTCTCAACCAAGGCGGAGATCTCGTCGTCAATCCGAGCTTGCCGTTCATCGTTGGTCGCCAAGTCCATCCGGATCGCTTCGTTGGCAAGGTTCAGTTCAATGTCGGCGCGGTGAGCTTCGACGTAGGCGTTTTGCTCCGCGAGGGCTCGACGGACCATCGCGGTCAACGATGATTTGGTGGCCGAATCCACATTCGCGCCCTCAATGCGGCGGATGACCCGTTCCAGGTCGTCGACGGCTTCCAAGGGTGCTTCTTCTCGCTTTTCATTGGCCTTGGCCAACTCAGCGGTCACCTCGCGGTACAGACGCCTCGTTTGCGCCTGAGCCTCCAACTCTGCCTTCTCGATCGCCGTCATGGGTGTGTTCGACGCGCTGGCGGCGGTCGAGGGCAAACGCGAGGGTTGCAACAGCGTCAGCTTGTCTTGCAGTGATCGACGTGTCTGGACATCCAGATCCGATTCATACTTCCAAGCCTCGACAAACTTCGCGCGGGCTTCGGCTTTGTTGCCTTGTGCCAGGAGCTTCATGCCGTCTTCGAACAAGGTCACGCCGTCATTGGTCGGGGTACCTTGCTCGGCCTGGACTTGGGCGATCGGCCAAGCTGCGGCGGCCGTCGCGTCATCAATGCCACCGGCCTGGGCGATCGCTTGACCTGCAAAGCTATTTGGGATCGTCTGGGTGGAGGCCGGTACCACGCCGCCCGCGTTGGCTGCTAGCGACGCCACATCGAGGCCCTGTTGCCGGGCCATTGATTCGGAATCGAGGAGCAGTTGCCATGGCCGAGCATCACCCGGGGCGAACTCGTGGTCTCGTACACCAAGTGCTGTGGCGCGACGAGCATGGTCATACGCCGTTGCTGCGTCACCGCGGTTGAGTGCAGCACGGCCGATGGCCGTCAGTCGACGAGACTCCCCAACGCGATCCAGCATGCCGCCGGCAGCCGTCGTGGGCACCGACGTCGATGACGCAGACGGAGGAGCGATCGTGGCCGACGGGGTCGCGGCGGGCACTTGGAGCAATGCCGCGTCAATTCCGGCAAGAACGAGCTGTTGACGAACGGCAGCGATTCGGCTGGCGATCGAGGGCTCACCCTCGGTGCCAACCTGCACGGCTGTTCGATAGTGCTGAACGGCTCCAGTGTAGTTCTTTGTTTTCAACGCTGCTTCCGCAGCGGACACGGCCCAACTTGCGGTCGGCGACAACAACGCCGGCGAAGGATTCGGGGTCGACTGTGCCATCAATGGGTGTGCCAACACGATCGACACGATCGTCGATAGGGCCATCGTGGCCACGGGGCCCAATTGGGATGTTGGCGTAACACCCTGTACCGACCCATGGGGTCCCGGTACGTTCCGCCTCGACGGGTGATGCGAGCGATTCAACGCGACTCTCCTTCTTCGCGGTGAGACTGATGTAACCTAAACGGTCCGGGAAAGTCTTCGCCCCGACTCGCTCTCTGGAATCCCCGCACGGACTGCGGTGACGCGAACCAAGGATTGCGCAACGAGATGAACGGATTCATCAGCGAGACGGCACGAAAACCTTCCTAGTTCGTCCGGCAATACGAATTGCTTTGATGGAGTGTCAAGCCGGTTTTCGCCCCGGTTTCGTTAAAAAACGAAGTCCGCTTCCAATGCGCAAGATTCCCATCGCATCGACCCTTTGAAATGCGATGAAAAATTGCTTTTGCGGAGTTTTGCCACTTTCGCTAAAGTTTCACGCTCACACCGAAAGAGCTGTTTCAGGGAGGAAACAATGTCGGGCGAGTCATTCCGATTCTTGCATGCCAGCGATTTCCATTTGGAGACACCGCTGGGTGACTTGGACACACTGCCTGGAAATCTACGCGACGCCATCGCGTTGGCGCCTCAGAATGCCGCGGAGGCCGTCTTTGAGGCGGCAACGGCCGAGAACATTGATTTCCTCGTTCTGTCCGGTGATTTGCTGCATCCCATTGCGGCCGGGCCTCATGGGATGTCCGTCCTACTCGATGGATTCGAGAAGCTTCATGCCGCTCGGACGCCCGTTTACTGGGCCGCTGGCGTCGCGGACGATCCTCAACAGTGGCCCGATGCGGTTCCGTTGCCTCCCAACGTCACGCTGTTTCCCAAAGACCGCGCGTTGCAAACGACCTACGAACGAGCGGGCAGGTCCATCTGCCGAATCATTGGGCGTAGCACTCAGGGACGATCGTCGCTTCATGTGCCGGGTTTTCAGTGCGACACCACCGATGAATTCACCATTGGGGTTGGCTATGGCATCGCCGATCAATCGGCGCTCGCGGAAGCTCGCATGGACTACTGGGCCATGGGCGGTCCACACAACCACACCGAGATCGAAGATGGAGCTCCCGCCGGCGCGATCGCGCCCGGTAGTCCCCAAGGCCGAAGCATGTCGGAAACGGGATCACACGGTTATTGCGTGGTCGACATCGACGCCGAACGCACATCGCGTGTCCATCATGTCTCTACGGATTCGTTTCGGTATCACCATGTCCAGATTGATTCCGACGAGATTCACGCGGTCGGTAGCTTGCGCAATCTTCTAGGTCAGCGAATCGCGTCGATGGCCAACGAGAGCGAAGGCCGGCACCTATTGATCGCGTGGGACATTGTGATTTTGGACGCCGAGATGCTCTCGCAGGTCGGCGATGCCAACGAGCTGCTTCGAATGCTGCGTCGCGACCATGGTGGCGCCAATCCCGCGGCCTGGACCACCCGACTGTCCATTCGCCCGCCAAGACGTTACCCCGATTCATGGCTCGACGAGGACACGATTTTGGGTGACTTTTTGCGAGCCGCCAAGCAATTTCGGAGTACCGCCGTCGGTGATGACGCCAAGACGGTGGACCTAATGCCATTCACGGAAGAACGCAGCGATCTTTCATCCACGGCCAGTCATCTGCTGGGCGACGTGACGGCGGGTCAGCGTGACGAAATCCTCGACGATGCCACGCTGCTGGGCGTCGAACTGCTCCGCGGCGGAAAACCCTCTTGGGGACGCAAATCATGAAGATCAAAGACATTCAAATCGACGGCTTTGGGGTCTGGACCGGGCTGTCGGTCGACTCATTGCCCGAAGGAATGACGCTGTTTTACGGCCCCAATGAGGCTGGCAAGACAACGCTGATGCAGTTCGTTCGGGCGATGCTTTATGGGTTCACACCGGAACGACGAACCCGCTATCTGCCGCCGGTCCACGGAGGATCGCCGGGCGGCGCCATTTCCGTGACCGGTCCGGGCGGAGGCTACGAGATCCGGCGCCATAGCCAGCTGACGGACTCCGACGTGACCGGACGATTGGCTGTCACCGGTTCAGACGGCCTCAGCCAAGGCCAACACCGTTTGGCGATGCTCCTGGGGCAAATCGACGAATCCATCTTCACGAACGTCTTCGCGATTGGCATCCGAGAACTTCAAGAACTCTCCACGCTCGACGACACATCGGCCGCCGACGAGTTGTACAAACTCAGTAGTGGGCTGGACCGAGTGTCTCTTGTCGACGTGCTGCGGAGTCTGAAAGCCGGTCGCCGCGAAACCATTGGCGGTGTGGTCGACGCCAATGGCGATGGCATCATCGATGAGGAAGAAGAACGCGCCGCCGCCAGCAAGCTCACCGGACTAATGTCACGTCGAGAAAAGCTTCGCGACGAAATTCAGCGTTTGTCAGGCCAGACGCGACGCTGGAGTGAATTGGCGACGCAACGGCGAACCCAGTCGCAGGAGATTGAGACGTTACGAGGACGCATGGTCGCTTGGGAACGAGAGGCCCGATGCGTCGAGATCGCAACGGGTGTCTACGATGATTGGCAGCGCCGGTTCGAGATCAACTCGGACATCGAACGCATCGAGAGCGAGACCCAACTGCCTGACGACGCGCCAGGACAACTCGTCCAAATCGACGCGATGATGGAAGAGCGACGTGGCAAGCTCGAAGAAATCAAGAACAAACGCCGGTCGTTGCGCGACAAGGCAGAGCAGTTGCCCGTCAACAAACGACTGTTTGATCTTCAGGGACGAATCGAGGCCGCGTCGCAGCAGGCGACTTGGATCGAGGCGCTCGAAGAGCAGATCGAACGACTCGACAGCCAAATCGAAAAAGCTCGGACGCAAGTCGATGCCGATGCCGATCGAATCGGCGTTGACGAGGATGAGAAACAACGCATCAACCAAGGTGATTTGGATGCCATGCCGGATCTGTCCCGGCAGACGCTGGCCGCGTTGTCATCCCCGGCCAAGGAAGTCAAGGAACAGTTGTTCTTATTGAAACAGGCCAGGGAGGAAGGCAAGGGTCAGAAGCAGCGTGTTCACAAGCTAGCCGACCAACTGGACGATGTCTTGCAAAAGGCTCGGGCATCGGACCTGCAAGCTGCCATTCGCCGCGAAAATGATGACATTAGCTCGCTAAGACATCGTATCCAATTGGGCCAACACCTCGAGAAACTGGTGAGGCACTATCGCGATCTGGAACGGGAGTCCGTGGAGCTGAAGACGGACGAGGCGATTCCCGCCGATCGCCTCTTACTGCTCGGGTTGCCGTTCATTGGTGGTGGGATGGCCGTTCTGTATGGCCTCTTCAACATTTTTCGAATCACGACCTTTGTGGCCCAACCGAGTCCCACGACCGGGATGATTTGGACGATCCTCGGTGCAATGGCACTGTTGGTCTATTATCTCAGCAGCGAAAAGACACAGCGCAGCACATCGGCGGACCTCGAGGATTGCGAACGCCAAATTGAATCAGTAAGACGCCAAATCCGTGATGTCGAAAGTGAACGCAACGACGTCGATTCCATCGACCGTGACACACTCGGCACGTCCATCACGATTGAGTCGTTGGAATCGCGGCTTCGCGAGAGTGAATCGCTTCTGGCGGAACTGGAAGACGCGCTGCCGACCTACCACGCCCATGAAGCGGCCGATCAGGCGTATAAGGCCACTTACCGGCGCGCCACCCATGCCGCCGAAGGACTCAAGGCCGCTCGACGTCAGTGGTCGGCGACACTGGACCGACTCGGATTATCGACCAAGCTTTCGCCCAAGAGTGTTCGCATCCTTGGCGACGGGTATGAAACGCTGCTGGCATCGATGCGCAAACTCAGTGAGCTGCGAGATGAACGCGACCAACGACGTCGCGAGCGTCAAACGATTGCAAAGCGAATCGAAACGCTTTACATCGAAGCACTCGATGCGCGGGATGATGACCTTGCGGAAGCCAATCCGGCCGCAATCGTCGATGTCGCCGATACCGACATCATGGGCGAGATGGAGGAGACGCTCGCGTCTCGTGAGCGCGTGGATCGGACAATGCCATCGACCGCTCGCGAGTCCCGATCGGCCGCCACGCCGAGTCGTCGATTGGCCAAGACAAACCCTCTAGATCAGTTGAATCATCTTCACGAGGAGCTCGCACGGCAGTCACACTGGATTCGTCGCCGACGTGACCTGAAGGATCAAGACCAACAACTACGAAAGATGCAGTCGGGCCATGCCCGCGCGATTGAACGAGGCGAACAACAACGCCGCAGCTTGTGGGCTAAATGCGGCGTGGCGACAGCTGACCAGTTCTATCAACAAGTCGATGCCAAGTCGCAACTGCTGATGTTGCGCGAGCAGGTTGACGAGGTCGACAAGAAGATCCGTTCCATGGTGGGCACGGCTGTCGAGTACGACGATGTCGCTCGTGAGATTGACGGCGCCTCGTCGAAGGACTTGGAACGTCGATGGGAATCCCTGACGACGCGTATGAGTGAGACCGAAGTTCGCATTTCATCCCTTCAGACGGCGCAGGGTGAACTCGCTCAATCCATGAAGCAGTTGGGTGGCGATGACCGATTGATGACGGCGAAGCTCGAACTCGGATGCCTCGAGCGCCAGCTCGACAGTGTCGCCCGACGCTGGCAGACACTTGCGACGGCCAGTTGCCTGTTGGAAGACGTCTGCGGAACATTTGAACGCGAGCGTCAGCCCGAAACACTTCGGGAAGCATCCACATTCCTGAACCAGCTGACCGATGGGAAGTATGTCCGCATTTGGACACCGCTGGGTACCAATCAGCTCAAGATCGATGATGTTGATGGCAAGTCGTTGCCGCTGGAGGTGCTCAGCCGTGGTACGGGGGAAGCGGTCTTCATTGCCCTACGGCTTTCACTGGCGGCCGCCTACGCTCGCCGTGGTGTGATGCTGCCGTTGGTCCTGGATGACGTGCTAGTGAACTTCGATGGTCAACGTGCTTTGTCGGCTGCCCGAACGTTGCAAACGTTTGCCGAACTGGGACATCAAGTGATGATGTTCACCTGCCACCAACACATTGTGGACATTTTCCATGAAGTCGGCGTCGAAGTGCGTCAGATGCCGCCGCAAGGCGAACCGGGCCGCGCCGAGCGATTGGAACCAGAGTTCGAAGACGAGGCGGATGTCGAGTACGAAGAGGAGCCGATCGTCGAGGAAATAGTCGCCTATGAACCGGAACCCGTTGTTGAACCGGAGCCCATCGTGCCGGACCCGGTCGTCATCGTCGAACCCGAACCGACGCCGGTACCATTGGTCCTCAAGTCCCAGCCGAGCACACCGCGAGAACCGCAGCATGCCTATCGTTTTCGAAAACTCCAACGCCAGCATCGTCGTCGTCGGCAACCGGTCTTCGTGATCGATCCGCGACCTCCAGCGCCCACGCAGCCGAAATCGCCCGTCGCGATGGTTCGCGAGGAAGTCATCGCGGAACCGCCCGTCCAAGATGAGTCAATCGGTTGGGCCTGGTTCCAGCGGGAGCCAGCCGACGGGCGAATCGACGTGGACGAAGCGGTCGCACACATGGCTCGGCATCAGTGGACGGACCCAGATGACCGAGACGACATTAGCGATCAAGCCGCCGCCGATACGCTCATCGGGTATGCCGACGACGCGTTCGATCGAGCCGCCCACGAAGACGCTCACAATGGAGACCACCAATCCTCATGGTGGCTGGCCGACGGCTCCGAGAAGGCGTCGTGATGGGCGTCTGGACGAGCGATCAGGATCGGAAACCCGATCATCGAACTTCGAAGTCTCCCGCATCCCGTTCAAACTCCGTCATCTCGTACATGGACTGAATCAGGTTGATATCGCAGGGACGCTGTTTGACTTTCCGCCGAGCGAACATGCGAGCTTGCGTGTTGATCATCACGTCTGGTGGCAAGAGACTCGTCTGACCAAACAGCCGGGCGTAGTTGACGTAGCTCGGCACGTTATCGGTGACGAAGCCGTACAGCATGCTGCACACGCCGATGACCTTTCCAGTGAAGATCCCGGTATTGATCGCTGTTTTTGAGTAATCGCCCATGATGCAGCCGAGGAACTGCATCTCCGTCGGAATTTTGGTTTCGCCGTACGTGATATTGATCCGGCCGTACGTGTTCTTCAAATCGCTGTTACAAGTGCCCGCCCCCAGGTTGATCCAACTCCCAAGGTAGCTGTGCCCGAGAAATCCGTGGTGTTGTTTGTTGGTGTACGGCTCGATGATCGACGCTTCAACCTCGCCTCCGATCTTCACGGTATGGCCGAGTGACACGCCATCTTTAATCGACGAGTGCTCGATGACACGGGTGCGTTTGCCCGCATGCAGGGGACCTTCAAGGAAACAGAACGGTCCGACCCGAACGTCGTCCTCAAGCAAGATCGGGCCATTGGATGTTTCGATGCTGGCGTGCTCGCCAATCGTCACGCCCGGTCGAACAAAGACTCCATCCTCGCGCTGCTGATAATCGCCGTCGGCGATGCGCCACGACACTGAATCGTGCATCTGACGCATGTGCGCGGCGACAACGTGATGCGGCCACTGGAACATTTCCATCGTCGATTCGGAAACAGCTAATTCCTCCAGCGCGGATTCGAGTTGTGCTCGATAGTCGCCAGGCTGGAGGGGACCGCGGGGCAGCCACGCGGCAATCACCCACCCGCCCTCTTCTCGTACGAGACACGGCCGGTCCTGTTGGATCATCGTCCGGAGCGAATCAAAATTCTGAACCGAAGGGGAGCACCGCGCGTTCACGATCAGTAAACCGTTCCGTGACGCAGCATCCTCGGACAAATCGAGGGGCGCCGCATCGAGCGCATAATCGGCGGTTTGTATTTCCCTCAGGTGCGATCGAACTTCTCCGCTCAGCTGCATCGATGCGTGGTAACGGGATAGCTCGCCGAGCCAATCAATCCAGCGAAAACTCGCGCAACGAATCGCATAGGCTGGCCGTGACAATGTGATGGGCGACAGTTGCGATACCAGCTCATCTTCGAAACAAATCACACGCATCGGCGGGTCACTGTCAAAATCGGTCTAATCGAACAAAACATGCGGCAACCGCATCCTCGCATTGAGAGGATTTTAGAAACAGCCCCGAGCCAGAAAGTAAACTCGCCAGAAAGCTGAAGACTGTTTCTGCACGCCGTCCTATACGGCCTGCCCGAACTGCGCATTGAGACGACGGATGCTCCGCGACCCACTCCACCCAAAACGCAACAAACGCGCCGTGGGATTGCGGGGTTGGTTTGCGAGAATCGTCTTGACTCTGCTGCTATCTCCCGGAGTGATCGGCGGAGCCCATGAACTCAATCCTGTCGACCTGTGGATTGATGACTTGGAAAGCGACACGGGCACCGTCCGGCGGATGGCGACCGAGCGACTAAGGCATCGGGCCGCGGGGGGAGATCGCCAGCATGACGAAGTCATTCAAGCGGTCGCTCGGCGATCGCTGACCAACACGCTCGAAACGCAAGCGATCACCTTGAGCCTCTTGCGAAGCCTCCGGCAAGATCGCTTGGATCGCCAATTGCAGCAGTGGCTCCAACGATCCCAGCCGCAATGGACGCCCTCGGACCCACCGTCGGATTGGCCCGACCACGTAGATCGTCAATGGAAACGTTTCTCCCGTCGAGCGGGAACCAATGCCGATTCGACCCGTGTGTTTTGCGGCCTGATATCCAACAATCTGAACGGGCACGCAAGTCCGGCGGCAAATCAGCTAGTGTGGCACTTGGGCTGTCGAGTCCCTGATGGCGTTCATCTCTATCGCGTCGACGGCCAATACACACGAGATCAGCTGATCACCGGCGATGACTCGATCTGCCGATGGAGCACGCCGACGAACCGTGTGCTCGCCTGGCTGGTCGATGACGCCATCGATCGCAATCCCTACGGATGGACGGTTCGTGATCGGCTCCATATCGCCTGGATCCACCGGAGGCGTGATGCATCTGGTCAGATCTGTGACAGGGTATTTTCGGACTCCAAGGCGAGTCCAATGGATCAAGCCTATGCTTTACTCGCGGCGCAGCGTTGGCTTCACGCTGATCTGTCGGATCGTTTGGATCAACGGCTCCTGGATGCTCGGCTTGTTCGAGTCTCACCAACGGAAGCCATTTGGATACGTCGCCCACCCGCCCCGGCGAACGGGAAATGGCGAGGATCCATCGTTGACACTCGACTCCAAGACGTGGCCTTGTTGCTAATGATGAACCGCCGAGGCATCGATGCGCGGCTCCACGGGATGGATGCGTTACAGGCTGATCCGGTTTGGGGAACCTCCCTTCCCAGCATCGGATTCATCAGCCAGGCCGAACGCGATGCTGCCATTCGATTCATTGACGATTTAGAATCATGATACGAATGGGATGCTCCGGATCGTCATCCATGGCAACGGTTTGCTCACGATACTCCCATGGCTGATTCTTGATCCAATCGCGAAACTCGTTGGAAATGATTCGTTGCGGATCACTCAAATACAACGTCCCATCGGCCGTTAAGTGCCGGTCGGCCGAAGCGAGCAGCTCCGGCCAAAGGGTTCGAAGGTACGTCACGTCACTACCCAGCATGATGGGGAAGTATCGCGGCTGGCCCACTGCATCCACGACTTCATCGTGGCCCAACCGCAACCGTCGCACTTCGGCGTCGAGGCCCAATCGTGTGAGCGTCCGTCGGACAAGTACCAACGGGTCGTCGACGCCGTCGGTCAGCGTCACGATCGCACCCCGAAGGATCGCGGCGATCCCCGCATGTCCGGTTCCGCAACCAACCTCCAGCACATCCCGATCGCGGATGTCGAGTTGATCGAGAAAGCGGTCCAGTCCGGACGCGGCGCGCCAAGTTGTGGCCCAGAACGGATCGATGACGCCTTCCTCGCCGGCATCCTGCCGCTCACAAGCACGAATCAACATGCCATCAGGATCCGATGCAACGGCCATCATTCGCTGCTGGCCAGCGATGATGGTTTCTTGCCAGTGCCAGTCAAATGCAGATGTCGAGTCTTGGGATGGAGTGCTCACCTCAATTCCTGGGCAGCGGCCTCGGCGAAGTACGTCAAGACGCCATCAGCACCAGCACGTTTAAACGCCAATAGACTCTCCATCATCGTCGCCCTTCCGTCCAGCCAGCCCGCATCGGCGGCACCACGAAGCATCGCGTACTCGCCGCTGACCTGGTACGCATAGGTCGGCACACCGAAGGTCGTTTTGACGCGGGAGACGATATCGAGATAAGGCATCCCCGGTTTGACCATCACCGAATCGGCACCCTCGGCCAAGTCCAACGCGACCTCATGGATCGCCTCATCACTTTGAGCGGGATCTTGCTGGTAAGTCTTTTTGTCACCGCCACCCAGGTTGCCCGCCGATCCAACCGCATCGCGGAACGGCCCATAGAACGCACTGGCATACTTCGCGGCGTACGACATGATTTGCACGCCATCGTGTCCGGCCGCATCCAAGCCACGTCGAATGCACCCGATCCGCCCGTCCATCATGTCGCTCGGCGCAATCACGTCACACCCTGCGTCGGCCTGCACGATGGATTGCTGAATCAGGACTTCGTTGGTTTCATCGTTAATGATGCGTCCATCGCGGACCAATCCATCCTGGCCATGGCTGCTGTAGGGATCCAGAGCGACATCCAAGATGACGCCCAGCGAATCGCCGACCGCCGACTTAATGGCACGTGTGGTGCGACAGACAAGATTGTCAGCGTTGACGGCCTCCTTCGCATCGGGCGTCTTCAAGCTCGGAGGCGTCGCCGGGAACAGCGCAATCGCTGGAATTCCAAGATCAGCCGCCCGACGCGCCACGTCGACGATTCTGTCGGTGCCATGTCGTTGCACGCCCGGTAGACTCGCGATGGCTTCGGTGCCCGTGCCATCAAATACGAACAATGGCCAAATCAAATCGTCCACACTTAAGTGCGATTCACGGACCAAACGGCGGGACCACTCATGCGCGCGAAGGCGACGCATGCGAGTCGACGGATAAGGGGCGCGGGCATTCGGGTTCACGGCATTCTCGGCATCAAGTTCCATCACGATCAACGGTTCCAACGAAATCAACCGTCGATTCATTGGAGCGGCATCATAACGCTCAGCATCATCGCCGCATCCCCAAGGTATTTGATAGACTGCACGGATGATCCCCTCCGCACCGTGTTGTTCGACATCCCTGCTTGAAATACGCCATGCATGACTCGTTTCGATGGCTGCTTGTCCATCTCGTCGCACCTTTGTTGGTCACTTCCGTCTGTGTTGGACAGTCACCGGTCTCCCTGAAGGCCCTCCTCATCGATGGTCAAAACAATCACAAGTGGCCGGAGACGACGCCCCAAATCGTGGCGGCGCTCGAGGCGGGTGGACTGTGCGACGTGACGGTCGCGACGTCGCCGCCGCAAGGAGCCGCGATGGAGGGATTTCAACCGTCTTTTTCGGACTATGACGTGATCGTCCTGAATTACAACGGTGACGAGTGGAGCCCGTCGACGCAGTCGTCATTGGAAGCGTACGTCGCCGGCGGTGGCGGCATGGTCAGCGTTCACGCTGCGGACAATTCGTTTCCGAAGTGGGAGGCCTACAACCGGATGATCGGTCTCGGAGGCTGGAAAGGTCGTAACGAGGCGAGTGGTCCCTACGTTCGCTGGAACGACGTGACGAAGAAATTCACGCGAGACATGAGCAAAGGTTCCGGCGGCAAACACGGCAAACGAACGCCCTTCACGATCGTCGTTCGGGAACCATCCCACCCAATCACCGTCGGCCTTCCGCGATCGTTCATGCAAACCAACGACGAATTGTATGGGAAGCTGCGCGGCCCGGCTGAGAACATGCACGTGCTGGCAACCGCCTATAGCGATCCGGCGACCGGTGGGACCGGCGAACATGAACCGATCTTGATGACCATCCAATTCGGTGAAGGTCGGGTATTTCACACGACGCTGGGACACGACGTCAAAGCCATGCAGGGATTGGCGTTCCAGATGTCACTGCGACGCGGCACCCAATGGGCAGCCACCGGTTCGGTTGCCTTGCCACCGATCGAAGCAACGGTCTTGACGTCCGAGCTGGCGTCCGAAGGCGATCCCTCCGACGCGGCAAAGGCGGAATCACCGAAGACCGATTCGGCCGAGACACCGCCGGATCTGAACGCAAACGATTGGATCACGCTCTTCGATGGGACGTCGCTAGAAGGGTGGACCCAGAAGAACGGTACAGCTTCCTATCGCGTGACCGATGGTGCCATCGTGGGCAAGACTGCGGTCGGCAGCCCCAACTCATTTCTTTGCAGCGATCAACGGTATAACGATTTCGAATTGACCTTCGAAGTGAACGTTGACCCAGGTCTCAATAGCGGCGTGCAAATTCGTTCCAACACGCGTGAGGACGGTGGACGCGTCTATGGCCCCCAAGTCGAAATCGAGACCGCACCCGGCGAAGCAGGTTACATCTACGGAGAGGCAACCGGCCGTGGCTGGATCACCAAAGAACAGCCGATCAAGGATGCATACCAGAATGGTCAATTCAATCGATTCCGTGTACGAGCCGTCGGTGATCGAATCCAAACGTGGCTCGGCGATCAATCGATCGCTGACATCGTCGATCCCGAGTCCGCCGCGGAAGGATTCATCGGCTTGCAGGTGCACCGCATCAAACCGGACGCGGGGCCCTTTGAAGTCCGATGGCGAGACGTTCGCATCCGGCCGCTCTAGCGGCCCATCTCTGACACCCGCGACTTCGTTCTCTATGAACGTTTGGTGAGTGTCATCAAGTACTCCACAAGATCGACCAGTCCCTGTTGATCGGTCGTGAGGTGGAGGTTTTCAGGCATGATCGACTTCTCGCTCTTCTTCATATCCAACACGTCATCGGGATCAATCTCGATGTCGATTGCCTCGGCCGAACGTAGGATCAGCCTCTCGTCGTCTTGCGTGATCAGGAGCCCGTTGAGAATGCGCCCGCCGTCCAACAACACGATGTAGTTCTCGTAGTTGTGACTGATTCCGGCGCTGGGTGCCAGGATCGCCGTGTACATGGACTCCCGAGACAGTTTCGTGCCGATCTCCGATAGATCTGGTCCGACTTGTTTCCCTTGGCCGTCAACCATGTGACACTTTGCACATGTGGCCACGCCGTGAAAGATCTTGGCACCGTGACTGGAATCACCAGTCAGCTTGACCAATTGGTCCAGCGGTGGCAGCGCTTCTTGATCTTTGGAAGTCGGCATTGGCAAGAGTTCAGCGGCGCGGGTGACCTGAGATGGCTCGGTTGATTGAGATAGCAAACCACCGGCCAACAGCCGTAGATCCGATGGCAGTGAACTGCCGGCGGCGAGATCAAGGATGACGTCGCACCCCGTATTGCTGGTCGCGAGCGCACGCACGCATGCCGATCGAACAGCCACGGGAACGGACGAGTCGAGCATACTTTCGGTCAGAACGTCTAAGGCCGCCGAGCCACCGGCTAGCCCCAGGAATCGGGCGACTCGGGAGGCGCTGCGTGGATCGAGCTGGCGCAAAAAACCGGAAAACTGGGCAGTGGACGTCTTGCGATCCAGAAGCAGACGCGTCGCCTTCAGAGAACCGGTGTCGTCCTTCGTCGACGTGATTGTCTCGAGAATCGCATCGTCCAATCCTTTCGGATGGAACCGACGCACCAAGTCAATGAAGTTCGGTTGGCCAACTTGTCGGCGAACATGCCGGGTCATTGCCTGTTGCGCATCGGGGAATCGATCCAGATCGACGGACGGCATCCTCATGATGGCGCGGACGATGATTTCGTCCGCATCGGCCTCCAAACGCATCGGCTTGGCATCGCCGTCAAGAGACGTCAACAGACGGGTCAAGACTCGCTGACGATCTTCATCCGGATGATATTCCAGCGAGCGAAAGTAGCGATCTGTCTCCGAAACACTGCGTGTTGGATCGGCGATCAGTTCAGCCAATGGAGCGGCGGCCGCTTGGGCCCGAGTCCGCCATGCGATGTCACGTCCTGCCGCCGTATCCCAATCGCCACTGACGGTTTGCATCCATGCTTGGAAGCACTCATCCGCGCGAAGATCGCTGCCGATACCGAGCGCTTCTAAGTACCAGCGGTCCCGGCCATCGTACTGAGCGGCAAGTTCAGCCCACACCTCCGGCATCAAATCCGTTTCATCATAACGCAGCGCCAACGCTAACTCGCGGCGCACCGCCGCGGAAGCATCTGCCGATAATGAGTGACATCGCTTGGCCACATTCGTGGACTGTTGCTTTGCCATGCGGATGGCCTGCACTCGGAGGTCCGAGTTGGACTCTTGCATCGCCGCCATGACGGCAGCATCCGCTTGCCCAGGTTGCTTGCTCAGCCACCAGTAGGCCCGAGCACGCATCCGTGGGGCAGGATCCTTCGTCATCGACTCGACGGCCGCGATCGCTTCGTCACCCAGCCGGTTCAAACCCTGCCATGCCATGTATCGAACGCTGCGATTGGGACTACGCAGTGCCTCGACGCATCCGGCCGCGGTCTCGAAGTTCCATGCTGGAACCGAATACGGCACGCCTGGTGGTGCAATGCGAAACAGCCTGCCACGGTCGCTATCACCCTGGCGATGTCCACCCACGCCCGGATCATACCAGTCGGTCACAAAAATCGAGCCGTCTGGCGCCACACAAACATCGGCCGGGCGAAACCAACGGTCACGCGTCCCAGTGACCAGTGGCAACACGTCCGCCGTGTAGCCCGCACCATCGGGTTGAGTTGGATAACTGCGGACGATGTTGGCACCTGGTTCACAGTGGATCATCTGGTCCCAAAATCGCTTGGGGAGCAAACGACCTTCGTAAAGGCACATACCACTGGGAGAACCCGCCCCGGTTTGCAAGAGATTGGGAACCACGCCCGGGTCATTCAAATGCCAGTGCTGCAGCGGCACTTCGTCCTCCATCGTGATCCGATCGGCTCGCCAGGACGCACCGGTTTGCTCGTCACGATAACCGTAGTTGCCCTGCTCCATCACGAAATTGATTCGCGTCCCCCGGTTACCGTCATCATCATTGTCACTCTGCCAAAGGGATCCGAATGAGTCGATCGTCGTTTCCCAGTTGTTACGAAAGTTGTGTGCGAGTACCTCGAACTCGGACCCATCGAGATTGCATCGAAAGGGCATACCGCCATACAGCGGGTTTCCATCATCAACGACCGGACGACCATGGATGTCGACCACGGTGTTCCCTTCGGCGTCCCTGACCTGCCGACCCGTGTTCCCGAAATTCCAATAGAGCTTTCCGTCGGGACCGAAAAGAAATGAGTGCGCCGAATGGTCGTGTTGTGGTTGACCCACGTCGGTGAACATCGCCGTCTTTTGGTCAGGGACATCGTCACCGTCATGGTCAGTGAATCGCCAAACCGTTGGCGACGCGGATACGATGACTTCGTTACCAAGAACGCAGATTCCCATGGCCGAATCGATGTCCCGACCCTGATAGTACGTCTTGACCGAATCCAGCGTCCCGTCGCCGCTGGTGTCTTCCAGAATGAGGATTCGATCGCCTTCGGGTCGAGCTCCGTTTCGGCGTCGATAATTCATCACATCACAGACCCACACGCGGCCGCGATGATCAATATCCAGGTTCGTCAGACTGCGTAGCTGTGGCTCGCTACCCATGAGTTCCACCGCCAAGTCATCGGCGATGTCGAGACCCGCGATCGCTCGAGATGGGTCCCGTAGCGTTCCCTTAGTGGCCGAAAGTGGGATGCCATATTTCTTCGCGATGTTCTGGACGTTGAATCCATTCGGCACTGGTTCGTCCTGCCCCACGAGCAGTTCTTGGGCGCCGATGCGAGGCAGCTTGGCATCCGAGGACGCCAAATCCATGTTGGCAGCCCAAAGGATCGCATTGGTGACCAAACGGCGGACGGGCTCATGTCCCCAGTTCCAATGATTGTGTCCTCCAGTGAAACCGAAACTCCGCCCGCCCGTCTTCGGCTCGAATGTCCATGCAATCGTTTGAGGCTCCTTGGCAGCGACCGACTTTCGCACGTGGGGATTTCCGCTGTGATGACCGTCGGCACGTCGCATCGTGTGCTCCGGCGCAACAGCTTGTAAAATCGGCGTGACCTTGCCCGCGTCAGAAAAACGCATGTGGAAGTACCACTCATCGTCAATCGCGAATGGCTTGACACCTTCCGTGATGGGATGCTTGGGAAGCGTTTCGATATCCGCGACCCAGTGTGGATTGACGCTGTAGTGGATTTCGAAATGGCCGCCGAGCAAATCACGCCAGTCATCACCTGACTCGCCCGGAAGCATCTCAACGGCGTAGTGCAGGCAGACCAACCCACCGCCTCGCGCGTGTAGCGCCCGGATCTGATCGCGATGCTCCATCGCCACGTGGCGTTTTCCACCGTCACAGAAAACGACGACAGCATCGGCGGTCGTCACCACGGAAGGATCTTCGGGCCAACCGCGGTGCAGCGATATCGCGGGCACCGGATTGGCCTCGCGAATCGAATCCGCAAGAACCTTGAGCCCGGCATAGTGTTCATGCGCACCAAAACCGTGGCTCGGTGGTCCTGCAATCAGAACAATGTTGTAGGGCGCCGCCGCAATCGGCTTGCCGAGTCCGGCCAAGACGACGGCGATCAATGCAATGGATAGTCCTCGAAATCGATGCATCGGATCTCATAGAAAAACGGAGGGGGCTTGGATCGGCACAAAAGGCCACCGCAGGCCTTAATTGTAACCCAGGCCGCGAATGCACGACCACCAAACGTGGCTCCGAACACCGTCACCAACGATGTTTGATCACCCTTGAATTGCCTGACGCCCATTGCGAGTTGCTATTTGCGCACACGCATCAGCGTTGATGGCCGAATACCCGATTGACCCGGGGGCCATGATGTCAAAGCCGACGTTTCCGTTTCTTATGCATCGGATTGAGACTCTTGCGAGTCTCCGTGCTCTTCGCCGGCTCGTCGGTCGTGTTCACCGTCGCCTTGGCCGGCTCGAATCCATCGATGGAGTCTCGAATCAACAGTTTGTTGATCCGTTGTTCGATGCTCGTCAAGAATTCACCCTGACCGGGCTCGATGAATGTGAACGCGACGCCATCGCGACCCATTCGCCCGGTTCGGCCGACACGGTGCACATAGTCATCCGAGTCCTGAGGCACATCGAAATTGATGATGTGAGAAATGGTGCTAATGTCGATTCCCCGACCAACGACGTCCGTCGCCACCAGAATCTTGAGTGTCCCATCACGGAGACTCTGCAGGACCCGATCTCGCTCGCGTTGCTGCATGTCACCATGGATGCAGCCACATTGTTCAAACGAACGTGTCAACCGACGTTGCAGACGATCCGTGCCGCGTTTGGTGCGACAGAAAACAATCGCCTGCTCGGGTTGTTCCCGCTTCAGCAAGGCTTCCACGAGTCCCACTTTCGCATCGGTTTCGACCGTGAAATATCGCTGTTCGATCGTGTCGACTGACATTTCATTGGTCGAACAATCGATTACGACCGGTTGGTACATGTAGCTTTCGGCCAGCCGACGAACGACAGGAGGCAGTGTGGCCGATAGCAGTAGGGTTTGACGATCTCGATGGCACTTGCGCAAGATCCGTTCGATTTGAGGGCGAAAGCCGATGTCGAGCATTCGATCGGCCTCATCCAACACAACGCACCAAACTTGGTCGGTTCTCAGCGAACGACGCTGGAGATGATCATGCAAACGCCCGGGTGTTCCCACCACAACTTGAACCCCATTTTCAAGTTGGCGTAATTGGCGCGCCATGTTTTTTCCACCCGCCAGCACGGCCACCTCGGTCGGCAAGCCCGCCGAGAGACGCACGATCTCCGAGGCGACTTGGTCTGCCAACTCTCGAGTCGGCACAATGATCAGGGCCTGGGGGTCGCGGCAGTCTTCCAGAGAATCGAGTTGTTCCAAAATGGGAATGGCGAATGAAGCGGTTTTGCCGGTGCCGGTGCGGGCCTGACCAATGACGTCGGTGCCTTCGAGGGCATGCGGTACCAGGGCAGCCTGAATCGGGGAAGGCTGCGTAAAACCGGCTTTGGAAAGTGCTCGACGCATGATCGGCGACAGGTCGAGTTCATCGAAAGAGTCCATATCCGGTGGCGTTTCGACGGGCCCCACCGATTCAAGCAACGCGAGCGCGTCCTCGTTGTCTTCAAATCGTTCCGTCTTGTGACCTGGACCGCGCCGCCGCGACCGCTGATTTCGTGCGTAGCTCATGGGGGGAAGTCTATCGCCTCGAATGACCTTGCGCAAGCGCTCGTCATGGACTTTGTGGGCAGCAAGGCACGTCGAACGTTCCTGTGGACGCGACGAATACCATCATCTGGTCGGGCTCACTGCCGAGGCGGGTCCAAGAGCCGCTGAATCTCATCTTCAGCCAAATTGGCCTTCGTCGCCACGACGACGCCGGTATCGACCAACGGCTCAACCGTCTCACCCCGCAAATGACTGGTGATGGTCTTCACGGACAGATATCCCATTCGAACGGGATCTTGCAGCACGATCGCGGTGACAGCATCTTCGGCCAACGCCTCCCGGAGCGACTCGCTGCTATCGAATGCCACGAAGGCCACCTGCCCGGCCAAGCCCCGATCTTTCAATGCCCGCAATACACCCTCGGCATTGGGTTCGCAGACCGCAAAAATCCCGTCGACGTCGTCGCCATACCGGTTGAGTATCGCTTGCGCTTTGTCAACGGCCGATTCGGTCGTGGTGCCCGCATACTGATCGCTCGACAAAATCTTGATCTTCTCCCGTTCGGCCAACGCTGCCAAGAATCCCTCCTCTCGTTGGTAAGTCGATTCGCTACCCTTGCTATACCGCAGCAAGATCACGTTCCCGCCGTCCTCGCCGAGTGCATCTGCCATTGCATCGCCGGCCAGTTGGCCGCCGCGAAAGTTATCAGTGGCCACATACGAGACAAACGAGCGGACATCACCATCCGATTGGGTCACGTTCAAACCACTGTCAAAAATGACGACCGGCACACCACCCCTGCCGGCTTCCTCGACCGGCCTTACCAAAGCGTCGGCGTCAAGCGGTGCCAAGCAAATTCCGTCGACCTGCGCGTTCAGGAATCCTTGGACGATATTGATCTGCTCATCACGATCATTTTCCTTGGCCGGGCCTCGAAATGTGATGCGGGCATTGGATTCCGCCGCCGCTCGTTCGGCACCAACTCGAACCGATTGCCAAAACACGTGAGTCGTACCCTTTGGAATCACCGCGATGTGCAATGGAGTGTCCGCATCGGCCGGACGGTCCACCGTTTCGGGCGGTTGGCATCCCGCCAGTGACGTCAAGCCGATCGCACCGAGGGTTGCGATGACTTCCAAGGATGGCCATCGGGTGAAACAACGTCGAAACATGGGGAGTCCGCATTGAGTGAGAGCAATCGATGCAAGTGACCAAGAACGTCTTTGATGAACGCGTCAACAACGCACCGCTGGCGGCTAGTACAGCGTCACAGCTTAGTTCTAGGTTTGGCGCGACTTTGTAGCATAGGCTTCCAGCCTGTGATTTGCCGCGTCCGTTCCCGATGGCAGGCAGGATGCCTACCCCACTTCTTTAGTGTTGACGCTGCATTAGTTTAACTCAACCGCGCAGCGTTTGGTTGGCGGGCGGGTTGGATGCATCGACGATAGCGCATCGGAGGACTTGCGCCCGTTAAAGACGACGTTGACTGCTAGATGTCGTGCTCCCAGCGTGGTCACAACCGTGGTGGTTCAGCTCTCGCCGTTCTTTGACTTCGCAGCGTTGAGCGACTCGGGCAAAAAGTTTGTGAATCCGCCTTGACCGCCGATAACTCGCCCAGCTAAGGTCCGTCCATCGTTGTGACGGACTTCCAGCCTTGTCCGCCGCAACGTGGACGGAGTCCAAATCAACTGTTGCATGGGTCACTCGGAATCGAGTTGGCTGCGACGGGCGCGAGTTCAACTTTGTCACGGATTGACATCGCGGGCACGCGGGATTTTGACGACGGCACGTTCGGCATGTGAACCGCATGGATGCAGTTTACTATGTCGAACCCAACAACCGACCACCGGCTCCCGGATAGATAGCGCGTTGTCCTCCGCCCCCCTAGGACCTCGTACTCTCCGGGAGCTTTTTTTATGCGCGGTCGACGACGGTCGACGAACGGAATGAACTTTGGGCTTGTTGCCATTGCTGTCGAATTCGTATCGAACAAACGACTGTTCTTCAGCGCGTCACCTCCGCGAGATGGATCTCCAAATCATGGGTCGGTTCCCTTTTGCACTCCATGCTTTTCCCACACGCATCCGTCGATTCCGCACCAACGTGCGGGTGGTCATCGCGACGATCGGGAGTTGCATTGCGTTGATGCCCGTGTTGGCCGATGACGCGGTCGTATCCGAGCCATATTTAGTATTCGTTGCCGAGGATGCAGCGCATCTGCGATGTGGTCCGGCGGGTGAGTATTATCGAACCGATCCACTCCGCCATGGTCAGGAACTGGAGGTCTATGTTGAAACGACAGACGGGTGGCTAGGCGTGCGTCCCGTAGAGGCGAGTTTTTGTTGGGTGGTCGCCGACGCCGTCGAGTTGGAGGCCCCCACGCGACCTCGAGGACGCCAAACGGTGAATGATCTGGTCGGCAACGGCGAGATCACCGAAGACAAGACAGTTGCATGGATCGGTACGAATTTAGGGCGGGCTCGGCGTTATCGATGGCAGGTACAACTCGCCGAAGGCGAGCAAGTCACGATCTTGGGCAGTAGCCAACGCGACGGTCCCGATGGGCCCCAAACTTGGTACCGAATCGTTCCGCCGTCGGGTGAATTCCGTTGGATTCATCGCAACCAAGTTGTCACAACGGCCGAAGACTTGGTCGCCACACTTCGCGCCAATGCAGACGGAAACGACGAAGGCGAGACTCCCATTGAATTCCTACCCGGTGGCCCGACAAGTATCGTCCCAAGACCATCCCGCGATGACTACGTCGAGGACACGCAAGACAACTACGACTTTCTTGATCCGTTTGACGAGCGATCAGCCTCCAAGACAACACAACGAAGTTCCAGTGGCGACCTGACCTCATCACGTCGACGCGTTCCCGGCGATCCATCCGGCGAAGCGTTGTCAGATGCGGCGGCTAGTCAACCGCCTGCGCCCAAGAGCCTTTCACGGCGTATCGCGGATGGATTATCCGTTCTACTGAAAGGTCGCGATGCGATGCCGGAGTTGCAGCCGGTCACCGAATCCAGCCGCCGAGTGCCTGACTTGGTTCCAATTGGGAGGAACGCTTCCAGTGACGCCGACCTTGATCATGCCAACGGCGATCCCAGTGTCGTCACTGGCAGTGGACTGGCGTCCGCCGGAGCACCTGCCGCAGCGACAGCAAGCGATGCGACTCCAACCGTTCAAGATCCGTTGGCGTCGTCCGACGACCGGCCGGGAGTGACAACCGCTCAGAGCCAATCCCCGAGTCAATCGCCCGGCCAGTCCCCGATACTCGCCACGCCGCCGGGCGTTTCGACCATGCCGACATCCGTTGCGTTACCACAACAGTCGCCCATGTCGATCTCATCGACGCCGAGGTTGGTCGATTCGTCGGTTCCGCGCGCGACGACCTCGATGACGAACTCCTCCATGGTGAGAACCGTCGCCAATCTGAAGCCGCTGCGAAGCATCTCCGCGGCTCAGATCGAGGAAGTCCAACGACAGGTGGCGGCCGCCGATGAGCAATCGCTTCCCTCTCTGTTCTCGATGATGCTGGCGCGTGGAGCTTCGGCTCCCGAAATAGCTCTGTTGGCTGAGGCCGCTGAACGGACGGGGAATTTGCCGTTGGCTCAGCGTGCCCGCTCCTACCAGACGCTTGCGAGGCAGCGCGATGGCGATACGATCGTGCGGACGGCCTCCCTCGATACTCCCGTGATTCCGGCGCCGAGGGTCGCCGCACCATCCCCTGGTCCGACTTCCTCACCGACTCGACAAGGTGCACCGCCAACCAGTGAGGCGCCGACGATGAATGGTCCTGAACTTGGCCAACTCAAACGCTCACCGACGCTTGAAAACGATGTTCACCCGGCGGCGGAATCGGTCCGACTCACCGGGGAATTGGTAAAAGTCTATTCAGCCGACCCGCACCGGCCACCCTACGCGCTCACGGACCATGGTGGTCGCACGCTCGCCTACGTGACGCCATCCCTCGGTGTTGAGGTCAATGAGATGCTGGGAATCGAAATTCAAGTGGAAGGGGAACGGGGATACCTGCGCGGACTCGATACGCCACATGTTCTGGCCACCAAGATCGGTCGAGTTTCGAGTTTCCGCTAGGCAATGGGCCCGGTCGGTCACGGTTTAATCCACTGGACCGGTCGGCGACGTTTTGGATAGAGCTCGCAACAGAGGTCACACTTCGTGCCGTCACACGCCCGTGCGGTGCAGTGTTCACGGCCGTAGAAAATGATCTGCAAATGAAGATCATTCCAGCGATCTTCAGGGAAGAGCTTCTTGAGATCTTGTTCCGTCTGCTTGACGCTTTTGCCGTTGGACAGCCCCCATCTTTGCGCCAAACGATGAATGTGGGTGTCGACTGGGAATGCTGGCACGCCGAACGCTTGCGCCATGACGACGCTGGCGGTCTTGTGACCGACACCGGGAAAGGCTTCCAGTTCTTCAAAACTCTCAGGGACGCAACCACCATGCTGCGTGACAAGAATCTCGGACAACTTGGCGAGCGCCTTCGCTTTTTGTTTGGACAGGCCTAGCGGTCGAATCTTTTCGAGGATGGCCTGCTCTCCAAGGCCCATCATGGTTTGCGGCGTCCCGGCCACTCGGAACAGTGCGGGTGTGACTTCGTTGACCTTCTTGTCGGTGCACTGGGCGCTCAACACGACCGCGACGAGCAAGGTGAAGTCGTCGGAGTGATCCAGTGGGATCGGTGGGTCAGGGTAACGCTGGCTGAGTCGTTTCATCACGACGGCGGCACGTTCTGACTTTCGCACGCTCGTCGCCGACGTTAACGCTGTGACAGTTCAGTGACGTTCCGTTCGGTGTCGCCGGTGTAGATTTGGCGAGGACGGTTGATTCGGGACGCCGGATTCGCGTGCATTTCTTTCCAATGGGCGATCCAGCCGGGCAACCGTCCGATCGCAAACAACACCGTGAACATGTCCACGGGAATTCCTAACGCCCGATAAATGACGCCCGAGTAAAAGTCCACATTGGGGTAGAGGCGCCGCTCGATGAAGTACTCGTCCTTCAGTGCTACCTCTTCGAGTTCTTGAGCGACCTGGAAGAGCGGATCATCCAAATTCAGCTTCGCCAAGAGCTTGTCACAAGAACGACGGATGATGGTCGCGCGCGGGTCAAAGTTCTTATAGACCCGGTGACCGAAGCCCATCAGTCGGAATCCATTGTCCTTGTCTTTGGCCATGTCCACGTACTTCTTGACGTTGCCACCATCGGCGGCGATGCGCTCGAGCATATTGACACAGGCTTCGTTGGCGCCGCCGTGGAGCGGCCCCCAAAGGGCACAGATTCCTGCAGAAATGGATGCGAACAAGTTCGCGTTGCTGCTGCCGACCATGCGAACGGTTGACGTGCTGCAGTTCTGTTCGTGATCGGCGTGAACAATCAACAATAAATTCAATGCTTCGGCAAAGTCAGGATCGACCAGGTATTCCGCCGTGGGTGTGGCGAACATCATGTGCAGGAAATTTTCGCAGTAGTCGAGCTCATTCATTGGATACATGAACGGCTGACCCATCGACTTCTTGTAGCTATAGGCCGCAATTGTTGGCAGCTTGGCCAGCAATCGATAGAGCGAGACCTCCACCTGGTGCGGATCGTTGAGGTCCATGGAGTCCTGGTAGAAGGTCGATAGGGCTCCAACGACACTGGATAGAATCGCCATCGGATGAGCTTCACGCGGAAAGCCGTCGTAAAACGACCGCATGTCCTCGTGAATCATCGTGTGTTCGCGGATCCCCATCCGAAACGTCTCGAGTTCCTTTTCGTTGGGCAGGTCGCCGTAGATCAGCAAGAAGGCGGTCTCGACAAAGTCGCAGTGCTGGGCGAGTTGTTCGATCGGGTACCCGCGATAACGCAGCAACCCCTTCTCACCGTTCAGAAACGTGATCGCACTGCGCGTCGATCCGGTGTTGACAAATCCCTCGTCGAGCGTGATCAGACCCGATTGACCTCTCAATCGACTGACATCGACGCCCCGTTCGCCTTCGGTCCCCATCACGATCGGTAGCTCGAACTCCTCATCGGCGAGTCGTAGATTGGCTGTTTCGGTTTGCTGGACTTCCAAGCTGGCGGACGCGCTCATAGAGAATTTCAATCGATTTGGGAGTCAGACAATGCAACCCATGCGGTGCGGGGCGAACCTTCGAGGCAGTGTAGCCGTGTGTCATCTGACCGGCAATCAGCAGCAGCGGGCAAGTGCGTCGGCGGCGGGCGTTGATCTTGCCGGCGTCGAGCGATTAGGCTGCCAACGTGACAACGTGCGGCTGTTTTTCCCGACGCGTTTCACACACCGCTGATAGGCGTGTTGCCCGCTCAGTGTTTGGGGCGTGCCACTCAACTCACAACCTTCGCTCACCCGCGATTCCGTCCTGGTTCAAGACACCGATATCCATGCGTGCTCACATTTTGATTGTTGAAGACGAGCAGCATCTCGGCGTCGGCATCAAATACAACCTGGAGGCAGAAGGTTACAAAGTCTCGCTCGTGGAAGATGGCCCGTCAGCACTCCAGCTCATCGATCACGCCGCCTCGGGGATCGATCTGATCGTGCTCGACCTGATGCTGCCAGGGATGAGTGGCTACACCGTTTGTGAAAAGATTCGGGCCTCCGGATCGACACTGCCTGTACTGATGCTGTCGGCCCGCACGTTGGCGGAGGACCGCACACGCGGTTTTGACGTCGGCGCAAATCAGTACATGAGCAAACCGTTTGAACTCGACGAACTGCTCAGCCGGATCAAGAATCTGCTTCAGATTGTTCCGCCGGGCATCGGACGAACCGCAACCGGCGCGACGAAAGGCGCACCGGTTGATCAAATCCAGTTTGGTGGCGTCTGGGTGGATTTCACGACCCATGAAGTTCGCGTTGGCGACGAATCGGTCAAAATGACGCCGAAGGAACTGCGTTTGTTGCGTTACTTCGTGGAGAATCCGGAACGAGTCATCAGCCGTGCCGAGTTACTGACGCAGGTTTGGGAAGTGCCCGGTACGATGCAAACGCGCGCCGTCGACCAGTTCATTGCGAAAGTTCGAAAGGTGATCGAACCGTCTCCGGCCGAACCGATTCACCTGTTGACGCTACGTGATGCCGGTTATCGATTTGTGCTCGAACCATCGTGATCGACAACGCGACGTTCGTCGAGCTACATGATCCCGCCGTGCGTTCGGATGGGCGTCATGTGACTGGGCGAATCGAGGAACCAGAACCGTTCCCACGTGTCCAGAAGCGATCGCATGTCTTCCGAGGTATACAGCAATTGCTGCACCCGACGTTCTGGACGAGCAGAGTAGATCGGGATGAAACAGCCGACCATTGTGCTGACTCCGGCCATCATTCCGATCGACAACGCCAGACGGCGGCACCAGACGGCGATACCGCCCTTGGGTGGAGCGACCGCTGGTGATGAGGCGTGCGAGTGAGGCATGTGTGGTTCCTCCGTGAACCCAATGTTAAGTCGTGATGTCAGCGTGTCGGGCCGCGTTCAAGGCTGTTCGCGGAAGTCGTTGTCGATCGCCATTCTCATGCGAGCCGTTGCCAGCCTAAGGCCGGGGACGGCTCAAGTCGTCGTGTCCCATCGCCCCGAGGGGCTTAACGAGACTGCTTCGTCGTTCTTCAATGTCGCCGAGGACGACTGGTCCTGGTGGGGACCCGCCGACCAATCATCGGTGACCTCGCCGGTAAACTCACGGACGCGTTGTTCCATGATCTTTCCGGGCTTAAAGGTGACGACACTTTTCTGTGGCACGTCGACCTGTTGGCCCGTTTTCGGATTGCGGGCCTTCCGCGCCGCCCGAGACTTGACCTCGAAGACGCCGAAATTCCGCAATTCGATGCGGCCCTCACGAACAAGCGTCTCGATGATCGAATCGAATGTTCGCTGAACCACGTCTTTGGTTTGTTGCTGCGTTAAGCCCAATTCCTCGGACACAACACGGACGATGTCTTTCTTGGTCAACCGGACGGCTCCCGCTCAGGAATCCACGAAACGGAAGAGGCAACCGTCGACGCAAAGCGTTGCGGCTTCTCAACTTACGCGATGGAGTTTAGGGCGTTCCGGACGGCCGGTCAAGGCATCGCCGACAACAAAATGATGGCTCAAAAAGTGCCACCAGGTGTGGTATCGACCGGTACAACCGGCACACTTCAACTAAACCGACTTTTCCGACGCACGAATGTTGATTTCTTCGAGCGGGTAGAGGGTTCCCTTTCCGGCCCCCGGACACTCCTCACAGGTGGCACTCCAATCAGCGGGGCTGGCCAGGTTCGTGTCCCAAAAAGGCCAAGTGCGGCATTGAATCGGACGCGAATCGTAGACGAGGCAGCCACGTGAGTTTGGATCCAGGAAAATGCAGTCCCCGTCTGGATACTCCACCAGACTGACTCGATTCCCGACACGCCTGGTGAATTGGCGGTCAAAGGTGGATCGGTCCATGTCCATTGATTCGGAAAGCCGATCAAGTTCCGACTCATCGACCCAGACAAATCCGGGCGCGCCGCCGCAGCATCGGCCGCACTGCGTACACGAGAACCGGAGTCCCTCGGCGTACCAGGGTGAATCGCCAGTTTCGGTTTGAGAATCGCTTGTCTCCATGATCGCAATGTTACCCGTTCATGTTGCATCGATCACGCCGGTCGCAGATGCGACTTGGAAGCCGCGTCGACTTTTTCGACCGAGCAGACTTTTCTCTTGGTGCCGCTCGTGCCGAAGTGCTCTCTTGTCCCGCCAACGATGGCATTGGTTTGACTCGGCCCGATACGACTGACATTCCCTCCCACAGTCTGCCCGGAACGGTGCCGCTGGCCGCCTACCCATCGTTCGTTGTTTGCGGCGGTCTTCGTGGTGCAAGGAATGCTCCTCCTGAAGACCGCCGCCGCGTTCAATCTCGACTGTCGGCCCCGATGTCGCCGGCGTCCTCGGTTGGACGGCAGCCGGTGGAGCCGCCATGGATGGAATCCACAGATCATCCGTCGACAGCTTCGCTGGAATCATACAGACATGCCTTTGGAATCACCGATCGGTTTCAATCTCACCCGCTTCACGCGGTCGAGCGTGACGAAGTGCGATTACCATCGAGGCGCCGGCAGCGCCGCACCGGCCTCGACGTATTTACTGGTCGTGTCTGCTCAAAGTCGAACTTTGAAGGATGGTCACTGGCAATTCATGATTGAGGATCAGGATGGCCAACCGGTGCTGCATGCCGACGACGTTGAATTTGGAGATATCAACCGTTTGACGTTGCTAGCCGCCGTCCGAGGACTCGAGGCAATCGATGGAGCGACCACGGTCACCTTGCTATCGCACAATCGATATCTCATTCGCTCTCTGACCGATTCATTGCCCCGCTGGCGCCGTAGCGATTTCGTTTGGGATCACTTCGGCAAGCGTGTCGAGGTCCAACACGCCGATTTATGGCGTCGAATCGACCGAACGCTCCTGATCCATGAGGTCCAGGCTTGCCTCGTTACGACGCGAAAGCTAATTCATCCCCATGCGTCCAGTGACAAGTCCACATCGCGATCGCTCGCCACCCCGGTCCCGGTATCCGTCGAAGCGGAGCGTTCGGATCTACCATTCGTGCGAGTCGACGATGGCGCCAGCGCCGTGCCGGCTCCGGCATGTCGCCGACGCAGGCAACATCGGCAGGCCCCGCCGACCACGGACGCTGCCACCGTCCCGGCGAGATCTCGCTAAAGCGAAGACGACTCGGAAACCGAAGCGAACCCCGTATCGGCCTGAGTTCATCAAAATCGATCCCACGTTGACCCGATCCCACTTTCCGACTGAAGACGACCATGCAATCCTCCCTCACGCCATCGACCGTCGATTCGATCCTCAACGGAAATCCCGATGCGGCCGATTTGCTTGGTTGCCACCGAGTGAATTATCGTGGCGGCACTGCCCTGGCGGTTCGGATGTACGAACCGGGTGCTGATTCGATGTGGATCGTCGAATCCGCCAGCGGTGTACGACGGCCGATGCGGAAGGTTCATCCCGAAGGTTTCTTCGAAGCCATCTGCGACGATTCTGATTCTCGATTGAATGTGCAAATGATTGACAAACGTGGCGAGATGACCGAATCGACCGTGAGCACGCCGTCGACGGAAACACCGATGCAAAGTGAACCGGATTCGACGCTCCACGGAGATTCAATCAAGATCAACAACGGCTCGCACGATGTTCCTAGTCTCTTCAGTGAGTTTGATTGCTATCTGTTCGGTGAGGGGCGTCATCACGGGCTGTATGATCGCCTGGGCGCCCAGCTGAGGACCGTCAATGGTGTCCAAGGCGTCAACTTTGCGGTGTGGGCACCCAACGCGCGGACGGTCCAAGTGGTCGGCGACTTCAACGGATGGGATGGCCGAGATTATGAAGCCAAACCGGTGGCGAGCTTGGGAGTCTGGGAATTGTTTGTTCCTGACGCCAAGGTGGGTCAAAAGTACAAGCTCCGAGTCCAAGGCGAAGACGGACATTGGATCGACAAGTGCGATCCAGTGGCGTTTGCGGCGGAGCTGCCACCCCTGACGGCCAACATCATCAGTGACTTGACCTCGCACGAATGGCGAGACGATTCCTGGATGTCGGCGCGGGAATCATTCAATGCCATGCACGCGCCCATGAACGTGTACGAGGTCCACTTGGGCAGTTGGCAGAAAGGTCCCGGACGCACGCACGGCTGGCTTGGTTATCGCGACCTGGCCCATCGCTTGGCCGAGTATTGCCACCGCATGAATTTCACGCACATCGAGTTGATGCCGGTCAGTGAGCATCCCTTCACCGGATCGTGGGGCTACCAAAGCGTTGGCTACTTTGCACCGACCAGTCGTCACGGGTCGCCGGAAGACTTCATGTACTTTGTCGATCACTTGCATCAGCACAACATTGGTGTGCTGATCGATTGGGTGCCGGCACACTTCCCAAAAGACGAGCATGGTCTGAGGCGATTTGACGGATCGGCGCTTTATGAACACGCCGATCCACGACAAGGCGAACACCCTGACTGGGGCACCATGATCTTTAACTTCGGCCGAACCGAAGTTCGAAACTTCCTGGTCGCCAACGCGTTGTTCTGGCTCGACAAGTATCACATCGATGGGCTGCGTGTGGACGCCGTCGCGTCGATGCTGTACCTCGACTACAGTCGCGAAGACGGCGAGTGGGTCCCCAACCAGTACGGTGGACGCGAGAACATCGAGGCGATCGATTTCTTACGCGAATTCAACTCCGCCGTCCATGAACAATATCCGGGCGTGGTCACGGCTGCGGAGGAATCGACGGCGTGGCCGGGCGTTTCGCGTCCCGTCTACGACGGCGGTCTAGGGTTCACGTACAAGTGGAACATGGGCTGGATGAATGACACCCTGCGTTACATGCAGAATGAGCCGATTCACCGCCAGTATCACCAGAACGACTTGACGTTCAGTCTGATCTACGCGTTCACTGAAAACTTCATGCTTCCGCTGTCTCATGACGAAGTGGTCCATGGTAAAGGATCACTGATCTCGCAGATGCCGGGCGACATGTGGCAAAAATTTGCCAACCTTCGCTTGCTCTATTCGTACATGTGGACACACCCAGGAAAGCAGCTGTTGTTCATGGGTGGCGAACTCGCTCAATGGAATGAGTGGAATCACGATGATGGCCCCCAGTGGGAATTGCTTGATTTCGATACACACCGCGGTGTCCAGCAACTGGTGTCCGATCTGAATCAATTGGTAATCGAGAACCCCTCGCTACATTGGAATGACTTCAGTGGTGAGGGTTTCGAATGGATCGATTGTCAGAATGCTCAGGACAGCGTGCTCGTTTACCTTCGCAAGGGCGATGCCGGCCACCCACCCATATTGATCTGCAGCAACTTCACGCCCGTTCCGCGGCTTGACTATCGCGTGGGTGTGCCACAAGCCGGATTTTGGAAAGAGATTTTTAACAGCGATAGCGAGGCATACGGCGGTTCCAACGTTGGCAATTACCCAGGACGCGGTACAACCGGGGTTCCGCACCACGGTCGACCCGATAGCATCGAAATCAACTTCCCGCCGCTCGGAACGACGATCTATCGACTCGAAGGTTAATCCTTGCATCTGTTTGATACGCACGCCCATCTCAATACGGACGCCTTTGAACACGACGTCGAGGCGGTCGTCGGGCGTGCTCGTGAAGCGGGTCTCGCTGGCATCGCCGTGATCGGTGTTGATCTTCAGACGAGCAAGCGCGCCTGTGACTTGGCGGCCGCCTATCCCGGTTTCCTTCACGCGGTCGTCGGTATTCAACCCAACTCGGCTGCGGAGGCCGAACCGGGTGACTTCGATGCCGTCGCCGACTTAGCGGCGATGCCCGGCGTCCGCGGGATCGGCGAGACCGGTTTAGACTGCTATTGGGACGATACGCCCATGGAGATGCAGCAGGACTATTTCGATCGACACATCACGCTGTCGTTGGCGACGGCGCTGCCGATGGTGATTCACATGCGGCAAAGCGAATCGCTCATCGTCGAGCAGCTGCGTCGTCACAGTCGATTGCCTTCGGCAGTGATGCATTCGTATACCGGTGACCTGTCGACCATGCGCGCGTGCATCGAGATGGGGTTGTGGATCAGTTTCGCCGGCATGGTGACTTTCAAGAAAAGCGAGGCATTGCGTGCCGTGGCCGCTGCCGTTCCAGCGGAAAAGTTACTCGTCGAGACCGATTCGCCCTATCTGTCCCCGGAGCCCTTGCGAGGCAAGCGTCCCAACGAACCGGCGCGAGTCGAACACACGCTGCGTTGTCTAGCCGACGTGCGTGGTGTTTCCTTCGAATCCTTAGCGACGATCACGACCGAGAACGCGTTGCGTTTCTTTCAGCTGCCACCCATAACGGAACCGGCGGATCAAATTTAGCCGCAGTTTATCAACCGCGATTGGCATTGGGTTGGATCGACATTGCGTAGAATAAGACCGCCAGTGTTCCGTTGGCGAAGCTCCCTTTGTTCGATCCGTGATTCCGCCGCACCATGCCCCGCAGTCGCCTAGGACCGCTCGCCATCGAATCGCCGCTGGGCAGCGGTACGTCGGCAACCGCAAAAGATGCCCGCGTATGGCGTGCCGTCCACGTTCAAAAACGCAAGACCGTCGCACTGCGGGTGTTCACAATGCCCTTTGGTGGGACCATTGAATCGCGGCAACAGTTCGCGGATGAATGGGAAACGCTCAAGGCTCTCCAACATCCGGCGATCGCCCAGTGCTATGGCGGCGGCTTCGAGGAATCCGAAGCCTACCTCGTTCATGAGTTGATCGAGGGTGGGACCCTGGCGGATGAAATCGAGCGTCGAGGCCGCCTGCCGTGGGAGCAGATCCTTGAGATTGCGGAGCCACTCGCCGATGCGTTGAATTATCTCCATACCCATGGGGTCGTCCATGGTCGACTTGCACCCGACAAGATCATGATGGCCGGATTCAGTCCGGTCTTGATCGACGTCCGTGGTTGTGACGGGATGGCCCCGTTTCGTTCAGGACCTTTTTTTCCAACGCGTCCGCCAACCATGCGACAGCTGATGCGACGCCCACCCGAGGCTCCGGGGATTCACGATGCCGTGACGGCCCAGAGTGACCTTTATGGACTCGGAGCGGTTCTGTACGAGGGCTTAACGGGATCCCCGCCGGTTAGTGGCTCCAACGAAAAAGAGGTCCTTAGCAACCTGGAGTACCAATCCACGATCAGCGTCGCATCGACCGTGTTGGATTGTCCCGTCTGGATGGACAAACTGGTCATGCAGTTGTTGCACAAAGAGCCCGCCAGCCGGTGCGTCTCGGCGGCGGCGGTTCAGTTGCAACTTGCCGAAGTTCGCCGACGCGCCATGTCACGAACGGGCGTGGCCGAGCACGCTTCGTCCGGCTTTAGCCCGCTGGCCGTGACGGATGAGTCCGATAAACAAATTGCTCGATCGCTGCTGGGCAAGTTAACGCCCGATGAAGAGGAAGCGACCGCGACTTATACCGGCGCATGGCACGACCAAGCCTGGTTTCTCGTTCCGGTGTTTGTCTTGCTGCTGGGCATGTTGATTTACATGGCCTGGCCACTGTCGGAAGACCGTCTACGTACTCAGGCCGAGTCGATGATGGCTGATGGGACTCGATCGTCGCTCTCGCAAGCCCGCATCAGTTACCTGGAACCTTTATTGCGACAATATCCTGACGGTCAGCACGCCAATTGGGCGCGCGAGCAAATCGACCACGTCGAAATGGTGGAAGCCGAGCACGCACTGACGGTCAAAATCAACCGGAACTTGCCCCTGAGGAACGAAGCCGAACGGTTGTGTGCCGAAGCCATGCGGTTCGAACAGTTTGGCGATCGCGCCACGGCCGTCGATAAGTATCGCAGCATGATAACGTTGCTGGACCGCGGAGAGGCTTCTGCAGTCGAACGCGACGAGATTTCGGATAAACAAAATACTGCACCGGAGGAAGATTACGGGCCATTGGTCAATTTGGCTCGCTACCGAATCTCGCAGATTAATCTGACCGAAGAGGACCAGAGTGAGGCGGCACGGATCATCACCAGCAAACTGCGAGAAGCCGACGAACTCTTCATGAAAGGACGCACCATTGCCGCTCGAGAAATCTGGTACGGCATTGTCGAACTATATGGAAACAACGCCGCTGTGACGCCGCTGGTCAAGACCGCCCAAGATCGCCTTGCCGAAACTTCCGCTGGTTAACATGTCAGATGCATGAGTGACCCTGACTCATCACCGCCGCCCCGAAGCATCGTGATCGCACCCGGTCGGGTGAACGTGCGGCAGGCGACCAACTTGGATCAAGACCACGGAGACCGAACCAATCTGTCGCAGAGCCGATCGATGGTACTGGCAACGCTCTTGCTTGTGACGGGAGCATTGGGCCTGCCGCTGCTATGGCGAAGTGACCAGTTCGGTCGCCGAGAACGATGGGCCTGGGCCCTGATCGTGACGCTCTACACGGCAATCTTGATCGCCGGCATGATCTACCTGGTACGCTACTCGGTGAGACAGGCGTTTCCCGTGCCCCCCGGTGGCTGACACGCGACACGATCGAGCCCAAGCGTCATGTGGCAATTTTGGTACGACTATCGAATTGATTTCGTCCTCGTGTGCATCGTCGCCGTGACCGCGCTGCCATACGTGCTGTTCCGACTCCGTCGTCGTGCCCCCAAGATCGATACCGCCGAAGCAGCGTCCTCAGCCGATGGTCAACCAGATTCCGTTGGGGCCAATGACCGGGATTCGCATCATCACCCCAGCGAAAAGAGCATCGCTAGCGACCAATACATCGCTGGCAACTCGACCAACTCGACCTTGGCCTGGTGCGTCTTGGCGGGGATGCTCGTCGCGGGTGGCTTCCTCGTCGAGATCGTGGATCAGTGGCAACGTGATCACTTAAGGCGACAGTTGATCGGGATCGCGCCCACCTACGCCATTGAAATGCAAGAGATGGGGCATCAGCGGATCGGGCTGACGACGCCGCCAGATGATCCGACCTATCTCCAACTGATTGAAGCCCAAAAGCGGTGGCTTTCAATCAACCCTCAAGTCGCCGACGTCTATACGATGCGCCGCGACGACAAACTGACTGGAGTCGCAGGTGGTGCTGGCCAACCCTCCTATCGATTGATCGTTGATTCCGAAACCGACTACGACGGTGATGGCCTATTCACGGGCCGACGCGAGTCGCGGACCGATATCGGCGAGCACTTCTTTGTCGGCGAAGCCGCGGAGGTTGAGGCAGCGTTCACAGGGCAGGTCGTCTTTGCCGGAACACCCTATCGTGATCGATGGGGGTACTGGGTATCAGCCCACGCGCCGCTTTTCGACAGCGGCGGGGCGGTCGAAGCGCTTGTCGGCGTTGATTTCTCGGGAACCCAGTTCCTTCAGTCGCTCGTCTGGGCCCGAGCCGGCGCCATTGCCGTTCTGGTGTCCGGTATCTCGATGTTGTTGGCGAGCGTTTCGATCGTGGGAATCCTAAAATCCAATCTTGCGGAGCAAGAACTCAGCCGGATCGCGCTGAAACAACAACGTGATCTTGCGACGCAAGCCGCGGGCGAAGCGAGAGCGGCGACGGCGGCCAAGAGTCAGTTCTTGGCCAACATGAGTCACGAAATCCGCACGCCCATGAACGGAATCCTCGGGATGACCGAATTGCTTTTGCGGACCAACCTCGATGAACAGCAGCGCCGTTTTCTGGGCATGACGCAGTCGTCGGCGGGCGGTTTGTTGGCCGTGCTCAATGACATCCTGGACTTTTCAAAGATCGAGGCAGGGCGGATCGAATTGGAAACGGTCCCCTTTGAATTGCGGTCGTTAGTGCACGATACCGTGCAGTCGGTTGCCAGCGGGCGGGTGATCAACACGATGGAGAGGAGCAGCCCAACGACCGATTGCCATCCTGAAATTGCGATTCGCATTCCACCGGAAATGCCGGATCACTTGATTGGCGATCCCACGCGTCTGCGTCAAATTCTGATGAACCTGGTTGGAAACGCACTGAAGTTCACACAAGACGGTGAAGTCGTCGTGGCGATTCGATCAGCCGACGTGGAAACGATGTCGGAAGCTGCGGATGATGATCGGCGTGTTCGCGTCAACGTGGTCGTATCGGACACGGGCATTGGCATGACGCCGGATCAGACCTCGCGAATTTTCGAGGCCTTCACGCAAGCCGATTCATCCACGACGAGGCACTATGGCGGCACCGGTTTAGGATTGGCGATCTGTTGGCGTTTGATTGACCAAATGGGTGGCCGTTTGAGCGTCGAAAGCACCGCCGGTGAAGGCAGTCGGTTTGAATTTGAGATTCCGATGCGAGCTGCCAAGGCGGAGGATCGGAAACAAACAAGCGGCCGCGATCTCAACCTTGACGCGTTCTTGAACAAAGCGAGGGTCCTCGTCGTCGACGACCACGAGATCAACCGCATCATCCTCCGTGAACTGTTGTCGGACGTCGGTTGCCGCGTCGAGTGTTTGACGTCGGGACGAAACGTCCGGGCAACGATGCAGCAAGCGATCAGCGACGGTGACGCTTTCGATGTGGTCTTGCTCGATTTCATGATGCCAGGCATGGATGGTTTTCAAACGGCGCGAACCGTGCCCCGCGGATCCTGCCCGGTGATCTGGCTTTCGTCGATGGGAGCCGAAATCCGGCAGGACCAGATGCGTGAAGCGGGCGTCGATCGCTCCATCAACAAGCCAGTCTCACCGTCAGAGTTGTACTGGGCCGTTGCCAACGCGATTGCGACGCATCGCTCTGGTGGTCGTGTCGCCAAAGACGCGGAAACGGTGAACGCCGAAGCAGTGCCACCAAGGGCTGGCTCGGCAATCGCCCGTCAGTCATTCGGGCAGTGTTCCTCCGCCCGGTCCGTCTTGTTGGTGGAAGATGGTCAGGTCAATCGCGTGGTGGCCGAACACATGCTACGAGCCCGAGGTCATGACGTCACGAGCGTCGACGGCGGGAGAGCGGCGCTGACTCAAATACGGCGACGGAGCTTCGACATGGTCCTGATGGACCTGCAAATGCCGGAGATGGATGGGTTTGAAACGACCCGGCGTATTCGAACGGACACAAGTGAGCAAATCGCCGGCACACCGATCATCGCAATGACAGCTCACGCCATGAGCGGCGATCGCATGCGATGTTTGGAAGCGGACATGAATGACTATATTTCGAAGCCCTACACTCCGGTTGAACTGTTTGAAACGGTCGAGGCGTTCCCCAGGCGAAAGGAAACGCGCGCTATTCCCCTCGACTCTGCAACGGATGATGGTCGCTCCGAAGCATCGGTTGTCGCGTGCGGTTCGAACGCATCTGCTAACCAAGCGGGCAATCCAAATCGCATCCAAACGGATCATGCCGATCCGTCCCCCAACACTGAGTCGACGATGACGGTCATCGTCGACATGAGCACGGCCATGCAGAATGTGGGCGATGATCCCGCCATCTTTCGATTGATGGTTGAGACACTTCACGAAGAACTCCCCAATCAAGTCGCGGCATTGAGCGACTCGACCCATCAAGATCCCTCGACGTGGGATGCAATGGCATTATCCCGACACGCGCACACCGTCAAAGGCAGCGCCACAGCATTGGGTGCGATGCGTCTCCATGAGATTGCCGGTGGCCTTGAATTGCTGGCCATCGAAGCATTTCGAGAAGGCCAAACGGACCATGCGATGATGGTCGAACGCCATTGGATTCAGGGCGTCCAGACCCTAACGGCGACGGCCGATCTGACGCTGGTGACGCTTCGAGGCCAAGTTGCCGTCCTAGCGGAGGGCGTTGGATGAAACTGCTTATCGCGGACGACAATCCGGTCTGGCGAAAACTCATTCAAGCCGCCGTCGATTCTTGGGGTTATCGGATCACGATCGCCAGAAATGGCCGTGAAGCAATGGATGCATTGACGTCGGACGACCCGCCGCGTCTGGCGCTGCTGGATTGGCAGATGCCGGAGATGGACGGCATCGAAGTGTGTCGTCGCATCAAGAAGGACCCCGAGCATCCGTTCACGTACATTCTCTTGTTGACGAGCCGTGATCGCGAAGAGGACATGATCGAAGGACTCGATGCGGGCGCCGACGACTATCTCACCAAGCCGATCGTGGCGCCGCTGTTGAAAAGCCGGTTGGCGGCTGCTCGGCGCATCATCGAAGCGGTGCCGCCGCTCCAATGGACGAAGCCCCAACTTGACGGATTCGACGTCGATGCCGTGATCGGCAAGGGCGCCTTCGCGACCGTTTGGCGAGCCCGACACGTTGCCAGCGGTCGACCGGCGGCCGTTAAGATCATCCGCGCCGATCTGGCGACAGATCTCGTCTTTGATCGCTTCACGCGTGAGATCCAGGTCATGCGGGGAATGAATCATTCCGGGATCGCGATGATCTATGCAAGTCATTTAGAGCGTGACTTGGCGTATTACGCGATGGAACTGATCGAGGGCCAATCAATGGGACACTATGTATCCAACCGCAAGCCCCGCGCGACTCAGATCATCAAAATGATCGCCCTGATCTGTGACGCGCTTCAGCATGCTCATCAGCGCGGCGTGATTCATCGCGACGTCAAACCATCCAATGTCATGGTGACCGATGAGGGTCAGCCGAAGATCGTTGATTTTGGGCTCAGTAAATCGATGTTCAACTCCTCGCTTGAGTCGAATTCCCAAACGGTCGACGGTGCCGTCCTCGGAACGCCGCTGTTCATGTCGCCCGAACAGGCGCGGGGTGACGGATCACTCGTCGACCATCGATCGGATCTCTATGCGGCCGCCACCATGCTGTTCATGTTCCTGCTACGGGAACACCCCCACGGGGTCGGTTCGATGGACCGTGAGCACACGATTTCGAGGATCGCTAACGGACCAATCAAGCGGGCCCGTGACATCAACGAGAAGTTCAACCCGGACTTGGACGCAATCCTCCATCGCGCGCTGTCACCCAACCCCGACGACCGATATCCCGATGCCGGTCAGTTCGCGTCAAGCTTGCGTCGATTCTTGCAAGATCGTGCTGCGGCGAGATCGAACCCTTGACGGAAGATCACGTTCAATACGTCGTCTTCGAGCCGCGTTTCGTCACCAATCCAGAGGCGCTTGCCAAGCCAATTTTGCGGTCGCGATGTCAACCGCCAAGTATTCGGTCACGCCGTCGGCAATGCGAATCCGAGGTGCTTCCGTGACACACCCCAGTCGAGTCAGTTGGACGCCAGCGCTGGCGAAGTGCGTTTGGACAGCGTCTTCGTTCTCGGGGGTCACTTCAACAATGAAACGTGTATTGGATTCGCTGAAGAGCCACTCCGTCGCCGTCATGGATTCGGCGGTCATGTCGACATCCATACCGAGCCCGCTGGCGATGGACATTTCCGCCAAGGCCACTGCCAACCCGCCCTCGCTCAAGTCATGGCAGGACCGTACCCAACGCCGCTTCATCGCTTGGTGCACCGCATCGAATGTGCGTTTGGCGGTGGTGGCATCGACCTTGGGTACGTCGCCGCCAGCGAGTTGATGCACGAGCGTAAAGTGTGATCCTCCCAACTCCGACCGCGTGGTACCAACCAAGTAGAGTGCATTCCCAGCGGCCTTTAGATCCATCGTGACAGCATCGCCGATATCGTCGATCTGTCCCATCGCGCTGATCAGCAAGGTGGGAGGAATGGCGATCGTTCGTTTCTCACCGTCATCTCCAAAATAGCTGAATTCATTGTTAAGACTGTCTTTCCCGCTAATGAACGGCGTCCCCAACTGGACGGCCATATCCTGGCAAGCGATTGCCGCACGCACCAGACTACCCAGCGTTTCGGATCGATCCGTATAGCCCCAACAGAAGTTGTCCAACAACGCGATTCGATTCGGATCTGCCCCGACCGCCACCGCGTTACGAACGGCTTCGTCGATCGATGAGGAGGCCATGTGGTACGTATCATGGTCGCCATAGTGGGGATTCATGCCACACGAAATGACCAATCCGCGCCGACGATTCAATTTCGGTCGCACGACCGCCGCATCACTGGGGCCTTCGCAGAGTGGGCCGACCAATGGCTTCACAACGCTGCCGGCTTGCACTTCATGATCATATTGCCTGATGACCCAGTGTTTGCTGGCCACGTTGAGGCTGCCGAGGATCTTCAGCAGCGTTTCGGCGTGCCCGGCCGGATCGAGCGTGGGAATAACACAGGATTGCACTGGGGACGCGTGATATTCGGCATCCCGGATAACGGGCGGACGTCCGTTATGAAGCAAATCCATGGATAGGTCACCGACCGTTTCGCCATGGAACATCAAGTGGAGCCGTCCCGTCGGCACAAATCGTCCGATTACGGCCGCCTCCACCCCTTCGCTCTGGCAGAGTTCCCGAAGCTCGTCCCATTGGTCTGCCGAGACCGACAACACCATGCGTTCTTGTGCTTCGCTGATCCAAATCTCGGTGTAAGTGAGCCCGTCGTACTTGAGGGGTGCTTTCTCGAGCCAGACCTCCGCACCGACGTCCTCGCCCATTTCACCAACGGCGCTGCTAAATCCACCCGCACCACAATCGGTCACCGCGTTGTAGAGTCCGCGATCTCGTGCCTGCAGCAGCACGTCCAAGACCATTTTTTCCGTGATGGCATTGCCAATTTGAACGGCGCCGCCGGACAGTGATTCGGACTCGCTGGTCAGCTCGGCACTGCTGAAAGTGGCTCCGTGGATGCCATCCCGCCCGGTGCGTCCACCAACGGCAACGATGAAATCGTGCGGCTTGACCGACTTGTTTTCGCTCCCGACCGGCATGATGCCCACGTTACCGGCGTAAACCAACGGATTCCCCAAATAGCGTTCGTCGAAGTAGACGCCACCGTTGACAGTCGGAATCCCCATCCGATTTCCGTAATCACGCACACCAGCAACGACACCTTGCATCACTCGCCGAGGATGCAAGACGCCCGGTGGCAAGTCAGCCGCCACGGCATCCGGCGGCGCGAAACAGAATACATCCGTGTTGCAGACGGGCTTCGCCCCCATCCCGGTGCCCATCGTATCGCGAATGACCCCGCCAATCCCGGTGTTGGCGCCACCGTAAGGTTCCAGCGCCGATGGATGATTGTGGGTCTCCACCTTGAAACACACATGATCCTCGTCGTCGAACGTGACAACGCCAGCGTTGTCCTTGAAGACACTGACACACCAGTCATCGACACCCAGATTCCCCCGGATCGTTTGTGTCGCCGCAAAGATCGTTTCTTTCAGCATGTTGTCAAACTGGCGGTCGTCCGCTCCGGGCGTGCCATCTTCCCCCGGGCCCTGATAGTGGATGCGACCGGCGAGCGTTTTGTGGCTACAGTGTTCCGACCATGTCTGCGCGATCGTCTCCAGCTCAACATCGGTTGGTTCTCGACCGAGCATCTCGAAGGCGTCGCGGATGGTCTGCATCTCGATCGTGGTCAAGTACAGCTGGCCGTCGCGGCTAAGTTCATCCAATCCCTCGTCATCCAATCCTCGAATCGGGATACGCTGCAAATCAAATTGGCTGGCGGACCCCATGTCTAAACGATCCATTGTCATCGGGCCCACCACAAACATTTCGATCGAATCGTTTGAGAGGGCTCGCCGGCAAACGGCGTCGAGGTGACCATCATCTGCGCCGGAGATCCAGAACTTCCGATACGTCCGCACGCCCGAAGCGGGAACATCGACATCCGAAAGGGCTGCCAGTGTGCTGGCGGCGACCGGATCCATCACACCTGGCTTCGGGAGCACGGTCACCATCTGCGGTGATGTCTCGATACCCGCATTGACCAGCTCGTCCATGAAGTTCTCGGGCGGTTCGGCAAGTTCCTCGGCGTGTCCGCACTCACCGATAACGCAGCGTTGGGTGATGGAGTCCGCCAGCAACGCGTCACCAACAGCTTCGACCTCCGAGCGTGATAGTTCGCCTTGCAACAAGTACCCGGTTGCTGACGCGATTCGAATGTCGGGACCGAACCCAAGTTCTTGGATCTCGTCGACGGTCTGTTGGGCTAGTCGGTCAACTTCACCAGGGGCGGGATGAATGTCGATTTGCCAGAGTGGCATGGGCGTCACGTAGGGGCATCAAGGGATAGGAGCGTGAAGAGGTGGCGTGCCCGGCGCGGTTGAGAACCGGCCCATGAATCGCCCGACACGTTAGCCGACGCGGCTGGCCGAGGGCACCACCGAATGCCGGATTGCTTGTGCCGACGCAAGCCACCGAGTAACGGCGGCGTCGTCGCCCGAGTGGATCGCGTCAATCAGGCAATCCATGTCCTGGCGAACGTTCGACAGCGAGTCCAGGATGGCAGCTCGGTTCTGACGGACGATCGCCGTCCACAATTCTGGATCGCCCGCAGCGACACGCGTGGTATCGAGCCAGCCGGCGCCAACGATTGCGGATGCGTGTTGGTCGACACCGCGGGCGGTCAGCGCGGCCATCAGATGTGGTAGGTGCGAGGTCACGGCAAGTTGGCGATCGTGTTGTGCCGGAGACAATTCGACGAGCCGACCACCTAGGGCAACCCAAAACTCACAAATCGGATCGACGAAGATGCCGTCTTCGAATCCTGAGCGAGTGATCACGACCGGTTTGCCGTCGAAAAGCTCCGCCACAGCGTTCGGAGCTCCCGAATTCTCACCTCCCGCAATCGGATGTGCTGCCAAGAAACGCCGTCTTGCCTGAGCGTCATCGCTGACCTGGTCGACAATCGCGGCTTTTGTGCTGCCGACGTCGGTCACCGACGCGGCGGGGTTGGACTCGACCACCTGGATCACCCAATGTGCAATCCCGTCGACGGGCGTTGCAATCACCACCAGGTCACAAGCCGCGACCGTCGCGACTTGGTCCGTCACTACGTCGACCATCCCGTTATCCATCGCCCATCGACGCGTCTCCGCTCGGCGGGCAAAGCCAATGATTTCCAGGTCATTTCCGTTTTCAATGGCGAAACGGCGGGCGGCCAACGCGACGCTGCCACCCAACAAACCCAACCCAACGACGCCGAGGCGACGTGGCAAACGCGGAGACGGATCGGCGGATGGAGCGTTCACATCGCGATGATATCCGTAACTCCGCATCGCGTTCCATGGGACGCTCCACGGGACGCCGGCGATGTCCACCGATTGTCCCATGGTTCCTCTTGTCAAAGACGGGCGCACAGGCCACACTGCGGGGCCATTTTTGACATCAGACGAGAACGCGCGGGGATCGATCGTTGATCCGCCGCTGACGGCGTCATCTTGTCGCTCACTTGTGTCGACCATCCGTCCGATGGCGCGACCCGAACCTCCAAAGGAATCAACATGGCACGATATACCGGTCCAAAAGCCCGCGTGAACCGACGATTGGGGACGCTCATCTATGAGACAGCGGGTGCCGCTCGGGCATTGGACCGCCGCAACACGCCACCAGGAATGCACAATCGAGGTCGTCGGCCGAGTAACTACGGTCTGGCCCTGATGGAAAAGCAGAAAATCAAGCACTACTACGGCCTCGGAGAACGTCAATTGAGACGCTACTTCGATGCGGTCGGGCACAAGACCGGAAATACCGGCGAACTGCTGTTGTTGATGTGTGAGCGGCGTCTGGACAATGTCGTTCGTCGGGTCGGATTCACGAAGACACGCCCCCAAGCCCGACAGGGTGTCGGACACGGCCATTTTCACGTCAATGGTGTGAAGGTCACCAAACCCGGATACTTGCTGCGGGCTGGTGATGTGATTGAAGTTCGAGGCCGCGAGAACCTGAAGAACCTCTATCGAGGTGTCATTGCGAATTCTCCCCCCGATGGATTGGACTGGGTCTCATTCGATAGCGAGACACTTCGGGCGACGGTCTTGAGCTTGCCGGGTCCCGTCGACATCAGCCTGCCCGTCGACGCCAATAGCGTCGTCGAATTCTTGTCACGCTAGTCGACGCCGCGCCTCATTTTCGATTCACTCGCAACCATCACAGAGACCCTTTCGATGCACGCTCCTCTCGTCGTTCTAGGCGGTGGCCCCGGTGGTTATGCGGCTGCGTTCCTCGCCGCCGACGAGGGGATGGAGGTAACAATCGTCGAATCCGAGCCGCGTCTCGGGGGCACGTGCCTATTGCGTGGGTGTATCCCCAGTAAGGCGCTGTTGCATGTTGCCAAAGTGATCAGCGAGGTCGAAGAGCTGAAACACGAGTGGGGTGTTGAATACTCCGGCGCACCGAACATCGACATTGACGTGGTGAGAGCCCGCAAGGACAAGGTCATCGCCAACCTTACCGGCGGCCTGGGCAACCTGGCCAAACGTCGGAACGTTACCGTCGTTCGCGGTCGTGGCACGTTCATCAATTCCAATGAGTTGAAGGTCGAGGGAGACCACGAATCCATACCCGAGGATGGCGTGATCACATTCGATCAATGCATTCTTGCCACCGGCAGCGTCCCGGCCATGCCACCGGGCTTCGATATCGGGTCCGACCGCGTGATGGACAGTACGGGCGCCCTCGATTTGAAAGACATCCCTGAAACGCTTCTGGTCATTGGTGGCGGCTACATCGGACTCGAAATGGGCACCGTGTACGCGCATCTGGGATCCAAAGTCAGTGTCGTGGAACTGGGCGAAGGTTTGCTGCCCGGCGCCGATCGTGACTTGGTCAAACCGCTGGCCAAGAAAGTCGATGCCATGTGCGATGGCCGCGTGTTCCTCAACACGAAAGTCGGTTCACTTGCGATGGCGGACTCCGGTGACCAGGTCGAGGTCACGTTCGAAGGCCCCGGGAAGTATGGTCATGAACGATTCGATCGAGTCCTCGTGAGCGTCGGCCGACGTCCCGTCACACGGGGACTTGGTTTGGAGAATACGTCGGTCGAAGTTAATGAAAAAGGATTCGTCGTTGTCGATTCGCAACAGCGGACGGCGGATCCATCGATCTTTGCAATTGGCGATGTGGCCGGTGATCCGATGTTGGCTCACAAGGCGACCCACGAAGGACGAGTCGCCGCCGAAGTCATTGCGGGAAAGCCCGTCGAGTTCGACAAAGTCGCCATTCCGGCAGTCGTGTTTACCGATCCCGAAATTGCATGGGCCGGTCTGACCGAGGACGAAGCCAAACGCGACGGCCGCGACGTGGACGTCGAGGTCTACCCATGGGCCGCCAGCGGACGGGCCCAGGCACTTAACCTGACCAATGGTCTAACGAAGTGGCTGATTGATCCCGAGACGCACCGTGTGCTTGGATGTGGAATTACCGGCACGGGAGCCGGTGAGCTAATTGCCGAGGCCGTGCTGGCGATCGAAATGGGATGCGAGGTCACCGACATTACCGAGACGATCCACCCGCATCCGACGTTGAGCGAAACACTGATGAATGCCGGGGAAGTGCATTTCGGGACGGCCACCGAAATCTACAAACCCAAACGAAAGCCATCGACGGCATCAGCTTCTTGATCTGGATCGTTCATTCAGTCCCTTTGGTCGATTGACATGGTTCGCCCTCTCCTTGGATTGATACTCTTCGTCAGTGTGGCGGCGGCCGAATCGCCCCAACCGAAGATCCAGGCGGTTGCGCCGGCGACCGCCCTCACGATCGAACGGATCTACGACTCCAAGGACTTCAAACCCGACGCGAGATCGTGGACGTGGGATGCTCGCAGGAACGTATTGTGGCACATTGCTAAACAAGGCAATGACGAAACACCCTCCCTCGTTGAAGTAACCCCGAATGACGGCCGAGAGACCGTCGTCCTGTCCCCAGACCGGCTGACACCTGACAGTCGACAGAAGCCGCTGTCGATTCGCTCGTTCACATGGTCGTCCGACGAACAGTTCCTACTCGTGTTCACCAATACGAAACGAGTCTGGCGAACCAACAGTCGCGGTGATTACTGGCTGTGGGATCGGAGCCAGGGAATCTGGCGTCAATTAGGCGCTGGCGCGAAGTCTCAGTCGCTCATGTTCGCGACATTCAGCCCAGACGGCGCTTCGGTCGCCTATGTCGCGACCATTGATAATGCCACGGGGCTCTTCGTCGAAGACGTGGCTAGCGCGGAGATCACGCCGATCGCGGTTTCGGACGATGCCAACACGATCCACGGCACCTTCGATTGGGTCTACGAAGAGGAACTCGGATTGCGCCGTGGATTTGCGTTCAGTCCCGACTCGAGACGCGTTGCGTTCTGGCAGCTCAACGCCCAAGACGTGCGGAAGCAGACGCTCATCGATAATACGTCTGAACGATATGCGCAAACGAAGTCGTTCGCCTATCCCAAGGTTGGTGAAATCAACTCGGCCGCCAAGATCGGAATCTACGACCGTGTGACCGGATCAATCACCTGGGCGAAAATCGATGGCGATCCGAGGCAACACTACCTGGCGGCCCTTCATTGGCCTGACAAGACTTGTAGCTTTGCATCCGACGTGATCCTGGTTCAGCAACTCAATCGCTATCAGAATCAACTCAAGCTGATCGCCGTCGATGTCGCCAGCGGTCTCTCGAACACCCTTTGGATGGAGAACAGCGACGGATGGATTCTGCACCAGCCGTCCCTGCACTGGCATGCACCGTCGGACGGCCGACAACCACGCCTGCTCTGGTTGACCGAACGCCGTGGCTGGCGACAGTTGGAAGTCATCGACTTTGCCTCCGATGACCCAATGAGCGTTTCGTCTCGGCGAACGCTTACACCAGCCCAATTCGATGTCATCGAGTTGCTTGCCGTTGATGATCAACGCGGGCGGGTCTACTTCACCGCGTCACCGGATGACCCGACACGACGGGCGCTTTTTCATGTGGACATCGACGGCGGTGGATGGAAACGTGTTTCGCCGGAGGGCCGCGGCACCTACGCCTACAAATTCAGCCATGACGCACGTTGGGCTTTGGAGACCTGGTCAGGCCGGATGACACCTGTGCGGCAGCGAATCGTGAGGCCATCACCCTATTCAGTTGAGCGGACGTTGGTCGAAAACGAATTGCTGAAACAGGAACTCGCCGGTTTGTCAGATGTGCCGCTGTGTTTCACTCGACTTCCAATTGCCACCGATGACGGGTCTCGTGTCGACTTGGATGCGTACATCATGGGCGACGTCAGTGAGAATTCGGGTCCGCCGGCATCCAAACCTCTTCTCGTTCATGTCTACGGCGAGCCCTACGGCCAAACGGTGACGGATCGATGGGGTGGCACGAATGACCTTTGGCACCGATATCTCTGCGAGAATGGATTCGTTGTCGTCAGCGTCGACAATCGGGGCACCAACAGCCCGCGGGGAGTCGAGTTTCGGCAATCGATCTATGGCAAGGTCGGTGTCATCACGCCGATGGATCAAGCCGCCGCAGTTGGAGAACTGTTGCGGCGTTACCCTGTCCTTGATCCAGAACGCGTGGGCGTCTGGGGGTGGTCCGGGGGAGGCTCCTCAACGCTCAACGGACTCTTTCGCTACCCGGAGCTTTACGCGGCCGGCGTCTCCGTTGCTCCCGTTTCGGATCAGCGTGACTACGACACGATCTACCAAGAACGTTACATGGGGAGTCTTTCCGAAAACGAAGAGGCCTACATCGAGGGCAGCCCGATCACGCATGCTCAAAACCTGGACGATCCGCTCCTAATCATTCACGGCACGGGCGATGACAATGTCCACTATTCGTCAACGACGCGACTGATGAATAAGTTGATTGCCGAAGGCAAATCATTCCAGATGATGGCGTATCCGGGTCGAACGCATTCCATCAGTGAGGGCAAAGGCACGACGCTCCATTTGCGACGCCTGATGACGGATTTCCTCATGACGCATCTCCTCAAGTCGACGCCGTGAATGAGGAGCCGCAGACCGCCTACGACGAAGACGATTGCACTTGGACCGTCGCCATGGCGTTCCCGCAAGGTTTCTCGCCAAGCGACGAAATTGCTCATGAGTGCATCGTCGGCCAGCGAATCCTGGCCGTGTTCCATCACGAAGGTCGCTGGTATGCCATCGACGGCATGTGTTCCCACCAAGGCGGACCATTGGCCCAGGGGCATGTCGAAGCGGGATGCGTCACGTGTCCATGGCACGGGTGGCAGTATGAATTGGCCACCGGCGTTCAAACCATCAACCGCCAACCGCTGCAGTCGCGGTATCGCACCCGCGTCGTTGGTAATGCGGTCGAGGTCGCAATCCCCAATTCAGAGGCCCCGATCCAGTGACGACGACCGAGGATCTGTGCGGATGTCCCGAAATCGATTCGAGTCGCGTGATTCGCGCCGCCGTGCTGACACTGTCCGACACGAGAAAGCTTGACAACGACAAGAGCGGCAATGCGGTCGTGGCTCACCTAACCGGCGCGAATCATGAATGCGTCGTTCGAGACATCCTATCCGACGATGCCGAACCACTGCGTCATCGCCTAAACGAGCTCGTGAAGGATTCACGTGTTGAAGTCATCCTAACAACAGGCGGGACGGGCATCGCGCCACGAGATCTTGCCATTGATGTCATTGATTCGATGCTCGACGTGTCGTTGCCCGGGTTCGGGGAAACGTTTCGGCGGATTTCGGTCGACGAAATCGGAGCGAAAGCCATGCTCAGTCGCGCCGTGGCGGGTCGAATCGGTAATACACCGATCTTCGCCATGCCGGGTTCTACCGGTGCGGTCCATACCGCGATGACCCAATGCGTGTTGCCCGTGCTGGTGCACACGGTCATGCTCTCACAAGGCTGATGGTCACCGACAAAGGGCGGCAGCCGATCAGATGACGTTCCAAGAGGTCCCAGAACGATTCACCGATCCCGCGTTCCGCGAAGCGGCCGAGTGACAGCACGAACTTCGATTGAAGGCACAACGTGATGAACGCGCGCGAATGCAATACGCCATCGAACAAGCGCGGCGAGAAGGCGAAGTACGTGGGCAAGCACGTGGCGAAGCGCGCGGGGAAGCACGTGGCAGATTGGTCGGCCAGCTAGAAACACTTGGCGCTTTGCTTGGAGATCCTCCCTCGTCGCTGGAGGGCATGGAGACCGGGGAACTCAAAATGCAACTCGCGGAGCTACGGCGTCGCCTTCGAGAACGGGGCGTTGAGAGGGCGTCAAAAAGCCAACATGGAACCCGCCGCGATGAATCATCCTGCCTTCAACATCGCGTGCAGCCGTGGATCATTCAACGAATCGGCCACCAAGGCCACGCCGTCGAAGCAATGGTCCGCTGTATGCGAATTGGGGATGGCGACCACGATAGCGCCCGCCGCAACCGCTGCCGCGACGCCGTTGCCGCTATCCTCCAATACCAGCATGGACTCCGGTGCAACCCCAAGTTGCTCGGCGGCGCGCAAGTAGATCTCTGGGTGCGGTTTGCCGTGCTTCACATCATCTCCACACAGCACAAACGACAACGCCCCCTGCCAATCCGTTGTCGGCAAGATCACATCGACAAACCGGCGCCGGCTACTCGTTGCCACCCCGTGCGGCAATCCGGATGATTGCAAGTGGCCCATCCAGCGACTCAAACCCGGCATCGCTGGGATACCCTCTTGCAGTAGTCGAGCGTAGATCTCGTCTGACTCAGCGAGCAGAGACTCGGGTGAGTCCTCCAGTCCATGCATGTCCACCATTTGGGCGATCGCGTCAAGTCCGACACGCCCCATCATTCGGTGCTGCAGTGCCGACGTGAACTGGTGGCCCCGTGCGCCAAGGACCTCTTGACCGACACGAAAGTATAGACCTTCCGTGTCGAAAAGGAGGCCATCCATATCCAAAGCCACGCCGCGTATCGTCACGTTGATTCCTGCAAATCGACACCATGATTGCCGGTCCACGACAGCATCGACGGCAACAGTGTTAGGTTGGTCAACGCCGATACCGCTAGCGTCGCCGATACCATCAAACCAAACGTGGATGTCGGCACAAAGGGGCTTGAAACGAGAATCCCAAATCCGATGACCAGCGCACCGGTTGCGAGCAAAATCGGGAAACCTAGGTCCGCCGCCGCTTCCACCGCGGCATCCCTGGCATTCATGGTTTGCCGCCGCCGGGCGAATCCGGCTAGCAGGTGCACGGAGCCATCGATCGATAAGCCGATCGAAACGGCGCCGATCATCGCCGATCCCAAGTCGAGACCGTCTCCGAGTCCACCTACGATCGCCAACACCACCAGAATCGGCAGTGTATTGACCAGCAAGGCCGCCAACATCTGGCTCCAGCTACCCGTCGCAATCCAAAGTAAAACCCCAACACCCAATAACGCGATCGAAAGTGCCGTCCACTGATCCCGCAGCAACCCGTCGACGAGTCGAGACATCAACACCGAGTAGCCTGTCACCACCCCCGGCTGTGAGCGACCGGCCTCACCTTGTTCATCAAACGAATCGACGGCACTGCGCACTCGCGACAAGAGGGCTCGCTTGGTGGCGGCATCCAGATTTTCTTCACTGCGCAACATGATTCGCATGGACCTTGGTTGCTGGTCGTCAAACGTCAATAAAGCGTCGGCGAAGGTGGGTAATGCGGTGCGCATGCCTGCCAACCGGATTTCAGGTCCCGCGATGGACAGCAGTGGTGATTGAGCTGCGACCGCATCGGCATCGGCGAGGCTCAAGACCTTCGTCAAACCGACTTGATCACCATTGGCGGACTTTAGTGAGATCGCCCGAAGGTTTTCTTCAAGCTGGCGAACCGACGCCAAGTACTTCGGAGTCACGACCGCGGGTGCCGGTAGAAGGACATCCCAAACACCTGCACCGCCGAAGTCAGATTCGACGCGATCGTAAGCACGAACAATTGGGCTACTTTGGCGAAAGTTTTGCAAGAAACTGGCCCGCGTCGGCAATCGCACCACGATCAGAAGGCAAGCCAGTCCGAGGATGCTTGCGAGGGCGACGTATCGACTTCGATAAGCGATGGCGGTCATCGCGATCCGCCGAAGCCGCACGTTCAATAACCGATTTGAATCCATTTGGAATTCATCAGCCCGTCCGCCCGGAAGTGATAGCACCACCGGCGCAAACAGGGACAGCGCGACCAGCACTCCTGCCGCCGCCACCGCCGACATGATCCCAAACTCGGCAACCGGACGCACGTCGCACGCCAACAACGACGCAAATCCGGCCGCGTCGGTCCAGCAAGTCCAGCTGACCGGAATCGCCAACATGCCCATCGTGGTCGAGGCGATGCTGCTTTGGACGTTCGGTGGTGTCTCGCGAAGGCGGACGCCCAAGTGCATCACGGCGGCGACGACCATGACGGTGATGATCGCCGTCAGGATATTCGACACCAGCGACATTTCGACTTGCAGCACGACCATCGTCGAGTGGGTTGCCAGGGTCGCCCATAGAATGCACGCGATCGAGAGCAAAACGACTCGCCAGTCCCGGAGCGAAAGCACCATAACCAATGAAAGACACAGGATCGTGCCGATCGCCAAGCGGCGGCCATCGGACTCGATGAGGTCAAACGCATCGCTCATGAGGACCGGTTCACCGACAAGAACGGCGGCCAACTCGGCCGGCATGGATGCGGCCGTGGCACGCAACCCGGCCATCGCCGATAAAGGATCGTCGGGTGACAACATGGCGACAATCGCGGCGGTATCGGCCACCGCGTTATGCGTGTACCCCGCAAACAAATCAAGGAATTCGACCGCCAATGGATCGTCGCGATTCAACAACGCGATCGATGTGGTTGCGTCGGTCGGCCCAGTCAGCCAAGCAAGTTGACTTGCGGGCCGCAGATAGCTGAACGCATCGACCAATTCAGCGATGGACAGGACTCCGTCCACGCCCGACAACTCGGCCACTCGATCGGTCCAAACTCGATTGCGGCGCACGCCGTCGACCGTTGCAAGATCGTCATCTTGATAAACGATCATGACCACCAGGTTGCCGCCGAACGTTGCTTGCAACTGCTGGTAATCAACGAGCGCCGGATCATCGGGCGCGAACAACGATTCGAGCGACCGATTCGTCGTCAGCCTCGAGCCGATGATCCATAACGGAATCAGCGTGATCAGACCGAACAAGCACAACGGCAAACGGGCGCGATGCAGCCAATGGCCCAGGCGTAGCGCCGGCGACGCCAAGCGACTGGGACGAGCGAGCCCCATCGTCACGTCGACGATTCAGAATCGACGACGGTCTTGGACGATTCGTGCCCGGGTGTCGCCATGAAAGTCGAATGAATCATTAGCATGATTGCGCCGGTGACCAACAAGGAATCCGCAATGTTGAAATTGGGCCATCGCCACTCGTCCGACGCCTGCCAGAGGATCCAATCACGCACGCCCGTTCTCCATGGCTCGGGATAGTCCGGTTGCCACCAAAGGCCCAGACGATCGTAGAGGTTTCCGATGATGCCTCCCATCACAAACCCCATCGCCACCGTCAACCACTTGGAGACGGCCGCCCCGAACACAAATAACCAGACAAGGATGCCGATGGCGGCGACGACCGAAAGCACGGCGAATAGCCAACCTTTGCCGGCACCGAGACCAAAAACCGCACCGATGTTGACGGCGGTCTGGACTCCGAAGTATCCCTCGATGACCCAATAGACTTCTTTCAGACCCGGGAGACCGCGCCAGGCGAAGACGGATTGTTTGGTCCAAAGGTCCAGACCACCACCGACGGCTGCCAATCCGGCAAACAGAACCCATCTCGACGGTGACACCGGACTAGACTCGTGGTCGCTGGGGGTGGGCTCCGGGTCGATGATCGCCATTGCCGGTTCGTCTCCTGCACAGTCGGCCGTGGTTTTGCAAATGCTCGTGTGCACGGTAGATTGCATGGGGTCGATTTCCCAGACGTCTTTTCGATTTCTCGCTCCAAAGGCATGAGCCGCCCATTCGATGTTGCAATTGGCCCAAGACCACAACGCTTCGCAGACCGATCTGGCGTTTCAGCGTTGCATCAATCCGAGATGCTCGGCCACCTATGAGGCCCACAGCATTCGAACGGCATGTGATCAGTGCGGTGATTTGCTCGACATCGCCTACGATTGGGAGCGAGCGGCTGTCCCCAATCGCCTAAGCGATTTCGAGGCGATGTGGTCCCAGCGGACCAATCCGATCCGATTCAGTGGGGTTTGGCGATTTCACGAATTACTACCTTTCGCCCGGCACGATGAAATTGTCACGGTCGGCGAAGGTCAGACGCTGCTGCAACAGACCGACACCGTTGGCAGTTACGTCGGGCTCGATGCGGGTCAGTTGCACCTTCAGTATGAGGGCATGAATCCCTCCGGCAGCTTCAAAGACAACGGAATGTGCGCCGCGGTGACCCATGCGGGCATGATGAATGCTCAGCGAGCCGCGTGTGCCAGCACTGGCAATACCAGCGCCTCGCTGGCGATGTACTGCAGCGCGACGCAGCGGATGAAAGCGGTGATCTTCATCGGAAGCGGTAAGATCAGTTATGGCAAACTGAGCCAGGCTCTCGACTACGGTGCCCTCACCGTTCAGATCCAAGGTGATTTTGATGACGCGATGGTTCGCGTGCGCGAAGTCGCAAGCGAACTAGGGATCTATCTGGTCAACAGCGTCAATCCGTTTCGACTCGAAGGCCAGAAAACCGTCATGTACCGCGTGTTGGAGGCACTCCGTTGGGAGGTCCCCGACTGGATCGTCGTGCCGGGCGGTAACCTGGGTAATAGCAGCGCATTCGGAAAAGCCTTCATCGAACTGAAAGAACACGGTTTGATCGATCGATTGCCACGGTTGGCCGTCATCAACGCGGCCGGTGCCGACACGCTTTACGAATTGTTCGAGCGACGCGGCGTCCGATGGGAGAATGGTCAACTCTCGATGAAGCCGATCGACGAGTACCACGATCACATGAATCGTGAAGGGATCCGAGCCGATACGATTGCCAGCGCCATCGAGATCAATCGCCCAGTCAATCTCAAGAAATGCTTGCGAGCACTACAGGCGATGGATGGAGTTGTTCGGGAAGTCGATGATCAGCAGATTTTGGATGCCAAAGCGATGGTCGGCGCCGGCGGGTTTGGGTGTGAGCCGGCCTCCGCGGCAAGTGTGGCGGGTGCCAAGATGTTGCGCCACGAAGGTGTGATCGCTCCGTCGGACCGCGTGGTTTGTGTCCTGACCGGCCACGAGTTGAAAGACCCGACCGCGACGGTGGCTTATCACAGCAGCGATCGAGAAACATTCCAAAAGACCCTTGGGAGTCGCGGCGTGACGGAGGCACCATTCGCAAATCGTGCCGTCGTCGTCCCCAATGAGTTGGACGCGATCATTGCCGCGATCCAGGCTCACAGCTAGCGATGCACGACGTCGCCGTCGCCCCGCCGGCGAAACTCAATCTGTTCCTCGAAATCCACGGACGACGCGAAGACGGATTTCATGAGATTGATACGGTCATGGTACCCGTCGATTGGTGTGATGAGCTCCGATTGCGTGGACGATCGCGTCGCGGAATCGATCTGACAGTCCATTCTCGCGATGACGACGACTCCATTCGTGTCGGGAAACCGCTTTCGGAAATCGAAACGATCCCCAGCGATGATCGCAACTTGGTCCATCGGGCTCTGACTCGATTCAACGAGGAGGTTGGATGGTCTGGCGGATGGGAAGTTCACCTTCGCAAGTCCATCCCAAGTGGCGCCGGTATGGGAGGCGCCAGCAGTGATGCTGCATCGGCAATCCGGGCCGCTGCGGCCTGGCTGAATCGATTCCAACCACCATTCTCCGATCCCAATTGGCTCACATCGCCTCGGAATGCTGCGATGCAACTGGAAATAGCGGCATCACTGGGCAGTGATGTCCCTTTTTTTTTGCGGCCCGGTTCAGCCGGCCGAGCGACGGGTCGCGGCGAGGTGATCACCGACGTTCCACTTCAGGAGCGACTTCACTTTGTCATCATGTATCCACCCGAAAGCGTTTCCACGGCGGAGATTTACGGCCGTTTGGGATTCGAACGGGGGCAACTTGCCGGGCGTGACCACGTCATCGACTCGGTCAACGCGATCAACGCGATCGCCTCGGGCGAGCCCGAGCGGATCGGGAATCACCTTCATAATCGCATGCAACCGGCGGCCTGCGGTCTTTCTTCTCGCATCGAAGAAGCGCTACAATGCTTCAAACTTGTCGGATTGACGTCGGCCATGATGACTGGCAGCGGATCGGCATGTTTCGCCTTGGTACCTTCGGCGAGTCAAGCGTCGGCCGGGGCCCGTGACCTTGCCAGCATGGCTGCCGGCCGGGAACACCTGCAGGGAGCTTTGATTCGGCCCGCGTCCAGTTGTGACGTGCCGTCCGTAGTCAGCATCGCATAGGGGACGAGGATGGAGATTACCGAGATTCGCATCAAGTTGATGGAAGGTTCGGAAGATCGCCTGCGGGCGTTCTGTTCGATCACCGTCGACCAAAGCTTTGTGATCCGCGACCTCAAAATCATCGACGGAGCTCACGGCCCATTTGTCGCCATGCCCAGTCGAAAGTTGACCGGGCATTGCAGCAAGTGCGGCGCCAAAAACCATCTCCGCGCCGCATTCTGCAACACCTGCGGTGCTCGTTTGCACGGCATGCACTCCAGCGTGGATTCACCTCAAAAGCTCTATGCCGATGTGGCGCATCCCATCAACAGCGAGTGTCGTGAGATGATTCAAGATGCCGTCATTGCCGAGTTCGAAGCCGAGTTGAGCCGCTCTCGTCAGCCCGGCTATCGTTCGCGCTACGATGATGACTTCGATGCCGGCGACTATGACGAAGCCGACTACGTCTCCGGAGAGGAATCGACTGCGAAGGAAGAGCCCGTCGAAGAAGGTTTTGGTGCGGGGATCGTTGAGGAGCCTCCACCGGTCGTCGAACGAACCATTGAGAATGATGGCCAACGAACCATTGCCCGGGGGCACTCGGGTCAGTCGGCCGAGTCCGTCCCCAAACCACATTTCAATGACAATCGAGGTGGCTCGCGAGGTTCATCGGTGACCACGGCACCGCCGAGTGGTTACGGGACGGCGGGCCAAGATCCGGACGACGAAGATGATGCCGCCGACTCGTTCGGCCTTGGCATTTTTGACGACTGATCCTCATGGTGCGACCGCCCCAAGTCGGCATTGCCGTCATGCTGCTGATGGTGATCGTGTTTGCCTTGGTCTCCGCTGGCTTGGTGTATGCCGCCCGAATTCCTGAGGTCCAAGAAGACTGGGCCATGCTCTGGGGCACCACGGCGGACGTCGATCGCTCGCGACGTGCACCGCAGATTCTGTTCATTTTTTTCACGGTGACGTCGCCTTTGCTGTTGGCCATGTTCATGGCGACGCTGCTGGCAGTTTGGAAGGCGATCTCGAAACGGTGAGCCGTCGTCAGCGGAAACGTCGCACCAATCGTGCGCCGAAACCATCGCGATCCGTGGCGACGAGTCCGTCGCTCTTGAGCTCAGTCGACTATCGCCAGGCGGTGGGTGGATCGGCTTGGCGTGACGACGAATGGAAAGCCTTTATCGAGGGCCTATCCCGTCGACGACCGAAGGTCCTGCGTTGGCGAGCGGATTTGCCAGCAACAATTCCGAACCCAACATGGTCCGGAGAACCCGTGCCCTGGTATCCCATCGCACGGTATGCCAGCGATCCCGCTGGGTCCGATCATCGCGCGACTCGGACACTCGAGTATGCCGCTGGCTCCTTTTATTCCCAGGATGCGGGATCGTTGTTGGCGTTGGCCGCGTGCGGCGCCGACACCGGGGAGTTGGAAGGCAAGCTCGTTTGCGATTTGTGCGCCGCCCCCGGCGGTAAGGCGAGTGGCTTATTGGAGGGCATCGGACAAACTGGTTTCTTACTGGCTGCCGAGCCGATTCGATCTCGGCATGCTGCCCTGGCATTCAATCTGGCGCGCGTCGGTGTCGATCGCTATGCCATCGCCGGGGCCGATCCGGAGATACTTGCCCAAACCATCCCCGGGGTGTTTGATCTTGTACTCGTCGACGCGCCCTGCAGCGGCCAAGCCATGATGGCACGTGGAAAGCAGTCAGCGACCTCAGTCACCATGCGATCAATTGAATCCAATGCAATGCGTCAACAACGCATCCTGAGGGCCGCCAGCGAATTGCTCCGACCGGGCGGACAATTGATCTACAGCACCTGCACGTTCGCCATCGCCGAGAACGAGTCTCAGGTCCGATTCATGATCGACAACCTAAATTTGCAACCGCGATCGGTCGAACGTCTTCATTCGCACGCGTCCGCCGACGCCCCTGCGAGCTACCGCCTCTGGCCCCATCGCGATGACTGCGACGGCGCGTTTGCCGCGAGCCTCGAAAAACCGCTCACCAGTCTTCCGTCACGTCCGTCGGGTGGACCAACGAAGCCGGGCAAGTGGCGCAGCCACGACGGCGAATTGCGCGATCACGTTCGCCCGTCGCCGGAATGCCGAACGCTCTTGATGAAACTATTCGGCCAGGACAACGTCGACAACTTGGCCATCGCACGCGACGATTGGATCATTGATTGCTATGGCCCAGGAGTGCCGGATTGGCTGGATCGAATCGACGTTGTCGGCCCAGAATGCTTGCATCGTACTGGGACCACTTGGAAGCCGTCGCATGCGGCCGCGCTCCGTCGACACTCGCAGGCCCAGTGCCCGCAGCGTCTGGAGCTTGACGACGCACGAGCGATCCGGTTTGCATCTGGACAATCCTTCGCAATGGACTCCGATCCGGGATGGCACGTCGCCACGTGGTCGGGTCAACCGATGGGCTGGATCAAGATCGTCGAGGGGACGGGAAAAAATCATCTCCCGACATATGCCCGGCTAGCCATCGAGTCGAAAACGAACTAATACCGATCTTGTTCCGGCTCCGCCCAAACACGCACATCGTCATCATCGATCGACACGTGGATCAGACTCGGACTACAACAGACAGGACAGTCTTCGACATACTCCTGGTGTGCGCCGGCGCCGATGTCCAGCGGGATGACGATTTCCTCGCCACACTGATCGCAGATGTATGCTCCCTCGTCGGGGACATCGGCCGACTCCAATTCAGGTTCCCATTCCATGATCGCCTCACCTCGACTGGTTTCAATTCTTCTCGCCGCGATGCGTCATCATGGAGCACTCGGACGGATTTGTCCAATTTTGATGACGCTAACCGGGATCGGCGTCGGTGGTTGCTCGCAGCAGGCCGACCCAAAACCAGCTGCCGACCCGCAGGAAGTGATTGGTTCCGACCCATCCAAGTTGAACACCTCCGTCGACTGGGACGCCGTGACGGACGCGGTGATCCGACGTCGCGGCGACGACATCGTAGTGCTTGATTTCCGGAACACACCTCTGGACGAACTCCAGTCCGCCATCGGATTCGTTCCGAGTCTCAAACAGCTTTCGGAACTGCTCCTGCCTGGTGCAGTTTTCGACGGCCTCCCCGCCACGACACTAACGGATTGCCCATCCCTAAAACGGCTCAGGATCTATGGGGACCGTTTCGGTGACGACGACATGATGAAACTGATCGATCTCAATCAATTGCAAGCGATCACGTTGCAGGATACGACCGTCACGGACGCGTCGGTCGTGGTGTTAGGCAACATGTCCGATTTGCGGGACGTATCGCTGATGAACTCACCCGTGACAGATAAGTGTCTCGTCACATTATCCAAGCTCAAGAAGCTGACGAAGTTGCGATTGCGCGGAACGCAGATCACCGGCGAAGCATTTGATCCGATCGCATCCACTTCGATTGAGGATCTCGAGTTGGCTGAAACCAACTTTGGATCCGTTGGCATGTCCGCCGTCGGAGAAATGCCTCAGCTAAAGAAGCTCAATCTCTGGATGACGCAGGTCGACGATAGCGGTCTGGCATCGTTCACATCCAACCGTCAGTTGACACTGCTAAACCTGGACAATTGTGCGGGCGTCTCGAGCCGATCCCTACCGGTCATCCTATCGATGCCTGAATTGACACTGCTTCACATCGGTGGAACTGGCATCGAGCCTCATCGACTGAGTGAATTAGCATCTCTTCAGAAACTCGAGACGCTCTTCATCACACGGCTGGGCGCCAATCAAGCCATCGCCGACCAACTTCGATCCGAACTACCAAACCTGAATCGCATCGAATACGCCGACCAATGAGCATCTCGCCCGCGACTCCCAACAAGGCGTTGTGGGTGGAGAACCGCTCATGCGTTGACATCAATGACGACTCGTCCCTTGATCTGACCATCCAATATTTTTGATGCCAAATAGGGTACATCGGATAGCGAAGCCGTCGAAGTCACGGCATCGAGCAGGTCGCGCGGTAGATCGTCGGCGATGCGTTGCCACGCTCGCATGCGAGTTTCGAACGGTTGCATAACGCTGTCGATGCCCAACAGGTTGACCCCTCTGAGCAAGAACGGCATCACGTTGGTCCGCAGCTCCGAGCCTCCCGCCAGACCGACCGCGGCGACCGATGCGCCATACATCAGCTGACCAAGGACGCGCGCCAGCGTCTGACCACCGACGACGTCTAAACAGCCTGCCCATCTTTCCGATTCCAACGGTCGTTTGGAGGCTTCCGCGATGTCGCGACGATGCACGATTCGGCCGGCGCCAAGAGACTGGAGATACTCGGTTGCTTCGGGCCGTCCGGTGACGGCGGCAACCTTGTAACCCCGATTCGCGAGCATCGCAGTTCCGATCGAACCGACACCGCCTGCCGCGCCGGTCACCAAGACTTCGCCGTGATCTTGGCGTAGTCCATGTTGCTCGAGTGACAGGATCGCGAATGCCGCCGCCAAACCAGCTGTACCGACCGCCATCGACTGTTTCGCCGTTAACCCATCAGGTAACGGCACCAGCCAATCCGCATTCACGCGAGCCTTCTGCGAGAACCCGCCCCAGTGGGTTTCGCCGACGCGATAGCCAGTCAGGACGACTTGATCACCCGGTTGATACCGAGGATCGTCTGATTGCTCCACCGTTCCGGCGAAGTCGATCCCAGGCACATGTGGATAATGGTGTACGAGTTTGCTTTTCGGTTTTAGGCACAGGCCGTCCTTGTAGTTGACGGTGGAGTACTCCACAGCGACCGTCACATCACCAGCGGGCAACTGGTCGTTAGACAACTCCGCGACCGTTGTTTCAATCGAATCATCACCGACTTGGCTGACCACCAAAGCGCGAAACGTCATGGATGAACCCACTTGGAAATGACTGATGGCTCAACCAATTTGTGTCATCTCGCTCAGTGTGAACTCTTCGACGGCGCCGTCCGTGGCAGCCAAATAGTCCTTCAGATGCTGGTTGCCCATGTGCAACTGCCATAGCTCCCGACTCTCCCAATTCTCGAAGAAAAGGAAGTGAGCCGGATCGTCGTTATCTTGGTGCAAGTCGTACTGCAGGCAACCCTGTTCGGACCGAGTCGTTTCAATCAGCTTCTCCAACTCCGACTGCACCAGTTCAACTTGATTCGCCTTCGCTTTAATGTGGGCAACAATGGTAAGAGCAGGCACTTGGGGGACTCCTAGAAGACTTGAAATAATGGGGATGCCCAACTCTTCGACATGATAACGGACGCATGGGGCTCCGTCGCCGATCAACCTCGATCGTCGGAACGTGGCGGGGCAGCAATTCGGGTCGCGATGGCGTCATCGGCGACGGCAATCTGAACTCTGGTCAACAAACAAAACATCAAGTGTTGACAGATCAAGTGTTGGCACTTTACGATCCCGGTAGCAGTGCTCGTTGGGCTTAACTCGTCCATCCGCCATTCCACGCCCGATCAAAAATGCCACAGCGTAGGAGACTCGTCATGGACAAAGTCGAAGCACCGAGCGAAGAAATCAACTCGGTAACAACCCTACGGTGGTGGCCAGCCGTCTTGTTGTTGGTCCTCATGGCTGCCATGCGATCACTGTCGGTATTCATTGACACGCCGTCCATGGGCGTGATGATGCTCAGTCTCATGGGGCCCGCCGCGATTGGGCTGTTGATTTTGACTTGGTGGCTGTTGGCCAGTCACGCCTCGGTCAGAGAGAAGGCAGTTGGGTCGGTAGGCTTCGCGCTAGTCACTGCCATTGGTCTTGCCTTTCTCCACCCATCGCTGAAAGGGATGCCGGCAATCATTTACGTCATTCCGACGGCCTTTGCGACATTTGCAATGGTCCTGGCTCTGCTTGCCAAATACGCATCCTGGCGTGTTCCGGCGGCGATCCTAGTGACGGCGTTTGGAGTTGGATATTGGGACGCACGTCAGAGCGAAGGCTTCAGTGGTAGCTTGGAGCCACATTGGCTGTGGCGTTGGCAACCCAACTCCGAACAAGTGTATCTGCGTCAACTGGAGTCCCAAGTAAGCCAGCCCTCCTTACAGGTCGCCGAGGAGGAACTCGCTCTGACTTCGTCACCTTGGCCAGCGTTTCGAGGCAGGAATCGAGATGGTGTCGTCTCCGGAATCGTGATCGATGAGGACTGGGACACTTCACCACCCAAGTTGATATGGCGACGCAAGATTGGTCCAGGCTGGTCATCATTTAGCGTTGCCGGTGATCTCTTATACACACAAGAACAACGCGGTGATCAAGAGGCGGTCCTCTGTCTGAGTGCCGAGACGGGCGACAATATCTGGGACACCTCGTATCCTTCGAGATTTTGGGAGGCACTCGCCGGAGCCGGACCACGCGCCACGCCGACGGTGGCGAAGGAAGGACTCTTTACGCTTGGGGGAGCGGGTATCTTGCTTTGCCTGGATCCGTGGACGGGACGAGAGATTTGGCGACGTGACATCAAGTTGGATGCCGACCGTGATCCGCCCATGTGGGGATTTGCCTCCTCGCCTTTGGTGACCGATGGGCTCGTGATGATTCATGCCGGTGGCACAGATCAAAAAGGTGTGCTGGCGTATCGAGTGTCCGATGGTGAGCTGGTCTGGTCTGCACCATCGGGCAATCACAGCTATAGTTCCGCGCAAACGGCCACGTTCGATGATCAACATGGGGTCCTGATGGTGTCCAACCAGGGTCTGCAGTTCGTTAACGTGAACGACGGTGCCACGATTTGGGAATATGCGTGGCCCAATAAAAACTACCGCGTGTTGCAGCCACTTGTCTCGGGTTCGTCGATACTCATCGCTTCGAGCCTCAACGAAGGCACACGCCGGATTTCCGTTGAGCGGGCCAGTAACGGTACTTGGGACCTCCAAGAACAATGGACGAGCCTAAGTATGAAGCCGTCGCATAACGATTTCGTCCACTATCAAGGTGCCATCTACGGATTTGACAACAATATTTTCGGTTGCATTGACTTTGAATCTGGTGATCGCAATTGGAAACGCGGCCGCTACGGATGTGGGCAGATCTTGCTGCTGGAGGATTCGGGTCAGTTGCTTGTCACGACTGAAAAAGGTGAAATCGTTCTCATTCAAGCCTCCGCAGAAAGGCTCGACGAGCGGGCGAAGCTTCAAGCCATCGACGGAAAAACCTGGACTCACTCGGTTCTTCTGGGCGATCGATTCTTCGTTCGAAACGCAAGTGAAGCGGCCTGTTATCAGATGCCTGTAACAGAGATCGCCATCGCGAACTCTGAGTCGGCACCGACAGCAGACGACGTAATCGATGCCAAGATCGAATGAGGCCGGCGGAAGCCGATGGCGTCTCAAGTGGCCATGGACGGGAATAAATCTCGAAACTGCGAAGCATCTTCGCCGGGAGCCGTCGAATCCAAGGGCCGCGATTCGGGAACGACTCTCGGCAGAGTCTATTCGTTCTTTTCCATAAGGCTGACACACACTTTTTGTAACAGCTTCCGAAGTTCTCGAAGCTCCTTGTCATTCAGCTCCGAGAACACTTCCTCTTCGACCCTTCGTATCGATGGCTCCATCGATGCCGCCTTCTTCTTGCCCTTGGAGGTCAAGGCGACATTCACACGTGACCGATTGATTGGGTCACCTTTTCGAGTCATCAAACCGCTGCTCTCAAGCTTCCGCATCATTCGCGATAGACTCGAAGGGTCCACACCAAGGAATGCCGCAATTTTGGTGGGGGAACTAAGCCCGTGGTTCATTTTAAGGATGAAGTTTGCCTCCATTCCCGACAGGCCGTGCTCGGTGGCCGCCTCGCTCAAGGCTCCTCCGATGGAGCGTAACGCCACATGCAAACCGCAGATGATGCGTTCTTGCTCGGTAAAAGTCATTTGCCCGCACTTTTCGACCATCACCGTTGGCTTGCCACCGACCTTCGGGTTTGCCATGCCAATTGCTCCGTAAACCGTCAACTCGAAAGGAACCATGCCAAGGTGGAACGCGACACGCTTCCGCCGGCAGTGGCGAAGATCCGCAAGGAATCCGTCATCGGCGCAGTCTATTTCGGATTCGGAGATCGGTCGACAGGTGTTGCGAACCAATCCTCTGACGTTCGATGGGCTTCGCAAGTGAGCTCAATAACGAGTTCCCGACGTATGGGAACAACGGAGTGTCTGCGGCAATGCTGATGAGCGGCGCCACCTCAAACCAAGGAGGTCAGCCGTTTCGAGTTTCAGCGGAACGTGCAGCGTATAGTATGCCGGAAGCGATCCTTGGCCGTCACGTTGACGATGCGAGTCGCATGGCTGTCGGGCCGGTCCATGATGAATGACAGCGCTCGCTAAACGTAAAGACCTACAACTGAGGACGGCACCTTCTCTACCGCTGTGCCATTCCGATGTTGTCCAATTCGGTGATATCGAAGTTGAGGTAGCCCGCTAGCGGAAGCTGCTTCAACAGCGATTCGACATCGTGTTTGCCCGGTGCTCGCATCGTCAGGAACGCACGCCAGTTCGGTTCGGCTACTCCCGCGGCTTGCATATCCAGAACATGACCCTGACGCTTCCAAAGCTCGATCGTGCGGAGCTCATCGGGTAATCGATGGAGATACTCTTCATCTGGTTCACGCTTGCGTGTCACGACCACCATGTAGCGGTTTTGGATGTCCGTTCCCCAATTCGGGAAATCAGCGGCATTTGGTAGCACAAGCGGCTGCTCTTCAAAGAGGTGTTCCAGTCGAACGTCCAACGAAGCAAGATAAGCCTGGCGGTCTTCGGGACTCACATGAGCGGGAGACCATGCAACAAACGGTTCTAGCGGACGAAACCCGTTGAACCAAAAGACACCGTGCTGCACTGGAGCAAGGATCGTCTCGAGCGATGGGTTTACACCCCAGCCACCGTAGACGTCGGGGCCACCTCCCGTCGTCATCAACACCATGCCGCGTTTGGTGCCTTCACCCAGCCCGCCTTCAAATAATTTGGGACCACCGTAGACACGGCCTGCAACCAGTACACGGTCGATCCAGCCCTTCAAGATGGCAGGAACGCCAAACCACCAGAGAGGGTAGCTGAAGATGATCGCATCGGCCGCTTCCAGCTTACTGATCTCTGCGTCGACGTCAGCCGCAAATCCATTCGATTCACTTGCGTGCGTCTCCTCGGCTTGTTGTTTCAAATAGTTTGCGTCCTTGACAGTGGAGAAATTGCGCCGATCGGAGACGGGGTCAAATCCCATCGAGTAGAGGTCCGAGACAACCACTTCGTGATTGGCGCGGCGCAGCGATTCGACAGCCTGGTCCTTGAGTGCCGACGAGAAACTTCTCGGCTCGTGGTGGGCATGGATAATGAGCACATTCATCTGGGAGTCTCCTGAGTTGTTCGGCTGCGCAAATCATGTGGTCTGAAACTCGACGACATGCTTCGAGTGGAGGTTGACGGTTGCCACCGCGCGCCCTTCGCCATCACGGTCGACCGTGTTGATCTTATCGACGAGGCCAATTCGAGGTGTAAAGCCTTTCAGGAACGCGCCCTTTAGAAAAGAGTCGTCGAACTCGCGTGCTATCGATTTCATTTTGTCCCTCCCGCTGAAGTGTCTGTTTCGCCAACGAGCTGTGGCCGCACTTGAATACTGCACCGGAGCGGCACTCTTACATCCCATTCTCCGATTTTTGCCATGGTTCATCCTGGCGTGTCCGATCTTCCAAGGTTGTTTTCGAAATCCTTTTTCAACCAAATCGGCACGCGCTCAAAATGATCGATTCGAACTAACAGCGCGTTTCCGATACCAAGGTCAATACTCTCTTGCAGTCGGGGCAATGGGAGTATTTGAGTCGGTCATGCTTGGGGGAAGCAACACGAAATGTGGTTGAAAGGCGATACCACACGGGTTCGGAAGATGGTGTCCAGTTTTGGCGAGCAAGTCACTTCACGTGCCGAACCAGGATATACTCTTCGTCAGATGCGGCCGGTCGCATCGAATCCTTCCAACGAACAGTCGATGCCGCATGAACTCGAAGCTTTTTCCAAACGCGACGCTGACTCTGATTGCCATTCTCGGGCTTACGATTTGGTTCGGTGGCCGATGTGCCGTGTTGCGGGCGGCGGAGAGGCCGAACATTTTGATCATCTTCACCGATGACCAGGGCTACACAGACCTCGCTTGCTATGGCAACGAGTTGAATCGAACGCCGCGACTTGACCAACTCGCGAGCGAAGGGACCCGATTCACATCCTTCTATTCTCAAACCGTTTGCGGCCCTTCCAGGTCGGCACTACTGACAGGTCGTTATCCGATCCGCAGCAAAGGATGGGGTATGCCGGCATCCGAAATCACATTCGCGGAATTGATCCGCGAATCCGGGTATCAAACCGCGTGCATCGGAAAGTGGGATGTGTCCAACCGCAAGCCGATCATCGATCGCATGCCAAACGCTCAAGGTTTCGACTATTACTTCGGTCCCCTCGGCGCCAACGATGGTGGCAAAGTTCGGTTTCACGAAAACAATGACGCAGCCGGCGAGAGCAGCGAAATGGGTGAACTGACAACGCTTTACACCGACAAAGCGATCGAATATTTGCTCGAAAAACGGGACACCGAACAACCATTTGCGCTCTACGTGGCACACACCATGATGCACACGATCATTGGTGCGTCAGAGCGTTTTCGCGGAAAGTCGGCTGGTGGTCTGTACGGCGACGTGGTTGAAGAGTTCGATTATGAAACGGGACGACTCTTGGACGCACTGGATGAACTGGGGCTGAGTCAAGATACGATGGTGATTTACACAAGCGATAACGGTCCTTGGAATCAGCCCAAATACACTGACAAAAAGAAGGGCCATCCGGAAGGATCCATCTTCTGGGGCAATGCGGATCCGCTGCGCAATGGTAAGGGGTCGTGCTACGAAGGAGGATACCGATTACCGTGCATTGTCCGTTGGCCGGGGAAGGTACCGGCCGGTCGCGTTTCAGACGCGCTCTTTGCGACGATCGACTTCCTGCCCACGTTCGCGAATCTTGCTGGCTTTGAGGTGCCTAACGATCGGCGCATCGACGGCATTGATCAGACGGAGTTGCTACTCGGCAATCGAGACAGCGGACGAGACGATTTCTACTTCCACGACGCGGGAGTTCGCTATGGCAAATGGAAATACTTGAAAGCCGACGCACACTTCCATGGCTACGCCGTGGAAGTAAATCGAGAGCCAGTGGACGAACTCTATGATCTTGAATCCGACTTGAGTGAGCAAATCAACTTGGCCACGAAGTTCCCGGAACAAGTTGCCCATTTGAGACAACTGATGAAGTCCATCGAGAATGGCGACAAACTGGATCCGTCGGCTAGCATTCGGTAGGAACGACGATTCGACTGTAAGGCGAATCCAATGGATCGATCCGACGCCGTGACAGAGCCGAGATGAACTTGCCGTCGACTTCCAAGAGATGATTCCACGCAAGACCAGGGTTCCCGTCCCAAAAACTGCCCGGTCGCCGAAGTGATCGTTCACGTCGCATGATTCGCGGCTTAAACTAGGATTCGGAAAGGCTCCTCAAGGCCTGTGCGACTCTCATCTGACTTCGACGCGCTCCATGGTTGCAAACTGGCCAACGGGCTCACCCAATCCGGGAACCACGGGTTCCTCGCTCTTGAACGCGGTGCGTCTGCGCGAGGCTCTCTCGTGGCAACGGCTCGTCGATTTGTACGGCCCACTGATTTATGGATGGTGCCGAACTGCGGGTTGCCAACCCAATGACGCGGCGGATCTGGTTCAAGACGTGTTTGTGGCGCTTGAGCGGAATATCGACTCGCTTCGGCACGACAAGCAGTCGAACCGTTTTCGTGCCTGGTTGAGGACCGTGACACGAAACAAGATCCGGGATCACTATCGAGCCAACGCGCGTACGCCCACTGCTGCGGGAGGTACCAATGGAGGTGCCCAACTCGCAAATGTTCCAAGCATTGACTCCGCTGACGATGACGATGCCCAATTGGTCGAATTGGCCAACTTGCTCGAACGGGCCCTTCAAATGGTCAAGGACGATTTTGAAGACTCAACGTGGCAGGCGTTTTGGCTGTCCACCGTCGATGGTCGATCGACCCCGGAGATCGCCGCTGAGCTGCACATGACCCACAACGCCATCCGGCAAGCCAAGTTTCGGGTGATCAAACGACTCCGCGATGAATTCGGTGACCTCGTCTAGCGCTTCATGCTAACTCGATTTTAGGATGAGCCGATGGGCGTTGAGCTCACTTTCGCCTAACAGGGTTCGTTTATTCTGTCGGAGTGACCCATTTATTCTGTCGGAGTGACCCATTCGTTGCTGAATGGCCAACGATGCTCCTCGAATTCACTTTGCACCGTCGCGAATTCCAATGACAACGTGCCTGACCCAAGAATCGGTGGAGCGTCTGTTGTCGGGCGAACTCAGCGAATCAGAGGCTCGCCTGGCATTGCGGCACGCGGAGCGGTGCGTCCGTTGTGAAACCCTGCTGTCCGAACAGGAACAGGATGTTCAGTCACCATGGTTGCACGCGATGCGTTTGGTTGGCACGGGCATGCGATTTGACGACGAGCCCGAAGTGCATGCCGCTTTGGGCCTATCACGCCTCCCCCGTTTCCGATCAATGCCCCCCCATGGCGAGGGCCCAAGCAACGACACCGATCCGGAATTGCGAGATGGTCCGACCGTACCTATGGAAATCCGCGAGTACCGACTGCTGGAAGTCATTGGTCAAGGCGGAATGGGGACGGTCTACAAGGCGTGGCATACGCGTTTGGACATCCCCGTCGCGATGAAGCTTGTCAATGATCGCCGCGACCACAGCCCCGAACGAGTGGCCCGATTTGATCGCGAAATGAAAGCGATCGGTGGCCTCGATCATCCCAACATTGTTAGGGCCTTGGATGCTGGTGAGTCCTCGGGGACTCGGTTCTTGGTCATGGAATTTGTCGATGGCCAGACCATGTCGGAACGAGTCCGCCACGATGGCCCGCTTTCCGCTGAACGGGCGTGCGAATGGATTCGCCAAGCCGCCTTGGGCCTGGATCATATTCACCAACGGGGCTTAGTGCATCGTGATATCAAACCTTCCAACCTCATGGTTGAAACCTCATCGGATGATGGGTCTTCGACGGAGTGCGTCAAGATCCTGGATCTGGGGATCGCCTTGATCGCCCAAGACGCCGGTGTGGAATCGGACGGCGGTCTCACAAACCAACAGCAGGTGATGGGGACGTACGATTTCCTCGCGCCCGAACAGGCGCTCGGTTGCCACCACGTCGACATTCGGGTCGACATCTACGCGCTCGGCTGCACGCTCTACTTTCTGCTGACGGGGAGAGCTCCGTTCTCCGATCAACGGTCGGTCGAAAAACTCGTCTCTCATCAACTCCACAGCCCCGCTGCCCTATCGGAGCACGTCACCGATCCACCGATCGAACTGGTTGCCATCGTGGAGAAGATGATCGCGAAGTCTCCCGAGAGGAGGTTTCAATCTCCGCTGGAACTCGCCAAAGCACTTTCCGAGCTGGATTTGACCAAGCGATCTTTATCCCCATCGAAGTTCTCCCCGGTGCGTTGGGTCGGGTTGGCCGGAGCCATCCTGGCACTGATTTACGTAGTCCTGAGTCTTGATGAACCAATACGCGATCCGACGCCCCGACCATCGGTGCTCAGCGACGTCGAACGGTCAGGAGTCGATCGTGATCGGCTCCCCAAGATCGATGCGCGAGCGATCGCCAGCCTTTTGGTTTCCTTGAACGCCCACGTCGCCGTTTGGCTTCCAAACGAACCGGATCCGAGACGGGTTCGCAGCATCCCCGATGGCGATTTTGCACTGGCGGAGATCGAGTGCATTGATGTCCCGATCACCGACGAGGATCTTCAACAGCTCAGCGTCGCTGGTCAATTGACACGTCTGACCATCGAAAACGAATTCGAACCCACACAGCTTTCCGCCAAAGGGATCCATCGCTTGCTGAAGACTGGTTTTCCGCGTCTCGAGAATGTCACGATGACGAATCAGCCGTTTGATGACCGGCATCTGGCCGCACTGGTTGCGACGTCGCCGGGGTTGGTTTCGATTCGATTGACGGGCGGAAACGTCACCGACGACGGACTCCGTGAACTTGCCAAGCTGCGAGCACTAAAAACAATCCTATTTCGCAACCTGCCGATCGACGGGACCGGTTTGGGCGGGATCACGTCGGATGTGGAGACACTCGGACTTCGTGATCTCAAGCTGGATGAAACCGCCGTTTTGAATTTCCCGTCCTGGCCAAATTTAGTGGCACTCTCACTTGATCAGTCCGTCCTTTCCGATCGCGCGCTGCAATCGTTTCGTCGTTACAAACGTCTACAGTCGATCCGCGCCGGTCATGTCCGCAACCAGACCTCCGAAGGATGGCGTTTTCTGGACGAACTATCGGAATTGGAACACCTGACGATCAAAGAGAATCCGACCGTCACCGATGAAGTGGTTGCGACACTACGATCTCTGACGCGGCTGCGCCACCTGGGGCTGGATGGCACGCGAGTCTCGGATGCTGGCCTACAGCACTTGTCGTCCCTGCCATGGTTGGAACGCCTGAATCTACGACGCAATCCGCAATTATCCTCATCGGCGCTTTCAGCTCTTCAAGATTCGCTGCCCAACTGTCAGATCACCAACGTGGACACTCCAGGGAACTAGCCAAGCCAAGTTGAAACGTCCGGTAAACGAAGTGCCGCCCGGAAACCCTTGCGAAAGGAGGTCCATCCGGAGTCGCCAACGACAAAGCCGATGGATCACCTAGGACGGAAGGTTGCCGGCACCTAGACGTTCTTGGGTGCGCGAACGCCGATCACCACTAAACTGGCGGACAGCAAAGAAACGCAGATACCACCCCACGTAAAGTAGGTCGGCTCCTTCGACTGTGATTGGACGACGAACGGGCGCGTCGACGAAAATTGCAACTCCCAACGTCGCGAACCAAATTCGATTATCTCGGTGTGCACCAAATCCTGTTGCTCGCCGAATGCTTCTGTGGAACTCCAGAGCACCTCGTCCGATTCGGCATCGAAGATCTGAAGGTGGATTCCGATTGGCTCGAACGGACCCAGCGCGGATTCAACGATCTCACCAACTCGGTAGACCCCCACAACGAATCCGCGTGGTTGTCTATCAACATCCGTTTTGGGTACGGCCAAGACGACCAGCACAGAGGCAGCGTCGGAGGCGTCCTGCACGAGACGCAAGGAGCGTGTGATGGCGGGTTTTAGGTTCTGACGCGACTCCTCCAAAGCTTGCCTTCGCAAGGGTTCGGAGTTCAAGTCAAATCCCAGTGCTTGTCGATTCGGCGCGAACGGTTCCATATAGAAGACGGGAACGTATTCATCCGCATCACCCGCGGGAGCGAACTGGCCAAACTCGTTTTTCCAACGAATGAGGTAGTCAGAGAGTCCACTGTCCAGGCGGGATCGCTCATGTGCTGAACGATCCGACAACGAAACGATGGGCGCCCACTCCAACGCGGCGATTGTGGGATGCCGTTCCAACGTCGACCTAGCGAACGTTGAAAATTGCTGTCGCGAGACGGAGCCGACGGAATGAAAGAACGCCCTGACTTGCTCAAGCGCATCGACTTCGTTGACGAGGGAGGCTTGAATCGCGAGGGTCCGTTCCCCAGCATGGGCGCGGAAACGATCCGATACCCGGGTGTTATCGAGACGTCTCATTCGATTGCCTGTCAAGACGGAAACCGCAGGCCCAAGCGTCACGAGCGCCGCGGCAACCAGCGCCGCAAAGGGATGCTGACGGCACCACAACGCTACCTTTTTTGCCGGTGACTTGGGTTTGGCTTGAATCCGTTCCCGGTTGATGAATCGGCGCAACTCATCGGCAAGCTCATTGGCGGAGGCGTATCGCCGCGACGGTGACTTCTCAAGACACTTCAAGCAGATCGTCTCAAGCTCGGTTGGTATTCCCTTGCGAATGGCCGATGGTCGGACAATGCGATTCTCTCGAACGGCAATGAGAGTCTCCACTGTCGATTCGCTTGGAAACAACGATCGATTGCAAATCATCTCATAGAGCATCGCCCCGAGCGCATAGATGTCCGTCGCGGCGTTGGATTGAGCATGCTTGCCAGCCAGTTGCTCGGGGGCCATGTAACCAGGGGTACCAATCACGTCACCACTTCGTGTCAGTTGATCTTCCTGATCGATGTGCTTGGCCAATCCGAAGTCACTGATCTTAAGATCGCCACTGGCGCAGCGAAGAATATTGGCGGGCTTCAGATCCCGATGAATGAATCCCCGCTCGTGGGCGAAGTGAACACCACGGGCGATCTTCTCGATGATGCCGGCTGACTCATTCCAGCTGAGTTCTTGGCTCTTTCGAAAGTCTCGCAAGCTACCGCCGGCAACGTACTCGAGCGCGAGGTATGAGTCCCCATCGTGCTGTCCAACGTCATAGATCTCGATGATGTTGGGATGGTTCAGTTGTGCAATGGCCAGCGCCTCCGTTCGAAATCTGGCGAGCGCCGACTTGTCTTCAAACTTCGAGCGGTTGAGGACTTTGATCGCAACCTCACGTTGCAGCTTTTCATCGATCGCGTAGAAGACGGTGCCCATCCCACCGAAGCCGATCAGTCGCTGGATCTCGTAACCAGGAACGACGGGGAACGGAATATCGTCTGGGTAGTTTGCCAGTGACCATCCCGGCTCGACGGGCCTGCCCGAATTTGATCGAAGGCCTTCAAGCATGCCTTCAAGCTCAACCGACGGCGATTCCAACATTGGTGGATGGACGTGCAGGCTCTCCGTCGACGTGATGCGTTCAAGACTCTGTTGGCATGATTCACAGGACTCAATGTGCTGGATCAGCTCATCCGAATTCGTCTCGTTGAAGCCCGTTCCTCGGTGCGGAGAATCGTCGTCCTGGCCAAGAAACTGAATGAGCTGATGGTCGGACGGGCAATCCATGAATTCCGCTTTCAGTTCGACTCTTGCAATAGGAAGTCCGCCTCTCGCTTGAGCTTTTGGATGATCTGGCTCTTCGAGCTGTAGATCGTCGCAACGGGAATGCCAATCTCCGATGCGGCCGCCGCGCCGTTGAGCCCTCGCAAGGCCGTTAATTCAAACGCGAGCCATCGTTCTGGCTTGACCCGTTTCCTCACTCGCCGCATGGCTTCTCTCATGAGCTCAAAATCGAAGAGCTCCGCCAGGACGGACTGGAGTTCTTCCTTTGCACCGACGCTTTCCAGTTTGGAAACAACAACACTGCCTCCCTCAGCAGCATCGGCTCGGCGGTAGAGCGACCGAAGATAGTCGTTGAACACGTTGGTCGTCACGGTGTGCAACCAACCTCGAAAACTTCCCGATCGGTCATAACGAAAGTCCTTGAGGTGCCGCGAAAGCTTGACCAAGACGTTCTGGGTGACGTCCTGAGCGTCATCGTGAGAAAGGCCTCGACGAGTGCACCATTGATAGACCCTCGGACCATAGAGATCCACGAATTCTCGCCATGCCACCTGGTCGTGCGGGTCATCTCGAATGCGGCCAAGCAGGCTGACTCGCGTGATGCAGGTCTCAACGGGGTGCGAATGATCCATGAACAACGATTTTAATAAAAATCTGAGATTCGTTCGCAGGTTTCATCTTTCGCATCGGTAGATCCCCGCGAGCAGTCGTTCCAAATGGAATCATCTGCACGAAATCCACTTCATCGCTGCATTTCGAGCTGACACCTTGACCTCGCCCGACAAAAACCTCCCATCGGTCCCGCCACACAGACGCCGACGGCGACAGAAACCGCCCTTTCGCAAGCCGCGCATCCAAAAGCTTGAATCCCGCCAGCTGCTAGCAGCTCGGATTCTGGACGTGGAGGTCACCGCCGACGAAATCGACTCGTCCGACGGATTTTCTCTGCGTGAAGCCATGATCGCCGCTCACGCATTTCCCGATGCCGACGAAGTCACGATCAATTTGCAAGCCGGTCAAACCTACAAGCTTCGAACCGGCGGGGAGTTTGGCGACTTTGAGATTCGTCGTGACCTGACCATCAACGGCAATGGAGCGACGATCGATGGCGACTTTGCCACGCGACTTTTTGAGGTTCATCAGCAAGAGGGCGGCGTCGACGTCGTCTTTCAGAACATCACCCTTAAAGAAGGCAAAGCGACCGGTGGAGCCGTTCGGATCGCAAATGTTGGTGGATCAGTCACGTTCATCAACAGCACGCTGGAAGACAACCTGGTTCAAGGTGTTGGCGATCAAAATGGTGGAGCGATCAATGTGGTGGGCGGTTCGCTCATCATCGATGGAACGACGCTTCGTAATAATCAAGCGGATGCGTTGAGAGGCGAAACGGCAGTCGTCAACGGTGGCGCCGGCGGCTGGGCACGGGGTGGGGCAATCTCCGCTGACAGGACGCAGATCATCATTCGCAACGGTTCCGTTTTCCAAGGCAACGATGCAGATGCCGGGGACGGTGGTACCGGGGACGACTCGGGTGGACCGTCTGGTTCTGGTCGCGGTGGAGCCATCTATCTGATGGGGGCAAGCAGTCTCGAAATCAGCGACAGCGAGTTCATTGACAATCAAGCTCGGGGTGGTCTGGGCGGAAACGCTCGCGGCGAAAACGCGGAGGCGGGACATGCCGGGCACGCTGAAGGAGGCGCGATTTTCCTGGGTGCTGCGGTGACGTCGGTAGCCATTGAGGACTCCAGCTTTCTTGAGAATATCGCGCGAGCCAATCGCGGAGGACACGCCACCAACAGTGATGGTGACAATCGTGCTAGGGCCGGTGACGGCGGTGACGCACGTGGCGGTGCGATCCATAACGAAGCGACCACGCTCACCATTATCGATACCGAATTCTCCGGCAACGAAGCACTTGCAGGGGAAGGCGGTGACTCGGATCGAGGAAACTCCGGCGACGGCGGCAACGCTCGCGGTGGTGCGATCGATCTGCGCCCTGGGACGACGACGGTCAACATTCAGGGCTCCATCATCGCCGGCGACGGCGAAAACCTTTTTGCGGATGCTACCTACACCACGTTGTTCTCAGCCAACATCGCTCGCGGCGGTGACGGCGGCGAGAAGACCGACACTGACGAAGATGGTGGCAATGCCGGTAATGGGGGAAGCTCGCTCGGCGGAGCCATCAACCAAAGCGGCTCGGTCGAGCTAACCATCGATGGCGTCATCTTGATCGGCAACATCGCGGATGGTGGGTTTGGTGGTCATGGTGCCAGTTCAGCAAGCGGCTGTGGTGACGATATCTGTCAAGGAACGGCCGGCGGGAACAACGGCTTTGCCGAAGGCGGAGCCATTCGATCCGGTGGCACGTTAACCGTTTCCAATTCATCGATTGTCGGCAATCTTGCTGCGGGTGGTCTGCCGGTCGAAGGCGGCAGGGTGGCTGCGGGTTTAGGCGGGTTCAAACGCGATGGAACCGGGCTTCTCGGTGGCAATGGAGGTCATGCTTTCGGCGGCGGCATCTATGTCAACGAGGCCAGCTTGACGGTGACAGGCTCAGGCTTCAGCGGTAACTCAGTCTTGGGTGGATTGGGCGGCGGTGGTGGACATGGACTGGGATTGGATGACGACGAAAATGCTCACGGCAGACAAGGTGGTCGTGGTGGCGATGCTCGCGGGGGTGCCATCGCGGCAACTCTCACCCAAGCTCATCAAGCAACCCTTGAACGAGTGATCGTGGTCACCAACACCGCGGTTGCCGGGGCTGGTGGGCCGGGAGGTGACGCGGCTCAAGGCGGTGAGGTTGACGATCAATCCAACGGTGGGCGCGGCGGTGACGGAGGCAATGCGTCCGGTGGTGGCATTAGCCTGATCAACTGGAGCGATAACAACACAAGTGAAGTGCTGATCTCTGAAGCCACAATTAGTAACAACACACTTGTCAGTGGCGATGGTGGAGCTGGCGGTCGTGGTGGAATCGGCGATGCTCGCGAGGTCTCGGCGGGCATCGATGATGACCGAACCATCTTCTATCCCGGTGGCGATGGCGGTGATGGCGGCAACGGGGGGCTGGCTTACGGCGGTGGCGTCTTCCTGAGGAGTGCGGATGCGGAAATGAACATCGCCACAATCGATTCGAACGTGGTTAGCAGTGGTTTTGGCGGACGTGGCGGTGACGGTGGCAGTGGTGTGCTGTTCCGTGACGACATCACGCTGGACGATGAGAATCTTGGTACCAGTGGTGGTGATGGCGGCGATGGTGGCGACGCGCGTCTCGCAGCTGGTGGAGGAATTGCCGTACAAGGCGGCTTTGCTTTGATTGTACAGGCGACCATCGTCGACAACGTTGTGATTGCTGGTGGCGGAGGTGTTGGCGGATATGGCGCACCGGGCCGCGAGTTTGGTGGTGATGGTGGCGACGGCGGCAATGGTGCGAATGCGCGAGGGGGCGGTATCGCCGTGATTGACGGTGGTGCTGACAACGGGTCGGTCAACGACATCACTGTGTTTGCAACAACGATTGCCAGAAACACCGTCAATGCGGGACCGGCTGGACTGGCAGGCTCGCGCGGTGAAGCCGTTGGTAACGACAGAGATGCGAGACGAGAACAAAGCCGAATGAATTCCCGTTTTGTTGATGCAGATGGTCAAGCATTCCCCTTCACATCGACCGCCGTATTCGCGGGTGTCAGCGCCGGCATTGATCCCGCGTTCGACAATCCAACTCCACAATCACTCGATGTTCTTGCGCCTACCGAGTTGCTCAGTGACAACGATCTAGGATCCCTCAGCGACTTGAGAAGCGACGCGGCCGTCGCGACCGGTATCGTCGCGGGAGGCGCGGCTGTCGGTGGCGGAGCATTCTTGGTGGGTGGTCTCGGTACGGGTGCCTTTGTTGGATTTGCTATTGGTGCGTATGGCGCTAGTGTGGTCAGTGGGCTCGCGATTGGTGCGGGCCTTGGGATTGGTGCGGGTGTCGGCGTCCTCGCGATCGGCGTCGCGATCTCCGTCAAGGTCATCATTGCGGTGGCGTCAGGCGACAGCTTTCAAGAAGGCCTGGAATCCGCATTGGGAATCGATGTGAATGACCTTAGTGGCGGAGTCAATTTTGGAGCTTTCTTCGCGTTCGGCGGAGGCGGCGACTTTGTTGAACCTACGCCACGCGCTCCAGGACGTCGAGGAAGTGACGGTCTAGCCGGTGTGCCCCGTGGGCCCGGTATTGATGGCGGAGTGACCTCCGGCCGATCCATCATCGCTACCAATGTGGCAAGATCGCGAGAGCTATCACGCGAAGAGAAAACAATTGTCATATGCACTTCTGGATGCGGTGGCTCAAGTGGCGGCATCGTAATCGAAATTGGGGAGACAGAAGTCGTTAACGAATTCGAACGGACGGTCACCACGCACGTCATCCCGGATATCACTCCCGGTGATTTTCATGGAAGTGTAGGCGGCACACTGATAGGAATCCTTGATGATCAAAACGATGAACCCCTGGTTACCGGTGACCAGTTCGGCTCATTGGGTTCGCCGATTGATCCATTGTTAGAGCCAGGCATTGGATACTACGGCGGGTTCACACCAACAGTCCGGTTGCTTCCAGGCAGTCCCGCGATCGATGGCGTCGATATCAATGCGAACCCATTCCTGTCATTCACGGATGAATCACAGAATGGATTTCCGCTCGATGGCTTGATCGACTTGGGAGCTTGGGGCGCGGACCCCATTGATTCTTTTTTCAGTACCTCGGTCGCTTCCACGGGCATCGATCCTTTTGCCGTTTCCCTGGACTTTGGGGAGCCGGTCTTTGGTCTCGAGCCGGTCGACATCACCGTGCTGGGAGGTGAGATCGTTGGTGAGATCGTTCTAGGAGACGATGACAAGTATCAGCTTTCCGTGGTCCCAACTGCGTCCGAGGTCTCCCTAAACCTGCCCGAGGATAAAGCGGTCAATTTTTACGGTGGTTGGAATCGTGCCTCAAATACGCTCCTCATTCCTGTCGTCATCACCGAGGACACGCTCTCACCGGAAAGCAGCGTCCAAGCACTTCCGCCGACAGCCGACGAGTTGACCTTTGATGTGACGGTGGTCGCAAACGATGTCGATGGCGTTGACCCGCAAGAAGTCATCTCGGGTGTCGCGGAAGTCGACTTGTATGTAGCAACGAATGACGGGCCCTTTGAACTCTACGAAACCAGAATCTCTCGAGAGTCAACACACACCTTTACGTTCACGGGTGCGAGCGAAACGCAGTACTGGTTCCGCAGTGTCTCACGAGATCTTGCTGGAAATATCGAGACCGAGCCAGTCGTCGCCGACTCGTTGATCTACGTCCCGGATCTAGATGCGCCAACCACGACAGTCTCTTCTGCAACAACGACCGACGTGGGTTGGGCACTCGAAGTCACCGGATCCGACTCGGGCGGCAGCGGCTTGAACGAAGTGACGGTTCTGGTTTCGATCGATTCCCAAACCCCAGAGACTCTGGGAACCTTCGACGCCGGATTCGCCGATAACGACGGGAACCACACTGTCGTCATTCCATACCAAGCTCTGCTCGATGGCAACTCTCATTCCTCTCACACCTACGCATTTTCATCACAGGGAATCGACGGTCGTGGAAACGTGGAACCCGCACCTGCGGTTGCCGACATTTCGCAAACCAGAACCTTCGCAGCTCAGTCGGAACTTGAACTAACGAGGGTCGATATTCAACACAACGCTCGCCAGCGATCCTATATCCGCCATGTCGATCTGCACTTCAACCTCGAACGCGACTTCTTGGGCATCATCAACTCGGTCAACGATACCGACCCGAACAATGATCGCTTGGTCCTGGAACGTACCGATGGCGACGACACAGAGAGAATCAATCTGGCGGGCTTGCTTTCGACATCGTCGAGTCAAAACACGAACGTCCTGAGCGTCGACTTTGGCAGCGAAGGGTTGGGAGGTGATGCGCGTTCACCGGGCGGAAACGGGACGTACCGAATCTTGGTCGACGCGAACAACGACGGAACGCTCGGTCAGTCATTCGAATTCCACCGACTGCTCGGCGACGCCAACGGCGACGGCATCGTCGACCGCATCGACATGATGGATGTCACGGCGGGCGTGCGTACGCCCCATACAAACGCCGACATCGATGGGGATGGCAACATTGATCTCGTCGACCGCGGGATCACCCAGCGTGAATTGGGGCAGTCAATCAATGGCAACGCCAACGCTGCATCCGCGACGGCATTGACCGCCATCAGTCCCTGGCAGAATCCATCGACCACCGAGGACGTGGACAACAACGGTGAAGTGACCGCGCTCGATGCCTTGGTGGTGATCAACCAACTAGGCTCTCGAAGCCTGAGCAATGAATCTGGCACGATCGCGTGGGATGCGTCGGGCTATTCACAGACGCCCACCTTCTTTGACACCAGCGGAGACCAAAGAGTCACGGCGTTGGATGCGTTGCTGGTGATCAATCAGCTCAACCGAGCGGAACAACCAGACCAGGCTGAGTGGACAGCGGTGTCGCCCAGTGAAGACGATCGCGCCCAAGCCACCGACGAAATCCTC
>JBCDIU010000006.1:0-251048 GCA_038748615.1 Planctomycetota bacterium | reverse complement strand
TCTCGGCTTGGCAGAAGGCTTTGACAGTGAGAGAACTGGCGTGGTAGCGATCGAGTCGCTCGGCCCAGACTTGATGACGCGACGGGAACATGTTGACCTCCGGGGTTCGAGAAAAACCCGTCAACCTAAACCCCGCCAATTTCATCCCCCCGCCGAACGCTTACAACGACGTCGCACTCCTCAGTGGCTTCATTGGGTCAGTGGGTCGTGAACACCCACCAACAACCAAAACAAAGATGAACGCTGCAAATCGCATCATGGTTCTACTCTTGCACGTCGCGGTTCATCTTCGCTTCCCTAACGACTAACCAATAAATTCGATTCGCAGAATACCCGGCGACCCGCGGTTACCTGCCGATTTTGATTTTGTTGAAGTGCTCACGCATCGACTCGGCGTATCCGGATTCTAGCTGTTCCAAGTGCTCCAAGTCGAGTTGCGCCCGATCGAGGTCGCCAGACGACAGGTAGAAAGACATTCGCGCGTTGCGGAATTCATCATTCTCGGGGTCAAGCAGAATTGCTTGATCGTAGTATCGAATCATCGAATTCGAATCGTTGTCGATCTCCTGGTACGCGTTGCCGAGAAGGAAGTACGCGTCTGGGAGATATGGATTCAATTCGATAGACCGCAGCAGCACCTCGCGGGCTTCGCGGTAGCATTGCAATTCATCGTCGCTATAGATAATGACTTCGTCACGGTCTTCCTGCGGACGATCATCGGCGAACCGGGCAGTTATTCCATCTGACCACCGCGGTATTGTGGATCGATGCAGCAAACGGATTTGATTGACGGCTTTGCGAAAGAGTCGAATCGCCTCTCGTGCGTCAGAGGGTGTAAAGTACGATTCAGTCATTGATCTTCCGTCAAGTAACGCAATACGCGCGTCAGGTGCGCGTAAGAGTTCGTTCATCTTGAGATCGATGAATCGTGTAGTCCACCGTACATTCTTTTCGTTCCTTCCACGGACATCATCATACCAAGTAGATAGCTCCTGGAAGCCAGTGTCACGCCAACCTGTTAAGCAGGACCGGGCAACTGCGATGCGGTGGCAAGCCGCGTGGAAGTAGCCTGCGAAGGTGATCGATCATCGGGGGATCCGCCACCGTCAGCTCCGGTTCGACAATTAGTCGCCATTGAAAATGCCATCGAGGATATCCCACCCGATCATCTCTTCGCGAATGACCGCATGCAAAGAACCTGTGTAGTCGTCCAGCATCCGGACCACCAGTTTGCGTCCCTTAAGGATCCGAGTCAGACTTGGGTAGTCAGCAAGGAAGACGGGAAGAACGCGTATCGTCTCCGAAACGATTAAGTTCATCCGCTCACTTGTCTTGATCGCCGAAGGAGATGCGGCGAATACAGTGGATGAGTCTTTGGGATCAACGTAAAACGCAATGCCATCAACGATGACCAGCGCGCCGCGCGAGAATCTGGAGGCGATGGTCCATGGAAAACGACGCAACAGTTCAATGAATCTCCAGGTTCGTTCTCGCGTCGGCCCAACTGAAGCTGTTGGTCGGTACGGATTGAGCGTCGACTTGATGGACACGGAACTTCACCTAACTGTCGAGCTTACGTTTAGGGAGCCCATCTCTGTATACTCGGTGGACCGAACCAATGCCAATCAAGCAACATTGGTCCCTCCGGGATTTCCGTGGGTCGTTGGGACTTTGTGCAACTTGGAAACGTTTTTGTAATACGCTCATCAACGTAACGATTGCGACGTCACAGGCGGCAGCCAAACTTCAACCACTCTTTCAATACGGTCCATTGCCACTCGGGATCATTGATTGGTTAGCCATCGCATAGTCGTGAACGCAGGACCCAACTTACTCTATTAATTGTGCGATTGGGGTTTACGTCAGATGGTGAGCCCGTGCGTCTGACCGTGATGAAAGTCCGTATCACCTTTGGGCATGGGCGCCATTGGACGTTTCGAGAACAGCATTAACCAATGAAATGCCCTCACTTGATCGTCTGACATACCAATGCGAGACGAAGCCAAAGACCAGAAGTCACCGTCGGCCAGATCATCCGCCTCGCATCGACTCGTCTGAATCAACTTGCAAACGTTAGTCATTGTTCGACGACGACCGGTCGTTTTCTGATTCGGTACGCCCAGCTTGACCGCTTGGCGGCGTTGTAGATTGCGCGGACGAATCAGCACCAGCTATGCCAAATCGAAGGTCGATGTGGCTGTGATGTTTTAATGCCGACGTCAATGTGAATCCAATGCCATGCACCTGAAAACGCAACGGTTTGGAACTGTATGGATCTTCAATGTGGCGGAAATCGCGGTTGCCGTCATGAAGCCGGCCGATGACTTCCCCGATCATGAAGCCGCGGCAAATGCTCTGAGCGTTCTCCCGATAGTCGCCAAACCATGGCTTTCCGAAACTGGCGACGAGCGGACAAAGCTCGGCGTGCCGATGATATACGTTGGCAATCTGCTGTTCTGCCTCATTTGGGCTCACTCCCATCAGTTGAGAATGTTCGCTCAAGAAGGACGAAAATCCGCGAACCTCATCAGTGGCTGCGTCCCGCGATAGCATCGCAAACCGTTGCTGTTCCGCTGTTGTCATAAGATGGGGGGCGAGAAACTCGATGAGGTTGTCAACTGCCACCTGGCCGCCTTCCAATTCGTCGGCCAAGACTCGCATTCGATCTGCCTCCAATTTCAACATCGCAGCTTTTGGACGGAACTCCTCCAGACCGCGATGGCGTGCAAGCAGATCCGCAAGTGCGAATCGAGGAAGTTGCAGAATGTAAGCGGCGGCCGTCCCGATCGCCATGTTCTCGACCATAAAGCACTGGTGCTCAAACGGGCGGGCTTGCAGAGTCATGTCTCTGGCCATCACTCGGACGCGTTCAACGCTTTGATTACCCTCGATCCATCGACCCGACTCGTAATGAACGCGTGCCTGAAGCAACGCAACTCGAGCCAACCGATGAAGGCGTTCGTTCAGGTGAGCGGCGGACCAACTCGACCGCGTATACCGCGACCACGCGCATCCAGAGTAAGACGTCGCCTCGTCGAACCGACTCAGCGCCGACGCAACGAAGCGTTGCTTGAGATAAGACGATTGTTTGTCGGATAACGGAACTCCGAATCCATGGTCAGGATCATCTGTTGTTGCCGCACGGACGTTCATTGGCAGTGGTGTGTCGAGCTCCAGCACGGCAAACATGTAGTTCGCCGCAGCTTCGTCCGCATCGGCGGGTCCGGCGAATGAAAGCAAAGCACAGAGGACGCTGCAGACAGGCCAAGAATGCGACGGTGGCATCGCTGCGACTCCAAATCGGTGACGAACGGACGACACGGCTGATCGGGCACCTGCCGACATATGTCAACAATCATGAATCACTGCTAGCAAGCGGTCCAGCCGTTCAACAATCGAAAACACATCCCGCGAGTGAAGGCTACTGGCTCGCCTTTTGTTGAAGTTCCTTTCTCCTCGCGGATCTCTGTCTCTAACGACGGGATGAACGGCGCGAATGGCTGGTGAGGCACCGGACTCAGATGACCAGAAAACGAGTTTGGAAAGCTCGCCGATAATGGTCGGCGAGCTCTCCGTGTTCGCATCGATACGGCTACCTTATCTAGTCGCTGGCCAGTTCTTTGGTGGACGATCCGGCTTCATCGTGCGTAAAGCCTGACATGCGGGATTCTCTAAGGCATGTCGGTGGTGTGCGAGGCTGTTCAGGTCTGGATGTTGGGAATACCGGTAGTGGATGAAACCTTGCACCGACCAGAGACACCTTTCGGAGCACTCTGACGGCGATATCCCTGGCAGGCCCGCGTCTCCGCAGAGCCTGCTTCCGTTTCTCGCGGACTTGGAGATCGATCGCAACTCTCTCTCACGGACACAACACCCGGATGCCACCGCCACGCCACCGAAAGTCCATCAATCCGAACCACCCACGACAATGTCGGATGGATCATTTGGATGGCGATCAACGAAGAGCCGCATTGGTTCTGATTTCATCAAGCTTCCTTCTCGTTGTTTGCCGCACGTGCTGGTTCGACTGCCCAGGTCGGAATGGGAACTGCGCGGACTCGAGCAATCAGCAGCAGAAGCCCAACGAAGATTACCAATATGGGTACCTCAATATCGAGGTGTAGACGTCCTGTTTGCCGAAGCACCGATAGACAACTCGCACCAATCAGGAGTGGTCCGAACACGACCGTGAATTTGTCCAACCCACTGATTACAAAAGTCAATATCCCCACTGCTGCAAGGCTCAGTGTCCAAACCCAATTGATTCCCGGTGCCACGTTCATCGCGGAAAGCAACCATCCAATCCCCGTGGCGATCATTAGGACCGGGAGGAGAAGAGTCTTTTTCTCTGGCGTCATGGTTCATTCATCCAAGCGAGTGTGGTGCGATTCCCGTTACCACTGATAGAGCCCTTCTTCATGAGCAATTGGCGCGAAATAGCAAAAAACCCCCGCATCACCGAGGACCTGAATTTGGGTTTGTGATCGCGTAACGATACAACGCTTTGTTCGGTGAGAGCGATGGCTATCCGCCGTTTCCGAGTCTTGCGGGCTTCCGGATAACACAAATCGTGATTGGTTTCCCGTTGAAGTGTCCGACGGTGAACGTCTTGCCATACAGCACGGACGTCGGTTCGTCCGCAATCCTCATTCGGAGGTCAAGCTTCGCATCGCTTTTGACAGTTCTGACCAGCCCAGTGTTCGGTGCAGTGCCAAAGCCAACAAGAAAGGTGAGCTCCTTCGAACCGTCAGCACCACTCTCGTCGAGCTTGAACGACAGCTTTGCGTCGGAAAAACCTTGAGAAGTTCGGCTAACAGAAATGCCATCTGCCTTAATACACACCTCAGCACCCTCGGGTGCACTAAATTTAAGTTCCACGTCGCGTTGATGTGAGGTCGTTGGAGCAGTCGAGATAGCCGAAAGCTCGTACGTTGATGCGGTCGCCTCGAGGCAACTAATGAACGCAAGAACCATCGTTAAGCAAAACAGCTTCATTTGGATTCCTCTTTTTCGGGTGATTGAAGTGCATCGTCTGGTTCGCCGTCTGTTGTTGTGGGTTCAGTGAGTTCCATAACAACTCGAAAACCGAGATCGTTTCCTGCACTCGAGGGATCGATTCCAAAGCGAAACGTGCTTCGTGCATGCGTATCCGACGACCTCCAAGAACCACCTCGAATCACACGTGTATCCCCAATCTCTGGGCCGAGAGGATTTACCTTGGTCGATACGGTGTAGTAGTCGTTTTGGTAGCGATCAGAGCACCACTCCCAGACGTTGCCGTGCATGTCATAAAGACTCCATGGATTCGGCTTTTGTTGGGCAACACGGTGCGCGTACGATTCGCCAATTGAATGGGAATTATCCGCGATCCATCCGTAGTGTTCCATTTGCGACGATTCATCGCCAAATGAATAGATCGTCGACGTGCGGGCGCGACAAGCGTACTCCCATTCCGCCTCGGTCGGCAGGCGATACGTATTCCCGTCCGCTTTGCTTAAACGTTTGCAGAATTCGATGGCGTCATTCCAAGTGATGTGTGAAACCGGATAGTCTCCACCCTCCTTGACGAAAGATCGGTTGTCCTGCCAGGGTTGCGTCCCCATCAGATTGTGCCATTGTTGCTGCGTCACCTCCGTCGTCTGCATAAGAAACGAATCGAGACGAACCGTGTGTTGTGGGACTTCTGTCTTGATCGCTCGGTCCACCCCGGCATGGATTGTGGTCAGTCGAAGGATCTCCCAATACGTTTGGCTTCGGCCCATCGCAAACTCACCAGCCGGGATGACGGCAAAGGTCATTCCACTTTCGTTTGTCGTGAGACCTGAACTCGACTGCGATTGCGCCATCGAGCACAGTGCGGCGACAGCCGCAAACGCAGAGCAGATTCGGAACATCATGCAAACCCTGTGTTGAGATTGGACCAACGAATGACACCGATCACCTGGTCGGCGCGAGAGACTTCTCCATTGTCAAAACGCCCCACTCGCCGACTCGGGTGCGTTCGATGGTACCGCCTCTTCGACCGTTCGGGTGAGGTATTTTTCGGAATAGTCCGGAACGTTGTGATTGGCAACAAATCGGTCCCAGTGAGGCTTTGAACCGGGGGTGTCATAGACGTCTAATGCACCGCCACCGAAAGTTGAGTATGGACTATTCGGAAATGCCGTGATCCATCGAGCCTGCACATCCACGTAAACATCTGAGTCTTCAGGCAGCTGGCCAAAATCATATCTCTCGTGGAAAAAGTGCCCCAACTCAACGAGACGTTCACAGTGCCACCGAAGCTTGGCGGTCAAGTGCTGGATTTGACTGCCAGTTTCTCTTGTGGACTGCTGGGTAGCGGTAGCACGACGTTTTGCCGCCATGGCTTCCTGGAGATGGAGATTGGTTTGCACGGCGTTGTGCAAGTGGTATTCAGAGAGCTGCTTTCGATACACCGTCGCAATCCGCCCGCGATTCATGTAACCAACGAATATGCAGACGATCAAGAGACCAGCCGTAGCCAACGTTCGCTTCTGTTTCATTTCACGATTCGGTCGTTTTCGGGCAGTGATGGCAATCCATAGCGGAACGATTCTTTCGACGGAGTGTCCCCGGGGAATAGGCGGGTTTGGCGTGCATTGAGCGTTTCGATGCGTCGAACGAGGCGACACCGATTCTACGTGGTTGATCATCGCTGGGAGACTTGTTCTCGCCCAAAAAACCCTTGTTAGAACCGGAGTGTCGTGGGTCGCGAGTTGACTTGCAAGCGTTTGGACTCCGGAGGTGCGCGATCAATGCGGGACACTCTCCATTTACCATCTCTCGAGATCCATTCCGATCACTGACGCTTCGACAGTCGGGGAGAAGTAGGGCCAAAGAGTTCATCTTGTTCTTTGATTCTTCACGATCATTAACACCGGGGCGTCCTTCAATCCGTTTTTGAGGCAGCGGTCCTCAATCGACACGCTGTCGGCCGATCCACTTTCGAGATCTTTCGCGACGAATCCATTGGGTTGCGGCGGAATCTGAATTGGCGGTGCGGATCAGGCGGGTCACTCCCCATCCGTTTCGTTCCCAGGGAGTTTTTCTGGGTGGTCTCTCGTCTCGAGTTCTCTCCCAGCTATTCTTGCTACGCGAGGTCCGGCAAGCCGAGTTCGCATGCCAATGCTGGAGGACCCGTTTGTTAACGCATGATTTCAATAGGGGATCAACAAGAGCGATGAGAATTCTGACCGTGCTGATTTGGATGTTGATGCCATGGGCCGTTGCGGGCGCGCAAGAAAGGCCGAATGTTCTGTTCATCATTGTGGATGATCTCAACGACATGCCGCTTCATCCGGAGGGCAAGCCTTTCGTGCCGACACCGCATTTCGATCGGCTGGCCGCCCGCGGTGTCAGTTTTACCAACGCGCACTGCAACGATCCGATTTGTGCTCCGTCACGCTCGAGCATGATGACCGGGCTCTATCCCCAGACGTCGAGTCTGTATTGGTTTGAAGACTACCGGCAGAATGCTGTCCTACGTCGCTCCGTGACATTGACCGAACACTTGGCCACTCATGGTTACGATGTCTACTCGGTCGGAAAGATCTACCACGGTAACCAGGACCCCAAGGGGTTCTTTGCTGGCAAAGGTCCTGGTGGAAACATTGGTCCGTGGCCATGGGATGGCACGCCCAAGGCCCGCCGCGGATTCATTCCGCACCCGCAACAGATGTTCTTCTATGCCGACGATGCCGATCCGGACATGGACTATCAGTGGGAACACACGTTCGGCCCGCTCACGATGGTCCCCGAGTACGCGGCGGATCCCGCCAACGGAGTCCCCGGCTATCGAGGTTGGCGGCTTTCGGGACAGCCTTGGCGGTACGTTTCGGATGACGACCGTGATGCAATGCCTGATGAGACCAACGCCGCTTGGGCCACCAGCGTGCTACAGGAGGAACACGAGAAACCATTCGTGTTGTTTACCGGTTTCAGTCGGACGCACACGCCGCTCTACGCACCCAAAAACTACTTTGACATGTTTCCTCTGGATCAGATCGAGATCCCGGAAACCTATTTGGAAGGTGATCTGGACGATTGCGCTCCGAGTCTGGCGAACACGAGCCTGTACGCGTTTCGTCGATACCAGATGCTATTCAACCACGCCGACCGCCCCGAACTCTATCGACAGTGGTTGCAGGCTTACATGGCTTGCGTCGCGTTCATTGACGACCAAGTTGGAACGGTGCTCGATGCGTTGGAGGCAAGTCCGCATGCCGATAACACGATTGTGATTCTGACGAGCGACCATGGTTTTCACGTAGGCGGTAAAGAGTCACTCTACAAACAGACGCTTTGGGACAGCGGAACTCGCATTCCGTTCATCGTGGCCGGCCTCGACGGGATGCCGAGCGGTAAGACGTGCGAGCAACCGATTTCGTTAATTGATGTCTATCCGACCCTCGTCGACCTGTGTGGCTTGCCCAAAGATCCCCACCGAGGCCGATCCAACTACCCGCTCGATGGGCACAGCATCCAACCGTTGATACTGGATCCCTCGGCCGCCTGGTCCGGTCCACAAGTGGCGATCACGGCGTTACCAGGCAAAGACCACAGCCAGCATCGGCAACACGTCGGTACGTTGTACCCGCATTTCTCGGTCCGTTCGGCCGACTTTCGATATAGCTTGACGTCGGATGGGCAGGAGGAACTCTATCGCTATTGGTCGGATCCGTATGAGTTCGATAACTTGGCCGAACAAGAAGAGTTCGCTGAGACGAAGGCGAGTCTGCGTCGCCAACTGATTTCGCTGCGTGACGGGAATGCATGGGAAGCGTTCGAGAATTTGCCGTCGCGAGAGTGGGTCGCATTCGAACTGACGGCCGAGGTAATGGGAAACTCGACAATCCGGCTGGGAAACACGATCGTCGCGGAGATCGAGTCACTTCAATGGACACCGGTGCGATTGCGAGTCGCCGGGAATCGTGCGCAGGTCTGGCTGGACCACCGGGTGCACTCGGATCAACCATTCGATTCCGAGTTGGAGGCGGGCGCACTGACATCGGGCCTGGAGTTTCGAAACCTACGGCTCCGAGACGTGTGCCGATGGACGGTGCAGCCATAGCCACCCGCCACCCACAACTGAAAGTCGATACAAAGGGCGGCTGAGGCGAAGAACGTCGAGGATGATCCGGACTGGTCCCACGCCGAGTTCCTACGCAAGGTGCATATATGACGGATGAAGTCGAGGCTGGACCGACGTCTACCAAACGGGTTCGTTATCCAAAGATTGCGATGCCAGCGAGATTCCTGTTTGCGCTGTTTCTCGTTTCGACGGGCCTGATGACCATGGTGTTCGGTGTGAACGGGTATCCGCTTCCAGACGAACCGTCGCCGTTTCGCGACTTCATGCAGGCAATCGAAAACACCGGCTACCTCATCTTCTGGGTTGGGTTTGTCAAACTGACCGCAGGCGGTTTGCTATTCGCCCGTCGAACGGCACCGTTGGCGTTACTGATCGCGCTGCCCTACACGGTGAATATCCTTCTCTACTGCATTTTCATCGCCAACCAGTATTTGTTGCTTGGGATCCCCGACTTTCTTTGCAATGTCTTTTTGATTTTCGCTTGGTTCGACTGGTACAGGGGGTGCTTTGAGGATTGAGCGACCTTGCGAGATTCGGCTGATCGGACGATAACCTGCATCGGGGCGCGATGGCTCGGTTTGCCACACAACGAATTTGCACCACGATAGAGCCCTCATCATGGATGATCACTGCGCCCCGGGTTCGCCTGCTTTGGAAATCGCGTCGATCAAGCGTCGCACGGACGGCTGGGTCCGGTGGCTGGCGTGGATCGCGCTGGTCGTACCGGGCTTCAGTTTCAGGTCGTCGGCGTCGGCTGGAGTCATTCGATTTGATTTCGTCGGGACCGTTGCCGCGCTCGATAACAATGCGGCCGCCGGTTCGACACTTTTTGGCATTCCTGTGGGGCTGGGTGATTCGCTGGAGGGATCCTTTCACATTGACATGGCCGTACCGCCGTACGCCACGGGAACCGGGGCGATTTCAGGCGACTTGGCCGGTTACCGATACGATGCGGCGGACGGATTTGAAATTCAGTTGAATACGGGTGTCTTTCAAAGTGAAGGCATCGTCAATGCGTTCGTCGCCGATGATTGGGTATTTAGCCCGACCATACCGGCGTCGGATTTTTTTGGCCTCGACGACGGTGCCTCCGGAACGTTCGATAGCGGCAGCGGCTCGCAGATTCTCGTCAACGGTGCCAGCGCTTCCGGCTACATGTCGGTGATTCTGGAAGACCGAGACGCCGACCAGTTTGGTTCGTCGGCACTCCCGATCGCGCTGGATCGTTCGCTATTCGAGCGAGCCGAAGGCCAGATCACGGGGACGGAATTGTCCGACACAGGCGAGTTGCTCACCTACGTGACGGTGTTCACGATCGATGCCATGACGGCGACCGCCGTGCCGGAGCCGTCAGGTGGAACTGCATGGGTGATGCTAATCGGTGTCGCGTGTCTTGCGCGTCGATGGCGGTGATTGCCCACGTGAGTGGAGCATCGGGACGCGTCATCGATCCGTCGGTGACGTTGCGGTAAAACTTGGCGTATGTCCAAGCTTTACTTCTACTATTCGACGATGAACGCGGGCAAATCGACGATTCTGTTGCAGTCCAGCTACAACTACCGCGAACGCGGAATGAATACGTTGATTTTATCTCCGGAGATCGATACGCGAGCTGGTTCCGGCCGGGTCGCATCGCGAATCGGATTGGAATCCGACGCCGTGCTCTTCCATACTGCCGAAAACCTCGATTCGCTTGTTCGGCGGCACTTGGTGCAGCGGCCACTGCACTGTGTCTTGGTCGACGAGGCTCAGTTCTTGACTCGCCTTCAGGTCCGGCAGCTATCGGACATTTGTGATCAAGACAACATTCCGGTGTTGGCGTACGGATTGCGAACGGACTTTCAAGGGAATCTTTTCGAAGGCAGCGCCGCGTTGTTGGCATGGGCCGACACGCTTACGGAAGTCAAAACGATCTGTCACTGCGGCCGCAAGGCGACCATGGTGCTCCGTACCGACGCCAAGGGTCAGGTCGTCAAAGATGGCAATCAGGTTCAGATCGGTGGGAACGAGCGTTACGTGACGGTGTGCCGGCAGCATTTCAAGGAAGGCTTGGCCCAGCGGACGGACGGCGAGTTGCCGCTGATCGAGTCAACCGACTGAATCCGCGTCGGTCGTGCTGTTTTGACGTTCAATCGACGGGATAAACACGCTCGGTTTTCGCCCCCCCCCACGACCTCGGCACAGAACCTGGGCTATTCTGATTGGATGAAAGTATCTCAGACTCTGACGGACCGGTTGCTGCGATGGGTCCACACGTCTGCCTATCGACCCAGCAAACCCAAGCAGATTGCGATCGGCATGAAGCTGGATGCCGACGATACGAAAGAGTTGAAGCGGGTCGTGAAGCAGTTGGTCGCGGAGGGTCGGGTCGTCTACGGCGGCAACCATTTGGTCATGCCGGTCATGGCCGTCGGTGGTTGCCCTGAAACCATTCGCGGTACGTTTCGTCGCGCGGCGGGAGGTGGATTTGGATTCGTTCGTCCATCGTTGGGCGGGACGGACGCCGATTCCGAAGTGCCGGAGGACGTCTTCGTGCCACCCGGTGCAACGGGAGGCGCGATGGAGGGCGATGTCGTTGCCGTCCGCATGGTGCCCGGACGCAATGGAGGCGTCGATGGCGAGGTCATCGAAATCGTGCAGCGGGCGCGGCGCGAGTTTACGGGTACGTTTCGAACCAATGCAGGACCAAAGTACGACATCGATGGCCCCGTCGTTTTTCTCGATGGAGTGCATTTCGAGCACCCTGTATCGGTCGGTGACGTTCGTGGACTGCCCTTGCTGGATAACGACAAGGTCTTCGTCGAAGTGCGTCATTTTCCCGACGAGTCGGGTGGCGGCGGTGAAGCGGTCTTGCTGGAGCGTTTGGGGAGCAGCAAGAATCCGGCCATCGACACCCTAACGATCATGCGCCAGTACGGATTGCCGGACCACTTCCCCGAATCTGTCTTGGAGGAGTCTCGCAATCGATCGGATGAGTTTGATGACCGGGTCGTTCCATCGGACCGATTGGATCTGACGGATCAACTCACAATCACGATCGACCCGTTTGACGCACGCGACTTTGACGACGCCATTTCTCTGCAGCGTGAGGCCTCGGGGCATTGGCGGCTTTGGGTCCATATCGCCGACGTCGGTCATTTCGTGCGACCCGGTGGTGCCATCGACATCGATGCACGGCGTCGAGGGACGAGCGTGTATTTGCCCGATCGCGTGATACCGATGATTCCCGAAATCATCAGCAACGCCTTGGCGTCTTTGCAGCCCGGCAAGATCCGTCTGGTCAAGACAGTCGAGATCGAGTTCCAAGATGATTTGACCATCACTCATACGGAGGTTCACAACGCCGCGATTCGTAGTGACCAACGATTCAACTACGAACAGATCGATCAGTATCTCGCATCACCAACCGCGTTTCGCGAGACGTGGGGTGTTGAGGTGTGTGAGTTAATCGACCGGATGCACACGCTGGCCATGAAGATGCGAAGGCGTCGGTTCAAGGCTGGTTCACTTTCCATGGACATGCCCGATATCAAACTGGACCTTGACCGGGCCGGCAAAGTGAAGGGAGCCCATTTGGTGGAGAATACCGAGAGCCACCAAATCATCGAGGAGTTCATGCTGGCCGGCAACCAAGCGGTGGCAACTTGGTTAGACGATTTGGAATTGAACTTCTTGCATCGCATCCACGCCCCACCGGAACGTCGCAAGCTTCGACAGCTATCCCAATTTGTGAAGGATTTGCGGTTGGGCATGGATCGCATTGAGAGTCGTTTCGAGATCCAGGCCCTGCTGGACAAAGTCGCTGGGACTCCGCTGGAGAATGCGGTCAATTTTGCCGTGCTGCGGAGCATGTCCAAAGCCGTTTATGGTCCCAATCGGGAGGGCCATTACGCACTGGACATGACTCACTACTGTCACTTCACGAGCCCGATCCGGCGATATCCCGACTTGACCGTGCATCGACTTGTTCAGAAGCTTCTGGACGAAAAGTCGACGCCGGATGAGTCGTTTGCCGAGCTGGTCAAGTTGGGGCACGAGTGCAGCGACGCGGAGCGAAATGCGTCGCGAGCCGAATGGGAACTGATTCAACTCAAGCTGCTGCATTTCTTGAAGAAGCGAATTGGCGAAACGCTCGAGGCGGTCGTCAGTCGCGTCTTCGCCGATGGGCTCAACGCGCGTTGCATCAAGTTGCCCGTCGATGGTTTTGTCCCCGTCACGACGCTTCCCAAAGACCAGTATCGATTTGAACGACGCGGTCAGATGCTGGTTGGATTCAAAGAGGGCCATCGTTTCCGTCTCGGCGACCAATTGGTGGTGCGAATCGCCAAAGTCGACCTGCAAGATCGTCAGTTGTTTCTTGAAGTGATCAACAACAAGTCGGTCGGCCGGTCAACACCAGGTCCCAAGTCGCCCGTTGGCAAGGGTCGCCAATCGCGCTACCAAGGCAAGCGAAAAACGGAACGCCGGGACAAGAAAAAGAAGAAGCGCCGTCGAGGATAGGCGGTACGGCCAAGACTGGTAGTCGACTAATCGACAGGCAGCTGATTTTGTAGCGTCGGTCCTCCCACCGACGCGTTCCGCATGTCGACCATATCTCCCTCAGTCGATGCAGCCGAGGAGAGAAGCTACGCCGGACAAGTGACTTCGGTCTGCGATGACTAAGTAGCATGGCTGTCACTTTTGCCCAATTGAACAATGGTTGCGTCCGCGACGCTCGGAATAGGAACTTCGGCTATTCAAGAAGCTCTGGGGCATGCGACTCGAACCTCTCGTCTGTTTGCGACCTATTCTTGCCCCAACGGTCTTCCGACAGAGAATGCCGAGCCGTGCCGCAGTGCTTCTACGATCTGGAAGTCTATTCAGTAAATAAATGCAAGAACGTGAGAGCGAATGTCCTGCGTTTCTGACTCGTTGTTCCTTGTCATGTAACTATGTCGTGAACTACATTGCCACGAACGTCGGCAAGCCGAAAGTCGCGACCGGCGTGGCGGTAGGTTAATTGTTCATGATCGAGCCCGAGAAGGTGCAATACTGTGGCGTGCCAATCATGGATATGGACGGGGTTTTCGACTGCTTCGTATCCGTGCTCATCGGTTGAGCCGTATGAGATGCCGCCTTTGACGCCACCGCCTGCCATCCACAACGTGTAGCCTTTGTTGTTGTGATTGCGACCGTCTCGGCCCTGGCGATCGGGCGTCCTGCCGAACTCACCGCCCCAGATGACCAGCGTGTCTTTGAGCATGTCGCGATCTTTTAAGTCCTTCAGCAGACCGGCAATCGGCTTGTCGACGGCTTCGCACCGTGTCGGCAAACTCTCAGGAAGTTTTGAGTGGTGATCCCAAATGCCATAACCAATCTCCACAAAACGGACACCTCCTTCGACGAATCGACGAGCCATCAAACACTGCCGTCCGAAGCCGTCCGTTGAGCTTTCGCCGATGCCGTACTGTTGCTGCATTACGGCAGACTCGCGTGAAATGTCCATCAGTTCCGGCATCGTATCTTGCATGCGGTAGCCGAGCTCGAAAGACTCGATGACGCCCTCGAGATTCTGCTGTGCCCCGCTCGTACGCTTCAGCATTCCCCGGTTTAGCTCCTGGATGAAGTCAACTTGGCGACGCTGTTCTCGTCGGCTCAGTTGTGGGTTCGCTATATCAATGGCCTTTTGAGGTCCGCTTCGTCGCCCTGATCCTCTTCCGAGCCGTGATCCGCCGTACACAGACGGCAGGAATGCACTGTTGTAGCTGGGCGCACCAGCCGCTGGAGGCGTAAGAGAGAGAAACCCGGGCATGTTTTCATTTTCAGTCCCAAGTCCGTAGACCACCCAAGAACCAAGCGATGGGCGAATAAACGTCGCCGACCCCGTGTGCATTTGAACCATCGCACTGGGGTGAGCCGGTTGATCGCAGTGCATTGATCGAACCAAGGCAAGATCATCTGCATGTCGGGCAACGTTGGGGAACAACTCGGAAATCCAAAGGCCGCTCTGCCCGTGCTGCGAAAACTTAAACGGGCTGCCCCAAAGGACTCCGCCGTACTTTCCTTCCTTGCCATCGTCGGCGGTCAACTGCGGTTTGTAATCGAACGTATCGACGTGCGAGGGAGCCCCATCCATGTAAAGGAAGATAACACGTTTCGCTTTCCCCTCGAAATGTGACGCCTTTGGCGCAAGCGGATTAGAGTAGGAAGACTCCGCCGCCGAAGCTCTCGCCGCTAAGTCGGCAAACGCTAGAAAGCCAAATCCGGCAGATGTATTCCTCAGGAACTGTCGGCGACTTGCATTGAGTTGAACAATCTGGGACATAGCTGATTCACCGTTTTGGGATTCTCTTGGAAAGTCAGTTTGGTCGATTTAATTTGAGAGGCGGGTTCATCGCTTGCACTCAGTACACATATCGGAATTCTGCTGACGCCAAGAGCGACTGGCAAAGCAACTGCAATCCCTTGTCGCTGCGATTCAGATCCGCGATGAGATTTGAAGCAGAGCGAAGTTCAAGCACCGTTGGCGGTCGAGCGAACGCAAGGCGGAATGCCAACTTGATTTGCTCGGCGCGATTTGCTGTTTGGGCCTTCACTCGCTCGGCAAATGCTTCGGACTGCCGAAGCACAAACGGGTTGTTCAGTACATAGAGGGACTGGTCCGCCGTGTTTGATGTCGCTCGATTTCCAACGGTCGTATTGCTGTCCGCAAAATCAAATACCGAAAGCGAACGTGGTGTTTCGTTGCGTGCTTGAGGTAAGTAAACGCTCCGAAAATTGTCATCGACCATATCGAGCCGATCGGGCGGCGGGACTGCAGCTGCGTTGTTTGTGTTCCTGCCACCTCCACGCATCCCAAAACCGCGGCCGCCTCCTTGCATTCCGCTATTGTTTCTTCCTTGCATAAGGTTCCCCGGTCCCATGCCGCCACCGGCGCCTCCTTGCATGCGACTACCAGGTCCCATACCCATGCCGCCCATACCCATACCACCGCTGGAAATTTCTTCGAGCTTTCCGTTCCGAATTCTTACGAAACCCGCTTCCGCTATTTCCGATCCATGTGGGCGGCTTTGATCAAGCTCGCCACTCACGGCGAGCATGTTGTCACGGATTGACTCGGCGTCTAACCGTCGAGGGTGGGCTCGCCATAGGAGTGAATTAGTCGGGTCGAAATCAAAGGCCTCAGCATTCATGTCTGTCCGCATTCGATAGACACGCGAATTTGCGATATCTCTTACAAGCGATTTAACGGACCAGTTTGAATCGATGAATCGCGTTGTGAGATAATCGAGCAACTCGGGATGCGAGGGTGGCTGCCCAGTAGCTCCGAAATCATTTGGCGAGGCAACGATCCCTCGACCTAACATGTAATGCCAAACACGATTGACCATGACGCGTGCCGTCAATGGATTATTCTTGTCTGTCATCCATTCGGCTAGTTGACGTCTCCCACTCGTTCGTTTGTCAATTCGAGCGGGCCGCGTAGAGAGCACACTCGGAAAGCCGCGAGGAATTACCTCGCCGCGCTGATCGACTTCCCCGCGAACGAGCAAAGTCGCGTCACCGGGATTCGCTTTGCATTGCACCCCCATGCAATAACTCACCGGTCGGCCGTTTTCATCGACTCCAGCGAGTTCGTTTTCCAATTGGCCGATGTACATCCGCTTCTGCAATCCGATGAATCTCGAACCCGAGCCTAGCTCCGATCTCAATTTCGCAATGTTGTCTCGAACTTCGGCAAGCTCTCGATCGGAGTACTTCTTTTGCCCAGGGCCAGGATCGTCAAGCGGATACTCCAAAATACCACTGTCCTGTTGGACCATTGGATTAGCTGATGGAAGCGGGCTACCGAAGAAGGTATTGCTGCTTTCAAAGAATCCCGACATGGCGTAAAAGTCCGACTGTGGGATCGCATCGAACTTGTGATCGTGGCAGCGGGCGCAGGCGAGTGACATCCCAAGAAAGACTCGGGACGTCGCATCGACTTGCTCATCGATCAGATCCGCGCGGAACTGCAACGAATCCATGTCATTGATGTTCTTCGGGCCCATCGCTAGGAATGATGTTGCCACCAGCTGTTCGGCCCACTGCTCATCGGTTTTCGCCGGAAGCAAATCACCCGCAATTTGTTCTTGAACGAACTCGTTGTACGGTTTGTCTGCGTTGAAAGAATCAATGACGTAATCGCGGTACCGCCAGGCGTGTGGATACGTCAGGTTGACTGAGTGCCCTGTCGATTCAGCGTAGCGTGCTACGTCGAGCCAGTGTCTTCCCCATCTCTCTCCAAATTGTGGTTGCTTGAGAAAGTAATCAACTACCTCAGCAATTGCTGCATCTGAATCCTTCCCCCACATCCGCTCGAATTCATCGATCTGAGCCAGAGTTGGTGGAAGGCCTGTCAGATCGAAGCTGATGCGCCGTAGAATCCGATAGGGCTCGTCACCCTCATTGGGTGCAAGCTCTGCTTCTTCAAGCTTCGCGAGTACGAAGCGATCGATATCGGTTTTGGGCCAGTCCTTTCGCTCGACCTCTGGCGGCTGAGGAACTTCGATTGGTTGGTAAGCCCAGAAAGACTCTCGTGCCCGTCGCACATCCGCTTTGGAAACAGTCGACTTCACAGTTGCCGCGGCTGTTTTGCGAGGGTCAGGTGCCCCCATCTCAATCCACTCTCGAAAATCATCGATGACTCGATCCGATAGCTTTCGTTTTGGTGGCATCACCAATCCGTCGTGATCCATCGCCGAAAACAGTAAGCTCTCCTGCGGATTTCCAGGCACCACTGCCGGACCGCTTTCTCCACCGAGGAGCAACAACTGTCGCGTGTCGAGGCGCAAGCCGCCGCGAATTTTCCCTGTCCGATCGGAATGGCAGCCGTAACATTCCTTTACAAGCACCGGGCGGATATTGTTCTCGAAGAATGCGAGCTGCTCATCCGAAAAGTCCTCAGCGCAACAAGTCGCGGGCACCAAGGTCGCGGCTGCAACACACAAAGCGAATCGAACAATCATCACGGCGGCTTCCAATAAACAGAAACAACTCAGTGGTTACGAAGAATTAACTGGTAAAACTACTCTTGGTCAGGGCGGTTGGGACGCGTAGCGCCCGGTGCCCCTCCACCCTGATTCCCACGCCCGCGAAAACCTCCGCCTCCTGGACCGCCTGGTCCTTGGCCACGTCCCATTCGATCACTACCTGGTCCGCCGCCGAAGCCACCATCACCTCCGCCGCCACCACGTCGACCTTGGCCCATTCCGCCACCCATCCCCGAGCGATCAGGTGCCAACTCGTCGGCGTCGATCTTGCCATTCTTGTTCTTGTCCAGCGTCTTAATGGCCGCGACCGCATTTCGGATTTCCGACTCTGACAGTGCGCCATCCTTGTCTTTGTCCAGAGCGATAAACAGAGGCATCATTTGGACCATTCGCGCGCCCATTCCGCCGCCACCTGGGCCACCGGCACCCATCCGTCCACCGACTGGACCGCCTCCTCCTGGACCACCACGCTGCATACCTCCGGGACCTCGTTGATTTTGGTTGTCTCCATCACCTCCGAACCTGCCTCGTCCGGGTGGCTGAGCAGAGAGTTCGGCGGCGACAAATACCGTGACAACCAGTGCCGTAAGAAATTTGCTACGCATCACTAGAGTCCTCAAATGGGTTTGTTGATTAAAAACTGACGTTCATACGTTCGGAATTAGAAGCCTCGGCCCGGCTCTACGGTCAACGGTGCTGCGGCTATTACGTTTCATCCCTGTCGGATGACCTTCACCGCCTGATTGTCGCGCGACCGCCACCAGTTCCGGTTGGTCCGTTAGCTCGACTTTCCCGCAGCTCCCTTAGCTCCTGAATTGAGATACCACCGTCATCGTTGCCATCTGCTTCAGATACTTTGTTCCACAACTCTTCACTGACTTCGTCTTCGGCCAGAAGCCCGTCTTCATCAAGGTCCAAGGCCGCAAAGCGTTGCCCAGGTTCGGGGCGTTGTACGCCGTCTTCGCGGTCCGCGCGTGCTGCCTGAATCTCTTCCAGAGTCACGCCGCCATCACCGTTGGAATCGGCTTGTGAGATTCTGGCCCATCCTTTTTCACTAACCTCATCGACTGTCAACGATCCGTCTTCGTTAGCGTCAAGCTTCGAGAATGCGTTTGCTGCCTCCGGCTTCGGACGATTCACAGTATCTTCGGAGGGTCGTGCAGCTCTCAGCTCTTCCTCCGTGACCGAACCGCTTTCGTCTGCATCCGCCTTTGAGACATGATCCCAGATTTCCTCGGGCACTTCGTCTTCGCTGATCAGACCATCATCATTGGCATCAAGCCGATTGAACGGGCCTTGGCGAGACGGAGTTGTTTCGGTGCGGTGCTCAAGTCTCTCAAGCCAACGATCGGCTGTTTCTTGAGATATCGAACCCGGAAGGTCCTCTGAGAGTATCGCCTGAGCCAGCCGATCTGCTCCTGCTTCGAGTTCCGATGGTGACCGCTGTGGCCGTGAAAGCTGGTTGATAATTCGTAGGGCATCTAACGGTGTCACTTGTCCGTTGGAATCAACATCAGCAAGAATCTGCGAAACATTACCTGATTGAACAGCGCCGCCACGGTTGCGACGTCCCAATTCGTTGATGACGTTGAGCGCATCGATTGCAGAAACCTCTCCATCGAGGTTGACATCCTCCGCTTCGACAAAGTTATGGCCGATGTCACCGGCAAGCAAATTGCGGCGTTCCAACGTCTCATAGCTAGGGCGATGCATACGTCGGTTTGCAGTTAGTTTACTGCGATTCACTTCGTATCTCCGTTGATAAGATGAGAAGAGAGAGGGGAGGCGAATGGGGATCACCTCGGCATGAGAGGCAATCGCGAAAACGATTAAGAGTAGTAGTTCATGAAAAGCGGATTGATTGGTGCCTCGAGTCGCATCACTGATTGCTCAATGCTGTTCGGGCTCATTCAGTCTTGCGTCGATGATCACTCGCACATGGTCACTAAGTCGATTGACGACGAACAAATCCAAGGTCAATGTTCGACCGTCCTCGCTGAAGGAAACCTTGTCTGCCAGGCGCGGAGGACGCTCCTCTAGGCCGCGTCCTGGCATCATGCCTGCGCGTCGGAGTGAGAACACATCGTCCGTCGTCTTCAGTGTTGCGGTTTGGGTGATGACCCCAACAATAGGACGTTCAAACGTGACGCTGCCCGTGATTCGACGACCGCTACGCCGTCCCGGACCAAGCCCGCCCTCGTCAGAATCGACTGGATTGAATTGCAAGAGATAGGACTGGACACGATGTCCAATTGGGATGACTGTCCCTTCGAGAGCGTCAGTCGAGAGATCGACCGGACACGGTTGGTCAAGTTCCTGTGCATAACCCTCTGGCAACACAAAGATCCGAGTATCGCTTTCGACTCGTCTTAACATTCTCGGCCACTGAGGTGCGAACTCAAACGCCCCGCTCGATCCAACGATTCCCGAAGCCGCCGGCCATAGCTTCTCGAACTGGCGCGTTTCGAAGTCAGTTTCTTGCAAGTCGCCCGAACTATCGAGTCGAACCGACTGGCCTTCTGTTAACAGACGCCTAAGATCCTCGCTGCGGTTGATCACTTCGACCTCACCGTCAAATACGGAGACCTTGGAAACACCATTCGGACTTTGCTCGATTCCGAATGCCGTGCCCAAATCAACAATTTGTGCTGAAGGAGTATCAACCTGAAACCCCTCTGCGCCTGGAGGAACAGTCGCCGTTAACAATCCTAAATGCAAGCGAGTCTTTCCGAGGGAAATCGACTCGAAATGCGCCGGGCCCTGAAGCGTGACTTCCACCCCGTCATTAAACTGCAGCCGAACAATTCCGCGCTGAAATTCGATCGACTCAGCATTCATCCGATCGCCGATTCGCAGACTGGTATCGCTTTCCTGAACCATCGCGACGGTGTAGTAAGGCTCAGTTTCTTCGGTTCGCTCAACCTTCTCCTCAGCAGTCTGCTCGGCACCTGACTCCACCCCTCGATAGTTGAAAAAACAAATCAACAGGCACGCAGCTAAAGCGGTTACAAAGGCGGCAGCCCGCTTCGTGAACAATCGTCGCGATAGTTCGAAAACGCCTCGAGGATCCTTATCTCCCTTCGACACCCCCTGAATCTCGTTGGTGAGGAACTCTAAGCGAGCCACATCTCGCAGCATCTGATCCCGCATACTCGACTGAACAAACAATCGCATATGCGACGGATGTGCTCGCAGCCAAGCCTCGAGTGGTTGCTGTCCTGCGCTGTCAAGCGAGCCTTCGAGATGAGCTTCAATGAGACGCTCAATATCTTCGTCCACGTCATCGTCGTTCACGTCGCACCTCCCTGGAAAGCAACGTGCTTTTCAATACAACGCCGCAACGCCTCACGCGTTCGTTTCAGAATGGTGCGGACATTCGCAGCGGAAAGATTCAACTCGCGACCGATCACATCGGAGGCATGGCCTTCGACATAACGCAGCTTCACGATGGCCCGCGACCGACCCTTCAACTTGCTCATGCAATCCTGGAGAGCGGTCTGCTCCTCGGATAACCTCGGCGCGGCTTCGGCCCAGGATTCCGTGTATTGATCGAGCAGTCTCGCATCAGAGATCAACCGGCTCCTGGCGTGATCGCGAAAGTGGCCCAAAACCTCGAATTTGGCAACTCCTAACGCCCAGGGAAGGAATGGCCGCGATTCATCAAAGTCAGAGAATTTACGCAACAAAGCCAAGGATGTGTTTTGGACGATATCCCGAACAGCCCACTGATCTCGCACCAAAGAACCAACGTACTGACTCACCGTTGGCTGCGTCTCCGTCCAAAACTTTGTAAACCGAATTTGCTGATCTTCGTCGAGCACAGTCTCATCCGTCGCGCGAATTCATCGTTGGTTGTTATAAACTCTCCACGCGGCACAGAGAGTGTGGCAAAAAATTCTGAGAACTACTCGAGAAAGACTGATTCCGTATTTCCCACGGCGATCTGCTGGATCTAGCGGAACCATTCACCCATGATCACCGCACTGCACGTATTGCAAATGAAGTACAAGCAATTCGCGATGATATAGTCCGAGAACTGCGCAACAGCCCCTCCTTACTGCCGACTACCAGGCAAATACTTGCGGAGTTCAATCGCCTTGTTCTTCACCCTTAGTCTGCAACGGAGAACTTGCTTTCCTTGAAGCTTCTCGCCCAGACGCCTAGCAGCAAGATCGTTGCGAACACCTCTGCAAGCTGGCCGTAGCTCAGCTATCTGAGGCTGGACAAACGAATGTCACGTAGTTTTTCCTAAGTGCCTGTCATGGAATGACATATACAGGAAGAGCCTCGCTTGCGAAGATGGATTTGCGAAGATTCATCAACGGCAAGGAGGCCCAGGAATGCGGTATTGTAACGAGGCTTTGTTTCGACGTCAGTTCGAGTTTCTCAAGCAGCCGTTCTTGCAGGGTGGCGAGCACGCGTTCGCTGACGTCCTTTCTCGCGACACAGTTGAGCAAGCGCTCGACACCATTGATTGTGCGTGGAACGAGCGCATCTACACGCCGTTGGTAACTCTGTGGATCTTCTTGTGACAGGTTCTCAGCGCTGATCATTCATGCCGATCCGCGGTCGCGCGTTTCGTTGCTTGTCGGCTTGCAAGTGGTCAATCCGCTTGTTCTCCGCACACCGGTGCGTACTGTCAGGCAAGAAAGCGGCTCCCGGAAAAGTTCTTTGCGACGGTAACTCAGCTTGTTGGGCGAACACTCGAATCGAAGGTGAAAGAGAGTTGGCGATGGAAAGGGCACCGTGTCTTGATGTTCGATGGTTCCTCCATCTCAATGCCGGACACGGAGGCCAACCAAGCGGAGTATCCGCAGACGTGGAAGTCGAAACCGGGTGCAGGATTCCCCTTCGCACGAATCGGAGTTCTAGCGTCGCTTTCCAGCGGAGCCATTCTCGATATGTCCCTGAGTTCCTACACCGGAAAAGGAACTGGAGAAGTCAGCTTGCTCAGGAGACTGTGGGGCCAGATTCAGAAAGGTGATGTTCTCCTTGCCGATATCTTGATGTGCAACTGGCGCAACCTCTACGAGCTTCGGGAGCGCGGCATTCCTGTCGTGACCCGACTCAACAAGGCCTTGCGCAAAGCGGATTTTCGAAAGGGAACGCGTCTCGGGCCAGATGACCATCTTGTGCAGTGGCCAAAGAAGCACATCGGTGATGTCGGGCGTGCTGCCCAATTGGCAATGCCGAGGTTTCTGACTGTTCGGGAGATTCGTTTTCAAGTGGAGCGAGCAGGCTTTCGAAGCCATAGGATTGTCATCGTCACGACGCTACTTGATACCGCCGAGTACTCCGCAGACGACCTGGCCGGACTCTATCGAGCTCGATGGAACCAAGAGCTTGATTTCCGATCGATCAAAACAACGATGCAGATGGATGTGCTTCGCTGCAAGACGCCCGAGCTTGTACGGAAAGAAGTTTGGACACATTTGCTGGCCTAGAACCTCGTTCGAACCGTCGTGGCACAGGCAGCTGAGCGGCACGATCTGAACCCGCGTTCGATCAGTTTCAAGGGTGCGATGCAGACGCTGGAGATGTTCCAAGCTCTGATCGCGTACGCGGGCAATAGCCGTCATCAACGTAAGACTTTGCGCGAGGAGTTGCTCACTGCCATTGCTGGCCACCGAGTCGCGAATCGCCCCGATCGCATCGAGCCAAGGAAGAAGAAACGGAGGCGAATGCCGTACGACCTACTGATGAAGCCAAGGTCCGAAGCCAAACTCGAACTCTTGAAAGGACTTAGATAAAACTACGTGCCATTCGTTGGACAAACCTCTGCGTCCTGCCAAATGTTGGACCGCAATATGTGGTGGAGACCGACGCGGGTTCGGGTCTTGCGATGCCGGTGCTTGGCGGCTGGTCGTCCAGTCCGAGTCATCCATCGCCGGTGGCTTCGTCGCCTGACGGGTTTGACTTCGACAGGTCGACGATGGGGCTGCCGAACGTGACCGGAAAGACCGCTTGGCATGACGGGCACGTCACATCGGTTCCCAGACAGAGGTCGTCGATGACCTGCGGTTGACCACATTGGTTGCAGGTCACTCGAACCATCCCCGGCGATTCCGTCAGCGCGATCAACTGGGCGTCGGTGATGCCGGGCAACTCGATATCATCGGGTTGCAAGGTCACCAGCAAGTCTCGAGTCACTTCGGTGGTGGCGGCGATTCGGTTGGCTAAACGCCGCACGCTGCGTTCGAATGCATTGCGGCTCGTGCGACCATTGCCGAAGTGGCGGTCGCGGTTGAAATAAAGCTGCGTGAACCCGCGCAAGAGACGTCGTCGAGTTGGAGTTGGTAGTTCGTATTTGGCTTTGGCGGCAATCAGCTCAAAGATGCGGGCGAGCGCCTCGGGATCGTAATCGTCAAAGTGAAGTGTGGTGCCGACACGCGAACTGAGGCCTGGATTGCTACGGATCATTTGAGTCATCTCTTTCGGGTACCCCGCTAGAATGACGACAAGACGATCGCGCTGATCCTCCATTCGTTTCAGAAGCGTTTGAATGGCTTCACGGCCGTATTGGTCCTGGCCCGACTCGTCGATCAACGTGTAGGCTTCATCGATGAACAGCACGCCATCGAGCGCTTCATCGATTTTGGCGTTGGTCTTGGGACCTGTCTGTCCGGCGTATTCGGCAACAAGACCGCTGCGGTCCGTTTCGACCAAGTGACCTTTCTCGAGCACGCCGAGCGCTCCGTAGATTTCAGCAATGATCCGGGCGACCGTCGTCTTTCCCGTTCCCGGATTCCCGACGAATGCCATGTGCAAACTTGGTTTAGTCGTGGGAAGACCTTGTTCGCGACGGTGCTTTTCCATGTTGAGGAAATTCGCGAGCGTTTGGATTTGGTTCTTGATCGCGTCGAGACCGACGAGGCGATCTAGCTTTGCCCGTGCATCGGCCAATCGCTGCTCGGCCGTTCGTGAGTCAACTGGTTGGCTATTGGTCGGTACCACGTTCGCGGGTTTAGGTTTGGCTCCGCCGACCGTCGTCGGTGTTGGTTGATTGGCGGCGTCGTGGCCGGTTCCGTGCCGGAGTCGCTTTGCCTCACCGCGGAGCCATGAAATCGCGTCACGGGCCATATCCAAATCAGCTTGATGATCAATCGTTGGCGATGAGGGTGCATCGGCCTTCAACTCCGCTGGCGTCGCGACGGGTTCGGGGGCGGCGTCGCGTGTCTTGGCGAGGGCTTCCGTTAGCGACCGAACGCGGGCTCGGTCTTGAGCTCCATCGTCGCCGTCCACCATCACAATCAAGTTGGCCATACGGACGGCCAACGTTTCGACTTCGGCCCAGCGGTCACGCAGCGAAGGCAACTCCAGAAACGGGCGAGTCACTTCGTACCAGGAAAGATCGCGAGCGGTATCGATGAGCCAATTGACGGCCTCATGCAGTTTCGACCCCATCACGGACTCGCCCCATACGTGCTCCAGCAACGTGCGACCGAGCTGCCGTTGCTCGATCGCCCTTGCACGGTCCTCCGAGACAACGCTGGCAAAAATCTTCATCACGAATCCCTGATGCAACTCATTCATCTGCTGCGACAGAGGAACGGCATCATCGGCCGGGGCACCCTCCAGCCAGCCGTAAGACCCGTCGGCAACCTCGCCAGACTCAATGAATAACGCTCGCGTCTGTTGGAGTGTTTCGCGGTACAGCCGGATGGAGCGCAAGATCGTGCCGTCGCTGGTCGTGGACATGGTCAGTGCACTGGAAATGGGGAAAGCAATCCGGTCGTTTAGCAGGCCGTAAGTATTTGAAAATCAACGTCTTGCGTCAACGATGGGATGGCCTCGGGCCGTTGTGAGAAGACGTTCCAAACGATAAACTGTTGGATTCCATTTTGGATGGGGTACGGCCTGCGCGCTGGGCCCATTTCACTCTGCAAACGACGTGAGCAAACCCTTGGCAGACGACGGCGAAAACGACTCCAACGACGACCAAGACGAATCCGGCAACGGTGGCGGCGGGCCCGGGGGTAACGGCGATCCAAATGCGGCCGGTGGCTTTGACGACGATGGCCAAGGCGGCCACGGCGCGCTGCGGATGGTCGATTTGCCGATCGAGGATGAGTTGCGGGATAGCTATTTGACGTACGCGATGAGCGTCATCGTCAGCCGCGCGTTGCCTGACGTCCGTGATGGGTTGAAACCGTCCCAACGACGAATCTTGGTCGCGATGAATGACTTGAACCTTGGCCCGGGCAGCAAGCGAGTCAAGTGCGCCAAGATTTCTGGTGACACATCGGGAAACTATCACCCCCACGGTGAATCGGTCATTTATCCGACCTTGGTGCGGATGGCCCAAGAGTGGAATATGCGGAGCCTGTTGATCGACAAGCAGGGCAACTTTGGCTCCATCGCGGGTCTACCGCCCGCCGCGATGCGATATACCGAAGCCAGACTTTCGGCGACGGCGGCATCGATGCTCGACGATATCAAGCTCGATACCGTCGATTTCATTCCGACCTACGATGAGGCTCGAAACGAACCGACGGTCTTGCCCAGCAAGTTCCCCAATTTGCTGATCAATGGTTCTGGCGGCATCGCCGTCGGCATGGCCACCAGCATTCCGCCGCATAATCCGACGGAGATCTGCGATGCCGTCATCAAGCTGATCGACGAACCGGATACGACCATCGACGAGCTCTGTGAGATCGTGCCGGGACCGGACTTCCCCACCGGGGGCATCATCTGCGGGCGGGCGGGAATTCGTCGCGGTTACAAGACTGGACGAAGCACGATGGTCGTGCGCGCGAAGTGCCAGATCGAGGAGATGCGTGGCAACCGAAGCCGCATTGTCGTGACGGAGATCCCGTACCAACAGTACCGCGACCGAATCGTTGAAAAGATCGCCGCTCTGGTGAACAACGATAAGATCAAGGGCATCTCCGGCATTCGTGATGAGAGCGACCTGAAAGAGCCCGTGCGTTTGGTCATTGAACTCAAACGTGGTGAGGATCCCGATGTCATTCTCAACCAGCTCTATCAGTTTTCACCGCTGCAAGACACGTTCAGCCTGATTTTCTTGGCACTCGTCGATGGCAAACCGCGAGAGCTGACACTCAAGGAAATGCTGGCGGAATTCATTCGCCATCGCGTGAACGTCATTCGTCGACGCACGCAGTTCCTGCTCGCTCGTGCCCGGCGGCGCAAGCACACCGTCGAAGGTCTACTTCTGGCACTGGCCAATATCGATGAAATCATTCAGACGATCCGCACCAGCCGCACGCAACCGGAAGCCAAACAGCGTTTGATGGGCATTGAATGCCCTGCCGCGATGATGCAGCGAGCCCTGGGCGACGACGGTTTCCAACAGTTTGTGCTCGAGCGAGGCCAAGCGGAATCCTACACGCTCACCAGCGTCCAGACCGACGAGATTCTTCGGATGCGGTTGGGCCAGCTCGTCAACCTTGAACAAGAAAGGTTGACCAGCGAGCATGCCGAGTTGCTCACCGAGATCGCCGACTATCTCGACATCCTGGGCGATCCGGCGCGAGTCAATCAGATGATCAAGGATGACCTTGCCGAAATGAAACGTCGTTTCGGTGACCGGCGCCGCACCGAAATCAGCGATGAAGAACTCGGCAACATCGACTTGGAAGATCTCATCACGGAAGAGACGATGGTCGTGTCGATCAGCCATCGCGGCTACATCAAGCGAACGCCCAGCAGCGTTTACAACACGCAGCGCCGGGGAGGGAAGGGACTGAAGGGCGCCAAAGGGGATGACGAGGATCCGATTGAGCATCTCTTCGTCGCCAGCACGCACGCGTACCTTCTGTTTCTGACAACGACCGGTAAAGTCCGATGGCAAAAGGTGTATGACATCCCGCAGTTAGCGAGGGACGCCAAAGGTCGTGCCATCGTGAATCTGTTGAACATGGACGAGGGAGAGCAGATCGCGGAGTGTTTGGCCGTGCGAGATTTCAATCAACCTGGATACTACGTGGCGATGGTCACCGAAAACGGCTTGGTGAAGAAAACGCCGCTGGAACAATACAGCCGTCCCAAACGTGGTGGCATCATTGCCATTAAATTGCGAGAGGGTGACAGTTTGGTGGATGCGGCCGTGGTGGGCCCGGGCGATGAGATTGTGCTGGTCACCGCTGGCGGCATGGCGATCCGGTTTCGAGAGTCGGACTCGCGACCGATGGGCCGCAATACGTCGGGGGTGAAAGGGATCTCGTTGATGGGGGACGACAAGGTCGTCGGCATGGCGATTGCCGATCCCAACGCGACGCTGTTGACGCTTTGCGAGAACGGTTACGGCAAGCGGACGCCATTCGGCCCGAATCTAGCCGACATGGACGAGGATGCCTCGATCGAGACCGACGGCGAGACAGCCGACGAGGCTGGCGACGCCGAAGAATCGGCCTCCCTGAGCAGCTCCGCTCGGTACCGCACGCAGCGACGTGGCGGAAAGGGGCTACGCGATATTCGGACGTCGGCGCGGAACGGTCAGGTCGTCGGAATCGCGAATGTCGTTGACGAAGATGAGCTTTTCTTGATGACCGCCAAAGGAAAGATTCAGCGGATTGCAGCGAAGGATATCAGTGTCATCGGCCGCAACACTCAGGGCGTGCGGATCATGAATGTGGATGCGGCCGACGCAGTGATTGCGGTCGTTCGCGTGCCGGCGGAGGAGGCCGGCGCTGATGAACCGGCCGAGGCAGTGCCGTCGGCGTAGACAAAGTCGCCTCGGCAACGAACGGCGGAATGAATCTCTAGCTGGCGGGTGGGCCGAATTGATCGCCATTGAAGGATGAATTGACCCGTCGTTCCGATGCGGACGGCCTCACCTTCGTTCATCCATCCATGCAAGTTGGTCTCATGCCCCATTTCGTTTCGCGACTTCCATTCGCCGTTGCCGTTCCCGCCGTGCTACTCCTTTCGTTGATGGGAGACCGCGCGAATGCTCAATCAGGATCTCGAAACATTACGCCCACTTACCCTTCCTCACCGGGTTATTCGCGGGCGCCGAGCTACTCGGGCAGTCAAACCAGGTCCGCGGTTCCCTCGACACCAACCGGTGGAAGTCAAACTCGCTCGGTATCGCCTTCGGCAACGAAACCGGCGCCGGTGGCGCTGCGGGGCTATTGCCCAGTGTGCGTGGTCGAGATGAAAAAATGGATTGCAGGAAAACCAGAGCATTCGGTGGTGTTCGACGGCAAGACCTATCTGTTCCCCGGTGAAGAACAGAAGAAGATGTTTGTGTCCAATCCTGCCAAGTACACACCCGCCCTTGGTGGCGACTGCACGGTCTGCCTTTCCAACATGAGTCGCCGCATGGAAGGCTCCGTCCAGTTTCCTGCGCTCTATGAAGGGCGACTGTACCTATTTCCAAGTGATGAACAAAAGAAAGAGTTTCAGTCCAACCCAGCGAAGTACGCCAAGGTGGATTTGGCCATGGGAGGTCAGTGTGCTGTGTGCCAAGTGGAGATGAATCAGGTCGTCGCTGGCAAGCCCGAGATCGCGACGATCTATAAGGGCATGCGTTACCTGTTCCCAGGCGAGGAGCAACGCAGGATGTTTTTGGCGTCGCCCGAGAAGTACGCCATCCGATAGTGTTCGACTACGAAGCTTTGATGCCCCTGCGGTAGAACGACTCGGCGATCAACATGCAGAACCAGGGAAAGTATTCGAGCCAAACGACAACGTAGTCGAAAAACTGAACGCCTCGATAAGGCGTTCCGCAGACGTTGGGAACGCCTCGGTAGTCGAACCAGAAACGGAGATAGTAAATCATCAAGAGACCGCCCATCGCGATCCATGCTTGCGACCTGGCAAGTGGCAAGAAAGGCAACACCCAAACCCAGTACCATGGGTTCTGCGTCGGACACAGCAACCAGAACCAAGCAATCGTTTGAAAGGTCACTGAAACCAGACGCCTTGCCGACTCTCGCCCTTCGGCGACACTCGATGAAGAGGTTGCCCCCGCTTTGTGAGCGGTGTTCCAAGCAAGCGGCAGCGCGATCAGGCCGAACATCGAAAGCGTTACCAGTCGCGTGACCAGAAACGGGATTTCGCTGATCGAAATGCCCGTCCACATCGAAAGCGTCGTGCAAGCCGTCGCGCGCCAAACTTCCGGGATGACTGCGAACCAGACCGATGGCGCGTCGGCGGCCGGCCTGAGATTCTCAACGATCAACATGAAGAGAAAATCGTTGATTTCCCAGTGTCGCAGAAAGGCCTCCATGCCCTGACTAGGGTCCGATCGCGTGGCGTTGGAATGGGCTGGAAGCATCGGGAACGCGAACGCCGCGATCATCGTCAGGAACGTGATCGAAGGAACGATCAGACTTCGCCAGCCGAGACGACGAAGCGAAACGAGCAAAAACATGGGAGCCAGGATGATCGGGTAAAGCTTCGCACCGACGGCTAGCGCCAGCACCATGGCAGTCGCTGTGAGACCTCCCCGGAAAAGGCTTCCTGCAACAGCATCACCCGTCTCAATCGAGACGACGCGTATCAACATCCAAACCGCCAGCGCCGTCAGGAAAACTGCAATGGAATCCAGGTGTCCGCTGCCGGCGACCTCTTTAAGCAGCAGCGGGCACCACGCATAAGTCACCACAAACGCGGTGGGTATCCGGCAACATCGCAAGATCAACACGACGACCCAAGCTGTGGCCAGATCGAAACCGATCAGTGCCGTCTTCATCCATCGAAGTCGCGTCTTGAGGGATGAGCCCGACGGAGTGACCTGATGAACCGCCGCAAAGATCACCTGACTGACGACGGGATAGACCGTCGGCAGCCCAGGGTAATGCACACGGTGGAGCACTTCGTTGAGTGCCGGTTCCGCATCGAGCAGATCGATCAATTGCTGCATGCGGGGATCTTCGATATCGCCCAGCTGCCCGTCGCGGACTTGCATCGGACTAAATAAGAACGGGCTCACGCCCTGCCCTGCCACAGCCCCGTCCCACAGGTAGCGATAGATGTCGACTTCCTGAATGGGCAGTGAAAGGCACATGATCACGCGGAAGATGAGTCCACCCGTGAGGATCCAAGCCATCGCCCCATTCGTTGGTGAGCGACGGACCATCCAGATCGAGAGCAGGTACATCGCGAACGCGACGGTGAACAGAACCAACACCCTTAGGAGTGGCCGCTCCACACCGGGGGTGTCGATGTCAAATCTCTCACTTAGCTTCGCGATAGCGACGTAAATTGCCGATGTCGCAGTCACCATGGCGGGCCACGCCATGGACTTCATCGCGACCAACGTGTCGTCGGCCAACTGTACTTGGCAACCGTCCACAAGATCTTGGTGCCTGCCTTGATCGTGCCAACGACGGTGCCACTGATTTTGCTGACGCCGACCCGATGGCGGTATGGCACCGGGATCTCATGCCAGCGAAGACCCGCCTGGACCGCCTTGATCTGCATTTCGATCGTCCATCCGTAGTTCGTATCGTTCATCTCAAGAGACACTAATTCGCGATAGTCGATCGCTCGAAACGGCCCCAGGTCGGTGTAGGCCGCACCATACCGAACCCGCATCAAGAAACATGCCAGCATGTTCCCATAAACGCTCTGCGGGGGCATCGATCCGGGTTCACGATCACCCGCCAAACGTGAGCCCAGCACAAAGTCGGCCTCGTCATCAAGGATCGGCTGGACCAACCTGGGCAGCCAATCGGGATGATCACTGTAGTCCGCGTCCAAGAAAACCACGATTCGCGGTGGATCGGACCCGGCAGCGATCATCGTCTGGATTCGAGCAAGTCCTCGCAAGCACGCTGATCCATAGCCACGTCTGGGCTCGAAATCAACGATCGCGCCGAGCGATTCTGCCGTGGCGGCTGTGGCGTCGGTGGACCCGTTATCCACGACAATGACATTGCCCACGGCTGGCAAATCGCTCAGTACCAGCGGAATCGATTCCTCTTCGTTGAGCGCTGGAATCACGACCCAGACGGAGTTCAGGCTGTGATGGACTCGCCGCTGACAGACATCGGACGCCGTCGGGGACGCCAGTGGATCTTTCGGATCCCGGCTCTCGTCCTGATTCGGGGAGATGTCGATGGTGTCAATCTTGAGCACGTCTTGCGGAACCTTCATGCGGCACGAATCAGGCGGCAGTCGGACCCATGATCCGACTCGGGATGAAATGGGCCAATATGCCGCTCATCCGCCAAAGATCGATCCGCTGAGGCATGCCATGGTTGGGCGTCTCCCACCATCCTATCCTCTAATCGATGGGTCAATTTGAAGTGTTCTGGACCGACCGATCCTTCGCCGCGCTATTCTCGCGTGCCAATGGTCTCTAATTTGTGGCCCCATCGACCAATCGAATCCTCCGCGTGGTCCAGCCGACTGGTGCGAGGGAACGAATGACGGAACTCGAATGCCCGACGTCTGATGTTCAATTTGTCCATTGCTGAGATCGTGATCGTATGACCGTTATTCTGAGTCGCCCCTACGAGTTCGTCGACGCCCATCGGAGTGATTGGTGGCCCTGGTTGATCCAGCGTCTGCGACTGATCGATTGGCATCTGCGACGTCGCGAGAGTGTCATGGACTATGAATTGAGGCACGCCGATCGATTGTCCCAATCATTAGCCGCCGGCCACGGAATTCTGTTAGCGCCCAACCACTGCCGCTATGCCGATCCGATCGTTTTGGGGTGGTTGGCCAGACACGTCAATACGCATCTGTTTGCCATGGCGTCGTGGCACCTATTCAACAAGAACGCGTTTGAACGATTCGCGCTCCGGCGGATGGGTGCCTTCAGCATTTTGCGCGAGGCCAACGATCGTCAGTCACTGGAGACCGCGATCAATGCCCTCGCCGACGCGAATCGTCCGCTCGCCATCTTTCCCGAGGGTACGACCAACCGGACGAACGACGCGCTGAAGCCGTTGCTGGATGGGGTCACGTTCATCGCGCGTGCGGCCGCCCGACGCCGCGCCAAAGCCAATGGTGGAAAATTGGTCATGCATCCGGTTGGAATCAAGTACGTTTGTGCCGGGGATGCGCGGCAATGGGCTCACGAACAATTGTCTGATCTTGAATCCGCGTTGTGCTTTCGACGCAATCGCAACCGTTCCGCCGAGGACCTGATGCGTCGGTTGGCGAGAGTCGCCGAGGCATTCCTGGCGCTCAAGGAGATCGAGTACACGGGGACCAGTTCAGCCGGGCCTCTGCCGCAGCGGCGAGACGCGTTGATATCGTCTCTGCTGGATGACTGCGAAGCCAGGGCTTCCGTGACGGCCGACCACGACGAGGGCGTTCGCGATCGGGTTCGCAAGATCCGCGCGGCCGTGCACAAACAGTATTTTGATCGCGAACCCAGCGAGCGGAAAATCGAAGAGGCGACCGAGATTGCCCAGCAAGCGGATTTGGCTCAATTCCTCTTATCGTTTCCAGACGAATACATGATTCCCGGCCAAGTGACCGACACTCAAGTTGTCGAAACGATCCAACGTATCCAGGAGGTCGTTTATGGCAAGGCACGGGATACGATGCCGCTGAAGGTCATCATGGATGTGGATGACGCCATCGTCGTTCCACCGGAAAAAGCTCCCCGCAACCCGCCCGGTGGGCGAGATCCGTTGCTATGCCAACTTGATCAGCGGTTGCGTACAATGGTGGGGAACTTAGCCACCGAGGCCCGTCCTTTTGTTGACGAATCGTAGACCCCAATCCAGCCGAATCATGCCGCAGCTGTTCACTTCGATCACAACGCTCACTCTCGTCGTGCTGACGCTTTTTGTCAGTGGTTGCTCGGAACCCCATCCGATTGTGTTCGAGCCCAATCTGGTCCATGCGATGAAGTACCAGATCCGAGAGGAAGTCCCCATGGAGCAGGCGTCCGAGGACGCCTTCTGGGTCGTGTCGGAGATGTTCGGCACGCCCGATGCCCCGACCTTGCCCACGATCATCTTGGAGGACGAGGAACTGGCAACGGTGGTATCCATGGATCGATTGCTCGCCGCATCGGGCCCGGCCGACATTCCTGGTCGTGGTCTATACCGCAAACACTGTGTGTCCTGCCATGGAGTCACCGGCGATGGACGCGGACTGACAGCCGCGCTTTTGAACCCCTATCCTCGTGACTACCGCAAAGGGGTCTTCAAGTTCAAATCGACGCGACGAGGTGCTAAGCCGACGCGGGAGGATCTGCACGGACTCATCAAAAACGGCATTCCCGGATCCGCGATGGTGGCTATCCCGGAATTGACGGATGAGGATACCGATGCCTTGGTCGACTATGTCATCTACCTGTCATGGCGTGGTGAACTCGAACGGACGCTCATGGACGACGCCATTTTCGAGCTGGACCTCGAAGACGGTGACCGAATCATCAACCCGGCCGGACTTCAATCGAAGGATGAGGAAACAAAGGAGTTATTCGAAGAGTCTTGGGAGCTGGCTGAGGATTATGCCATCGAGATTGCGGAGGCATGGTTGGAGGCGGAAGATGAATTTGTCCCGGTGCCGGCGCCGCCAGCGGAGATACCCGTTCCCGACTCCTATGCCCAATACCTGCAGATGAGCGCCGGCGAGAATGCCGACGCCTTGGCCGCCTCCGTGCAGCGGGGTGGTGAACTGTTCGTGGGGAAGATCGCGTCGTGCGGGAAGTGCCACGGCAATCAAGGCCTCGGTGATGGTCAAACCACCGACTATGACGACTGGACCAAAGACTGGACCAGTGGTGCCGGCCTGAAGCCGGAGGATCGCGAATCACTGGTCCCGTTGTTGGCACGTGGTGCGATGACGCCCATCAACGCCAAGCCTCGGAATTTCAGGCTGGGTGTTTTCCATGGAGGCGCCGATGCCGCGAGCCTTTATCGACGAATCACCATCGGAATCGAGGGATCCCCGATGCCCGCCGTGACCTACGTCAGCGGCGAATTCGAGCGCGATGATGTTTGGCACCTGATCAATTTCATTCGCTCGCTGAAGTCCGATGAACCAGTCGGTCCGAGCGACTCCGCTGAGGCACCCGCTGCTGCCGACTTGGCAACCGCGGGCATCTAGTTCGAACCAATGCGATTCCAATTCGAAACTTTTCGCTGATCGCCACCAAAGCAAAGGCTGGCGAGACGGTCTCGTCGCCAATTCGGTGCGAACTCGGAGCATTCGCCAACGATCGTCGACGAGTTTTCCAAACTCGTTTCCGGGTAACCTGAATCGAATTCAGAACGAGTCACTCGTTCCGTTTCTGCCGTTGTCCAGGGCGGCGATCAGTCAAGCGCTGATGCGAATGCGGATCGCAGACGATTCGAGGCCATTTCAGTCTTCGCTGAATCAATGACCACGTTCACCTGCAATTCACTGGTGGCAATCATCTGCACGTTGATATCAGCAGCGGCGAGTTGTTCAAACAAGACCGTCCCCACCTGAGTGTGGCTGCGCAAACCGATGCCGCTGACGGATAGCTTTGTAATGCCCTCGGCGTGCCGGACGCCGCGCATCGACTGCGTATCGCAGATCGTCTTGGCGACCCGACGACTGGACTCCAGGTCGCTATCGTCGATGGTGAAACTAATGCTGGTGCTACCGTCTTCTCCGTCGTAGCCCTGAACAATCATGTCGACGAAGATGCCTGCGTTTCCAACTTGCTCAAAAATGTCCGCCGCGATTCCCGAATGATCGGGTACTCCGTCAAGCGTTACCCGAGCCTGTTGGGCAACATGACCAATGCCGGTCAACGTCAATGCCTCCAAGGCGTCGTTCTGCAATCGCTCGATGACATCGTGCAAGTCGGTTTCAGGCGTCTGCATTGCCTGAATCTCATTCCACGTCTTCGCGTCGGCTGGTCGCTCGTGCAGCGCGAATGCTTGGTGGACGGCTCGTAGCGCCGTCGTCGCCTGATCTCGTGGAACCAAACAAGAAATCTTGATCTCGCTCGTCGTGATCATTTGAATATTCACGTCGGCGTCGGCCAATGCACGAAACATCTTGGATGCGACGGCCGTTTGCTTTGCCATTCCGACGCCCACGACGCTGACTTTGGAAACGTCCTCGTCATGGGTCACTCCATCCGCTCCGGTCGCAGCCAGGATCGACTCAATGCCACGCATGGTGGCATCGAGTTCATCGTGAGAGACGGTGAACGAAACATCCGCTTTGCCATTCACGCCGATGTTCTGAACGACCATATCAACGGCGACTTTTTCCTGGGCGATCGCCGCGAAGATCTGTTGGCTGATCCCAGGGACATCTGGAACACCCAACACCGTGACACGGGCTTCATTGCGTGTCAGGGCGGCGCCGCTGACGGCGCTGGTCTCCGATTCCGATTGGGCCACGATCATCGTCCCGTCGCGGTCCGATTGGCTGTTGCGAACGTGAATCGGCACGGCAAACTTCTTGGCAAACTCGATGCTGCGAGAATGCATCACGCCTGCACCGAGTGACGCGAGTTCGAGCATCTCGTCATAGCTGATCACGTCAACGCGTCGTGCCTCCGGCAACAGACGCGGATCCGTCGTGTACACACCGTCCACATCGGTGTTGATTTCGCAGGCATCCGCACGCAGCACGGCCGCCAGTGCGACCGCTGTCGTATCACTGCCACCACGTCCCAACGTCGTGATATTGAAATCCTCATCGATCCCTTGGAACCCGGCGGCAACAACGATGTTGCCTTCATCGAGCAAACGTTGCATGCGACGGGTATCGATCGATTGAATCCGTGCCTTGCTGAAACTGTTGTCGGTCTTCATGCCGATCTGACCGCCGGTCAAGCTGACGGCTTTGTAACCCATATCATGAATGGCCATCGCAACCAACGCGACGCTGACTTGCTCGCCGGTGGAAAGCAGCATGTCCATTTCGCGCGCCGGAGGACGCGTTGCCACCTGACTAGCCAACTCCAGCAGTGTGTCGGTATTCTTGCCCATGGCGCTGACGACCATGACCACCTGGTGGCCGGACTGTTGGGCGACGACGGCTCGCCGCGCCGCGTTGCGAATCTTATCGGCATCGGCGACGGACGTTCCGCCAAACTTCTGGACGATCAGAGACATGAGTGGAGAGTCAGAGTTAGCAACGAGGGAGTCAATGGAAGAGAGGCCGGAACTTGCTTGGCCCGCCAATTGGTTTGGATGTCACCTTGACCGTACAACGATGCCACATGGTGATCCTGGCATCCATGAACCGGCGCAACGGCGATGATGCTGGCTTGTCGGCCAATTCGCTCCGTCAACCTTGGATGAAGGCGTCCATCATTGTCCACCCGGGGTCAAAAACCGATCCCGATTCGGCAGCGGATGCTTCATCATACGTCGTGCTATCGTCGGGGCGGATGCCCGATCCTGCCATGATGAGAGGGACCGGGCCGTGCGTGTGCTTTTTGGTTCGGCAAAATGTGGGATGATCAGGCAGAATCAACATTCGGTACTCCGGTAGCGTTTGCAGCGTCCTCCAAATCGGACCAACGATGTGCTCGTCGATTTGTTGCAGCGCCTCGATCTTGGCGTCGGGCCGGCCTTCGTGGGACGCCTCATCGGGTGCCTCGATATGCACGCAAACAAAGTCATGGTTCTGCAAGGCCTCGATGGCGGCCTGACCTTTTCCAGCGTAATTCGTGTCCAGATAACCAGTGGCTCCGTCGACTTCGATACGAGGGAAGCCAGCCAGAGCCCCGATTCCTCGCAACAGGTCCACGGCCGTGATCATGGCGCCCTCGATTCCGTAGCGCTGCTGGAATGTACTCAAGTCCGGAGCGCCCCCGCTGCTCCACAACCAAACGTGGGTGGCGGCTCTCGCGCCGGCGGCTCGTCTTTGGTCGTTGACTGCATGCTCGGCAAACACCGACGCCGAAGCACTCATCAACTGAACTAACAGATCACTGCCGGGGCCCCGCGGAAAGTCGTCCACGATGCTCAAGTCGGTCAAATCATGCGGTGCGGTCGATCGCGATGCGGGTGTCCATGGCGACGGGTGTTCAGCGTCACCGCGATAGATCAACAGATTACGGTAACTAACCCCTGGGACGAATTCCAATCGTGTTGCGATCTCCGGTGGCACGATGCCGGCGTCTGGGTTCAGAACCGTTTCGTTGAGTGACTTCAGCAGAGCCGATGATTCATCCGTGCTGACGTGACCGGCCGTGAAATCAATCATGATCTGGTCGGTGATGGTGACCACGTTGCATCGAATGGCGCAGTCATGTGGCCCCAGTTCGATTCCCGTCGCGGCCGCTTCGAGCGGCGCGCGGCCTGTGAAGCATCGATTCGGGTCGTAACCGAGCAAACACAAGTTCGCCACATCGCTGCCGGCCGGAAAGTTGGTCGGCGTGTTATCGGTCATCGCTAGTCGACCGGCGGTCGCGATTGAATCCATCTGGGGCAAGACGGCTGCTTGCAAGGGAGTCTTGCCGTCCAGCGAGTCGATCGGTTCATCCGCACAACCGTCGGGGATGATCAGGACGTATTTCATGTCGAGGCGCGGGGCGTCGCGAGGGAAAAGTGCAAGCGGCTTCGTTTGAGCGTCAGTGTTGCCGACACACGGCGAAAACGAAAGCCGGGGCGGGTTGCGACAGCGGCCGCGACCGATGGCCGTCGCAAAGAAGCCGATCGGAAATGAGCCGATTTCTATGTCGGATTATACCGCTTGGGCGGGTTGACCAGCAGCACGGCGATCTCAAGTCATCGTTGCGAGAATCGACCCAAGCAACGACAGACAATGGGGGCAATCAGCAAGCTAGCGTTCCATTCGAAAACATCCGAATGAGTTGATTCCTTGAATAGTCGCCAAGCCGATGCCCGGCACACTCGCCACACCGTCTGACACGACGACGTCGCTGAAACCGCACCATCGGATCCTGGAGTTGGATGCGCTGCGCGCGATGGCGGCGATCAACCTGATGCTATTTCACTTCACTCACGTGTATGCGGTGAAGTATGGATACACGAGCCCACTCGGTGGCGAATGGCCCTATGGTGCCTATGGTGTTGAGTTGTTCTTCATTCTCAGTGGATTCGTCAACAGCATGTCCCTGCTTCGTCGAGGACGCCCCCGTGATTTCGTGGCGGCGCGGCTGATTCGAATCGTGCCGCTATTCCTGATGGTCATCGTGTTCAACTTATGGGTGTGCACGATGGCGCCGTTGTCAGCGGGTACCCTTACGAAGGCACAGGTGCTGGCCAATTTGACGCTGATGCCGCGTGTGTTTGGTTATGAGTGCATCGACCCTGTCATGTGGACACTGCAGGTGGAGATGCTGTTCTATGGACTGATCGTGACCTTGTATCGAGTGGGCGGACTTCGGCGATACTTTCTGGGCTGGGGGATGCTGTTGGCTGCATCTCTGACACTATGCCCGGTGATTGATCACTGGGAAGACCTGCACAGTGGTACGTCGTGGTTCGCCGTCGCCACCGCCGTACGTCACTTGTTCGTACTGGACTATGTGCCCTTGTTTGCGATCGGATTCCTTCTTTACCAAATCAAAACGAACGTGGGATCGAAGTGGCGGAACATGCTTGGCATTCTTGCCGCAGCACTGGTCTTCCACAGCATCGATCATGGCAAGCACAATCCGGCGGCCACGGCCTTGATTATCGGATTGGTGACGCTGGCCGCTTATGGAAAGATCCCCGTTTTACGACTGCGACCCTTCGTCTACATCAGTTCGTTATCGTACGCCCTGTACCTGTGCCACAATAATCTCGGCTGCGTGTTGATTCATCGATTCGACCACGCGGGTTGGTCACCGTTGACATGTTTGGTCATCGCCGTCGCGTTTTCGCTGGCGATCGGCGTCCTGATCACACACCGGATCGAGCAGCCGATGACAAAGCGACTTCGGCGGGCATATGACCAATGGTCATCCCGCCGGCCCGCCTCCGTGTCGTCTATTTCACAACCAGGTTGACGAGCCGCCCTGGGACCGCGATCGTCTTGACGACTCGTCGTCCACTCACGGCGGCAATGACATTTTCGTCAGCCATGGCCGCTTCACCCATTTCGCCGACCGAGGTCTGCGGCGCCAAACGGATTTTCGTTTTGACTTTGCCGTTGATTTGGACGGGAATCTCAATGCTTGACTCCACCAGCGCCGCTTCGTCCCATGACGGCCAAGCTTGCAGGGCGATGGATTGTTGGTGGCCTAGGATGCTCCAGAGTTCTTCGCACAAGTGCGGCGCGTAGGGCGCCAGCAGAATCAGGAAGGCCTCCATCGCCTCACGTGGACGCGTTTCGCTGCGTGTGAAAAAGTTCGTGAACTCCATCATTTTAGCGATGGCTGTATTGAAACTCATCGCATCGGTGTCTTCGGTGACTTTACGAATCGTTTGGTGCAGCACCCGTCGTTGATCTTCGTCGCAGGGGCCGTCGGTGAGGGCCTTCGACAGGCATACTTCGTCCTCGAGTTCGGCGACGATCATCCGCCAAACCCGGTCTAGGAACGAACGGACTCCGCCCACGCCCGTCATGGCCCATGGCTTTGTGGCCTCGAGGGGCCCCATGAACATTTCGTACAAACGCAACGAATCGGCACCATACTGCTTCACAACCGCGTCCGGATTGACCACGTTGCCGCGACTCTTGCTCATCTTGAATGCGCGACTGTCGACGCGAATCGTTGGATCCGATCGCAATACAAACCCGTCGCCCTGTTTTTCGACGTCGTCTTCGCCGAGTGATGTCACGTCAACCGGCACCCCTTCGCCGGTGACCCGATTCCCATCGGCGTCTCGTCGGACGTCTCTCGTGCTGACGGGACTTCCCGTCGCGTCCACATATCCGCTGAATTCAACCTCGCCGAGGATCATGCCTTGGTTGACTAGCCGGCCAAACGGTTCGGGGCACGAGACATGCCCGCGATCATAGAGGACCTTGTGCCAAAACCGGGAGTACAACAAATGCAGCACGGCGTGCTCGGCCCCGCCAACGTAGAGATCGACCGGCATCCACGCTTTTTCCTTCGCGGGATCGACCATGGCCGACTCATTCTTGGGATCGATGTATCGCAGGTAGTACCAACACGAGCCCGCCCACTGCGGCATCGTGTTGGTTTCGCGCCGGTAGCGTTTGCCATCCAGCTCGACAATCAACCAATCGTCGTCCGCTTTCGCCAGCGGCGGCTCGGGACGACCGTGCGGTTTGAAGTCATCAAGATCCGGCAGTCGCACCGGCAACTGTTCCTTCGGCACCGGTCGTTTGACACCTGTTGGCGTCCCCTCGTCGTCGAGCTCGTGCAGGATCGGGAACGGCTCACCCCAAAATCGTTGGCGACTGAATAACCAATCACGCAGCTTGTAATTGACCGCGATTCGGGCCAGTCCGGCCTTGGACAAGGTCCGCGTCAGAGACTGTTTGACTGCCGCGGTGTCGGCACCGTTGAACTCACCGCTGTTGATCGCGGCGCCTTCGGCGACGAAGCACGCCTTCCCCGCAAGGATCTGATCACGTTCCGGATGCTCCGCGGGTGGCTCGACGACGGGGATGACCTCCAAGTCATAGGCAATCGCAAATTCGAAGTCTCGTTGGTCGTGTGCCGGGACCGCCATGATGGCTCCCGTTCCGTAACCGGCGAGTACGTAATCGGCAACGTAGACCGGAATGCTGCGCCCGTCCGCGGGGTTGATGGCGTAGCGTCCCGTGAACACGCCCGTTTTGGCGCGATCGCCGTCGGTCCGCTCTCGGTCACTCTTGAATGACGCCTTCTCGCGATATTCACTGACGGCCGGCTGTTGCTCCGGCGCAACAATTTGTTCGATGTTCGAATGCTCGGGCGACACCACCATGTAGGTCGCTCCAAACAGGGTGTCGGGGCGCGTCGTGTAGACACGCAACACGTCATCGTGGGGTATCTCGGGGAATCCAGACTCGGCACGTTGGGCTTGCCAGGTTGGATAGTCCGCCGAAGCATCGTCAGACATCGGCTGCAGATAGAAATCAACCTCAGCTCCGGTGCTGCGTCCGATCCAATCCGACTGTAGTTTCTTGATACCGACGGGCCACTGCAGATCATCCAAGCCATCTAACAGTCGCTCGGCGTAATCGGTGATGCGCAACATCCACTGTCTCAGCGGAATGCGTTTAACCGGGTGGCCGCCCACTTCGCTCTTGCCATCGACGACTTCTTCGTTGGCCAGGACCGTTCCGAGATTTGGGCACCAATTGACCAACGCGTCGTCTTGGTAGGCCAATCGCCGTGCATCCCGGTAGGCTTCCACGGCTGCCCTGCCCTGCCCCGCGATCTCATCAGGGATCGGAAGCTCATCGATCCCTCGGCCGACTTGTTGGTCATGATCGAACCAGGTGTCGTACAACACCAAAAAGATCCACTGTGTCCACCGAAAATAGGCCTCATCCGTGGTCGCCAGGCAGCGGTCCCAGTCATAGCTGAAACCAAGCATCTTCAGCTGACGCGTAAAATTGTCGATGTTGCGTTGTGTTTGAACACGTGGGTGTTCGCCGGTCTTGATCGCGTGTTCCTCCGCGGGCAAGCCGAATGCATCAAAGCCCATGGGATGCAGAACGCTCTCGCCGCGTGCCCGAGCGAATCGCGAAACAATGTCCGTGGCGGTGTATCCTTCCGGATGACCCACGTGCAATCCGTCTCCGCTTGGATACGGAAACATGTCCAGCACGTATCGCTTGGTTGCCGACGGCGTCGCGGGTGTCGCAAACGTGTCGTGCTCGTCCCAATAAGCTTGCCAGCGGGGTTCGATGTCGGCGGGAGTGTATCGGACCATGGAATACAGCGAGTCTGGCGGAGTCAACACGAAGGACAAGGAGTATCGGGTGCGGCGTTACAGCCCGACACACGCCACAGCGTCGCTGAGCAAGCTCAATTGGGCAAGTGTGCCACTGCTGCCAAGCCGATCGTTGCCCAAACGAGACCTAGAGTGAGTCGGTACCACACAGGCGTTGACAAAGTGAACCAGCTGTCAGGCACGGGTGTCCGCGTCCCGTCCACGTCAACCAGCTCGATCGGGTGCTCTCGCGACGCGCGAGCGATCACCCGTTGGGTCCGCCACCAAAGTGCACCACTGGCAATGCTAGCCAGGATCACCCATGCCATCGCCGTGGCGGGGAAACCGCGAGCCGCTTGGCCTCGGGCGAGCAGCCGATTCGCGGTCGTGGCGAGCCACTCGCGATGAAGTTGGCCTCGCAGCCGGAGCTGCTCGCCGGTGCCGACAGCCTGCCGCTCCCAATAGGATTGCCAAATTTCGGACTTCGCGGTCGGCTCACCCGCCGAACGTTGGGACGCGGATATCAACTGAAATGGGCTGGCTGCGTTTGTGTCGACCCGTTCATCCTCCGTTTCGAGCCGACTGGCGTAGACCTTCGCGACTTCGTTTCGCCATTGCATGGCGAACCAACGTTCGTCACGAGGGGGCGGTACGGTCGCGAACCATGACTTGACCAGAGCATCTCGCTCAGCGGGCGTGGTTGGCAGTGTGACACGATGGGTGTCGCCTCCGAGGACCACATCCACCTCCGCAGAGTACCACTGTGGGGTACGCGTCTGGAAAAGCAACGCACCGATCGCCAAACTCAATAAGACCGGCGTCGCGTTGACCCGCCTCGACCAAGCTCCGGTTGCGTGACTTGGCCTCAAGGGTGATTCTCCGATCCGGCGGTGATTCAAACGGATGACCAGACGGGTCCACCATCTGTCCGTGCCAATCCCTGTGATCGGCACAGGCAATCCTTTCCGATGAGTTAAACCACGCAGTCATGACGGTTTCTTCCGAATCTGCAGTTTCACGTCACGACTCGACGCGTCCATTCCGGATCAAAGTCTGCGGCGTGCGCCGACCAGAGGACTTGGATGCGTGCGTGGAGGCGGGCGTCGACTGCGTCGGTTTGAACCTGTATCCGCCCAGTGTTCGTTACATGGACCCCGACGGAACAGAGCTACCACGATTGGCCGCCAACGCACGCGAACGAGGCTTGATGACCGTCGGCGTCTTTGTCAATGAGTCGCTCTCTCAGATCGAGCGTTTGGCGGATTTGCTGGAGCTCGATGCGGTGCAATTGCATGGTGAGGAGTCACCACAGCAGGCCGCATTGCTGACCAGCACTGGCATTGCGGTTTTGCGAGCCATTCGGTTGCCATCGGGGCCACTGGAGGCCGCTCAGATTCAGCACCTTGTCGAGCCCTGGATCGATGTCGCCGACGCGGTGTTGCTGGATGCAGACGCGGGAGGCGGATTTGGAGGCAGCGGACAACGTTTGGATTGGTCCTCGATTGCCCGCTGGCACGAATCGGCAGTATTGGATGGATTCCCGTGGATATTGGCTGGCGGACTGAGCCCGACCAACGTGGCCGACGCGATCACCGTCAGTGGTGCTGCCAGTGTCGATGTGGCGAGCGGAACCGAGTCTCCCCGCGGCGTGAAGTCGGCCGAGCGCATCGGCCAATTCGCCAGCGAGGCTTTGGCGGCTTGGCGACTGTGATCTTGATTGGCAGTTGGCTTCGATGCGATCGAGGCCGTTGACGAGAACGCACGGGCCGACCAAACTTCCGTCCCTGCAGCGATGTGACCCACACCAGACGCGGCCGTGGCGGAACTGGCAGACGCGCTAGGTTGAGGGCCTAGTGGGAGTTAATCCCGTGGAGGTTCGAGTCCTCTCGGCCGCATTGAACCCGCCTGCTGGTGATCTCATCTGGAGTGAAGACCAGCCCAAGCATCTCGCTCATTAGCTAGTCACTCAGAAGGCGGCGAGAAATTTCGAAACGAGGAAGTTTCGCCTGGACGGAGAAGCCGATCGGCGTGGGAATTCTATCCGCGTGATTTCCTCGCGGCGAACGAGATCGCTATCATCTAGATCCGCTCAATTTCTCTGGCGGGATTCGAATCATGAGATGGAAGTGGCTCGATCGCTTCGCGGTCTTTGTTTCGGTTGTTTGCTTTCCCTGTGCCGCAGTTCGGGGGGAAGTGTTTTTCTCGATTGATCAGCGGAATGAACCCGCTCCGACGCAGAATTTCAACGTGGAATTCAACCAGCCGCGACAGGCGTTCACGCCGGTCTTTTCGTCGCTCAATCGTGTGGATGTCCGCATCGCTGATTCCAACAGCCTTGCCAATTCGACGGCTGACTTCGAGGTAAGGGTGTTCATCGGCGCCTCCAACACGCCACTGGCCACGAGCGAAATCGTTCGGTTGCAAGATAGTGGTCCCGGGTTCGAAAGCTTCGACTTTGTTCCTTTTCGCTTAGCGGCCCCGGTCAGCTTGAATCCTGGTTTTCAGTATCGATTTGAGGTGGTGAATCTTTCAACGGGTGTTGCCGCCAGCGGTTTCTCATGGACGGCTGGTCCCGGTGACGATTACGGCCGTGGTTTTCCTGTCCTGAATGGGACGGCGGATCTTGCTGGCCGGGACTTCCTGTTCCGACTGGGTTTGGAACGGGAGAATCAGCTCGATCTGGTAGCGACCTCGTCCGGAGGCATCCGACGGATCGATCCAGGAGGCCCGTCTTCGATTAACGAGACGAGTTTCTTACTAGACTCCGGCGACGATACCATACGGGCGGTCCAAGAGTTTGATGTTTCAGAACTGGTTGGCAGGGAAGACCTTGCCATCGTGGAGGCGACGCTGTCCGGTGAGATCGGAGTCAATAACGCCTTGAATCTTGGAACGCGTCTCTTTGAATTAGGTACTTTCCAAGGGGATGGCGTGGTAACGCTGGCCGACTTCTCGACGCCGACCGAGTTGGTGGGGAACGTGTCTTTGGATGTCGACGATGGGCGGGTTGCGTTCAATTTGGACGTGACCGATCAACTGACTCATTTGCTCGCTGGCAACGGGGCTTTCTTTGGATTGAGGACCGATCCGGCCAATACTCAGCCCGCCTCGGTAGTGCTCGATCCCATTCTCAAGATCACCGTCACGGCAATTCCAGAGCCCCATCTGTTGGGTTGCAGTCTGTTGGCCTGCACTGTCATCGCGTTGGTTCGTCGTCGAGAGTGAAAGGGCCACAAGGATTCCAAGACGATCAGTCGAACGTCATCACCAAGCTCTCGGCTTGACCAAGAGAAGGCATCAATCTGACTGATCGTTGGGACTCCATGGTTTGACGCCATTCTTCTCCCGCAAGAACTTGGCATCGACGGTTTCATACCAATCATGCAGTTGCTGACGCATTTTTCGAACGAGGTTTGGCTTTTGTGTTGCAAGGTCGTGTCGTTCCCCGATGTCGTCTTCCAAGTCATACAAGTGAACGCGACCGTCTTCATACCGCTCGATTAGCTTGAAGTTCCCTTGGCGGATCGCACCACCGGGAATGCCGCCTTGGTTGCTGTAGTGAGGGTAATGCCAATACAACGCATCTCGTTGGAGGGATGTGTTTCGGAGTGCTGGCCGCAGGTCGACACCGTCGACTTCATGGGCGACCGACACGTTGGCGGCTGCCGCAATGGTGGGGAAGACGTCGATGGAGCAGATCGGTTCCGCCGAAACGCTGCCTGGATCGGTCACACCCGGAAAACGAATGATCCATGGTTCGCGAATGCCTCCTTCATAGACCCATCCCTTGCCTCCACGGAGAGGTAGGTTACTGGTGGGCGATCCTTCAGAAGTCGATAGGCCCCCGTTGTCGGAGGTTAGAATGACGACGGTGTTATCAGCGACGCCGGATGTTTCCAATTGATCCAACACTTTGCCTACCGCCGCATCCATCGCCTCGACCATCGCGGCGTAGACCGCATGTTTTTGGATGACACGCACGCGTCTTGGCTTCTCCCCATAGACTTGTTCTTCTTCCGCAAATTCATCGCCCTCGATCTCGGACGCACGCTCCTTATATTTCGCGACCAAGTCGGGACGTCCGATCAGTGGTGTGTGCACGGAGTAAAATGCCAGGTAAGCAAGGAATGGTTGTCGCTTGTTTGAGTCAATGAAAGCCGCAGTCTGTCAGGCAGATGATCACCCGGCGGGCTTTCGACTTGGATCTCTGGATTCTCGAAGGGGGCAAAGTACTTTTTACCGGTGTAGGGTCCCCCGCGATGGTAGCCTCCGATGTTGACATCAAATCCTTGCGCCTGTGGGTAGAACGTTTCGTCAGGTCCCAGGTGCCACTTGCCGGCGAAGAACGTCGAGTAGCCTTGCGCCTTCAGCATCTCGGCAAGGGTGACTTCCTCAACGGGCATCGAATTATGTAGTAACGCAGGTCGAAATCTGCCCTCGCGTCGACCTGAAAAGAAGTTGGTCGCGTCGACTCGACTCGGATAACGTCCCGTCATCAAGCTATACCGCGTGGGCGAACAAACTGGGTTGGCGGCATAGCCGTCGGTGAATCGCATCCCGGACTCCGCCAAGCGATCGATGTTCGGCGTCTCGTAGAAACATCGTGGATTGTTCGCGCCGATGTCCATGTAGCCGAGATCGTCCACCAACAAGACGACAAAGTTGAGAGGACGAGAAACCGCCAACGCCGGTGCATTGGATGATGCCATCCAACCAAGCAGCAAAACGATCGTTAGCGTCCGTGAAGTCAACAATGACTCGAGATGCATGGTAATTCCCAAGAGAACAACAAGACCCAGCACACCATCACCAGTCGCCCTGGCGATCGTACTGTCATGCAGGATATTCCATGACGAGATGAAATGCGCAACACACCTGTCGCGCCGCGTGCATCGCGAAATCGGAATCGACCCAGCACCGGATGGAATTGAATGGCTGATTGAATCATCTGTCCAAAGAAAAACACCTTCGCACCGATTCCTCAGCGCGAAGGTGTTTGGATTTCCTATCAGTCGGATTCGACTTTGCTAGATCTCTTCGTCGATGACCTCGCGAGATGCGCGTGTTCCCAGGGCACCCCACAATCCGAAGGGGCTTGGAGAACCTGGCACGGTCGCGAATGTCGGCTCTGGAGCCGCACTGCCGCCCTGTCGGACCGTCGCGTTATTGGAATCGCCCGCCTCGATCGAGTCGGTGATGAACTTGATCGCACCATCACCCATCAAGACGTGCGCACCACCCTGGTGTCGGCTGCTGGCCGACATGATGTTCTCGTAGGCGACTCCCGCATTCCCGTTTCCATTTTGACTGCCACAGATTTCGGAGTTTGGCGGCAGGATCGTTTGGAATCCAGTGAAGAGATTGAATCCGCACGCCCACTTGAAACCGCGGTTGTTTTGGATGCCGCCAATGTCCGTGGCGGCATTTAGAGTCGGATTCCAAAATGCGGGACGTTCGGGATCCAAGTTCGGGCGACATGAAATTGGGTTGGTCCGCATTGCATTGGTGGTTGCGCTTCTCAGCATGTCGGTTCGCACATCTCGATCACCCAGATCCGTCGCGATCTCACCTCCCATGATCGTATTGGACAGACCGTCCAACACATCCCGAAAGGCCGTGAACTGTCGTGGGACAAAGACACCGCGGCAAGATTCCCGAGTCCGCTGGGAACGATTGTTGTTGACAACACCAAAATCATTCTCGGGCCCAATATTGGTCTGGCGAACGGCATCACCAATGCACGCGGCGTAGTTCGTTCGTCCTTGCGCGGGCAGGCCTCGACCAGGATCGCTTGGGCATCGAAGGCCAGGAATCTCCGTCAGCCACGGGGCATACATGTTATCCCCATGATGGTTGTTATTGGCACCAATACCCATGTCCGGTGCCGGTCCCATCGGGGCGAAGACTTCACCTTCCCCGGGATCGCCCTCCGGAATCTGGTACGGATTGCTCACCTGTTCCCAAATCGCCTGCTGCTCAAAGAACGGAGTGAGGCCGACCAACCAACTGAGACGGTTGTTGTTGTTGCCGAGACCTGGCGAACCCGTGGGCCCGGGGGTTCGAGAGACGATGCCACCCGTCCCTTGGACACGCAAGGATCCACCTAATTGCCTTGGAAGCTTCTTGTAGGTGGAATGATAGTTGTGAATGGCCAAACCAAGTTGCTTGAAATTGTTGCTGCAACTCATCCGCCGGGCCGCCTCACGGGCCGCCTGAACAGCGGGCAAAAGTAATCCAACCAGGACGCCAATGATCGCAATGACCACCAGCAGCTCCACGAGGGTAAACCCTCGATTTCGACTTCTTGACATAGAATCGCTCCACAAAAAAACGTAAAAAAAACCGCTTACGCGGTGAATCGTGGCTCGGTCTTACTCCAAATCGCCGTCGGCCGTGTCATCGGCCGTTTCCGCATCGATCTCTGGATTGTCCGCGAGGAACTGTTCCAATTCGTTGCCCGCTGGGGCTTCGGCCGGGCCACCGCCTCCTGTGCCGCAGCCAACCAGTGGGGAACTAATGAGTGCCAAGAGAAACAACAAACGAACATTCATGAGGACACTTGATCAATGTGAGAGGAATAAGTAAGGGAGCATCGATCCACCCAAGCGTGAAGCTAAGGTAATTTCGCCTGCGGTACAAGAAAATTCTCTGGAAATAATTTCTCTCGCCCGAACCGGGTGCCGCCGACGCAAATGCCCGCGGCTGCTTCCTGTGATGCCTCGGCCGGCAGCACGACCCATGTGGCCGCGAACTCACGCTGAAAATTGCGGGGAGTTCGCCACCACGCAGCGTCCTCACCGTCCGCCTTGGGCGACGTGCTGAACGTGCGTGGCCTCGTGCTTGATCTCGGCGTTTCTCGCTTCGCGAGGCCGGGAGATGAGTTGGGATGCACGTCGGCGGGTCGAACCGACGGACCGTTTCTAGAGATTTCGTCGATCAACGCGTCGACGGCTCAATGATCAGAAGGTGCCGCCGGACATCATGACTTCGACCATCACAGCGTACAGAGCCAGTAAAGCAAGACTGCCTCCAACCACCGCGAGTAGTTTCATAAAGGCATAGGTCATCTTGCCCGCATTCTTGAGTTCGTCGCCCATCACCGTCTTCGTGATCAACGCCATCGCCGCCGCATAGAGCAAGCCGATTGCTGAGGACAGACCGCGAGGGAAGTCAACGTCGATCGCGGCGATGCCCGGAATCAGCATCAACATGAATCCCGCTGCCAGCAGCACCGCGATGCGGCCACGTCGAGCTTGATTCAGTTTGCCGAAGTTGTAGGCCAATAGGATCGATCCGGCCAAAGGACTTGCGAAGAAAGATGCCACCGCAATTTGCGAGGTATTGAACAGTGGCTGTGAGTCGGATTGGGCATCGGCGGTTTTTCGGTCACCGTTGCGTGTTTCTGCAACCGCCTTCGTGGGTGCGAAGGGATTGGCTTGATTCTTTCGTTTATCGATAATTGTTGCCGTCGACATGGGATGTTTCTCTGAGTGGAAGTGGATGTTCGTTGGAATCTAACTGTCCGGTTCATGCGGAAATGGCACGTTGACCGGACAACCAGCCGGCAAGATTTCCGTTTTGGCCAAAGAACAACTCAGAGACCGGTGCGAACCTGCCATCGCGCGACGAAAAGGAGACCAAGCAGGCAACCGAGTGGCGGGCAGAGAAGCAGGGCCATGATGACTTGCTCCATCGGAGTCACTCCGACGGCAAACGCACTTCCAAGCGTGACTGACAACGCGGTAAAACCACCCAGGATCAGACCGCCTACCATGCTCTGGACTCGCAACGCCACCAGAAGCCCGAGGATCAGAAACGGCCCCATGGCCACCGCTCCGATGAACCATCCCGACAAACGCACCAACGCGCAGTAAAGAGCACTGATATTCATTAACCAAAACATTGTCCGCAAAGCAAACCGTATTTGCCCACGTTCAAGGCTGAGAGCAATGACGCGTTTCGAAGGATGGTTCATTCCGGCCTCGAGGTGTTGGCCCACCAACTAATTGCCATCGTTGATCGATGTTCCGGCGAGCGAAATTCGGGGGTCGGAAACGCGGAGACGATCGGCCAACTCGTAAACGTTTTTGTAGCCATAGCCGTGAAGGTTGATGAACGTTGGAATGTTCAGTGCCAACGCGGGACGCTTGTCGACAATGCCTCGCAGAACCACTTCCAACTCGGCTGATTTCGGTGCTCCATTGTCGACCGTTGGCCCGGCCTCGTCGATAAAATTGTTGTTGCAGTAGATGAGGATCCGCGTTTGCTTGGATGCAATGGTCTTGTTTAGCTTCTCATCCGTGAAGTCCGAAAAATTCAAGTGAATCGCGCCGGCGACGTGAACTTCATCGAAGGCCGCCTTCGACCGAGTATCCAAGATAACGGTATTGGGTTCTTGGGCCATCGCCACAAACGTCTCCACAGAAACTCGTCGAGAGTCCCGAAGCTTTTGCAGCTTTTGAGCCAACGTGACAAAGCCGCCAAACTGGATTGCCGGATTGTCTGGAGCCGGTGACGCTGTTGGTTGCGGTTGGCCCAGAGGAACGGGTTGGCCCTGACGAACGGGGTGGCCGGAGAACGCCGGGGCGGAAAGGACGACCGTGAAAGCGAACACGAGTGTTGCTGCGAAGCGTCGAGTCTTGTGTTGGATCATGGGTTGACCTGTTAAGTCGCGATGGGCGTGACGAGCGATAGGGATAGCGAACGATGAACGCGGGTTATCCCCGCCGGATTGTGGTTGGGTGAAGGAAGCTTAGGTGATGAGCCGCATGGGCGGCATGAAAATGATCGAACTCTTGATTGGTCATCGAACCAAATCCCGGATGGGCGTGCATCGGTCGTCTGGACTCGAGGAACGAAGCGACACAAGTTTTGAACCGATCAACCTCCTTCGCATCGTCCACGTCATCCGGTGGAATAAAAATGTTTGCGGTGCGAATCCCACTGGGTGAATCGCCGGCTAAGAGTTTAGGGAGCACCCAAGAGCGAAGTATTGGCCGAAGCGGCAAGCCAAGGATCGTCATCCATCGCGGATAACCATGCATGTTGGTTTCGATCGTCAATCTCAAATGGAGGCAAATTTGGGCAAGAGACCAATTCCCCGATCTGGAGTATCCACTCGCAAGGAGGGACTCCGATTCGGCGGTTGCTTCGTCGAGACGCGTCATCGCCAGTTGACGTCGCATGATTCAGAATCCTCGGTCGGATTCGCGATCACCATGGGTGGTTTGAGCTTGGTCTCCACGTCCACGCACCTGTGCGCGTGAAGTCCCTACGCTCCCCATTGATTTCGCGCGATGGCATTTTCGATTATGGCCATCGATTATACCGGAACGCCTTGGCCTGCACCAAAACTTGGCGGTGCCGACTCTCGACCGGCAACCAATGCGGCCGTCGCTCCGTCCTGATAGACTTCAGGGTTGGCGAATGGAATGCACCGACCCTGCTGATCGCGATCACGTCCGAGTTCAACCATTGGCACTCCGTCGTCCGATCCGAGTCACGATGCTCGGTCGAATGCGCGGGATTGCCGATATCCACGAATGGGAACACCGTCATGAACCCTCCAATGAATCGACGCCAGCTATTGCAAGCCAGTGCGATGTCGGCCTTCGGTGTCGCCGGTCACTCTTGGGCTGCCGACCTGCAACCCCCGCCGGCTACCGCGGAGTCGCTGACGGCTCAGCTTTATGAGACGTTGTCACCGCGGCAACGGGAAACGATCTGTTTCGACTGGAACTATGTCGATCCGAAACGGGGCCTCTTGCGAACGCGTGTGGCCAACAACTGGAATGTGACGCGGCCAAGCATCAATGACGATTTTTACACTGCCGATCAGCAACATTTGATTCGACAGATCTTCGAATCGATCATTCATCCGGACTGGCATGAACGCTATGACCAGCAACTCGAAGACGACGCGGGCGGTTTTGGCTACGAACAGTCGATCGCCATCTTTGGAAAGCCGACCGTTCAAAAGTTCGAGCTCGTCATGACCGGACGCCATATGACATTGCGGTGTGACGGCAACTCGGCCGACCATGTTGCCTTTGGAGGTCCCATCTTTTACGGGCATGCTCCGTCGGATACCGAGAGTGCCCGGCACACCGACAACGTGTTTTGGCATCAGGCTCTAGCAGCGAATCAACTCTACCAGATGTTGAGTGGAAAACAGCAACAGCAAGCTCGGATCGCGCGAACGCCGCGTGAACAGCACGTCGGTTTTCGAGGAAACTCGACGATCCCCGGCCTGCCCGTCTCGGAGTTATCTTCAGATCAGCGGGAGCACTTGCAAGGAGTCCTCAAAACGCTCGTGGAACCCTATCGAGTCAGCGACCGTGATGAAGCGATGGCCTGCTTGAAGACTCAGGGCGGATTGGACGCTTGCCACTTGATGTACTTTACCGATCGTGACATCGGCGATGATGGCGTTTGGGACAACTGGCGATTGGAAGGCCCCAGTTTTGTTTGGCACTTTCGTGGTGCCCCGCATGTTCACGTGTGGGTCAATGTCGCCGATTCGCCCGACGTTGCGCTCAATGCGTGAGCCGGCGACTGGGATGGCAACTGCCAGCGTGCCATTTCAACACGTTCGAGCTGCACTACCGGATAGTGAATGCGCGTTTGAGTCGGCCGCGCCGATTGCGCAGCTGCAGTACCTGAATCACATGATGCCGACAATCGTGAATGATGGGTACGTTGAGCTGGGAGTGAGAACGCATCCGATGCTCGACCGTGGTTGCTGAAATGCCCGTGACTCTCGTTGCGGATGCACCGATACGTTTCTGGTCGAGTTGGAATCCTCGCTCCATCACCTGGGTGCCATAGAGTCGGCACTGGCGACAGTTGCTGACCGGCACGCCGTTTTCATAAACAATTGGCGAAACCCCACGTGGACAGATGGCAATGGATGCATGCCGCATGGGCCCGACTTTGGGCCACTTGCCATCGATTTTGCTCGTCACGATGTACACCTCACGGTCGTCCGAGGCGCCGGACCAGGTCGACGCATCGGCTCGAACGCCAAAGATGCCGACGCAGACGGCAATCAGTACGAAGTGAGGGCGTTTCATGCCAGTGGACGTTTGACGCCAGTTGACGACGGAGGCGAATGGATAATCTGTCGAAGGTTACGCTACGGAATGCTCTTTGGCCAGCAAGTTTGCGAGAACGGCCTCGAGCAACTGGCATGCGAGCCATTGGATGAGACGAATCTCGATGAACATGCCCTGGCCGAATCCTACTGAAGCGACCAATCGTGGCCGTCGGCCATTACACTGGCGTTGATTTCAAGCAACTTGACCCGCAACCGCGACAGAACCTCCGGCATCTGTTCGGCCAGATCATTGCTCTGCTGAGGATCAGCGACAACGTCAAACAATTGGAAATCGCGGTAGCCGCCGGAGCGAATCAGTGGAATCCATGTTTCCTGAAACATGTTGTTGGTCGACAGCTCGTAGTCAGGCTGGCCGACGATGACATACTGTCGATCTCGCATGGCCACAATCGGCCTGGACTTCTGTAGGTGCCAAAACAGGGGTTGGGGACGCCGGAAATCATCTCCCACCCGCGTTAGGACTTCGGACAAGTTGACGCCATCCAGCGGCGGACCGCTGGACGTGTCGAGTTCCAGTAGCCCCGCAACCGTCGGCAGCACATCGACCAAGCCGCTTGGGACGTGGGATACCGTGCCGGCGGAAATGGCATCAGGCCAGACGAAGATTCCAGGCACGCGGATGCCGCCCTCCCAGTTGGTTCCTTTGCGGCCTCGCAACCCGCCGGTCCGACTCGCTTGATAGGTACCATTGTCGGACGAATAAATGATGAGCGTGTCATCGGTCACATTCAATTCATCGAGTGTTGCGATGAGTCGTCCGATTGCTTGATCGGTGTTCTGAATCGTTGCCGAATAGACGGCGGTTAGTTCATTGGGCTCGCCGTAGACGGATACCAGGTCGGCGGGTGCGGCAACTCTTTGATGCGGTTCATGAAACCAAAGATTCAGAAAAAAGGGCCTCGCCGTCCCCTGCGATTGTTGCAGCCAGCGGATCGCTTCATCGACCACAATTTGGCACGAATAGCCCTGGATCTTTCCGACCTCTTGGCCGTTGCGAATGAAATTCGTTGGATCGCGGTGGCTCGGAATGGCGTTGTTGTCGGTTGCAAACCAGTAGTCGAATCCGTGATCTGCTGGGGTTGGCTTGTCTCGCTGGGGTGTCGGAAGGCCAAGGTGCCACTTGCCGATGTGGGCCGTTGCATACCCCGCGTCTCTCAGGACCTCGGCGAGTGTCTGTTCTCTCGTCAGCAGGTGAGATCGTTGGCTGTCATTGTGTATCCAGCTATACACACCGGTTCGGATGTGATGCCGACCGGTTAAGAGCGTGGCACGTGACGGCGAGCAAACGGCACACCCAGAGTAGAACTGATCGAATCGCATGCCGCGGTCAGCCAATCGATCCAAGACCGGCGTTCGAACCGGCCCGCCGTAACATCCTAGATCGCCGTAACCGAGGTCATCCGACAACAGCATCACAATGTTGGGACGTCGTGGTGCCGCGGTCACAGTGAACGCTAGTGAAACGAACAGGCCGAGCGAGGTGAGCCATCTCATTCAATCAACCGCGATGATGGAGGAAATTGTAGGGCGAGCTGTCAAATTGCCGGCCAATCACCAGCTGAGTCGGGCATCTTGCTTCGTCAACTTCCCCGGACCACGGATGCCGGAACCGCCTTGCTTCGTTAGCTTGTCACCAAGGTCGGCCCGCATCGATTCGGCAGCCGCTTGCAACGACGCCACGACATCGGGATGCTCGGCGATGACGTTGGTCGTTTCATTGACGTCGGTGTCGAGATCAAACAAGGCCAAGTCAGAGCGATTGGATTCATACTTCGCAGGCATGCCGTTGGTGCCGCCCGGGCGACCGTTGAGTGTGCGATATTGGTGCGGGAACACCAGCTTGAATCGGTCGTTGCGGATGATCTGGAGCTGGCCTCCGGAGTAGTAACCGGCGAAGGCTTGATGCGGTGATGTCGCACCCGGCTGCCCCGACATCAGCGGGAGAATTGACCTGCCGTCGATCGGCAAGTCGGGTAGCTTTGCATCGATCAGCGACGCAACCGTTGGTAGGATATCGATCGTGCTGGCCAACTGGTCACAACTGGTTCCGGCAGGAATATGGTTCGGCCACCACATGACGGTTGGCTCGCGATAACCTCCTTCCCACATGGTGCCTTTGCCCTCACGCAGTCCTCCCGTGCTGCCCGCGTGGTCGCCGTAGGATAACCAAGGTCCATTGTCGCTAGTAAAGATGACCAGTGTGTTGTCGGCGTGACCGCCATCGCGGATCGCTCTTAACAACTGTCCGACGGACCAGTCCACTTCCATCATGACGTCGCCAAACAAGCCCGCCTGGCTCCGGCCGCGAAAACGATCCGAAACGTAGAGAGGGACGTGAACCATCGGATGTGGCAAGTACAAAAAGAACGGTCGCTCGTCGTCACGCCGGATGAACTCGACGCCACGCCGCGTTAGCTCCGCTGTCATGCCCTCTTGGTCAGATGGTTGAACGTTTGAGTTGACGATCGTCGGCGATGTACCCGAGGCCGCTTCAATGATGGGTAGAGGAGGCCACTTTCCAGGGTCGCTGGGATCCTTCTGCTGGCGCCGGATCGTATCGGGATGCAGCGGCCACATGTCGTTGCTATAGGGGATCCCGTAGAACTCGTCGAAGCCGTGGGCCGTGGGCAAAAACTTGGGATGATGTCCCAGGTGCCACTTGCCGTAACAAGCCGTTCGGTAACCTGCCGATCGGCACAACTCACCAATGGTTGTCTCCGATTCCGGAATGCCAACTTGACTCGAGGGGCCCAATGCACCGGAGATGCCCATGCGGCGATGATAACAGCCGGTCATCAAAGCCACCCGTGATGCCGAGCACACTGCCGAAGAGACAACAAAGTCGGTAAAGCATCGGCCTTCCGCAGCCATGCGATCCAGGTTGGGCGTCTCGTAACGGCTAGCACCAAACGGGCCAATGTCGGCGTAACCCATGTCGTCCATGAAAATGACGACGACGTTCGGCCTTGACCCGACCAATTCGTCGGCGCTTTGAGCCCGCACAGACCCAACCAAGAGGACGGCCGATAAGCCAACCATGAAACCTCGCAACCAACAACGCATCATCATCGCGACCAATCAACGAACGAACACAAATGGTGAACGTGGTATTCTAGTCGGATCCAAGGTTTGGATGGTTGGTCCATCGGTGGTCGCCTGTCAGATCATCTCCGGACGAGAGGATTGAACTGGGCGTTAGCGTGCGATCGACTTGGCGGCGCTTGCCCAGTTCGTCTCGCCGCCGACCAATGCTCGCACCACGACCGTCTCGGGCTCCGAGGCCGACAATGGTATTCTCAAATCGATGGTCTGACCGGCCTCCACGTCCGATTGATGTTGGACCAGGACCAATCCATGCGGATCATCGGCTGTCGCCACGGCGTCGGTTGGTGGACCACCACCAAGGACTCGATCAACGCTGACCACGAGACGGCCGTTGATGGGGCTAATGATCGTCACATCGATCACTGATTCGCCAACTTCACGATTGAACTCAGCATCGAGTTCCATCGGCTGCGGCGGATGAAGGTTGAGCGTCGGATCACCCAAGAGCACATAGAGCCCCGCGTGCTCGGTGCGTTCGATCGTCAAGTCGACATCCGCGGGCGACATCATGCCAGCCAAGGCATCGACCATGGATTGAACCGGTGACAAGGGTTTGGGCGTCGGACCAGCCGGAGGTTGCGGCGTCAGTCCGGTCCGACCGACCACCCAGGCGTCGCCTAGTCGGCGTTGGTTGGTGTCGTAGATTCCCGTCAAGAGCCCCAGCCCGACACGAGCATTGCCGTATGGCATGGTTAGTCGAGTTGCCGCAATGATCGCGACCGGTCCGCCTTCGGACATCAACATCCGCTCGGCCAGACAATCTCCGGGGGCATCAATGGCACCGGTGTAGCACGCCAGGAAGACCGCGATCGGAGCGCGGCTTCCTGGTGAACTGAACCGGCTGACCGTCTCATTTTGTATGAGCGATTTGACCACGTAGGGTGAGTCCGAATTGGTGGACTCCGGCGCACGAACTTGTTCATCATCCATCGGTCCCATGGCCAGTGATCCCGCATCGGATTGCGATCGTTCCAATAGATCCAATCGATCGACGCTCCCATGTCCGGCGTAAACCCAGAATCTCGACCCATTGGCATAGCGACCTTGTACCGCCGTGGCAAAATCAATGTCGGGTGGGCAGAACGGGTGACCTTGCGAGGCGTAAGCGATTTGCGGAGTTACGTCGATGGGTAACATGCTGGTCAACACGGTCCGCGTGACCGATTCAATTGCAGTATCAATGAATCCACCGAATCCGCCAATTCCACCGGTCAATTGGAGACATCGACGCCATGGGCCAAAGTCCTTTGAATCTTCGTAGCGGAGAATTCGGTCGACCAACTGATCGAGCTGGGCCGCCGAACGTACCGGCAGTCGCCCCACCGCCATCGTCGTGAACGGTTGATCGTTGTCATGATCCAGCGGCGGACTCGTCGCGTAGGGCGAATCCGTTGGAAAGGTCGGAGTCGAACCAAATCTGGGGGTGACGACTGCGGGGAGGTAAAACGCGGGAACTTCGTAGGGCTCTCGAGGCTGACCAATGGTGGTGGCGTCGCCGACCAACATGACGAATCGCGTGTGCTGGTCTCTCACACTCGAAATTTGGTCGCGGGTCTGTTCCGCGGTACGGCCCGGTTCGCAGAATGCAACATGAAGTCCCTGAGATTGTCGCAATTGGACCCACGGCTCGAGAGACGGGCGCCATTGCGGAGTGCACACCACCACCACGTCGGTTGCATGCGTGGCACTGCAGCACAACGACGCGAGGGCTACCAAGTAGATGCGAAAGAAGGGCAGCATGGGAGTTTCTACTTGACGATCCTATCGAAGCGATCCGGCATTCGACTCACGGGTGATCGGACAGATGTCACCAAAGCCATGGTCTAACCAGGAGCCATGGTCTAACCGGGGGTCCATGAGGACATCAAGGTTCAATCCTGAAGCGGCGAAGCTCCCCTGGCCGGCGATTTCGCCGGAAAACCGGCGACGTCTCCATGATAGCGACACGATTCAATGAACGATTCGAGAATCACTTGGGCGGCAACGGCATCCAAACGTTGCGTCTTTTTCTTTCGAGTCGACTTGCCCATCGCTAGACGCTGGGTCGCGGCGACGGTCGTGAATCGCTCGTCAAACAATCGCACCGGGAACCCGGTTTCCTCTTGCAGCCAGACCGCAAATCGGCGGCACTGAATGCTCTTCTCGCTTTCTCCCCCGTCGCAGTGAATGGGGAATCCGACGATCCAACCGACCAATTGCTGATCGGCGGCGACTTGACGAAAGTAATTCGCATCCGCCTCCGGCGAACCAGCCCGATGCACTTCGAGGGGACTCGCCAAAATTCGATCTGGATCGCAGACGGCGAGGCCGATTCGCACGGTGCCAAAATCCACCGCCGCGATGCGTCCTTCTTCAGGGAAACCCTCCGTCGCCAATTCCGAGGGATTCGCCATGCGTTTGGAGACTTTCAAGGGGAATGATTCTTCGACGCCAGCAAGACACGACGATGAAAACCGTGTTGCAGCTGGGCGGCACCGACACACCAAGTGTGTCGCACGTCCATGTGAGCAAACGTCTTCTTCGCTTCGTCGGTGAATTGAACGAGCCGCGACCGCACGGAGTTCAGCTTCTCACCAATGAGCTCGTCCGTCAAATGAGGCGACGGCAGTTTCTCAAGATTCTGTTTAGTTGCTTCGGCTTGTTCTGCGGTTTGTTGATTTGTCTTGGAGACCAATCGGGTGATGTCTTCTCCACCACTCTCGAACCGCCAGTACCATACGGCAATTGGCGAGACCAACACGATGAGTGTTTTGGAGGCGCCCGCATCGATCATGGCGACGGTGGGGAGTTTCTGTCTGGCGTCTCGTTCGCCGTCGGCACCGCTCGCGTCCGAGGATTCGCCACCGAGTTGAAGCTCTTCAGCAAACTCAAAAGCCGTGAAATTGGCGACGGCAACCGCCTCGGGAATCAAACCATCGACTTTCAGTTGCATGCTACTGAGCTGATCGACGCGACGATCCACGAGTCGCTTGGTGGCCGCTGCCATCGTCAGTGGACGCCCCATGCCGGAAGCCTCGTCCAGTGGTGCCAGCCAAGTCATCATCGCGAGTTCATCGGCTGGAATGGGGATACGCGATTTGGCTTCCGCTGTGATCAGACGATCCACTTCCTTGTCCTTCACCGGCGGCAACTCCGAAAAGCGAGCAATGCTATCGCAGTCCGGTAGGTTTGCCCAAACTTGCGATCCGGTGACGTCAATTGTCTCCATCAGTTTTGCCAACGCGTTGGGCAACGCTCTTGCGGATTCACCTCCGCCTCGGCACGTGGGCACGGCAAGTTCGATGGTCAGCGCCGTTTCAACGATTGGTTTGGAAGCGGCCTTGGAGTGGGAGATGCGGATTGCATGAATTGCTGACGATCCGACATCGATTCCCCAAACCGACTTCGCCTTGCCAAAGGCAAGTTTGGACATCAGTCCCTGCTTCTGAATTAGATTGCCCGAAAAACGCCCAAGGCCCAATCCGTGCAGCGCGAGGCCAATGGCAACAGCGAAATCCGTATAGCTAGTAGGACCATCGTCGACGACGCTCGTGTCGATCGATTGGGGATGCGCGAAGACACCCAGGTCACCCCCGAGCCAACTGGTCGGTTGTGTTTGCCAACTTGCAAAACGATCCCGTTTCGTCGGTCGTGGCGTCTTGACCGCCGCAGAGAGTTTTTGGACAAGCTCTTTGGCTCGATCATCTTCATCGCAGTCCTTCGCGAATCGAACCGCCAAACGTCCCAGCGTTGCGGTTGCAAACGGTTCTCCAGCAGTTTGGTTTGAAAGCCACCGCTTGAGTTGATTACGGTCAAGCCAAGCTTGGTAGTCGTGGTCACGCTGCGATTGTGGAATCAATTGCAGCGCCTGCCCTGCTCCGTCATAGTCACCGCGGCGATGCTGCTTCTCGGCCCGCCGAAAGAACTTCGCGGCCAGTTTGCCGGCAAGCGCCTGGAGCGATTGACTCTCCGGCCTCATTTCCAATAGCTGATCGACCAAACCCGCGCAAGTCTCATACTCCTTTGCCTGCAGATACGTCTCGAGGTCTCGCTGCAGTGCGTCGATGGTATGGAGTTGACCCTGAGCCATCGTCAGACGCGTTGTGGACTCATCATCGAGGAGCTCACCTGGCAGATCACCCAGTAACTCAACGACTCGGCGATGATCACTTTGATTCGCGGCATCCAGTGCGTCCGCGACGCGCTGTTGAACATCCCGCATCGTTTCCGATTGAAGCACCTGAACCTTCTCGATGGCCATCGATGCTCTTTGCTGCACATCAGCGAATCGAAAGTCGACATTCGCAGCGAGCTCCTCAAGTGTGCGAAGGGCACGGTCGTACTGGTGCTGTTTGGCAGAGGCAATGGCTTCTTTGAGGCGAGACTCCGCATTGGCGGTCCGTGTGAGCAAATGCTCCGCCAAATTGGTGCCGCAGGAGACACAAAATTTCTGGGTGAGCGCAACGGAGGCGCCACATTCGCCGCAGTTCTCGTAGAGTCCGTGGCCGCATCCTGCGCAGAACTGGGCGTCGACGGCGTTCGAATGCTGACAGGCGCCGCAAATCAGCACCGAGGAGGATGTCGTTTGGCTCATTCCAAAATCCCGTGAATCTTCGACTCGTCGTTTCGTATCGGTAGTGGCTTGATCGAGGTTTCGGCGTCAAACCTCCCGCCACCCGGGAACCTTCCGCCCAGCGTTCGCCGTGGTCGAGTGCCAGCGTAGTAAGCGACCAAAATGGCCGAAAGGTTTGCGGGAACCTTGTGTTGACCACGCCCCAAAAGTTAACCATTCCTTCACTGAATGCGTTCGCGATTGAGGCTTCGGAAAGATTTTCCGCGGGGTGTCGGATCGACGTCCAGGACCGGCATCGTCGGCAGGGAGCTCAAGAATCGACTCCCATAGGGTTTGGTACGGATTCTTGGGTCCAAGACGACGACCATCCCCGTGTCCTCTCGCGTGCGAATCAGGCGTCCGAAACCCTGTCGAAACTTGATGACGGCCGCGGGGATTTGATAATCCGCGAAGGGATTTCCCCCGGCGGCCGTGATCGCGTCCAGGCGCGCTTCCAACAGTGGGTGATCCGGGACCGCGAATGGTAACTTGGTGATGATCACATTGGTCAATGCGTCGCCGGGAACATCCACACCCTGCCAGAAGCTATCGGTTCCCAGGAGCACGCCTCGTGGATTGGAGCGAAACGACTCCAGCAGTGCCGTTCGATTCTGATCGGCACCCTGCCGGTAGAGCTGAAGGTCCTGTTCGATCAGCCACGGCGTCAACGCGTCTGCGCACCGCCGCAGTAGCGAAAAACTCGTGAACAACACAAACGCGTGACCGTCGGTATGGGCCACGAACCGTTTGATCTGTTCGGGCAGCTTTTGTTCGAACTGTTTCCGTTCGCTCGACGGGTCGGGTAGTCCTCGAACGATGACGAGTTGAGCCTGATTGCGATAGTCAAAGGGACTACCGACTTGCAGCGAACGCCCGCCCGCCAAGCCAACGCGGCTCCGAAAGAATTGGAACGCCGCGCCGTCACCACCGCCGATGGTGGCGCTGGTCAAGATCACACTGCCCACTTTGTCGTTGTCAAACAACTCCTTGCGTAGCGTGGCACCGATATCAATCGGCGACGCCGCCAGTGTCACGCGGTCGATTCCACGTCGGCTACCGGTCGTCTCGACCCAGTAGACCGACTCATCTTCGATGGTCTGGTTGAGCCACTGTCGCAGTCCGCCCGCCAGTGACAGCAAGCGATCGTGGGCGGATTGAAACTCTTTTCGATCCGAATCGTTTGTTTGCGCGTCGGCGTGTGCCCGCAAACGGCTGGCCAGTTCCTCCATGGGCGCACTGAGCGGATTATCGACTAGTCCGGGACCGTGCACACGACTCGATCGTGACTCGAGTTGTTCTTTCCAATCAAGCACGTTGGCAAATAATTCGGTCGCCGCAAAACGACACTGCTGGACCCGTTTCTGTAGCCCCTGTAGATCGTGTGCCACCAAGAGTCCGCGTTGGGTGCGATCGTTGTAGAGTCGATCCAAGGTGTAATCGAACTGACCGCTGGTTAGATTGAGCCCCAGGTGGTCAGCCGCCACCGATTCCATCGTGTGGCATTCATCGAGAATCAAGGCGTCGTAATCGGGTAGCAGGGAAAATCCCTGACGCCGCATCGCTAGGTCACTGAACAACATCGCATGATTGACGATCATGATCTGCGCGTTCTGAGCTCGACGCCGGGCTCGAAAGTAGAAGCAGTCTTTGAAGTGATCGCATTTCTTTCGTAAGCAGTTGCCTGTGTCGCTACGCACTTCATCCCACACGACCGAATCCGGTTGAGATGACAGACTCGCGCGCGATCCATCGCTCGTTTGCCGGGACCATCGACGAAGGTCACCGAGTTGCCGGACTTGAAAATCGTGATCCAGCAGCGAAACCGACTTGGCGACGGCTCGCTCCATGCGCCTTATCGACAAGTAATTCCCACGACCCTTCACAAGGACGGCTGAAAACTCGCGTGGGATCACACTATTGAGCAATGGAACGTCCTTGCCGACGAGTTGCTCTTGCAAGCTGATCGTGTGCGTCGAGATCACGACGCGTCGTGATCGTGGCGGCTTCGTTGGATTCTGTTTCGACGGATGGATGACATCGGAGACCTCCGATTCACTCGCGGATTCTGTCCGACTTCCATCGGTCTGGTCCGCCGTTGCATGCAGGATGGCGGGCACCAAATACGCGAAACTCTTTCCAGTGCCCGTACCGGCTTCTACGATCAGGTGTTCCCGATCCGCCAATGCACCGGCGACCGCCGATGCCATGTCCAGCTGTTGTTGACGAGCCTCGTAGCGCGGCAAACGCCGACTGATACTGCCGTCTCGACCCAGAATCGACTCAACGCTGAGTGGTTCATCATCGGGTGACATCGAATCGTTGGGGCGAGGGTGCGTCAAATCAACGAACGGTCATAGATGCGATGGACCTTCGTTTGCGTGGCTCCGCCCCGCGTGATCGTATTTCGTGATAATGAGTTGCTCTCGAGCACCCAAGAAAACTCAGCGGTCGTAATCCCAAACGCAATCGCTTTGGGAACAATCCGATAAAGGGTCACCAGCCCAAGGCCCCACTTTTGGTACTCCGGCAGGACATTGGCGCTGACCATTCGCAGCCGTGTGATGCGTTTACGTCCAAACATCAAACGCAGAAAACCAAAGGGGAACAGGTGCCCGCCGATTTGACGGATGATGCCGTTGTAGTCCAACAGACCAAAGGCGGCACCAATGGGTTTTCCGTCGATTTCGGCGATGCTCGTCATATCGACCTCGAGCAGATGCTTGAGTCCCTTGGCCTGTTCGATGGTTTCCGCCTCGCTCATCGGAACATAGCCCCAAGTCTGTTGAAGCGACTCGTTGTAGATTCTTAGGAATCGGCGAACGTCGTTGGTGAAGTCGTTTCGCCGAATCGGGCGTGTGACGGCCTTGAATCGTTTCGTTGATTCGTCGATCACGAAGCGAAGTTTTGGATCGAGATGATCGAGTAAGTCGATGGTTGCCTCAAAGGTGAGTGCGTCTTGGACCTTCTCAAATCCGAAGGCTTCGATCAGATCTGCGTAGTAGGCGTGGTTGAACGGCATCAAGAACGTCGGCATCGTGTCGAAGCCGTCCACTAAGAGACCCACCTCATAGTTCAGGCTCGGGTGAACCGGTCCGCGGACATCCGTCATGCCCTTGGACTTCAACCAATCGCAGGCGGTTTGCAGTAGCAGGTTGGAAGCCTCCTGGTCGTTCTCGCATTCGTAGAATCCGAAGAAACCACGCGTTTCCTCATGCGTCCGGTTGTGGGCATGATTCACGACGGCGAGGACGCGTCCCACTACTTGGTCATCGCGGCGGACCAAGAACGTTTGCCCGTCAGCATCGAGATAGAATGGGTGAGGCCGAAAGCCCACAAGTTGCCGGCGCGTCATCCAGATTGGTGGCACCCAAAGAGGCTCGTCCCGGTAAAGGCGTTTTTCGAGATCCAAGAACGCCTTTTGATCGCGGCGATTGGTTACGGGCCGGCAAGTGAGCATCGAGTGTCAAAGGGGTCAATGAAGTGAAGCGGGAACCATGGTGATTGTCGGCCCCATGGCTACCGTCGGCGGGGGACCTCGCAGAAGATACCATCCGGTAAGACTCTTCGACACTTGCACGAGCGGAACCACACGATTGAGAGTCATTCGCAGCCCGCAGAACACCACGATCAAGCGACTCGTCTCGATGCGCAATCATCGGCGCCGGCGAGCCGCAGGCATTGCCCTGGTCGACGGTCCCCGCGAGGCTTGGCGAGCGATCCAGGCGGGCTGGAAGCTGCTGGGATTCTATGAGCCGATCGACAGTTCGTCGGATCCACCAAACCGTGTCGGGTCAAACTCGTTGATCGAGTCACAGCGCGTGCGCGATCACGCGATCGATCAAGACGTTCATTTTGGCGTCGAAGCGGGCGTGTTTGAGAAAATCGCCTATGGGGATGTCGATCACGGCGGGCTCGCCGAATTTGAAACCCCATCCCGCAGCTTGAGTGATCTGCCGAATGACTTATCCGGGCTCGTGGTCGTACTCGATCGGGTGGAGAAACCTGGCAACATCGGAGCCGTGTTTCGGACGGCCGACGCGGTGGGTGCCGCAGCGATCCTGCTGAGTGATTGCCCCGGCGACGTGATGAATCCGAATGCCATTCGTGGCTCCGTCGGAGCGGTGTTTACGGTCCCGTACGCCAACGGGTCCATGGGGGAGGTCTCCGATTGGCTGCGTCGGAAACCATATCGAATGCTGGCGATGCGAGTGGAGGCGAATCGATCAGCGTTTGAACATGACCTGACAGGGGACGTGGCTGTGATTTTAGGCAGTGAGGCGGACGGACTTGGTGACCGCTGGCGGCATTTCGGTGCTACCGATGTCGACGGCATGGTCATTCCCATGGTTGGGGACGTCGACAGTCTGAATCTCTCCGTTTCGGCGGCGGTCATCGCATTCGAATCGCTTCGACAGCGATCGATCCTGCCGGAGTAGCCGCCGCCCCAACCCGTCCCGATCCTCGGAATCGGGACCCAAACGGTACAGGCATCATCGCCCAGATCGGGACGACTGGCGCGATCGTTTTATGCCGAAGCACCGGTTCATTGGGCAGAATCGTTAATGCCGGCATGACCCGACGACGATACAGAAGGTGACCAAGATCCCAGCGCACCCGCCGGGCGACGGGTCATGCGAAATTGCGCCGGGGGGGCGCATGACGCGAAATCGTGAGTGAAAAGGTCCGCGATGTTCTCGGGAAACGATCCAAGATCGACAAAACGGCGGCGGCACGCCAAACGTGCCGGGTTGATGATGTTGATTGCCGCAGCCAGCGGCACGGCACTGACCGGTGAGGCGACCGAACCAACACGTTCGTCGATCAGTCTCACTGGTGGACGGGTTAGGCTGAATCCATTTGTCTCCGCAGGCGACGATGGAGTCTCAGCACAGACGGCCCAGGCCTACGGACCGGTGGTTCAAGCCTCGGACGTTCATTTCTCCGAAGTACGGCTCAAAACCATCGGAACGGCGGTCGGCCTGCTGCCTATCGATCAGCCGGCTGAATCGGAACCACCCGTTATTCATCGCGTTTCCAACGCCGAGTCCGTCAAATCCGAATCTGCGTCGGCCGCGTCGCCGCTCGAGGATAGCGGACCCGTCGAGTTTAGCTTCAGCGACTCCCCCGCAGCATCGCCGATCCAGACAGCAGATCCGGCCGGGGATAACAATGGAGCAACGGAATCGAATTCATTGGCTGATTTGATCGGCGTCGCTGAGCTTCCCGAGATGCCCAAGGATGCGTTCGAGGTGCCCCTGGAACCGTTCAAGCTGCCCGAGTCGACTCGGGACGGTGAGGCAATCGAAACAGCATCACTACCCGAGTTGCCTCTCCCAGTCGCGTCGATCAACCCCATCGTCATGGCAACGCCACTTGCCGAAGATCGCCTCGCCGAAGAGTCCAACCGATCGCAAGACACAGCCCCAGACAATGGCGCTGACGCCGTGAAAGCGGGTCCCGTGCCGGCCACGAAAGCTGCCATTCTGCCGCGGGCCGCTCGGCCTTGGCTTCCACTTTCAATCGCCGAAGGTGGTCATCGAGTCGCTGTGAAGGTGGCGGCCACACCCATGGTGGTCCGTTCGAAGCAGCAAAGCCATGAGCCCACCGTGCTGCTCACCGAACCCAACTCGCCGTCGCCGGCTGATGGCGTCGCCGGCTTCAGCGAACCATCCATGGTGATCGACGGAGCCACCCCGACCAGCATGTCCAAGCCGGTCGCGGCCGAGACGATGATTGTCAGTACGGCCTCCGCATCACGGGCATCCGATGCGAACGTCGAGATTCCCTCATCCAATCGGTTTCGATGCCGCACTTCGGATGTGGTCACCCTGAGTCTTCCGGGACCCATCTTGAGCGTCACGATCGCCGATCCGAGTGTTTGCCGAGTCGTTGACGTCACATCGCGCCATATGCGGATCGCCGCCTGTTCCGTCGGTAGCACCGTGCTGGAGATCACGACGTCGTCCGATGGAGTTGATTCGGCGGACGACGACGCCGAAGTCACGAAGCATCTGTATCAATGTGAGGCCTACGAAGATCGCGTGGAGTCATCGCGATCGACGGACTCGAATGATGCCCTGATGAGACTAATCGAACGGCAATTCCCAACCGCTCGCATCCAAGTTCGATCCCATGGCGATCGATTGGTTGTCGTCGGTGAATGTGACACGAACGATGACGCCCGAGCCATCATCAAGCTGATCCGCAAATCAAAACTCGTTCGCGTCGATGACCGACTGACGATCCGCTGACGACGCCAGCGTACCAACAACAAAACACGACAATCCAAGAAACCGATGGCCACCGCGGCCGTCGCCCATCGTTCCGAGGTTCGACTATGAAGATGAACTGGATTTACCGCCTTGCCGACTTCGTGCGTTTCGCAGACGCGGGCCTTGACTCGACGCGATCGCGTGACCGTCGCCCTGGCAATCCGCCATCGCGATGGATCCGATGGTCATCTGCGGTGGCTCTATCGACCGCCGTCACGGGCGGCCTTGCCGGATCGTGTGGATCATCCACGCTCATCGCACAGGACGTTGCGACGGCCGGTGGAACGGTCACCCATGATGGACAGTCGTATCCGATCGTGACCGCGTCGACAGCAGGTGATTGGCTGCAGTTTCCGACAATGTCCGATTCAGCTTCGGCCGCCAATCCGCTCGGGATCTCGCAGGTTGCATGCCAGAACGGCTCCTGCGGGCATACTAGCGGCGTGACCTCGGACGGATTCACCACGGGCGGCTGCATGGAATGTCCAAAGTGCATTCCCTACTGCTACGGAATCGTCGAAGCGTTGTACATGCGTCGCGAGAACATGGACGAGCGTTCGTTCTCGGAACAGTTTCAGCTTGATGAACCCGATTTCGAGTTCGCACCCCGAATCACCATTGGGACCGTGCCCGACTGCGTCAATGGAATTGAAACCAGCTTCACGGGTCCGTTCTTCTGGGAGACCGAAGAGGCGTCCCCATTTGTCACCGACGCGTACGTGCCGCGTTTAGTCCTATCGACCGCCAACCCGTTCAACTCATCCGTAGAACTGTTCGCATTCGGACTGGACACCGATCCCCTCGCCGCACCCGTCGTCACGGCGGCGGACCAGCAAACGCAACGCTATGAATCGGAGTATTGGTCTTTGGAATCGAGCCGCACCATGATCGCATGGGATGTGGCTAAGTTCCTGATTGGCGGCCGCTTCATTAATTTCAACGAGGAGTTCGATTTTGCTTCGCAGAATTTCGAAGGTGACGCCAACGACAATCGAGATGGACGAGGTTTGATCGAAAGCGATACGCAAAATCGCTTGGTCGGCTTGCAAGTCGGTTTGGACGTGTACAACCCCACGAGTCGATTCTGCTCCACGTACTTCCGTGGACGTGCGGGTGCTTTCGTGAACCTCGCGGAGTCCGACTTCTTGCTGACCACGTCGACCGTTACGACCGTCGGGGGTGTTGCCGGCGCGGCCGACAATCGTACCGTGCTACGCCGTTCGAACTCGGAAAATGAATTGGCGGGCTTGATCGAGATCGGCACCGGGTTGCGTTATCAGTCCGGTGACATCCTGACCCTCCGCGCCGGAACGGAGCTTTGGTACCTGACGGGCGTCGCGACGGCGACTGACCAGATTGGTTCCGTCTTATCACCCGCTACCGGCAGTGGCATCAGCGTCGATGACGATGTCGTCTTTGTCGGCTTCACCGTCGGTGCGGAAGTGAAGTGGTGAACCGGTCGCCACGGCCGCAAGGCTAGTTGCGATTGGTCTTGCCCAATCGGCGGTTGAGCCAGCGTTTGGCTGAGTCACTGGGACCTTTCGGCTCACTCGACTTTGCAGTTGGTTCGCTGCCCACGGAATGCTCGACGATGTGAGTTCGAGCCTTTTGAATGTCTTTGATGCAGTGGGGGCAATGGGTCGGCGGTTGTTTGACTTGGGCTCCGCAGTCGATGCAGTAGTATTCGATCGTCGGACGACGAGCCGCTTCGAAAAGGCCACCCACATCCGACGCCGGGAACCAAGCCGAATCGTCTTTCTTGAGCATCGTCTCGGCGAGCACCTTGCCGCTGCGGACCAGTTCCAGGAGATCGGCAGGTTTGAGCGGTCCTAGCTCGGTCTCATCGTTCTGCTGGACGAACCAAGCGGTCATGACTAAATCGACTCGATGTGCAAGCTGCGACGACGGCGTTCGGTTCGTCGGACATCGTCGATGAGCCCCGCCACCTCACTGACTTTGCCAATGCCCAGGAGACACAACTCGGGATCCGATCGATCGGAGCTCGTGATGTTGATGGTACCCACGCCGAATATCCTCTGAATCGGGCCCTGTTCATAACTGACATCATCGATGTCGATCACCTCGATTCGATCCGTGCGGCGCGTCAAGAGCCCGCTCTTATGAATGAATCGCTGACTGGTCAGTTCATAATGATACCCTAATCGCCGCGCGGCATAGTTGCACCCGATTAGGAACCACAAGATCAGCACGACCGCAAAGGCGATCAAGAACGGGATTCCATCGACGATCAAAGGTGACAGGAGGATGCCAATGCTGACGACGCTCAGCAAAATCCACGATCCGATCATGGCTTTGGGGCTATAGCTGCCCTGCCAGAGCGATTCCTCGGGATCATGGTCGTCCAGAGACTCATTGGTCTGGCCGTCGCGCCGCTGCTTGACCTGGTCTTCAAAAATTTGCTTCGGCGAGCCAGCTTTCTCGGGTGCGGCTTGAGCGGGTGCCTCGACCGGCTGGGTCGCGTTCGATTGCATGGCGGCCTCGGCCGAAGCGGCATCGGCGTCATTCGCGGGAGGGTCGGTCATGGTCATCGCCGGCAAGAGTGGAGGATGGAGAAAGAATGGGAGGTGGGTTTGTTCGATCATTCGTCACCACGACGACGACGTCAATCGGACTGAACGCCCGCAAGAAACCCACGGGCTATCATTTTGGCATGGGCCTGCCAATAATTCACCCACGATCTGTGGCGGCGGGCCGCGCGATGTCAGTCCTCGATTCAGGGCTCGGCAGGACGGTTTTTGGGGCGCTGCGACGAGCGCGGTCGATATCGGTTGAGTTCAGGATTGAGTCAGGTTATTGGATGCGTTGTCCGTTCTGTCATCACGACAACGACAAAGTCCTCGATAGTCGTGCCGCGGAGGCAGGCTACATGCATCGCCGCAAGCGGCTCTGCCAGGATTGCCAACGTCGTTTTACCACGATCGAACAGATTGAGGAGCTGAATGTTCGGGTTGTCAAGAATGACGAAACCCGAGAACCGTTCGATCGTGAAAAAATTCGACGAGGAATTGAGCGGGCTTGCTCCAAACAGAGTATCGAAAGTGACCGCATCGAAGATGTCGTCCAGGCCATCGAAACGGACATCTACGCCGAGTTTGATTTCGAGATCCCCGCGTCCGTCATTGGTGAAATTGTCTTGCGACATTTGGCCGATCTCGACGAGGTGGCCTACATCCGTTTTGCGAGCGTCTATCGCGAGTTTGGCGGCGCGGACGACTTCTTGAGAATCATTGGACACCTCTCTCAACGCTCCAAGGCCAACGCCGGATGAGACACGTAAGCGGCCAATCCGAAGCCACACCGCCTGGGGGGCCGTGATGGCCACGCGCCGGACACCACTGGCGTGGAAGAATCTGGTGCACGATCCGCGTCGCCTCGTCTTGGCGGCTTCGGGCGTGGGTTTCGCCGCCGTACTCATGTTCACGCAGAACGGATTTCGAAATGCGTTGTTGGACAGCCCGATTCAGTTGATCCAAATGGTCGACGCGCCGCTGGTCGCCGTCAGCAAAGCACGTTACATGCTACCGGCAACGCAGCAGTTTGATCGTGACCTGCTCCGCCGTGCTGCCGCCGATCCGGACGTCGTCGAGATCCAACCTCTGTTCATCGAGTTGTACCTGGCACGGGTTCGCGTCGAAGGCCAGCCGTCGCGACCGATTCGCGTGATCGCGGTCCCGATGAGACGATCCAATGCAGACTTTGAGCCGTGGCTGAGTATAAAAGGTCTCGAAGCGCAGCGGGACTTGCTCAGGCGGCCCGGAACCGCGCTGGTCGATACGAAGACTCGCAAACCATTCGGATTTGCACGTGACGAATCCGGACGTCCCACTCGCCAACAGGTTGATTTGGCCGGCCGTCCTATCGACATTGTCGGATCCGTTTCGATCGGAACCGACTTCGCCAACGAGGGAACCCTCCTGGTCAGTGAGGAGTCGTTTGCCGATTACTTTCAACTACGCAATCGAGGACAACCTCTGGAGTCGGTCGATCTGGGTTTCATTCGATTGCGGGATGGCGCCGACGTTCAGAGCGTCGCGGCACGTTTGGAAGGGATGGCGCCAAAGCAGTGGGAGGTCTTGCCCCAAGCCACGCTGATGGCGCGAGAACAGGATTTTTGGCAGGACCAAACGCCCGTCGGAATGATCTTTTTCATCGGGACGCTCATGGGGTTTGCCGTGGGCGTGATCATCTGTTACCAGATTCTGTACACCAGCTTGCAGGACGCGATGCCCGAGTTTGCGACGCTCAAGGCGATGGGGTATCCCAACGGTTACTTCATCGGATTGGTCGTCAAGCAGTCGCTGTTCTTGTCCTTTTTCGGTTTCATTCCCGCCGTGCTCGTGTCGTGGGGTCTATTTCACTTGCTGGGCAGCTGGTCAGGCCTGCCGATGCTGTTGACGATTCCGCGAATGGCGGGGGTGCTAGGACTGACGACGGGCATGTGTTTGATCAGCGGCCTGCTGGCGATGCGCAAATTACTCCGCGCCGATCCAGCCAGCTTATTTTGACGGATGTCTCATCGCTTGACGCGGGCATTCCCCTGCCAAATGCTCCAAACCTGATCCTCGTCGGCGGGCTGGCCGTAATCGGTATACATCGTTGCCGCGAGTGCTCCGGTCGCCCAACCAAAGTGAGTGCTCTTCTCGGCATCCCACCCTTGCAAGACGCCATAGAGCAGGCCGCCGACAAATCCATCGCCACCCCCGATCCGGTCGAGGACACCGATCTCTCGAGGTTCCACGACGCAGAAGTCGTCTCCGTGGGAAACGATGGCGCCCCACATGTGCGTATTGGCACTGACGACCTCACGAAGCGTGGTTGCGAATAACGTCGTATCGGGATACTCCTTTTTGATGCGACCGATCATCTCCTTGAATCCTTGAATCTTCGCGGAAATGTCTTTGCCACCGGCCTCGGGACCTTCAATGTCCAGGCACAACTGAAAGTCCTCTTCGTTGCCGATCAGAATGTCCGACAAACTCGCGATTTCCTTGAAGGCAGCCGAGAGCTCTTCTTCGCGCCCCTTCCAGAATGAGGCGCGATGATTGAGGTCGAATGAAATCCGCGCTCCGTGTTTCTTCGCCGCCCGCGCGATTTCCAAACAGAACTCGCTCGTTTCCTCGGACAACGCCGCAATGAGACCCGACATATGAACGATCTTCGTTCCCTCGGCCGCGAAGATCCGTTCCATATCAAAGTCTTTGACATTCAACTTGCGGCCGACTTCGCCGGCACGATCATTCTGCACACGCGGACCTCGGCTACCCCAACCACTGTCGGCCATGTTGATTTGGTGACGGAAGCCCCAAGGGTTGTCCTGTTCAAACTCAGGGCCCTCGTAATCCATGTGTCGACGTGCCAGGTCGTCTTTGATGAATCGGGCCACGGGACTGTCTTTGACAAAGGCCGTCAATACTTTCACGGGCAGTCCCAAGAAAGATGAAACGCTGCCGACATTGGACTCGGCGCTGGTTCCCTGCATTTTGAACGTGTCGCTGCAGTGAAACGGTTGATGATCGAGAGGGGTCAGACGTGTGCCCATGCTCGTGGGCGTGATCATCGCGTACTTAGCGTCACTACGGAGTTCAATCATGGCTTCGGGAGAGGTCGATGGGTACAAATGTGAAGGGTGAAGACCAAAATCGGCTTCTAGATCGTCACGGACGCAAATCCGCCGTCGACGGCAATGTTCTGTCCGGTCACGAATGACGCGGCACGTCGGCTAGCCAGCCAGATGGTGGCACCGGCAAGTTCCTCAGGTCGGCCAAACCGCGCCATCGGTGTGTGGCCGATGATCTGGCCACCGCGTTCGGTGTATGTTCCGTCGTCATTGAACAGCAGCTTTCGATTCTGTTCGGCGGGGAAAAATCCCGGGCTAATCGCATTCACGCGGACGCCGGTGGTCGCCCACTCGCGAGCCAACCACAGGGTAAGGTTGATGACCGCCGCCTTGGCAGCGGAGTACGCCACCACTCGCGAGAGAGGAATGTTTCCCGACATCGATGCAATATTGATGATGCTGCCCACACCGGCTTCGATCATCGCCGGCGCGAAGACTTGGCTTGGCAACAGGGCGCCGCCCACCAAGTTCAAATCAAAGACCGATCGCCAAGCCTCCGTCGGCAATCCACAAAAATCACCGCCCGGCGGGATCGTGGCATCGGGGTGATTCCCACCGGCGGCGTTGACGAGCACGGAGGGCGTGCCGGACCAAGCCATGATGGCGTCGCGCGCCGACGCAAGCGAATCCGCGCTGGTGCCATCGGCGGCAAAAAACTGAGCCGTCCCACCGTCGCCGTTGATCTTTTCGGCCCGCGCCCGTCCACGTTCTGCGTTGCGACCGACAATCGCCACCCGTGCGCCGGCACCAGCCAGCGCCTCTGCCATGTGACCGCCTAGCTCGCCTGTACCGCCAATGACGACCGCGACGTCGTCGTCTAAACGAAAGAGTTCATTCATGATGCCGGTACTGTAATCACCGACGACAAGCCTGCCCAGATGACGGCAACGACCGCATCATGTCCCAACCGAATCAAGCGTCAGTTCAACCGGGCAGTGATCGCTGCCAAAGATGTCCGCGCGGATTCGAGCATCGGTGACGCGGGGCCAGAATCGACGGGCGACCCAGAAGTAATCCAAACGCCACCCGACATTCCGCGCACGTGCGTCGCCGCGATACGTCCACCATGAATAGCAGCCTGGACTCGGGTTCCGCTCGCGAAACGAGTCAATGAAACCCGCAGCGGACAGCTGATCGAGTCCGGCACGCTCTTCATCGGTGAATCCGGCGTTGCGTCGATTCGACTTCGGGTTGGCCAAGTCAATCTCCTGGTGCGAACAGTTCAGATCACCGCACAGAATCACCGGCTTGCGACGATTCAGTTTTCGTACATAGGCCAAGAAATCAGCGTCCCACCCAAGCCGATACTCCAGTCGGGCCAATTCCCGTTGCGAGTTCGGTGTGTACACGTTGACCAAATGGAAGTCTTCGAACGTGCTGGTAATCACGCGACCCTCTTGGTCGTGCTGATCGATCCCCAAACCGGTCGTTGTTTTGCGAGGCGGGATGCGACTCCACACCGCCGTTCCTGAGTAGCCTTTCTTGGTGGCCGGGTTCCAGACTTGATGGTAACCGAGCGACTCCGCCCACTCAGTATCCACTTGTTGCGGCTCCGCTTTGGTTTCTTGCAAACAAACCACGTCAGGGCACTCATCTTCGATGAAGGCACGAAAGCCCTTCTGCATCGAAGCACGAATCCCGTTGACATTCCAGCTGATTAGTTGCATGAGGCGTGATGTTACCGCTTGACGGTGATGCCGTCAGGTCATGAACCAAGAGCATGCTCGAGTTCACGGGGTTTTGTCCCTCGTGCGCCCTCCACGTGGACCGGTGACATCGCCCAGGTCAATGATGTCACCCGGTTTGGCATCACTCAGGTCAATCCGAAACCGATTGAGATCGTTGACGAAGTGCTGTGGGTTCGACGCACTCATCTGATAGATCAGGCCGGCAGCTAGACCTCGAATTTCAAAGCGACCCTCGGGATTGGTGCGGCATTTGTCGATCCGGAACATGGTGCGGGCGTACTTCTTGCTAAATAGCGAGCTTCGCTCACAGAATAGTTCGTAGTCGACCGCAGGAAGTTCCGTTTCGTTTTCGATCAGCCGCCCGGTCACTTGTACCGAGGGTTGGAGCTGGACGATGACGTTTTCGGGAGGCTCGCCTTCGAGACGGTAGTTCCCCACCAACGCCTCATCCTTGCTTTTGAAGAATAGCTGGCGCGGACCGTCGCCGTCGTAGCCGTGGATTGAAAACGTGTTGCTTGTGTGCGGTTTCCAGAAAGGGTCATTCGCGGTCGCGCCGAGGACACTGAATCCCGAAATAGATTGTCCGTCGCCTTGGATCACTCGTCCCGCAATCGAGACTCCCGCGTCCAACGCAAGATCACAGGTGAAGGATGTCGCATCGGCGGCCGGATCGATCTGTTTCAGCAAGTCCCAGTTCGAGACGGGAAGACCGATCGGTGTGGTCGGGATGTAGCCCGTGCTCGATCGATAGCCATCAATCGATTCGGCGCCCACAGCGTTGGGATAGCCTTTGGGAGTTTGCGACGTCACCAGCAAGACGCCCGGTCCCGGTAACGCGGGGACACGGTAATGTCCCGTTTCGTTGGTCCAATAACGCTGTGGCACCCAGGCCTGTCGAAGGCCAAGCTTGTCAAGTCTGTGCGGATTCTTTCGCAGGGCGAGGTGATCAACCGTCGCACGGATTGGGTCGCCGGTTTGCTTGTCGGTCACTTGGCCTTCAATCCAGATCCCTTTCTTGACTCGGATTTCAATCTCTTTCGCGGGCCCGTCGTCGAGGCGCAAAGTGATGTCCTGGGCGGACATGAGGTACGGCTCCGACTTCGGGGGCATTGCTTCGAAGACATGGCCGATCCCCGGCGGCATGCCCGTGATGCGGAATCGACCGTCCGCGTCGGACACCGCCCGCATGTGATCGGTATTGAGACGGAGCTGTCCTTCATCCGCCCCACCGCGTTCTCGGAAAAGCCGCTCGACATACACCAACACGTTCGGGACGGGATCTCCCGTGTCGTCGTCTTTGATCACTCCATCGACGGGAACGGAACGACCGACGATATGGGTGAAGTCACGACCGAAAAAGACATCCTTCGCGCCATCGGGGTATCGGGAAATGTGGGGCATTCGAACTGACGGCATCGAACGCCCCAATGCATGGACGATTTGCGATTGCAGGTACTCGCTCGCGAACGCAATCGAAACGAGTTGATCATCACCGACACCGAACAATTCAAACACTCCGTTTGAGTCGGTCTGGACCGACGGGATCAGCGTTTGGAACTCATCGCGGCCAAGATCCCCGACGCCCACACCCGTCGCATTGATTGCCGCGTAGAACCCATCCTTGGATTGATCCTCGAATGATTTGAGCAACAAAGGCATGTCAGGTTGTTGCAGATCCTCGACCATGACCGTCACGTTCGGCAGCGGCAGACCTTCCGAGCTAAACAGACGCCCGCGGATGGGCTGCTCCGCCCGCCGGAGTTTCAGCGTCCGACTTGCAAATCGTCCAGCTCCCAAGGACCGATCCATACGAGCCTGAAGTCGATCCCTTTGCTCACTCGGTTCAGGATTGTCGACAAAGACATCCAGCGGCAGCCAATCCAGTCCGCGCCCAGCCGCCTTCGCCACGAGGGTCGTTTGCCAGAGACTCGTTCGGTCTCGGATCGCCTGGGTCGCCTCCGAATCAAAGCGTACGCGGAATCGACCCTGATCATCGGACGTTCCAACCTCACGCAAGATGGCCGGGCTGAGACCACCGTACGACGTCTTTGCTAGAAAAATCTTCGCCCCTGCAACTGACTGACCCTCGGGTGTTTCGACTCGTCCCGAATAGGAAACGGTTCCAACCTGTTTTTCGTTTGGATTGCCAGTCACATCACCCATCTCGATGACTTCGCCGGGTTGAGCGTCGGCCAAATCAATCCTGAAGCGGTTGGTTTGGGGAGTGAGGTTATCGCTCCTGGCAATCATCTCGTAGACGAATCGGGCGCTGAGACCCTTGATCTCGAAGTGACCTTCGTCATCGGTTCGGCACCAGTGAATCGTGAAGTCCACGGGCGGATAGGTTGCATCGGTGGGAGCACATCGCTCGCAACTGACGAAGCAGCGCGCCGCGGGAAGACCGGAGACCCTATCGATTACACGTCCGGTGACGCGGACGGACGGCTCCAGTCTCGTGGTGATCGTCGATGGGGCATCGCCCTTCAGGCGGTAACGGCCCACCAACGCTTCGTCCTTCGTCTTGAAGAACAGTTGCCGAGGCCCCTTGCCATCGTAGCCGTTGACTTCGAATCGATCGGTCGCTGGAACGTTGTCGTCGTGTCGCGGCCTCCACCATGGGTCACCCTCGGTTTGGCCGAGGACGAAGACTTCCGTGACGGCTTGTCCACCAGGCCCAACGGCGCGGCCCGGAATGGCGGCGCCCGAATCCAAAGCAAGGTCACAGGTCAACGACGTCGCGTCGGCTGCGGGGGCAATCTGTTTTAGAAGATGCCAACCCCAGAACCGTACGTCGAGCGGGTAAGGCGTCGTTGGGATAACACCTGTTGACTCATCGTATCCGTCAATCATCGCAGCACCGGATCCCAAGGGATAACTCGGCACGTGCGATTTCACCATCAGCACCCCATGACCCGGCAAACCGACCACTCGGAAGTGTCCATCACGGTCAGTTGTCAAAGGCGTCACGTCCGAGGCCAAATCCAATCCCAGCCTTTCTAGTGAGTGAGGATTATTCTTCAGAGCCATGTAGGCGACATCCGCCACGACTGGCTGGTTGCTCCGTGCATCGGTGACACGACCCTCGATCCAGATTCCCCGCTTGAGCTGGAAGTCACTTCGCATCACCCCACCATCTTCAAGGCTTGGCGATATGATCTGGGTTGTCGACAGGTATGGCTCCGACTTGGGTCCAACGGCCTCGAGGACGTGACCCTCGCCGGGCGGGATGCCGTTGATTCGAAAGCGACCCTGCCCATCCGTCATTCCGCGAATGTGATACGTATCGAGCCGCAACTGAGACGCTTCCGACGTGACTTTTTGGAACAATCGTTCGACATACACGAGGGCATCCGCGATCGGTTCTCCGGTGTCAAAGTCCGTAACGACGCCTTCGACGGGAACAGCCGGGCCGAGTTCGTAAGTGAAGTCGCGGCCGAGAAACACGTCTTGCGGCCCATCAGGATTCCGAGCGATGTGTGGCAGGCTGACGGTCTCCATCTCGCGTCCGAATACATAGATGGGGCGAGCATCAACCCGAACCGCATCGAAGGTAAGTTTGACCAGTTGATCGTCGCCGATGCCTCGGAGTTCAAAGTCGCCGCGGTCGTCGGTGGTCACGGATGGGAGCAGCCTCTGCAGTTCGCTTCTTGCGATCCCCGCCAGAAAACCTGCGGCGCTCAGAGCTTCATTGGCTTCACGTTTTGACAAACTCTCGAACGCCTTCAGCAACCTGGTGACGTCGGGTTGCCGGAGCCTTTCGACCGACACCTTCACATTCCGCAGCGGGCGACCCTCTAGATCAACGAGTCGCCCCCGAACGGCCTGCGACTCGGGATTCAATTGGAGTGTCCGGCGAGCGAAAGCTCCATCGCCGAGCGACCGATCCACGTTGGCTTGAAGTAGGTCTTGGCTCGCACCGGGGCGCGGATGGTCAGCAAATACATCCAGAGGCATCGAGGCCATGCCTCGCCCGTTAGCGGTCGCAACCAGTTGGGCCTGAGTGATGCTTTGTCTACTTCGAGTCTTCTGGCGGGCGCGGATGTCTTGAATGATCCGGGTATCCACTACGACTTCAAACCGCCCTCGCTCGTCTGTGCTTCCCAGTTCTCGCAGCAACCCCTGGCGGTTGTCCCGGTTCGCTTCGAGTGCGTGACGGTGCGACGCAACCGCCAGCCAAATCTTTGCGCCGGCGATGGGTTCGCCGGTCGGTGTCGCGACGTTCCCCGAAAAAGACAGCGGCTCCGCCCCCACTGGATGTTTTTCCGCAAGTCGACGTTGATTGTCTTCCGATGCGGTCAGCTGCTCGGAATTCGCCGCCTGTTCATCGTTCGACTGGGAGCTCGTCTGCGTCGCGGGTCCCACCGAGGCAGCGACGGCAACCAATGGGATCAGAGCGCCCAATAACAGCAGGGTTGTCGTCCAAGTCAGTCGTTTCGAAAGAGGACGATCCTCATCGAGGATGGAGTTGATTCGAGATTCAACGTTCGGACTGCGTGCCATCGAGGTGCCCACGGCGATGAGGCGACCTCGTTGACCCGAAACCACGGATGCGACTTCCAATAGGTGCCGCGCGTAAGTGGCACGGTTCCCAGTGCAATCGATCGCGGCGTCGTCGCAAGCCGTTTCGGCGAGTTGACTGAGCTGGCTTCGCAGCCACCAAGCGATCGGATGAAACCAGTACAGACAACGGTTTACCTCGGCTAGAAAAAGGATCGCTCCATCGGCTCGTTGGATATGGGCCTGTTCGTGAGCCATCACCGCTTGCAGTTTCTCCGTCGACCATTGATGCCACTGAGCGGGCAAAAGGATGCGCGGACGGACGACTCCCAGGGCCATTGGCACACGAATCAGCGGACATTCACAGATGGTTGGTGTCGGGGCCCCGGTGTGGAGCCACTGAGAGCGAGCTCCCATTTCGGCGAGTTTCTCGGGCGTGATGGGACTCGACGAGTGCACCAGACGCCGTGAATAAATGAATCCGGCCAGCAGCCGCACCGCCATCATGCCCGCCACAATCTGCCAAAGCACAAAGAGACTCACAGGCCAAATCGATCGCTCACGAGCCTCTGATACTGGCGCGCCGGCGTTGGAAACGGTCTCCCGCTGATTACCTTGGATCCCCGCGACTACGCGATGGATGGCGTCTTCCGTCGCGACATCGGAATGGTTGTCGGCAAACTCGGCTCCGGGGCGCCACGATGGCGAATTCGACCGAGCGTCGCTCGGTCGAAGTGACGGATCCAATGCAGCGCCCGACAAGTTGTTCGCGTCGCGAAACGTCGAAGCTTGTGGCGTCGCGTCTGCCGTTTGCTCGCCACCGCCTGTGTCGAACACCGACGACAGATCGCTGCGCGAACTCATTGCCCAGTATTCAGGCAACACGACAGGGAGCCGCAACGTCGGCAAGGTCTGTGAAAGTATTGGCAGCAGCAACATTCCGATGAGTACTCCCGTCCACGCGCGGTGCTGGACGTTGCTATCGCGAAGCCGCAGAAATCGAATGCCCAACAAGGCAATCGCAGTCAACGCCAATGCCTTCACGGAAACATCGACGGCGACCATGAACCAAGAAGTTGCAAGATCCAACATCGCTCAACCCTCAATTATCGTGTTGACTTCACTCGGCCACGATTGCACTGAATCGTGAATGGGCCGTCTATCTCTTTCGTTTCCGAGTTGTTTTCTGACGAGTCGACGTCGGTTGCGATTCTGCGGCGGAGATTCGATCGGCCAACTCGCGAAGCTTCTCCGCTGTGATCACTTCATCGTCGACCATGCCAAGCAGCAAGTTTTCGACGGAGCCTCTACAAAACTTGTCGATGATCCCCAAGACTTGACGTGATGCGACGTTTTCTGGTTTCACCCTAGGCCGGTACACGTATGTACGACCCTCAACAACGTGCTCGAGATAATGCTTCTCCTCCAGCCGCCGGAGGATCGTGCGAATCGTTGACTCTTTGAAATCCTGTTTCTTGGGAAGTGCCTTTCGAACCTCGTCAGCGGTGGCCTGCTGACGGTCCCAAATAATCTGCATGACCCCATGCTCAAGCGGCCCGAGCGGCTTTCTTCCTGGCAGATTCATTTTGGCTCCTCGAACGCTACGGTAAGTAGTGCTACACAATGTAACACTTCGCGGTGTGGAGTCAATGCAGAATGTGGCACGCACACTGCATCGACGAAATCAGGATGCTCTTGGCTCACCGCGACCTGTGCTTGGAATCTCCTCTTTATCGCCATCCCGATGACCGAGGATGGAACCAGTCCGGCGTCATTCAGAGTCGGTCGCGCCGCGAGAAGGCATCAAAGTTGGCGGCGACTTGAAACGACAGTTCGCGCCATGCGGATGCAAATTTCTCTGCCGCTATGAACGGACGCTCCCCATTGTCCCACTGCTCGAGCGTCGTTTGGCGATACGAGATCCCCAAACGTTCAACGACGTTCACTTCATAACAGCGGATCCAATCGATCAGATCCAGGGTCAATGCGGCGCAAACGTTTCGTTGCGAGTTGGTCGGCTCGCTGAGATTCGGCAGATCGTCGTCAGACCACGGCGGGCAGTCGAGTGTCGCATGCGTCGTGTATCTCGGCCGAAACTCGTAACGTGGCAGGAAGACGCCGCCATGCGCTTGATCACCGTAGAACACGCCGAATCCGCGAAGCACCACGGATCGTCCATGCGGCATTTCCAGAACATAAACACTGGAGCAGTCCGCACGATCCTCGGGCGGCTGGATGCGGTCGAAACCGATCTCCAGTAGCCAATTGCCTTCGGGGCGCAAGACGTCACGACCCCAACACCACGCCTGCTGACTCAACAAGCCGACGGCCTGTTCGACTGGATCGCAACCGACTGGCTGTCGTTCGACGACCTCCGTTTCAGTGAACACTTCAATCGACCTTGTTCGTCATGACGGCGGCGATGTTTGCGACAAGCCAAGCCGACGCCGCAACCAACTGCAACCAATCGCCGTTGGATTGAATGCCGTATGAAAAGACGCTGGCGATCCAGCAAAGACTCGCCAACGTTTGCCCCAGCCATTCGATGCGAAACACCCTTGTGACCCAATTCCTTTCGAGGCGGGTTGCGACCCTCGACTCCAGATTATCGGTCAACACGTCGCACACTCCTCTCCACAGCAGGACAGATCATCCAGGTACATGCCCCACCGTCGGTAGGTTTCTAACTCCTCGGCGGGCAATCCCAACGAGTCCGCGATGGCCTTGGCCACCACCGCAAATCGCTGTCGATACTTGTAGATGAAACAAAAGACATGATCGTCGTGTCGAACAGAGGGACCACATAGAAACAGTCCCGGCACGGTCGTCGACTCATCGTGTTCATTCAGCAGCGGAAACCCGTCGTCCCGCTGCTCGAACAGATCTGCAACCAGTCGATGACTCCCCACGAATCCCCCCGCCAACAGCGGTGGTGTCGGCGATCGAAACCATCGACCGTCCATCGCCTTCACCTCGTAGCCGCCATCGACGTTCGACACGGACGCAATCGGACTGTTCGGAAAAAGCTCGACTTGTTGTTCAAACCACTCTTCACGCATCCGTTCGAGCGAATACGTTGACAAAGCGATACTGGGATCGGAGCTCTCGTCTTTCCACGGGCAGCGCTTGTCGAACAATCGAACCCGCCGGTCGCAAGTTGCAAGGTGGTATGCCGCGTCGACTCCACTCTCGTAGCCCCCGATAACGATAAAGTCATCGCCATCAAGATCCTCGTAGCTGGTGACGGTTGCCGTGTGCTGGCAAAGTTCACTCCCGGGGAAACCGTTCAGGCGAGGGTATTGGAACTCGCCGGCTGCCCAGATGACATGCTTCGTTCTCAGCGTCTGTTCGGTCGTGTCCACTCGAAAGTCTTCACCCACCTTGGTGACACGCAGCACATCCGTATGCTCACGAACGGGAAGTTCAAAGAACTGAGCGACGCCACGCAGATGCGACGCGAACTCCTCACCCGTTGGATGCTCGACTTCCAGGCTGAACGCGGGGGAAACCCCAACGGCAATCGAGTTGAGGTCTAGCATCCCGATTGAGTTGGTCGGAAACGATGGCGTGATGAATCGAGTTTCCGCCGGCCAAGCAGCAAAGGAGGCACCGACCAAGTCGCGTTCAAGCACAACAAAGTTTTCGATACCCGCATGTTGCAACGCGACGGAGACGCCGACACCCGCAGCACCTCCGCCAATGACGACCACGTCGAGGGTGTTTTCCTGGACGGTCGTACTCATCGCACCGCCCAACATCTTGGGGTCGCGTCGACTTCAACCAGCCGCGTGAGGCCATTGCCGAGACACTCCAAGAATGGAGCCGCGTCGCCGATCATGACCTCGTTGATATTTTGAGCAAGATTGGCAATCCACTTGCCCTGGTGACGATCGCGCGAGGGGTGTCGCGCTGGAGCAGTTGTTAGATGGGGGCGTTTCATCTCGGGCCCTGGAAGCAATCGGTCAGAAATCGTCCACGTGGAGAAGATTCTTGGAGAAATTAGGATTCGGTTCGTTCTCGCGACCGAAGGTCGGAAATCCGAAGCAGGATTAGAGTCTACTTTATATGCATATGCAACCGCATTGCAGGAAATGCTGGCCGCCTTGGCACTGCCCATTGGCGACACAATGAACCGCAATCACCGCGACCATGACCATCGCGGTTACGTCATCACTCATGCTCGGTGGCTCAACGGTTCCGCAAAGAGACTCATCGGCGCACATTAACAAAACCAACCCAGCTTGCGTCAGCGCCGGTGGTGTGCGGTGGTCCCAGTACGTCTCGTTCGGCCAACCAACGGTCGAAATGCCACAGAGAGCACCGAGTTCACAGAGATAGACGCTTGAGCCCGTCGACAAGTCGCTTCTCACCGAAGTTGAGAAGCAGGGCTCGCTTCAGACCCGTTGATCTGAGGTAAGACAGGGTTTGAGCCGTCGCGATGTCGGGAAGTCTTGTCACGGCCTTCAGTTCGACAACCACCTCGTTGGCAACCAAAATATCGATCTTTTGCCCTTTGATCCTATGTTCCTTGTAGATCACATCGACGCACACCTGACGCTGATGTGGGACTTGACGCATTTCCATCTCAAAACACAGAGCGTCTTCATAGATGGACTCAAGCAGTCCAGGTCCAAGGATTCGATGAACTTCGATAGCCGCACCAATGACTTTTTCGGTTAGTTCATCACTCATCCTCGGTGCCCTCTGTGAACTCGGTGGCTGAAAACACTCCTCAAGCTTAGCCGTCGGCCATCGATCCAGCTGAGGTTGCGCGCAGTGCCGCGAACCGGTGAGAATGGCCATGGAGGACGTGTCTCGAGTCACCGAATCAAGCAATGCCACAGAGGACACGGAGTTCACAGAGATGGCCTTTTGGCCAACTCATCGACTCCATTCATTCTCGAGAAGGCGACGGTGCCGGATGATGATGTCCCGCAAGTCGGCGTCACGAATTTGATTGGATCGCTGGTAAAGATCGCGTCGGAGATCATAGATCTCCTCCGCGATCACATCCCCATTCTCATGATCGATCCATCGCGTGTATCGGTGGTCTTGCGAACGAATCGAGTACCCCATTTGCTCGATCGTTCCTTTCCGATTCCAGGGCCGACACGTCTGGGTTAGCGCCGCGGAACGGAACGGTGCCCGCGAGTCATTCATCACAGCGACGAAACTCCGACCGTCGATCTCTCGTGGTGCGGGCAATCCACTCAGCTCGCTGAGCGTGGGAAATAGATCAACGCATTCAACAATGGCATTCGTCTTGCCTGGAACATACCCGGGAGCGGATACGAGCAGTGGCACTTGGGCGTCGAGTTCTCGGACCGTTACTTTTGCCCAATGGTCATTCTCGCCCAGGTGATAGCCATGGTCCGACCAAACGACCACAATGGTGTTACTGGCGACTCCACTGGCCTCAAGGGCATCGAGGACCTTCCCGACATTCGCGTCAAGGTAGCTTGTGGCGGCGTAATAGCCGTGCCGCATTCTTGCCTGGGTTTCCGGAGCGATCGGCCCTCGACGTGGAACGTCCACGAAGCCACGGATCTCATTGGCGATCGGCCAATTCAACTCACTCACATCCGCAACTCGCTCGACGGAGCAGAGTGGAAGAATATCCTCGCGTTGATACAAGTCCCAATACTTTTGAGGCGAGTTGTAGGGCGAGTGCGGCTTCATAAAGCCGACCGCAAGAAAGAACGGCTGGCTCCGGCCAGCCAACCTATGAAGCGTTTCCACCGCATCCGAGGTAATCTTCGCGTCGACGTAAGGATCGTCTTCGTTGTCTACGGGCGCGGCCTCCGCGACCGTCGCTTTTTGACTCTGGTTCTTCGGGAGGGCGTAGTCTCTGAAATGACTGACCTTGTCGAGACGCGCCGGCACCGACCATGCACGATCGTTGTCGCTGGTCTTACCGTAGTTGTGCAGTATCTTGCCAATCGCCTCGGTATGGTAACCGTGTTCACGAAAGTGCTGCGGCATCGTGATCGCCCGAGGTGCCGTATCGCGGTAGTCGGTGTTTAATCGGTAAACCGAAATGCTGTCGGGTCGCTGTCCCGTCAGAAGGGACGCTCGTGACGCGTTGCAACTGGCGAACTGGCAGTACGCCCGATTGAATTGTCGACTCCTGGCCGCCAGCCCATCCAGATTGGGAGTCACCGCGAGCGCGTCGTCATAACAACCCAGATTCATACGCAGATCATCGACCGCCAAGAACAAGACATTCGGTTGCGCTGAATGCGATTCAGCCTCAAAGTGGGCCAGGAGTACGAGAACGCTACTCAAGCCGATGATGGTGCGAAGGCGAGTGGATCGTCGATTCATGGGCTCGCCAGTGATGCGGTCAATCGCCGTGAGCATAACTCTTGCTGGTACGAGTGTCATAACAAGACCTTCCTCCGCGGGCGCCTCACACCTAGCATCAGTGGCAGTTGTCTGATGCGACTGGATCGTCGTCGACGTTGATATTGATAATTTAGAGTCAATGTCGTCAGTGAGGTTCGCTGGGTGTCGATGTCCCGCCGGATTGCTTCGCGGCGTTCTTCCTGTCTTGTTCAAGACGGTTTCCATGACGTTCCAGCAGTTGCAATGCGTGTGTGTCGCCCCATGCTTTGAGCGCGTGAAGGATCGGCTCGAGTGTTTCTCCCACACTTGTCAATTCGTACTCGACTCGTGGTGGGACTTCGGCATAGACGATTCGATTGATCAGGCCGTTCTGCTCGAGCTCACGCAATTGCTTTGTTAGCATTCGTTGGGTCACGCACCCGATGCGTCGCTGGAGTTCGCTGAAACGAAGCTTACCATCCAGCAAGTAGTAAAGGACGATGCCTTTCCACTTGCCGCCGATCAGTTCGAGCGTCGCCTCAACCGGGCATGCCGGAAGCTCGTAGCTGGTGTGCCTTGTCCTGTTGCCAGTATCCATCTTGTGCCTATGTGCCATGAATGTACGTACTTGGCCGTCGTCGCGGACGGCCTAACATTCGGCGCCTCGCATCTGGCGTCTAGCTTACTGTTTCAGCGATCTCAACGACGATAAGAGCAAGAACGAATGAGTTTTGAAGGCTACACGACGTTCACCGCGGAGCAAGAGAACGGGGTGCTGACGGTGACGATCGACTTTCCCCCAGTCAACCTTCAAGGCCAGGAAATGCTGGCCGACCTCAACACGCTTTGCCTGAGACTTGAACGCCGTCGCGATATCAAGGTCGTCGTCTTTCAGTCGGCACATCCGGAGATTTGGGTTTGCCATTATGATACGAAGCTCCTCAAAGAGATGTCGACCGATGCGGTCTCGCGGAATGACGCCAAGTTGTTGGACCTGCAAACCGTGCTGGAGCGAGTAAGCCGCTTGCCTCAAGCGACCATTGCCAAGCTAGAGGGCTTCGCGAGAGGCGGTGGGCATGAATTCGCGCTCGCCTGCGACATGCGGTTTGCCGCGCGAGGCAAGTTCAAGTTCATGCAGATGGAGGTGGCGATGGGGATTTTGCCCTGTGGCGGTGGCGCGTCTCGCATGGCGCGACAAGTGGGGCTCGGACGGGCACTCGAAATCGTCCTTAGCGCTCGCGACTTTGATGCCGACGAGGCGGAGGCCTACGGGACGATCAACAAAGCCCTCGATCCCGATGAGATTGACGACTACGTCGATACACTCGCCAAGCGAATCGCATCATTTCCCATCGATTCGATCAATGCGTGCAAGCAGACCGTGTATGAGTCGATCGACAAGCCGATCGGAGAAGCACTCCAAGCGGAAGCCTACTGGCTCTATCAGGCGACCAGTAAGACACCCGCGATCAAACGGTTCTCGGTCGCCGATGAGAAGGGCATGCAGCTGGATCTCCAAAACCAACGCGACTGGAACGACCTGGTGGTGGGAGTTCAGTCGATTGACTAACGATTGGGATGCGCGGCCGTGGTCGAGCGGTCGACCAGCGAGGTGCGAACGTCAACGAATTTGCAGAGGATTGAATCATGAAGGCCATGCTCATACGCAACTACGGGCCCGACGCTGTCTTCGAAGAGGCGGACGTCGAACGTCCCGTCGCGAAATCCGGCGAAGTCTTAGTGAAGATCGCGGCGTCCAGCGTCAACACGGTCGATACGATGATTCGCAAAATGGGCAAGGATCTCCCTCTGTCGCCTGCGACCCCAGCAATCCTTGGGATGGACTTCGCAGGGACGGTGGAGGCCATCGGCGATGGGGTCCATGGGATGGCCGTTGGTGACGAGGTCTACGGTTGCGCAGGCGGTCTTGGCGACTTGCCAGGATCACTGGCCGAATACATGGTGGCAGATGTGGATTTAATCGCGCCAAAGCCAAAGAATCTGTCCATGTCTGAGGCTGCGGCGCTACCGTTGGTGGCGATTACCGCCTACGAGGGTCTGGTTCGTGCCGGAGTGAAATCCGGACAGAAGGTGCTCGTGCACGGCGGCTCCGGTGGCGTCGGTCACGTGGCGGTTCAATTGGCCAATCACTTCGGCGCCGACGTTTACGCGACCGGTGGCGGAGAGCGACAGATGGAGCTGATCGAGCGTCTGGGCGCGACCGCCATCAACTACAAGACGACGCCCGTTGCCAGTTACGTCGATAGCCACACCGGCAACGACGGCTTTGATGTTGTTTTTGATTCGGTGGGAGGCGCGAACCTGATCCAATCCTTTGAGGCTGCCTCGCTCAATGGTCACGTCGCCACCACGGTATCGATGTGCGAATTGGATTTGACGTTGGCCCACTTCAAGGGTTTGTCGCTGCACGTTGTGTTCATGCTCATTCCGATGTTGCACGACGTCCGCCGACATGAACACGCCGAGATCCTCCAACGTGTGGCGCAGATCGCCGAGTCGGGTGATTTGCGCCCCGTCATCGATGAACACCCCTTCGCATTGGACGACGTTGGGCGGGCGCACGCACGTTTGGAGAGTCGTCAGGGAATGGGTAAAGTCGTGATTGTGAACTGAGTTCCGTTCTGGACTCGATTGGATTCGATCAAACGGGGACCCCCGTTGCCGGTATGGACGTTGCGGCACAATCAAGCCACCTTGGTATGCAAAGGTGTCACGTGAATCGGCCCCTATCTCGACCAACCAAACGCGACGTAGACCATGTTGAATTCGAATTGTTGGGTTTATTCGGCAACCTTATGGGCGATCATGACGGTGGTTTCGGTCGCCGATTCGCCCTGGACGCAGTTCCGAGGTCCTACCGGTGACGGACGGGCCGAATCGGCGGACGTCTTCATGCAGCTCGATCAGCAAGGTGCGGTCCAGTGGAGAACACCGATCGCGGGCGTAGGTTGGTCATCGCCCGTCACCGATGGAGAGACGATCTGGCTGACCGCCGCTGAGACCGTGGCGGCCAGTCGCGAAGAAATCGCCGCGAAGCTGGCCAACGTCCAGTTCGCCCAGATCAAGGGTGTTGTGGCGTCGGTGACATTGAGGGTCGTGGCCTTGGACGCTGCTACCGGTGAGATCCGTTTGGATCGGGTGCTGCGAACCGTCGATGGTCCCGGTCCGGTACACCCGATGAATGGATTTGCATCACCTACGCCGGTGATCTTTGGTGACCGCGTGGTTTGCCACTTTGGGCAGTATGGAACCTGGTGCCTTCGTACCAACTCCGGCGAGTCAATTTGGCAAACCGCCCTGCCCTGCGACGACAGCGTCGGTCCAGGCAGCAGTCCCATTGTGACCAAAGGAAATGTCGTCATCGTTTGCGACGGCATTGACCAACAGTACGTCGCGGCGTTGTCGGGCGAAGACGGATCCGTGGTTTGGAAGACGCCCAGACCGCCGATGCGGTCGAGCAATGGTGAATTTCAGAAAGCGTACAGCACGCCGTTGTTGATCACCGCCGGTGACCGGCGGCAGCTGGTGATCCCCGGAGCGCAGTGGTGCGTTGCCTACGATCCATCGACGGGCCGTGAGATTTGGCGAGTCGATCACGGAGACGGATTTAGCACGACACCGATGGCGATCGCCACTGGCGGGCTCGTTGTCTTTTCCACCGGTTACACACGGCCGGAGATCATCGCCGTGGATCCGTCCGGCATCGGCGATGTCACCGATACGCATATCCGGTGGCGTTTGGCTCGCAACGCACCGGCGAAGCCCAGTTTTGTCGCCGATGGTGGCTTGCTGCATGTGATCAGTGACGACGGAATTGTCTCCGCCGTGTCACTGGCCGATGGGCGGCAGCTTTATCGCGAGAGGCTTGGCGGAATGTTCTCGTCCTCGCCATTTCTCAGCGGAGGACGCATCATGGTCGGCAATCACGAGGGCGACGTGACGGTGTTCCGAACGGGACCAAGTTATCAGACTCTGGCCACCTACGAACTCAACGAACAGATCATGGCCAGTCCCGTTCCCATGGGAAAGGACTTGTTGGTTCGGACCAAAGCGGCGCTGTATCGATTTGGTGATCGCCGCTAACTGGCTGCGGCCATCTGAGTCTGTTTGCGCCAATCGACCAGATGCACCTCCACAGACCGATAACCACGAAAGTCGTTGATCACCGGCTTGTAGGCGATTTCAATAGGCCCATCGACCGCATTCAAGTCGTCGCACCAATCAGCGGCTCCAAAGGCGACGGCGCGAATCGTCTTGCTACCTTGTCGCAGCTGCATGGAGATGTGACGACCACTCTGTCCCATGGTGCAAGCGTCGCCATCGAGTTCGATGCCGCGTGTCAGCAGCACCGGTCGGGGGTTCCCGGCGCCGAAGGGGGCGAGGGTTTCGAGTTGTTGCATGGTGGCCAGATTCAACTGCCCCAGCGGCGCCTCCGCATCGATTTGCAAGACAGGTGTGATATCACCATCCGTCCATTGTTTGGCAATGGCTTCGCAAAAGTCGCCTCGGAACGCTTCAATTTGCGACTCGCGAATCGTCAATCCCGCCGCGGCGCGGTGTCCACCGAATCGGACCAACCGGTCCTCGCACTCCATGAAGGCCGCGTGCAAATCGATTCCGCTGACACCGGCGCGCCCCGAACCGACTGCGTCGAGCTTGCCAGCGTGGTCCAGTGAAAGGACAACCACTGGCTTGGCGTACTGATCGGCGATGCGGCCGGCGACCACCCCGATAACCCCCGCGTGCCAACCGACACCCGCCAACACCAATGCCGGATCATGATCGGGGTCAAACTCCGTACGGGCTTGTTTGCCAGCAGCCAGTTGGACTTTGCGTTGCAGCGTCTCCCGAGTCGAGTTGAGACCGTGGATGTACTCCGCCAAGGCGACGGCGCGTTCACCGGGCTCGATCGTCAGCAACTCAATCCCCAGCTGCGCCTGACCAAGACGTCCGGCGGCATTGAGCCGTGGTGCGATGGTAAAGCCGATGCTCTCGGTGGTCAGTTGAGAGACTTGATCGAGCTTGGTTAACTTCATCAGCTCTAACAAACCCGGTGGCGGCTGCTGCTTCAGCACACGCAAGCCATGGTTGACCAACACCCGATTCTCACCCAGTAGTGGGACGACATCCGCGACCGTACCAATGGCGGCGAGTGCGACCGATTCCATCAAGTATCGTTTGAGAGGCGGCGTGACTTTCTTTTGACCGCATCGGGCTTGGCATAACGCCCATGCCAACTTGAAGGCGACGCCCGCGCCACATAGATCGGTAAACGGATACGCCGTTCCCGGAAGCCTGGGATGGACGATGGCATCCGCATCGGGCAGTCGATCTGCCATCGTATGGTGATCGGTGATGATCAGGGACAAATCCAGTTGCCGACACAGTTCCGCACACTGGACACTCGCGATGCCGCAATCAACGGAAACGACCAGCTTCTTTCCTCGTGCGGCCAGTTTGCGAAGCGCGTCCTCGTTGAGTCCGTAGCCTTCTTCGAGCCGATTGGGAACGTGATAGCTGACATCGCCGCCGAGCAACCGCAATCCGTTGACCAAGATGGCGGCGCCCGTCATCCCGTCGGCGTCATAATCCCCATAGATCACGATGGGCGTCTTGGCGTCGATGGCGGACATCAGCCGCTCGACCGCTTCGGTCACGCCCGGAAGCTCGTTCGGGTCTCGCAAACTGGTGAGTTTGGTGTCCAGGAACGACTGCGCGTCAGCCTCGTTGGCGACGCCTCGACTGACCAGCAACTGCGCCACGACGGGGGGCAGCTGGGTCGTTTGAATCAACCGCTGGACGATGGGAGCGTCGTGGGGCGCGATGCGCCATTGGCGATTGGATTGATAGGTCATCCGTTACCCAGGGTGGAATCTCAGAGGATTACTTTTTCTTTTCCGTGTGCCACGTGTGTTTGCGGACGTGCGGATTGTATTTTTTCAAACGCAACTTTTCGCCGCCAGGTTTCCGTTTGAGCGTGTAGTTGTAGTGCCCGGTTTCTTCACAAACCAGGAAAATCGTTTCCGCTTTCTTTTTACTTTTTGCCATCGCATTACCGACCGAAGGTCGCGAGGGGAGAGGATTGTGACGGGGGCCACGAAAAATCGAGCCGCAGAGTATGACGAGAATACGACGATGTCGGCAACCCGTCTTGGGAATCTGGAAGCCGGTGATTCCTACGTCGCGGGGCCGGAACAGATGACCGGGCAAGACAAGGAGACTCGGTGCTCCTAGTTGCCCGTATCACCTTCGACAACGCCATCCTCCCGCGTGCCGGGGTTCCGTGGAGACTCATCCTGTGCAGGCTCATCGGGCTCATCAGAGAAGGTGTAGGTCAGGTTCTCGCTCTGCATGTCCACGCGGATTTCGTTTCGATGAGGGATCAATTTCACCCAGGTATCCAGCATGGAGTTACCCGGAAAGACCTGTTTACCGTCCAGTTGATGCATCGTGCGTCCGGTATGAATATCCAAACACGCCACATCCATTTCTCGCCGACGATTCGTCGCGCCAGCGGTTGTATAGATGCGACTGCGATCAAGGATCAACACCGGAGTCGACCATGGCTGAGTCGTCGTGCAGGCCCACGGTAGATCGAATTGGCGACTCCACAGGAGCTCTCCGCCGACATTCTCCGATCCGGACTCGTTCTCGATGGTCATCGACCGTGGGGGTGGCAGCGCGAGTGAGATAGCGTGGATTTGCGATAGCGGGCTCACGGCGGCACTGCCGTTGACGGACGTGTTGAAGCCGGCCAGGTTGGCCGTCGGGTCGTCGGGATCGATCATGCGTCGACACCGCGGCAGCAATAGCAATTTCTGGTCGACACGCATTGTCGCAAAGTCGTCGATCGTCGAGGTCAACTCGACATCCGCCTCGGCAACGACGCCGCCGGTCAGCAAATCCCAAACCCGTACGTGCCCCGAATCATCGATCAAGGTGAAGTACCGTCCGTCGACAACGTGACCATTGGATGCCGATCGCGGTTGTCCCGTGCTGTTATTGGGCGAGGTGATCGTGAACTGAGCGAGCTTACCAGTCAACGGATTGAGCAACTCAAGCCAGAGTGGTTCGTGAAAATCGGCCTCCAGATCGATCACGCTGTCGATGGCTGCACGGAGTTCGTCGTTGGGTCGTTCGGCCGTCCAGCGCCGCATTTCTCGAAATCGGCTCAACACCAAAACATGCGTGCCCGCGCTTGCCAAGATCGTTTCCATCATTCGCGGTTCTGACTTCAGCGTGCTACCGTCACGCGCATCGAGAATCGTGATGATTCGATTTCGGTCACTGGCGATGGCGACCCGATCCCGGTCAGCGATGATGGCGCCGCCGGGTGCAAACTGGGTCGTACTCCAAAGGGTTTCGCCCGACAATAAATCCAAGCAGATTAATTCCGTGCCCCGCATCAAGAACAGGCGATCCGTCATCACCGGTCCCAGTCGCAGTTCGCCCCCAACCCGGTTGGCGGCTTCGGAATTCATCCGATACCGATAGATTTGGCTGTCAACGGCCGACGTGCTGCTGATGCGTTTGGCGATCGCCTTGCCATCGCTGCTCAATGGCCGTCGCCAACGGACGGCAGGTTCACGCAAATTGCCCAACGCCTGGAACAGGTCAATGGCGATTAACTCCGACGTGGTCATGACCACCATCAAGCCTCCGCTGACGATGATCTCCCGACTTCGCCCGTCGTCGGCGATGGCACCCTCGACGCCGAGGGGGCGGCTGAAACCGTCTGGATTGATGACGGAGATCGGTGCCGCGGAACTCTCCATGACTTTCCAACCGATCAAATGGTCACCCATCATCAGCTGTAAGTGATCGTAGGTTCGATTCGATAACATGCTGCGTGATCGCGGCGCATTGTTCACTTGCCAGTCAAGCTTGACATTGGGCGGCCATTGATCGGGTGCTCGCCAATGGTTGGGGGGGCGATCTGGATTCATGGCGAGTTGGCCGTCCAAGGCCGCCAACAGAGGATCGCTCAACGGTCCCAAACCGACGTCCTGTTCCGAATCGTCGGCCGCCGGTTCGCCGCTGGCGGGTGACTCGCCACGTCGGCTCCGCAGTTCGACATCAACACGCCACTGATCGGCGAGCCAACGGTTCTCGTCGTAAAGTTCGTGGAGGATGGCGAGGTCCTCTTCGGTCGTCCGCTCGAGCGCCTCATTGGTGGCGACACCTTCACCGAGGCTCCAACGTTCAGCGGCCAGCGAGTCTCCCAACTCCAACTGCCGTCGCGCAAGACGCGCGCGAAGCGCCGCCGATTCGTCGCTAGCGGAAAAATGACGAACGCCCACCTCCATCGCTGAGACATCATCGCGACCAATCACATTGAGCGATTCCGATATCGATTCATCCATCGTCACGGCGGTGGATGCATCGGCAATGGAGTAGAGCTCGGCGACCCGAGCCGATACCCAAGCATGAATCGACAGCCGACGATTCAACGACGGAAAGATGACCGGTTGAGCATCGTTGAGCGATGGCTCCTTGATCAACAACCTCGAAAACTCCTGGAGGAGCGAGATCGCTTGGATGCATGCCGAGGCTCTTGCATCGGCCTCGTCGTCGGTTGACTCGCGGGCTTGACGTAGGAAGGCTTCGATCTGCAGCACCAGCAGTTCCGCCCGTTGATCGGGTCGTTCAATCAACTCGTTGAGCATGTCGAGGTCCACCGAGGCGCCGAGGGGATCCTCTCGAATCGTTCCCAACATCGCGGTGACGGATAGCATTAAGACTTCGTCGTTGTCGGGCTCGATCGCACGGGCACGGTCCAAGACTTCCAGTGCATCCACGCGATCACCTTGTTCAATTAACAGCTCCGCCTTGCGAACCAGTGCGGAGAAATCGTCTGGATTGTCTCGGAGCATGGCATCCACCCGTGGGCGAAGTGCCGATTCACCATAAGCAACAGCGAGCATGGTGCTGCCCTGCGAGATGAGTTCCCCGTTGACGGCGACCAGATTTCCCAATGGAAAGCGGACCTGGCGACGACTGATCACCGACCCGTCGGTGAGGGACACTTCGACGAGCTCGTCCGCCGTGGTGGGTACAAAGTAACTTTCACGACCAAACACGCCACGACCGGCGACGCCTTCACCCGGTTCAACCAAGTCGGATTCGGTCGACCATAGAATGCGTCCATCTACCAGCCTTCGTCCGGAAATTGTGTTTGGGCCCACAACGATGTACTGCCCGTTGCGAATCCCGGCGACATAGAGATCTTCCAGACGCACGGTGGGATTGAATCGATTCTTACCGGTTAGCACGTCCGCGACGATGCAGCGATCCGACTCCACCGGTGTTAGGACGACGTCGCGTCCCGATGCGATGGCGGCGGAACTGTTCCAACGCCGCGACAATTCGGTCATCGAGAGTTCCATGTTCGTTTGGATGACGCTGCGATTGAACTGCTGGTTGCGTTGGTATTCATTGATCCAGCGCAACGTTCGATCGGCCAGATTGACCGCCACCGTGGCGCCGCCTCCCGTCGGACAAATCAGAATGCCCTGGTGGAGCGTCGGCATGGCGCCAGCCACCCGGCGAATCGGGTCCAGGCTGATTCGTCCAGCTTGGGCGGATACGAGAACCTGCCTCCAGTCTTCGGTTCCATCTTCGGGGTGCAAACAGACCAGGACGATCGATCCGGCGAGCTCGACCATGGCATAGAGACGTCCATTGGCGGGCAACGGTGGACCGAGAAAGAACGCGTTGGCAAACGGTGTCGGAACGGTTTCTTGCGAACCAAGTCGCCATAACAGCTTGCCTTCGGTCGCTAGGTCCAAGGCCACCAACGTATTGCGATTGAGCGAATCGTCCTGGATCCCGCGCGGACCAAATGGTCCGAATCGCTGAATCTCAATGATTCCCAAATCGTCCAGCATGAACACGCGTTGGCCATCGCTGGAAAGTTGGCCAAACGGTGAATCATTCCAGACGCGTTGTGCCAGCAAATCCGCCGGATCGCGTTGAATGGGATCGGCATCCTCATCGTCACCGGAAAACTTTGGATCGGGTGGCGAGAACCATGGGTACTGCCAGACGCGTTTGCCACTGCGGTAGTCCACCCCCAACAGTCGCTGGGTTGTTCTCATCAATAATTGGTCACCGACTCGAAGGGGCGTCCACGAGGGTGGCGATAAGTAACCCGCCGATTTCAATTCCGCGGTCTTCTGTTGAATCAAACGTTCCTGGCGAGGGCTACCCGAGGTTTCCAGCATCCATCGAGGATGGCTCAGCGGCAGTTGACCGTCGTCTTGGCCGTTGCGGGAGGGCACGCCACCAAGCATCGGATAGTCCATCGAGATCGGATCCGATACCAACGGCTCTGTGGATACGCGTGCATCGATCCAACGACGCCAAGCGGCCATGTCCGGAGGGTCGGGTAATGCTTCGGTTACCGCCGCTGGCCAGTTCATGGGCTTTGACAACTCACGGCCCGCGGTTCGGCGTGCCATCGCGTGCAAGACGACCAAACCATCCCCGCAATGATCGACGGCGCGCGGGACGATTACCACATCGTCCAGCGTGACCGAAGCCGCCAACGCGTTGCCTTGATGCCAATCCCGATGCGCCAACAGCATCGACGCTTCGTAACCCGCCAGCGTGTGGAAGAATTGTCGCCGGACGCTGGCCACCGCATTCCAGTCTCGTTTCCGTGAGGCTTCACGAAGTGCCTTGCGAGCTAGCGGTCCGTACTGGAGCTCGTAAACATCGAGGCCAGCTTTCGGCAGCCGGCCGATGATTTCTCGAATCAGCGTCATCAAACTGATCGGTGAGGGTGACTGGGCCTTCCATGCTTCGATATCGCGCTGTTGGCGACGGTCCATTTCAGCCAACTTCCGCGAGTTCTCCAGCAACTCGGATTCCGGATCCAAAATGAAGTAGTCTTGCAACCACTCGGCATCGTCGATGCCACCCAGTTGAGCCTCGCGTCGTAATAGGTCGCCTAAAATCACGACTCCCTCGTTCAGCCGACCCTCCAAGATCGCTTCTTGCCCCTGACGCACTTGTTGGCGTAATCCACGCGGCATCGGAAGGGGCTCCGCGGCTGGCATGACACCACGCGAACGAAAGATCCCCTGGGCTCGGATCGTCGACGGTGCAGCGATGGCCATCGCGATCAGGGGCAATGCCAAAAGACACCGGGCAACCATGGCTCTGGAAGCGGTCGAAGATGACCAACGGCCGAGCCGCGGTAGATCTTGAATGGAACGATTCACGAAGACGAGTGCCTTGCATCGACAAGAAAATGAAACCCGCCCTAGTGTACAGGCGGAATTGGCGATTCGTCGAATCCGTCAAGTCCGACGAGGACGGTAAAGGTCAAGATGATCGCGACCGGCCAGATCGGCGAAGATACGGGTGATTTGGCGATATCCGTCGCGCAACATGTCTTCGGCTTCTCCGTGCATGGTGGTTTCGATCTCAAACCAGTATTTCGGTGGATCGGACCCCACGCCCCAATCCTGTGGACGCGGCAGCGACGCTGCAGCCACATCGGCGACAATCACGCATTCGAATGTTTCCTGCGATGGCTCGGGCTGGGAGGCTCGCCTGATCTCGATGCCAAAGTCGGGTGGAATCGATGATGCGGATTCGTCATCAGGCTCATCGTCGTCAGGTTGATCAACATCGACCGGAATCAGCCAGATTCGACTGGCCATTGCCTCGCTATCGACGCGACCCCGCAGCAAGTCGGTCCTTGTCAGCGGCTCGAGGGCATCTTCGATCCATTGTTGCATGGTGATCGGCAACGGTTTCGGTAGTGACTGGCCGGATTGAGCTTCGATGGCCGACAAAGCCAGTGGTGATAGGCATCGATCGGGCATCATCGGCATTGGATCTCCCCAAGCCGCTCTCAGCTCGCGCCCTTCGAGCCAGTTTCGATCGAACCAATCCTCGCGGAAACGAGGTCCAATGCGTTGGGCCAATGCGTTTTCGCACCATGGCCTTGGCAGCCAGCCATCCACACCCGCGATGACCTGAACGTCATAACCCAGGAAGCGTCCATAGAGACCAGCTTCCAAGCCGAGCGGCGTCGTGCCAATGACAAGGATCGAACCGGGAGGATCCAGTGTCAGCGAGGATGGATAGGGCATCGTGGAAAGTCCAACAGTTGGGTGGGTGACTCAGTCTCTATTGGCCACGGCACGTTGCTTGGCCACGCTAAAAGGTTCCAACGACATGAACGAAGGTCGTCGATCGAGATGGTCCGCCATCGCGATTGCGGTCGCCGGTGCCAGCGAAATCCCACTGCGGTAGTGACCCGATGCCACATGTAGCCGACTCTGTTCGGGCACCGTGCCGATCATCGGAAAACCGTCAAAGGTCATCGGACGAAGTCCGGACCAGCGACGAACCTCACGTGCTTGCCGCAACATCGGGCAAAGTTCGCCTGCCAATGTTCGCAAATCCGAAATAACGGAATCCGTGTTGCCGAATTCAAACCCAACTTCTTCTTCACACGATCCCACCAACACATGCCCGTCGCCACGCCCGACGAGGTACTGATTGCCAAGATTGATGACCCCGTCAAATTGAAGGCGGGGATCATGCAGCAGCAGGATTTGACCACGAACAGGAATCAGGGATTGCCGCAGGCCAACGGCCGGGTCGATCAATCCGGTGGAGGCTCCACCGCAGAGTACGACGTCCTGGGCATGGATCGTCGTTGACATTCCGTTGTGAAGGTTTGCTTCGACGGTCACCTTGCTGGAACCGTGTTGGATGTCGGTGACATCACACTGGCCCTGGAAGACGGCACCCGCATCTCGTCCGGCCATCGCCAATGCGGCAAGCACTCTGGGCGGGCGCACTTGCAACTCATCCGGTGTCCACCATGCCGCCAGTGAGTGGTCGCTCGCCTTGGAAGCGCCTGGGCGCCCCGTTTCATCGCGAGCGAACTCGGCAAGGAAGTCAAATCGTTCGACGATCTCTTTGGTGGTACATCGGCGGCATTCGATGTCGAGATCAGCCCAATAGGCAACCATGCCCGCCATCAAGGCTCGCTCTCCGGCTGATTGTGCCAGATAGAGGCCGCCGCAATGGCGATAGCCGATGTCCATGCCAGTGTCGGATTCCAGTTGTTGACTCCAGAGCGGCCACATCGCGTGCGAATAGCCACGCAGCCGGTCAATCGGATCGGTGGCGCGATCAAAATTCGCCGGAGGCAAAATGCCAGCGGCTGCCCAAGACGTGCTATGCCCATCCGACGCGCCGGCTGACGACGTCGGATCGCGAGACACTGAATCGGAAATCTCCAGCCGGTGACGATCCAGGACCATGACTTGCCGACCGCGACGTTGACATTCCCACGCAATCGATCGACCGATGACTCCGCCACCGATGATCAAGAGCTCCACTTCGATGACGTCAGATCGACTCATTGGGGAGATGTCTCGTTCGGTGGAGCCGGATCGTCGATCCATCGTTGGATGTCTCGAAGCATGATCGTTGACTCGGCATCCTCGGCGTCATCCCGCAATGACCGCAGAAATCGCATCAAATCGGCTTTGGTGTCGACATCCGATTCAACCGGCAGTGTCGTCGCCTTCAGCCCGATTCGCTGAGCGACGTCCATTGTCCGGTCAAAGACTTCGTTGGTGCTCCACCGAATGTCTTGCCACAGTCGTGTCCATCGACGTTCGGGATCCAGTTGATCGCCTCGGAGCCCAATGAGGTAATAGCCCCCGTCACGAGCGGGTCCGAGCACCAGATCATGGGTACGCAATGCCACAAACGCGTCGGTCACGCGAGCGGCAGAGAGTTGCGGACAATCGCCGCCAATCAAGACAGCTCGACCATTCGGTGGGGTATCCGCCGCCGTGAGGCAACGTTGGAACCAGCGACTCATTCGCTCGCCGAGATCGCCGACGCCCTGATCAACGATTGTCCAAGAATCATCGATCCGATCCATTGCCGACGCACCACGATCGGTCGCCGTGGACGGGGCGGCTTTCCAGTCTTGTCGACGTTCAGGCGGCGTTGCGACCAATTGCCGCCGATCTCCGCATTCCCTTAGCTTGCCCGTCAAACTGGCGACGAATCGCCGATGAATTCGCGCCGCCACGTGCATGGAGACGTCTCGGCCCAACCGCGTTTTGACTTTGCCTGGAGACCAGTATTTTGCCATCAAACCAAGAGTGGCACATTTCATGTTGGCAAGCCAGAAATAGACTAAACTGATGCAGGGTTAACCGATCCGCCCCACCCCCCTCGATGTGAAACGCCGCACGCACGTCCCTATGGCATCGATCACTTCTCAGCGACTCGTCGACATGGTTGCCAAGAGCAAACTGGTCGATGAAGGCACGCATGATCGATTCATCGAGAAAGTACACGAAAAGTGTGATGGCAGTTTACCAGCCAGCAGCCGCAAATTAGCAGCCGCCTACGAGCGAGCGGGACTGCTGACCGAATGGCACATCGAAAAACTATTCGCGGGCAAATACAAAGGCTTCTTCCTCGGGAAGTATAAGCTGCTTGGCCACATCGGCACGGGGGGGATGAGCAGTGTCTACCTGGCCGAACACGGTGGCCTGGGTGACAAGCGGGCCATCAAAGTCCTGCCGAAGCGTCGTAACGACGATGCGTCGTACCTGGCCCGGTTCCAGTTGGAAGCCAAAGCAATCGCTTCGCTGAATCATCCCAACATCGTGTTGGCACACGATATCGACCAGGCGGGTGACACGCACTACATCGTCATGGAGTATGTCGATGGGGTCGATCTTCAGTTGTTGGTTCGGCGTGACGGGCCCCTGGACATTTCGACGTCAGCGGATGTGATTGCTCAGGCGGCTCGTGGATTGGCACATGCTCACGAACGCGGTGTGGTGCATCGAGATGTCAAACCGGCCAACCTACTGGTGGATTCCAAGGGCGTCGTTCGATTGCTCGACATGGGGTTGGCATTAGTGGAGACAACCGATGCCGAATCGTTGACCGTGGCCAACAACGAGAACGTGCTAGGGACCGCCGATTACTTGGCGCCCGAGCAGGCCCTCAACAGTCACAGTGTCGATCATCGAGTCGATATCTATGGCCTTGGTTGCACGTTGTATTTCTTGTTAACGGGCCGCCCCCCCTTTGCAGACGGGACTCTGGCGCAGCGAATTGCTAAGCACCAAAAAGAAATGCCTCGGGCGATCCGCGAGCTACGTCCAGACTGTCCAGGCGAACTGGAGGGCGTCTGCGTCAAAATGATTCAGAAACAGCCTGAGTATCGCTATCAATCGGCAACGGATGTGGCCGAAGTGCTCGAGAAATTCCACGCCGCCGTTCCCAAGGGTGAAGCGATTCGGGTGGGATTGGGTGCCTCACCGGACTCAGAGACAAGCCTTTCGACGATCGATTTTGATAGTAGCCACGACGATCTGAGCCATCAGTCGACTCACGACACCGTCACCAACAAGAACGATGACACGCTGGCCAGCAGTCGTTCTCGATTGATCCGCGAGCAGGACAAGGCGGCTAGCGAAAGCGGTAAATTGGTTGCCGTGAAACCGCGCGGGACGCCATCGGACATGATGACCGGAAGCTTCTTGGACCTGGACAAGGAATCTGGCTACGACAGCGCTTACCTGAAACCTTCGGCCGCACCAGCGCCCGCATCGCCGACACGTGCACCGGCTCCCAAGCCGAAGAAGGGACTCGATCCGGCCCTATTGATTGCGGTCTTGGGCACCCTCTTTGTCGCCGCTCTGGCACTGGGATACTTTCTCGCGAAAGTCACCTCCTAGCGCCTGCTTGCTTGCCGGTAATGGCACATTGGGTCGACGACATTGGTCACGCGATCGGCCGCCACTTCACGGCGACCGCGGTGGTCCGCATACTTGTTGACAACACGGGTTGTAGATCCACGTTTTTCCTCGGTCGACTTCGTCTGTATGCCTGCCCCACGATCCTCTGGTGTCTTGTGTCACATCACCAGCTTGCCTGGTCGATTTCCTGTCGGCGATTTGGGGCCGGCTGCGACGGAAATGGTTGATTGGCTCGTCTCCGCCGGTCAATCGATCTGGCAGATCCTGCCCTTGGGGCCTCCGGCTCAGGCCAACTCGCCCTACAGCGCTTATTCGGCATTTGCTGGCAACCCGTTGTTGATCAGTCCCGAGCGACTCGTTGAGGATGGATGGATTGAGGGGTCCGACTTGCCATCGGAGCCGGCGTTACCGAGCGATCAGGTTGATTTTGAAGCCGCCGCCGCGCACAAGGAGCGTCTTCTCCAACTCGCATTTGATCGTTGGACCGATCGAGGACGGACGCAAGACGGAGATGCCTACGCTGAGTTTGAAACAACTCACGCTTGGCTTCATGATTTCGCCACGTTCGAGGCCATCATGCTCGACCGCGGCCAAGCGGCATGGACTCGATGGCCGATTCCATTGGTGCTGCGCGAGTCGCATGCGTTGGCTAGCGAACGCGAACGATTGGCGCGAGAGATCGCGTATTCGAAATTCAAGCAGTTTCTGTTTGACGAGCAGTGGTTCTCCTTGAAGCAGTATGCTAACCAGCGAGGCGTCCGGCTTTATGGCGACATGCCGATTTTCGTGGCCCACGAGAGTGCCGACGTTTGGGCCGACCAATCGTTGTTTGCTCTGGATGCGCATGGCAACGCCAAGCTGGTCGCGGGTGTGCCTCCGGACTACTTCTCAAAGACGGGCCAACGCTGGGGCAATCCCCAATACCGCTGGGACCGAATGGCCGAGACCGGTTATCAATGGTGGGTGGATCGATTCGAGCGAGCCTTGCAGCAGTACGACCTGCTTCGAGTGGACCATTTCCGTGGCTTTGAGGCCTACTGGGAAATTCCGGGCAAGGCGCCGACGGCGGTGGATGGACGATGGCGAGATGGGCCTGGGGCGGCGCCGTTTGAGGCGGCCGCCGCCAAACTGGGCCCGCTGCCGCTGATCGCGGAGGACCTCGGCTTGATTACCGATGGCGTGCATCGTCTTCGAGACCGTCTTGGCTTCCCCGGGATGCGCGTTCTGCAGTTCGGATTTGATGACCCCAACGATGACTTTCATCGTCCCGATGCTTATACCGAGCACAGTGTGGCGTATACGGGGACGCACGATAACGATACGACGATGGGTTGGTATCACGGGAGGAATCGGCGCATCAGCGATGACGATCTGTTGTCTCCCATCGTGACCAGCGAAGTCGACATTCACTGGCAACTCATCTCTGCCGTCATGGGGTCGAAGTCATCCATGACCGTGGTTCCGATTCAAGACTGCCTTGGGCTGGGCAATGACGCCCGAATGAATGTACCGGGAAAAGCGATCGGCAATTGGTCTTGGCGATTGCAGCCGGGGCAGTTGACCGCCGAAGTTGCCGGTCGCCTGAAGGCGGTGGCGTTCGAAACCGATCGAATCTGCCAACCGGCGGCCGTATGATGTTCGACGGCGTCGACGACAAAGGTCCGCGTTTCGTTCGAATTCGATTTGAGTATTAGCGGTCCAGTGAAACGCTCTCGGCATACGCCAGTTCACCCGTCCAACCATCGTAATACTGAAAGATAATCTGCGGATGCGGATAGGCGACCAAACGTTTGCCGCCGAGTTGCTGTGGGTTGTTGAATACGTTGTTGACCTGCACGACGCAGAAATGCGGATAGAGACGCTGTAGTCGCGGAATGTCCGACAGGACATAGCTGCTCCATCGGATGTCGCACAGTCGCGGTCCGAATTGGAAGCGACCGGTGGCTGGACGATCGGATTCATCCAGTTCCGGAACGTGGTTGACGCTATTGTGCGGCCCGCAACAGAACTCCCAGACGTTATCGGTCACTTGGATCGCAAACGAGTTGTGCAAGTCACCGGTCATCACAAAGACCTTCTTGCCCATCGCGTCCCAAGCATCGATGAGCATTTCACGCTCGTCAATGAACCCTGTCCAAGCTTCTTCTTTGTTTCCCTCGTCGGATTCGAATCCCCCGGCCCCGGAATGGGGAATCATCATGGGAACCGTCGAAATGATGAAGAAGAAATCGGCATCACTGTTCCGCATGCTCTCAAGCAACCATTTCCGCTGCGTGATACCAATCATCGAGACGCCCGCCTTATCGCGTTCGTTGACGTCATGCATGTCACGGTCGCCGCGAGTATCGAGCAGATAGAACTCACAGTTGGCCACACGAAACTTGCCGTAACTGCGTTGGCCGATCGAATAACTGATCTCGTCGGTTGATTTGGCCGGCATATGCAATTGCAGCGTGTGGTCATCGACTACGTCAACAATGTCATAGACGTACGAGTTGACATTTCCCGCGTCGTCGTCGTATTTCATATCGTTGACACCGGCTTCGTTGGTGCCCCAATGCACGTGCAGATTCAACATCTGATCAATCGGCAGTTGGTTGAAATTGGTGTCCGGGTCCACAAGCTTGTTGCTGCCCGCGGTCAGTTGCCCCCGGCCAAAGTGAAGCCCTTGATCGCTTTCCATTGGGTTGGCCCAACCGAGGTAGTTGTTCCACGCATAGGTGCCGATGTCACGAAAAACGGTTCGTCGATGTCGTTTGCCGGCTTCGCCGGCGCCCCAGATATCATTGACTAATTCATGGTCGTCAAACGTGAAGTAGCTCGGAACTCGACGATGCCACTTCGAAAGGTCGGCTTGGCGCGACAGATAGAGCTTGTAGTTCTCCCAGACGCCCGCGAGCGTGGGCATGACCTTCAACGCGGACGGCAGTTCATCCACGGCTTGGGTCAATCGCCAGGCCTCGGCGGGATACTCACGAAGCTCTTCATAGAGCCAGTCCCCATTCATGATATGGAAGTGAACTTTGTCCGACCAATCCTCGTTGAGATGGTGATACGTCGGTGAGAAATGGCCAACCCCGTGCATGGGGTTCTGATTCGCACACGATCCGATTTGGAAACGAAAGTTGAACAGCCCGTCCGGGTTGTGGATGCCCGCCGATTGAGTCTTTGACGGGAGCGTGCGAAAGGATCCGGCCACGCCATGTGGTCGCTCGTCGATGAAGACCTGATAGTGATAAACCGTGTCGGCCGACAAACCAGACAGCCGAGCGACACCGGTATTGTCGTCACTCAGTTGTGTCGAAGCCGGTGCCGAGACATCCGTCCAGTCGTATCCACCGTGGTTACCCGGAGGCGTCGTGCCGTAGCGGACGACGAAGGAACCCGGATCCGACGTGCGTGCCCAAACTCGGATGGAGTCACTACGCACATGTCCCAACATGGGGCCATGTGTCAATCGAATCGGATCTCGCTCAGCCGATGCCAACGACGGTGTCGTCGCCAGTAGGACCACTGCCCAGAGACGAAGCGCAAGATGGACTCGAACGGACATAAGTTAACCGGGGCAATGAGAGACAAGGCGCGTGAGGGAACATCGAAATCCACGCATATCTTAGCTGCCACGGTTCGCCTGAGGGCACCGGGTTGAAAACGCCGCGCAAACAACCGGTCGGTAGGCGACTATCTTGCCTGAAATAGTGGGCTGGTCGCGATGGCTTCGATCAGATCGACGGTGCGGTAGTGTTGCTGCGCCAACTGGTCCGTGATTCGATGGACCTCGCCTTGATCGGCGGGCTCAAATCGTCGCCCCAGCGCGTACTCGAATAGTTTCTCGGTGATCATGCGGACAAAGAAGACTTGCCGCTCGACCAGGATCTCCTTCAACCCGGATACATCGTCGAACGATTGGCCACTTGGCAGCGTTCCGGAGCAATCAATGCGAACATTGTTCTCATAGGTGGTGCGGTATCGGCCGATCGCGTCGTACGACTCCAACGCAAAGCCGAGCGGATCGATCTTGCGATGGCACTCCGCACACGCGGCACTGGAACGGTGTTTTGCGATCAGGTCGCGAATGTTCTTGGCACCACGAACATCGGGGTCGATCGCCGGGACATCGTCGGGGGGCATCGCAGGCGGAGTTCCCAGGATGTTCTCGAGCAACCAAACCCCGCGAATGATCGGGGACGTTTCGATCCCGTTGGCAGTGACCGTCAGCACGCTGGCATGACCAAGCAACCCGCCGCGTCGTGAACCGTCCAATGGGACGCGGCGGAAAAGATGCGCCTCATCATTCGCGGCGACGCTCGCGGGCATGTCGTACAGTTCAGCCAAATCACGGTTCAGAAATGTGTAGTCGCTCGACAAGAAATCCGTGATCGGCCGGTTTTCATCGATCAGGTACCGGAACATGGCCCTTGTCTCGGTACGCATGTCCGCCTGCAGGTTCTTGTTGTAGTACTCTGGAAACGTTCCACGATCGGGCGGCATGTCGCCAAGGGTTCGAAGGTTCAGCCACGCGTCGAGGAATCCCTCCAGAAATCGCGACGATGCCGGATTGGCGAGCAATCGCCGCGTTTCTCGTCGCAGCACGACGGGATCGGAAAGATCCTCGTCGAGGGCAACGCGAGTCAGTTGGTCATCGGGCATCGATCCCGTCAGAAAATACGACAGTCGTGATGCCAAACCTGACTGAGATAGGTGTGATTGTGTGTCACGAACGGGTTCGAAGTATAGGAACGATGGCGAGCAGAGAATCAGACGAATCGTATCTTGAAACGACTCCATCCGCGTACGACCGGCCGCGTAGCGGGATGCCGCAAAATCAACGAGTGACTGGAATTCATCGGATGCGACCGGACGTCGATAGGCTCGCTCGGCAAACGCCCGCAGACGCGTCTCCAACTCGACCGGATCCGTGATCGCATCTCCTAGGACGGCCCACTGTGGTCGCCCGCGTGACGGAGTCGTCTCCAGCGGCCCGCGAACCTGGACTTCGTGAATGCGAATTTGTGGGTAGCGGCCGTATTTCAAGACGGCATTGCGATGGGCGACAATCCCTCGGCCATCGCGTACGTCCCGAGGAAACGTTTGCCGGTATCGTTCCACTTTCAAGATACGGTTGTAGCATCCACGGCTCTCGGAGTGACCATTCTCAAAGGTGAACCGAGGTGTCATGCCACGATCCAGAGGGACGCGGAATGTGAGCCACGTTGGAGGGTCCTCCGGCTTGGAATCGGGGACCGCCGATTCGGCCAACAGCGGTTGCACTGGTTGCATCACGTGTAACTCGCCGACGCTCGAGTCACCGGGACGAATGCCCAGTCGAAACGGCTCATCCAATTCCATTCGAAGGGTTTGTTCGCTGTACGGCGTGTCGCGATGCAGCGCGGCGGCGAGCACGCGGATCTCGTACAGGCCATCCGCTGGAACGCCGTGTTCAAAATCAAGCAGAGGACCGTACGCCCCCTCGGGTCGTTCCGCCAGCGGATTGTCGTACAGGCACATGTACCGGTAACCGAATGCCTTCCGGTGCGCGATGGATAATTCGGGCTGCTGCTCGAAGTTTCCTTCGAAGGTCCAAGTCCGCGGCGTGACCGGCGTCGCCGTACCGAAACCTTTTTCGATGATTTCGTCGGCGGCCGCCAAATACTGCTCCACCAAAAAACCGGACGTCACCAAGGCATCGCCAACATTGTCGAGATGTTCGACCGTCTTGTCGGCTGGGAAGAGGGTCGTTGGATCGAACATCGTCATGTCGACTTCGAATAGGTCACCGATGGTGGCGAGGTACTCACGACGATTCAAACGCCGAAGCACCGTTTGGCGATCGGTGCTTTGCAACGTCTGCCTGAGCGTTGCCACGAGGCCCGTCATGGTTCGGATCGCGGCTTGGCGATCGATATCCTCCGGGCGTTCAGCATCGATGGGCGGCATCTCTCCCAGCGTCAGCTGATCAATCGCTGCTTGGAGACTCAGCACCGTATCGAACGACGACTGCGTCAATCCAATGGACTCAAAATCCTGATCGCCACTCGCGTCGCCAGCGCTGTGACAATCGACACAATAATTTTCTAAGAATTCGCGTGTCTGGACGACTCGATCGTCGTGTTCGCCTGCCACAGCGCACCGACCTTGTGCCATGGCGACGACGAGGAACGCGGTGACCATGGCACGCCGCGGGACGGCCAGGATTCGAATGGGCGGGTCAGATGACATCATGATGGGAATGCGACGAGGCTCTACATCCAGTCGAGTCCTCGAAGCGATCCGGTGCTCGTGGCAAATGACTCACTCGGCACACCGAACTGTTGCAGCATCGACACGAACAGATTGGTCATCGGTGGTCGATGATCATCACTTTCAAACGCCAATCGTCCTCGATGCCGGAATCCACCACCCGCTAGCACGATGGGCAGATTGGTATTCGTGTGCGAATTTGCATTGCCCATCCCGCTGCCGAATAGCACGGTTGTCTGGTCGAGTAGCGATGCGTCACCGTCCTGCGTGGTCTTGAGCTTCATCAAGAATCGAGCGAACTGCTCGACCTGATAGGTCTCCATCGTGATGAGAGCCTCAATCGATTCTTGCACCTGACCATGATGCGACAAACCGTGATAACCTTTCCGGAAACCGAACGCGCTGGCCGCGAAGTCGCCGCCTATCTCCAAGGTTGCCACTCGAGTGCAATCCGTTTGCAGCGCCAGAGCGATCAAGTCGTACAACAGCGGCAGATCCGTCACCATGTCGACGTCTTTCGGTCGAGCGATGGGTGCTTCCGGTTTGTCGACGTGAATCCACTGTCGGCGTCGAGCTAACCGCTGTTCGACATCACGGATCGATGTGAAGTATTCATCGAGTTTGTTGCGGTCCCGTTGGCTGACTCGCTGTTGCAGACGCATGGCGTCACGAGCAACCGCATCCAAAATGGATGCATGGAGATCAAATCGGTCTTCGGCGACATGACGATCGGCAGCGTCTTCGTCCACGAAGAGACGGTTGAATAATTCCTGAGGCCCGGAGATCGGTGGCACGCGAGTCCCGCTGCGTGTCCAGGACATCTGGCAACCTCCATGGATCCCCGATTCGGATCCCACCGTGAGACTGTTGAACCGGGTCCTGCCCGACACGGATTCGGCCGCACGCTGATCGACCGTCATGTTTCGATCAGGCATCGAGCCGGCATCGTTGTATCGGACTCCCGACAGGAACGCGTGAATCGCAAAGTGGCCACCTTTGAGACCGTGATCGAGGCCCGATATCACGGTCAAATCATCCGCCAGCGGGCTCAGCGGCCCGAGCGTACGGGACTGTTGGACCGAGCCATCGCCGGCGGGCCAAAAAGCGTCGGGATAGAACCCGAGCATATTACCAATGCAAACCATGCGAGGCTTGCCGCCTGGCAGGGCTGCTTTCCGACCGGTTTTGGCGGCGGGCGCCAACGATTCGATTTCGGCGGCGGGGGACCGAACGGACTCCAACCAGGGCAGACTGAGCCCGAAGCCGGTCGCGGCAAGAAATTTTCGGCGGTCCGATGGCCTTGAGTGATTCATCATGGCGAACACAACGGATTCAGGTGGGATGGTAGGCGGGCAGTCGTTTCACCGTTGCCCAGCGGGGCCTGCAACGGATCGCGATCTCGATCGGAGCCTGACACAGCGATCACGACCGAGGATAGAGCAGTTTATCCGATCGTGCTTCGATTTGCCAAAAGGTACGGATCGGCTCGCCGAGCGATCACTCGACCGCTCCATGCCAGCACCATCATTCCTGCGAGGTACCAGAAAGCGAGAGACGCTTCCTGGTAGCGGGCGCCACTATGAAGAAGACCGAATAAGCGGGTGCCAACGGTCGTGACCCCGGGCGGAAGCACGGGCAAGACCGCCGGAACGTCCCCACTGACGACAACCATCATCGCAACGGCCGCGAGCACGAGATGGGAAAGTGTAAGCGGAAGATGCACGTGCACGAGTCGCCAAACACGGTTGCCGTCGAGTTGGCCATGTCGCTGGGCCGCCTGGGGGATTGAATCAAACCCGATTCTCAGGATCGCGTACGCCACGATGGCGCCTCGCAGTCCCGAGGCCAGCATCGATGGCACCAGGGTTTGCGTGGCAAGGAACGTCAGCCCCGGTTGGTCACCGGAGAACACCTTGGTCCAAAACAGACCGACCACCGGACCGGGAATCAAAAACAACACCAGCGCGGCGCAGTCCATCATCCAAGCGGCACGTCGACGCCTCGTACACCAGCATGCCAGCAACCAACTCGCCGGTAGCCAAAGGAAAGTCGTCAGTGTCGCCAGCAACAACGTCCAACCGTACTCCGACGCGAATACGGAGACCGCTTCCATGATCGAGGTCACGGCTTGGCCGAGCGACCACACAATCCGGCGCTGACTTTCAACGATGGCAACGGAGTGTCCGGCCTTGAGCACCAGCCCGATCATGGGAGCTACCAACACGACGATGATCGATAAGCTTGCCATCAGGGTCGCCAACGCAATCGATGTGCGGGGGACCAGAGGGACTGCCGCTCGTCCCTGGATTGGTGAATACGCATCGCCATGTGATGTCTTGCCGATCCCGTGGTGCGTCACCATGGACCAGCGAATCCAGAGCAACGGAAGTCCCAGCACGATCGGAACCAGCGTGGTCACCATGATGGATGTCGCCGACGGGGCGGCGGCATGAAACAAGTAGAACTGATCGGCAATGGTGCGAACGCTATGCAAGTCGGCGACACTCATCTCGGTTGCCGCGCAAAGCATCACGGCCAACACGGACGCGGCAATGCTGGTCCGCGATCGCGGAATGCGTACGGACCACCACACCCACGTCGGCGCTCCATCAAGTTGGGCATGACGAAGCGTGGCTGTTTCGATCCGTCCGGTCGCCCAAAATGTGGCGAGCGCGACGATGGCCGTCCCGTGGCAGCCATGAATCCATGCGACCCAGCCCAGGTTTCCGCCCGTCGCGGTCTGCCGCGCCCACCCGAACTTTCCTGCGGTCGCCTCCCACGCGGCGGCGTGCAAGATCAACGGCAACGCCACCGTCAGCAACATCGCCGAGACCCAGAGCTGAACCATCCGGTCGTGTCGAGCATCGCGCAAAACCGCGGCGGCCCAAGCTGACAAAACACCTACCACCGCGGCCATGGTGGCGGACATCAGCATCAGTAAGCAGGTAGTCACCAGCGCCGCCGCCCAATCGTCGGCGAGCCCGTCGGCAGTCGGTATGATCGCGACTATCCTCAAGGGGTTGGAGTTGATGGCCATCCGCGAACGCACACCACAACGTAACTCGTTTTGAAACTTACCTCCATTCCCGGTTTGGTTCGCAACCTGCGCCGCGGCCGCGAAATCCTCGCGGTGCTCCAGCGGTATGGGCTCGCCGAAGGCCTCAGTCTGTCGCGACGGCTGCCAATGCAAGGATGGATCAAAGATCGATCGGGCGTACCGCTGACGCAGTATTCGCGAGTCGAACGAGTTCGCATGGCCATCACCGAACTCGGTCCCACCTTCATCAAGCTGGGCCAGGTTCTCTCATCACGACCTGATTTAGTGGGTACGTCGCTTGCCGACGAACTGAAACGCTTGCGAGGCAACGTCCGACCGGATTCGATGGAGCAGGTGGAGACGATGTTGCGCAGCGAACTGGGTGACACGTTTCGCGAGCATTTCGACTCGATCGAGTCCACGCCGCTGGCCACCGCCTCGATCGGACAAGTGCATCGCGCGACGATGCGCGACGGCCGCAGGGTCGTCATCAAAGTCCAACGATCGGGAATTGATCCGATGATGCGCCAGGACTTGGATGTGCTTGCCGGCCTGGCGCAGTTGGCACAGCGAGTCGAGACACTCGCTGCTTGGGGACCCTCCGAGTTGGTCCGGCAACTGGCGCCCATGATTCTGCGTGAGCTCGATTTCCGTCGCGAGAAGGCAAATCTGAAACAATTCACGGCGCTGCTTGGAGACAAGGCGGACGTGATAGCGATTCCGGCGGTCGTCGAATCGCTCTGCACGCGGCGCGTTTTGGTGATGGACGAGCTCGTTGGTGTTCCTCTGGTGCAAGCGTTGGCTAAGGCGGACCCAAAGACAATTTCGAATGAGCATGGCAATGACCCGGGAACCGGCCTGACACACCATGGAATTGGATCGTGTCTGGCGGAAACCTATTTGCGAATGGTGTTTGAGGAAGGTGTGTTTCACGCCGATCCGCACTCGGGAAATCTAATGCGATTGGAAGATGGTCGACTCGGTATTCTCGACTTTGGAATGGTCGGACGAATCGATGAATCCTTGCGAGAGTCGATCGAGGAAATGTTGCTGGCCATCCATGCGGGAGATCGACGACGCCTGACTCGTTTGATCCGACGCGTTGGTCGACCGCGGGACGACTTGGATCATGCGGCGTTGGAAATCGATGTGGCTGACTTTATCGACACGTTCGGTCGTCAGTCGATGGACCGATTTGATGTTGGGGCCGCGCTCAATGCTCTGAGCGATATCCTCCACGGGCACGGCATCGGCTTACCAAATCAGTCGGCTTTGTTGCTCAAGATGATGATGTCTTTGGAGGGCACACTGCGTGAACTTGGCGTGGGTTTCGATTCATTGGAGATCGTTCAGACCCAGATGCGACATGTCATGGTCCGACGACTGTCCCCATCGCGCAGGCTGCGTCAGGCCCGTCGAGTCTATCTCGAAAATGAAGCCCTGCTGGAGGAAGCACCCGAGCAGGTCTTGAATCTGCTCGGTCAGGCAAGGCGTGGCGAACTGAGCCTTCGATTGGAGGCGATTCGCTTACCGACCGTGATCAACCGGCTGGTTGTCGGTTTAATGGCGAGTGCGGTGTTTTTGGGCTCATCGCTCTTGCTCGCCTACGAGGTGTCGCCGGTTCTGTTTCCAGATGCCGCCTTCATGGGCATCTCGCGTCTGAGTGTCCTGGGCGTGTTGGGCGTGGTTGCGAGCATCACCGTGATGACGTTGGTTTGTTGGGGAATCTTTCGCGACGGGTGATCAACGAGTGTGCTCGGGGTGAACCTTCCCGCCGCATCCGGGATCTTGGAGGTCGTGTGACGCAACTGAATCCTCGCCTCCATCATGCCGTATCCGAGCCGACCTGTGATCGATCGTTATCGACGCGCCTTTGCTGATCTACCGCCTCGCGTTTGGTGCTTGGCTGCAGTGATGTTGGTCAATCGCAGCGGCGCCATGGTGATGATTTTCCTGACGCTCTACTTGACCGAGCGACTCGGCTGGACGAACGCTCAGGCGGGTCAGGCGATCGCCGTCTATGGTTTCGGCGCATGCATTGGCTCATTCCTTGGCGGTCGTTGGACGGCTCGCTTGGGAGCCCAGGCCGTTCAGGCGACGTCGCTCTTGGGGACGGCAATTGGCTATGTGATCCTATCCTGGATGCGCGACGGTGCATCCATCTTGAGTGTGTTGTTCGTCACGAGCATCGCTAGTGAATCCTTTCGGCCCGCCAACGCGATGGCGATCTCTGAATCCTGCGGCGGGGCTCAACTTTCGCGTGCGTTTGCGCTCAATCGCCTGGCGGCAAATCTCGGTTTCACATTCGGTCCGGCGATTGGCGGCATGCTGGCCTCCTACAGCTACACGGCGCTATTTCATGCCGACGCGGCGTCCTGCCTCATCGCGATGATCGTGCTGGAACGGTATGGCCGGAGCTTCGGTAGCGAAATCTCAGCCGGTTCCGATGACTCGGAACCGCATGGGACAGCTCGCATCTCCGATCGTCGTTTTTGGTGCTTCGCCCTTTGGAATGGCGTACTCTCGTTGGTGTTTTTTCAACTCTTGAGTACCTATCCGCTTTGTTTGAAGAATGAGTTTCATTTGAGTGAATTTCAGATCGGTAGCCTCATGGCCGTCAACACGATTTTGATTGTTCTCTTTGAGATGCCATTGGTCGACTCGTTGCGGCGGTTCAAGTCGATCCAGTGCGTTGCGATCGGCGCATTTCTGATCTGCGAAGGCTTCGGCCTGCTCGCCATGGGACACGACTATCTTTGGGCAATCGCGGTCGTCTTGACGTGGACGATCGGCGAAATGATCTCAATGCCGTTCATCTTGACGTACATTGCCGAAACCTCGTCTTCGAGCGAGCGTTCACGCCGGTTGGGGACTCACGGCGTCGTGATGTCCGGCGGGTTCGTTGTCGCACCCTTGCTGGGCACTTGGTGTTACGAATCGGATCCCAGACTGCTGTGGTGGATGATCCTCGGAGTGGGCCCTTTGGTTGCAGCGGGATTTTGGTTGACCGGTCGTGTCGACGTGTCATCTCGGCCGACCCTGGCGTCCCCCACGACACCGAGCCAGTGAGGTGGCAAAAAAATCGAGGGCGGTCACTGAGGACCACCCTCGATCACGGGTGCAAGCCTATCTTGAGACGCACACGATAGTGCCGAGATCCAGCGCTACTAGACCGCGACCTGCTCGGCCGACCAATCGTTGGCGGTGGATGTGTCTCGCATCGTCTTGGCAAGTCGTTTCCGAGCCGTGTGGAGTCGACGCTTGATCGTCCCAATCGGAGCATCGAACTGTTGACTCATCTGCACCAACGTTTGACCACGAAGGTAAAACGCGTCGAGGGTCTGCTGGTCGAGCGGTCCCAACTGATCGATGCCGTGGCGCACCGCATCGGCTTGTTCACGATCCTCCGCAGCCGTCTCTGGCAAGGATTCGTCCATGCAGGTCGCCGCCAAGGTCTCCGGATCACAAGCGATCGCGGACTTGTTTCGGCACAACCGATTGAGTGCCATGCGATGAACGATCTGCCGGAGCCATCCACCGAACGCCTCGGGCACACGCAGCTGATTGATCTTCAGCATCGCTTGCACGAAGACATCCTGCGCCAACTCCTCGGCTTCGTGGGAGTGACGAACGCGGCGCATCGCCAACGCGACGATGGTCGGTTGATAGCGATCGAACAACTCGCCCATGGCAGCGCGATCACCCGCCTGCGCAGCTCGCACCAGCGTTGCCACCGTGGCGGGTCGTTCAACGCGCACGTCTTGCTGGGCTAGCGAAGCACGCGCAGGTGTCGTGTTGGAAACAACATGGACGCCGATCTTCGTCGACGAGGGCTCATTGAACTGAATGGTCGTCATGACTTGGGTTCTCCCAGGTTTCACATGACCGCTCCTTGGCGACGTGGGACGTGGGAACGACTCACGAAGACGACTTGCGGCGTGTACTTGCGATCTAGGTGGTTGGACTATCGCGGTCAGCGACGGTCGGCTGCGGAATGGGTGCCCATCCAGGTCAACCCATGGGTCGGTTGCAAACGATCACACGTGAGAACACGCAGCGACATTCGCAGCCCATACCCGGGGCAACCATTCCGCATCAATCGGGGTGTGGATGAACTGATCCGAGATCATCAACCACGAGGATGGCGACGTTGCCTTTAGCGGCGTCGCAGCATCCGTTTCCGAGACGGGCGTTCGCACTCCAGGACGTTGCCTGGTAGGTGTGATAGCCAGCCACGGGGACACCTATGGTCCATCCCGCTTTGACTGACCGGCCGGAGAGCCGGCATCGCATAATGAGGCATCACGAGGTGCGCAGAGACATCCGAGACGACATTCAAAATCGATGCGAACGTTCCGCGAATATCACCTGCAACGGTGAACTGACGGACGGCGGCGGCGGTCGATTGGAATAAACGCATTGGATCCTCCCGGCACCGATTCTTGCGGTGCGGTCGTGAGCACAGAGACAGATTCGACCGAGCCGGAAAGACCGGCCCGATTGAGGGTTTAGAACCTTATTTCAGCATATGGTTCGCGGTAAAACAAATCGAAGTGGATTTTTTTTCAATAATCGATCACCTGGTGTGGTTTCGATGATTTCTCCCCTGCAGCAATGCCAATCCGTCGTCGAGGGTGTTGTACCGCTTCTATTCCCATCCATCTGCGGCCTCTGTGGTGAACTGTGCGAGTCCGGCAGCGATGTGTTTTGTCGATCCTGTAACGCGGCACTCAACCAGACAACGGCCCAATTTCGCGATGCGTGTCGGGGCTGCGGGATCCCTTGGCATGGTATGCGCCCTCGTGACCCCATCGGGATTCAGGCTCCCTGTCCCGCCTGCCGCCGTGCCGAATCCAATTCCGGGTCGCCGTCCTCGTATGCGGGTGTGATCGCGTGGGCACGATATGACAATGCGGTCAAGGATGCCATCGTGGCCGCCAAGTATCCCCGAAACGCCGCGATCACGAGGGAATTGGGGCGTCGGTTGTCGGAGCGATGCGAAGAAGTCGCCGAGACAATGATCTCGGCGTCGGTCAACGGGCCAGCATTGGGATTGCCGACGCGACCTTGGGACATGGTGACCAGTGTTCCAAGTCGTCCGTGGCGTCGTATTCGTCGCGGCGGTAGCGGCGCGCGTGTGCTGGGAGAGGCCGTCGCGGCACAACTAGGTTTGCCACATTGGCCTTGGTTACGCGCCGTCCGACGGACCCACAAACAGGCCTGGTTGGATGATTCGGAGCGAATCGGCAATGTCGCGGGCGCCTTTGCACCATCGACGCCATTTCGGTGGCGTTGGATGGAATCACGTCCGGCGGGCCGGTGGAGTGGTCGCCGCGTCCTCTTGGTCGACGATGTGATGACCACGGGCGCCACGGCCGCCGAGATCTCCCGAGTCCTGCTGGATGCCGGCGCCGCGAGCATCTGGGTGGCGGTCGTGGCACGAGCGGTTCCGACGTCGTCATGACATTCTGATGAAGCCGCCAAACTTGGCTATGAGGGCCTTCATTTCGTGCTACAGTTGCAAGGAGATTCTGAATGGATGACTGGCTAGGCGGCCGGTTTCGTCTGTATCGACGACGTGCCAGTCTCTGCGAATCATTACGACCCATACGACCGCCATCGTCATGACTGCCTCCGATTCTGATCAGCCCGAATCATCGCCAGTGACGGTCCCGCCCGAACCGCTTTCCGCGACGGGAAGCGGCCGGCGAGCTGTCTTGCGTGGATTGGGCGTGGTGCTGCCGCCGCTGCTGACAATCGTCGTGTTGATCTGGGCATGGAATGCCATTGAAAACTATGTGCTCATCCCGGTTGAGTCAGGGATGCGGCGGGCGATCATCTGGCAAGTTGCCACGACGTACTCGGACGTTCCCGACGGAGCCATCGTCGATCGCAATGCCGCCGTACCTGGTCGCGGGTTTACCTTTGACGGAACGGCATACGTTCGGGCCCCCTCCGGACAACTCTACCTACCGGACTATGTGGTCGCCCGGGTCGACGCGTCACTGGATCAATGGTCCGGCCAAGACTTGCCTCGCACGGCAAACGCCTACTGGAGCCGCTATGTGGAACTGGTTTGGATGCCTCGATCCGTGGTGTTGCCGGTCTTTCTGATTGTATTTCTGACGTTGCTGTTTTTCCTCGGTCGGCTCTTTACCGGAGGGATTGGGCGTTGGTTTGTGACGACGTTCGACGCGGCGATCTTGCGAATACCGATCGTCAACAAGGTCTATGGCAGCGTCAAACAAATCACCGATTTTGCGTTCGACGACAGGCCGATCGAATTCAATCGGGTCGTGGCCATTCAATACCCGCGGCAGGGAATATGGTCGCTCGGTTTTGTGACGGGCAATTCGATGCGCGAAATTTCGGAGGCCGCGGGCGAACCGATGCTGAGTGTGTTGATGCCGACAAGCCCGATGCCGATGACCGGTTTCACCGTCACGATTCGGCGAAGTGAGGCGATCGATCTGGACTTAACCGTTGACGAGGCCATCCAATTCGTCGTCAGTTGTGGCGTGGTCGTTCCACCACAGCAACGACTCGACAACGCACCGTCGGCATCAGCGCCGGTATTGGTATTGGGCAATGGGGACCAGAGTCCCAACGTTTTGCCATCGACAACGTGATCCGCGTCAATTGCCGTGGAACCGATGCATGTGGAAGCTCCATCACGCGATTGATCGCGGGCACACCAAGTTGGACTGGCTTGACTCGCGTCATTCATTTTCGTTCGGCGACTACATTGACCCCCAGCGAATGGGATTTCGATCGCTGCGCGTCATCAATGAAGACCGTGTCGCACCCGGTGCGGGATTTAGATCCCACGCGCATGCCAACATGGAAATCATCACATGCGTCTTGAAAGGAACGCTGACTCACCGCGATTCCCTGGGCCACCAGACAACGCTCACCCCAGGCCAGTTCCAATGCATCACGGCTGGATCGGGAATCACGCATAGCGAATTCAATGCGTCCGAGACGGACGAAGTTTGGTTCTATCAAGTCTGGATCTATCCCGACGTACAGAACCTAACTCCTGGCTACCAACAAGTCGCGATTACATCCCAACCAGGACTGAACCTCGTTGCGTCGCGGGATGGTGAATCCGATTCGCTGCGAATTCAACAAGAGGTTCGGCTGTTTCGGGCATGTCTGAAACCTGGCGCCGATTCGCGTCATCCGATCGCACCAGGTCGACACGCGTGGGTGCAATGCATGCGAGGTGAACTGGATCTCACCGAGTTGTCATCGAACCGGGTTATGACGCTCGGGCCTGGCGATGGCCTCGCAACAAGTGGTTCGGCATCGATCCAGCTGTCCACCACGTCCATGGCGGACGCTTTGATGTTTGACTTGGTCTAATTTCTAACGACGTGCGATGGTTGCTTGGACGCGTTGATTGAAAGACCTCGTCACGAACACGTCCTTGACTTCAGACTCCGGAGATCCGAGTTCTGTATTGACGTGGGGACGAACCCGTTACCACTTTGAATTGGCGACTGAAGTAGTTGCTGTCGTTGAACCCCACCGAGAGCGCGATGTTGGTGATGCTGTTGTCAGATTGACGCAACAGTCGACAAGCGTGTTCGATGCGCAATCGGATGAGATATTGAATGGGCGGGATGCCCATGGTCGACTCGAATGTCCGAATGAAATTTCGACGCGACATGCCAGCGATGCCCACCAGTGACTCCAGCGTGATGCGTTCGGCATAGTGTCGTTCGATATGCGAGATCGCATCGGCGATACGAAGCAACGATTGGCTTTGCGGGTTACACGATTGGCTGTAGCAACGTGCCAAAAACGTCGCCAGTTGCAACCAGGTGGCCGTCGCCATGACCTTGAACCCAGGCGATCGAGATTCGAGCTCGCGTTGCAATTGATCGACCAATCGGATGGCTTCGACTAACTCGGGCGGCGTCAGTTGCAGGCGGCTGTGGAATCGGTGGCGCTTGCGCCAAGCCGGCTCCAAGGTGAACAAGGCGTGGTAGCCGGGCAACACGTTCAAGTCACCCAGCGACATCGGTAGCTCGTCAGGATCAAACAAGACGTTGATCAGACTGAGCCGATTCATGTTGAGATAATCGTGCGGGCGATCACCCCCGATGACGAACGTGTCACCGGCTGCCAAGTCATAGGACTCTTCGCCCGTGATATGAACGCCATTTCCCCCGGTAATGATGACGATTTCGCTGAAGTCGTGCGAATGAAGCCCAAAGGGCTCTTGAGGGTCCCGGCGTTCGATGACGATGGGAAAACCGTCCTCGTGAAACCAGTCCTGTTTTTGTAGAACTTGCATCGACGGAAAAAGCGCCTAGTGGATGTTATTCAGACAGTCCAAAGCTATTATGATTGCTCAGGGCAACACAGTACATCCCAAAACAGCGGCACGATTGTGCTGTTTGGTGACACGATTGTCAAGGTTCCTGCGTTCGAACGAGCCTATCGTTTAACACGAGCGGACTGACGGCTCCCACTTCCTATGATGACTCCGACGGCCGATGCCATGATCGATGACACTCCTGTTGAGCAGGCCTTTGAACTCGCAAAACAGCGGTACGCGGACATTGGTGTCGACGTCGAGGCAGCGTTGTCGGTTCTGAGCCGCGTCGCGATTTCGGTGCACTGCTGGCAGGGCGACGACGTGGTGGGATTTGAGGGGAACGAAGGAGCCCTCGGCAATGGACTCGCGGTCACGGGTCAGTATCCGGGACGGGCGCGCACCGTCGGTGAGTTGCGAAGCGATATCGAGTTGGCTTATTCGCTGATCCCCGGTCAGCATCGATTGAATTTGCATGCGCTCTACGGCGAGTTCGACGGACCGGTGGACCGTGACGAAATCACCGTCGACCACTTTCGTGGCTGGATGGATTGGTCAAGAGATCGAAACGTCGACATCGATTTCAATCCGAGCTACTTCTCCCACGCCAACGCCGCCGATGGATTCACCTTGGCCCACTGCGACGCTGGGATTCGACAATTCTGGATCGACCATGGCATCGCGTGTCGCCGCATCGCAGCGGCCATGGGGGCATCGCAAGGAAATGCTTGCATCAACAATTTCTGGGTACCCGACGGGTACAAGGACGTTCCCGCGGATCGTCGTGCGCCTCGCGAGCGTTTGGCGGCATCATTGGACGAAATCTTTAGCGAGTCGCTATCGGCTGAGCACACGCTCGACGCCGTGGAGTGCAAACTATTTGGAATCGGCAGTGAGAGCTACGTCGTCGGCTCACACGAGTTCTACATGGGTTACGCGATCTCTCGCAAAAAGGTGCTGTGTTTGGATGCCGGACACTTCCACCCAACGGAGGTGATCTCCGATAAGATCTCGTCGGCGATGATGTTTGTGGATCGTCTACTGTTGCACGTCAGTCGCGGCGTTCGTTGGGACAGCGACCATGTCGTCACCTACAGCGATGAGCTGCAGGCAATCATGCAAGAGATTGTTCGTGGCGATTACCTCAGCCGTGTTCACGTAGGGCTGGATTTCTTTGATGCCAGCATCAACCGTGTCGCCGCGTGGACGATCGGTACACGCAATGCGGTCAAGGCAATCCTGGCGGCACTGCTGGAACCGACGGCGGAGCTCAAACGCCTTGAACGCGAAGGGGATCTCACCGGGCGTTTGGCGCTGATGGAAGAATTGAAGTCGATGCCGATGGCGGCCGTTTGGGATCACTATTGTGCGGTCTCCGATGTGCCGGTCGGGTTGGATTGGCTAGCGGTCGTCCGCCAGTATGAATCGGAGACCATGTCCCAACGTTCCACCCAAGTCGTGGCAATCTAGTTCGGCCTGCCCCAGCAGCGATCGCTGGATGTTTCCCCATCCTCCACTTTTCTTCCATCGATTCGAGGTCGCCAAGACGCGAATGACAGACGATTCATCCGACGCCGGCGGCGAGTACGAGCGCGAACCTGTGCCGGAGTCGGCGCTGCTTGGTTCAGGGAAATTTTGGGGCATGTATGCCGGCGAACACGCGGCGGGAACCGAGTTCATGATCGGGCCGTTATTTCTGGCCGCCGGGGCGAGCTTGTCGGATCTGTTGATCGGACTGCTGCTGGGGAACTTCTTAGCCGTTTTGACGTGGCGTTTCCTGGTGACGCCGATCGCGATGGCCAAACGATTGACACTGTATTACCAATTGGAGCGAATTGCCGGGGTCTCGTTGGTGAAGTTCTATAACTTGGTCAACGGTCTGCTGTTTTGCTTTTTGGCCGGTGCGATGGTCACGGTCTCCGCATCGGCGGTGGGCGTTCCATTCGGAATCACGTTTGACGTTCCCGATGCCATGTTCGGTCTCAGTAACGGATCCTTCACGGGGTTGGTGGTCATCGTTGGCGTCGTCATTGCAGTCGTTGCTGCGGGAGGATACGACCGCGTGGCCAAATTTGCCAATTTGGCGGCGCCTTGGATGATTGCAGTCTTCGCCGCCTGCGGCATCGTCTCATTGGGGCAGATGAATCTGACCACCGCGGCGTCGCTGACGAAGGGTCGATTCTGGTCCGATGCCATCACGTTTGTGCAAGACAAGAACGGCGCCCAGTCGTTCGAGTTCTGGCAAATCGTGGTTTTTGCATGGCTCTGCAACGGTGCCATGCATTTTGGCATGGCCGATCTATCGATCTTTCGATTTGCCAAGCACAAGGCATCTGGGTGGGCGCCGTCGATTGGGATGTTTTTGGGGCACTACATGGCGTGGATTGCTGCGGCGCTGATGTTGGCCGCGTTGATCAAGATCCAACCGGCGTTGGCCTTGGGACCCGATGGCAAAGTCACGGCCAATCCCGGTCTGCTCGCTTATGAATCGCTTGGCTGGGCCGGCATCATCTGCGTGGTGATCGCAGGCTGGACGACCGCCAATCCAACCATCTACCGCGCTGGGCTGGCATTTCAAGGTGTCATTCCAGGTAGCGCCCGTGCAGCGATGACACTCGTCGCTGGTGCCATCGCGACGGTCGCTGGGGCGTTTCCCAATCTCTCGGCACAGTTGCTCGGCTTTGTCGGAGTCTACGGAACCGTGCTGGGACCCATGGGAGCCGTGATTTTCGTCGACTTCTATTTGATGAAGCGATTTGGGTTGCGTGACGACTATGCCCATCACTCGAAGACGACGGCCAATCTGGCGGTGTTGATCGCTTGGCTCTTACCCGTGGCGGTCGGTTTGTACTTGATCTACTGGCGAGGTTTGTTTGCCGCTTATGCCGTCCTGCCCTGTTGGATCGCGTGTGGCATCATCTACGTCGTGTTGAGCAAATTGACTCAATCCACGACTGAGCTCGCGATGGCTGCCGACGGTGCCGCGACGTCGACCATGGAGAACCAATGATGCCAACGACCATGAAGATCGCATCCGTCATCATGTTGACGCTAGTCGTGTTGCCTTGTTTCGGTTTTTGGATGGGCGGACTCAGTCTACCGGCGGTCAAATGGTTGGCCTTGGCCGGGACGGTTGGATGGTTCGCCGTGACGCCGATTTGGATGGGGCGTCCTACTGGAACCGAGCAGACAGCATCGGGCGACTGACCCAACTCATTTCATGTTGAAGAAATCTGAATCTTTGGACACTCCGTTGCGAGAGGACAAACCCCGATGAGCGTTTCCATTTCGATCGACCTCCGACCGGAGGTGGACGCTTTTTTGAACGACAGTCCATTGGCGAGTTTTGTCGGTGGGAAGGATTTCCCCGCAGCCTCTGGGTCGACATTGACCACCATCGATCCCGGATCTGGCGAGGTGGTGGCACACATTCACGACCTAAGTCCCGCCGAAGTCGACCACGCCGTCGACGTAGCCGCGTCGGCGTTTCCGGCTTGGTCGTCCATGCCGACGGCGGATCGAAATCAGCTATTGCTCAAGCTGGCCGATTCGGTGGAACAGCACCAGCCGATCATTGCTCAAATCGAAGCACTCGACGCGGGCAAGATTGAAGCTCAAGCCGCCGCGGACGTGCAAAACTTTGTCGACACGATGCGATACTTTGTCGGGCTTGCCGAAATGACACCGAGGCGTGTGGCGTTGGATGTGCCCGGTCACGAGGCTTGGACGGTAAAGAATCCCTGGGGCGTGTGCGCCTTCATCTTTCCTTGGAATTTTCCCTTCTTACTGATCGGTTGGGGGATCTCACCAGCGTTGGCAGCTGGCAACACGGTCGTAATCAAGCCAGCCGAGGACACGTCGTTGTCAGCCATTTATCTGGCTCGTTTAGCAAAGGAAGTTGGCATCCCCGATGGCGTCATCAATGTCGTCACCGGTCAGGGTGCGACGGTGGGTGCGGCGCTATCGGCGAATCCCAATATTCAGAGGATGTCCTTCACCGGGTCGCCCGAAGTGGGGCAGTTGGTCGGCGAGGCCTGCGGGCGCAACCTGGTTCCGGTCAAGCTGGAGCTGGGCGGCAAGGGTGCGGCGGTGGTCTTTGATGACGTCGACGTCGAATCGACCGCCGACGCGCTCGTCGGCGCCATCACGTTCCACTGTGGCCAGGTCTGCTGCGATGCCACGCGGTGGCTCGTGCACGAAACGATTTATGACGAGTTTGTTGCCCAATGCAAACAAAAGATGCAATCGATTCGCATCGGTCATCCACTGGATCCTCAATCCCAGATGGGACCCGTCGTCAATTCGAAACAACGCGAACGTGTCTTGGGTTACCAGAAGACGGGACAGGAGGATGGTGCGACCTGTTTGGTCGGCGGAGGTCCGGCGGAAGTCGACGGTTTGAGCGGCCACTACGTCGCGCCGGCATTACTCACCGGCCCCACCGACAACGTCGCCGCGCGCGAAGAAATCTTTGGACCGGTGGCCTATGTCGCGAAGTTCGCTAGCGAGGACCAGGCGATCGAAATGGCCAACGATACCGATTACGGTCTCGCCAACAGTGTTTGGACCAACGATGAGCAACGTGCCAATCGCGTCGCCGAATCAATGGTGGCGGGGAACAGCTGGATCAACGCCCACAACGTTTTTGCACACGGTGTACCCTACGGCGGCGTGAATAAGAGCGGAGTCGGTGGCGGTGTTTTGTCGCCAGAAACCTTGATGGACTACTTCCGAAGCACATCGGTGGTTCGTCCCCTGTGATCAACTCGCCACGGCATCTCATTCATCCTCGTGATGAAATCATGCAAACGATGGATCGGATCTATCGTTATCGGATGACCACCACATCCGGCGGCAACCTATCGATTCGTGACGAGGCGAATCACATATGGATCTCGCCGGCGCGGGTCGACAAGGGCAACCTCACGCGTGACGACATCGTGTGTGTGGCCAGTGATGGGACGGTTCAGGGACGGCATCCGCCGTCGTCGGAATTTCCCTTTCACAAAGCGATCTACGAAGCACGGCCCGATATCCGCGCCATCGTGCATGCTCATTCGATGGCCTTGGTGGCGTTCAGTATTTGCCACCAAACGCCCAACACGCGTTTGTTTCATCAAGCTCACAGCGTTTGCGGAAATGTCGGCTTTGCCCCGTATGCCTGCCCCGGGTCAACTCAGTTGGGCGAACGGATCGCCGCCGCGTTCGCCGAACGCAATGATAGTGTCGTATTGGAGAACCATGGCGTCGTCGTGGGTGGACCTTCGCTGGCCAGCACGTTTCAGCGATTCGAGGCATTCGAATTTGCCGCCAAGACTCTGATCCAAGCGAATCAAATCGGCGACGTGCGCTATCTGAGTGATGCGCAGTTGCGTCAGGCCGTTAGCCGTGGCGTTGACTTCCAATCATTTGATCCGGGCATTGCCACAGGGGAAGAACGGGAACTCCGTACGCAGCTATGCGAGTTCGTACGACGAGGTTGTCGCCAACGATTGCTCATCAGCACCGAGGGCAGTTTTTCGGCGAGATTGGATAAGGACGCGTTCCTGATTACCCCGACCCAACAGGATCGAGGCCGATTGCGGGCCGAGGACATCGTGCTGGTGCGGCGCGACCAACGCGAATTTGGGAAGCTCGCCAGCCGGGCCGCCCGCGCCCATCAGGCGATATACGACCGTCACCCATCGATCCGGGCAATCGTGTTTGCACATCCGGTTCATGCGACGGCATTCAGCGTCACCGACGTTCCGCTGGATGTTCGGACCATTCCCGAGAGTTACGTGTTTCTACGCGACGTGGGTCGAATCGATTATGGTGTGCAATATCAGAACGATGGCATGATTGCGGAGGCCGTTTCGCCGCAGCGGCCAGCCGCGATTTTGCAGAACGACGGTGTCCTGGTCACGGGAACGACGGTGTTGGATGCATTTGATCGGCTGGAAGTACTGGAGTCGACCGCCGAGGCGGTCATCCACGCGAGGTCCATCGGCAGTGTTTCCGCGATGAAGGACGACGTGATTGATGAGCTACGCGACGAATTTGACCTTGGGCCGATCGACGATGTGGTGTGCAGCGACGCTGCTGGCGATTTGGAATCTCCTTAGCCACCCGCCGATTGCAGAGGGAGCCGACCGACCGAACATCATCGTCATCATGGCCGATGACCTCGGTTACGGTGATGTCAGCTGTTACGACGCCAAGGGGGTTTCGACCCCACACATTGACGCATTGGCAGCCGAGGGAACGCGATTCACGAGCGGTTATTGCTCGGCGTCGACGTGCACGCCCACTCGCTATTCGTTTTTGACCGGGACCTATGCGTTCCGAGTGCCTGGCACTGGGATTGCCCCGCCGAACAGTCCGGCACTCATTCCGGCGGGAACGACGACGGTCGCGTCCCTGTTACAGTCCGCAGGCTATGCAACAGCCGTGATCGGAAAATGGCATCTCGGCTTGGGCGAACCCGATACCGGCCCCCTTTGGAACGACGCTCTCAAACCGGGGCCGTTGGAAATCGGGTTTGATCACTGCTTGCTGTTACCAACGACGAATGATCGTGTCCCGCAAGTCTATGTCGACGACCATCATGTGGAGAATCTCGATCCGAAGGACCCTCTCTGGGTGGGCCGTCAATCGCCATCGCCGGATCACCCGACGGGTATCACTCACCGGCATACCCTCCGGATGGATTGGTCGCATGGTCACAACAGCACGATCCATAACGGCATCAGCCGAATCGGATTCTACACTGGAGGTCATGCAGCTCGTTTCCGCGATGAAGACTTATCGGATCGTTGGGTCGATCATTCCCGAGAGTGGATCACGGCACATCAGGACGAGCCGTTTTTCCTGTTCTTTGCATCGCACGATCTTCATGTACCGCGAATGGTGCATGAGCGATTTCAGGGTTCCAGCGATCAAGGTCCACGCGGCGATGCGATTGTCGAGTTGGATTGGTGCGTCGGAGAATTGGTCCGGCACGTGGAGTCGCTCGGATTAACGGAGAAAACTCTGTTCGTCTTTTGCAGTGACAATGGACCCGTCACCGACGATGGCTATCAAGACGACGCGATTGAAAAACTTGGCGAACATGATCCCAATGGCCCATTCCAAGGAGGAAAGTACAACGTGTTCGAGGGTGGAACGCGAACGCCGTTTATCACTCGGATGCCAGGGACCGTTCCGGTCGGCGTCAGCGACCAAGTCGTTTGCACCGTCGACTTGGCCGCTAGTTTTGCATCCCATGTGGGTACACCGATCCCCGATGACGCTTGCTTGGATAGCATGCCGATCATGGACGCCTTGCTTGGTAGCCCGGATGCAGTCGGTCGCGATCACTTGATCCAACAGGACAACGGTAGATCGGGCGATCTTGGCTATCGATCCGGGAAGTGGAAACTGCTCAAGCATGCCAGCCGCAAATCAAAGAACCGGCAGCTTCGCCTCAATGCCTCCGACGTACCACCGTATGCGCTGTTCGATCTTGACTCGGATCCAAGTGAGTCCCAAGACGTCCGCGCGGCACATCCGGACGTGTTTGAACGGATGAAGGCCGAGTTGACTCAATTGGTCGAGGCCGGCCGTAGCCGTTCGGCGACGCCTTAATCACACCATGGACGGGACACGTCCCCGAAAGGAGTCACGCGATCATGCAACACATCGAAGTGAAGCTTCACGATGCCGTCGCCACGGTAATCATCGACCGAAAGGACGGCCATGCTGCGCTGAGCCCGCGGCTGTTGCAGGACATTCGTGAGGTGTTTGGCGACCTTCATCAACAGAAATCGATCCGTTCGGTTGTGTTGATGTCGGGCGGCGAACACTTCAGCGCCGGCGTGGACCTCAAGGTGTTTCAACAAATCACCCAACTGCCCGAACACGAACAACCACAGCAATGGTACGAGTACTGGCGGCAGCTGGCCGAGGTCTGCGAGGACTTATTGCGTTTCCCCAAGCCGATCGTTGCCGCCGTCGATGGTCACGTGATGGGTGCCGGCCTTGCCATCATGTTGTCGTGTGACTTGGTGGTGGCAACCGATCGTTCGGTGTTTGTGGCCAACGCGGTTCGGCGCGGACTGGTCGGCGGTTTGACGGCGGCGTTGTTAGCATTTCGCGCATCACCGGCCATCGCGGCGCAGATGTCGCTCACGGCATCGTCGTGGACGGCCGAAGACGTCGACCGAGTCGGACTTTTGAGCCGGCGTCCCATCGCGGCCGATCAGATTTGGGTCGCGGCCAGCGAGGCCGCCCGTGAGTGTTCGCTGGGAGCACCGACCGCGGTGGCGGCCACCAAACGCATGATCAATGAAACGGTCGGCGAGAACCTGCTGTCGCAGATCGCGTCGGCGGCTGCCGAGGGCGCATCCATCTGCACGACCGAATCGGCCAATGAAGGGATCGACGCGTTCATTCAGAAACGAGACGCCGACTGGCCATGATGGAGATCCCATCCTCAAACACCGACGGCCTCCTTCAGCACCTCAACCATGCGTTGCTGAAATCTCTCCACTCTCCCATGGGCCTTGGCCGCCTTGTCTCGGGCCGCCTCGGGATGCTTGGCAAATTCTAACACGGCAGGCACATAGTTCTCACGATCTTCAGGCTGATCGATGTCAAATAGCCAGTCCTCAAGCCCGATATCGCGCCACATCGTCCCCTTCACGCCCTGTTCAGCGAAACGGCCGACGATGGCTGGAATTCCATTGCCGATGCACATGATGGGAGAGTGCTGCTCGAGCCCAAACACACCGGCAGACCTCAGATAGGTACTGAGCGCTTCGTCGGTGAGCCAGTAGGAATCCTTCCACACCACGTCTTTGCGAACGTCTTCGGGAAGTTTGTCGATGATCATCTCTTTCCCGAGCGACACCTGCGAGATGTCTTCCGGGCAAACCAGCACTTTCATGTCCGTTTCTCGAACCACACGGATGATCGCGTCGCGCAAGAGCGCATGATCCTGTTCCTTCATCTCCTCGTTGCGCTTCTGGTTCCTTGGTTCAACAGGAGCCTCAACATCGAAGGGGGTTTCGACCTCCCAATACTCTTTGCCCAGAGGGAGTGGGTATCGACGGTATCTGGGGATACAACACAAGAACTTGCCATGCTCCAAGCCGTGAGCCGTGAGGAAGCGGATTGCCGCCGAATCATTGCGCGCGTCCGTACTGAAGGTGGCATCCGGCCCAAACTCCATGATGGGACACTTCAATCCGTTGTCTCGAGCTCTTTGGAGCGAGACAGTTTCACGGAAAAAGAGGAACTCAGCCTGGTTGAGAAGGTCTCTCTGCTCCACCGCTGTCTTTTTGCCGAGACCAATGCCAAAGACCCCATACGGTTTGCCCGTTTCCTCGTGCCACTTCTGAAGGTCTTCCTTTTTCATCAGAATCGGCCCCGAACCATGCAAATAGAAATCGCACTCGCGATAGGCTTTCTGAACTTCCGGTGCTTTCTCGATGATCTGCAGATTGGGAAACCTGCGTTGGATCATCTCCTTCACCCCATCTTTCACATTTTCTGGCCACAGAACAATCTCCACCTCAGGTAGGTAGGTGTTGATCAAGTTGATCGTGCCAAGGGTATGCGCGATGTCGCCGATGTTGATGGAATGCCATGATCCCCGTAGAAGAATCCGAGGCCGTTTCCGCAGTTTGAATGCGATAGCCGTACTGGGCAGCGCAGCACTCGAGACACCCAACAAGGCCGTCTGAAGAAACGCACGTCTATGTAAGGACATATTGCTGAGTTTCCGAAGTGAAATAGGCTGGAAGTCTCGGTTGCGAGCGCAAGCGAATGAAATTTCAGTTGTGCAGACTGAGCAGCTGAGGTGTTTCGGGTTGCGCGGGCGCGTTCGTCCTTTATTTCTCAGCGGTCTGATTGCTGGTGGATTGAAGTTCGAATTCGCAAGGCAACCGGTCGTGCAGCGTCACAGCTTCGTTTTAGGTTTGGCGCGACGTCGTAGCATAGGCTTCCAGCCTGTGATTTGCCGCGTCCTTTCCCGATGGCAGGCAAGATGCCTACCCCACTTTTCGAGTTGACGCAGCAGTAGCCTAGCGATGAGTGAAGCCGTTCGGCGTTCTTGTCGGCCTGGCCAATCAGCTCACGATTCCAGCGAGACAGCAAGTGAGCACCAGAGACACCAAGCCGCTCGACAACCGACGTCGCTGAATGGCCGTCGGGCCGCAGCTGCACAGCTTCTTCCTTGAATTCCCTGGCGAAACGGCGTCGCTTGGTCTGCTCCCTTTTGGGGCTACTTTGCAGGGCAAATCGTTTGCTGTGCACATTGTTGGAGCAGCACTCTCAAAGAAAACGGCTGATTTTGTGGCAGGTTCTTTTTGCAGCCTCGATTAAGAGATGTATGAACACTGAGAAAACACAATGCGACTTATCCGAGCAGGACTTCGTAGCGCTGTTGGTGAAGCATGAACCGGCGCTTCGCGCGTTTGCCCGTGCACTCTTGCCAGAATGGGATTTGGTGGATGAGGCACTTCAGGACGCCAGCGTCACCATTTGGCAAAAACGCGAGCTGCTAAACGACTCCGATGGTTTTCTTCCCTGGGCGCGGGCAATCGTGCGTTTCAAGTGTATGCAACAGCTGGGGAAGCTTCGCATGCGCCGTACCACGTTGAGCGATGAGATGCTTGATGTTCTGGCTGAACGAGGGCAAAACCGACCTGCTGACCTGATTGCCGCCCGCGGGAGAGCAATGAGTTTGTGCCTAAGGCAGTTCTCAATGGAACATCGCGAACTGTTGCTTGTGCCGCACACCGATGGTTGTTCCGTGACAGGGCTTGCAGAACAACGGAGGAAATCAGCAAACGCGCTTTATAAATTGCTTGGGCGACTTCGCTCTCAGTTGAAAGAGTGCATCGCCCGCAGAATCACGGTGGAGGCAAGTTGATGATCGAGTCAAATGAGCTGATCCATCGATACTTACTCGGCATTGCGACTGGGGAACAGACAGACGAACTGGAGCGACGTTTGCAGAACGATTCGTTGCTTCAAGATGAGTTTCTGCTTCAAGCGGAAATGGACATGCATCTCCGGCAAGAGGCTTTGGGGGTTGCCGAAGCTGCCGACGACATCCTGAGCGACACCGCACCAAGTGCCAAGACGGCATCGAGAGCAGCAAGTGCCACGAGGCGATTCGTCGAGTGGGGAACAATCGGCGTCGCCGCAACCGTTTTGCTCGCCTTCGGGATTCTTCAGTTTGTGGAAGGTCCAACCGCTTTGGCTTCCGTCCAGCGCTCCTTGAAGGCGGCGGCCGAACTGACTACGCGGAAATACCTTCTGCAGGTTGAGCTTCAACCGCCATTTGGTCCGGCATTTACGAGGGAGCACGAACTTTACGTGCAGGGGAAGGATCGTTTTGCATTGCGACTCACCGGATTGTTCCCGCGAAGAAAGACCTGGCTCGGACAGGATGGCCAAGACTACTGGGTTGTGCCTCCAAGTGGTTCAGTTCTTACGGGTACAGATCCATCACTCCACAGTCGATGGGTCCGCTCGACTGGCAAGGAGTTGGACCGAGAGGGTGAAGTCAATGAAATCCCACTCACTCACGTGACGACGATGCTGCAACGAATGTCGGAGGGTTATGACCTGGCAGTACTCGATGATAAGAGAACGGAGATTGCCAATGGAGACGTTATTCAGTGTCAGCGGATTTTGGCGACTCGAGCGGCAGGCGGTACCGCTTCGGATAGACCCGACACGATTGAACTGTGGGCGAGCCGCGAGACCGGAATCCCGATACGTATTCAGGCGCGGTGGAACCTTGCTGTTGGAGCGGTCGGCAAAAAGTCTGCGGTCTTGAGTTTCCAGAGAGAAGAGCCGTCGATCGCGGATGAGTGGTTTTCTGCCGACGGTCACTAATCGGGTGAAACGAGTCGTGAATCTCTTCATCGGACGAGTACTCGGCACACTAAGCGAGGATTACGCTGTGAAGAATAAAAAAATGAAAACAAAGTCGTTGGCGATGGCCTTTGCTTGCCTATGCATCATAAGTCTCGGCTTCTCTCCGGCCAGCGCTCAGACCATCCGCGAACGGCTTCAACAGAGACTATCGGGTCGATCCTCACAGAGCACTCCGTACCGTTCGGAGGCCAAGTCACTTCATTCAACGGAAGCGATCCGATTATCGAACCGTTTTCAGCCGCAGTTCGAGGCTGGCACCAGTTGCTTGTTCATCGGACATAGCTTCTTCATTCCGGTCGCGAGAGCCTTCGAAAACCTCGCTGTGCGCGGCGACTTCGCCGAACATAGCGCCGGACTCATCTTTGCGCCAGGAGTCAATGGTTCCCCCGGCGGTTTGTGGAAGGATACGAATCGACGGAAACAGATCGAGGCGAAACTTGCGACAGGCGCAGTAACCTTGTTTGGTATGCCAGCTGCTAGCTCAAGATCTAAAACTCCTCTGAAGGATCTCCGAAACTGGGTCGAACTGGCACACAAATACAATCCGAAGACGACTTTCTTGATTGGCCAGCATTGGCCTGCCGGAGGACCAAGAATGAACGCTGAAGAGTATTCTCAGGTCAGCGCAAAGGCAACGCGATCTAGCTTTCAATCGGTGACGCAGCTTCGTCGTGAATTCGCTAACAACCGATTCATCTTCATTGACTACGGAAAGTTGGCCGCGGACATGAAATCTCGATTTGATAACGGGAACTTGCCCGAAATCACTGATTCCGTTGGTCGTGGTTCCGAGTCACTCTTCCGCGACTACTTCATGGGCCATGCAGGTCAGCTCATGACCGAGCTGAGCGCAATCGTCTGGCTAAAGATCCTCTACGCAGCGGACCAAGATGCAGTTACCCGCAATCCTATGTCAACGGAGGCAACATCCATTGTCGCCGAGACGATTTCGCACAACATGAAGTTCTTGTAGTGCCGTCAGGGGATCTTGGACTGCATCTGCGTGAATGTCGTCGTTAGGCTCGAATGAATGAGGAACAAAATGCCTGATCAACAGCCGTCGGGCCGTTGGAATGTACTCGTCTCCTTCGCTCGTCTAGTGCATTGCCTTTGCCAATCAATTAGGGTCCTTCCGGCTATTTCGTGGGTACGATCCCATCGCTGGATTTTTCTTAGGCAGTTCGGTGGTGTCCGAATCGTTTCCGTCGTGTCAGTCAGAATGCTGGCGGCCGGCAAAGCCGACTCCCAGCCAGAGACACCCTTGCGCGCACCCGACTGCAATATCCCTGGTCGGCCCGCGTCCCCGCAGAGACTGATTCCGTTTCTTGCGGCATCTTCAGCGTAGCAAAGGCCAGATAACGCAGCCAATCATTTGGGCACCACCGCCATGCCTTCGAGAATCCATCAGCCCTGCTTCACCCATGAAATTCCCGGACTGACCTCTACGTTCAGCGGGCGACACCGAGGTTCTGTGAATCAAGGTGATCGGTGGAGGACACACATGGCCAGGTGGAATGCCCTACGGTCGCATCGCGTGTGCCGTCATTCGAGATATCGAGGCCAGCGAAGAGATTCTGAACTTCTTCTTACGCCACAAACGGCGTATTCCTTTTCTTGAGACGCTTCTCTACGAGACTATCATGCAGAGTTCTAAGATGAAGAGTTCATTCCTCCGGATTTGCCTGTTCTTGGCGTTGGCATCGCTGGTAGGATCCTCCCCGTTGCACGCAGACATTGCATTTGGTGATGGAGCGTCCACGCTGTTTGCGGGACACAGCTTTTTTGTGCCGGTCGCCGGAAGATTTGATGCACTCGGTAGAGCAAATGGATTTGACCAGCACGAAATGAACTTTGTGTTTCGTGGCGGTTCCGCAGGATCTCCTGGTTCCTTGTGGGATGATGCGGACGGCAGTCGAACCGAGGTCGAAAACTTCTTAGCATCCGGAGACGTTGATCTGTTTGGCCTTACGGTTGGTGCCAGCCAAACCTACGACGACTACGCACAGTGGGTCGATTTGGCGCTGTCATACAACCCAGAGACCAGCATCTTTATTGGCAGTCCCTGGATTCCCAGTGGGCCTTCATACAACACTCAAGCCTTTGACACTCTAAACGAGCTCTCGGGGCAGCTGCTGTTCGACGACGTCGTCGTTCCACTACGTGAGAACTATGGAGATACTGAGATTCTCTTCCTGAACTACGGCAAGACTGCATCAATAATGCGTTCAATGTTTGATGACGGCGCGTTGCCAGATGTTGATCGCCTTGTTGGTGAGGAGCCGTCCTTATTCACGGATTCGAATCCTGGCCATGGAGGTGCGATGATGCTGGAAATATCCGCGTTGACCTGGCTCGGTTCATTGTATGACGTGGATATTTCTGGGCTTAGCTACTCACCCTACCAGTCCGATGTCAACTCGATCGTCAATGGATCACTTGACTTCAACTCGCAATACAGCGCCAGTTCCGTTCCGGAGCCATGTTCGGGCTTCGTGCTTTGCGTTGCGTTGTCGAGCTGCGCGCTTCGTCGACGTCGCGCGATCTAGAGTGTCTAAGTTTGGGCAGCCGACACCGATGCAACTGATGAAGCCAATCAGGTGCGGTTGGTTCATCGATCCGCGGTAGATGTGGTCTGCACAGGGAAGGCATCGGTGGGGCGTTCGTACAGCCGTATCGGGGCACTCGTGCTCGTCCAGGTGGCGAAAGAGCCGGTTCCGCAGGTCGATTCGCGTTGGCCGCTCCGCCTGATGGCGTGATCGTCGAGCTCAGCTTCGTTTCCGGTAATGGACACGATAAACCGGAATCCCCATTCGGCGACTGCGTCGCTCAAAGTGAGTGTGGAAATCAGTGTCATGCGAAGCGTCGCGAGGAGATTCCGGCAGCGGAACGCCCAACTCCGGCGCAAGTTCAGCCACCAATTCGATCGTGGCCTCGAAGTAGTCCAGCACGTCCGTCCAAAAATGCATGCGGCCGCCACGTGTCAGGCAACGACTGAACATCCGAATGTTCGTTTCGGACAAGACCCGACGCTTGCGGTGTCGTTTCTTCCACCAGGGATCTGGAAAATAAACGTGGATGGCATCGAGTGAATCGTCAGCGATTCGGGTTGATGACTGCTGGGGCGTGGGCTGATCGGAAAAGAGCCGCGAGGCGTCACCGGCGATCATCTTCGCGTTGGGTCGTGCCGATTTCGCGAGCCGAGCCGCCGCATGGGCGGCGTATTTTCGTGCGATCTCGATTCCCAAAAAATTGCTTTCCGCTCGAAGGGCGGACTCGGTTTGCAAGAATAGTCCTTTTCCGCTGCCAACCTCGATTTCCAACGGGTGGTCATTGCCGAACAGCGTTTGGCTGTTGATGACCGTCGGCAGAGATTCTGGATCCAACAGATGCGACGTGAGGTCGAGTGATGGATGGGGTTTGCGAAGGGCGGCGCGGGGCATCCCTGCACCATAGCGATTGCGGATGCGGCCGTGAAGAAGCCGCGCGGGTCATCGTCATGGCAACGGTTTTGCCTACAATCATTCCTATGAGGTGGCTGCATTGTCGGTCACCGGTGATGCGAACGTCGGCTCGTCCTTCAGCCGATCGCCCTGCCCTGCCCCGATAGCGAACGTATGACAGACTCGTCGACAGATTTTAATGGAATGGCCATCGCGTCATTGGAGAGTCGTCGGGCGGAAGACATGGCGAGATTGATTTCCAAGTTCGGCGGGCATGCGCATGTCAGTCCGTCGATGCGCGAAGTCCCATTGGAACCCAATCGCCCAGCCATCGATTTCGCTTACCGAATCATCACGGGTGAAATCCCGATCGTGATCCTCATGACCGGTGTCGGCTTCCGATACTTGCTCAGGGCGACGGAGAAGCACATCGAACCCCAAAGGCTGATCGATGCGCTCAGTGACATCGTCACGATCTGCCGCGGTCCGAAACCGGCGGCCGCCATGCGGGAGGTGGGTCTCAAGCCAACGCATCGGGTTCCCGAACCCAACACCTGGCGCGACCTGCTTCAAACCATTGATGCCGGGATCCCCATCGCCAATCAGATCGTCGGTATCCAGGAGTACGGCGTCTCCAACCGATCGCTCATCGCCGGCTTGGAGGCCCGTGGCGCGATCCCGGAGCCAGTCAAGGTCTATGGTTGGGAGTTTCCCGAAGATACATCGCCACTGGAGGCGAACACGCGCGCCATCGCCGCGGGAAAACGCGACATGTTGCTGCTCACCTCAGCGCATCAGGTCGTCAACCTGCTACGAATGGGTGAAACACTCGGAATTACCAAGCAACTGCGTCAGGGACTTTCGGCCACCGTGATCGCGTCCATTGGACCGACGACCAGCGACATGCTGCGCGAGTCCGACATGCACGTCGACATGGAGCCGAGTCATCCCAAGATGGGTCACTTGGTCAACGAAGCTTCGAAACAAGCAGTCGACTTAGTCCATCAACGTCGCCAGAGCACCTCGGACTCCGATGGATCTCCCGATGTGGTTTCGGATGAGGAAAGTCGCCGAGGGTTGATTCCCGCCGTGGATGATCACCCATCCCAGTCAAGCTTGTTCATGAAAGCGTGCCGAGGTGAGCCAACAGATCGGACTCCGATATGGATGATGCGTCAGGCCGGTCGATATATGTCGGAGTATCGCGACGTGCGCGCTCAGCAATCGTTCTTGGAGCTTTGCGCCAACCCTCAGCTGTGCAGCGAGGTCATGTGCACGGCGGTGGAAAAACTAGGGGTCGATGCCGCGATCATCTTTTCGGATTTGTTGCCGATCTTGGTGCCGATGGGTTTCGATTTGGAGTTTGTCAAAGGGGACGGCCCTGTCATTCACAATCCCATCGGTGGTCCGAGTGACGTCGATCGGGTCAAGACACTCGATTGCCCGGACGATCTGGGTTTTGTGTATGAGACCGTGACGCAGACACGGGCGGATCTACCCGACCATTTGCCGCTGATCGGATTCGCGGGGGCCCCCTTTACGCTGGCAAGTTATGCCATCGAGGGCGGTGGTAGTCGTCAATACGCCTCCACCAAGAAACTGATGCGTGGCGAAACCGCCGCGTGGACGGAACTGATGAGCAAGTTGACCGATGCGATCATCGTCTACCTCAATCGTCAAATTGAGGCCGGCGCCCAGTGCGTTCAGCTATTTGACAGTTGGGCGGGATGCCTTTCGGCGGATGACTATCGCCGTTATGTGCAGCCTCACATGAAACGGATCATAGCGGGCGTGCATCCCGGGGTTCCATTGATCAACTTTGCAACCGGCAACCCGGAGTTATTGCGACTGCTGCGTGGCGATGATCGGACGGTCGTTGGCGTGGATTGGAGGATTGATTTGGCGTCCGCCTGGCAGCGAATCGGACACGATGTATCGGTGCAGGGCAACATGGACCCGACGGTTCTGTTGACAAATGAATCGACCATTCGTGACACGGTGTCATCCATTTTGCGTTCCGTTGCCGGTCGACCCGGTCACATTTTCAATTTGGGCCATGGCGTGATGCAGACCACACCGGTGGAGAATGCAGTGGCGTGCGTTCAGGCGGTTCAGAACTGGTCTCCCGATGACGGCGAGTGAGCAACTTGACCGGCCCCCTCGCATCAATCGTTTGTCCATGGTGTCCACTGCACTGCGATGATCTCGTTGTGGATTCCGATGGGAGTATCCGAGCGGGTCACTGCAAACGGGGCACTGACGCGTTATCGAAACACCCGATCAGCCGCCTCGACGCCGAACACTTGGAACGTTTACGCCGAATCGATTCGATTGGTGTCGAGACGGCGGGTGTGGACCTCGTCACCGCCAGGCAGTTGGTTCACTTGGACGCGGCGGGCCGGATTCGCCTGAGCGTTCGATGCGACGACTCCATCGCCGCATGGATCGAGACCACGCGGCGGGATGGAACCAGCGCTGGAACCCTGTCGGAAATCGCCGCACGGGCCGACTTTGTTTGGACCATCGGTGAGACCGAGTCCGCGTGGCCGCGTTTCGCTGAGAAAGCTGGTCGTTTGAGGGTGTTGGATCGAGGCGGGCGTTGGATGGATGATCCGTTGCTGGACCTGGACTCGATGCCTGCTCGTCTTGCCACCATCGATGCGATGGAACCAGCGCCGGAATACTTGGCAGTGGTGATCGGACCCGGTGCAATGCGACTCAATGAATCCGCGATCACGGCAGGGTTGTTGGGCCGTTGGATTCGCCGGCGGAATGAAACCCAACGCACGATCGGTGTCACGCTCGATGCGGCCGTGACGATTCAATCGGTCTCGTTATGGCAACGTAATCGGACGATCAATCGACTCGTCGACGCCGGCGCTGCCGATCCAATGGAGCCGGTAATTCGGATCGGAGATGCCGGCCCCGGCGATGAATCCAAGGTGGATCTGCAGATCGGCGGTAGCGATCCAGGACCATCAAGAGCAACGATGTTTCAGCCAGCGGCGCAGATGGGTATCCACCAACGTTCGATGGTCGTGCGCGGCGACGGATCGGTCACGTTGCCACTGGCCGACATCCGCGGCGGCGTGGCTTCGTTACCGGCCTTACCTTCCATCGTGGAGCGGCTGCGGACAGTGCTGAACGATTAAGGCTTGGATCTTCGTCACGGTGCTTGGTGCGTCTCTACAGTGCGGGCGTCGCGCGGCGAATGTCGTGCGATTGGCTTCGCTGGCAATCCGCTGGCGCTTGTCGAATCACTTTTTTCTAGGCCAACCGGATCTCATCCCCCATGCAGCCCACGTTTCGAGTCGAAATCTCCAAAGAGCAGTTTGTTTTTTCGTCCGCCCATTTCATCACGTTTGCCGGTGACATTTGCGAACGAATTCATGGTCACAATTACGGTGTTCGCGTGACGGTCGAAGGTCCATTGGACGAGAATCGTTATGTCGTCGACTTCATTGCGTTGCGTGACGCGGTCCTCGAGGAGACGAAGCAACTCGATCATCACGTCATCCTTCCAAGTGATCACGACGAGATCAAGGTAACCGTCGATGGTGACGAAACCACGGCTCGTTTTCGCGAGCGCCGCTGGGTATTTCCGAACGAAGACGTTGCCATGCTCCCCGTGATCAATACAACGGCCGAGGAAATTGCCCGCGTGATTGCTGAACGCGTTCGAGCGCGAACGCGAAACGCCTTCGGTGATGCGTTGACCGCCATCGAGGTGGGCGTGGATGAGAACTGCGGTCAGTGGGGCGTCTGTCGGTTACCCTGGAACGAGTCCTAGGTAGGCATCGTCGATTCGTCCGGCCAAGAGGAGATCCACGCCGATATGTTGCGCCGACTTGCTTGTGTTTCATTGTTCACCGTCGTTTCCACGGCAGGTGTTGGGTTCGTCGAAGCCCAGGAACCAGCCACCATTGGAAGGGTCACCGTTGTGGAGGGACCTCAACGACCCGACGCTAGTGACACACTCGCGGCAGCTCTACGAACTCCTTTTGCGGCCGTACGCGGTCGAGACGGCGTCATTTGGGTTGTCGAATACGACGGCGGCCGAATCCTACAACTTTCGGAAGATGGTTCCGTCGACTTCATTGCCGGGTCCGAGCGCCGCGGGCTTGTTGACGGTCGCGGCGAGACGGTTCGCTTCAATCAGCTTCACAACTTGGCGATGAATCATCGTGGGATGATCTACCTGTCTGATCACCGAAATCATGTGGTTCGTCGTTTGGAAATCGCAACGGGTGTGGTGTCCACCCTGGCTGGTACCGGTGAGCCCGGTTTCGGTGGAGACGGTGGCTCCATCTCGACTTGCCAATTTCAGCAGCCAATCAGTGTCGCAGCATCGCGGGACGGTCAGAGCCTGTATGTCGCTGACATTGGCAATCGACGGATTCGCGCCATCGACTTATCCAATGAAACAATCCGCACGATCGCCGGCACAGGACGTCGCGGAGAACCGGTCGACGGTGCGATCGCGGTTGAATCTCCGTTGGTCGACCCAAGGTGCGTCGCCGAAGACCGAGATGGCAACCTTTGGATCGTGGAACGGGGCGGCCATGCCTTGCGCGTCATCCGAGATGGACGCATCTACACGGTGGCCGGGACCGGCAAACCGGGATACCGCGATGGGGCGGCCATGCAGGCCATGTTTCGTGGACCCAAGCATGTGGACGTTGCTGATGATGGTCGCGTCTATATCGCTGACGACAACAACCACGCGATTCGAGTCTATGATCCCGATCGGCGGAGTGTCGAAACGCTCGATTTAGATGGTTTTGAGCTGGAGCGGCCGCATGGTGTCAGTGTTGACGGTGAGTCCTTATTGATTGCCGACAGTTTTCACAATCGGATTCTGAGCGTTTTGATCGAAGATCATTAGATCGACCTATCATGCCGACGAGTCACAAGACGCTCGACTACACTCGGGGGCTACCACGTTGGGTGGCTTCGAATCCGTTTCTTGGTTGTAGGGATTGACGTATGTGGCGATGTGTTTGGACGAGCCTGTTGTTTGCATTCATGGCGACACGACTAATGGCGGGTTCGATCGTCGATAGCAGTGCACCGTTGAAGAAGCTTCCCCTGGACGTGCAACTGGCCGACGGCGCGGCCTGGACGGGTAGCCAGCTCATTGTGCCCGACGTCAAGGCGGGAAAGGTGCTGCGGCATTCGCCCGTGAAACGGTCGATAACCACCATGAACGTGGGCGCAGCGAAGGTCAGCGGCACGTTTTTCCAAGCGGGTAAGTTGTACCTGACCGATAATCCCCAATGCCGAATTCTGGTCCAGTCGGTGGGCGGTCCGGCGGAGACGCTCGTCCAGTTGCCCGATGGCCATCGTCCCAACGATTTGGCCGTTGATGACGATGGCAATGTCTTCGTGACCCTCACGAAGCAGAACCAAGTCTGGCTCATTGAACCAGACGGTTCGGCATCCATTTTGATCGATGGCATCGAGACACCCAACGGCATTATCTTGTCGCCCGATCAGCAATCGCTTTACGTCAGCGAGTTTCGTCCACGACGTGTCGTCGTCGCGTCGCTGCATCGCGATTCCGGTCGCTTACGAGCCGAATCACCTCGAGAGCTCGGCGTGATGGATCCTGATCCCGAGCTTAAAGGCGGGGGTGACGGCATGGCCGTCGATCGCGCCGGCAACGTGTACTGCGCCGGTGCCGACGGCGTCTCGATCTGGTCACCGTCCGGAGTGTTGCTCTCCAAGATCGAGACACCTTCCCGCCCGATCAACTGTGTCTTCGGAGACCGCGACGGGCGCACGTTGTACATTTCTTGCATCGATGGCGTGTACGCTCAACGCATGAACGCCTACGGCTGCGCTCCGCGACCGGTTATGGCTCTTCCCGACGGCGTCAACGTGATCAGTAACCTAGTTTACGGTTCCGACGGTGATCGCAAATTGAGGGCGGATGTGTTCACGCCGCCAGCTGATGTGGCGCAGCGGGCAGCTGTCGTGGTGGTGCACGGTGGCGGTTGGCTCAATGGCGACAAAACCAAATTTTGGGTGCTGGCGGCTAAGTTGGCGCAGCGGGGCTACGTCGCGATGTCCGTTGAGTATCGCCTCGGGTACGAGGCAAAGTTTCCAGCCGCGGTGCGGGACGTGCATGCGGCGATTCGGTACCTGCGCACCCAGGCGGAGCCGTGGGACTTTGATCCAAAACGAATCGTTGCTCTCGGTGGATCGGCGGGCGGTCATCTCGTGGGGCTCGTGGGCACCACGCCGGACATACCGGAATTGACGGGCGCGGTCGAGGGAGACCCTTCCAGCAAGTTATCCGGTGTGGTTGTCATGGCGGGGCCGATGGCCATGGTGTCCGGTTCCGTTGCCATGAAATCGACTCCCGAACCGCCAGTGTCCAATGCCGAAGTGTGGCTGGGCAAGACCATCACCGATGCCCGCGAACTCTATTTGCAGTCCGATGCACTGGAGCAATTGAATTCGTCGTCGCCTCCCTACCTGTTCTTATGCGGCGAACTGGATCAACCGGAACGAAACCAGCCCGCAAGGGACCGATTGAAGGCAATGGGGATCGATGCGGATTTGCACGTTATGGAGGACGGCAAGCACGGATGTTGGATGCGACCGCCTTGGACGGACGACGTGATCGATCAGGTTGACCGATTTTCCCGATCGATTCAAAAGCCGTAAATGGCTCCGATGGGTTGCTCCTTCAGCGGCATCCCGCATCCTGGCGTCGGGCAAGGGGGGATCAAATGCGGTTCGCTGGGCCCGCAGTTGATCAATCCGCCGTCGGAGGTTCCGACCAGGCCCAGCAAAGCGTCCGGTTGAATCGGCCCAGGATCCATCCACACGCCATCGGGCGTTAACTGCATGGTGCCCAGATCGATATCCAATCCACGGCGAACCACTTCGAAATTCACCGAGATGTTCAGCAGTGAGTTCTGCGAGTCCAGCAAGTCCGACAGTGCCGAAATGGTGTCACGGGCAGCCGTCGGCCCGCTCGATAGCCCACGGGCGTCGCGGAATGATCGAATGTCCTCGTTGAGTTCGATCTGGGCGGCGGCGATTCGGACGGATTGTCGGCCAAGTTCGAAGTTCAGTCGGTTCGCCTGCAGTTGACGCACGGTGCTACGCAAGAGCTGCCAAACGTCGTCTTCGAATTGGTAGTAGTCACGCTTGGCCTGTTCGTATTCGATGAGGACCTGCCGGTAAGTGTTTCGCTCGGTCAGGCGGGTGATGGGTGCGTCCCACTGCAAACCGACGCGAAGCTGACCGTTGTCGGACCTCAAGGCGAATGGGTTGGATCCGTTGGTTCCGAGCTCGCCCGAGAACGTCACATCCAGTGAACTCTCCAGATCATCGGCGATGAACTCAATCGATCGATACCGATCAACCAGTGCCGCTCTGGCATTGGCCCAGTCGCGTCGATTGACCCGAGCGATTTGGAGTGCCGTCGGCGGATCGATCTCGACTTCCGGCAGGATCAGGCTTTCGACCCGAGCTCTTGCTTGAATCAATTGCAGGGCCAACACATCGTCACCGAGTTCAGCAAGGAGGTCTTGGCTGGCCAGGACGATGTCGTCACGAACTGCGGCGGCAATAGCAACCGGGTCACGGTCGGTCGGTCCCAAGAGCAGGTACCGATCGATCACATCATGTAAATCACCCAGGCGATCTCGATACACGACAAATCGCGACTGGAGTTCGAGATACTTCTCATCAAGCTGTTCACCCAGTTCATTGATGGGATCCATGTCGAAGATGGATTCGTCAATCGTGTCGATACCCAATAACGAGCAAATCGTCGTTTGCTCATCCTCATAGAGTTGTCTCAGCGACGTTGTTTGACGCCGGCGTTCAGGCAGTTGCTTGGCCAGGAATGCCAGGTCCGCCTCGACGCGATCCAAGTCTTCGTCCAAGATCTCGCGAGTGAAATCGGTCAGCGGAGAAATGGTGGCTTGCAACTGTTTGATGATGTCGACTGTCGCGTCATCCCAAGTCAATCGCGTTTGCCGCGTTCCGGTGGTTGGGTCGATTCGTTGTTCTGCCAATTCCAGCAGGGCGACGTTCAATCGCCCGGTCTCGCTACGTGCCTCGATCAACTGTTCGCGCCGACTTCGCAGTCGTCGATCAATCAGTTCAAAGCGGTCCAGCGATGGATCATCGATTCGGACGCACAGGTACGGTGGCAGACCCAGATCGCGCAAGAAGTCGTCGACGGAGTTTTGGAATCCGACGCGCCTCGTCACCAAGTTCCGTTGGGCATTGAGCAGGGCCGACCGTGATTGCGCGATCTGAAGTCGTTGGCGAATGATGGCTTCCGGATCGTCGGGGATGGTCGTTAGCAGTTCGACCAGGGTGTTCTCAAGAATCAATAGCGTTTCTTGCAACCGCGCGATGTTTTCTTCCAGATTGCGTATTTGCAGTTGATCCTGCAGGAGACCAAAGAAACCTCCCGCGGACGGAACGCCTCCTCCTCCTCCACCACCACCTCCGGTGTTTCCCAAGCCGGCAAAACCGCCTCCGAGTCCATTGAAGCCGCCAAGGCCGACACCGAAGACGCCACCACTGCGTCGGACAGATGCGTCGTTGTTGCGTCCCGTCACAATCTCCAAATAAAAGCCGCGTCGATATCGTTCAAAGGAGCGAACGTTGGCCAACAAGCGACGTTCCGCCAGTGTGAGACGTTCCATCACGACGTCGCGCCCCGCATCTCGAAGCAGCGGCTGGACCAACGCAAAGTCCAGGACGCCCGACGCCGATTGCGAGTTGGGTCCACTGAGTTGCCAGACAATGTTGTTGGCAACGCCGACGACCAGATCGCCGCCTGTTGCGAAAGCTCGTTGCATCGAAAGCGGACGACGACCCTCGCTGTAGGGTCCCAACGACAATTCGGTCTGGCTATCACCGCTGTTGCGGCTGCGTCCCGACGCGGTCAAGAACGACTGAGCGCCTCCAAAGAATTGCGTGTCAAATCGGAATCGCTCGCTGCTGACGTCCAAGGCGGACAGGTAGAGGCTTTCGAGTTGTTGCTGGTAGTCCGGCGAGTGCAGCATCGCGATGCGAACGGCGTTTTCGGCATTGAGTTGCAGCACGCCATCCTCTCCAAGCGGCAAAAACTGCCACCAGTCCGGGCTTTCGGCGGTGTTGGTCAGACCGGCCGCCTCCCACATCGGATAGCCGCGACGGCCATCGACGCATTGCATGTACCGATTCGAAGCGGGGTCATCCAGCGGCATCGGCTGGAAGTCCAGATCGAAAGGGTTGTACATTCGGCTGCGTCGATCGATGTCGATGCGCAGCGGGCGGTTTGGCGGCCGCGCGACATGAAACGCTTTCTCATCCATCAACGCGTTGGCTTCCGCGTCGGCTTGGAGGCGATACTGGTCCCGCGTGCAACCGGTGATCATCAAAATGGCGGCTGCCAGGACGATCCAACACTCCGAAAAGGTTGCGGCGAGACGAATCGACGGCGAGCGCAAAGTGGGGAGGGTCGACAAGGGCGGGGTCCTTCGCGAAGCGATGCGAGATCTCAGGTCGAATCATGCCGTTGATATCGTTCTGCTTCGGATCATGGCGCAAATCGGCTTGACCGTTCGCGGTGGCAAATCCGTTGTCAACCGATACCCCACGTTGGTGTCGTCACGGTTACATCGACTTTGTGGGTTCCATGGTGGTCATCGGCGTCGGAGTGGCGCCAATTTGCTGACCGGATGGGTTTCCCGCTCGGGTCAGGCAGGAAATTCTGGCGAAAAGTCGCCAGCGTCAAATATTCGTCGACTAGACTGACGGATTCGCGACGCCGCTCCTCTTCTCGTCACCCACCTCGTTTTGGCAAGCCGATGGCCTACGCCCTGCTCGGATTCTTTCTTGTCCTGGTCATCGCTCAAATGGTGGTCGTTTGGAAGGCGGCCCCGGATTGGCGCTGGTATCAGATCACGCCCGTGGTGCTGACGATGATCTTGGCGGTCGTTTTCATCTATCCGACGGCCGGGGCGCTGAAAAGCCGACAGGCGTGGCACAAGGTCAAAGAAGATCTCGAGACGCGTGTCGAGCAGGTTCGTGCCGAGCAGATGGAACTACTCTATGGCGACCCCAACGATCCGTTGGCGACCGACGGCGTCCAGCCCATGAGTCAAAAGCTCGCCAAACTCGGCGTGGAGGCGGGTCGACGTTGGCGGGGTTTGCGGATGACGCAAGCCAACCTGGATGGTGAAGCATCGATCACGCTGACGGCTCCCGCCGATGCCATTGCCGACGACCTCGCCCCCGACGCGGACGACGCGGATGCGGAGCAGGCTCCACCACGCCGACTGATCCCGGAGGATATGGTCGTCTACGGTTTCGGCGAGCGGCCGCAGCCCGGCGTCGATATTCCGATGCCCGTGTTTTACCTCGGCGAATTTCGTGTGACCTCGAGCACAGCCAATCAGGTTTCGTTGACGCCGACGGGCCCCTTGATGCGAGCTCAAGCACAGGCCATCAATGGCCGGCAGGCGACTAGTTGGTCTTTGTACGAGCTATTGCCGTTGGACAGCCATGTTCCCTTCATTGCCGAAGGTAGCGTGGGAGACGAGAACAGTCTGTTTGGTCGCATGAACGAACAGCGCATCCGCGCCCTGCTAGGTAACTCCGTTTCGCCCGCGACGCTGCAAGCCTACCTCGAGGATGGGCGCCGATCCAAGCCTGATGATCCACCGCTGACGCGTTGGGTGAAGATTCAGTTCACGCAGAATCATTCCATCGTTGTCGATAGTCCTGACAAACGCGACGCACTCAGTGGCGGGTTCTTTGATGGCAGTGGCCGAGCCGTGGACAGTCGCCTGCAACAGGGCAACGGCGGTGAAGTCAAATTCAAACGTGAAGACGAATTGGTCCTCAAAGAAGAAGCCGCCAACGCGCTGTTGGACGAGGGCGTGGCTCGTTTGGTCAACACGTATTACCAGCGTCCGCTCAACGACTACCGGTTCGTGTTACGACGGATTCGATTGCGAATCGCGGAGCTGCGCCAGCGTCAGACCGAATTGAATTTTGAACAAGAGATCTTGCAGCGAGCTGTCGATGCAACCGTGTCGATGCTGACCAGCAACCAAACGGAAAAACTGAAGCTGGAGCAGGACCTGGCGCAGACAGAAATCGAGCGGATCGCTCTCGAAAAATACAACGCCACGATCTCGGCGGATCTGAAAGCCGCGAAACAAAAGCTCATCTCCCTGTATCGCAGCAATCAATCGCTTGAAAATGAATTGGAGCAAATTCACGGGGCGATCACGGGCCGGCCGTCGGCACTGACGGCGGCGAACTAACGTCTCGTGGTGGCGGATCCACACCCAGATCACGCCATCCAATGAGGTCAGCGGATTCGCGCGGCCGTCCACTCGATCGCTTGAATCATCGCGCGAGCTTTGTTGCAGGTCTCATCGTATTCGGCTTGAGGATCGCTATCGGCGACGACGCCGCAGCCCGCCTGAACATCGTAGTGACCGTTCTTGTAAACAATCGTTCGCAAGGCTAAACACGTATCCATGTTGCCTCGGTAGTCGATGTATCCGATCGCGCCGCCATAGGGGCCACGCCGGTGCGGTTCGATTTCATCGATCACCTGCATGGCTCGGACTTTGGGAGCGCCCGACACGGTGCCGGCCGGTAGACACGCTTTCAAGGCGTCGAAGGCGTCCAGACCATCTCGGAGCCGCCCACGCACTTCGCTGCTGATGTGCATCACGTGGCTGTATCGTTCGATGACCATGACTTCGGTTAGGTCCACGCTACCGAATTGGGCGACTCGGCCGATGTCGTTGCGTCCAAGGTCGACCAGCATCACATGCTCGGCACGCTCCTTCGGATCGCTCAACAGGTCCTGTTCGTTGGCCAGGTCTTCGGCTTCGGTCTTCCCTCGTTTGCGGGTCCCGGCCAGGGGGCGGACCGTCACGGTCCCTTCCTGCACACGACACATGATCTCGGGTGAGCAACCGACCAACACACACGCCGGTGATCGCACAAAAAACATGAATGGCGATGGATTGACGACGCGCAAGGATCGATACACGTCCAACGGATCCACATCGGACGTGACGCGAAATCGTTGGCTCGGCACCACTTGGAAAATGTCGCCGGCGCGAATGTATTCAACACATCGCTCGACCGCAGTCTTGAACGAAGATTCAGTGAAATTCGAAACCACGGGCAGCGGCTGCGACTGATCCTCCGGTCGGATTTCATCGACCCGATGGACTTCATCGGCCGTCAGCTGTCCAATCGTCGCATCCACGTTCTTGCGGGCCGCGTCATAGGCTGACTCGATCGCCTTTGTGTCGCTCGAATCGACTGCGCGGCAATCGGCCAGCGAAACCACCGTGATGGTTTTGTCGACGTGATCGAATACGCAAAGCGTGTGATAAAATGCGAAATCCAGCGTGGGCAAGTCTCTGTCATCCTTCGGCCCTGCCCCGATCGGCTCGACATATCGCACCACGTCGTAAGCAGCGTAACCGATGGCGCCCCCGATGAACGGCGGCAAACCCTCCACGGTGGCCGTGCGATCCTGAAAGTGAACACGGAAGGCATCGAGAGGATCCTCGTGCTGCGTGACCGTGGATTCGCCCGTGCACGTGTTGGTTTGGGTGACGGTCGTGCCGGTGGCTATGAAGCGAGCCAGTGGCCGCGCGCCCAGGAAACTGTACCGGCCCACCTTCTCGCCCCCGATGACGCTCTCAATCAGGAAGGCCGAGTCGCCGTCGTCCAGTTGCATGAACGCGGTGACTGGTGTGAGCGTATCGGACAAGAGACGACGAAAGACGGGTACGAAATCGTAGTCCTTGGCCAGTCGGGCGAACTCACTCGGGGACGAGTTGGACATGCGGGCAAAGTGGCAAAGACGAAGCAAACGGGGACGACGCAACGGTGCGGTAGTGTCGATGCCCCGCCCGGCGATGCAAGGCCCCGGGATGCCATTGGCGTCCGCGTTGACACTTCATTGGCGACCGATAGAATCGCGGTGCTCGACAGTTCGGGCGGCCGCGATACCGACCCAGACCCCTCCTTGAGTGCCCGATGAAGTGTCAGTATTGCGAAAAGCCCGCCACATTTCACATTACGGAATTGACCGAGGCCTCGGGGCCCCAGGTCTTGCATCTATGTGAGCAGCACGCCAAGAGCGTGCTCCAGGAAGAGAATTCGAGCCCCATTGCTTCGGTTGCCGGTGCCCTGGCGAAGCAATTGCAGCTGGGCCAGACGAAAGAAGAGCTCAAAGAGCTGGACCAAAAGGAATGTCCCGTTTGTGGCATTACGTTCTATGAGTTCCGCAATTCCGGGCGATTGGGTTGCCCGATGGATTACACGCATTTCGAGGCTGATTTGACGCCCTTGCTGGTCAATATCCATGATTCGCTGCAGCACGACGGCAAGAGGCCACGCCGAGCCGCCGCGACCGCCGATTCACAGGGCGAACTGATTCAGTTGCGGAAACAGATGGACGAGGCGGTGTCATGCGAGGATTATGAACGGGCATCGCTCCTGAGAGATCAGATCCAAGCCATGCAGCGCCCCCAGCCGGGTGAACCCTCCGGCCAGCCGGCTGTGCCAGATGATCCACCGACGGAAGAGGACGATTCCGTGGCTGGAGACGACCCATGAAAGACGCGTTGGATCTAGCTCGCCTAGCGGGCGGATGCGGTGAGTGGCTGAGGGGAACGGGCCCGGAATCGGATATCGTGATCAGCAGCCGTATTCGATTGGCTCGCAATCTGGCGGGGTTCCCATTCATACGACAGTGCGGGCCGGACGACCGGACTCAAATCGAGCGTCAAGTGCGTAAAGGCTTCGATACGCTGGTGGGTTGGGACGACATTCGTTACGTCGACATTGACAACCTGTCGGAGATTGATCGGCTGTTCTTGGTCGAACGGCAATTGATCAGTCGCGAAATCGCGGAGTCCGAGGGCAGCCGAGGCGTCGCGATCGATCCGGGCGAGCAATATTCGGTCATGGTCAATGAAGAAGACCATTTGCGGCTGCAGGTGATGCACTCTGGTCTGGATCTCGACTCGGCGTGGGATCAAATCAATGAGATCGATGATGCGATCGAAGGCGAAGTGCTCTACGCATTCCATTCCCAGTACGGATACCTAACGGCATGCCCAACCAATGTCGGGACCGGGCTCCGCGTCAGCGTGATGTTGCACTTACCGGGACTGGTCATCACGCAACAGATCGAAAAGGTGTTCCGTTCGATGCAGCGGATCAACGTCACGGTTCGAGGTCTCTACGGTGAGGGTTCCCAGTATACCGGCGACTTTTACCAGGTCAGTAACCAAGTCACATTGGGTCACAGTGAAGCCAAGTTATTGAAGATGGTCGGTGTCGAGGTCGTGCCTCGGATCATCGATTATGAGCGAAAAGCACGCGATTTCTTGGTCAACAAAGGCCACCAAGACTTGCACGATGATGTCAGTCGGGCCCTCGGGATCCTCAGCACCGCACGGAAGATTACCAGCGAGGAAACGATGCACTACCTTTCGAAGGTGCGCATGGGCGTTAACTTGGGGCTGATCGATGATGTCCCCGTGGACATCGTCAATAAGTTGTTCATTCATACGCAGCCGGCCCACTTGCAAAAGCTCCACGGTCGCGTCTTGACAACGGGTGACCGTAACGTTGAACGCGCCAACTACCTACAAAAGCACTTGCTGGGTTCCGGTGGGGCCACGGGTGAGTTGAATTGAATCCATCGTCGCAGCAACGACGATCCGTCCCGCATCAACCAACATAGTCTCCTTTGCAACGCGAAATCCGGGTTCGGGGCGCACGCGAGCACAATCTTCGCGATGTGGACCTCACGCTTACCCGCGGCGAACTGATCTGTTTTTCGGGTGTCTCCGGCAGCGGAAAGAGTTCGCTCGCCTTTGATACCCTCTTTGCGGAGGGCCAACGTCGCTACGTTCAGAGTCTGAGCAACAGTGCGCGACAGTTCATGGGCCAAATGCCCAAGCCGGATGTGGATCTGGTTTCCGGACTCAGCCCGTCCATTTCGATCAGCCAAAAATCGACCGGTAGCAATCCGCGAAGCACCGTCGGCACGATCACCGAAATCGCCGATTTTCTGAGAGTGCTATTCGCCCGCGTCGGTACCGGGCATTGTCCCGCATGCGATCAGGTCATCACGGCGCAAACCGCCGATGCCATCATCGGTCGCATCATGCATCTGGCCGGTGTCGATTCGGATGACCCCAACGTGGTCGAGTCCGGTCAGGCGACGTTGTGGATTTTGGCGCCGCTGGTCCGTGGCCAGAAAGGCGAGTTCAAGGACTTGTTTGAGGACTTGCGAAAGCAGGGCTTCAATCGCGCTCGCGTCGACGGGGAAACGATTCGCTTGGCTGATCCACCATCACTGGATCGCACCCGACGACATGATGTCGAGGTCGTGATTGATCGGGTGGAAACCATCGCGATGGATCGCGGTCGCATTGGCGACGCCGTCGCATTGGGGCTGAAACTGGGTGAGGCGACGCTAATTGTTTCCGTGTGTCCGGCCGATTCCGACCGGATCGGTGATGCCAAACAGGATCGCCTGTTTTCGTCTCGTTACGCCTGTGGCGGGTGTGGCCGCAGTTTTCGTCCTCCGACGCCGCAGCTATTTAGTTTCAATAGCCCGCGAGGGATGTGCACGGCGTGTGACGGAATTGGTCGCCTGTACACGTTCGTTCCAGACTTGTTGATTCCTGATCCGAGTAAGTCGGTGCGACGCGGCGCGATCACGTTACTTGGAAAGTGGGGTGACCTTGGCCGCTATCGGCGACACATCTACAAGGGTGTCGCCGAGGCGATCGACGAATCGCTGGAACTACCCGCCGGCACGATGCTGGAGGGCAAGTGGAGGGACTTGCCCGAACAAGCACGCAAAATCTGGTTGTGGGGCGCCGACGAATCCATGGAGTTCGTCTGGCGTGGCGGCCGCCGAGCCAAGAAATATGTCGGCAACTTCGACGGCTTCATCCCGGAACTGCTCGATCGCTATCGGACCAGCCGCAATAAGATGCAGCTGAAGCAATTCGAGAAATTCATGCAAACAATTGATTGCCCGGACTGTGACGGCCGTCGATTGAATGAGCAGGCCTCCGCGGTCAAGATCACCACGCGTTCCAAATCGTTCGGCGATGCCGCGTCGATGACCTTGCCGGAGTTGTGCGCGTTGCCCGTGGAGCGGCTCGCGGATTTCTTTTGCGACATCGAGTTGTCACCAACGGATTTGCGGATCGCCACCGAGGCGCTGAAGGAGATCCGAGGTCGAATCGGTTTCCTGCTCGGTGTCGGGTTGGACTACCTGACCCTGGCACGTACCGCACCGACGCTTTCCGGTGGTGAGTCGCAGCGGATTCGTTTGGCCGGACAGATTGGTTCGGCTCTCTCAGGCGTGTTGTACATCCTGGACGAGCCGTCGATTGGGCTCCATTCACGAGACAATGATCGGCTGATTGAGACCTTGACGAGGCTTCGCGATGCGGGCAACACGTTGATCGTCGTTGAGCACGATGAAGAGACCATGCGGGCTGCCGATCGCATTGTCGATTTCGGCCCAGGCCCCGGTGTCAAAGGAGGCCATATCGTCGCCGAGGGAGATGTCGAGGCGGTCGCCGCGGTACCCGACAGTGTCACCGGAGCGTTCTTGTCCGGTCGTCGAACCATCCAGCCGCGGGAACCGTTGCGGCCGATCAACTCGGATCGGCAATTGCATGTGTTGGGTGCGCGACATCACAACCTGCGCAGCATCGATGTGTCCATTCCGCTGGGCGTCGTGATCTGTGTCACGGGCGTTTCGGGAAGCGGCAAAAGTTCACTGATCGGCGGGATCGTGGCTCCGGCGCTGCGACGTGATCTCAACGGCGCCGAATCGGAGCCTGGCGACCATGATCGCCTCGACGGAATTCGGTGGCTCGACAAAGCGATCACCATCGACCAGTCGCCAATCGGTCGGACACCGCGCAGCAATCCAGCGACCTACGTCAAGGTGTTTGACGAAATCCGATCGCTCTTTGCGAAGCTGCCCGACGCCAAGACGCGTGGCTACTCGTCGGGACGGTTCAGCTTCAATGTCGACGGCGGCCGCTGCGCAGGCTGCGATGGCAATGGAGCTACCAAATTGGAAATGGATTTTCTGGCCGACGTTTGGGTCACCTGCACGGTCTGCCAGGGAAAACGATACAACCGCGAAACACTGTCGGTGAAGTTCAAGGGATGCACGATCGCCGACGTGCTGCAGATGGACATTTCGGAAGCGCTGCAGCTCTTTGAAAATATCCCCAAGATCGCCGAAAAGCTGCAAACACTGGTCGACGTGGGCTTGGAATATCTGCAGTTGGGCCAGCCCTCACCAACACTCTCGGGCGGTGAGGCGCAGAGGATCAAGCTTGCCAAGGAACTCAGTCGGCGTGATACCGGCAACACCTTGTATATCCTCGATGAACCGACGACCGGGCTCCACTTCGCCGACATCGAATTGCTGTTGGGTGTCATCAATCGCTTGGCCGATCGAGGCAACACGATTGTCATCGTGGAACACAACCTCGACGTGATTAAAACGGCAGATTGGGTGATCGACCTAGGCGTCGAAGGTGGAGCGGGAGGAGGTACCGTTGTTGCGGAAGGACGTCCGGCGGACGTTGCCAAGGTCCCGGCCAGCTACACGGGAGCCGCGTTGGCCAAGGCGATGGGCATCCGACGAGCACGAATCAAAAAACGCGCCAAGGCGATTCGCGATGTCGTCATACCACCAGCGAAGTCGAGGACGCATGTCGTCGTCGAGGGCGCCCGCGAACACAACCTGAAGTCCGTCGACGTGGAGATCCCCCGCGACGCCATGTCGGTCTTCTGCGGGCCCAGTGGCAGCGGCAAGAGTTCGCTGGCGATGGACACGATCTATGCGGAGGGCCAACGACGTTATGTCGAGTCGCTATCGAGTTATGCACGACAATTCATTGGACAGGTGCAAAAACCCAAGGCCGAACGGATCGAAGGGCTATCACCAGCGATCGCACTGGAACAAAAGAACCTCGGGCATTCACCCCGTAGTACCGTCGGCACGGTCACCGAGGTCTACGACTATCTGCGGATCCTATTTGCCAAGCTCGGCACGATGCATTGTCCCGACTGCGAGTGCGAGGTCGGAACGCAAACGCCCGATCAAATCATCGATAAGGTCATGGCGATGCCATCGGGGACGCGCGCCATGCTGATGGCGCCGATCGAGGTCGCCGGCGGCGAAGCGTCGCTATCCACCTGGGCCAGTCTGCGTCAGAGTGGCTATTCGCGCGTCCGAGTCAACGGTTCGACTCGTGATCTTGACGATGCCAAGCCGTTGGACCCTCGACGCAATCACGATGTCCAAGTCGTGGTCGATCGAGTCGTGATTCAGACGGAGGAATTGTCTCGCATCAGTGATAGCATTGAACAGGCGCTTTCCCTCGGCGTCGGTGTCGTGAATGTAGCGATCGCCGACGCGGATCAGGACGAGAAGGACTGGTCCACGTGCACACATAGTCAGCATCGCGTTTGTCCTTCGTGCGATCGTTCGTTTGTGCCGCTGACGCCGCATCATTTTTCGTTCAACTCGGCGGTTGGATGGTGTTCGGGATGCGAAGGCCTCGGAACCCAAAAGGGAACCAATCCGGCCGCGTTAATGGGAACGCCTCAACAAACGTTGCTCGATGGTGGCGCGCTGCTTTGGCCGTCGATGGATCATGCGGTCAGTCGTTGGATGTTGCGGGCGTTGTCTCGGACGACGGGCATCCCCTCGGAGCGACCGCTTGAATCGTTAACGACGACCCACAAACGACTGCTATTTCATGGAACGGGCAGCCGGTGGATCGAAGTCCGAAAGAGTGACACCGACGCGACCAAGTCGAGCGAGGCATTTGTCGGGGGCGCCGATGGGATCCTGTTTCGATATCAGTTCAAAGGCTTTTACCCGGCACTCGAGGAAGCGTCTCGTTTGACGCCGGGGCTGCGGGGCAAGCTCGAACAGTTTGTGTCCGAAATTGACTGTTCCCAGTGCAGTGGCTCACGGCTGCGTGATGACTCGTCAGCCGTCCGTTTTCGGGGGCACACCTTGGGCGATCTCGTGCAGATGCCGCTGGATCGGTTTGCGATGACCGTTGATCAGTGGCAGCTTGATTCCCGCGAGGAAACGGTTGCGGGCGAGGTCACTCGCGAAATTCAATCGAGAATTCAGTTCCTTCGCGATGTTGGATTAGGTTATCTGACTTTGCATCGTGGTGCGGCGACCCTATCGGGTGGAGAAGCTCAACGCATTCGATTGGCCTCCCAACTCGGCAGTGGACTTTGCGGTGTGCTGTATGTCTTAGACGAGCCCACCATTGGATTGCACCCTCGGGACAACCAACGACTCTTGTCGGCACTGCATCGCTTGCGTGACTTGGGCAATACGTTGCTCGTGGTGGAGCACGACCATGAAGTGATCGCTGGAAGTGACCACCTATTCGATTTCGGTCCGGCGGCGGGACATCTTGGGGGGCGAATCGTGGCTTCCGGTGAACCCAACGACGTTCAGCCGGAAACACAATCCGTGACCGCCCCGTACCTTCACTTCGATCGTCAGATCGAAATGCCGACGTCGCGTCGACCTGTTCTATCGCCGTCGGGCAAACCGATGGTGGAGATGTTGCGGATCAGGGGAGCTCGCGAGAACAATCTGCAAAACGTGGATGTGGAGTTTCCGCTCGGCGTGATGACGGCGGTCACCGGACCGAGCGGCAGTGGCAAGAGTTCGCTGGTCAACGACATCTTGTATCCCGTTTTGGCCAGGCGATTGCATCGAGCCAGGGTCCGCCCGGGACGCCATGATTCCGTCGACGGGCTGCGTTATGTCAACAAGGTTATTCGGGTGGACCAGTCACCGCTGGGCAACTCACCCAGCAGTAACCCGGCGACTTACACGGGTGTGTTTGACCTCATTCGCGCTTTGTTCGCCGGATTGCCCGACGCCGCCGAGCGACGTTTCACGCCGCGGACATTTAGTTTCAACGTTTCCGGCGGGCGATGTGAATCATGTGAGGGCAGCGGCCAACGTAAAATTGAGATGCACTTCCTGCCTGATGTCTGGGTGCAATGCGAAGACTGTCTTGGGCGACGCTACAACGAGGCCGTTCTGGAGGTCAAACTACACGGTCGCAGCATCGCCGATGTTTTGGAAATGTCATGTGGCGAGGCTTGCGACTTGTTCGCGAATCACTCCAAGATCCTTCGGATTGTGCAGACGCTCTGTGACGTCGGTTTGGATTATGTCACCCTCGGTCAGACGGCCCCGACGCTTTCGGGCGGTGAAGCACAGCGAGTCAAACTGGCTGCGGAACTCGCCCGGCCGGCCACGGGCCATACCGTGTTTCTCTTGGACGAGCCGACCACGGGACTGCACTTCGGCGACATCGAGAAGCTGCTCGACGTGATGCAGCGATTGGTGGATCTGGGGAATTCGGTGATCGTCATCGAGCACAACCTGGACGTCGTCAAGTGCGCCGACTGGGTGATCGACATCGGACCCGATGCGGGGGCTGCTGGTGGGCAAGTGGTCTACGCAGGTACGCCGGATGGCTTGGCAACGTCAAAGGGAGTGGATTCACCGACGCGATCGGTCACGGCGCCTTATCTGGCGGCCGCAATGTCGCGTCATGGGCAGGCGATGCCTGGCTCCGCTGCAAATGGGGCCGCCCGCAAGCGGCAGCAAACACCCCCAAGCCACCAACCGGCCAGCGGGCGCTCCACCACCAAAGACCGCGACAAGGCCGAGTCGCTGGGGGCCGCCACTGAGTCCGAATGGCCTCTGGAGGGCTCGTCCGATGCGGCCCCAATGCCGCAGCCATGGAAGGCCCTGGGTCGACGCTGGCATACTCTACCCAAAGGGTTTCCCGACGGTGATTCCCCTCGATGGTCCCTGCAGTTGGTGGAGGAAATTCTGCAAATGCTTTCGTCGGTCGCCGGTGATGGGGCCATCGACTATCCGGCCCCCGACCGGGTCGCGGTGCGTTTGGAGGCCGACGCGACGTCGCCGGATTTGCCCCACTGGGCTGAGTTAGAAACAAAAAAGCCGCAACACTTGCGTCTGCATCTTCGTGGACCACGCACCGCGATTGATTTGGACCAGCTGTTCGCACTTGATGTGATTCTGGGCGACGGCGACAGCGGGGCTGTTGATCTGAGCGACTCCAATAGCGTCCGACTGACGCTGCATTTCAAGGACGTCCGCCAGGCCAACAGTCGCAAACTGCGGACATTTCTGAAAACACATCTGGATCGCACTCGCCTTCAGACTTGACGTGTTGACGGCAACCGACCTTTTCGCGACAACCCCAATGAATCTACCGGCTAGTTTGCCGTTCCCTCCCCGCTTTTCACCTCGTTAGTCCATGCCCAAATCGACCAGTAAGAGCTTGGTGATCGTCGAATCGCCCGCCAAAGCCCGAACGATCGCAAAGTTCTTGGGTAGTGGCTATCAGGTCGAGGCAAGCGTCGGTCACGTGCGGGACCTGCCAGGCGGGGCCAAGGACATGCCCGTGCAGTTCAAAAAAGAACCATGGGCCTATCTGGGCGTCAACGTCGAGAATGACTTTGAACCTGTCTACATCGTCCCCGACGATAAAAAGAAACAGGTCAAAAAACTTAAGGACGCTCTCAAAACCGCCGACAGCCTCTACCTCGCGACGGACGAGGATCGTGAGGGCGAGGCGATCAGCTGGCATTTGCACGAGTTGCTCAAGCCAAAGGTTCCAGTCCATCGATTGGTGTTCCATGAGATCACCAAGGACGCGATCCAACACGCACTCGACTCGCCCAGGGAAATTGACGATGGGTTGGTTCGTGCTCAGGAAACGAGGCGAATTCTGGATCGACTGTACGGCTATGACGTCTCACAGCTGTTGTGGAAGAAGGTCGGTCGGGGCCTCTCAGCCGGTCGCGTTCAATCGGTCGCGGTCCGATTGATCGTGGAACGCGAACGCGAACGCATGGCATTCGTTGACGCGACGTACTGGGACCTCGAGGCGATCTTCGCGACCGGAGACGGTGATTCGCTGCCCGCGACTCTCCAGAGTGTTGGCGGTCGAAAAATCCCTTCCGGCAAAGACTTCAATCCGGATACCGGCAAGTTAACCAACGACCAACTGCTGCAGCTGGATGAAGCTGCCGCAATGGAATTGCGGGCCAAACTGGAGAACGAGTCGTTCCATGTCACGAAAGTCGAAGTCAAACCCTTCGTCGAACGACCGCGTGCCCCGTTCACGACCAGCACACTCCAGCAGGAAGCGAACCGAAAGCTCGGTTTCACGGCACGTCGCTGCATGCAGGCGGCCCAACGGTTGTATGAGAACGGCTACATCACGTACATGCGGACCGATTCGACGACGCTGTCCAAAGAGGCCGTCGACGCGGCCCGCTCCCTCGTGCAATCGGAGTACGGCGAAAAGTTTCTGCACTCCTCCATTCGCGAGTACAAAGGCAAGGTCAAGAACGCCCAGGAAGCTCACGAGGCGATTCGGCCCGCTGGAACGCCGTTTCGGGTGCCCGCGGCCGTTCAGGGCGAACTCGACCGAGACCAGTTTCGTTTGTTTGAACTGATTTGGAAGCGAACCATCGCGTGTCAGATGGCCGATGCTCAGAAACAACGCATCAGCGTGACCATCGAGGGAGGGGATACAACATTCACCGCTTCAGGAACCAGCATTCTGTTCGAAGGGTTCCTACGAGCGTACGTCGAGGGGAGTGATGATCCGGAGGCCGAGCTTGCCGACAAGGAACGTTTGCTTCCACCGGTCAGCGAGGAGGATCCACTGACGGTGTCGACGCTCGATCCCAAGAGCCACACGACGCAGCCACCGGCTCGGTTCAGTGAAGCGTCGCTGACCCGAACGCTCGAGGAGAAAGGCATTGGCCGTCCGAGTACCTATGCCTCGATCATCGATACGATTCAAAAACGGGACTACGTCTACAAGAAAGGTTCCGCATTGGTGCCCAGCTGGACCGCCTTTAGCGTCATCCGGTTGCTGGAGACGCATTTCGACACACTGGTCGACTATGACTTCACCGCTCAGATGGAGGATTTCCTCGATACGATCAGCCGGCAAGAAGCCGAGGCGCTCGAATACCTCCGTCGATTCTACTTTGGCAATGAATCCGCCGATCCAGCCGCACCCGCGTCCGTCGACGCGGTAGGCCTGAAACCCCGCCTGGAAAGCAAGGTCGAGGAAATCGATCCACGGATCAGTGCTAAGTTTTCGCTCGGCGTGCCTGACGAGGGTGAACATCGAGATGAGGTGTTTGTTCGAGTCGGAAAGTATGGTCCTTTTCTGGAACAGGGTGAGCGACGTGCTCCCAGTCCCGACGGGATGGCGCCCGACGAAATGCGACTCGAGAAAGCCATGGAACTGTTCGAGTCCGCCTCCCGTGAGGATGAACCGCTGGGAGTCCATCCCGAGACCGGCAAGCCAATCTATATCAAGGTGGGGCGCTTCGGTCCGTATGTGCAACTCGGTGAGGCCGATGATCCCGAGAAAAAAAACAAGTCCTTGCTCCGGGGAATGGAAGTCGATGATTTGACCTTGGAGCTCGCCTGTGACTTGCTTTCCTTACCAAGAAACTTGGGGAATCATCCGGAAAATGGGCAGCCGGTCGAAGCGCACGATGGTCGCTACGGCCCCTACATCAAGTGCGAAAAAGAAACCCGTTCATTGCCGGCGGGAGTCTCGCCGCTGCAGGTCACGTTCGACGAAGCCATCGAGCTGTTGAAACAGCCCAAGACTCGCGGTCGCGCCGCTCCCAAAGAACCGATTAAAGTCTTTGAGACCAAGTCGCCCGTGACGGACGGTGAAGTCAAGGTGCTCGAGGGTCGATATGGGCCCTACACCACCGACGGTGAAACCAACGCGTCACTGCCAAAGGGAACCGACCCCAAGGAATTGACTTTCGAAGCGGCGTTGGATCTGCTTGCTGAACGGGCCGCGAAGGGTCCAAGTAAGAAGAAGAAAGCGAAGAAGAAGAAGGCTGCCAAGAAAAAGACCGCCAAGAAGAAGGCGACCAAGAAAAAAGCCGCCAAGAAAACGGCCAAGAAGAAAGGCATCATCAAGAAGAAGTCGTGACGTTCTCCCAGGCTGAAATTGATTTGGCGCATGACTTAAAGTTTCGCGGGCTGACATGGATCCCGTCTGTCGGTCATTACGTCTGGGACCGTGACCATCTCATCCAACATGATTCACCATTCCAGGGCCGCGTGTACTTCATCCTGGAATTGAAGCACTTTTTGCGGCGTTCGGACTCGCTGGAGCATCTGACCGAGTCGATGGTGTGGCTGCCGACGTGGGAACAAGCACGCGAGATTCTGCACGCATTCGGCGTGCCCGCCGAGGACGTCGCCGCTCGTCTCCATTGCGAAGCGGCCATCGTATCGGGCACCGAGCGACTCGAACTCTATCGCATGATCGGCGAGTGTTTGCCTAAGTCAGCCACCTTCGATGTCTAACACTTCGGCGTCGCCTGGTGCTTCCGCTGGAACGATGTCACCCGGGTCGCCTAGAAGAGGCAAGTCGTAGGCAACCATCGTGTCCGCATTTCGAATGAACAATCGTCCGCCAGCGATGACGGGGTGGTTCCAAGTGACGCCTTCAACCGCCTTGATCCGAGCGATTTCGTTCAGCCGATCCACGTTGACGTCTACCAACAACAGATCGCCATCCTCCGTGATGACCAGCATGGTTTCCATGTCGGCGACCAACAAGACTTGCCCATGCCCGTAACGGCCGCGTTTCCAGGCCTTCTCACCTGTTTCCGCATCGGCGGCCATGAAAATGGCGCCGTCAAATCCGAACAGGTGGCCTTGGGCGTGCACCATGTCATTGAAGTAGGGCTTCAGATTGGCGATCCATTGTTCCTCGGTGACCCATTGGGAATCATCACGTCGGACATCGACGCGCATCGTGCCATTTCCGTAGCCAGTGCCCAGATAGACGGACGCTCCGCCATCGTCGCGCGACACGATCAGTGGCTGTGTGGTCCGCGCCATCTGACCGATGTCCCATTCGTGCAACCAGAGTGACTCTCCACTGCCGGCCTCCAGCGACTCGACACCCACGTTACTGACCATCAGGACCTGGTCTTGGTCGCCAATCGTTGCCAGCTGTGCCGATGCATAGCTGTGGGAGCCAACGCCACTGGACCAAGCCAGCGTTCCGTCAGTTCGATTCAACGCGACGACACCTTTATCTTCTCCGCCGCCAGCAAACACGATGACGAACTCGTCGACGACCAGCGGCGAACTGGCAAAACCCCACGCGGGAAGCGGCGCCTCGAGCTGTTCGACCAAATCGTATTTCCAAGATGACTCGCCTGTGATCGCGTCGATTCGTTGCACCAACCCGTTGCTACCCATCACGTACAGGGAACCTTCGTCATAGGTCGGTGTCGCGCGGGGACCAATGCCACCCATCGCAGCTTCGAAACGTCCTTCGTTGAGACAGGTCCACACGGGTTGGCCTGTCTCGACGTCATAGGCAACAACGGCTTCATCGTCACCCCGTTGCTCTTGGGTGAACAACAACGGCCCCACCACACAAAACGACGACCAAGCGGGGCCGACCGTGCGGCGCCACAACTCCGCAGGCGGTTGAGCATTCCAATCGACCGAAAAAGAGACACCCTCCACGATGCCGTTGCGGAGGGGACCTCGGAACGCGGGCCAGTCATCCGCGGCCGGCGTTTGGGGAAGCGAATAGCCCGATGTCTCCGGCGGTGATCCGTCATCGGAGTCCAGCGAGGCCAAGAAGTTGTCCTCCGCCGTCGGTGTCCAGCGAGGCACCAGCGTGAAGGCGAACGCGGCATCGATCTTACCCACGCGAACGAACAACGCCGCCAAGAACACGCCAATGAATCCGAACCACGCAATCAGCCTGCGGGATGGCCATGCGACACCACGTGTTAGTAAGAGCGCCACCGCCAAGGTCGTCAGTGCCGTCGGTAAGCCATACACCGTGAGTAGCACCCGAAGCGAGCTATGGCTCATGCCCATCAAGACGACCATCGACACGATTGCCACCAACCAACTGATCCAACGTGTTCGTCGGGGAAACTGACGTTGGTTCAACCACCAAATCGTCATGGCCAACGCGCCGACAACCGGGCCCAGTTGCATCGACACGAAATGGATGAACGTAAGGGGAACGACCCATCCAGGAATCAAGACCACGGCCCACGTCAGTACCGCGATGACCAGCGCCGGCCAGACACGGATTGGCTTTCGTTCAGGAATCTCGACATCGGACATGGCTGATGGCTCCTTGGAATCTCAAGCGTTCGGACAGCGTTACTAGAGCCTCACCACCGCCATGCGACAAGCCGAGCAGGCATGCGGGACGACCGCTCATGGACTCAGTCGCCCGACAGGGATCCAGTAAACAGTCCCGCTCGGGCACCTTCGCTGATGGCAATGACCGCAGGATGTTTGAGTCGGCGTTCGATCGAAATGGCGTAGTAGCGTTCAATGATCTCGGGAATCGGGCCAACCGACGTCAGCCCGTACTTCTCGCCCGCGTCGGCCGCGACGACACTTGGTAAAACGATGAGTCCCTCACCGTTCTGGGCAAAGACCTTCAGAAGGGCCGTGTCTTCGAATTCATGCACAACGTCAGGGCGAATGTCGTGATGGTCAAACCACTGTTCCAAGGCGCGTCGCAACATGGAATTCTGTGTCGGCAAGAGCATTGGGGCGTCTCGTAACGATCTCGGGAACCCTTCTCGGTATGCCTCCGCCATTTCCGCCGACCCACAGATCGTCACGTCGGATTGCCCCAACAAATGATTGAATGCTCGAACGTTGGTATCTGGTGCCAAAGGTGAATTGGCCAAGACGATGTCCAATCGATGCATCGCCAAATCAGCGAGCAACTCGTGCTGTTTGGCTTCCGTGCAGACCAACTTGACGCGTGGCGTCATCGCGAGCGCGGGCTTGAGTAACTGATAGATGATCAATTTTGGTAACACGTCCGGGACGCCCACCATCAATCGAATGGTGTCAGAGCACGTTTGGCCACGCAGTGAGTCTTGGAGTTCCTGGCCCAGCGAGAAAATCTCGTCGGCGTAACGGTAGGCCATCTGGCCCGTTTCGGTCAGTTTCAGTGTCCGACCTTGGCGTGCAAATAGCTTTGCATTCATCGACTTTTCGAGTTTCTGAATCTGCGTGCTCAACGTCGGCTGAGACAGATGCAGTTTATCCGCGGCGGCCGTGATACTGCCCTCGCGCGCGACCATCCAAAAATACAGCAGATGGTGGTAATTCAGCCAATCCACGGTCGAGACTCCTTTTTTCTCGCCTGGCCATGCCATGCAAACGCAGCCGGGTGAGACCTCACGAGAGGATCAAAAAAACGACATTGACTGATTGCCGGTTTCTTAGCAACCGGGAACGCCGGTCGCGTTGGGGCGTGCCCAGGCGGGAGCTGCGGCACGACGATCCATCCGTGGGGTCACGCGTGTGGCCGAGTCACCAGCGACGACCGCGTTGGTCGTCAAAGCCCCAGCTAGCATTAACAGGCTATTGAGCATCGGCATCACACTCACATCATGCAGCATTCCATTGACAAAGTAGCCGCAAACGCATCCGATGGTGAAGGTTCCCAGACAACGGAGTTCAGGATTGGTGCGGCGCTGAGACATCAAACGCCAGCTCATCGAGGTCACCACCAAATTCCAAATGATAAAGCAGGTCGCTCCGATGAGGCCCGAGTCAACGGCCAAGGAAGTGATGACGTTGTGCTGCATATAGGGACGTACTTTATCCAGCGGCATGTCCCATGTGCGTCGACTGTGATACTCCGGGGATGTTTCAAAGTAACCGCCATAGCCGTGCCCCATCAGCGGTCGGTCCTTGAACATTTCCCATGCCACGATCAACAGTGGCGGGCGCAGCTCGACGGACTTAGCCGCTTCCGACGCGGGCATATCCTTGTCTCGCTTGATCTCCATGATCGAGCCAAAACCGGTAATCGACAACATCCCAATCACGAGGCACGCGACGAGGGAAAGCGCACGGGCACTGCGAGACAGGTAGACCATGGACAGCACGGCGGCGAACACAATCACGCCCAACCAGACGCTGCGGGTCAGTGTCGCCAGGCACCCGGCGCCGATCAACGCGATGAGGCAAAGGTAGCCCACTTTGCCAAGTCGTCCGGCATGGATCCAACGGTGACAACCGATCGCTAAGGTGGACGTGAGGAACACGCCATTGCCAGCCGGATTCATCAATGGGCCACGAGCCCGTCCGAGGAACTCCCAATATTGCGGATCGACGATGTAGCGAGGGAACACGAGCCCGTGGAACCCCGTCACTTCGAAGATGCCGATCGCGGCGACATAGCATCCAAGACCAAGCATGACGTTGAGCAGACGACGCAGTGCAAGGTCCGTCAGCGGCACGCAACGCATCATCATGTAGACCATCCACGGCATCACAAAGTAGGTCAGCCATCGACTCATCGGTGGAGTCTCCTCCGGGGGCGCGTCCGTTCCAAGTACCCGCAGGAACAGCCACGCGACGAGAGCCGTCAACACAAAATCGTGGCGGCCCCAAGCCGGTTTGGCGAGCGTGCCGGCACGCCATTCGATGGCCATCCATCCAACGGAGACCAGCACCAGCAACCGGTCAAGACTCAGCTGAATGGGGCCCTGGATGGAGAAAAACGGAGGTCCAAACAGAATCCCCACAAACACGGTGCCCGCCAAACCCGTTAGCACGGACCATCGCTTCATGATGGGAATGGCCCAAACCGATGCGGCCAATAGGATCATCAGTACGAAAAGGGTCATGGCAACGGGCAAACGTGGGCGGATTCCATGGCCGCATCGCGCTGCGGGAATCAATTGAAGCGACCGTCGAAACGTAGGTCACGATCCCGCCTCCGTCGCCACGCCTCTTACCCGCCGAGTGGCCAAATCTGTCGATTCGGCGGGTTACAACAGGGACCACGAATGTGACGCTAGCCGATGCACTCCCTCAGAGCCGCCAACAGCATCGACACGTTGCGTGTGGTCGCCGAGTGTCCCATCAGTCCGATTCGCCAAGCCTTGCCCGCAAATACGCCGAGACCACCTCCGATCTCGATGTCATATTCATCCAATAGACGGCGACGCACGGCGGCGTCATCGATCCCATCGGGGAACGCGACGCAGTTGAGCGTGCAAAGCGAGTGACGGGGGATATAGCAGAGTCCCAATTGCTCGAGACCTTCTCTTAGTTGGAGATGCATTTGTTTGTGCCGAGCGATCCGACTCTCGAGACCTTCTTCCATCACGATCATCAATGCCTCCCGCAGAGCGTAGACCATGTTGATCGGTGCGGTGTGATGGTAGGCGCGGCCGCCCTGCCCTGTGTAGTAATTCTTGAGCATGGTCACGTCGAGATACCAGCTTTGCGGAGGTGTCTTCCGCTGGTCAATTCGCTCCAGCGCCGCCGGCGAGAACGAGACCGGCGAAAGACCCGGGGGACAAGAAAGACACTTCTGCGTGCCCGAGTAAATCGCGTCGATGTTCCATTCATCAACCTTCAATTCGTGTCCGCTTAAGGAGGTCACCGCGTCGACAGCGAGCAACATCCCTGCATCGTGAACAATCTTGGAAATGCTCTCGATCGGTTGATGGGCCCCGGTCGACGTTTCCGCTTGAACGATCCCCAAGATCTTCGCGTTGGGATACTGCTCAACCGCGGCGGCGATCTCTTCGTCGCTAAAAACATCACCCCACGGCACTTCGACAGTGTGAACCACGGCTCCGGCGCGGGTCATGTTGTCCTTCATCCGACCACCAAAGACGCCATTGATGCAGACGATGACTTCATCACCTGGCTCGACCAAGTTGACAATCACCGCTTCCATACCCGCCATCCCGGTGCCCGACACCGGAAATGTCAGGGCGTTTTCCGTTTGGTAGACCTGACGAATGAGATCGCACGTCTCATCCATGTAATCGATGTATTGGGGGTCCAGGTGCCCGAGCGTTGGCGAGCCCATGGCTCTCAGAATGCGATCTGGCACCGTGCTGGGCCCAGGGCCCATGAGAATGCGTTCACGTGGATTCAGTGCTGCAACCATCTTTATCTTCCTTCGTTCTGTCGTCGTTGTTCAACACCCGGCGCTGTCCGCCCGTGTCGCTAATTCACCTTCCCAGCGAAGCGACCAGGAGGGTCGCCAATCGAACCGTTAGCAAGATTGCCGGGGAGTTCCGATCGCGTCCAGGAATGCCGACTGGGTCACAACGCGCCTCGGCCGCCACGCTCATGGGAGCGAACGATCACCCAACGGCCGTTGGGCGGTTCAATACGGCGGCGACAAGCGAAACATGTCCGGTGGGCGATCATACGTTAGAGCACTGTAACCCATTTCGGGCTCCATGGCGTGGCCGCATCGCATGCGTCAATACGAAGCGGTGCCCTACGTCGCCTGCCGCCAATCAGCATACCAGCGCTTGAATAATTCCCACTGGTCGCGAGCGTACTGATGCTGGGACGCGGTCAGATGGTCATGAGCGTCCAGGGGGGCGGAGAGCGATTCATCGCCTTCGAAAGTCGCGATTGCTCGGTAGTACAGCGTCAGATCGGGGCCCTCGTCGAATGTCGACAGCACCTTGAGCGCCTCGTCGAGTTCCATGGCCATTCGGCGAGCGACCGAATCACCGCCAGCTGCTTGTCGGCAAAGCGACACTAAACGAAGCACCTCGTCTGGCAAGCAGTTCCCAATGCCGGTGATCGCGCCGACGGCGCCGCAGTGGACCATGCCGTAGTAAACCTGGGTATCCACGCCGACCAGCAGCAGCCCCCCTTCGGGAGACGACGTGATGTTCTCGGCCGCATACCGAAGTGATGCGGCCCCCCCAAATTCCTTGAAGCCTACCAGGCTGGGGTGTCGTCGACGTAGATCAAAATAGAGGTCCGCACGGGTCTGATAGCCATAGTAGGGACTGTTGTAGATGACCGCAGGCAAGTCACCTCCGGAATCCAAAACACGTGCGAAGTGGTCCGCCTGAGCGGCGGTGGAAGTGCCACGCGAAAGCAAACGTGGGATCACCATCAATCCGGCCGCACCAACTCGACGTGCGTGCGCCGCATGATCGCACGCGGATGCAGTATTGACGGCACCGGTCCCCACGACGACGGGAACGCCCGCATCGACAAGCCGCGCGACTCCCTGCTGACGGTCGCCGTCCGAAAGCAATGGCCAATCACCCATGGAGCCACAATAGACCACTCCACTCATGCCCGCCGCGGTCAACGATTTCGCTTTGGTGACCAATGCGTCAAAGTCCACACTACCGTCAACCGATCGCGGAGACATGATCGCCGGTAGGCAGCCGCGAAATATCGTGGACGCTTCATCGGTTGCAGTATCTGGCTTGGATTGGATATCACTCATCAGGTCATCGGGTTTGGGAAACGGGACGGGCGGGAACGGTACTCGACGACGTGATCCTCTGGTTCTTGAATCGACCGAATCGCGATAGGGCATACGGCTCGGGATCAATACTTGCCACTTCACCGCACACCAACTCGGCGACCAAGCAACCCGTTCCAGTGCCGGTCGCGATGCCGACCATGCCGTTACCCGCCGCGATGAACGCATTGTCCACGGCAGGACATCGACCGATGCACGGTAATCCATCGGGCACCATCGGACGCCAGCCGACCCACGTCTGTTCCGGTTCGCCGACAAGTCGATGCCGGAGATACGACTGAGCGCTTTCTCGGATCATCTTTAGTCGGGCTGGGTCAATCCTCCGATCGTAACCGGTCAGCTGCATCGTCGAGCCGACACGAAGGCGTCCCTCCATTGGCGTCACCGCCACGTGCGTGTCCTCGAAAATCATTGGGATGCGCGGCCATGTCGACGGACTCCCCTCGCGCTGCGTCGCGTCGCTTTGAGAAGCAGCGGCAAACGTCATTGAGTAGCCCTTTCCTGGCACGATTGGAATTTGACATCGAAGGTCTCGCGCGAATCGAGGTGCCTCGGCCCCGGTCGCTAGAACGAATTGGTCGGCACGCAAACGCCCACGCGATGTCTCGATCGAATTGATCCGGCGATTCTGGACATGGAGGCAATGCACTTCCGTCTCCGACCAAACCTCAATTCCCAACTTGCGGAGCTCCGTGTGCAGTTCTCGCATTAACGCCGCTGGATCAAGATGGGAGTCACCCTGGAAATGCCATGCCCCCGCAATGGACTCCGTCAGCGAAGGCTCCAGCTCACGCAGTCGCTCGCCCTCCACACGCTGAAGATGAATGCCAAAATCCGAGGACAAACGTTCCGCCGTCTTCACAAACGCGTCTAGACTCTTTTCATGACGATGCACCGTCAGCAAGCCTCGCTGCTTCCAGCTGCAGCACGCATCCCGGTCCTGCAGAAACTCACGGTAGAGCCGATCCGATCGGCGCAGCAACACGTTCCGCGCCAAGGCGGCGTGCTGTTGATGATTCGCATTGCAATGTCGGCTGAACGCGTAGAGCCAATGCCATAGCTTGGGATCCAGTCGCGCCGGAATCGACAGTGCCCCACGTCGCGAGAGGATCTGGGGTATCGAACTGCGAATCACCCCAGGTCCACACAGCGGAAGGACGTGGCTGGGGCAGATGTAACCGCAATTTCCGCCAGAGGCGCCTGAGCCGATTTGGTCGCGTTCCACCAGCAACACCCGTCGACCGCGACGAGCCAGATGATAGGCGGCCCAGCATCCGATCACGCCGCCACCAATGACCACGACATGCTCTTCTCGATGGACGGCAACCGCAGGTCGATTCAACGGACCGCCTCGACAGCGTCCACCGAAGTCTGTTGACCAGCATGAGTGGATCCAGCGAAATCGATCCCGTGCGCGTATGGATCACTCGGATCGAGGATGCACTTCGTTTCGCCCATGATGTGAGCGCGACCGGTAACCGATACAACCACACCACCATCATCGGCCGCATAGGTGGCGTCGAACCGGCTACCGATGATGGACTCTTGGAGCCAACGCTTCCCCGGCTGCAGCAAACCGTCGGCCGCCAAACACGCGAGCTTTGCCGACGTTCCCGTTCCGCATGGTGAGCGATCAAAGTGCCCGCCGGGACAGAGCACAAAGTTGCGTCCACCTCCGGCAACATCGTCTGGCAGCGGACTGGTGGCCGGTGCACTTAGCTCAATGTGATCAATCTGCTCGCCGTTTGCACCTGTGATCCCAGCACGCCGGATTGCATCCCGGATCTCGATGCAGAGGGACGTCAATTCCGCTTCGTTGGACGAAGGAATCTCCGTCATCGTCACCAAAAAAAACCAATTGCCCCCATAGGCGATGTCGCCGGTCAGTACAGCAGGATGAGCCGCCGAGTGCTGCAAGAGCCGGGTTTGGAAGTCCGCTGACAATTCAACCTGAACATCGCTGGCATATCGATAACTTCGCACGTTAGCAAACGTGACCGACTCATCGTCATGAAGTGTCGCCGTGACCACGCCGGCGGGGGTTTCGAAATGATGGTCGCGTCGGTCAAGCCGCTCACGGTGGTTCATCGCCGCAACGACGCCAATCAAACCATGTCCACACATTCCCAAATAGCCAACATTGTTAAAGAACACCACGCTGGCCGTATGATCGGGATGACTCGGTGAGTCGACCCAAGCCCCCACCATGCATTCGCTGCCGCGTGGTTCACGGACCGTCGCCCGACGGACCCAGTCCGCCTGGCGATCGAGCCACTGCCGCGTTTGCATCGGAGACGATCCCTCGCGTCTCTCAGGGAGCGCGGCGGATGACCAGGGCATTTGATCCGCAAAAATCACGCGCGTTGGCTCGCCGCCAGTATGCGTATCAATAAGAGGAAAAGAAATCATCAACGTATGTTATCGAAACCCCGACATCGGGCTAACGAGGAATACCAAAAATCGATTCGACCGGCGCACAATGATGAAGCCGTCTGCGTATAGAATTCGTGCATGAATATGGACGACCCGCGCGTGAAGTTCCTCTCGAAGTTGGCCGATCCGCTGGTCGGCGAGAAGCTACTGGACCGACTGGACAATCTGACTTATTTCGTCAAAGACGACTTCGGTCGTTACGTTTCGATTAATCAAACGCTGGTCGACCGCTGCGGCGTCCCCGACAAATCGGCTTTGGTTGGACGAACGGCGGTGGACGTGTTCGAGAAGCCACTCGGCGAGTACTTCTTTCGGCAAGACATCAAGCTGATTCAGTCCGGACAGCCGTTGATCAACGAAATGGAGCAGCACCCCTATCCGCGCCGTCAGACCGGGTGGTGCCTGACGACGAAGTTGCCGCTTGTCGATCGTCGCGGCGTGACCGTGGGGCTCGTGGGGATGTCGCGTGATCTCGAGTCGCCCGACCAAGACGCGAGTCTTCTCCAGTCGATCTCCAAAATCCTGCAACACATCAAGATGCACTTGGCCGATGCATTGAGGACATCCGAGCTTTCCCAATCAGCCGGCCTATCCGCGTGGCAGCTCGACCAACGGATGCGGTCACTGTTTGGATGCACGACGGCGCAGTTGATTCTCCAGTTTCGAATGGATGCCGCCGCCAAACGATTACGCTCCAGCGACGATTCGATTATCTCCGTGGCGCTCTCGGTGGGCTACCGCAACCAAAGTGCGTTTTCGAGACAGTTTCGAAAGACATTCGGCATGCCGCCGATTGAGTATCGAAGCCACCGTTAGGCCGACGGTTGAATCGCCTTCATCAGCGCAACGTGATTGGTAGACACGAGAGCTGGTCAGTTGCGTCTAGCTACGCTCTAGCCGCAATGACGCCACTGGACCTCGGATTAGTCGGCGACGTCTACACTGAAGACATGCCGTCGGGCTGATTCGGATCGGACACCAAAACAGAATGTGAACGGCGGCATGCGAGCGATCAAGCAATGAACGAGATGTCGATCGCCCTCTCCAGGTTCAGCGGCACGAAGATGGAAGAACCGCTCGATCGTCCATCGCAGCCATACGAAGTGAGCTCGAGGCGGCGGGTCTTCTAGATCGACTTGCAGGCGTCGATTGGCTGTTACGAACGGGCGATCAAGGTGCCTTGCCCCCGTCCTCTTGGTTGGTGGGTGCCTTGAACATCGAGGCAACGTCTCGGATGGCGGCAATAAAAAATCCGATCGAGACGATCGCCCCCGGAATCACGCCCGTAACGATAATCACCAGACGTCGAACGAGGCCCCACTCAGCCGTCGACCACACAAAGTGAGCCAGTCCACCGACAAACGCCATTCCCAACAGTGACAGAATGATGATCGCCACCGCGATCAAGCCCGCCTGGATCTTGGACTTCATCTTCGAGAAACTTTCTTGGTGGAATTTTGAATTGACACTCGACTCCGATCCGAAGAGTCGACGCATCCTTTGCACTCGACATCGTTCCTATACTTCATAAAGACACGGCTTGATCATCTTACGATGTTCTGTTTTCTGCGTCTTGTTCCACCAGTCTCTATCTTTTCCCCTGTTCTTCGGAATCGATTCCCATTTAGACGATCAAGGTATCTTCCAATTACTTCCAATCGGCTTTGCCTGAGACGGAGAGTTACGAATGGAACCCCCTCACTCGCTGGAACTCAGGCGACGAGCATGGTTGGCCGGACGGCGTCGCCAAGCCATTTGCGCAATACTGCTTCTAATCTGTGCGATTGCTGCACAGTTGCATCGTCCCTCCAAACCTATCGTGTTCCCAGCGGATCTCAATGTCGTCGGTGCATATCAACCAGCTGTCCCCGTCTCCCTGGACGATCGACAGTCCTTGGTCGACCGCATTGAGTCCGTCGAACCGTTCTCTGGTACCGAGCACACCGTTGTGGCTTTAGGAAATGAAACCTCGTACTGGGCTGCCTTGTTTCTACGGTCGTCATTGAGTGCCGGGCAATGCAGAATTCTCGGCGTCGGAAGCTCCAGGCCTTTGGCCGTCGCACTATCCAATGGTCGACTCAACGTGGTCATTGACACCAATGGATATGGGTTCGGGTACCAGTCTGTTCTGATTCTCGCAACGACACCGGAACGGTCAGTCCCAAACGATCGCGAGGAGACTCTAGCAATCGCCGAACGCGTCTTTCACGCCCGATCGGCTGGTAAGTATCTACGTTTCTTTCGTAGCAATCAAAAAGGCGTTGGTGAGAGCTATGTCTCAGACCGATTTATAAGCGATGAGGCCCAAAAGATTACTTTGCGAGTGCCTCTGGCGACGAGATGGTGGCAGCAATTTGCACTTGGCTGTCGTAAGGCGGCCGATGACTGCGGCATTGATCTCAATTTTGAAAACCAAGTTGTTGATGGCGTGGTACCCGAGATGCCGTTGCTTTCGAAGCCGATCGTGCGTCTAGTTTTTGATCGAACGACCCGAGAAGGGTTGATCAATGGTGACGTCCAAGAAGACTCCGTCGGGCTGCTATTGATCGTTTCATCATCGCGTTTGGCACAAAGCATATGGGATTCCGTTTCGTCCTGGCATGCAAGTGCACGCAACGATACAGAGCCAATGGTTTGGATTTTACACCCAGAGGAGTACAAGCCCTTGGCCGCTGAACTAGCGGAGAAGTACATCTCCATCGACCGAACCAAGGTGAATCCCAAATGAATCGACTCATCGGACCTACGGGGTTGGTGCTAGGCACGTTACTGGGTTGCCAGGACCACTCACAACCAATCGTCGGACCTGCTTCCGACATTCAGGCAGAATTCGAAGAAGCTCGCGTCGCGGCTGAACTCGACGACGGCGCCGATTTGGAGAACGGCGGTAAATTCGGCGAACCGCTACAGCCGATGTCCACCAGATGGATCAGTCAATCGCTGCAAGCCAAACTCGAAAGAGTGCTTCCCAATCGGGCTGAGACAATTGATCGCTTCACACGGACGATCGAAGCCTTGCGTCGTAAGGACCAATGGCTAAATCTCGCCATGGAGGATCCTTGGGGAACGAGCATGGTTCGTCCCAACGACGGGCCACCAGGTCCTTCGATGCTCGACTTGGCTCGTGACGAGAAACGAATGCTTGACCTGATTCGCGACGAGTACGTCTCCGAAAGCGCGGCCAGTGATGACGAAAAGAAAGGGGTTGTTGCGTTATACGAGAAAAGCGTCTTGCGGCTATTAGCGGATCGATCTGTTGACGCCGAGGCCCAATCAGAGATTTACGACCGGCTTCTACAGAATGAGATCGAGCCTCTGGTCCTATTCATGAATTTGAAGTCGCGTTTGACCGACGAGTATCGCCTAAGTACCTCCAGAAAAGTCTTGCAGGGCCTACGTAGTCGACGATGTGGTCCATGGACGACGATCGCAATGACCCGAGTATGCAATATGGAGTGGGCTGCTTTTCCAGTCGAAGAACGCAGACAGCTGACGCTGCGGTTTCTCGAAGCGATTCCCGAAATGCTCCACGAAATTTCCCAACTCGACGACTGGAAAGAGCAACAACTCCAGTTCGTCGCCTATTTGCGAGTCGCTTATTTGAAGCTCAACCACCATGCGCGAATCAAACTGGTTGAGGACATCATTGATCTCTTTGAGAGTGAGGATTGCCCAAAGGCCTGCGACGCTTATTTCATGCATAGCGTCGTCAGCCGTCTGCACTTCGATATCGCACGCTACGCACGCGGCGGCGACTTCATCCAGAAACTGACGGCTCAACAGTATGAAGACTTCAGCGACCACTCCGAAAAAGATACTCTGCACCTGATGTCATCGTTTGCTCTGCGACCCGACGATGTTTTCGCATTACGACGCATCATCGATGCCGAGCTCAAGTCAGGCGATGCCCCTTACTCAGTTGAACAACTTTGCCGCGTCGCACAAACCATGGCCTATGACTACGAAAGTGTGATTGACGTTCTCTGCTATCACAGCCAACCTCGTTGGGGTGGCAATCGCCGCAAGATGCTGAGACTCATCGAGCAAACGGTTGACTTAGCGCTGATCGAGCAGACGGGCAATGCCGTTTATGACAAACCGCTCAACACGTATCTTTCTGAATATGGGCTATTCGGAAACCTCACCGACCGACTCACCTTTCCCGCGAACCTGAATCAACTCCGGGAACGTTTGTTTGCCCCCCCACCTGATTCGTCCATTGAGGGCCTGGGGGATCGTTTGACGATGGACATGTTCACGCTCATTTTGCGGTTGGCTTGGGATTCGAGTGACCTTGAAACCGTGTCGAAGCTTCTGAGACAGCATGGCGAATCTCTGAATGAAGCGTGGCTGCATCACCGCCGCTTATCGGTGGATTGGCTATGGGCCTTCGATACGGCCTATCAGGATGCTGAAGTCGATCGAGCATCGCTGAAATCATTGCACGAGGAGCTGATTGTCGGCGACGAAGACTTCGACGATGCGCGATTCCAGCGTATCGAGGATGCGTTGGCCAAGCTTGTACCGCACGCGAAACGAAGAATTCAAGAGTTGTCCACGGAGATCCAAGAGCTGAAGTCGGAGAAGGAGCCGGATCCAATAACATCGGTTGATCAGCAAGACGCTGAACAACCAGAAACGCCCTGGGAACCGGGCACGCGCGATCCAGTCTTGTCCTGGGTCTATACCGAGCTCGAAGGTGAAGAAGAATACAAGAATTTGGCCCTTCAAATTCGAAGCTGGACTTTGCTGCATAAGGGGTTAACGCGTCTAAGCAAAGTCGCCACCGACTACGAACAGGGCAAGGCAGTCGAAATCCTTCAAGGGCATGCAACTGACTGGATTGCAACCGGGCATGGGGTCGTCGGACGCTATTCCACAGAGATTCGCGTGAACGTGCACAATCAAGACTCATATCTTCTCTTTGAGTTCCCAATACGCTTCCAACTTCCGTTTCAAGTCGAAATGACCGTCCGACGCGGTCAATGCGATGCCGACCCATATGGAATCGCTCTTTTTGCGGGCCCAGTTGCAACTGGAGCCCTTTCGTCGGAGGCGTCTGGACGATCGCTGCGTTTCAGCCCCGGCTATCCGATGATCATGCAAGACCGTTTGCCTCTCGAAAGACTCGCCGACAACTACTTCCATCAAGAACGATTGGTTCCTGTCCCTGGTCGTGCCGTGATGCGGATTGAGATGACAAAGAACTCGACGCAGAGTTACGTCAACGACAAGCTGATCACAGAAACCAATTTTCCAAACAATCCTCTGGGAATCATTGGTTTCGGGCGAATCGCAGGCGACGAATTCACTGGAGTACCCAATCGTGAATCAAAGTACGCTATCGAATCCGTGAGGGTCACTCCGCGGTAGTCATCGAGCGGATGGTTTTCCAACTGTTCCGCCGAGATCGAGGTGAGTTTGGCTTGGACGCGAACTCATGTTTCCTTTTTTTGTTGCAGGCCTTTGCTGGGTAGAGTCGAGTCTCTTCGACGCCTTGGTCGTCGTTCACAACGGCATGGAATGTTTCGAGAGTCAGGAAATCCAAGTAGGCAGCAAACCTAATCCGAAAAAAACAGAACAGATAACGCCGCCGAAACAACACCTTGAAGCGGACCCAACCAAAAGTTGGCGATTCCCATCGTTTGGACCAAATCGAATGGGATGATGCCTTCGAGCAGGTAGGTTGCAAATACGAGAAAGAGGTACGCCACGACAATCACCATCACCAAGCGATGGTAGACCATCTTCACAGAGACTTCCTCGGAACGTGGATTCAACGCGTTGGCCCCGACCACCGACAAGATCAGCGATAGCGTCGGGAGCAGATGTGGAAAGACCCATCCGACGGTGCTGGACCAATCACTCGGATCGTTGAATCCGCGCGTGACGCCGATCGTGATTGTATATCCGAAAATCAAAACGGACCCGACCAGCCAGATCCAAAGTAGACGCCAACGCGATCGTTCCAAAGAGATCGTCTTCATCGGCGAGACCCGCCGGAGCGTTTCTTATCCAAGTTATACGCGAACGCGTGTAAGTTGGCCCGTCGAAGGTGTTCAAATACCGATAGATGAACGTTGCACGGCGTTGGGTTGGCCGACTCGCATACTTCCAGACGTCCGCCCATCCGGCGTTCAAACTGATAAACGAGTACGTGAATGAAGTGTCCATCGACCTCGATGTCACCAATGTCATCTGGGAGGATCTTCATGTCCCCGTAGATCGAATCGACCAAGGACTGTGCCTCCCTGGACTCTCGATCTCGATTCTCCAGTTTGTCCCTGTCCGTGACGACAAACGCAAAGAGACGATGGGTTCCCGGTTTCGCATAGAGCAGGTGGTTAAAATAGCTCCACAACGATTTGGCGGGTAGTTTTTGGCGAGTCCAACGGTCCTGAGACCCATCGGAGTCTTTGTAAGAGTTTCCCTTACGGGCACCGTCGGAGTGCACCCGTTCCAAGGGGGTTAATAGGGCGAATCCATTGGGAGCGGTGAAGATGCTGCAGCCTTCGAACCCGGACGCCGACACATCGGAAACCAACCATTGATGCACGTCGCGAAGGTCCTTCGCTCGAGGATGAACCTCCCGAACTCGGAGAGTATCCCAAACCGCCATTTTCCGGGGAGGTGGCCAAAATGATTCGACCCCGTCGTCGATGTCATCCGAACGTGGGCCATCATCCGATCCTGTTGGATACACCGGTACAATCTTTTGATCGCTGACACGCTGCTCGTCCGATGCGCTCGACTCGCAGCACGCGGCAAATTCCATTGTCCCCCATGGGTTCAGCCAGTCTTGAAGATCGATAAGATCGGCTCTCGCATCCTGCTCGATACGTCCGTCGAGAAGTGCCTTGCGAATTTGCCGTTCGTGCTCACCTTGTCCCAGCTCACTTCGAATTGCGCAGTTTGCGGCGGCGAATCGAAGCGCGGGCAAATCATCCGAAAGACAATGCACGAGGTAGGGCGCCAGCGAGTCCTTGGAGACCATCGACGGCGCCCATGGCAATGCATTCATGCGTTCCAAGCGACTGCTCGATTGCAATTGTTGAACGATGACGGACCACTCTGGTACAGCGTCTGACCGACCATACTCAGCACTGCCATCGATGGCCACGTCACCCATCCCAAACGGAACAAGGTCGTTCATCGCCCCACTTTCAACGTCCTCGATCAGCGAGGAAACCAGCATGGCGTCACCAATTTTTCGTTGTTGAGCCTGCCGCAAGATGGGCAGTACTTCCTTTCCGAATGCCGAGACGATTGATCGAACGTCGTCATTCTCGATCCAGTTGGTGTCCGACGACTCTGAGTAGCGGTTGGCCGCATTGAGCAAATCGAGCACAGCGGCGATCGCGTCGGGGCCTCGCCCGCGGACACATTCACGAGCCACCATGCGAACAAGCTCGTCACGGTCATAAAGCGCTCGCCGAATCGTTAACAGTGAATTCGACCGTCGATTCGCCAAGAAAAGGCCGCATCGACGAACCAACGGATCTCGATGCTGCAGGACTTCACTCGTTAGATCAAAACATTCAACCGGCAATCGCGATAACGTCGCCGTGACCTGTTCGCAGACGCGCGTTGCTTGGTCTCGCCAATCCTCATCTTTCGACTTCGCGGCTCGGTGGCCGATCCGAAGTACCCGATGAATCGTTTGCCCGTCTCGAAGAACGGTTAACTCGACATGATCGGCGGGTCTTGCAAAGGTCACCAGTGAGACCAACTGCGGCTTGGACCACAACTCCTGACGACCGAATCGCAGTACGATGTCGCCACGTTGAAGCCCCGCCTGAAAACTTGGTGATTGATCGACGGTGCCGCGGACTCGAACACCCATTTCGCCTTCTTGATCGTCCAGATATAGCCCAGCGTAGCCTGGGCGATCGATGATCCGCGTGTCGGTCAACTTCGCGGCAAGGATCGGACCCGCCACGGCGCCACACTTCGCGATGGCCGTACTGGCTTGGGCGCGAACGCGGTGGTCATAATGAGTCAAAGAAGGTTCGACCGACCTTGCAATCTTGCCGCGATAGGGTTCACCCGAGGACGTGGACGCCATTTCGCCCAGCGCGAAAATCACGTACCGCCTGATCCGCGCACTCGGGTCAGATAGCGCCGCAATGAGGTCATTGATGGTCTCGCCGCTAGGGTGAATCAACTCAATGTCATAGGCCGCTTGGTCGCGAACGTCCGACTCATGATGTCGCATTCGACCAATCCAGGCGGCCACGGTCTCGGCGTTCCCGGAGCTCTGGAAAGCAATGGCCAAGCAAGCCGCGAGAGTGATACGAACCAAATACATCAACCCACACAACTTCGGATCCCGCGGTGATCGCCTACCCAAATGAATTCGTCTCGGGCTGCGATCCAATCGACGACAGACTTGAACAACCTGCTAGCCGCCGCTCGCGGGGGGTGTCAAGTGCAATCCTCTCGACGGTAACGGACCGAGCCACCCGAAAATCCACGATTCACTGCCCCGACGTGGCGTCCAGTCGAATGGTCCAACTGCCTCATCGCCGTTAGCAACAGTCCAGGTCCTCAACAAACCTCTGTTCGGGGTGAATGTGTTCGTACGGGACGTCAAGCTCTTCGGCGATGATTCGCCGGACCCGAAGGGCGCGTGCTCGATCCGTACCCGTTGAACACTTCGCGATGAATTCGTTATCGGAAATTGGCGACCACTTTCGCATGAAGTCGCGTTGGCGTTTCGACTCCCATATCCAGATCGCGGCGAAGAAGACCACGATGATGAAGCCAACCATCATCACGTCGAACATGCTGAATCGCTCCGGAGGGGTTCGAGACGAGGGCTCGATCAGATGAAATCCAAACTGCAATTCCTCAAACGTATGGAACTGGCTCCGCTGAGTCGATCGATTTCAATGAAAACGCGGACATCATGACGCCAGTAAACGCAGCAGCACCGCGATCCGATGGTGATGGGCTTCATTCGCCGTGACCACGACACGCTTGCCCACGGCGACCACATCGAGACGCGACTCACGATCATCACCATCATTGTTTTCAGATGCACTGGACGTTGAAATCGCCGTGATCAATTCGTCCATGCTGTTGACGTTGGGTGAGTCCAAAATTGCCCCGACGTCATAGATTCGCTGGACTCGGTACGCAAGTGCCGTCGGTTCGGAAACGATCTTGACGCAATCCCCGTCGACAAAAAATCCCATGAATTGATCTGCGAGCATTTGTTTCAGTACCGAACGGACTGACAAGGCACTCGCGCGAAACGTGATGGGTACGTCGGAGAAGAGCGCGTAATCCTCGAAATCCACCTGATCAAAAAGGAACGGAATGCTGTGACCGTCTCCAAGATCGGCGAGCACCTCCTCCAACGGCACGTCAACCCAATCCATCGACGACGTCGTCGAGTCCAGACGCATGAGGATGTCTTGTTCGGCAGTCCGATTGGATTGCGCCACAATGGGCCAGCCAACGGGGACGCGACCAATGAGCCCTTCGCTCTCGGCCAGTTCCGGTAACTCACGTCTCAAGACTCGAACGACCTGACTGGACTCATCGTCACCGAACGCACCGTTTGCGATTCGGATCAGGCCCACACTCAGCGGACTTTGCCGACGGGCGATCGGCGAGCTTGTTGCTCGGACGAGCAACTCCGCCATGCCTTCGTGACGTTCAAGAAGATCCAGGATCGAGCGAGCTTGATCACGCTCGCCGCGGTCCTGCAACGCGGTGACCATCCATGAAACCAGTTGGGAAACGCTTCGATTCAAGTCACGAAGCTGGTTCTCCAACTCCCATCGAAGTTCACGAGAGGTCTCGCTTTCGGTCTTCAGGTTATATTCGCCTTGCCGAGCCTGAGCTAACTCATCGCGAAGCTTCTCGATCGTCGACAACAGACTTTGCTCGTCCTGTTCGAACTGTCGCGTCCTTTCGGATAGCTCACTCTCGGTCAGTTCCAATCTGGCAAACAATTGATCGGTCAACTGGAGCAACTCGTGAGCCGGCTTGGATTGCAATTCGCGGTGTCGGGCGAGCTCATCAAATTGTTGGGCCCACTTCCTGGCACGCTCCTCTGCCGCATCGTCACGCTCGTAGCTGGGTCGCGTTGTCGTTTCTTCCTTTGTGGACGGTTTGTTGGCGGTCCCAGACGCTGAAGAGGTTGATTCAGAAAACGGATCCGATCCACCGCCCAAAAATGGGTTTCCGAACGGATCGGATGACTGTCCATGGACCGAAACGGAAACGATCCCCAACAGCAACGGAATTGCGAGTCGGCTAATCGTCCGCAGCGAGCCAAACGTTGAATGCAATGAATCGATCACCTTGATTGCCCACCGAATCGTCCGCAAAACTGTCCACTTAAAGTCCTCCGTCGATGCATAGTTTACACGCATCGTGAAACGGCATTGCCATTGAAATCTCGGAGGTTTCTACCGATAGATCGAAAAGTTTGTACCGCATCGCTTGGCATGAATTGCGTATAACGAAGTGGGCAATGAGGAAACCGTGGCACGCCACCTGCCATTGGAGCACGCCACCTGCCATCGGAGATTGACCGCCGGGAACGTCCGTCCATGACCAACTGCAAGTATTTCATCAGCTTCGCCGCGATCGGCTGCCTGGCGGCCGGCTTCGGTTCCCCGGTAGGTGCCGGGATTGTCACGGATCAATCCGTGAATGCCTTCACGGCCCCCAGTCCCTCGGGTGAAATAGGGGGACCGAGCATTGATGATCTGGAGAACACGCTGCAAACCTTTACCGTTGGGATTGGTGGGACACTCAACAGCATCGAAGTTCAGGTGCAACAAAGCGATGGTACCTTCCCAGGAGACTTGCCGAACGAAGATCTGACGCTTTCAATTCTTGGGACCACCGGTGGCGTCCCCGACTTCGGTCAGAACCTCGGCAGCGTCAGTCTTCCCGCTTCGAGCATTCCCGCGTTCGACGGTTTCACCAGCGGACCCTTCACGGCGTACGACCTGTCCGGCCTCGGCATCGCCGTCTCGCCTGGCGATGTGCTCGCGTTTCAGCTCTCTTCGACGACCACCATCGGTTCTTACTTCATTTACGACTCGGAAGTGGACATCTACGGCGGTGGGACGAGCTACGTCTTTTCTCCGCTCGACGGATTCTTTGCCGACTTCAGTCCCCGTGACCTCGGCTTCATCACAACCGTTGCGATTCCCGAGCCATCGTCGTCGATCCTGCTGAGCCTCGGGGGTTTGCTTTTCGTCCGACGCCAACGTCGCGAATCAGCAGCCAGCTAGATCATGAACGTCCGGTCCAAGTTTGGATCAATTTCGGCGCTGTTGAGCTAATTCTCCCAGCGGCACCATGGGTCACCGGACCAAACCTCAAATGGGATATCCAGCTTCGCGAGTTGTCGCTGCATCATTTTCGTTGCCCGACCTTTGCCTAAAGAATCGACCTGTTGCAATTCCAGTCTTTGACTGCCGCCAGGCAAATGCATCGCCTGCAGCAACGTGGTCGTTCCTTGCTTGTAGTTCTCCCTTTTGAACAACGTAATGCGGATAACCTCGTCGGGTGGGTCCGCCTCTGGTCGCACATAAGGAGACCACTTCCGTTGGGGATGCAAATGTCGAATCCACGTTTGCTTTGGCAAGCCCAAGCACGGTTTCAAGCGAGAGACGTCATCCCACATTGTTAGTCGGTCAACCACAATGCGAACCGAGGCGACGCTCGCCAACCGTCGTGTTGCCAGATTCTGAAATGCGTCGCACACATGGACGCCCAAATGATCCCAGTTGCCTCCTAGATCGAATGCCGACCAATCGCCTCGCGTTAGCCTGACAATCAATTGCTCAAATGAAATCGGCTGACGTTCAAACGATTTGCCCACGTGAACCTCAGGGGCCGTCGTCAGTCCCAAAATCAAATTCTTCAGCAAAATGTCGGGCGCTTGTTCTTGTCGGCGATCCGTCTGCGTTTCCGGAGACGCTGAATCGTCTGGGGTCCAGTGGAAACTGCATTCGCGCATTCCATATGACATTCCTCGAATATGCCAGCCAAACGAGAGCCGCTGCGGCACACCAACTCGGTAATCAACTGAATCAAATTTCACTCCGCTTTCACACAATGCGGTGGTGACGCCTTCAATGAATTCGGCAGCCGCGTCGGGGTGCTTACCACTTTGGTAATTGAGGTGCACTGGATAGCCGACATTGGCACCGTATTGGCTATAGACCGACATTCCGCTTGGCATCGCGTAATGGAATTCAAATGTCTGATTGTTGAGTTTGCGGTGAGTCGGTTTTCCCAATCGCAAAACTTTGGCGGCTTCGGTTGCCCAAGCTTCGGCGATCGTTGGATTCTCACAAACGACCGATGCGGATGAGAAGTCTGACATGATTTCAACCAAGACTCGATTTCAGTCAATTTGCGTCCTCGCTTACACCACGCCTCCCACCGCCTTGCCAAGTTTGGCGAGTGCATTGGTTCCAAGGCAGCAGTGAGAGTTCTATAGCGGCGCCAGCAACGGTATAACTCCACGAGACGACCGGCAACCCAAATGGAAAGCGTCATGAGAGATCACTGGATTCCCATTTTTGGGTTCGCAATGGCATGCCTTGCCATGGAGACACGGCAAACTCCGGCTGCGGACAAGGCCGACCCTCCCAATATCCTGTTCATCCTGACGGATGATCAGGGTTGGCCGACGCTGGGATGCTATGGCAGTCACCAAGTTGGGACACCCAACCTGGATCGATTGGCGGTCGAAGGTGTCCGGCTAACCGATGCCTATGTCATGCCCCAGTGCACGCCGACGCGCGCCGCCTTGTTGACCGGACAGCACACTGCCCGCTACGGCATGTGGCACGTGATCGGCTGGTATGGCTCGCCGTGGGCGCCGGTGTCCGAACCCATGTTCCGGGAACAGTTGGAACCCGAGGCATGCCAGTTGCCGCATCGTCTGAGATCGGCGGGCTACGCAACGGGCATGGCGGGCAAGTGGCACCTAACCACCAACCAACACGGGCACTATTCCCATTTGAGAGCGACGTCAGGTGACGCCTTTGGATTCGATTCCGTCGCGCCTCCGGGACCGGGCAGCCAGAACCAAGGTGACAAGTGGGTGGATCATCTCACCGACTGCGCGATCGACTTCATCCGCGATAACCGTGAACGGCCCTGGTTCTACTATCTGTCGCATCACACGCTGCACGGGGAGCTTTCGGCTCCCGATGCACTCGTGCAAAAGTACTTGGATGCCGGTGCACCCAAGATCGGGCTTCACAACGCCACGTACCTCGCCTGCATTGAACATCTCGATCATTCGATCGGTCGCTTGCTCAACACGCTCGATGAACTGGCACTAAGTGACAATACGCTGGTGGTTTTTCTTTCCGACAACGGTGGCGTGGACAGCCGCTTTCATGTCCCGGAGTCGAGTCTTCAAGTTCTGGCCGGTGAGCAGCCGCTGGTGCTTCGCGACGAAGGATTCGACAACGCGCCGTTGAGGGACGGTAAAGGCAGCGTCTATGAAGGCGGCCTTCGTGTGCCATGTTTGGTGCGTTGGCCCGCGAAGATTCCAGCGGGCCGAGCCATCACCGCTCCGGTGCATGTGGTGGATTGGCTTCCCACGCTGGCAAGCGCAGCTGGATCACCGGTGGATGAACCGACAGACGGGCATGACCTATTGCCGTTGCTGACGCAGCCGTCGGGGTTGCATCCGTTGGGTCCACCACGATCGCTGTATTGGTTCATGCCCCTGTACGACCTGCGATGGGCATCCACGCCCTGTGCCGCCATTCGCAAGGACGCCTTCAAGCTGATTTGGTTTTTTGGGGATCGGTTCGATCGTTCCTATCGCTACCAGGTTGGCGAAACGGTGGAACTCTACAAACTGGATTCGGACATTTCCGAATCGCAGAACCTGGCGCAGCGCGAGCCCGACCGCGCGGCATCGCTCAAGGCGGAACTGAAGGATTGGATCGAACGAATGGGCGCCGTGATTCCAAAGCCCAATCCGCATCACGACGCCTCCCGCGCGTTCGAAGAAACACGTGACCCATCGGTAGTGACAAGCCGTTGAGCAACACGGCCGCTCCAACGGCTATCGTTCCAGTCGAAGTTCGTACTCGCGGTCGATGTATTGCCATTCTTCCGTCTCGCGAAGGGAGCCCAATAGATCGTCGAAGACCGAGAGATGTTCAGGAGCAAACTCGAACCACGTGATGAAGTCGAACGGCTCGGCCGTGACCAGATCGCGGCAATGGTGCAGGCGACGAGCAATCGCGGGCAGCGCCTTCAATCCGATGTCGTGATGAGACGAACGATGAAAGATATCTCTCCGCTGCTCTTGCGTGAGCGTCCACCAAGCATCGTTCTTACGAAGTGTGATCATCGCCGCAAGAGTTGCCTCGCTGCGACCGATTGCCGGTTCGACTTTTGCAAGATCGGACTTCTCGTCACTTGTGACATAACGCGTGTTGCTGGTCACGCCTTGTAGAGTCCAAACCGATTTTCGGACTGAACCAACGTCGCCATTGGACTCGATGCTCAGACGCGGGACGGTTGGCAACGGGTCGCCCAGAATTACCGCGTCACCGGTCACATGCCAGTCTCCAAAGTCGCCTCCGACGAAAGAGAAAAGTCGTGGATTCGGTCTCATCACATCCGGGTCTCGATCGGCAGTGAATCGTGAGCCGCCTATTCGTACCAGCTGCCCAGAGAGTTTTGCAGACGACAGAAACCGGCGTGCTCTGACTCAATCATCGTACTCGATGCGCGTGAGGCCTTGAAGTAACAGGCGATTGGGGCTTCGCCAGAATACTGCGGCGATCGTTCCTCGGCGGGCGGTCTGATTCAGTGCAGCGTCACAGCTTAGTTTTAGGTTTGGCGCGATGTTGTAGCATAGGACTCCGGCTTGTGATTTGCCGCGTCGGTTCCCGACGGCAGGCAGGTTGCCTGCCCCACCTTTTTAGAGTTGACGCTGCACTACAGAGGCGGAAGTTGTTCTTCAACGGCAATGGGGATGCAATTGGCGGAGGCTGGGCCAAGTCCCCCCTGAGATCGCAACAGGAATGGTCGAGCGCGTCGTTTCTGCGCTCGCACGTTGAAATTGTGAACCTGCTCGACTTTCCGGTATACTTGACATTTCTGTCGTGACGTTTGCTTGAGCAGACGTGTCGAAGACCCACCTCCCGCCCCGACCTCCCTCCCTGGCGGACATCTCAATGAACAAACGATCGAACCGACGGCTGGTGCTGCAATCTCTGGCCGGTTCTCTCGCGCTGCCGGCATTGCCTTCGCTGGCTTCGGATGCCATCAAGAGCACGGCCGCGCACCGAGCCGCGAAAGCCACCAAGTTCGGCACCCGTCGCTTCGTTGCCGTGGGAAACCTGCTGGGTTTCCAGACAGAAAAGTTGTTCCCGGAAACCACGGGTCGCGAATTTGAATCGACGGAGTTGCTGGAGCCTCTCCAAGAGAATCGCGACAAGCTCACGGTGTATCGCGGGCTGGATCACGGAATCAGAGGAGGCCACTTCGCGGTGCACACGTTTTTGTCGGGTGTGTTGCATCACGAGGCCAAGAATCGACCCAACGGCAACGTCACCATCGACCAGTTCATCGCAGACGAAGTTGGCGTCCAAACGCGGTTCCCTTCGCTGACGGTCGGGTCGGAAGGAGGCATTCACGGCGGTTGCCAGATGGCGTGGACCAAGTCGGGCGTTCGAGTGCCGCCGATCACGGGTCCCGCCGAGTTGTTTCAGAAGCTCTTCGTCGGTGAAACCAGAGCAGAGCGAGAGGCAAGCAAACGAGCCAATTCGCTGCAAGCGTCCATCCTGGACTCGATCCACGATGAAGCTCAATCATTGACGCGACGGATCAATCGTGAAGATCGCGACAAGCTGGATGAATACTTCACGTCGATCCGCGATGTGGAGCGGCGACTGGCGGCACGCAAGAAATGGGTCGATCAGCCTAAACCCGAGGCGCGGTTCGATCCGCCTGCCGACACCAACACGGTGGAAGATCTGCCAATGCTATACGAGCTCATCGCGTTGGCCCTGCAAACGGATTCGACCCGTGTGGCAACGCTTGAGATCGGCGGCAGCTTCTTGCCGCAGCATCTTGGGATTGAGCACACGTATCACAGTTTATCGCATCATGGGAATGACCAAGAATCGATTGACCATTTAGTGAAACTGGAATGCTATCAACTGGAACAGTTCAGCACCTTTATCTCAAGACTAGCCTCGATGGAGGATGGTGAGCAAAGCCTCTTGGATTCGACCGCGTTGCTATTTGGCTCTGGGATGGGCGACGGCAATCACCACAAGAACTCGGATTTGCCAATCATCATGGCGGGTGGCGGTTACGGGGGCGCTGGATTCAAGAACGTGTCGCGTGAAGTGACGGGAGCCAAAACACCTCTCTGCAATTTGCTGTTGGATGTCGCTCAGCGCATGGGTGTGGATGCGGACTCGTTTGGAACCAGCACCGGCACCTTCGCCTGATCATGTCGCGCAACATCACAACGGGGCATGCTTTCGTCCTTGTTCTTGATTGGCTGATCCTGCTTGGTGTGTCCAACGGGACGTCTCGATTGATCGCGGCCGATTCCCTGTCCTCCGACGAAGTCGTCGCTGACTTCCTTGCAAACTACTGCGTTGCGTGTCACGACAAGGTGACGCTGGAGGGGGACCGCGAGTTCGAATCGTTTGTTTTGCCGATTCAGGACCACGCGGGACTGATCAATGCCGATGAGATCATCAACCAGGTGACGCTGCGCCAGATGCCGCCGGAGGATGCCGAGCAACCGAGTGACGAAGAACGTCTTGGGGTCATCGAATCGCTTCGGAATGCCCTGCAATTGGCTCGCAACTCGTTCGCGAGTACAGGGGGCCGAACGGTTTTGCGGCGGCTTTCGCATCGACAGTACGAAAACACCCTGGCCACGCTGCTGGATCGACGCGTGGACACGCTGGGATTGACGGCTGACTTTCCGACGGAGAACACAAGCCACCATCTCGACACCATTGGGAGCGAGCTGGTCACGTCCGGCTTCTTGCTCGACCAATACTTTCAGGCGGCGGATCGTCTGATCGAAACGCGTTTGGGCCAAACCAGCATCGGCCGCCGGACGTGGCATTTCCGAGACCATTTCGTGCAATATGAGGAGCTGAATGGGCCGCACAAGAGTGTCTTTAACTTCGAGTATCTTTGTCTGTACGAGCAACCCAACACCGACACCCGCCAAGGCGGCTACGGTCATATCGAGGACTTTCTAGAAGGGGTCCCGGTTTCAGGTCTCTATGACATCGCCGTCCACGCTCAAGCGATGCACCGTGATACGCACTACGATCCCGAGATCTTTCGAATCGACTTGTCCGAGCCGTTCCAATTGGCCGTCGTGCCAGGCGATGGTCGAAAAGGGCACATTCATTACCCGCAAGCGATCGAACCCATCCTCGGACAAGCCATCGTGCCGGATGATGCGCCGGAGTGGATTTCGTTTCGGGTGTGGCTGGAAGCCGGACAAACACCTCGATTCATCTTTCCAAACGGACCTTATGAGTCGCGAGCTTCGATTATCGCGCTCAACGAACGATACAAGGATGAGCTGAAGAATCCCAAGAAGGGCGTCAGTCGATCGTCATTACTACGGGAAGGCAAACTCCCACACATCCGTATCGGGGAGATCAAGATCGAGGGTCCCATTGCCGAGCCAGGGGGCTCTCGTGAAGAGCGCGCCGTGTTCGGTCCCGGTGGCTTTCAAGCAGATCAAGCCTTGGAACAATTGCAGGCCTTTGCCCATCGAGCGTTTCGCCGTCCACTTGAGAACACCGACCGCGTTCGCATCGAGAGCCTCTATCAGCAACGATTGGACGAGGGGGCCACACCGCGACAAGCCGCCCTGGATACCGTCAAGCTGATTCTTTGTTCGCCGTCATTCTTGTACTTGCAAGAGTTGACTGACGACGGAGACACCCAGTTGAATGATCACGACTTGGCGACGCGAATCGCCTATGCACTTTGGGCCGCCCCGCCCGATGATCGACTGATGGCGCTTGCCGACGAGGGTCGGCTTGGCGATGACGCCGTGCTCCGACGCGAAGTCAGGCGGATGTTGAGCGACGACCGCATCGACGCGTTTGCCGAGGCATTCTTGGATAATTGGTTGGGTCTGCGCGACATCGGCAGCGCCCCTCCATCCCGCCCCAAGAACAAAGATTACTACGGTCGCAATCTTCCCGTCGCGATGAAAGATGAGGTGCGATTGTTTTTTCGCGATCTTCTGGATCGGAACGCTTCGGCACTGGACCTGCTGAGTTCTCAACACACGTTTGTCAATGTCGATCTGGCCGAACTATATGGACTGCCCGACGCGGAAACGCTTCGCCAAGCCGATGGGTTTCGACGGGTATCGTTGCCCGATGCCAACCAACGCGGTGGATTGCTTGGAATGGCGGCGGTATTGACCGTCAGTGCCAACGGGGTGGAAACCTCGCCTGTGACTCGCGGAGTTTGGGTGCTTGAAAACGTCCTTGGTGATACACCGCCCCCGCCGCCGGACGAAGTTCCCGCCATTGATGCCAGTATCGCCGGCGCCAAAACGATCCGAGAGAAATTAGCGCGACATCGCGAGGATCAAGCATGCAACGTTTGCCATCGAAAGATTGACCCCATGGGTTTTTCGTTGGAGACGTTTGACCCCATCGGTCGCTGGCGTGATCGCTATCGTCCGGACAAAGGCACCCAGGTCGAAGTGGACGCGAGCGGCCGGTTCCCGTCGGGTGAACTCTACGCCAACTTCGCGGAGTTCAAAGAGATCCTCCTTGCGACGCGAACGGAGCCATTCCTGAGACATCTCGTGGAGACGTTGCTGGCCTACACCACGGGACGTCTCATGGAGCCGGTTGATCGCTACGCGGTTGACGACATTCTTCTCGTCGCGGACGCAGCTGAAAACGGACTCCGCTCACTCGTTGAGAACGCCCTTCTCAGCCCCATTGTCCGGTCGCGTTGAGATGCTCATCCGGTGATCCGAGTTCTGGCTCAACTCGTTTCACCTGTGCCGCCATGGAAGTGCTTTGTACTGCTCCGGGACGAAGACGCGCAATCTTCGTGCGAACAAACGCTTTTCTGTAAGAAAAGGCGGGGGCGGGACGAATAGTCAGATGACAGCGTGGTGGAGTTTGGCGACGCGAGCGAGCCCGAAATGAACGAACGTGAACGAGAACAACGATTTGACCAATGGCTGGCGGACCACTCGGGCCTGTTGTTCAAGGTGGTTCGCGCGTTCGCAACGGCCATTCAGGACCGCGAAGATTTGTTCCAGCATATCGCCGTCCAGTTGTGGAACTCGCTGAAGACCTACGACGGTTCTGTCGCGCCAACCACTTGGATCTACCGCGTCGCGTTCTATGCCGCCAATAGTTGGAGCCGCAAGGAATTTCGGAGGAGGCGGAAGACCAACCTCCTCGGCGAAGGCGACGCCGAACTCATTCAAGAAACCGAGCCGCAAGATGCGCGACTCCGTGACGTGATGGAACAGATTCGTCGTCTGGAAGAAGTCGACCGTTCCATCGCGTTGATGCTACTGGATGGATGCAGCTACCAAGACATCGCCGAGGTCCTTGGTATCTCAATGAACAACGTCGGTGTTCGCATCCATCGAATCAAGAAGAAGCTCACGCGGAATCTCAACCCCCAGCCGGAGAGAGCCCATGAAGTTTGAGGACTTGCAAGTCATCTGGAGTACGATGGATGAGGAGCCTTCGTATGCCATCGATCCTGCTTCGATGCGGTCGATTGTTGAAAAGAAGACGCGTCGACTCAATCGGACGTTGGATCGACTGGAGTGGACCGGGATTGGTGTCGCGTTATCGACCTCGGTCATTCTGCCTTTGGATGCATGGCGTGAAGACGGCGGCATCCATCAATATGTGGTCGCTGCGGTTTGTGCCGTGTTCGGGACAGCTCTCCTGATCGCGCGATTCGGTCGCGGCGATGACGACCTCCACTTTGACGACTCTTTGAAAGGGATCGTTGAACGTAGTTTGGCCCAGATCGATCGCTATCTTCGTGGATTGCGGTGGTGCTACTGGGGGTTTCACCTGCCGGTCGCTTGCGTTGGCCTGATCGGTTTGACGGCCGCACGTAGTCAATGGTCGTTCTTGGTTGCCGGTGGCGTGGTTGGGATCACCTTGATCAGCTACCTGGGCGTTCGAAGTGACGCTGATCAGAAGCTTGCTGAACGAGAGGACCTCTCGAATCTCTTGGAAAAGCTGAACGCGAGACCCGATGAGCCCGCTGAATAACCGTGGTCTCGGAGTATCGGTACACACCTGCTTCTTTCGTAGCAGCGATCGCCGGCAGCGGTGTCCAAGTCACTGAAGACTTCTCACGTTTCACTGTGGATACGCTAACCCATACACGAACGAGTCAGACCAAAGTCTCCACGTTTGATGACGTCCCACGAAGTGCATCGAGAGCAAGTCATGCGACCAATCGGTTTTCAGCTCGATTTGGACCACGATCGGTTGGCTGGGACCACGATTTGTTAATCGACGGTTCGATTTTCGCAGTAGTTGGCGTAAGACAAAGGGGACGCCGCTGGGAAAAGAAGTGTGGGTAGATGATGGGTGTTAGCATGGACGGTGCTTCGCCTTTGTCGCCTTGACGTTCGTCGGGCCGAAACGAGTGAGTACGAATAGGATGCGATTTTCGATCCGAACGCTACTGCTTTTCATGGCACTTGTTGCGTCTGTCGTTGCTTCCGCGATTCATTTACTTGGTCCGGTCGTGCCTCATTCCGATGTCGCACGGATTAGAGTTGGCGATACTCAACAGCACGTCCGTGATGTGCTCGGCGATCCAAGTTCGAACTCATTGAATTCGTGTTGGTACTACGATCGCCCTATGAATCCTGGATGGCTCACTGTCGGCTTTGATTCACTCGGATACGTCACCTACGTGGATCACGAACATGCATTCCCGTAGACAAAGAGTCGGCGTTGCTGGATCCACCAATGATCCTCGCCAACGCCCGGGCCCAACGCTTCGGAAAGAACAGCGCCGTGACGTAACTGTCCGCTTTTTTCTTCTTTGGACCAGAGTATCAGGAGATCGATCCAGCTAACTTTCAACGCTTTCCGTCTCGATTATCATACTGCGGAGGTAATTGACGCTGGTTCTACGAAACGCGTTAAGGCCCGCATTGGCGGGCGATCCCGACGCAGGACTTCAGACATTGAAGTCATTGGTCGGGAAACGCAGGGATTCGAGGGTTCGAGGAGTCGTTTGGGGATGGCTGTAACCGTTCAACAAGTCATCGATGTCGCTGTCGATAGCGAGCTAGCCACCGTTGCACAAATCCGCCGCATTCATGAGCGAATTCCCGAAGACCAACGCACCGAACCCAAACTGTTGGCCAAGGCACTTCGAGAAGCGGGCGTCTTCACGGCCTTCCAAGAGTCCAACATTCTGGCGGGTCGCGCTCGCGCGATGCGTGTCGGTGAGTACACGATCCTCGATCGAATCGGTCAGGGTGGTATGGGGGAAGTCTTCAAGGCAGTCCACCGCCGCATGGGACGCGTCGTTGCGGTGAAGTTCGTCGCGGCTGCGGCGAGCAAGAAACCAGAAGTTCTGGAGCGCTTTCAGCGTGAAGTTCGAGCCACCGCCAAGTTAAATCACCCCCATATCGTCACGTCCTACGACGCTGGCGAAGATCAGAATCGACTCTATCTCGTGATGGAGTTTGTTAGAGGCCGAGATCTTGGCGCCGTGCTGGCCGGAGGAAAGTCCACCTCGGTGAAGAATGCCATCGCATGGACGCGTCAAGCCGCCGAGGGTTTGCAGTACGCTCACGAACAGGGTGTCATTCATCGCGACATCAAGCCCGCCAACTTGCTGATCAACAAACAGCATCACATCAAGATTCTCGATATGGGCCTTGCGCGAAATCTCGCGCCGAATCGAGCGGCATCGAAAGAGCCGACAGACATGACCGCGACCGGGGTCGTGATGGGCACGGCGGACTACATGGCACCCGAACAGGCATCCGATCCAAAGAACGTGGATCAGCGAGTCGATGTTTACGCGCTGGGTTGTACGCTCTTCCGCCTCATCAGTGGCCGTGTGCCTTATGAAGCGGATACCTTCGTGCATGCGGTGTTGGCTCATCAAACCAATCCAATCCCCAGCTTAGCGCAAGTCAAACGCGGTGTTCCTCCAGCCTTGGATCACCTATTCCGGCGCATGGTCGCTAAGCGACCCGAAGATCGAATCGCCAGCATGCGCGAAGTGATCGACGCGTTGAATACGGTCGAGAAATCTCGGCAGACGGTTCCCAAGCATGATGGCTTGGCGCCCACACTGGCACACGATGCTAGTGCGGCCGCCGGCGCCGTCGAGGTGATTGTCAACGACGCCACCGATACGGATGACCCAACGAACTTGGACGATCCGCTACGTGCCACCCTGACGAGTGCACCGCAAGCTAATCTGACGCAACCCATGGTGGCACATTCAGTCAACGCGAAGCCGGCGGTCGCTGGATTAGGTCCCGCCGAGCGTCCGAAACGTCGTCGTATCGACGGTGCCGCCGCCACGGCAACCCACCGTTCGGTTTGGTGGATCGTGGGGACCATTGGTGGCACCAGCGCGATGCTGTTGATCGGTGCGTTGGGAATGATTGCTTACCGTTTGGCCAATCGCAAACCCGAGACCGTGGTCGTTCAGCAGCCAACCACTGTTGTGATTGAGCGAGAGGCAGCGCCCGTTGAAGAGGTCGAGACGAAGCTACCGCCGCTTCCCGATCCATTTGGTGACCATGCCGCCGCCGAGTGGGTGCTCGCGATCGGCGGTCGGGTCAAGGTGCTCGAGCCGAGCCGCGATAGCTATGCGGTCTGGCATCCGGCGGGTCTGCCGGCCAGCAATTTTCGCGTGGAAGCCATCGACGTCGCCGGGTTGCCCGCCGTGACGGATACGTCCATTTCAAGAATACGAGCGCTCACGGCACTCCGAGAGTTGAGCGTTGCTGAGACCGCCATAACGGATGATGCCCTCGAATACCTGCGTGACTTGGCAACCTTGCGATCCATGAATCTGCGGGGCTGCGAAATCTCCGATGAGGGAATGAAGAGGCTGGGCGGCCGCTCGGAGTTGGTCACATTGTTGGCGGATGGCCGATTGACCGACGAGGGCATCGAGAGCCTTCACGCGTTGGCGAAATTAAAGTCCATCTCGCTTCAGTCGGCGCTGCCGACTCGGCGTGGATTGGAGTCACTGTGCAAATTTTCTCCGAATCTCAGCACGCTGCAAACCGACGGTTTTCAATTGGTCGACAGTGACCTGGAGTTTTTGACATCGCTCAGCCAATTGAGAACGCTTGGTTTGATCAACGCACCCATTACCGATGGAGCCGTTGTACCGCTCAGCAAACTCAAGACGCTTCGTTACCTGATCATTCAAGGAACCAAGATTCCGGTCAACGGAGTGCGACGTCTGCAAACGGCGCTGCCAGACTGCAAAATTTATGGCGGCACCTACAGCCCTCGTCGCAACGCGGTTCGGAACATTCTGATGGCGGGTGGGTCCGTTCACTATAGCGCGGATGGAAACGCCTCAAGGCTGCTTAAGGACTTCAACGCTTTGCCAGATGAGTTCCTGGTGGATGTCGTCGACCTAACGGACGTGAAGTCGCTGGAACTCGGCCAGATGAGTTTGGAAGAAACCAGCGAACTGATACTAACCGATAGTGGAGTGGGCCTAGGCGACCTCCGTCAGTTGAGTAGTCACTTTCCGCTGCTCAATGAGTTGTACGCCGACGGAACGGATTTGAACAACGGCGTGTTAGCCGAATTTTCCCCGCTTCGAAATCTACAGTTTATCGAAGCGACCCGCACCTCCGTCACCGAGTCGGGTGCCGAGGCGTTGAAGAAGGCACTACCCACTTGCGAGATTCGACTTGGCAAGTCGCAGCAAACCCTCGACCGAGAAATCGTCGAATGGATTGCCGAGATCGGTGGTTTCGCAACCGTCCAACTCGCTTCAGGAGCACGCCTAACGGTACGTGAGCCCGCTGACCTTCCCGATCATCGTTTTCGCCTTGTCGGCGTTGGATCCAATGACAACGAGAATATCGTTGATGAACAAATCCTTCGATTGCGCCAGGCCCGAAACCTGCGGAGTGCGGTGTTCCTCTGGCCGCGATTGACCGACGAAGGCGTGCAGGTTTTTAAGGACCTGCCCAAGTTAGAGTACGTCGACCTGGGAATGCCAAGGAATCGAGATACCTTGCCAACCGATCGCGGATTGTTGGCACTACGACAACTCAAGGACCTAACGAGATTGAACGTGATGAACTGGCGCGTCTCGGCACGCGGCCTGCGCGCGTTCGGCCGGAATGAGAACATCGTCCAGGTTGCTTTCGGCGGCGGACATCCCGAGCCCAAGACCTGCAACGATGATCTTTTGATCACCGCGATTGAGTTGTTCCCGAACGTCGAAAACTTCAGCGCGATCACGGCGGGATTCACGGACGCTGGCATGTCCGACATCACCAATTGGATCAATCTAGAACGCTTTCACCTCGGCGGTTCGTCGATTGGCGACGCGGGAGTGAAATCACTCGTGCAGTGTAAGAAATTGGTTCGCGCTACGATCGCGAGACCGAAGGGGGAACATGGAAACGAAACGGTCGCGAGATTTGAAGCACTCGACGATTTGAAGATCCTCGGTTTACAGGGATGGCGAATCGATGATGGTTGCGTTGACGTCCTCACGAAGTATTCGGATCTGACCGAGTTGGACATTCGTGACACGCAGATCAGCCCACGCGGCGGTCTGGCACTTTCGGAAGCCCTCCCCAACACGAAAATTTTATTTGACGACCGCTCTAGCTGGATCACCTACAGCCTGAATCGAGGAGCCAAACTCAGCATCGAGACACCGGGACCATCCAGAAAGCTGGAGATCATTGAGCAGATCGAGGAGCTTCCCGAACGCTTTCTTGTTCGAAAAGTGGACTTCTCGGGTCGTGACTTTGGCTCGCTTTGGCATCTGCCCATCGCGATTGGGAAGCCGAATGTGGAAACAAGAGAGTGGGACCTTAGCGGCTGCGGGCGTTTTGATCGGGCGCAGCTCAATGTCATACCGCGACTACAAGCCTTGGAAATCCTCAACTTGGCAGGGACGATCGTTACCGACGATGACTTGAAGCACATCGCGAAATCACCCTCCCTGCGTCAGCTCAACCTGAAAGGAACTCAATGCACCCGCGAGGGCGTACAAATGCTGTCCAAGGCGATTCCAAGGTGCCGCATCGAATGGTCTGGAGGAATGATTCGTCCACGTTTGCGGTAACCAAGTACAGCTTCACCTGTTGTCCATCGCGAATTTCGGTTGAAGCTTCGAGTCCCAACAGGCGGACTCCTGGGCGCGCCACCGGAGACGACGTTGGAGCCGGCTCATCCTGAAGTCGAATTGGAACAAAGCACTCGCATGGCCGGGTTCCGGCCCGACGTCGGGAAGTCGTCTGGACATCGCCGGAGCCAACTCACGACTGCGATCGATCAATCTCTTGCTGCGCTCGATTCGGATTCTGAATTCGTGCAAACAATGATTTGAACCACAGCACCGCCGATGCGACGAAACTTCCCAAGGCCATCACCCCGACAACCATCGCCCCAAGAACGATGAAATCTGCATGGGATGTCAGCGGAGACGTCTTGTCAAAGGCAACACTCAATCCGAACACGAAGAGTCCTGCTGAAGCGCCCGCTAGCACTAAGAACAGCCGCAACCACCTCCGCCATCGCCACTTCGGCGAAGTCGCCGCTTCTCTCGGGTTCTCGCCAGAGTTGCTAGTCGGAGCCATCCTTTATCAGTCGTTGATCCATGCAGGCGGACTTCCATCGTCGTTGTTCTTCAACTCGAACGCCGCGACCTTGGAAGCCGTTCTCTCACGTACCGGATTGACTATTTGTCCTTCAGGAACGGGACTGGACGGAGCTGGACCTCTTTGATGCTTTGCAAGTAATCCAAGACCGGCTTGGATGACTTGCCGCCCACTTGGGCGTGAAAGTGCAGCGAGAATCCGTGGGGGCCTTTGGCATCGATCAGCGCCGGCTGAAAGTCCAAGAGTGATTCAATGACCGGCAGCTGCCCAAGCATCGCGGCACAGAACAGGTCCGGCCGTGCTCCTTGGGCGAGCAGATACGAGACGATGTCGCGCCGTCCCATGTGCGATGCACCACCCAGCGCGGTTTCGAAATCACCGTTGCCCCAATCCATCGCCGAGTGGATCAGACCGGGTTCGCGAGCGAGTAGTTTTTGTGTCATGTCCAAATCGGAGTGCGCGTAAATGACGAAGTCGGCTACCAGCGTCCGATTGATTTGGGGGTTCTTCCAGGACGGTTTGAATCCAGGCTCTTCGTAGTCTCGCTCAAATGGTTGTTCGACGGGCCCGACCGAACCCGCCTCCTGTTCGTTTGCTTTGGTGCCAGCGGCCCAACATCCCGTCAACAGTCCTCCCAGAGCCCAGCGTCCGTGTGCTCGCCGGGAAGGGTCAAATGAAATTCTCACAAGGCAATCTCGTTATTGGTCCTCAATGTTGGGTGAATGTGCGATTTTAGTTCCGTGACAAATCTTTGAGGTGAACTGGAAGCGGTTCGAGTGAATTCGACCTTGGACAAACACTTGATCAAGCGTCACGAATCCTCGCACGCCGAGGCGTATCGTCCATCGGAGTACCTGATGCGCTGGGTGAATGCCGTCGGAAATACACTTCCTACCGCTCCTTCACGTCGTTCATGTCGGTCCTCCATTGTCGCGTATCTTGGCGTCAAGGACGTCAGCGAACGAGACTCGTGGATTCTCGCGTCGGACACGCGAGCGTACGTGGATCAGATAGGTTCCCGTGGGTACGCGGACCGTGACTCTCCAACGTTCACCGACACCGCGCGGTCTTGTTTTGGATGCCCATCGCACGATGCGATTCGGCCGCGTTCCATTAACCCGATTCACCTATTGCCAATCACCACCATCGGTCAGCCGACGCAGGTAGTCGCCGTATTCGTTGCGTGCCGATGCCGCCAATGTCCTCACTTGTTCCGCGTTAATCCATCCGCGAGCCCAAGCGATCTCCTCGGGACACGCGATCTTTTGCCCCAAACGTTTCTCGACCGCCATCACCAAGTTGGAGGCTTCGGCCAACGACTCGTGGGTGCCGGCGTCGAGCCAAGCAAAACCGCGCGAGAACAACTCGACGCTTAACTCGCCCTCGGCGAGATACAAGCGGTTGATATCGGTGATCTCCAGTTCTCCGCGTTGGGACGGCCGGATCTGTTTGGCATACTCGAGAACACGGTTGTCGTAGAAATAGAGCCCCGGAACGGCGTACCGCGATTTGGGTTTTGCCGGCTTTTCTTCCAACGAGACTGCCCTGCCCTGATCGTCCAACTCGACGACCCCGTATCGCTCAGGATCCGATACGCGACATCCAAAGATGGTCGCGCCACTTGGCTTGGCCGACGCCGTCTGCAGCGACTTTTGGAAACCTTGACCGTAAAAGACATTGTCACCCAAAACCAACGCGACCGTATCACCGGCAAGGAAGTCTTCACCGATCCGAAACGCGTCGGCAAGCCCTCTCGGTTCGCTTTGCGTCGCATACTGAAACGTCATTCCCCAACCACGGCCGTCGCCGAGTAGCCGCTCGAACTGGGGAGCATCTCGGGGCGTGGTGATGATCAAGACGTCGCGGATATCGGCCAGCATCAAACAGCTCAGTGGGTAGTACACCATCGGCTTGTCGTAGACGGGCAGCAATTGTTTGCTCGTCGCGACTGTTAGCGGATGCAGTCGGCTACCTGAACCACCGGCAAGTAAGATTCCTTTACGCATGGAAACTTCCCACGCCGCCGAGCGGCGCACGTCTAATCAAGGGTTCCGAGCCTTTCACGAGAATAGTCTCCCGATTTACCACTACGAACCCACTCGTTGTTCTCCAAGTACCAGTCCACCGTTTTCCGGATCCCGTCAGCAAATGGGACCCGGGGGCTCCATCCAATTTCCGATTGGATCTTTTGAGTATCGACAGCGTAACGGCGATCATGCCCAGGCCGATCATCGACAAACCGGATGAGTCGAAGCGATGATTCCGCGTCGCTGCGCCCCAATCGCTCGTCAATGATCTGGCAGATCGTGTGGACGACCTCGAGATTCGTTCTCCCATCGCCCGTCCCCACATTGTACTTCTGCCCTGCCCTGCCCCGAGCCAGTAAATCGACAATGGCATCGCAATGATCTTCCACGAACAGCCAATCCCGAACTTGTTTTCCATCGCCATAAATGGGTAGCGGCTTGGACTCGATCGCATTAAGGAGCATCAGCGGGATCAGCTTCTCTGGAAACTGAAAAGGGCCGTAGTTGTTGGTGGCGTTGGCGATGATTGTCGGTAATCCGTACGTCTCGTGGTAAGCACGAACCCACATGTCCGACGATGCCTTGGAAGCTGCGTAAGGCGAACTGGGTCGGTACAGAGAACACTCCGTCGCCATTTCGTCACCTCCCATCGAGCCGTAAACCTCATCGGTCGAGATGTGGATGAATCGAAAATCGTCAGGTTGCCTCGCCGTCGCTCGGAACCATTGCCTCGCTTGCTCCAGCAGCGTTGCTGTGCCTATCACGTTGGCGTGACCACATGTCAGCGGTCCATCGATCGAGCGATCCACGTGCGACTCGGCCGCAAAGTGAATCAGCGCATCGGGCTGCACTCGTTCCAAGGTCCGGCGCACGAGTTGGCCATCGGTGACGCACCCACGAACCAGTTCGTAACGATCTTCAGGGCGATGGGGAATATTGTCCGGATTTCCCGCATACGTCAGTTTGTCAAGGTTGACGACTCGCACGTCACCAGCATTCATCCGACCTCGAATGAAGCAAGATCCGATGAATCCGCATCCACCGGTCACGAGGTAGGTCTTCAAAAACTTGCTCCAGATAAGAGACTCACTCGAGATCTCTCCCGGCGATGTTCGCGACGCCGAGCCGGGCGAGGAGCGTCAAAACGACAGCGACGGATCGCTCGATGCTTATTGGCCGACTCCGCACGATAATCACTGCTCCCCAACTGTGTTAGGACCCACGGGGAGTCGACTCGGTGACAGTACGACGCCGAATCGCAGGCTGGACTCGACCAGCCTGCGTGACCGCGATGACGCGTCGTGGTGGATCCGCCGCGACGTACTCATCAGCTTGCTTCCAGCGGACTACCAGTTGTAGGGGTAGCGTCCCACACCATCAAATGGGATCAGTCCAACTCGACCGGGACGAAAGAACACCGGATCCGGCGCAGTCGTCGGCGTGGACGACGTCGTCGATCGCATTCGGCTGGATCGGCTGGGCGAAAACCAGGTCGATCGACTCGATGATCGTGTCGAACAACCACTGGTGTTCTTGCGAGCCTTGTTGGACGTGTAGAACGCTCCGGATCGTTGGTTGAGCGGCTTCGCCCAACCCCATGAGCTGCGGCCATTGCCGGCGTCGGCGTAACCGAGTGTCGCCGCCGTGACCACCACGGCGGCCATGAGTCCGAGCATCGGGCCGAGTCGGAATCGTTGAGTCTTCATCGAGACATCTCCTCTGTAAGTCGATTGTGAGGAGCCCCATTGGCTCCTGCTAATGTCCCCAGCGAGAAACATCGACGAGTGTTACATCGTTTTGGCCTGCTACTCCAATTGGCCCGTCATTCGAAGTGGATCGTAACTCGACGATAGTTCCCTGACGCACCGAAACGGGGTGGCGGGTCCGTCGACGCGTTGACCATTACCAATCAATTACTCCTTGCCGCCTGGAAAAAGGGTTCATTCCGCACCCGTTGCGGAGTTCGTTGCAGTCTGGTCAAGCTTGTCGACGCAATCATCTAAGGAAATTTCGAACGATTCGTCTCGGCGTCCTGATCAATCCGAGGACGACTCGGACCGCTGCGTCGGTTTAGGTTTGGAGTGGCTCGCCCAATTTGGAGACATGCTCTACCGGTTTGCCTCGCGACGCGTCCGTGAGCCATCCATTGCCGAAGACTTGGTCCAAGACACGTTTCTCTGTGCGATCAAGTCCGCGCGGGCAAATGGCTCACCTGACTGCGTTGAAGCTTGGCTGGTGAGTATCCTCCGTCGTCGGATCGTCGATCACTATCGAAGGTCCTCTCGAGATCCCACCGAAACTCGGGACCAACCGATCGAGGAAGGCAACTTGGCTGGCGGTGGCGTTCAGGGTTCGGATCCCGCCCAATCGATGTGCTACGACGAACTGCGGGAAGTGATCGAAGAATGCATCTCGAAACTGCCCAACCCAATGCGTCAGGCGTTTGAGCTATGTGTGATCAAACAACTCGAGACCGCCGAATCGACGACACTTCTAGGGGTTTCGACGGCCGCACTCGCTTCGAGACTCTATCGAGCCAGACTAGCGATCCGCGATTGCGTCACTCAACGATGGCGATGACAGGTCTTCAGTACCGCCAAGTCTTTCAGGCCAGGATGCCTCGGGATATCCGTGTGAGACACCCGAACAGTTGCCACAGTCGCCAGAAAACACGGTATGAAACGTGTCTGCGTTCGATCGGCAGGGGTTTATACTGAGTCGATGTTTCGTCAATTCTTGCGTGATTTTCATCAAGTCTTAACGCTCCGGTGCCAGGCCCATCGGCGGTTTCAGGCTCAGCGCATGGACGGTCCACTTCGACTGGCCGATCGCATGGCGATGTGGGGTCACTGGATTGCGTGCGGCCCCTGCCGGAAAGCCGTACGCCAGTTGGTCCGTATCGATGCACTTGCCAGAGAGTTAGCGTCGCAGTCTCCATCGGACGGACTGACCGACTCGGCGCGGGAACGAATTCGAATCGCCATCGGCCAAGATGGATTGGAGCCTTTGGACGAGGCCGCCAGGAAAACTTGACAGAATTTCTCAGTTTCTCCGTCATCACCGGGATTCGGTAACGACGTCCTTGTTGAACCTCGACGCGAGTGCCGATTCAGGGTCGGACTGCGCGAGTCCATACTTACTGCTTCAACATGAGATGTCATCGATGCTCGCACTATTTGGCAATGCGCAACCACGCTCGTCGTGGAGTCTGTTTTCTATCCTCTCGTCGGTGGCCTGCTTTGTTGGATTGGGGTCGGTAGTCCAGGCCCAAAATGTCCGCATCACCGTGGAGAACATTGGGACGGTGCAGACTCCTAATGTCGCCACCTCGACCACATCTGTGTTTGCGGGATTCCATGACGGATCATTTGATCTGTTCGACGTTGGATCTGCAGCGAGCGCTCAGTTGGAGATGCTCGCTGAGGATGGTAACAACTCCGGCCTTCAGACGCTCTTTGATCCCACCGGTATCACGGGTCGGTCAATTGGCAACATCCCACTGTTTCCCGGCAACTCCGGCTTTGAAGACTTTACCATTGACCTGAATAGCCCCAGTTCCCAAAGGCTGGTGCTCGCCACGATGCTGCTGCCGTCGAACGATGTCTTCCTTTCTAGTGGCGATCCCAATGCATTTGATCTGACAAATCTAAGCAACGGTCCAGTTGAGTTCACTCTCAACCGCCTCTACGACGCGGGGACGGAGGTCAATGATTTTGCGACCTCGGCTGGAAATGGTGTCTTGGGCGTTTCCGGTGGCCAAGGCGGACCCAACATTGGGCTGGATGAGAATGGAACGGTCCAATTCGTCGGCACCATCCAAGCGGACGGCACTGTGATCGACGGCGGTGGCCAAGTCATCGATCCATTCGCGAACTACGCCAACTTGCCCGCGAACTTCAGCCCATCTCTCTCGCCGATCCGAGTCACCGTGACGGCGGTCCCAGAACCAACGGCTGGTCTGGCCCTCGGCGTCTTCGCCGTGGGACTCTTGGCCCGGCGTCGACGAACACGACAGGGTCTGGCGACATCCGAGTTCTCGTGAAGTGAAGATGCGTGGGTCTTGGGCAACCTTCGACCATCGACGGGATTCACCTTGCATGAAAACGACCTGACGGTTCGATTGCCGAACTTGCGTGAACCCACCGATTCAACGGCGCGCTCGTGCTCTTGTTCCAGTTGCAAATGAGGGTTCCCTCAAGGACTTGATAGGCGTTGGTCCGGGTTACCGCGGTGGTAACCGAGGCGAACGGCCGTCGGCCAATGCTGCAATCGAATTGGAACAAAGCTAGTTATCCGCCGGCGACCGGTCGGTTTGCGTTGTTTTGCAGGACAGGTCGAAGACGAGATCGTGCGCAAGTCGGCTCGCTTCGTGGTGATGGCTGGCATGCAACAGCGTGCAGCAACTCTCGGCCAGGTACTCCGCGACAGCGTCTTCGGTGCGGTGGCGGGTGTCGGGATCGAGGGATGAGAATGGCTCATCCAGGAGCAACACGTCTGGCTCCACCGCGAGCGCGCGGGCGATCGCGACCCGTTGACGCTCACCTCCGCTGAGCCGATCAGGCATCCTCGACATGAGCGGCAGGATCCCAAGTGAATTTGCTAGTCGATCCAATCGGTCGGTTGCGGCGGACAGGTCTCGACCACGCATCCTTAAACCAAACTCCAGATTCCCGCGAACCGTCCGCGTTCGGAACAACCGCAAATCCTGCGGCACGAAGGCCAGCCGTCGATCCGCCGGACGATGTTGCGTCACGTTCGTACCGGCGATCCAGATCGTTCCCGATAGAGGGCGGCGCCATCCCGCGAGCGTCTCCAACAGGGTCGTTTTCCCGACACCGGAGGGACCGCGTACTAACGCGTGCTGCCCTTGTTCCATGGTCCAGTTGAGAGGGCCGAGACCATGTTCCGATGTCCTAGCGGTGTCGTGAAGGGCCACGCGGAGATCGTTCAACTGAATCATCTGCCACCGGACGCCAACGGTCTCCGTTGTCGCCAAGCCCACCATCGCAATCCCCAAAGGGCGCTTGCAGCGGCAACCACCAGCACCAGCGATACCGCCACCGCGGCTTCCAAGTCGCCCACACCAAGCTCGAGGTAGATTGTTGTCGAAAGAACCTCCGTTTTGTTTCGAGTCGCACCCGCAAAGACCAGCACGGGGCCGAATGTCCCGACGCATCGAGCCCACGCCATCGCGATCGCCTGCACCAACCCGTCTCGATTCTCTGGCAACGTCACCCGGATGAAAGCGGTCCACTGCGTGCATCCCATTGTCATCGCCATCTGTTCGTGACGAAGATCGCCACGTTGCAGTGACGACCGAAGAATCGGCAATGCGTATGACGAGGCAACCACAAACTGCGCTAGGAACACGGCAGGAACTTGATAGACAATATGAGGTGCCAACCAACGCATCGGCCGAGTCTGAAACAACACCAACATCGACAACCCGAGCACTAATGGGGGCATCACATGTGGCAGGTCCAAAATGGACTCGACCGCCATCTTGCATCGGATGCGTCGACACGCCAGCAAGTATGCCAGTGGCAGCATGCATCCGACCGCCATCAGCGTCGCGGTCGTCGCCGACACCAGGGTTAGTCGAAGCGACGCCATCACGTCTCGGCGCCCCAATGCATCGATGATTCGGAGTGGCGTGGTGTAGCCGGCCAACGCCCCCAACAAGCAAATCAACAGCAACAAATAAGCAATCGACAAGAGCCAAGTGCTCGTCCAAAACACGCGATCATGACCGGATGTCGATCTAGCGAGTGAGTGCCCATCTGGATCACGATCCGCTCGCTCGGGGTTCATCATGATGGGCCACCAAATCCCTCGTCCTCGAAGACCGATCGACTGATCGGATCGGACGCCAAAAAGTCAACAAAACGGGAAGCCCCGCCGCGGTCAAGCGATTGACTACAGGCGGCCGCCGCGACTCGGCAGCGTCCCAGCTCAAAGCACTCGTCCTCGATCAAACGAATCGAACGTCGTCGAGTTTGATTGGCCCGCCAAATGATCCCCGTGTCGACGCTCCCCATCTCCACGGCTCCGGCGACGGCCGCAACCGTCGGCAACGTGACGCCGGCACGATGGACATGACCCATCAACGTTTGCCATTGGCCGATCGCGCGAAAGACTTGCTGCGTGGCCCGTCCAACTGCGGCGGCATTGGGATCGCCGATTGCCACCCGTAATTCGGCGTCGACCCAATCGTTCAACTGGTGCACGTGAGCAGCACGCCCCGTGTGAATGGCGATCACCGGCAACGTCGTCGCAATGATCTCTGGAGAACTCACTAGGCCGGCTTGCCGGGCCCGATCTGTGTAGCTGACGTCGGCTGCGACAAAGACATCGCCAAGGTTGGTAATCGCTAACTGGCTCAGTAGCTGATTGGAACCGCCGAATCGCAGCTCGACCTCCAAGCCGGTCCGACGCGAGTACTCGGCCGCCAAAACCTCCATGGGAGGCCGCATCACGGTCGCGCAAAGCACCACCAACCCCGCCGCTGGCGTCCCAGTGCTGCAGCCGGAGTGCAGCGAGGCGGCCATCGCCAGCGATTGCGTCAGAATCTCCCGACGTGTTGGGGAACTGCCGAGAGCCATCATCCAAGACCTTGACGGCTACCCTGCCAAACGGCTCATGGTTCCGCTCACTTCGGCCAGCAGATAGTAAAAGGTGACGCGCGATTTCGCAGTGTCGCCTTTCATCTTCTCGCAAACCTCCGCGATGGCCTTGTCCGCTTCCTCGTCCGTCAGATCGAGGGTCTTGGAGCAGTAATTGGACTTGATACTGGCCAGCTCGCCGGGGTCCGTTGCGGCAACCACCGCTGAGTCGCGGCTCTCCAACGCAATGCCCAAATGGCCGACCAATGCCAAGACGGCATCTTCATTGGGCGAATCGACGTACTTTTTCACGCTCGCAAGGTGGTCGCTCACAAGGATCTTCCTTTGCAACAAGTAGGGGACAAGTCAACGCGACTTAACCCGTTTTAGCCCACGGCGGGTCCGAACAAAAGCCGACCGCCTCGGATGGGACGCCCCGGGTCACTCACGCGATGCGAACCGACGTTCCTTAAGCCAACACTTCCGTAACGACGCGTGACGGCTGGGTGACATTGGATAGCCTTTGCGGCAATCCCTGGTGCATGTAGGTGAGTCGACGGTGATCGATGCCCAACGCATGTTGCAGTGTCGCATGTAAGTCATGCACGGAAATCGGATTGTCGACGACGTCATATCCGATCTCATCCGTTTCGCCGATCGCGATTCCGGGTCGAATTCCGCCGCCGGCCAGCCACATGGTAAAGGCCCCAGGATGATGGTCGCGTCCGATGAACTTCATTTCCCGGCCGTTGCGATTTTCACGCATGGGTGTGCGTCCAAATTCGCCACCCCACACGACCAGGGTCTCGTCGAGCAGCCCCTCTCGGTCCAGGTCTTGAATCAATGAGGTCATCGGCCGATCAATATCACGGCACTGGTCCTTGAAGCCGGTTCGCAGACCAGTTTGCGCGCCGGCTCCGTGCGAATCCCATCCCCAGTGAAACAACTGGATGAACCGAACATCGCGTTGGGCCAAACGGCGTGCCAACAAACAATTGTTGGCGAAAGACTCCTGGCCGGGTTGGGTCCCATACGCGTCGTGAACGTGTGCTGGTTCGTCCGACAAGTCAAATGCGTCCGTCGCGTGAGTCTGCATTCGAAAGGCCATTTCGTATTGGGCGATTCGCGTGAGCACTTCCGGGTCGCCGGTCTGTTCGAACGTTTGCTGGTTCAACTTGGCTAGCGTGTCCAGACTACGTCGACGTTGCTGCCGCGTGATGCTGTGCGGATTGGAAAGGTACAACACGGGGTCACCCTTGGAACGGCACTGAACGCCCTGGTGCACCGACGGAAGGAATCCCGATCCCCAAACGCTCTTTCCCGCCGAGGGTGTCTTCCCACCGGAAACCAAGACGATGAAGCCCGGTAGATTCTCGTTTTCGTTGCCGAGTCCGTAGAGCGTCCAAGCGCCAAAGGAGGCCGACCCGAGATTTTGGTTTCCGGTGTGCAGTAACAACTGCGCCGGGGCGTGATTGAACTGCGTCGTATGCATCGATCGAATCACACACAATTGGTCCGCGACCGTCTTCAAGTGCGGCAATCGATCCGATATCCACGTGCCGGATTGACCACACCGTTCAAACGGGTACTGAGGACCGAGCATTTTCGGCACGCCTTGGATGAACGCAAATCGCTTGCCCGCCAGGAAGCTCTCGGGACAATCCTGACCGTCGAGTTGTGCCAGATCCGGTTTGTAGTCAAACAGTTCCAGTTGGCTGGGCGCTCCGGCCATGTGCAGGAAGATCACGCGCTTGGCGGTCGGTGCAAAGTGCGTCGTCGTCGAGGAAGGCACCGCGGGATCGGAGGCGTGCAATGAAGATCCCGTCGCTTGCTGGCCCATCCACATCCCTGCAAGACCCATGGAGCAGTCCCGCAGGAAGTGCCGCCGGGTCACGTGCGATAGCCACGACTGTTGAACATTCGCGATCATTTGGTCATCGCCTTGTCGAGATTCAGAATCGTATTGGCAACGATCGCCAGCGATGCGCGGTCGATTGACGCGTGATGCTCGTCCGTTTCGCAAAGGTCGTGATACAGACCCGTTAGCTCGGTCAATTCCAGATCGCTTGCTGGTTGCTGCGTAACCGCCAACAGCATCCACTGGATCATGGATTCAATGCACGCGTCGATGTGGTCTGGCGATGGCTCATCGGACTTCGATGCATCAGACGGCGGACCGTGCCGCTTAACCGCCCTATCCGCAAGTGCTTCGGCACACTCGATGTACACGGGATCATTCAGGGTCACGAGCGCCTGCAAGGGAGTGTTGGTGGCGACGCGGCGAGCGGCGCACACATCCCGCGTTGGCGCATCAAACATGAGAAAGCTGGGGTAGGGACTGGTGCGTCGCCAATAGGTGTACAGTGCGCGTCGATAGCGGTCAGCCCCAACGGCGGTCTTCCACTTCGCGCCGCTGTAGACGGCCTGCCAGATGCCGTCGGGCTGCGGCGGCATGACCGAAGGACCTCCGAGCCGTTGCGTCATCAGGCCGGCGACCGCCAACGACTGATCTCGCACCATCTCCGCAGACAGTCGCGTTCGAGGACCTCGACCGAGATAACGATTATTGAAATCCGCTTCCAACTGTGCCACGCTCACCGCGTTGTTTTGTCGGTAAGTCGACGACAACACCCATTCGCGTAGAAGCGGTTTCAAATGCCATCGATGATGGTCTCGGAAACGTGTCGCTAAATGATCGATCAGCTCCGGATTCGATGGCAATTGACCGCTGGAACCGAAGTCTTCCTGCGTTTCGACCAGCCCGATCCCGAACAGCTGGGACCAAATGCGGTTGACCCAAACGCGAGCGGCCATCGGGTTCTCGTCGGAGACCAACCAGCGTGCCAGGTCCAGGCGATCGTTGATCGCTGGCGCCCCCGGATTTCGCTGCGTCTGGAATACGTTCGGGATAGCCGGCTGAACTGGCTCACCTCGGTCGAGCCAGTTACCGCGGATGAATGTTCGAGTTGACCGGGCGGCGCTGCGGGGTCGATCTGCCAAGATTGGCAATGACGCGCCGTCCCAATTCGCTAGTGCTGCCGCCGCCTCCTGCAAGCTGGACTTGGTTGCGTTGTATTCCTTGGACCGGATCATCGACGTCCAATCGTCATCCTCCGTCGAGGACCAACGAAAGCGGCGTAAATGTGTTGCGATGCCGCCTGCCGTGGATGCCTTCTGAACCAGCTTGAGACGGAGCAAGTTTCCATCATCGGGCAACAGTGCATCGGACAAGACGAAGACGGCCGTTCGTGTCGCATTCAACTTCGGGTACTCGCCGACACCACGGTTGTTGTTCTTCAGCGCGTCAGAGGGATCGCCCTCCATGACCAGGTCTTTGGTAAAGACGTCGGCGACAGTCAGCTTTGTTTCCTCGCCGGATGGGCCAACCAGGCTCGCTTGCAGTTGCGTCAGCAAGCTGCCTTTCTCCGGCACGCTCAACGGCTCGACACCGACTGGCATGATCTCGATTCGCATCGCTGTCATTGCCGTGGCTGGAAAGTCAACCGTGTACGTCACGCCAGGCGGAAACGTGCCCCCGTCGGCGAAGACCGTCGCGCCGCGTTGTTTCAAGCGACCTCCCGACGAGGTCACGTCTTTGGGAACCATTGGTTGCCACTGCGACGCGTCCAGAAGATCACTTCCCCAAGCGTTGCGGCGCTCACGATACCGATCCAGCTCGAATGCTGCTCGAATCGAACCATCCGTGTCGTCACCATCAACGCGGATGGTGGGGAAGTCGTTGGGCAAATCCGCGTCGAGCGTGTTGTTGAACATCGCCAAGCAAGCGTAATATTCCTCGTGTCGGATCGGATCATAAGGGTGAGCGTGGCACTGCACGCAACCAAACGTGGTCGCCTGCCAAACTGTCCACGTCGTATTGACCCGATCGATCACGGCCGCGATGCGGAACTCTTCGTCATCGGTACCGCCCTCGGTGTTGGTTTGGGTGTTGCGGTGGAATGCCGTCGCGATCAAATCATCCGTGGCACGACCTGGTATGAGGTCACCGGCCAATTGCTTGATGGTGAATTGGTCAAATGGCATGTCCTCGTTGAAGGCGCGAATCAACCAATCTCGATAAGGCCACATGTCACGATGAGGGTCTTTTTCGAATCCCATTGAGTCGGCGTATCGGGCCAAGTCCATCCAGAGCGATGCCCAACGTTCCCCGAATCCATCGGTAGCCAGCAATCGGTCGACCTCCGACGCGTAGACCACATCGATTGTGTGAACATGACTTGCCTCGGCGACTCGCCGCCGAAATGCTTCGAGCTGATCCAGCGTCGGTGGCAAGCCGGTCAAGTCCAAACTCACCCTCCGCAGCCACTGACCCGGGGAGGCTTCCGCCGACGGCGTCAGTTGCTGCCCGACCAGGCGACGCAGTACAAACGAATCGAGTGCTTGGCGAGGCCAATTCACCATCGGCCCATCCGTCACCGGAAGCACGGGGTCCATCAAACGAGTCATGGACCAATGGTCCTGCCACTCCGCACCCGAGTCGATCCAGCGCTGAATCAACGCGATCTTCTCGGGGGGTAACGGATCGGGATGTTCGTCCGGGGGCGGCATCCGCTCGGACTCATCGTCGGACACAATCCGTTGCCAAAGAATCGAACTTGCCGCGTCACCCGGCTCGACCACCCAACCATCGGGCGGCAACACCTGATTCGCATACACGAATGACACGTCGCCCGCAGACTTCACACCGCCGTGACAAGATGTGCAGTACTGCGTGAAGATCGGTCGGATGTCGCGATTGAACTCAATGCCGTGCGTCGGAGCCGATTTGTCCCGCGACGATATGGTCGGCTTGCCACGGTTTGATCCGGGTGATTCTGCCACCGCCCGGCAAGCCAATCCGGACCCGACCGACGTCAGCACGAACGGGATGATCCATCGGGCATTCGGTCGAAGTGGTAACCAGTCGGTCACGGGCAATCGTTCATGGCAGAGTATTCAAAACATATCTTCTAATGAACCGCATTCTAGCATCGACGCGAACCAACCAACTCGTCATCCGCCACCGAAATGGTCAATCGCCCCGATCAACATCTCACCCTCGTCTCCGGCGTCCCCTTGGCTCCGACGCAATTGCTGGGGACGGATCTCACCGGAATCGAGTTGTTCCCAAATCGTCTCGACACTCCTTCCGTCGAGGCGTGGCTCCTGCCGAGACGTCCTGTCATCGAACCAAGTCGGCGGATCCTCCGACTCGATACTTGTTAACACTTCGATCAAGTCCTCGTCCTCCTCCTCCTGGACGGCCAAAATTGCGAGGGGCAATTGATTCGCTCGGCCGGTCCAGCGAAGCCATGATGCGCTCGACGTACCACGATCGCATACCATCATCGATTCCGTGGCGGCGAAAACGTTTTGGTTCGCCGTCAGACGATGCAATGTCTCGGAGCCAGGATCGAGACACTCAAAATTGACCTCGCCAATGAATGTGTTGTGTTCCAAAACGATCGAATCACCTGATGCTTCACCCAAGACAAGCTGGATCGCACTGGCCATTACACAGTTGACGATTCGCAGCACGCTGCCAGGTTGGGGTTCCCAGCGGATCGCGGCCGCGTCCATCGCATGCAAGTCGCAATGAATCAGTTCCGCATCGGCGCCCTCGAACAAGAAACAGGTTGCCGACGACTCCATCTCGATCGAGCAATTTTCGGCTAAGAATTCACCATCAACAACGGCCACGAACGCGTCGATATCGTCGACCTCTGGCTCCATTGGGCCGACGAACTCCAACATCACGTTCTCGAGATGAAGACTGGCGTCACGCACTTGGATGCGTTCATCCACGTCCTCACGCTGAAAGACCAGACGCGTGTCCAACTCTGGTGGCGCTGTCAGGTGCATGTCACGTCCATCGAGGGAAAACGTGGGCAACTCAAGTTCGTCGGCAAGCACACGAATTCGGATGTCATCGGCTGTCTGATCGAGTAATTCGATCAGTTCATCTGTGTTGGTAATGTCGTAGGTTCCGTCGTCGCCATTTCGATCGGCGTCCTGATCAACCTGGGACCGTCGGCGATTCGGGATCCTTGCCTCCATCCCTGCCGACTCAGCCCGAAATGCTTGGACCCGTGGTCTCGAATCGCCCCATCGGGTCACGACGAACACCCCAACTGCAACCAGGATCGTTGCGACCAGCAGAACAGCCCAAGCCATGGTTCCACCCAACGGCGTCGTTCGACGGCGTTGTCCTTGACGCACTGCCTGGGACCGCCGAGGTGGACCGGTCTCGATTTGGAGATCCATTGCCGGCAATAACTCCGTTACCGGTTGACGTTCCGCGATGGCTCTTACCACGTCGGCAGCCGATTGAGGACGCCGCGCCGGGTGCTTCTCCAGTAGGCGATCCACCAAATGCGCGAGGTGCTCGGGACAGTCCACGGACATCGAAGAAATGGGTCGATGAGGTTGCTCTCGAACGCGGCGCAGCGTACCGAGCACGGAATCGTCTCTAAACGGAGCTTGGCCCGTGATCATCCAGTACAGCACGCTACCGAAGCTAAACAAATCACTTCGATGATCCACCGGGCCGATTGTCGGATCGAATTGCTCGGGCGCAATGAACTTCGGTGTCCCCACCAGAAACCCGGTGCGGGTCAAGGTTTGACTATCCCGAGTCTTCGCGAGACCAAAGTCCGTCAACTTGACGCCGTCGGTACCAGTTTGCAGAAGGATATTGGCCGGTTTGACGTCACGATGCTGGACGCCAGCGACATGCGCGGCGGATAATCCTTCAGCGATCTGTTGGGCGATGGGCATCCAAGTCGATGCGGGTAACGCACCGATTCGAAGTCGATCCTCTAAAGACTGCCCGTCGACCAATTCCATGACCAGGTAGGGCAAATCCCGGTGCACCCCGACGGCATGGATGGTCACGACATTGGGGTGGTTGATCGCGGCGGCCGAACGAGCTTCTCGCTGGAACCGTTCCGCTGCGGTCGGATCGGCCAACAGACCTGGCGTCATGATCTTGAGCGCCACCTGGCGAGCCAACTTGGTGTCGTTGGCGAGGAAGACCGCCCCCATCCCGCCACGACCAATGCATTGTTGAAGAATGAATTCGTCGATCTGCGGCTGAGTCTGTTTCGCAGGATCTGTTTTCAGCCACGGTTCAAGATCGCCGACAAAGTTGGTCCCGGCGTCGGCGGTCGGCGTACCAACCTCACGTTTCAGTGCGGCTATTTTATCGGCCAGGTAACCCGACCCTTCCACCTGGTTAGCCGTCGCGAGATCATGCCACGACGGCGCGTCCGATTCAACGCTTTGGAGCATGATCTGGCAATCGCCGCAACGGTTGACATGCTGGCCCACAACCGCCTCCTCTTCGGCGGACAACTGTCCGTACCGAAACCTCTGCAGCACGTCGGGGCGCGGACATTGAGCCGTCAACTTGGATACCGCCCGCCGTCTGAAACTCGATTGGGATCCGGTAGGGAACCCGTCATGTGGTGATTCATTCCAGTTTCAATGTCTCATCCACTTGGGCAATCCGCTGGCGCAGCCGTCGCATGACTCGGTTTCGCGCCACATAAATCGATCCAACCCGAAGCCCCAGCGCCCCGGCCACGTCGGCGGGCGAATCGCCTTCAACGGCGGTCCGCCAGAAAGCCGCCCAGGTGTTTTCGGAGAACTCGGATCGGACCTGTTCGCTCGCCCATTGAAAGAGATGCTTTCGATACTCCACCTCCCACAGGTCTTCCGCATGCGGATCCGGAAGTTCCTGAAGCTGCTGCAGCGACCCCGTATCACCGGATCCGCGAAATGATCGATCCCGATTTCGAAAGCGACGACTCAGAACCCGCCGCGCTATCAGAAACAACCAATTTCGAAATCGGCCGATCGCCGGATCGTATTGGAACTTCACGATCGCCTGGGAGACTTCACGCAAAACGTCTTGCGCCAGGTCCGCCGCATCCGAATCCTGCAAGCCTCGTCGACGACCGTAGCGATAAATCAATGGGCCGTAGATGTCCACGAATTGGGCCCAAGCATCGTGATCTTCATGGTCGCCCAGCCTCGTGACCAACGACACCCGCGTGCTATTGGCAGTGGTCATGGTGGCACTCGAATGGAACGATTCGCTCTGGGAAACACTCAACGTTTTAGTTTACTTCATCTGCGTCCTGCCGGTCGATTGAGCGGGATGCCCGTAGTCGCAAATTGAGAATCCGGCTATCATCGTTGAAAGCCAAAGGGGCTACTACACACCAGGTCGGTTGGTGCACTTGCGTGCGGCGCGGCTAGGGAAACGACCACGCGTTCGAAATTGAAATCGAAAGTGACACCATGACCGTTTGTCGGGGCGTCCGCGGAGCGACCACGGTAGATTGCGATGATCGCGGCCAAATCCTGCATGCGACAACGCAGTTGCTGGCCCTCATGATCCGCCGAAACGATATCAAGACGGGTGATTTGGCCAGCGCGATCTTCACGGTGACCAAAGATCTGACGAGTGAGTTTCCGGCACTGGCGGCGCGACAGTTGGGTTGGCTGGAAGTGCCGCTCCTGTGCGGGTACGAGGTGTCCGTTCCACGCTCACTGCCCCGCTGCATTCGAGTCTTGTTGCACTGGAACACGGACAAGGAGCAATCCGAAATCCAACACGTTTATATCCGCGACGCGATCGCCTTGCGTCCCGACCTTTCCCAGCTACCGCCCGTCGACTTTGAGGAACTCGAGGCTTGGATCAACGACCACCTGATTGATGAAGGCGCCGAACCTTGAATTTGCAGTGGATTTCGGCGACCACCCTTTCGGCGATCCGGCTGATCCGGGAAATTCACGCCGCCAACCATTTTCATGCCGGCGGCTCGGCCGACGACGTCGCCCTCGCATCGGATCTCGCCGAGCCGGTCGCGATCTTGCACGAACGACTGATCAGCGAGTCGATTGCACCCCAACCCTTTTGGACTTGTCTGATCGAGGAGATCATCAGCGAAGATCGCGATGTCCCGCTTGCGCCCGCCCGCATCGAAGTCGCCGTTCTGCGGGCCGGCGGTTCCCAGTTGCAATCCGATCAGACCGCAGCCGCCCTAAGCCGGCAGATCCGAGGGTGCACGCGGCACATTGGCGAGCAGCATCCTCGTTGGGCCGAACAGCTCAAGCTTCGCTACGCGCCGATGAAACAGGCCTTTCAAGCATACGGGCCCGGACTGATGCGGGGTATCGGCCGTCGGATCTGGAACGGCGAGCCGCCATCGGATTGGTGGCCCGAACGCGTCGCTGTTCATGCGGTCAGCCCGATCCATCGGGGTGCCGGAGACCTCAGTAACCTGACCACCTCGTTGTGGATCGAGGCGGTGCTAACGGACATGGATCCGGCAGTGCCCGAGTGGTTGCGACTGGCATATTTGCTCACACGCGTCGCCACCAACACCCATACCCGAACGCATCGAACGTCGGAATCCTCTGATATGCCGACATCGGAATCGGGTCCTGGTGAGTTGCCTTGGGATTGGGGAGTGATCCCTTTGGTACTTGACCAAGCAATTCAGCTTGGCGTTCTACCTAGCGAGACACCACCGATCCGGATGGCAACATCCATGTGGCTGGATCCCTACCAAGATCCGATTGTGAGCGAGAACATCGATGCGTTGGAAACATGGTGGGAAGATGTCGGCCGCCAGGCGGGAATCCTCCCGCCGGCACTGAAACGGCTCACCACGATGCTGACCACCGTGACCCACAAGTCCGCACAGTCCAATCGGTGAATGGAATGGTTGCATACCTTGCGGTTCAAACTGGTCAGGACAAGGGCAAGCAGTACCCGCTCGATCCAGATCGTCCGATGCACGTCGGCCGGGCAATCGGATGCGAGATTGTCTTGACCGATCCCAACAGCAGTCGATTTCATGCGGTGGTTTATTTCGAAGACGATCATTGGCACGTACGTGACACGGACAGTCGCAATGGAACCTTCGTCAACGGCAAGAAAATCGATCATGCTCGACTGCTCGATCAATCCGAAATCGTCATCGGAAAGACGTCGATGGTCGTCATTGCACCTGACGACGATTCGATACTTGGTGACTCATTCTCTCAAACGCTCTACGAGGACATCGAGTCTTGGACGTCGCGCCAGAACGATGTCGTTCGTGAGCCCGGTCAGTTGGTCGATGACGCCGGTCAACTACTCGACCTTTATCAGCTCAGTTTGGCATTGTTGGGGGGACAACGCGCCGACGAAATCATCGACACCACGTTGGAGTTGTTGTTAGACCGAACGTCATCGGAATTGGTCGCTTTGGTCATCGAACCCACCGACGGCCGATTCAAGATACGTCGTCGCTTTCCCACCGACGCCCCGCCGCCGACACTCGACCGACCGCGTTTGCGCCGCGTCCTCCATCAACAGGAGATGTACGTCAGCGGACTGCACGATTCATCCGTCCGCATCGTCGGCGAGGATGCGCTGCGAGCCACCGCCGAATTGCCCACGGCCATGCGCGAGCCGGGCTCGGCGGATGATGCGGCGGCGGCCGTCGACAAAGCTGTCGGCGCCGACGGAACGCTGATCGTACCGATCGTTCATGAAAGCAAGTCGATCGGAGCGTTACTCTTACAGCGCAGCGGGAAGCCATACGAGGCGTCTCTGTGTGACCTGACTCGCGGTGCCGCCGGATTGTTATCGGTGGGAATCGTGCAGTCATCCCGCAACGAGAATCTCCGCGTTGAACACCAGCGGATCGCCGATCGCAATGCCGATCAGGATGAACTGATCGGAAACAGCAAGGCCATGTTACGACTCAAGGAGCGCATCAGCCGTGTCGGACGCGCTAGCGGATCCGTGTTGATCCGTGGTGAGAGTGGATCCGGAAAGGAATTGGTCGCCCGCGCCGTTCATCGGGCGAGTCCCCGGAACGATCATCCAATGCTGACCGTCAACTGCGCCGCGATTCCCCGGGATCTACTCGAAAGTCAACTCTTCGGTCACAAGAAGGGATCCTTCACCGGCGCCGACCAAGACCACGACGGTTTGTTCCAGCAAGCCGATCAAGGCACACTCTTCCTGGATGAAATCGGGGAGATGAGTTTGGATGGCCAGGCCAAACTGTTGCGAATTCTGGAAGGTCATCCGTTCCTGCCCGTGGGAGCCACCAAGCAGGTCTCCGTCGACGTGCGGGTCATCGCCGCGACGAATCGAGACTTGGCCGAATTCGTTCGCGACGGTCGATTCCGAGAAGATCTGTTCTATCGACTCAGCGTCTTTGAGCTCAATGTGCCACCGCTTCGAGATCGAGGTGACGACCTAGAGAATCTCATCGATCACTTCTTGGATCACTTTTTGCGACAACACGGTCGTCCTAATCTGACGCTCCACGCCCAAGCCCGGCAGCGGATGCGGACCTATGCTTGGCCCGGAAATGTCCGGCAGCTTCGCAACGTCATCGACAGCGCCGTTGTCATGGCCGACGAACCGTGCATCACGCCTGAAGATCTGGGATTGCGCGACACCGGTGGCGAAACATTGGAGACACTGCGAATCGATGCTTGGGAAAAACGGCTGATCACAAGGGCCCTGGACCGAACCAGCGGCAGCGTCCCCGAGGCCGCCAAGCTATTGGGCATCAGCCGAGCGACGGCCTATCGAAAGATTGGTGAATACGACATTCAGCGGTGAGTCGGGGATTGCAAGCCATCGCGTCGCCCGCGAGTCGTTCCAACGATGCCCTTTCGTCCAGGGGCCTCATGCTCCAGGATGGATTGTCGTTCTTGGGAACCGCAAGCGTACGGTGTTGCGCCGCGGAACGAATGCGATGGACTTCGTCTGCTCGATCTCACCGCGTCGCATCACCCACGCGAACGGCCCGACTCGTAACACCGCGATTCGGCCGACGCGACGCGTTTGATACTTCTGATGAACGTGCATCGATGCTCCGTTCCATGGCTGAATGATGACCAACAGTTGCCGATACCCAAGCTCCCACAGATCACGGCCCGCGAATGCAAGCACGCGCCCGTAGGCACCAACGCCGCGCGCCTCCCGATCCACGTAGGCGCAGTACAACCATGCTTGATCCCGCGAAAACTCCAACTCGAACCCCAGGTCGGCCTCGATGAAATCGGTTTTGCCCGCCCAGACTCCACCGAGAATACGACCGGGCCGGTCGGATCGCTGGATGGAGTAGCCATAGTCATCCTCGGAGTAATCCAGCGGAACGGAATTCCACGTCACCTCGCGAAGCGTTTTCCGATCGCCGGGATCTTCCACACGAGCGACGATGAACTCCTCCGAATCGAGCTCCGTGGCCCGCTGCCGCATCGCTTCGAGATCCAGTTCCATCACCACGCCAGCGGAGAACCGGAACAACCAAGCCGGAACCCATCGGTTGAAGAGTGTTTCAAACGAATGAAGGACTCCGCGACGACGAATCTGTTGGATAATCGACATGGTCATTGAATCCAGGTAGAGCGACCTCGCACCGGTCGGCTCAGACTTCGAGCGTGACGTCCTCAGCCGGCTGAGCGACACACATCACGACGTCGTCCTGTTCGATCTCACAGGAGGGTGCCTGGGCGTAGCGGACACGACCGCAACGGATGCGTTGAATGCACATCCCACAGTCCCCCGAACGACAGGACGACTCCAGTTCCAGACCGTGGTTCTCGGCCAAGTCCAAAAGGCTGCCCGAATTGGCATTCCAGGTCGCACTCTTGGATGACGCGGCGAATTGAATGCGAAAACCCGTCGATGAGTCTGGTTCATCGTCATGGGGCCGCGGCTTGACCGCGATGGCACCGACACCCGTCGATTTGCCGCCGAACGATTCGTAGTGAACATCTCCCTCGGCAACTCCTGACGCAACGAGTCCTTCGGCGATACCGGACATGAATGAACTGGGTCCACAAATCATGAAGCTTCCATCGACCGACTCCGCCTGAGCGAGGATGCGTTCCGCGTCCAGCCTGCCAACTCGGTCGCCATCATGCTGACACGTTGCCCCCGGGCGACTCAACCAAACATGCAAACGGACTGGAATCTCGCTTGGCAATGCCGAGACAGTTTGCCGAAGTAGCTTTAAAAACGGAGCGTTGTGGCTATCTCGCAATTGGTAGTGCAAATGAATCGGATGTCGCACACCCGCTTCGAGACGCTCCATCAACATCGAGATCATCGGTGTGATCCCGATTCCAGCCGCAATGAGATGGACAGGTCGTCCGTTGGACTCCTCTTTCAGGTGGAAGCTCCCTTTGGGGGTCTGCACATCGAGGACATCGTTGATGCGAACATGGTCATGCAGCAGATTGCTCATCGCGCCGCCACGCACGCGTTTGACTGTGATCCGGTAGGTGTCTTCGCCCGGACTGCTGGAAAGACTGTAACAACGGCTTAGCTTTTTCCCCGTGACCGGGTCCTGGCACCGCAGCGTCAGAAACTGACCGCCGTGAAACGGAGGCAAGCTGCCAAGATCGACGGGTGCTAGCGTGAACGACCGACAGTCCGGTGACTCGTCACGGATGGATCGCACCACCATCTCTCGCCACCCTTTCCAAGGTCCGGAGATCGGGGCTCCGCTAGTCGGTGCGGCCGTATCGAGCTGCCTCCGTTTCTTGGCCACGGTCGATTCCGATGAATCGATAGTCGCATCCCGCCATCGGGCTTCCTCACGGCGTGTCACCAGCTCGCCAACGACGTGGTACACCAACAAGCAAATCAAAACGGCGAATGAGCCATACCAGTGCATCGGCGCATGCAACCTTTAGAACCGCAGATAATAGGAGGACCGAATCCGGGCAGACGCAAGCTGGAGACGTCGAAACCTGAGGGAGCCTAGGTCACAAAACGCGCCACGACGGCCTCAGCGGTTGAATTCAATTGAATTTCGTTCCAAAACCTTCTCACTCAGCCGTATCGTTGTTCGATCGACATGGCTCACGTGCCCCCACGTCCCAACGGATTGGGTATACTCCGCGCACGAGTTCATGGCCGTCCGGCGCTATCTATTCATTGCGAGGCCCACAGCACGATGAGTCGCGATCCCGCCAACCCCTATGGCGATTCGTCCGCCCCCGTCCCCGATACTGCCGACGCCGGCATGCAACGGAGCCAAACGGTGACGCTGCGCCGGGTGGACGTGGTGTCCATGGGCAAGATCTCCGGGGTCCTCGACGCTTTGGCGGGTGTCATCGACAACGTGGCTGCCAGTATCGTTGGTGGTGTCTCATTTGATTTGGAAGGGTGACCAAGCCGTGTCGGATGACAGTTACACGAGTCGGCAACGTCATTTACGGAATCTGGTGGTGATGGCCATCGCGGATGGCTCCATCGGCCAGCGTGAGGTCAACCTCATCGCGGATCGATGCGTGCAACTGGGCCTTGGCCAGGCGGATCTCGAGGCAGCGCTGCAGGCCGGTCTCAGCGATGACGCCGCCCTTGAGTTACCAGTCGACGCCAACGATCGCGTCGCATGCTTGCAGGATTTGATCCGCATGATGGCCGCCGACGGCGTTTTGGATGAGTCCGAGAAGAGACTCTTTGCGTTAGCAGCGGCCCGCATGAACATTGGCGGTGACGAGTTGACACAGATCATCGCATCCGTCTTGCCATCGCAGCACAAGACCTCAGGCGATCTCGGTTGAACAGTCGCACGGCCGATTCTCAGCGCTGCCGGATCCTCATCACTTCGGGACCAACCCGGCAATATCTCGATCCGGTGCGTTATTTGACGAACGCATCGAGTGGACGCATGGGCGCCGCACTGGCGGCGGCTGCGATCGACCTTGGGCACGAGGTGATTGTGATCAGCGGCCCCGTGGCCGTCGACTATCCCTCGGCAGCCGAACTGATCCGGGTCGTCACGACCGATGAAATGCTGGAGGCGGCCGGCGGCTCGTTTGAACAGTGCGATGGTGCTATCGGAGCGGCGGCACCGTGTGATTACCGCCCTCGCCACATTTCGAATTCGAAACTCTCCAAGACGGGCCGGCCCCTCAAGCTGGAGTTGATCGAAACGCCGGATGTGATCGCCACCCTGGGACAACGCAAACGACATGATCAGTGGGTCGTGGGCTTTGCGTTGGAAACGGATGATCAGCGATTCCGAGCGACCGTCAAGTTGGAACAGAAACACTGCAATCTGATGGTGAGCAATGGCCCCGAAGCGATCGATGCCGACACGAATTCGGTCGAACTGCTGGATCCGTCCGGCGACGTCATTGAATCAATCGTTGGGACGAAAGATCATGTGGCTCGGCGACTGTTGCACCAAGTTGATCGTCGACTGATCCAGTGCAAGTAACGGATCCACTCGCCTTATTCTCACTCTAGAACACTATCCCCCTTCACGGATTCACGCTCGATGACCAAGACGTTTCATATCGTTGTCCTAGGTGGAGACGGCATCGGCCCGGAAGTCTGTGACCAGTCCGTGCGACTGCTGCGGCAGATGCAACCGCACCTCGACGACGTCGAATTCCATTTGGACGAACGATCCGTTGGGGTGGGAGAGTACCAGCGGTCCGGCGAGGCACTCCCCCAAGCCACTTTCGACGCCTGCGAAGCATCCGACGCGGTGTTGCTCGGTGCGATGGGATTGCCCAATGTCCGCTATCCCAACGGCAAGGAAATCGCGCCGCAGTTGGACCTTCGGGAGAAGCTGGAACTATTTGGCGGTGTCCGGCCAATCAAACTCTTTCATGCCGACGACACACCATTGAAAGGCTATGCGACCGGCGAGATTGACTTCGTCCTTGTGCGTGAGAGCACCGAGGGGTTGTTCTATGGTCGCAACGCGGTCGCGGATCTCAAAGCGGATGCCGCCAAAGATGAGATGCGCATTTCTCGGCGAGCGTCCGAGCGAGTTTGTCGCATGGCGTTTGAAGTCGCGCGGCAACGCAACGGAAAAAAGAAGGTCTCGTTGATCGACAAAGCCAATGTCTTGTCGTCGATGGTCTATTTTCGCCACATCTTTGACGAAATCGCGCAAGAATTTCCGGATATCACGGCCGAACATCTGTACGTGGATGCCACCGCGTTATTCATGGTTCGACGACCGCACGAGTTCGACGTGATGGTGACCGAGAACATGTTCGGTGACATTCTGAGCGACTTGGCCGCTGGGCTCGTCGGCGGGATGGGCATGGCGCCCTCGGGAGACATTGGGGAACGCGCCGCCGTGTTCCAACCGTCACATGGATCGGCGCCGGACATCGCAGGAAAGTCATTGGCTAACCCGATCGCGATGCATCTGTCGACTGCCATGATGCTGGATTGGCTGGACCATCCCGAATGCCGCCGTGCCGCCGGAGCGCTCCAACGGGCCATCGCGGATGTCTTGTCGGACCCGACGCAACGAACCGGCGACATGGGTGGCTCTCTTTCAACGGTGGACATAACCAATTTGATCTCGCGATCGCTCGATGCCCAACTTCAGGGAGCCGGAGCGGCGACCTAGTCGCCGTCGCCGCTTGCACCGTCCCCCTTCTCCTCCACAACTCGTATCGTCATGCCCGTCCGATTCCTGCTGATTGTTGGTGCTTTCGTCATCTCGGTGTTGATGTGGGTGGATCGAGCCTGCATCTCCGCCGCCAAGGGTGACATGCAGAATGATCTGGGGATGACCGACACACAGATGGGCTGGATCATGTCGATCTTCGCATTGGGCTACGCACTCTTCCAAGTGCCCAGCGGTAAGATGGCGGACCGCTACGGGCCCCGCAAAGTGATGTCCGTGGTCGTGTTGGTCTGGTCGTTGTTCACGGCGTTGACCGGTGTGGTTCGTGGCTTCGTTCCGCTCATGGGATTGCGTTTCTTGTTTGGCATGGGTGAGGCGGGAGGTTACCCGACACTGGCGAGGGCCTTCACCAACTGGTTGCCGATGAACGAGCGTGGTATCACGAACTCGATCAGCTTTTCGGGTGGTCGGTTGGGCGCGGCCCTGGCCATGCCCGGTGTCGTTTGGCTGATCGCGGCACTGGGCGGCTGGCAACAGACCTTTTGGTTCTTTGGAGTGATCGGCATCGGATTTGCCGTCGTCTGGTTTGTTCTGTTTCGCGACGTGCCTGAATCTCACTTCGCCGTCAGTCAACGCGAAGCAGATTACATCGTGCAGTCGCGATCGCCGGCGACGGATTCGGCGGATGCACCGGAGACTTCCGACCGCCCGATTGCATTCACCGAGATGCTGCGGTCGAAAAACATGTTGATGTTGATGTTCCAGTATGTGGCCCATAACTTCACGTTCTTCTTCACAGTCACTTGGTTTTTTCCGTATCTCAAGGAAACCTATTCACTGACCCAGGAACAGACCGGATGGTACGCCGCGGCGCCGCTCCTTTGCGGTGTCGTCGGCAATTGGCTCGCGGGCTTCACCGTCGATCGGCTCTACAGTCGCGGCATGTGGAAACGATCACGCCGTTTACCGGCGTCAGTCGGTTTCGCTTGCGGCGCGATCGGCATGTCGCTGTGCGTGAACATGACAACGCCCGTCACGGCGGCGGCGTGCATGTGCTTGGCAATATTCGGAAGCGACATGGTGCTGAGTCCTTCCTGGTCGACGTGCATGGACATTGGCGGCCAAAGTGCGGGTGCGGTCTCGGGAGCAATGAACATGGTGGGCAACCTCGGATCATTCTGCACGGCTTTGGCGTTTCCCTACTTGTTGCAATGGTCGGGATCCCATGAGCCGTTCTTCTACATTGCCGCGGGATTGAATCTGCTCGCCATTTTCATGTGGTTTCGAATTGCACCCGATCGGCCAATGCGACGTGAGTTGGCGATGGAGTCCATCGCATGACGCAACTGCGCGGTGCGGTCATTGGTGCGGGCTATTTCAGCCACTTTCACTATGACGCGTGGAATCGAATCGAAGGGGTCGAAATCGTCGCCTGCTGTGATGTCGATGCCTCCAAAGCGAATCAAGTCGCCGAGAAGTACGGGATTTCGTCGACCTTCGTCGACTATCGCCGCATGCTCGATGCACATGACCTGGACTTCGTCGACTTGATCACGCGGCCAGATACCCATCGATCCATTGGGGGTGATATCGCCGCCCGCGGCGTCAATCTGATCTGCCAGAAACCACTGGCTCCGACGGTCGCCGAAGCGAACGAGTTGGTCAATGAGACGCGGGACGTGCGTTTCATGGTGCACGAGAACTTTCGATTTCAACCGTGGTATCGCGAGATCAAGGCGCGTCTGGACGACGGCTCGATCGGCAAGCGACTGCACACCATCACGTTTCGTAATCGGGCCGGCGATGGTCACGGCCCCGACGCCTATCTGGCGCGCCAGCCTTATTTCCAAACGATGGAGCAGTTTCTTATCTTTGAAGCGGGCATCCACACGATCGATACCTTTCGATATTTGGGTGGTGAAATCGCACGCACCTGGTGCATGCACCGGCGACTCAATCCCGTGATCGCCGGGGAAGATACTGCCTTGGGCGTGTTCGAGTTTGCCGATGGTGGAAACGGCGTCTACGACGCCAATCGGTACAACGAATCGACGGCCACCAATCCTCGTTACACGTTCGGCGAGTTGTTGGTCGAGGCCGACGGTGGATCCATGCGTCTGTACGATGATGGGCGACTGACAATCCAAGAACTGGCGGGTGACGAGCAGGAAATTGCTTACCAACCAAGCCGTCACGGGTTCGCCGGAGATTGCGTCAAAGCAACACAACAACACTTCGTTGACCGTCTGCGAGACGGCGGGCCATTTGAAACCAGCGGCGATGACTATCTTCGTTCCATCGCCGTTCAAGAAGCCATGTACGCGTCAGCGAAGTCCGGTTGCTGGGAGACTCCAAGACCGTGAATGTGATCGATTTGACTCTGACTGTTCGGCACGGCATGCGAGGTGTCGCTTTTGAAACGGCAACCACGGTTGCCAGGGAGGGTTGGAACGCTCGGACGCTGCACCTTTATTCCCACAGCGGCACGCACATGGATGCGCCACTTCACTTTGACGTCGACGATCAAACGATCGACGAAATTCCTCTTTCCAAATGCATCGGCAAAGCATGGATCGTCAACCTATTGGACCTGCCACCGAAGGCGCCCATTACGGTGGATCATCTCGGGAGTGTCGCCCTACAACACCAACCCGGTGACGGTTTGCTGCTCCATACCGGTTGGAGCCGGCATGTCGACCAACCGGACTACTATCGAGACCAGTTCGCGCCCATCAGTCCCGAATTGGCACACTGGATGGTCGACCATCAAGTTCGCATGGTCGGCGTCGAGCCCCCATCGGTGGGTGATGTCAATGATTTGCCAGCTGTGACGCAAGTGCACCGAATCTTGCTCGGTGGTGGCGTCATCATTGTGGAAGGCTTGACCGGACTCGAACAGCTGCGCGGTCCCACGTGCACCTTTGGCGCCATGCCGCTGAAGATCGAGCGTGGGGACGGGGCCCCTTGTCGAGCCTTTGCCATGGACACGGTGCCGTGATCGATCCGCTGCTTTCGGAACAGAAACTCCCATCGGAGTCGGGCATCGACTGGCTTTCGTCCATCGCAACGCACTTGAAGTCTTCGGGACGTCAGGTTGTCGTGCTCGATGATGATCCAACCGGCACGCAAACCGTCGTCGATGTGCCCGTCCTGACCCAATGGTCAGCAGAGGTTTTGGCCGATGAATTTAAGCGCGAGGGGAACGTAGCATTTGTGCTGACCAACTCGCGTGCCCTTCCCCGCCCCGAAGCGATCGAGTTGGCGCGTCAAATCGGTGCCAGCATTTCCGAGGCGTCCCAACGCGTCGGTCGGGAGGTGACGGTGATCAGCCGTGGTGACTCAACCTTACGAGGCCATTTTCCGGCGGAAGTGGATGCGCTGGCCACTGCACTGGGAATCGATCACGCGGTTCGCACGATCGTGCCGTATTTTTTGCAAGGCGGTCGATTCACGATCGATAACGTCCATTACGTCATGGACGGTGACCGGATGATACCGGCCGCGAAGACGCCGTTCGCCTCCGATGCCACCTTCGGATTTCAGTCGTCGAATCTGGTGGACTGGGTCATCGAGCGATGCGAGGGAAACGTGACTGTGGAACAGATCCACACGGTCGGGCTGGATCAGCTGCGGGCGACGGACCCGTCACCCTTGATTGATCGCCTGCGATCGATCCCCCCACGTCATGTTTGCGTTGTCAACGCGGTCACCATGGGAGATGTGCGCACGTTCGTTTGGGCCGCGATGCAGGCGGAGCGTGCGGGGCAGACGTGGCTCCACCGAACAGCAGCCAGCTTTGTTCAGGCATATGCGGGTCTCGATTCACAACCGTTGCTAAACGGTGAGGCGATGATCGACAGATCGGCGTCCAGCGGCCTGATTGTCGTGGGATCCCACGTTGCCAAGACGCGAGCTCAGCTGTCGCGGCTGATGGAGGGAGCGCCGGATTTGCAGGTCGTCGAATTGGATGCCGAGCAAGTCTTGGGGGCGTCGTGCGATGACCATATCCGTGATGTCGTCCGCCGACTCGACGAACACTTGCGTGCCGGCCGCCACGCATTACTGAAGACATCCGATCGGCTGATCACTGGCGAGGACGCCGAGTCAAGCTTACGCATGAGCGTGAGGATATCCGACGCGGTTGTGGCGGTCGTTCGCGGCATCCCATCGCGATTGCGATTCCTGATCGCGAAGGGCGGCATCACCTCCAGCGACGTCGCCACTGCCGCGCTGGACGTCAGGCGCGCCAACGTGATGGGACAGATCCTTCCCGGCGTCCCGGTGTGGCAACTCGGTGATGAATCTCGGCGTCCCGGTATGGCGTACGTGGTTTTCCCCGGTAATGTCGGCGACGATAATGCACTGCTGAGGGCTTATGAAGTCCTAACCTCGTCCCAAGCATGTTCCTGAAAGTTATCCCATGCCGTCGCCCTTGTTTGATCGCCTCGATCACATTGCCATCGTCGTACGAAGCACCGATGAAGCCCTAACGTTCTATCGCGATACACTTGGGCTGGAAGTGGTGATCGACGAGGAAATCGAATCCGGCCAAGTCCGGCTGACACATCTGGACATGGGGAATGTTCAGTTGCAATTGGTGCAGCCCCTGACGAGCGATCATCCACTACAGGCACATTTGGATCAGCATGGTGAGGGCCTTCATCATCTGTGCTTTCAAACCGACGATGTCCAAGCGACCTTGAAAGGGCTTCCGCAGCGACACTTGAAAGCCAAGAGCGAAGTCCCGCATGACGGACCCCTCGGGCGGAAAGCTGGGTTCATCGCCACCGACACGACCCGAGGGGTCTTGTGGGAGATGACCGGTAGGCAACCCGCGGGGATCGGTCAATGATGCCGAAACGATCTTGACGGATGACGTCGATCGTCACATCCGCCTTGGAGCATCATGTCTTCTTCGATCGATTTGTCCGTCCAGTTGGGTCGCCTTCAGCTCGCCAACCCGATCCTCGTCGCCTCGGGAACCTTCGGATACGCGCGCGAGATGGAGGGCATCGTCGACTTGAACCGGCTCGGCGGGATTTTGCCCAAAACCATCACGGCCGAACCGAGGATCGGGAATGCACCATGGCGGACCGTGGAAACGTCCGCCGGATTACTCAACGCAATCGGACTGGACAATGACGGCGTCGATGCGTTCGTGGCCCACCACCTGCCGTACCTAACGGGTCTGGCAACATCGGTGATTGTCAGCATCGCGGGACGAACAATCGACGACTTCACGGCCTTGGCTGCCAAGCTGAATGCGTCATCCGGCATCGCGGCGATCGAGTTAAACCTGTCATGCCCGAATGTCAGCGGCGGAATCGATTTTGGGACGGATGCGGAGTCGTGTCGACGCGTCGTCCAATCCGTACGATCGCAATGCAATCTACCGCTATTGGCGAAACTCACGCCCAACGTCACACGAATTGCCGACATCGCAGCGGGTGCCGCTGACGGCGGAGCGGACGCCGTCTGCTTGATCAACACGGTACTGGGCATGGCCGTCGATTGGCGTCGTCAGAAACCGATCCTTGGAAACGGTATGGGCGGTTTGAGCGGACCTGCGATCAAGCCAATCGCCCTGCGATGCGTGCATCAAGTGCGATCCGCCGTCGACATTCCGATTGTCGGTATCGGTGGGATCGCGACCATCGATGACGTCATGCAGTTCTTAGTAACGGGAGCATCGGCCGTGCAGATCGGCACCGCCAATTACTACGATCCAACCGTGTCGATGAAGTTAATCGATGCATTGCCGGATGCGGTTGCCGAGTTGTCATCGGGTACGCTTCGCGAGATCGTCGGCAGTCTTCAAAGAAAGGGATAACCGGTGAAGATCACGATTGTCGGGACGGGACGTGTCGGGTCCGCCATTGCATTTGCGATGACCATCAACCCACTGGCCAGCGAGTTGGTCCTCGTCAATCGTTCTCGAGAGCGGGCTGAGGGGGATGCGATGGATTTGTCGCACGCATCGGCCCTGCAGAATAGCAACATGGCCATTACAGCAGGTGACATCGCGGACTCCTCCGGAAGTGACGTCATCGTCTTCACCGCCTCGGTCCCGATGGAAGGTCTCGGGGAAACGAAATCCAGACTCGACATGGCCGTGCACAACATCCCGATGTTGCGAGATTGGATACCCAAGTTGGCCCAGGCAAGTCCTGATGCCGTGATCATCATGGTGACCAATCCAGTCGACGCGATGACATTTGCGACCATCCAGCTATCGGGTTTCCCAGCCGCACGAGTTATCGGCACCGGGACGCTCGTGGACAGCGTCCGGTATCGATCCTTGCTATCAAAAGAGCTTCAAATCCATAGCGAAGACATCCGCGCCTATATTCTGGGGGAACATGGCGACACCCAGTTCGCAGCGGAATCCATTGCGATGACGGGCGGCGAACAGTTCTATCCCACCGACACGTCGCAGCGTTTGTACGAACAAACCGTCAACATGGGATACGAGGTTTACCGACGGAAGGGCCATACCTGCTATGGCATCGCTTTGGCAACGACCACCATTGTGGATAGCATCGCCTACGATCTGCGTCATACGATGCCCGTCAGCGTGCTGATCGAAGACTTCCTCGACGTGCGCGATGTATGCTTGTCGCTGCCGGCGGTGATCGGCAGGCAAGGCGTCACGCGTGTTCTACACCCGGAACTCTCTCAACAAGAGAAGGCGTCGTTTCGACATTGTGCCGATGTCGTCGGGCAAACCATCGCGAAACTCGATTTAGCTCTCTAAGAGCCGGATTGGATCAACGACCCGATTCGGCCTGCAGTCGCGCCATGCTGCGCCGTGTAAAACGAGCTTGGCAAAAGTTGCACTGATAGGCTCGAACCACAAAGAACATACGTTCATACCACCGACGATGGGTGCGGTACATGTCCCCGCCGCAGATGGGGCATTGTTTCTTGGACATTCCAAACCTCAGTCTTTAGGTTCAACGAAATGTCATGATGAGACTTGAGCGCCGCTTTGTCGATACGCTTTTTGTCCATGAAAAATGAAGATTGTCGGCTGACGATGGTTAGAGCGTTGGGAGGCTGGCTTTGGGTGGCGACGCTGCGGCTTTGGCGACCAAACCTCGGACAAGTGAGCGGGCGACCTGTTCGAACGGAACACCCGCACGAGCATTGTTGGCGATGACGTCGGCCAAGCGGCCTTCATCGCCGGCCTCTCGCAGTTCGATGTCGATCGGCAAACCGCCCAAGTACGGGACCGCCAGCTCCTCCGCCCGATCCCTCGCACCGCCGCGTCCAAAAATGTCAAACGTTTTTCCGCAATCGGGACAAAGGAATCCGCTCATGTTCTCGACCATGCCCGCGATGGGAATGTTGACCTTCTTGAACATGCTGATGGCCTTGACGGCATCCAGTAACGCCACCTCTTGCGGTGTGCATACCACCACCGCCCCGGTCACGGGGATCGCTTGAGAAAGCGTCAATGCGATGTCGCCGGTCCCCGGCGGCATGTCGATCACCAAGTAGTCGAGTTCGCCCCAATCAGTGTCTTTCAAAAATTGATTGATGCTGCCATGCAACATCGGGCCACGCCAGATCACGGCCTGATCGGGCTCGAGTAGAAACCCCATGGACATGACCGGCATCCCGCTAGCAAGCCGGATGGGTTCGATCTGTTTGGACTCCGAGATCGCGGGCCGACCCGACAATCCCAACAAGTGCGGGACGCTCGGTCCGTACACATCAGCGTCCATTAGCCCAACAACGCTGCCGAGGCGTTCAAGTGTCAGCGCTAAAGACGCTGCAACCGTGCTCTTGCCGACGCCCCCCTTGCCACTCCCCACCAAAATGACACTCTTGGCCCTCAAGCCAACTTGACCCAGCCGTGCCGGAGGTCGCTCGTGCACGGGAGTTTCAACGTGAATCGATTTCCCCGGTGCACTGACTTGCAACTTATCAATGATCGAACTGGCAATCTCGTCGGCCACCGGCTGACAGTGACTCGTCACGCCGACGCACACATGCACGTCATCTCCATCGATCCGCAATGACTTGACCTGACCCATCGACCCCATCGGTCGCCCCGACTCCGGATCGGGATATTGATCGAGCACTTGACGAAGTTCGTTTTCGAGTGATTCCGATTCGGTCATCAAAGGTGTCGCTGCAGTCGTTTCAGGTGAAAATCGAGGGGGTTAAGCTTGACGCAAGACATCGCGTATGTCGAGCAGATGCAACTGCCGACCAAGTGCATGCGGGCTATCGATGCACACGGTTTCACCGTCATCACTGCATCGAGGATGCGTATCGCATCGCCACTCACCACGGTAGGCAGGCGGCGATGGGAAGTGTCCTAAATCGAACCGGCGACCGCTTGGGACGTGATACAAATACACGGTCTGGCGGCGAGACGTTTTGTCCGGATAGGTGTCATTGAGAATCCAGTCAGAGTGGTCACCTCGCAAATAGGTGTTGTGTCCATTTGCCGTCATCTTTGATGCTCCGACGGAATTCACTTCATGGGACTGATCCGTGAAATCATAGAATCCTGGTGGTCGACCATTGGGGCGAGTCCACGCCGTGATCGTTCGCTCGTCTTTCCAAATGAAATGGGACGTGTGACCGGACGGGTCCAACACGTATGGATTCGATCCGTCCATGTTGGCCGTCAGCATCCGTGTCACAAATCCGCCTTGGAATTGCCGCGTAACGGGATCGAAGTGGCTGCGATAGCGATGCAAGACGATAAAGCGATCCCCCGTTGGATTGATCAAGAGGTGATTAAAGTAGTGCCAGGCATCCGACGGCGCCGCAGGCCAAGGGATGGATGCCGCTTGCTGCAGCGACAAGATCAACTCGCTTCGGCCGCTTTCCAGATCCACTTTCCAGACGCCTGACTGGTCGGGATGGCGATGATCCACGTAAGGGTCAGCGAGTCCAGCGTATCCATAGCCCGGACGAAGGTTATTGATTCGCCGAAAATCGGCGGAGAGTCCCGTGCGGCCATCCTCACTGATGGTGTAAATCGGACGATCGAGCGTGCGGATTCGGCCGCTTTGCCGGTCCAATATGCGGCACACCATTCGTTTGCTCTCGCGATCGTTCCAAAGAATTTGATCACCGTGGGGACCGACGAACTGCAGCATGCACCCCTGTTGCCATCCCCAGGCACGGCTCTCGCCAACTTCCACGAATCGATTGTCCGAGGCGGTGTCGACGTATCCCACCCGAATCACGTCGTCCGGTCGAGGCGATCTGCCCTCAAATTCGACTTCGTTGGTCAGGACAAGGCGACCAGTCGGGTCAAACTGACGCTTGTCGTAATAGCCAAACCAGTGAAATCGTGGTCCGGAGGTGATGGTCGACATCGGCACATGGGTCTCCAAAGACCCTGCGATTCCAGTGTCCTGCGAGTGGACCAACGAGGCTCGTGGACCCAATGGGCCAATGGATCCCAAGACACCTGCCGCCAAGAGCTGACGACGCGAAATCGACATCGCGATTACTCCATATTCTTCGGATTTATGGCACACGCATCAGGCCCGCTCGCTTGCCCCCACCTCCAGTTTAGCGGGTCGATCAGCACCGAAATCCAGCCTGCCTGCGGAACGTGCTGACCTCAAATCCATTCTGGACCGCCATTCCAGGAATCGTCGAGGACGTTCCTCAGCGTTGTTCGCGATACGTCGTGAAGCTGAGGTAGACCAGAATTCCGGCGAAGATCGCGAAGGTGATGTCCATCAGCATGCTTGCCGCACCCAGCGGAGCAAGGTCTCCCATGCTCGCCAACCCCATGATCAAATCCGCTAGGAAAAGCACGAGAAGGAGAATGGCGGCCACAAGGCTGATCAAGCAGAGCGCCTTGGGCATGTTGGCAGACCTTATGCGAACGCAGAGGAGGAATGGAGTTGTTCGACGGACTCGTCAGTATAGTTCCGCGAGGGCCGGTTTCCCAAGCCTACGTGTCATCGCCACTTTAACGTTCGATTTTGATTCACGCGGATCCGATTATGCCGGTCGCGTGGATCATTGGACCGCGGGCCTCGGTCGCCCAAACGCCGTCACCCAAGCAGGTTGGGACATGGAACTCGCCTATCATCCGCACCGAATCAATGCGACGATGCAGAACACTCCAAAATGTGTTCTCGGTTTCGTTGCTGTTCATGCGTCCCACGCTTTTTCTGATCCCGCATGAGGTCTTCGGCCTCCCGATCTTCGGGTTTGGTTGGTTGCTGGCAGCATTCGTCTTGGGAATTGTCGTCCGATTGGCGTGGGCGGCTCGAACCTCCGATCGCGAGGAAGGTGCGCCCTCTCCGCTCGCGATTGTTCGCGATCTTGCACCGATCTGGGGGGTCGCTGGCATCGCGATTGCATTGGTACTGCCGAAATTGGAACTCACGGGGCCGACGGGCCAACCCGTAGGCATTGCCGTCCGAGGTTACGGCGTCTTTCTGATGCTCGCGGCAGTATCTTCGGTCGCGGCGGCGGCGTATCGAGCGCAGCGCAAGGGAATCCACCTCACCGAATCGCGCGGCGATCGCGGGGGTTCGGCCAAGAGGCGGCCGAAACCTTCCGCGGCCAGTCTCGGACTTTCGGCGGAGTCGATCCTGCAGCTGGCACCCTGGACATTTACAAGCGGCATCGTGGGAGCGCGTTTGTTCTATGTCGCGCAGTACTACCGCGACTTCTTGCGTCCTACCTGGTGGGAAACGATTGGTTCGATGGCGGCGCTGACTCAGGGCGGCCTGGTCGTCTATGGCGGTCTCATCGGCGGCGGTTTGGTTTCCGCTTGGTACGTCTGGCGTCGCGGCTGGAACGTTTGGCAGCTAGGGGATGTGATCGTGCCCTGTATCTTCATCGGGCTGATGTTTGGCAGGCTCGGGTGCCTGATGAACGGCTGCTGTTACGGCGGTGCCTGTCAGCCCGGCTGGTTCGCATCCACGTTTCCCGCCGGGAGCCCAGTCTACCGGCGACAATTATTGGACGGCGAACTGGTCGGTTTGTCGGGAGTCGAAACGGTTCCGACCGATCCGAATCAAAGATCCAGTCAGCGACAGTTGCGGGTCACGGCTGTCTCCCCAAATAGTCTATCGGCACAAGCCGGCGTGCAGCCGGGCGACGAAATCACGTTGTACCTGGACACCGATTTATCTGCCGGCAGAGTCGATCGACCTGCCACCGAGGTGTTACCAACGCTCGTGATGATTCGTGACGGACGTCTCATTGCGGAGTTTTCGCCAGACCGGCTACCACGCCGAGCAGCGCCGGTTCGCGCCACCCAGGCGATTAGCGCTTCGTTGGCTGCGATCATGTTCCTGTCGTTGTTGGGCGTTGAACGGTACTTGCGGGCGTTCGGTGGACGACTTCATCAGCCGGGCGTGCTGCTGTGCATTGGGTGCGTCGCTTACGCCGTCCTGCGGATGGTGCTGGAGTGGGTGCGAGTGGACGAAGCCGGGCAGTTTGGAACTGGGTTGTCGATCTCCCAAATCGTCAGCTTGTTGATCATTGGGATTGGCGTGCTGACGCTCTGGATTCGTCTGGCTCGTTTCGGCCCCGTGACGCCTTCCACCGCGTCGGCTGAACCTTCCTAAGAGTCAAAGTACGGTCATGCGAGTCGCCTGTTTTAGCTCGAAACCCTATGACGAACGTTTCCTGTCGCCGGCCGCGAAAGCCGCGGGCCACGAGTTTCGGTTTCTGCAGGCCGCACTGGACCAATCGACTGCCGTTCTCGCGAGTGATTGCCACGCGGTTTGTGCATTTGTGAACGATACGATCGATGAACCAGTCCTGAAACGTCTTGCTGATCATGGCGTGAAATTTTTGGTGATGCGCTGCGCCGGATTCAACAACGCAGACATCTCAGCCGCCGCTCGACATGGGATTCGAGTCGCCCGGGTGCCGCGCTATTCACCCCACGCGGTCGCTGAACACACCATAGGTCTCGTGCTCACACTCAATCGCAAGATCCACAAGGCTTACAATCGGGTTCGCGAAAACAATTTCTCCATCGACGGTTTGCTGGGGTTCGACCTCCACGGTCGCACGTTCGGCGTCATCGGCACCGGCGCCATCGGTTTGGTGTTGGCACAGATCCTTTCCGGATTTGGGTGTCAGGTGTTGCTCTACGATCCCCATCCCAACGAACGCGGAAGCGAACGAGGTCAATATGTTTCGTTGAATGAATTGCTCGAGCGATCGGACTTGGTTTCGCTGCAATGTCCGCTGACGCGTCAAACCAAACACCTGATTGACGCTCATCGGATCAGCCGAATGAAGGCCGGCGCGATGTTGATCAATACCTCACGCGGCGGTTTGATTGATACATCCGCGGCGATCGATGGACTCAAGTCGGGCCAACTCGGTGGGCTGGCTCTGGACGTCTACGAAGAAGAAACAGGTCTATTCTTTGAAGATTTGTCGCAACAAGTTATTCAAGACGACGTGCTGAGCCGGCTGATGACGTTCCCCAACGTGTTGATCACATCTCATCAAGCGTTCTTCACACGGGACGCCCTGGAAACGATCGCACGGACGACGATGGAGAACTTGACCGCATTTGCGTCGAGCGCATCCGTGAAGGATCCCGACGCCTTGCGGACTCCCATTGAGAACGAAGTCATCGCAGAATCATGATGTCAGCATCCAGTTTTTGGTCCGGGCAGCGACGACGCGTGGATGAACAAATGGATGCGCCCAACCTGGACCCCCAGCTTCATCAAGCGGCGTTGTCTGGACTTCGTCGTCTCAACCGGACCAGCGGCGTTAGCCGCGCCATGTTCCCGCATCTGGTTCGATTGGCCCGCCTTGCTCCTCAGCAACCGCTGCGAATTCTCGACGTCGCCAGCGGTAGCGCGGATCTTCCCATTGATTGGCTCGTGCGTGCACGCCGCCGGGACCTTCAATTCCAAATCACCGCGCTGGACCGAAGCTCGACCGCGTTGGACATGGCGCTCGAATCAGCCCGTCGCGCCGAAGTCGATTTGGGTATCGTCCATCAAGACTGTATCCAAGATGGTTTGCCATCTGGATTCGATGTGGTGACTTGTTCGTTATTCATGCATCACTTGGAAGACCAAGAGGTCGTCTCACTGGTGCACGAAATGTGGCGAGTGTGCAGCCGCGGCCTCTTGATCTGTGATCTCGAACGTTCGCGGCTCCATACCGGATTGATCGCGATTGCGGCTCAGTTGTTGACGCGTAGCCCGATCGTTCATGCGGATGCCATTGCCAGTGCGCGGGGAGCTTACAGTCGGTCGGAGTTCGCCGCGTTGATTGAACGTTCATTGGGCTTTAGCGTTCCGGTTCGGCGCTCTCTACCGTGTCGTATGATCGCCAGCGTCGACCAACCCTGCCAACGCGATGTGACGGCGGAGCCGTGGAACTCCGTGGTTCAACCCGCCATTGCCGGCGCGACGCCGTGATTTCAAATGGTGGCGTCGAACCATCGATGCGAACGGATGATGTGGCGGCCGAAGACGCTCCGCCAGCCGGCCAACGCGTTCATCCGAGATCGACCGTTGCCATCATCGGAGGCGGTGTGGCCGGTTCGACAACGGCCATTCGAATGGCACATCTTGGATTGGACGTGACCCTTTTTGAGAAGAGTCCGTTTCCCCGCGAGAAAGTTTGTGGCTGCTGTTTGGGCCATGCCGGTCTCGCGGCGCTGGATGCCATTGGAGTTGGCTCGGCGATTCGCAACGAAGGACAAACCGTCCATCACTTCGAATGCCATACGGTTAATCGATCAGGGGCAAAATCGCAGGCGTTCCGATTGCCCATCGAGCGGGGAGTTGCCATCGGACGCGGACGGCTCGACACAGTCCTGATTCAACAGGCACATGCGGCGGGCGTTCGTGTGGCGCAGCCGATCGAGGCCGAAGTGGTTTCCGCCGGCAACGACACAACGGAGATGCCGATGGTTCGTTGGCGATCTTCCAGGTCGTCTCCTTGGCAGCCGGGTAAGCAATTCGGACTCGTCGTGATCGCCGGCGGACTGACCGGCCGATGTTGGAAGGGTGACATCATGTCCAAGGAGCTTCCATGGGTGAAGCAACCTCATGGACCGTATGGCGTCTCGGCGCACCTTGCGGCCGACAACATCGTGACGAAGGCATGGCGGCTCGACGAAGGGGTCATTCAGATGATTTGCGGCCATTGGGGATATCTGGGTGCCGTGCGTCTGCCCGACGGAACGATCGACTTGGCGGCGGCGATCGCGAGACGATCCGAGCCGTCGACAGAGAAGTCGGGCCAACGATTGGCAAATCCTTGGGTTGCTCCTATCGAGGTGATGGCCATGTCAGCGGGATGCGTCCCGGTGACCCACCACGACCTGTGGCGAGATTGGCTGCGCCATGACGCGACGTGGATGGCCGCACCAAGACTCCGGAGGCGACGCCAGTCCGCCACGGGCCGAGTCGTCGCCATCGGCGATGCGGCTGGCTATGTGGAACCGCTCACCGGTGAGGGAATGACTTGGGCGATCGAGTCCGGTATTGCCGTGGCGGACTTGTGGGCCGAGCACCATGGCGATCCCGATTCTCAAGTCACGTGCTTTTCATCACGCTGGCATCAGCGCGAGAATCAACTACTGAAACGGCGACGAATGATTTGCGATTGGGTCACGCGGGCATTCGCGCAATCCTGGAGTCGTGCGGCAATCACCGCCATACTCGGGCGAGCTCCTTGGCTGGCCCGACCGATGACCTGGAGTCTGTCCGCCGGCCCACGGTTCGAAGTCACCAATGCATCGGCGAAACGACCAATACCAGCCGAGCACTCATCGTCCGAGTTATTCGCGTCATGATGATGCGGGTGACGTCGCAGCGACTCTCCACCTCAACGACGGATGCCTCGCTCTCATGGACGCTCATGTTCTTGCCCTTGCGCCCGCGTTTCCCGAATACGACGCGGGCATTGAATACGCAACAAGGTCTGCAGTGGCGATGTCGTGTGAAACCCAATCGCAGGCTACCAAAGTCGCCAAGTTATATCGGCGCACCGGCGTCGAGACCCGCGGCAGTGTGTTGCTGGAAACGAAGACGGATGGGTCTCTGGATCAGTCGTTTTATCCACCGCTGGTCCAGTCCGGGTCGGAGCCGACCGGATTCCTTGGCCCCACGATGGAAGCCCGCAATGACCGATTCGCCGAGGAAGCTCCCAAGTTGGCCTCGCGCAGTGCGAAGGAGGCCCTGATTCAGTCGCGAACGGCGCCCGAAGACATCACCCACGTCGTGACCGTCACATGCACAGGATTTGCAGCACCCGGTCTCGACGTGGCGCTGATCAAGCTGCTGGGATTGCCCGTGACGACGCAGCGGCTGGCGCTGGGTTTCATGGGATGCCACGGGCTGATCAACGGAGTCCGGGCGGCCCAGGGGCTCGTCGCCGCCGATCCGGAGGCCCGAGTACTCGTTTCGAGTGTCGAGCTATGCAGTCTCCACTACCAATATGGTTACGACACCCAGCGTATCGTGTCTGGATCCATCTTTGCCGATGGTGCCGCCAGTTTGGTGGTGGGTCACGATCCATCATGTCCGCTGTTCATTCGAGACACTGGTTCCTGCCTGATTCCCGACTGCGAAGAAGCGATGACCTGGCGGATCGGTGACCATGGATTTCGAATGACGCTCGATGCCAGCGTGCCCGGCTTGATTGAAACACACCTGGGTCATTTCTTGAATCGATGGTTGCGACGTCACGACCTGGACGTCGACTCAATCGGAGGTTGGGCCGTGCACCCTGGCGGAACTCGGATTCTGACGGCGGTGGAGAATGCGATGCGGCTCGACGCCAGTGCGCTGGACATCTCCCGCGACGTGCTTCGCCGTCATGGAAACATGTCATCGGCGACACTGGGCGCCGTGCTGCACGACTTTCAGAGTCAGTCCGTCCCAACCCCGTGGCTCATGCTTGGGTTTGGTCCAGGACTCGAAATCGAAGTCGCATTGCTCGGCTGAACGGACGCGGATCGATCGTTTAGGATGTGGGGGCGTGGCAATCAGCGCCATCGTCCCTTCGCAATCCACCTCGTTGCTGTCTCATTCAACCAGGACATTATGAAACTGGCCAAGTACCTCGATGCCGACGACCGACCGTGCGTTGGCGAAGTGATCGGTGACCAATTGCAACCGCTGCGGTGGACCGATTCGGTGCAATCGCTGTCGGACATTATCGCCACGGAGGACCCGATCGCCACCACCGTTGAACTCGACCGCGGAGTTGTGCTCGCCATCGATGAGACGATACGGTGGCTTCCGCCAATCGATGATCAAGAGGTGTGGGCGGCCGGCGTGACCTACAAACGCAGCCAAACGGCGCGGATGGAAGAGTCGGAAGCAGCGGCATCGTGCTACGACCGGGTCTATCAGGCAGACCGACCCGAGTTGTTTTTCAAGGCGACCCCACGCCGTGTTGCCGGTCACCTGCAACCGCTCCGAATTCGCGCGGATGCAAAATGGAATGTGCCCGAACCAGAAGTCACTCTGGTGCTCAGTCCCGACATGAACATCGTCGGCTTGACCGTTGGCAACGACATGAGTTCGCGAGACATCGAAGGCGAGAATCCGCTCTATTTGCCCCAGGCGAAAACCTATAACCAGTGCGCGGGGCTGGGACCTTGGATCACGTTCATTGACGGCCTGCCGCCCGCGGAGTCGTTAACGGTCGAATTGAACATTCGACGCGGCGGCGCGACCGTATTCGACCAAAGCACTTCGGCGGACCAAATGGCCAGGACATTTACCGAGTTGGTGACTTGGCTAAAAAGAGATAACGACTTCCCGTCCGGCGCTTTCTTAATGACGGGGACGGGAGTCGTTCCCACGAGCGATTTTACGTTGCTCGCAGGTGATGTCGTGGCGATCACGATCGGCGGCATCGGAACGTTATCCAATCCGATCGTACAGGGTTGATCACGTGGCCATCCTGCGACGATGGCATGTCGCGTGGTGTTGGTGCAATCAACTGTCACTCGATGCGGTCATGATCGCGCTGGCGTGGCAAAGCATTTTCACACTCGGGTTCGTGGACCGCTGGCCGAGTCTCGCCGAGTCCGTTGCGCTGGCGGGTTCGGTTTGGTTGATCTACACATCCGATCGACTCTTGGACGCCCGATATCTCGACAAGGGACGACCGCATACGCAGCGTCATCGCTTTCACCATGACTGGCAGATGCTGCTGACGATCGTGTGGACGATCGTGTTGTCTTTGGTGGCGTTTTTGGTGCTTAGTTGTTTGCCGATGAGGTTGCTGCGTACCGGACTGATGGTGGCCACCAGCGTGCTGGTGTACGGCGGTTGTGTTCACTTCATCGAATCTGCCGTCGTACCAAAAGAGTTTCTCGTCGGTTCGATCTTTGCGGCGGGTGTCAGCCTCATCGCTTGGACACATCGGCCCAGCATCGAATTGCTATGGGCGACCGTCATCGCGGCGACGGTCTTCATGATGAACTGCCGGATGGTCGCGATGGCAGAGTCGGTTGTCGACAACGCTCAGTCATTCCATTCACGAACACTCAACGCCTTGGACACACTCATCACGAGTCTTTGGGCGCCTGCCATGTTGGTCGTGTTCACCATCGCTGCCTCTTTGCCACCCTTAGTTGCCGCGTCACTGATCGTCGCCACGGTCAGCTTGCCCTTCGGCCGACGATGGCTGCAAGACCGTCACGCCGAGCCTTTGGACGACTGCGTCACCACGACGCCGATGGGAGCTTGGGCCGACATCACGTTGGTTTGGGTACCGATCCTGATGTTAATATGCCGCTAGAACAGACACCGGATATGGAGGAAGCGCAACGTAGTCGACGTGGATACGATCGGCTTTCGCGACCATACCGTTGGCTGGAAACCATCGTTTTCGGGGGCCAATTGCAACGAGCCCGGACGCAGCTACTGGGTCAACTTTCGCGACCGGCGCGGGCGCTCGTTCTAGGCGATGGGGACGGTCGTCTGCTCGTCGAGTTCGCACGTCAGTATCGGGAGACATCGATTCTAAGCATCGACCAGAGCTGTCGAATGATACGGGCGCAGCGGCGGCGCATGGCCAACGTCCCGGACCACAACGTCACATGGGTCCAGGCCGATGTTCGGACCCTACAGCTCGCGACTCGCCGATTTGACGTGCTAATCATGCCATTCTTTCTGGACTGTTTCACCGAGCCAGAGCTACACGAGAGCCTGCCTCGCTGGCTTGGCTGGGCCACGCCAACCGGCTCAGTGCTGGTGATCGATTTTGTCGTGCCTCCACGCGGCATCGCCAAGTGGATCGGAAAGGCCATGTTGGGTGTCATGCACGGTTTCTTTCGCTGGCAAACGGGATTGCCGAATCGTGTGCTGGTGGATGCGGACGCGATTCTGCGATCATTGGGCTGGTCGGTCGCGACTAGCCACACTCGGTACATCGGGATGATTCGCTCAGCCCTCTATCGCCCCGCCTCGGTTGCTTGTTCGGAGCCGAGATCTTCGCCATCATGAGAAACGGATTCATTCCATTCATCTCCAAACGGATGCCGCCCGTGAAAACTGCCGATCTGGTATCCCGTCGACGTTTCCTTCACGCGACTACCTCCGCGATCGCGGTTCCTGCGATCATGACGTCCAAACGCTCTGCGGCGCAAGGTCTCGTCGGCTCGGGTGATCTCGTGTTTCACTACGATCATCAGTGGGCCAATCTACCTGCACCGCTAACCTGGCAGATCACCCACAACGTTTGTGTTGATGAGGAGGACCATGTCTATGTGATTCACGAGGGCGACGCCAAACGCCCAGACCACCCATCCATTTTTGTGTTTGATCGCGAAGGACGACTGCTGCGTAGCTTTGGACAACAGTTCCAAGGCGGCGGACACGGGATTGAGGTGCACCGCGAAGGTGATACTCAATACCTCTACGTTGCCGGATACCAGCAAACCAAGACGCTCGCCAAGATGTCACTCGACGGCGAGTTGATCTGGCAACGATATGCGCCAATGGAGTCGGGCGTCTATGCCGAAGATGAGGGAAGCAACCCGAGTCGGATCTGGGGGCGAAACCGATTCATGCCGACCAACTTTGCCTTTCTTGATGACGGGTTCTTAGTTGCCGATGGCTATGGAAGCTTCTTCATCCACCGCTTCGATTTCGACGGCAATTGGAAATCCTGTTTTGGAGGTCCCGGAACGGGAGAGGGTCAGTTCAAGACACCCCATGGCATCTGGATCGATGATCGCCGCGATCAACAGGAGATTGTCGTCTGTGACCGCGCCAACAATCGTTTGCAAGTCTTCAGCACCGACGGGACCTATCGGAAGACCGTCCCCGGATTCGGACTTCCCGCCAATGCCGACACGCATTCCGACCTGATGGTGGTGCCCGAGTTGGTGGCTCAGGTTTCGATTCTCGATCGACACCATAATGTCATCGCGACGCTGGGCAGCGACCAGGAGCGGGTCTTGGCCGACAAGAAGGCGAATCAAGGATTCAAGATTCGAACGGCGCCCTCAACCTGGCTCGACGGCAAGTTCATCCATCCGCATGACGCCTGTTTCGATTCGGTGGGTAATCTGTTCATCGCCGAGTGGGTCTCGACGGGGCGCATCACGAGGTTGACGCCGGCCTGATGGCATCTCGAAAGCCAAAGTTCTACACCGTTTGGAACGGTCGCCGGCCGGGGGTCTATCGCAATTGGCAGCAGTGCCAAGACCAAATCAATGGATTCTCTGGCGCGAAGTACAAATCCTTCAGCAGCCTCGCGGCGGCCGAGAAAGCCTTCGCGGAACCCGCCGACCGACACTGGGGTGTCACCGACCCGAATTCACCAGCGAAATCGAAGAAGACCACGCCAAAAATCGACCGTTCGGAACTTGGAGACTTGGGCGTCGACATGACGGCGTGGGCTGTCGACGCAGCCTGCCAAGGAAACCCAGGATTGCTTGAGTACCAAGGTGTCGATTTGGAGTCCGGTACGGACATGTTTCACATGGGGCCGCTGAATCAAGGCACGGTGAATGTGGGCGAGTTTCTGGCAATCGTTCATGCGTTGGCGCTCCTTAACCCGGAGTCAGGTGGCACCGAGATTCAACGAGTCACGCCCATCTACTCGGACTCGAGGATTGGAATCAGTTGGGTCCGCCAGGGTACCTGCAAGACGAAGCTGCCCCGCGAAGCTTCCAACTGGAAACTGTTCAACCTGGTCGATCGAGCCGAACGCTGGCTGGCGACGCATCGATTCGACAATCCGATCATCAAGTGGGAAACCAAACGCTGGGGCGAGATTCCAGCAGATTTCGGCCGCAAATAGCATCTTCCCGGGGAGTCGAATTCTCCGAAAGTTCCGATTGGTCCGGAAAGTCAGTCAAGGCTTCGGCGGCAAACGTCGATGACCACAGATGGAATGATCGGGTTAACCGGTCGATCCAATATCAGCGTCAGATTCCCCGCACGGCGGAATTGACCCCGAATACCATCGACCTGAAGTGGATCCCATGGACGCCCATCGCTTCCAACCAATCAACCGAAATCGAATCCATCCCACCCTCCGACGCGGAAAACGAACGCTCGTGACGCTAGCGTTGGGCGGATTGCTGACATCGTCGTTTGGCGGATGTGCTACCCAATCGATGTCGCTGGCTTCTCTGAACCCGTTTAAGGCGCCCGAGACCAAAATTGGTGGGATGCCAGAGACACCCAGTATGTTGGCGTCAACGACCGGAGGAATGACGAAGGCCGCCTCCAGTATTGGTGCCGCTACCAAGAACGCGTTTAGCAAGACGACCGGAGCCGTCGCCGGAATGTTCGGTCGCAATGCCGATGAGACCATTGCGGCCGAGTCGGTCGATCCATTGTCGCTACAGAACAAACCCGATCAGATCGGACCCGACGTCTTCGTCGCCAACGGTCAACTTTGGGAGTCCACCGGCAACGTGACCAAGGCGATGGAGAGCTACTCAAAGGCATTGGCCGCCGAACCGGACAATGGCCCAGCCCTCACCAGCATTGCCCGCCTGCACTTCCGCGAGGGCAACCATCCCAAAGCGGCCGAATTCTTTCAGAAAGCCATCGCGAAGCAGCCCGAGGATGCGGCCCTTTACAATGACATGGGCTTAACGCTTAGCAAATTGGGCCAACACGAACTGGCATCCCAAACCATCGCTCGGGCGCTTCAACTGGCCCCCGGCACTTCCCGCTACGCTAATAACTTGGCCAGCGTGCACTTCGATGCCAAGCAGCCAGAAAAGGCCTTGAAGGTGCTCACGGAAAACAACAAGCCTGCGGTGGCCCATTTCAACATGGCGTACCTGCACTACAAGGACGGCCAAACCGGTGACGCCACAAAACACTTGAATTTGGCGATGGCCCAACAGGGTCCCAACAGCGACGATCCCGCCACCTTGCGAGCCATCGAACGTTCACGAGAGATGCTGGCCCAGATCTCGCCAGCGGGAGCTCCTGGAACGCCGGGTCCTCAAGCACCGATCGCCCCTGGCCGTTTGCCAAGCACGGAGCCGGCCACTCAAATCGCCTCGACACCTCGAACGTTTGGAGCCGCGTCCGGACCGGCTGCCACGGTGGCCATGGCCCCCAGCACCACTCCCGCCGCGACGGCTTCGAAAGACCAACCGCAACGCACCTTTGGGTCCGTTGCCGCGGCAGCGGCCGCAGCTGCTGGCCAAGCCCAACCGGTCAGCTATAAGAATCCCAGCAGCTACATGTCGCCGCAACTGCCCGCCGGTTTCCCTGGAACGACCGTGGCCACGCCGGCCTCCGCCAAGACGCCATCAGCGACCATCCCCGCGGCACCTGCTTCGATGGCGACACCGCCGGCACCGACGACCGTCCCGTCGGCGACCGCGTCCCCAGCTCCAATGACCAGCAATTCTGACGCCGTTGCTCCGCCATCAACTCCCGCAGCGGCGAAGAGCTCGACAGCCGCTCCGCAGTACCCATTCCAGATGCCCTCCGGCTTCAACCCGAAGGCGATGTAGCGACGAACGACGCGCGAAACGTCCAGCCCGTACCCTATCTCTCAATTGAGATGTCCAGGCTATCGGAATCGTTCGCCGGTTGGTATCACCTGCCGGTATGATCGACTCCGAATTTGAAACTGCTTTGGCCGACTTCGGCTTGGACCTGGACGAAGCACTGGCAGCAAAGCTGCAGCACTACGCCCAGACGATGTGGCGTTTCAATGAACAGCTGAATCTCACGCGTCACACCACTTGGGATCTGTTCGTCGCGCGAGATCTCCGCGATTGTTTGCAACTGGCGATGTTGCTCCAGCCGGGCGAGGAAGTCTTGGACTTGGGCAGCGGCAATGGCGTTCCGGGTATCCCATTAGCCATTCTACGCCCCGACGTTGATATCGCCCTCGCCGAATCCGTTGGTAAACGTGCGAAAGTGTTAGACGAACTCGTCACCGAATTGGCACTGCCGGTTCCCGTCTACGCCGCACGCGGCGAGGACTTACTGGACGATTTCCGGTTCACGACGATTGTTAGTCGCGCTGTGGGCAGTTTGGCGAAATTCTGCACGTGGATTCAACCGCATTGGTCCCAAGTCGACCGGCTCCTGCTCGTAAAGGGACCGCGTTGGGTCACTGAACGGGGTGAGGCACGACATCTTGGGCTACTGAAACAGGTGGAGCTACGGGTTGCGGCCAGCTACCCGCTCGGTTCCACTCCTGCCCAAGATGAGAATCCCCTCTCTCAGACGAGCGTGACCGATACCGCCGGCAAAATCGAATCTTTGGAGTCGGAGGCGGGCGGGGTTCCTGAGCACGGCGATCCCGGGCAGGGTGTGATCTTGCAACTGAAACCAAAACGACCGCTCAAATAGCCGACGATTGTGGCGAATTCGCCAACACAAGTTAGACTCGGATGCCGTCGGCACGATGATCCATGTCGCCGTGCCGTCAAACCAGCGAAACAGCTCACCCATCCCAACGACATGTCCGATTACAGCCTCACTCATCTGAAACAACTGGAGGCCGAGAGCATCCAGATCTTCCGCGAAGTGGTCGCGGAGTTCAACAATCCCGTCATGCTGTACTCGATCGGGAAAGACTCGGCCGTCCTGCTGCACGTGGCGCGCAAAGCGTTTCACCCGGGGAACCTTCCGTTCCCTCTCTTGCACGTGGACACCACGTACAAATTCAAAGACATGATCGACTTTCGCGAGAACTACGTTCGCGGTGAGTTAGGCCTGGACGTGTTAGTCCATACCAATCACGAAGGTTTGAAGCTCAACATTTACCCATGGGAAGACAGCGAGCGTCACACTGAGTTGATGAAGACCGACGCTTTGAAGGCCGCGTTGGACGAACACCAATTCGATGCCGCCTTCGGCGGAGCTCGTCGCGATGAGGAGAAGAGCCGGGCCAAGGAACGCGTCTTCAGTTTTCGAGACAAATCGCACCGATGGGACCCGAAGAACCAAAGACCTGAGTTGTGGAATCTCTACAACGGTCGGGTCAACAAAGGCGAATCGATCCGCGTGTTTCCGATGAGTAACTGGACGGAGTTGGATGTCTGGCAGTACATCCATATGGAGAACATCCCCATCGTTCCGCTCTACCTGTCGGCACCCAGACCCGTGATCAAACGTGACGGCATCCTATTGATGCGCGATGACGACCGCATGCCGCTGTTACCGGGCGAAAAGGAAGAAACGAAGATGGTCCGCTTCCGAACGCTGGGGTGCTATCCACTCTCGGGCGCCGTCGAGAGCGAGGCCACCACGCTGCCAGAAGTGATTCAGGAGATGCTTTTGGCGACCACGAGCGAACGCCAAGGTCGAATCATTGACCAGGACGAAGGTGGCGCCGGCATGGAAGAAAAGAAACGCCGCGGATACTTCTAGAGCTGTCCCGCAGGAGGCGGTGTGCCGATGGCCACCCGACCCAGTGAAACGCTCGACCCTTTCGATTTCCACCATTCACCCACGCTTGTCGCGAATCGCCGACGGCCCAAGCCCATGTCTCATCAATCCGATCTCATCGCGACCGACATCGACGCGTATCTGAAGCAGCATGAACAGAAACAGCTGCTTCGCTTCATTACCTGCGGTAGCGTGGATGATGGGAAGAGCACGTTGATTGGGCGGTTGTTGTATGACAGCAAAATGATTTATGAGGACCAACTCGCGCAGATCGAGGCGGACTCCAAAATCGTTGGCACCACCGGCGGCGGCTTCGATCCGGCCTTGTTAACCGACGGGCTCAAGGCGGAGCGTGAACAGGGCATCACGATCGACGTCGCGTATCGTTATTTTTCGACGGCCAAACGCAAGTTCATCATTGCCGACACACCTGGCCATGAACAATACACCCGCAACATGGCCACCGGTGCCAGCACGGCCGATCTAGCCATCATTCTGATTGATGCCCGACATGGGGTTTTGACTCAAACACGACGGCACTCCTTCATTGTGTCCCTGCTTGGGATCCGTCACGTCGTGGTGGCGATCAACAAAATGGATTTGTGCGACTTCAGTGAAGATCGATTCAACGAGATCTGTGACGAATACCGTTCCTTTGCAACCCGTCTGGACTTACCCGATCTGCACTTCATTCCCATCAGTGCCCTCGATGGAGACAACGTCGTTGACCGGTCCGAGCGATCGCCGTGGTACACCGGTGCGACGCTGATGAATTTTCTGGAGAACGTCTACATCGGATCCGACCGCAATTTGCAAGACTTCCGAATGCCAGTGCAACTGGTCAATCGTCCGGACCTCAACTTCCGAGGTTTTTGCGGCACAATTGCTTCGGGGATCATTCGACCCGGTGAAGAGATCATGGTGCTGCCAAGCCGCCAAACGTCCAAAGTCAAAGACATTGTGACGTTCGACGGCGTACTGGAGGAGGCGTACGCTCCACTCTCGATCACGCTCACCATGGAGGACGAAATCGACGCCAGTCGCGGCGACATGATCGTTCGCACCGGTAACCTGCCTCGCACCGATTCCGCCATCGAGGCCATGTTGGTCTGGATGGACGAAGATGCGATGGTGCCGGGAAAAACCTATCTGGTCAAACACACCAGCCAAACCGTCCCCGGCAGCGTTCAGTCGTTGAAGTATCGTGTCGATGTCAACACATTGCACCGGAGCCCCGCCCCGACCCTGGGGCTCAACGAAATCGGTCGCGTCTCCCTCGAACTGTCGGCGCCGATCCATTTTGACGCCTACCGGCGCAATCGAGGTACCGGCGCGATGATCTTGGTCGATCGAATCACCAACGCGACCGTCGCCGCCGGGATGATCCTCGATCGCAGCAGCGCCGCCGATGGCCGCTCCGTCTGGGATGAGGAACTTGAATCGGACACGTCCGACGAAACGATTTCCGATGTCTCCGCGGAGGATCGGTCGGCCCGATTTGGCCAAAAGGCCGTCACCGTTTTATTGACGGGACTAACTGGAAGTGGAAAGACGTCCATCGCCCGGGCAACCGAACGCCGGTTATTTGATGTCGGACGTGCCGTCGCGGTCGTCGATGGCGAACAGGTGCGCCGCGGACTTAGCCGTGATCTCGGATTCACCGCCGATGAGCGAAGCGAGAATCTACGACGCAGTGGGCACTTGGCACACGTGCTCAACGATGCGGGCTTGATCTGCCTGGCATCGCTGGTCGCGCCCGCGGAGGAAGTCCGGAAGAAGGTTGCCAAACTCATCGGAGAAGATCGCTTCCTCGTCGTGCACGTCGCCACGCCCGTGGACGTTTGCCGGGAACGCGATACGAAAGGCCAGTACGCGAAAGCCGATGCTGGTGAAATGCCCAACTTCCCGGGCGTGACCGCATCCTACGAATTGCCCGCAGATCCTGACCTGGTCGTGGATGCCAGTCAGCAATCCATCTCGGAATGTGCAAACGCGATCATCGACCTGCTCCAAGAGAAGGGATTTGTCCGCTAGGACTCAGGCGGAAGGAGCCTTCGACGGTGTTTCGTTGCCGGTTCGAGTGGGAAGGAACGCTCGCAATACCCCGACTCAACGAACAACGCGCCCAACAAGCCAAGCTCGTCGAACGCGTTTGTTTCGTTACGCGAGATGCGAAGCACTACTTGCTGCAGCAATCGCCGCAAACACAATTCGAATCGCAGCCGCACGACTCCGTTCCGCAACAGCAGTTGCACGCTGTCGTCGTGCAGTCGCACTTTCCGTTTTCGCAACATCCGCAGGTATCATTCATTTCTTTCTCCTATTCGAGGGTTCGCAACACTCCCAGTCGTTTTCAAAACAATCAAGGAGGTTGCAAGAGGCATCATTCGACGATTCGCTTCCACAAGCGTCGGAAAACTGGTGGACCATTTCCAACATTCGATTGAGATCACTGATCTTTTGCCGAATTTCATCGGTCTTCTTGCGGCACGCCTCCGCCAAACGGGGACGTGTTTCGCGTGAACAAAGCGCGATATTGAGCAGGTCCTGAGCGTCTTTGAGCGAGAACCCAAGTTCTTGAACCCGCTTGATGAACCGAATGGTCCGAACGTCGGACTCACCGTAGGTTCGATAACCGATCGTTCGCGTGGGCGTTTCCAGAAGCCCTTTCCGCTGATAAAAGCGGACGGTCTCCACGCCAACACCCGCAGCTTTCGCTAGGGCCCCAATCGTCATCGACTCGCTTTGCGTGTTTTCCATGAATCAAGTATAGGCTCCGTACCTCGGTACAGAGTCAAGCGGAATCCGTCCCATTTGTCGCGAATAACTTCTCGACCGTGATCTCGCCTCCGCCTTGGACTGACGTCGGCCCATCGATCGACCGCGAGACCCGAGGTCCTCGTGACGGTCGTGATGACTCTCAGATTGTTCTGGCCCCGTCCCGCAGCGACGAGCGTGTGCGGGGGTTCGCCAATTGAAACATCAGCCAACCTTCAGGGGAAGGTTGATTGCACTGGAGTGACCCGACTCCTCCCGAGCATCCCCCAAACATACGTCACAAAGCGAGAATCGACGGAAGAGATCTCAAGAGAGGGTAAAACGAAGCCCCGCTTCAAAAAGGCCGTCTTGGCTGAGACAAGTAACGTGTGGAACTCGGTGTGGGACCGCTGGCAACAGCCGTATCTGACCAAACCTACGCTTTGAAACGAATCCCGTCGATCAAGGCAACACTATCAAAAATGTCGTCTCCAGTATCGGTGATATCGATTTGCAGTGTGCATGACGCGCCAGGCGTGACGGGCAGCGATGTAGTAATGGTCTTCCAACCCGTCCATCCAAGTGTGTTATCGCCACCAGGGAAGTCGATCCCACCCAGGAATGCGAACGAGGATGTGTTGACCGTTTCACGAACCAATTCTTGGCTGGTTCCGTTCGCAATCCACTGGATCGTTAAGATGTCGTCAAACTCGGTGCCAACAAACTCGTCAAACTCTTCGGTCAGCATCGCATAGACGAATTCGAGTTCGACGGACGTCGCGCCGGGCTGGGCAACGAAGGTTTGACTCAGTGACGCGGCGATTCCGTCACCGGCCGGTCCAGTGCTGACTTGAACCAATCGCCCGCGGTCTTGAGCGGTGAGCGAGCCGAGTTGCGATAGCGTGCTGACGGTCCCGGTTTGGTCCCAACCTTCTACATCCGATTCGAAGCTGCCGTTGAAAACGGCTTCAAAGAAATCGAGCCGTGGTCCAATGTTCTGTCCCGGGAGCGGTACGGCGGTTGCAATCAGGTGATTGCTGACACGAGCGGCTGACCAAGTAGGATTCTGTTTCCAGACTACTGCGGCAGCCGCAGCGACGAACGGAGCTGCAAACGAGGTTCCGCTGCGAGAACCTGTTCCGCCTCCATTGGTCGTTGAAAATACACCTGCGCCCGGTGCTGCAATGTCCACTCCAGAGCCAGAGTTACTTGAATCCACCAATCCGATCCATCGTGTGTCGGATGCCGTTGACGCGCCAACACCCAAGACGCCGGAGTAACTTGCTGGTCGTTCAGCACCCGACTCGCCATCATTGCCAGCCGCCGCGACTACAAGCGAACCGCCGTCCTGAACGGCTTTGACCGAAGATGCGAGTCCTGAAAGGCCAACAAAGTCGATCAGTTGGCCAACGAGTGAATTAAATTCGACTTTCAAGCTGGCATTGACCACGACCCGCTGTCCCAAGTTGGCAGCATATTCAAACCCCTCAATAACATCACTCACCGAGCCCTTCGACGATGCACCGGGCATTACCTTGACAGCGATAACCTGCCCACTACTCAGTCCTGTTACTCCAGATCCATTTCGCTTGGCCGCGATGATTCCCGCGACGCGCGTCCCGTGTCCCTGATCATCGCTTGAATCGCTATCGCCATTTACAAAATCGGGACCATTGACGATTCGTCCTGATAGATCTGGATGTGTCCGGTCTACGCCCGTGTCCAGGACAACGACAGGTAGACCTTCCTGGGCGACGATCGCCGCCTCCTCGGCTCGTACCAAGCGGTCCCCATATTCAGAGCTACTATCCGGAGCGGTCGTCGTAAGCTCCGCCAGAATATTCAACTCAGCGAAGGATACGTCTTCCAGTGCGGCAATCCCGGCGAGCGCGGTCTCAAACTCCCCGGCTGGCACATCGAGGAGCACGAGTCTTAAACGAGGCAATGCACCCAAGATCTCAGCATTGAACTGAGTAGCAATCTGAGTGACCCTCTCATCTGTAGGCATGTCGTTAAAGCCAACGATGATCTGACCCTCGACCCACTCGTCACCGTCCGCATTGGAAACAATGGGGCTATCATTTGAACCGAGTCCGAGTTTCAGTCCTGTGACCGGGAGCGACGCGACGGGCGAGATGATCGTTTCACCATCAATCGTTGTCCGAGTTGCCAAAAACACTTCGCCTTCCATACTGGCGGGGATTTCGACGTCACCACCGAAGATGCCGTCATCGGCTATTTGATCGCCACCTGTACCGTCGTCGACCAGCGTTCCCAACAGTGTTTGGAAATCCCCGTTCTGGGTCGTTTGAACCAACTCGACCAGATTCGCATCACCACCGATCAACTCGGATGTGACCGTTACCGTGATGGCGTCCTGTGGAGCGATTCCCGGTACATCGATACCTGGCGCGACGAGTGACGCAGTCGGCGCGGTGGCGTCCTCGATAAGGATCATGAGCGTGTCTGCGGCCGTCTCTTGATTATCCTCACGCGTGGCGATCGTCGTCACGACATAGACCCCAGGCGTCACTGCCGTGAACGTCTGGTTGACGAGATTACTGGCTGCGGACGCGTTGCTGAAACCACCTGCCGGATAGTCACTCGCGATCAATAATCCATCGATCGGCCCGTCAATCGTCTGTTGGACGGTTGTATTCACGGGGCCATTCGATATTTCGCCCACATTGACCGAATAGGACAAATTGATCGATTGACCCGTCAGCAGGTTGACCGTCGATGCACCCTGGTCGACGGAGAACCCATTTTGAAAGACGGGTGTTCCGTCTACCGAGGGGAAAATCCCATCGATCAAATCCTCGATATCGATCGTGTTGACCAGTTCTTCAAAGTCATCTAGGTCCAACTCGTCGGTGAAGATGGTGTCGACATTGATCCCTAATCGATCGAAGTGATCGTCACCGTCGAACTCCACATCGTCGCCTGCTTGGACGTTCTCGGCAGATAGCTGATCGTCATCATCTTCCAGCTCAATATCAACCTCATCGGCGACGACGAGATCATTTAGAGCAACCAAATCATCGCCACTTCCACTCTCGAGGCGTAAATCATCGCCGACGTCTAGATCGTGGATCGCAACGGTATCGTCGCCTCGGCCCAAATCCATCAAAATATCACCGCCGATCGCGCTTCCGCCGTGAATCACCAACTGATCCGATCCACTGCTACCGTCAAACTCCAAGTCATCTCCAACGAGGATGTTGTCCAACAAAACGCGATGGTTGCCGCCATGAAGTTCAATTTCCAGGTCGTCTGGAATGATGGCATTGTCGAAAATCAACGTATTGCCAAAACCCCCAATCTCCAGTTCCAGATCTTCGATGATCGGAACCGAGAGCGAAGCGAATCCGGGTACCGTGAATTGCAGGGTTCCCACGTCCAGCGATGTAATGGTCAACGTCGCTTCATTAACGACAACTTCCAATTCGACATCACCATCATCAAAATCGAAGTCACGGATGCCCGGCAAATCGAACAGTGGTGGCACATTTGCGTTGTTCGGTGGCGGATTTGGGTCAAAGCCATTGAAGTCAAATTCAGGACCATCGTTGCTGATCTGGATCGAGTTGAAAATGGTTTGCGTGTTGTCTGATTCAGACAGCTCGTCCAGATCGTCGTTGGTGTCAATTACCGCGACGATGTCATAGGTTCCTTCGGGCAAGCCCGCCAGAGAAACTGTGAGCAAAATTTCATTGTTGGCGTTCTGATCGAAGAAGATCGTGGAATCATTCGCCGTGGCAACGACATTGCCAGCCATGTCGACGATCCGCAAGCTTCCAATGACTGCAGTTCCCAGGACGGGATTCCCGCCAGTGGGAATCGGATCGCCCGTATTATCCAAATCGAGAATCAAACTCAGATTTCCGTCAGGGCTTATCGGGTTCCCACCGCCCAAAGCTCGCACGCCTGCGATTTCAAGATTGGGTGCCGGTGCATCGATCTGTTCCCCCGCCGGTTGATTCAGGCGATTGACGACCAACAACGCATCCAGAGCCGAAAGCCCACCATCGCCCGAAACGTCGGGGTAGTAATCGCGATCGAGCCCCGAAGTCTCCAAAAGATCAATACGACCTCCAGTGCGATTGAGCTCATTGATGACCAGAAGGGCATCAAGTGGAGTGATATCGTTATCATCGTTTACATCGAAGGCAACGTCGGGGTTTTGCCAGTCAGCCGCCAGCAGCCGACGCGTCTCAAGCTGCTGGAAGCGGATTCGCCTTCGTTTGAACCACGAATCTTGTTTGTCGGAACGATTACACTTCTTGGATCGGCGATTAAACTCGTTCTCAGGCGCATTCATCCGTCGCTAAATCCCCTCGCGATGCTCGATTGGTCTCAGTTCGGGCTAACCGATAACCCCTCTACAATGAAACCGGAGAATACGTCGCCTGAAACGAAAAGGAAAGTACCCTGAATTGGCAAAAAGAGGATAACGGGGAAGACCCGAAGTGGATCAAGGACCAGGTACTCAGCCTTTACTTTGGCTTTATGCACCGCCGTCTCCCGATCTTCCCCATGCGACAGAAAGTGTCTTGTTCGGATGGGAAGTGTTGACCTAGTGCCCCGGGAAGGAATCTGCGTGGCTTGAAGCGAGATTGCATCCTAAGTTGAAATTGCTCATCTTTGCGTGAGAATCTTGCCGGTGTACGTCCAACTGTAAGGATGTGCCAGCGTGGAGTTGTAATAGTCGATGAAGGAGACTAGGGCGTCTTCCAGAGCATCAAGACTCTCAAAGTTCATCCAACGCGTGACCTTACTGCGAAGCGTTCCGAACCAGATTTCGATCTGGTTAAGCCAAGAGCAGTGGCGTGGAGTGAAAAGGAACTGGATGCGGTGCGAAGGATCGGTCAAGAATTCGACTCGGCTTTCGACGGATTT
>JBCDIU010000005.1:0-257759 GCA_038748615.1 Planctomycetota bacterium | reverse complement strand
TTGAAGACAGCATCTTGTTCGAAGATGTCACGGTGGGGCGACACAGCCGACTGCGCCGCGTGATCGTCGACAAGGGCGTCACCATCCCTCCGGAGACCGAAATCGGCTATGATCGCGCCGCGGATGAAGCGCGTGGCTTGACGGTCACCGATAGCGGTTTGGTGGTCATCGCACGTGGCGAGAAAATCAACTCACCCTCGAGCATCGAATTGGCATAACGCGGAACGCTGGTCGGCAGATTCATGATCACGTCTTCCTCCTTGTTGCTCGTTGTTGGCCTGGTCTTCGCCAGCGTGCTCCTCGCCATCGGTTTTTGGACGGGGCGTTTGATGACGTCGCGTGCCAAAGTCGACGACGCGATGATGAGCGACGACGAACGACAGCGGATGGTAAGTCTGCTGCAGAGTCTGATGCGATGGACGAGCGAGTATTCGGGCAATGTGTCCAGCTATCAATCGCAGATTGGCGCCATCAACGACGTGATGCAACAAGACCTGATGTCGTCGGGTGCCGATCCGTCCCGCGTCGGCGATAGCGAGCGGGATGCCGGTGATGCTCGTTTGGTGACGTTGATCGGGCAAATCATGTCCGCCAACGAGGGCCTTCAAAGTCGCCTCGAAGCCGCTGAACGGCAACTCGCCGAACAGACCGCCCAAATCGAGTCGTACCTTACTGAGGCACGCACCGACGGATTGACGGGTCTCTTCAATCGGCGTGCCTTCGACCAAAAGCTCGATGAGCTCTTCGCCATCTACCGCGACGGCGGGTCCGCGTTTTCGTTGGTGCTCGTCGACATCGATAAGTTCAAGATGATCAACGACAATTATGGTCATCCGGTCGGTGATATGGTCTTGCAGCAGGTCGCTTCCAAGCTTGAAACGGTCAAGGATGTGCTCATCGTGGCACGTTTCGGTGGAGAGGAATTCGCGATCCTGACGGACACGCCGATTCGAATGGCGGCGCAACACATGAATGAGTTCCGAAAGCGGTTGTCAGCCGAGCCGATCGTCGCCGGTGGAGATCGACTCAACGTGACCATTAGCGTCGGACTTGCCCGTTGCGGGGACGATTTGATCATCGGCCCGATCGTAAGACGCGCCGACGAGGCTTTGTATGCCGCCAAGAATCGTGGCCGTGATCGCGTTTATTTCAATGACGGTTCCGGACCACAACTGGTCGGTGCACCGGAGGTCAGTCGCGTGACGGATCGTTAACGCGAGCCGGCAACCTGAGTTCGGGACGGTTCATCAACGCGATTGAAGCCGACTCAACGGGTCACTCGTCCCATCTTGGCATGTACAAGTCGATCTGGTCCTCGCGATAGATTCGGAATTTCACGCCGTGTCGCCAAAGATCAAAGTATGGCTCAAACGGGTCCTCGGTTCGGTGGTGGGAAGCGTAAAGAGGCCACATCAGGTAGTCACGAAGATGCGGGTCACACGTGATGAAGTAGTACGGTGTTCGAAGCGATTCGGCGATAGGCGAATTGGCCGATCGGCCAGCTAACGTCGGAATGTCCGAATCGAATGCTCGGAAGAGTCCCGTCTTGTCGCAGTCCTCCTTGGGGCTCTTGGGCGCGGCACCTTCCAACAATCGGACACGGCGGACGCCACGAAGTCGATCCGATAGATCGACATCGTCACACTCCACGGCTAACCGAGTGAGTCGTCGCAGCCAGTCATCTCCCGCTGCCTGGATCTGATCCGGGTCCACGCGTTGCGGACGACGGACGACAAAGTAAGCGTCGCGGCCTCCTTGAGGGCGCCGATCATCCCCGGCGACGTCAAACAGTCGAGTCAATCGAGCCTGTAGATCATCAGCCATCGGCAACCCATCAAAGACATCGCTCAATCCGAGGCCATCGGGTCGAAACGATTGAAAGAATCCGACAAAGGCGTCCTCGGAAAAGACATCTTGTTCGGCCACACCCACCGCGGCACCCATTTGAGTGAGGATCCGCCGATGCTGTGGATCCGTTGGCTCGCCGGGCTGCGCTGGGGATGGAGCATTCATCGTGATGTATTGACTTGGGTGAGATCGAGGACGCGACTTACGTGCATGGTAGCAATGGTCCAACCGTCGACGTCTTCAACTCGCGGAAGTGTTTCTTGGACGCCGGAACGTGCCAAGGCGATCGGAGGTGGTTGGACTTGACGCTCAGTTGGTCGGTTCGTTAGCTGCAAGAGAGAATTGACCAAACCGCTGCGCTTCAGGAAGTCCATCATGCCTTATGGCGTTTATCTTTCGGCCGCCGGAGCCCAAGCCCAGAGCCATCGACTGCAACAAGTCAGTCACAATCTGGCCAACGTGGAGACGCCCGGCTACAAGCCCAAGGCGACGATCCTTCAGGCTCGTTTTAGTGAATTGATCGAGCAGGGCGAGGTTTCACCAGGCATTGGCGGGATCGATGATGTCGGTGGCGGCGTCACAATTCAACGAGATCAGACCGAGTTTCGCGTTGGTGCGATTCGAACAACGGGCCGTGAAACTGACTTCGCCATTCACGACGAGATAAGTTTCTTCGTATTGCAACGCGGCGATCAGCAACTGTTGTCCAGGGCGGGTGATTTTCTATTCGATTCCGCGGGCCGGTTAGTCAACTCCGGTGGGGACGCCGTGCTGGGCAGTAACGGGCAACCAATCCAAATTGACCCCAAGAAGGACGTTCAGATCGGGCCGGAGGGACGGATCGACCAGGTCGGTTTTCGACAGGAACTGATGTTGGCACAGCCGAAGAGTCTCGGCGACCTGTCGCACGTTGGAGGCAACTTGTTCCGACCATTGGCCGAGTTTGATCTTGCCCCGCCCGGCCAAAGAAACGTAGTAGCCGGTTCTCTGGAGCAATCCGCGGTCAGTCCAACCGCCACGATGATGGAAATGATCGAGACGTCGCGGGCCTATGAGGCCAACGTGCAGATGATCAAAAACCAAGACACCGTGATCGGATCATTGATCGGTCGCATGCTGCAGGCCTAACCAAGAGATGGAATGGGGACCGATGGTCACCACTCCGGTACGCTGTTCAAAGAGGTTCGTTCGTGAGCGTTCAAACGCTGTACACCGCCGCCACGGGTATGGAGGCGATGCAGACCAAGTTGGATGTCATCGCCAACAATCTGGCGAACATCAATACCACGGGTTTCAAAAAAGATCGGGCCAACTTCGAAGATCTGCTCTACCGCACGGAGGTCTATCCGGGCATCCAAGATGCGACCCAGACGCCCACAGCCGTGGGAACCCAGGTTGGTCTCGGCGTCCGAGTCACAAGTACGCAGACGGATCACCGCCAAGGCACCCTGCAGCAGACGGGTCGTGACCTCGATGTCGCCATTCAGGGTGGCGGTTTCTTCCGCGTCCTCGATCCATCGAGTCAAGACACGATGTACACTCGAGCCGGCAACTTGGACATCAATGCTAATGGCCAACTGGTGATCGGATCGGCCCAAACGGGCCGGCTCCTGGATCCTCCCATCACGATTCCGCCTGATGCGACCGCCGTCGTCATCAACGGAAACGGCGAGGTCTTGGTACGGCAGCCGGGACAGATCGAACTGGCCAACCAGGGGCAGTTGCAGCTCGCTCAGTTCATCAATCCCGACGGACTGCAGAAGGTGGGCGAGAACATGTATACCGCCACGGACGCCTCAGGCACGGAGCAAATCAACAATCCAGGTATCGATGGACTCGGGATTCTGAGGCAGGGAAACTTGGAAGCGTCCAACGTCGAACCCGTTCAGGAGTTGATCGATCTCATCACGACGCAACGGGCGTTTGAAATGAATAGTCAAGCCGTTCAAGCAGGCGACCAGGTCATGCAGAACATATCGAACCTCCGCCGATTCTGATGCATCGACTTTGGGGCCTTACCGCGATCGCCTTGCTAGCCAACAACACTCTAACGGCGCAGGCTCCACCGACGAACGCGTCGCTGCCTCGTCGCATCGATGTCGTCGATGCAGGCACGCGCTGGCAGTTTGCGACGATCGAGAATGCCGTGGTCGACTCGTCGGTGATTCGGCTGGCCGATGTTGTGCGGCCGCTGCATTCGAATCTCGCAGCGTGGCCACGTCTCCAAGGCGCCACGATTGGCCTGATTCCATTGAATGGTACTCAAGCGAAGCTGTCGCGCGATCGTATCGCCGGTTGGATCCAACGCGCCGAAGCGACTCCCACCATGATCACGATCCATGGAGCCGAAACGATCACGGTGCATCGCGTTCCCAGCGGCTCCAGGTTGGATCCGTCGGCCGGGGAGCGGGCTTTGACCAATCCATCGGTACGGCGGGTTGGTTACGAGTCGACACGCCAGGTGGACGATACGGCGACGCTCGAAGTTCGCGGAACCGTTGAAAGTGATGTCCCGAAGGAAGTTGCCGACCGGGTTCGCCGTTGGTTTGAACTGGGCATGCAGCAGGACTATCGAGAACTATACGAATCGTTCGATCTCGAGATCATCGTGCGATCCGACGGGATCGGATCGCTGGATTCAATTCAGGGGATTCGAGAGATTCAGTGGATCGATCCTCCGCCGACTTGGTCTCCCAACGGGTCATCATCACCGCCGACGCTGACGAAGGCTGCGGTTATCGGTCGTTCATCGTCGAAGAGTTGCCAAGGTGAAGTGCAGGTCGTTTGGCGTGCTCGCCCCGCGATGGTCGCGGCGCGACAATCCATGCGGCGAGGTCAACGCGTTGCACCTGGGGATGTGGAATTCCAACCATTGCCAAAGAAGGTACCGCCGTCGCCCGATGCGGTTGCCAGCCCCAATGACATTCTTGGCATGGAAGTCGTCGGCCAAGTTCGTGGTGGAGTGGCATTATCGATGTCCGATTTTGCACCGCCAAGACTGATTCGGCGTGGCGATCTGGTCGAGATCCTGGTTTCCGGCGGTGGCATCCGCGTCACGAGCACCGCCAAATCATTGGGGGAGGGAGCGGCGGGTGACTTGGTTGAAATCGAGACGCTGCAGCCTCGGCGTCGGTTGATGGCGAGGGTCGTCAATTCATCCCGCGTCGAGATCATCACGTCTCCGCATCGAGTCCACCGCAGCGAGGGAGCCTCGCCATGACCGACCTCCGAACGCATCACCAACTGCGTACCCGATCGCTCGTCGAAGCAACGTTCTGGACCGGTGTGAATCGTGGATGGCGAATCGCCGTTCCATTCATGCTGCTGAGTGTTGCATCGTGTTTCGCGACGTCGTTGGCAGCGCAAAACTCATCTCTATTGCGGGCCGGTCCGCAGCCTGTCGATGCATTGCCCTCGCCGGCAGCGCAACCGATGCCGGGAATGCGAAATCCGATGATGCAAACGGGGCCGACCGGATCCAACAATCCTATGGGCATGGCCGGACCGGGTCTGACGAACGGCTTCCAGGGCGTCAGCTGGACCTATCAGAAAGCGCCTCCGCTGCGAGCGTTCCAATTGCATGACATCGTGACGATTCGAGTCGACGAAATCATGCGAATGCAAGCCGAAGGAGAAACGGAAAAACGTCGTCTGTCGCTGTTTCAAGCGACGCTGTCAGAATGGGTCCGCATTAGCCAGGGCAAGTTGATCCCGGACGAGCAGGTCGCCGGAGACCCGGAGATTGACGCGCAGTCACAGACCAACTCGCGGGCTGAGGCTTCCATCGAATCTCGCGAGTCGCTGACTTTCAATATTGCAGCGCGTGTCGTTGATATCCGTCCCAATGGCAACCTGGTATTGGAAGCCCGAAAGTCCTATCGGATCAACGACAACCTGTGGGAAACATCCTTGTCGGGTATCTGTCGCGCCCAAGACATCGCGCCGGACAATGTCGTGCTCAGCCGAGACTTAATTGATCTGGAAATCCACAAGCAAGATCGTGGACAACTGCGAGATGGCTACCGCCGAGGTTGGTTTCAACGTTTCTTTGAAAGAGTAGCTCCGTTTTGATTCGCCCGTGTCCATTTCCGCGATACCTGACAACAGTCTTGGCTATCGGTTGGTCGATCGGTTTCTGTCTGCCGCTGACGGCGGCGGGCCTGAAGGTTGGCGACATATGCCGTGTGAAGGGCCAGGAGACCAATACGCTGCATGGGTTAGGAATCGTCGTCGGCCTTCGCGGGACCGGCGATGGCGACTCGGCGGTGACATTGCGAGCCCTGTCTCGCATGATGCAGTTGATGGGCGGATCCGTGGCAACTGATGCGGGTGGCATGATCGACCTGACCAATTTTCCAGACGCGAAGAATGTCGCCTCGGTGTTCGTGACGGCGACCATTCCTGAGGTGGGCGCCCAGCAGGGAGATCTGCTCGACGTTCGAGTGAGCGCGATTGCTGCAAAGAGTCTCGAGGGTGGCTACCTGATGCTCACGCCGATGCTGGGACCGCGGACCGACAATCCGATGGTGTATGCCATGGCTCAAGGCCGTCTGGCGGTTTCACCGGACGCGACGGCGACGTCTGCCACCATCCAAGGCGGCCTCAAGATGGAAGAGACCGTGATGGCCTCCTACCTGAAAGATGACAAAATCACGCTCGTGATCGACCGCGACTTTGCCGATTTTAGTACCGCGTCTCGGATCGAGGAAGAAATCAACTCCTTCAGTGCCCTCACCATGAACGTCGGCACTGGATCGCGGCTGCTGCCTCAACAAGATCGTTCCGTTCCGACTGGGTCAATCGCTCGCGCCGTCGATCAGCTGCATGTGGAGGTCACGATCCCGTCGTTGTACCGGTCCGATCCGATCAAATTCATTTGGCCCATCCTCGATACACCCATTCAGCTCGACGGCCGCCACAAACGAGTCGTCATCAACGAAGCTGACGGCGTCGTGGTGATTGGCGAGGACGTCGAAATCGCACCGGTCTTGATCACCCATCGAAACCTTCGCATCGAAGCCGGAGGCATGAGAGGGTTCGTCGAACTGGCGCCAGATGGTTCGCCGGCGGCGGCAAAGTTGAAAGCATTGGCCGACGCGTTGGGCGCCCTCGATGTCCCGACAGAAGACTTGATCGCGATCATTGAGACGCTCAAAGCCAAAGGCGATCTTTACGGTGAAGTGATCTACAAGTGAATCTGTTTCTAACACTCCAGCGAGCCAGTTCGGGATCATGATCTCTCCTCTAACGAGCACCGATCGAACCGCCGTCTCAACGCAGCCGCCCAGCGAAGATGCGACACGGGAAGCCTTTGGCGACTTCGTGGGGCAGACCTTGTTTGGCAGCATGCTGGCAAGCATGCGTGAGAGCGTCGGAACACCCGCTTATTTTCACGGTGGACGGACCGAGGAAGTCTTTCAGAAACAGTTGGATCAACATCTGGTCGAACAAATCTCCGACGCCTCGAGTGATACCGTCGTTGATCCCATGTATGAACTCTTTCAGTTGCAACGCCGAGGCTAGTGCCAACGAGTGGCCTAACTCAATCCCGTCTCCAACTCTCGTTCATGTCCTTTCACGGTGAACGAGCGCTGTCCATCCTTTTTTCTCGCAACCCGATCCCTCTGATTCATCGAATGACAAACGCAGAGCCATCGAATGTCGACACTTGGTCCCAACGTGTTTCGGCATATGTCGACGAACTGGCCGAGTTGGCCGAAACCATTGACCTGATTTTGGACGAGACTCGCGTCCGAACCATCGGTCTGAAGCCAGGTGAAGTCGACGCGTCGACGGAGTCACTCGCGAAAGCGATCGCCCAACTGGAACAGATGATTGCACGCCGTGACGAACTCATTCGCGATCCGCTGGCGCCGGCTGAAGGCCTCAGCCTGTCGGAGAAGTTGCTTCACACGCGCCGGATCGAAGACGCGAGGCTCGCGCGTCGCTGTGGCGAAGTCGCCCAAGTGATCGATACAACACATTCCAGGGCCACAGCGCTATTTGTCTGCCAATACCATCTGAGTCATTTACAAACGGAACTGTTACAGCAATTAGCTGGATTCACGGCTCCGGCCACCTACGAGGCCGGCGGTCGATCGACGCCGGCGCCGCGTTCATCCGATGCGGGATCCGGCGGTCTCTTCAATGACGCCGCTTAGGTCGTTAAGTTTCTCTCAGCTTGATCTGCTCCCTATGAAAGGACGCCTCCTATGTTTGTTTCCGCTGCGACGCAGTGCTGGCCCGATTTAGAGTTGCAACCCGCGATTGAGCTCTTGCAGGACCTGGACTTCACGTCCGTCGAGATCGCGCTGCATGAATCGGGTACCCAGGCAAAGCCCAGCGAGCTGCTGGCGGACGAGGACCGAGCCATTCAGCTGCTACGCCACACACATCGGCTGGATATCAGCGGCTACAGCGTCGAACTGGGCAGTACCGGCGAACAACACTATGAAGACTTCCAGGGTCTCTGTCGTATTGCCAAGGCGACCAAGGTCGTCAACATGTCGGTCGCCTCCGGCCAGCAGGGAACACCGTTCAATGAAGAGGTCGAACACCTGCGTCGACTCGTTGGCATCGCCGACAGCGAAGGCGTTCGCGTCAGTGTGCGATGCATGCTGGGATGTTTAAGCGAAGATCCGGACACGCTGCTGGTATTGTGCAACAACGTTGACGGTCTGGGTGTGACGCTGGATCCGAGTGTTGCCCTCGTGGTGACCGATAATAGCCCGCAAGCCGCCAAGGCGCATGCCAATGCCAAAGGTTACGACGACATTCTCAAGTTCGTCCACAACGTACATCTACGGGACACCAGCAAGGACAAGTTCCAGGTCAGCGTCGGTCAAGGTGAGGTTGACTACGGCAAAATCGTCACGCAACTCGAGCGAGAAAAGTACAATCGCTCGTTAACGATCGACATGCGTCCGGTGGATGACTTGGACCACCGCGTTGAGTTACGAAAGCTGCGTCGGTTATTAGAAACACTGATCTGACGCAGCATGACGCATCGGGGACCTTTGCCGGTAACAACCGAGGAGATGCGAGTCCATTTGAGGACTCATTTGAATCCGCACCTGGATGACTCCGCTTTCATTTTGGGCCACGGTTGCCGATCGGACCGCGCGTTGCGCGGAATGTGTTGGGATCCGCTCGGTTCGGCCAAGAGCATCATGGCACCTCATTTGGCGTACGGGCGGCATCGGGGCCCGTTGCGGTCGCAGACGCGGCAAGCCGCTGTGGCGGTTTGCCTCTACCAACACGCGGAACTTGGTTGGACGATTCCTCTGACGCGGCGGCCCACACATCTGCGCCATCACGGTGGGCAGATTTGTTTTCCCGGCGGACGGATCGAAACGGGTGAGTCACCACAAGCAGCCGCGTTTCGCGAATTCGAGGAGGAGCTCGGGGTTGCCCCTGACTTGCTAGCCGAAGTTGGACGTTTGCCGAGGCATTTCGTCTATGCCAGCAACAACGTCATTGACCCCGTTGTGGCTCTGATTCGATGCCCAGAATCGCGTTGGCAGCCTGATCCAAGCGAAGTGGACGAGGTCATCGAGATCCCCCTGGAAAGGTTCGTTCAAGAGCATCGGGTCGTCATCACACGCCAGCAAAGTTCACTTCGCCAGCGTGATGGTTCTGGCGACGAGGTCGGAACAGAAGAGGTTGGAAAACTGGTCTTTGATGCGCCAGCATTTGAGTTCCGTGAATATCACGTGTGGGGTGCCACCGCGATGATCCTGGATCAATTGGTCCGACGTTTGCTCCTGTCGTCGCCGCGGGCGGCCTGAACTGCCAAGCGGGCAGTTAATTGACACCCCAGGCGTTGGCTCTAAAATCTGGCGTCTTCCAACCATTTGCTACGAAGGACACCGAGATGGCTTCTGAAGCGGTCAAAGAGTTTACCGACGACAATTTCGATGCCGAAGTGCTACAAAGCGACTCGGCCGTCCTGGTCGATTTCTGGGCGCCCTGGTGCGGCCCATGTCGCCAGATCGCTCCCATGATTGATGAGCTGGCGTCCGAGAATCCCGCTGTGAAGATCGGTAAGGTCAACATCGACGATAATCCTGGTGCCGCCCAGAAGTTCGGTATCAACAGCATCCCCACCCTGTTGCTGTTCAAAGGCGGTGAAGTCTCCGAGAGCTTTGTGGGTGTGCGCCCCAAGGCTGCTCTCCAGGAAGCATTGACGTCCGTGAGCTGACTTCGACGGCTTGATGGTGAAATGTCAGCGGTTGTGCCAACCGCGGACATCCAACGAGAATCAACCGATGAGCCAGATCATCCGATCTGGCTCATTCTGTTGGGTGCCCAGTCCGAAGCCGCGGGTGACCGGGATCATCGACTGCGTATGCGGCAACCTCGAACGGGTTGTCCCGATAGCCATCGCGTCCGACCAGGTATAGGTACGCCGAGCACGCCAAATAGGCCGGAATAAAAAACGGCCCCCATCGCTCGTACTGATGCACGTGAACCCGCTCATGCAAACGCGTGCGATCGAGAGCTACTGGTGATTGGCCGAACACGACGTGACCCATCGTCATCGCATTGGCAGCGATCGGCATGCTTGCAAGCACACGGCGAACACGATGGCCGTGAATTTCCAAGACGCCCGAATGCAGACGCATGCGTCCGCCAAGCAGCATGCCCAATGCAATCGCGAAGAGCGTATTGGGTGAAGCCCAAAGGTACGCCGACAAAATCAAGATCCGTTTAGTCATGCGTCGCAAGATCCCGAGCTAAGTCGACGTAGCCCCACATTGGATCGTTCATTGGGCCGTTCGATCGGCTGAGCCAAGGCCGATTCCGGCACGTTTCCCGAATCGTACGGTGGCGTGATGCGCCACTGGAAACGATATCGAAAAACAACCCCAGTGAGGGTTGCCGGATCTACCCACGGGACTAGTCTGGAGTCGATTGGCATTCGCCTTTCTGGGTCAATGATCGAGCGCCTCATTTGAAACACTGTATGTTGCTCTTCCCCGCGTGGATTCTCCGCAGTCTCGTTTCGAAGGTGCGATCGTGGGTGGACATCACCCGAGCATCATCGATCTTATCTCGTCGTTGCTGTGCCGCCGGCGCAACTCATCGTCAAAGACGTGCGCGCGCCCCGAATTATCAGGGTCTGGAGACACGTCGTTTGCTGGTTGGAGAAGGTGAGAGCTATCCAATCGAAACGACTTTGGACACGTCCGGCTTGATTGGTCCATTCACCGCGACGGCCGATTTCGGCGACGGAACCACGACGCAGCTTCAGGTGCAAGTACCTGATCCGCCGGGTCGTTTGAGATTCCGTTTTGATTATCGGTATGACACGGGTGCCAACCGCTTCTTTGATACCGACACGAAGAAAGAGTTGCTGGAGTTGGCCGGCGAGATCCTGTTGAACCGCTTTGAAGACGAGTTAACCGCGATCGCCCCAGGGGGATCGGATATTCCCGGGGTAACGAACACTTGGACGGCTCGATTCAACGATCCGCGTTCAATAGAGACATTGATCGAGCTTCGGAACCTTCAGATCAACGAAAACGAGATTCTGGTATTTGTGGCAGGTCAGGATTTTCCTGAGGATATCCGAGGATTCGGAGGGCCCGGTGGTTTTTCCGCCTCAGGTAGCACGCAGTTCGTGCAGAGTGTCCAAGGTCGCGGGCAGGCGGGCGCTTTAGCGAACCCTCGATACGACATCGGACCATGGGGCGGTTCGGTCGGGTTTGATACGACTGGCGCGAACTTCTACTTTGATGCTTCACCCGATGGCCTTGGTCCAAACCAAAATGACTTTCTAAGCCTCGCTGTTCACGAACTCGCGCACGTGATCGGATTTGGGTTCGAGCCACGACCGACCAATCCGCCATCGCCAGAAACGTCTTGGGAGCGATTGATTTCTGGAGATTGGTTCACGGGCCAGGCAGCTCGAGATGTATACGGTGGTAATGTTCCTCTCGACCCGAATGCAACTGCCGAGGATCCAACGGCACGAATGCACTGGGTGGAGGGGCTCACCGTCAATGGCCGCGTGTCCTTGATGGATCCGGTGATCAACCGTGGTCAGCGAGTGCTTTTGAATGAGCTCGAGTTCGCCGCGTTTAGTGACATCGGTTGGCAGGTCACCGAGTCCGACGCGGTGATTTCCGGCAGTCATGTCTACGCGGACGACGGGACCTATCCGATCGAGATCCAACTCGTCGGGGCGGCGGGACAGCTCACGCAATCTCTCGACGCCATCATCAGCAATGTGGCACCGACCCTGACCGCGATTGACAACCAGACGACCACTGCGGGGCAGACGCTAACGCTGGTCGATCTGGTGACGATTTCCGATCCTGGGTTCGACAACGGGAACGCGTCGCCGCCGACCACCGAAACGTTCCAGTATTCGATCGACTGGGGTGACGGCTCCACATTGGAATCCGGCGTGGCGACGATTGATCGCGCCGGTAGTTCGACGCAGACGACGCTGGCGTCCATCAATGGCTCGCACGTCTATGCGACGGCAGGTTCATACACGGTGACGGTGCAGGTGGATGATGGAGATGGTCCGTCGCAGCAAGCTCAGTTGAGTGTTCTGGTCAACGCGCCACCGCTGCAGGACTTCACCGCCCAATTTGATGTCGCCACATTTAGCGAAGGGGATGCCGCTGAAACGCTACGATTGCTGATCGACCGTCGCACGGCGGTTCAGGCCAAACCGATGGCGTACACCATTTCCGGAGGAAACGGCCGAGTCGCCTATCAAGCTAGCGGAGTCATCGACGCCGGGGTAGCTTCGATGACCATCGCAATGACGCCTGTGAATGACAGTCTGCAGCAGGTGACGGAACTGCTCGAATTCATGATCTCTGCCGATGGCTATCGACCGCAAACGGCGGCCGTTTGGATGCTCGATGATGAGAATGAGTTCCAAAACCAGGTCAATCGTCACGACGTCAATGGGATCGATGGGGTGCAGGCATTGGATGCTCTGCAGATCATCAATGCCCTGAACATCAACAATGGAAGTTTCGATGTATCGGGGCAATCTTGGCAGACGGGTGACCCACGCTGGGACGTCTCCGGCGACTACCAAGTCACGGCGTTGGACGCCCTTCAAGTCATCAATGAGCTTAATCGCCTCGACCTTCAGCCTGATGAGGCGGCCGCCGAGTCCGTCGTCCATCTCATCACGACCGATCGTGTTCTCGACGCAAACGATTGGGATGAAGTCTTTAGATCGATGGGCGAACAGATCGATTGGTTATTCTAGGGCCACGTCGTTGGGGTCTCGCCGGCCTGGGGGCATCCACTTGTCTTCTGACTGGTTCGTCTGAAACAAGACTTCATCGGTACTTTGCGGATCGATCATCCGGCACGTCTCCGACAACTGGTCTGACAAATCATCCAACCAGTCCTCCCACGTGGCGACCGTGCTTGATTCGGGTGGCACATTGGCCATCTCATCCAAAAGCAGAATCATTCGTAGGCAGTGCCGAAACAGGATTCCCTCTTCCTTCTGTAACTTGCGCGCGGTGACGTACTTGTTGAAGTCGCCTCCAAATTCCAAGAGTTCTCCAACCACCCATACCGGCGTGACTCTGGCATCGTCCACGCTCGGAAAATCATCTCGGAAGAGCCGAAGCAGTTTCTCGCCAATGGTGAGAGGCCAGACGCGAGGCTCATCAAACATCACGCGGCCAAACCCTTTGTCGACGACATCCTCTTCATCGTCGTCAGAACCGCCACCGAGTTCTTCCGCCGTCGCGAGTCCCCGCGCAAGCAATTCGGAGTCCAAAGAATCCCGCGCCAGTTGCCCGGCGGGCATCACGTCATAACCGGGCATCCGTGCCATGCGAGCCACGGTGCCTGGAATCTGCAGCAGACTCTCCAGAACTGCGATGCGTTCATTCGCGTCCGCGTTGGCGAGATGATCCGCAATGAAGACACCCAATAGTGGATTGACGCTCCTCAGTTGGACCAGCCGACCGAGTTTGCGCATGGGTGTTGCCGACGTCGGGCGATAGTCATCGAGTTCGTAACCGACATCTTCCACTCGCGGTCGATCCTTGACGGAGTCCTCATGCTTGGGCGAAGGCGTCTTGGCCTCGGAGTGCATTTGGTCCAGTAGCCCTCCAAAAACGCCTGGAGTCGGGGACTTGGTTCCGTCCGATGCGGCGGGCGTGGTCGTCGGAGCGCCATCCGCGATGGGCCGCGGCTCCTTCGCATGCGGCGGAGGGTCGAGGTTCACATAGCCCGATGCATGCAGAGTAATGAGCCTTCGATTCAAATCTCGTTGCGCACGTTCGATTCCCTTGGGAGGCATCAATCGGCGTGCGACGAGATCGCGAATCGGCTGCACGTTGGAATCCTTGTGCAACAGATAGCCCAGCAGACGCCAGGGGACGCGTCCACGACTTTCCAGGTCAGCGGACTTGGCTTGCTGTAACTGTTCGAATTGAGCGGGTGTCCAATAGGATTCACCGGCCCGACGCTTGGGCATCTTTTTCTTCAGTTGCTTGCGTGCCCGTAGTAGACCCGGGTCCTTGGTATCCTCGGGGATTTGATCGAACTTCAAACGCCAACGGTGTAATTTCACATCGTCTTCGTGCGCCAACGCGTAGACATAGCCGCGATCGTCGAATTGCGGGCGACCGGCCCGGCCAAAGATTTGTTTTGCCGATGCGGTATCGACGAGCTTCTTTTTGTCTCTCGGCCCCTTCAGCAGACTCGGCAAGACGACCGAGCGGGCCGGCAAATTGATGCCGGCTGCCAGAGTCTCGGTGCAGACGCAGATGCTAAGGAGTTTCTGTTGGAACAGCGTTTCGACAAGTCGTCGATACTTCGGTAGGACACCGGCGTGATGCACGCCAACGCCACGCATCAAAATCTGCTTGAGCTTAGGACCCACTCCCGTCGACATGTCGGTTTGGTTGAGAATGTCGGCAAGCGTGGCTTGGTGCGTTTTGTCGATGAGGGACTTGCCTTTCAACATTTCCGCTGTCGTCCAACACTGAGAACGACTGAAGCAAAACATCAATGCCGGCGTGCGTCGAGCGGCCACATCACCATCGGCAATCTTTTCGCTGAAGTTGTTGAGAAGCTCGTCCTCAACCCATTCATATTGCAATGGGACTTTGCGTTCGGTTCCCTCCACGAGTTGCAGGTGCCTTGAATGAGCGTTTCGCAACCAAGTCGTGAAGGCGAGTGAATTACCCACCGTGGCCGATAGCAATAGGACTCGCACATTCAGTGGCAGCATTCCGAGCGTGAGTTCCCAAACGATCCCACGTTCAGGATCATTGAAACTATGAAACTCATCCATCACCACCGTGACCACATCCTCGAACGTGAACACGTCGGGTTTGAGCAATCGATTCAGCAGGATCTCGGCGACGACGACCAACACCGGAGCATCCGGATTGACCGTTCGATTTCCGGTCACGAGACCAACGGAATCGCCACCGAATCCCCATCGCTCGGCTGATTGCCTGAGTTCATCGAGCTTTTGATCCGTCAATGCGATCAGCGGCGTCGTATAGATCATTTTTCTGCCGGTTCGCAGTGCTTCATACACTGCCGCTTCGGCGATCAGAGTCTTGCCCGTGCCCGTCGGTGCGCAGACCAACACACCATGTTGTTTCGATTGGCGTGGGTCATCCGTCGACGGGTCACCTGTGAAGTAGGCCAGTAGGGCTTCTTCTTGAACCGGGTAGGGTTCATAGGGAAGACTGGCGAAGTACTCCTCCGCGACCGTGTCACGATCAAGCGTCGGATCAGGTGTCGCCATTAGCCACTAGCCCGCGTTGAGCTGCTGGGCACGCGCCATCGCGTCCTCGGCTTTGGTGATGTAGTCCTGGTTCTGGGTCCCTGCCCAGGCTCGCTGGTAGGTGACCGATAACGCGGTGAAGTTGAAGGGATCGTCAGGTTCAATCTCCGTCGCCTTGATGCCGTGCGCAATCGCTTCGTCGTGTTGGCCAGTCTTGGTGTACACGCGAGCCAACGCCAAATGAGCCAAAACAAATTGATCATCAGCCTCGACAATTGGTTTCAGACCCTCGATTGCGGCCTCGAAATTCTCTTCATCGATCAGCTTTTCGACGGCGTTGTATTGGGCGTGCAGGTCGCTCATGGGAGATCAGAGTGCAAAACTTGAAAGGAGATGGACGGTTTGCTGGGTATCGAGCATATCGTTTGCGATCCGACTTGGAGAGGTGGCGGCAACGGGTGGGTACAGGTTGCGACCTTTGTAGTGTCTGCGCCCGTCGTCGTCGGTGAGCCATGCCCATTCATGTTGACTTCCTGGTCGCGGAGGTCGTCACGGTCATTGGCAGCGTACTAGCCTTTCCGGTTCCTTACCCTCCGACCGCACATCCATGTCGAATTTCCGCACTGATCCAACGTCTGCCGATGACGGGCCTGCGATCTCGAAGTCGACAAAACGGTTGGCCATTGGAGTGGGTGTCTTCACGGCCAGTGCCGTCAGCGCGACGGTCGGCTATGTGATGGCTGGATGGAGTTGGGTCGACGCGATCTACATGGTGACGATCACCGTCTTTGGTGTCGGCTATGGCGAGGTCCAGCCCATCGAAGATCCGGGAATGAAGCTGTTTACCATTCTGGTCATCTTGACTGGATGTTCGTCGGGAATTTTTGTCCTTGGGGGCCTCTTGCAAATGGTGACCGAGGGAGAGGTGAGGCGAATCATGGGTGTTGCTCAGTGCGGACGAGAGATCAAGTCCTTGAGAGACCATGCGATCATCTGCGGATTCGGCCGTGTTGGCAGAATGCTTGCGGAACAACTGCACCATACCGACCAACGGTTCGTGATTGTTGATTTGGATCCCGGTCGCATTCGTGACGCGCACGACGAGGGCTACCTGGCGGTCATCGGCGATGCCACGCACGATGATACCCTTCGGAAACTGGGAATCTACAGCGCCCGATCGATGGCGACGGTGTTACCCAATGATGCCATGAACGTGTTCATTACGCTGACCGCCCGCGACCTATGCGAGAACATCCAGATCATCGCCCGGGCCGAATCCCCCGCAACGGAGCGTAAACTACTGCGCAGCGGTGCGTCGCAAGTGGTGATGCCCGCCGCCATTGGAGCGACACGCATTGCCCAGTTGGTCACCCGAGAACATGTCGACTACCAAGAACTACTCGACGCCACCGCCGAGGAAAAGCTTCGGCGTCAACTGGATAGTTTGAATGCGGCGGCTGCCGCGGCCTTCCGACCACAAGGATCCGAAGAGGCATTGAGCCCCGGTGAGGAACTCGACGAGGTTCGTTCGTTACCTGTCGAAACGCGGTCGCCAGGATGATCGGCGCGGCCAAAGGATCCTGCCCGCGTGGTTCGTTCAATCGGCGAGCTTGATCGCATCCGAATCACTCACCGCCGAGTTGGCTGGTGACGGCCTCAATCGGAATCGGAATGCCCCTCAAGCTACCCTCGAGCACGAGGGCTTGATCCACCACACCCTGAAATCGTGCGACGATCATCCGACCGCGTCGGGCCTTATCAAGCCGCACCATCAAAACCAAACGATCTCCCGGCGTCACGACGCCGCGAAACCGAACTTCGTCGACGCCTCCGAATCCGACCATCGCGGCACCCAGCAGATCGTGCTTTTGCGTGTAATAGCTCGACAGCTGCGCGACGGCTTCGAGCATCATCACACCCGGCATCAGCGGCATACCCGGCATGTGACCTCTCACCCAGAACTCGTCTTCGGTGATTTGCTTGTACGCCGCACAAGCGTGATTCTCTAAGTCCTCGCAAAGGATGGCCGTCAGCTGCTCCATCTCGTGGCGTTGCGGGTTGAGTTCCCGTATTGCCTCGATATCCGCGATCGGATGATCAAAGTCCAATCGCGCTGGATCGATGATGAATTCGCTTCGCACCACGATCAGGTCTTGATCTTCTTGCGTTTCGCTTTGCGGGCTTTGGCGCTGGCGGGTCGACGGCCGTGATTGGCTTTCTTTAGCTTGTGTTGAGGCTTGGCCACAGTGAACTCGCAATCAAGTTGATGAGGAAGGGAGCAGGTGGGTGAACCGAATTACCGCTCGCGATAGACGATTCGACCCTTGGTCAGATCATACGGGGACAGCTCAACGCGTACCTTATCACCTGGCACGATCCGAATGAAATGCTTTCTCATTCGTCCGGCCACGTGGGCCATGACTTCGTTACCGGTTTCCAATTGAACTCGGAATCGCGTATTGGCGAGGGCTTGTGTTACCGTTCCCTCGACTTCAAACGCTTCTTCTTTCTTACTCAAAACGGAACCTGACTAGCGTTTGCTAAACTGGACGCCGCGGCGGGCACCACGCAAGCCGGGTTTCTTTCGTTCTTTCATGCGCGAGTCCCGAGTCAGGAACTTACCTTCCCGCATCGGACTGTGCAGCGATTCGTCGTAGCTGCAAAGCGCTCGAGCCAGTCCCATTCGCACGGCGCCGCTTTGGCCGGTCATCCCGCCTCCGCTGACGCGCACCAGCACATCGATTTTGCCGGACAGCTCCGCTGCCTCGATGGTTTCAATGATTGAGTAGCGGTGTTGATCGTTGACGAAGAAATCCTCAAGCGACTTGCCGTTGACCTTGATCGTCCCGTCACCGGGACGCACTCGAACGCGAGCCACGCTGCTCTTGCGACGACCCGTGCCCAGGGCGTCGCCGTTAATTTTGTCTTTCTTTACTGCGATCATGAATCGGAATTGCGGATGTCAGAAATGGATGGGTGATGTCGGGTTCGGACCGGGGACTACGCGGTCACCTTCTTCCCTTTGCGCTGCAACGTCGTCGGTTGCTGGGCGGCGTGGGGGTGCTCGTCGCCGGAATAAATTTTTAACTTGTTGAGCATCGAATACGCCAACTTGTTCTTCGGCAGCATGCGACGGACCGCATGGCGGATGAGATCCTCGGGCTTGCGTTGCTGCCGATCGCCGTAACTCTCCAGGCGAAGTCCCGGGTAGCCGGTGTACCAGGTGTAATGGCGGTCACGCATTTTGTTGCCCGTCATCGCCACCTTCTCCGCGTTGGTCACGATAACGAAATCACCGCAATCCACGTGTGGCGTGTACTCGGGACGATGTTTCCCCATCAGGACCACCGCGATATCACTGGCCAGGCGACCAAGGACTTCGTCGGTTGCGTCGACGACGTGCCATTGTTTCTCGACTTGGCCTGGCTTGGCCATGAACGTACGTTGAACTGCCACGGAATCAATCAGTTGGTAGGGGTCGTTCGCAGAATTTTGAATCGCGGATCGTAACCCAACGGCAGCACGATGGGCAAGGGCTGCTGGGAGTTTTTCGCGGCGTGCGGCCTGCCAGACATCCGCGCGTTGACGGGCAGGTTTTGATTCACGCGATCCGCCTTTCCACGCCACGATGCACATTGCGCATCGCAGGGTGTTCGGTCGGATCCCGCGATCTCCGAGCTTCCGACGGGCGGCTGCTAGAGGCAACCGACGCATGGCGAGGCGCTGACTGGCGAACCGCAGCCTCCGCATCCACTGCTGATCGCTGGTGCAGCGGGAACCAGCACCGCGCCGCAGCCCGGCGATCCACCGCAACCACCAGCCATGACCGACGGTCCCGCATTGATCAGCGTCGCACCCTGGATCATCCCGTTCCCACTGAGATCCGCACAGGGGCTGATGGTCTCCTCCACCACCGTCGGCACCATCTTGCAGACTTGAACTTGTGTTTCCTTGGCGACCGTGACCGGAACACTGACCGTATATTCCTCGACTTCGTCCTCCGCCACCCGGTCATATCGCGTCGTCTCGTACGGCTCGACGGTGTATTCGGGCACGTTGTAGGTGTAGGAAATCTCTTTCGTTCGTTCCTCGGTCTTGTAGGTCACGTATGGGATCGTTTCCGTCTTGGTTTCCGTCGTGAACGTTAGTTCCTTCCGCGTGCGTGTCCGCGTTTCGTCTTTGTATTCGACGACCTTTCGAGTTCGCGTGCGAATTTCATCGACGTAGTTGACGGCCTTTTTGGTGCCCGTTCGGGTCTCGCTTCGATAGGCGATGGACGTGCACTCGAACGGCACTTGGGTGGCCTGTTGTTCGTAAACGGTGTAGGCAACTTCCTGAGTCTGTTCCACGTTCGTGGTGACGGGCACCGACTCGGTCACGACGTTGGGCACCCAAACCTGTTTGGTAATCGTCGTGGGCGCGGGGCTGGAGACCACGGTGCTTCCGTAGCCCGTCGTGACACCGCAGCCCGATGTGACCTGAACGCTGCCACATCCACCATAGCTGCCACATCCGCCGTAGTAGGTTCGGCAGGATCGCTTGCAACATGGAGTGCAATCACTGCACCCATAGGTCGACTGGACGCCGTAAACAGTGCCGCATCCACCACCGCTGACAGAACTGGCACCACCGACGCAGCCGCCGGACACGCTCGCGGTCGCAACATCGACCACCTGAGTTTCATAGTGACCGTAATCTTTCGTGACCGTCTTCATCTCCGTCTTCGGCACCGACTGCGTGACGGTGCGCGTCTTGGTGACCGGCACGGCATTGGTGACGGTACGCATTTTGGTCGTCGTGACCGGGTAAGGGACGCTCACGGTGTAAGTGAAGGTTTCATCGACCAGTTTGGGCACCTTCACCGTATATTCCTCCGGAACGTCGACGAGTGTCGGCACACGGACGGTGTAGTCCTCGGTGATTTCGTTCCACTTGGGAACCGTTTCCGTGACTTCGACCTCCTTCTCGCTCTTGACGGGAACCATGACCGAGTAGGAAACCGTCTTGGTGTCGGTCTTGGGAACGTTCACCACTTTCGTGCGGTACTTTTGCTCTGTCACGGGGACCGTGCGGTAGACGGTCTTGGTTCGGTATCGCGTTTCCATCTTGGTTTCGGTCGCGGATACCATTCGTGTCTCGGTGACATACGTGGGCTTCATCACGACTTTGTAGGAAGTGATCGCCTCACAGAGCGACTGCATCGCGGGCGTTGCCACGTCGACCGACGTCGCCGAACTCATCGGCGCTCCGCATGCGGCGGCAACACCGCCAGAAACGACGTATCCTTGGCCACAGCCAACAGCCCCACCGCACCCGCTACTGATGGTAACGCTACCGCCGCAGCCGGAGTGAACGCTCGGGCTACCCGGGCAGGGGTCGGAGCAGCCACCGCACTGAGCATGGGCTGTCCCGGCGAGGGTCGCCGCGAAGACCACAGCGGCACAGGTGAGTCTGGTAACGAGTTTCACTGAATAGTCTCCCCAGCTAGACGAATCGATTCCAAATGGTCGCGAGGCAAGCACGATCAGTTTGGGAGGTTTAAGCGGAATTGGCTAAATGAATAGATTATTCACTTTCGGCGGCCAAGCAATCAGTCCCACTCCGAAAACTAGGCTCGATGCACGAAGCTCGTCTCCCGGAAGTTGCTGGTGCTCCGGAGGTGACTGGTTGTGATCAATCGGGAGTGGCTGTGATAGATTACGGGCATCGTTCCGTTCGCTCGCATTGAAGGATCCCGCGTGCCGGGAATCGCCGATGTTCCATTGCCGCTTCACGATCGACCGACGCGGTCACGCGCCCATGTACACGGCATGGGCCATTGCGTCGTGCATCGCATTGAATTCCAGCTCGGAAGTCACAGCCGCCTCGCCGGGACAGCCCGTCGTGGCACGACTCGAAATGCGATTTGCTACCGGAGAAAACGTCGTCGACGTGATCGACAAGGGCGATCTCTTGACGGTCCTGGAAGTCCGTGACGAGGAATATGTGATCATCACCCACGACGGTACGAAGGGGGTCGTCGACAAAGTCAATGCGGTGGACCTCGCCGAATCGACGGAGATCTACACGGACCTGATCGAGGCAAATCCAAAAGACGGTCGATTTCATACGCTCCGCGCGTCGGCATGGTGGGCATTGGGCGAAACGGTGGCGGCAATGCGGGACTTCGATGCCGCGATCGAAAAGGGTTACACCGAAGCCCATGCCTACAGCAGTCGCGGGCTATTCCATGCCGCCAACGGCGACGCCGACCGGGCGATTGCTGACTACGAGAAAGCGCTCGAGTTGGACCCGGATGACATCACTCCGATTATCAATCGTGGTGCGGTCCACATGTCGATCCAGGAGTTCGGTGCGGCGATCGAGGATTACACTGCCGCTTTGGAGGTTCGCGTCGGCGATATTTCCCTCCTGCGACAGAGAGCCCTCGCGTTCAAGGCGTCGGGCGAGCTACGCCGCGCAATTCAGGACTTTGACAGCATTTTGGCAAAGGATCCTCGGGATGTCGCAGCAATCATGGGACGAGGCTACGTCCGGTTCCAACAGCGGCAATACGCGGCGGCGTCCGCAGATTTCTCGGCCGCTTTGGAGTTGAATCGAGACGACCCCGTGGCCTGGAACAATCGGGGCTACAACCGCTACCAACTCGGCAAGTCGTCCGAGGCGTTGGAGGACTACAACCAAGCCATCGAGCTTGCCCCCGAATACGGCTTGGCACATCAGAATCGAGCCTGGCTGCTGGCAACGGTCGACGATCGGAGATTGCGGGATCCGAAAGAAGCCATTCGCGCCGCCGAGAGAGCGTGCGAAATCTCAAGCTACAACGCGATCGGCGATCTATCGGCACTCGCCGCGGCGCTCGCCGCGGACGGGAAGTTTGAGGCTGCCGTCGGATGGCAAGAGAAGGTGGTCGCCAGTGCTCCGGATGCGGTTCGGCCGTTCGCGGAAAAGATGCTGCAGCGTTACCGAGAGTCGAAGCCCTACGTCGCGGATCCGCAGGCGGCCGAAATGGGTGAACGGAATGATGCGAACGCCAAGGCGGCGGCACAGAGTGCGGCGGCGCGGCAGGAGGCCGCCGAGCGACTGCAGCGCCAAGCCGACGCGGATGCGGTTCGTCGTGGCCTGAGCATCGAAGCGTCTGAGTGAAGTCTGCTTGACCAGCCGAGGGGCGATTGCTCGCAACGGCGGCCGTGGAACCTCCAATTCCGAGTACCAACGGCCCATTTCTGTGTTGGTCGGGCGATCTCTTCTCTCGCCATCCTTGCGAGACATCTCCGATCGTTCGGCTGCTTCATCCTGCCCAAACGGTTCCCATCCAACGAATTGTGCGGGGATTCGGTCTCGCCTGGGGAATTCGGCGGTTGGTTCACCGGCGAACGATCGACCGAGGACTTCACCCGATCCGGCTGCGATTGCCCTGCTCATTGCAACCGATCCCAACCTTGCCGTCGATTTCCTGGCATGCCTGGATACGTGCCGTCGGCGTGTGAGCCTTCGAGGGACCGCACGTCCGCCCAATCTAAATCAAGCGGGTGGCACCGAAACACCCATTTATGGAAATTAGTGTCCGATTATTGGTCTATAGGGTTATATGGTTCCCCTTTAAGAGAATCGCCAAAGTCATCGAAAATTTGGGTTTTAAGGTTGCGTCGTGATTGACAGCCCCTGTTCGCCCGACCAACATTAATGCAACCGGTTGCAAATCGTAAGGGTCCACTGACGCCGCCGTGGTCGCTTTGAGGAGCTTCAGCCTCCATAAATGGCCTCCCAATCCTTCCTTCGATGGATGTCGCGCCCAGATGACGCCTCACGACCTGCGGCCCGGTTGATTCGGCCAATTCTTTGGCCCGCTTCGGGTTCTCACGGTGTTGAACCCCATCCCCTCCCTTCTTTGTTTTCTTGGAGACGCGTGATGCGAACCTTTTTTCTCCTGTTGTCGGCGATGTTGGCCGGTTTCGCGACGAGCGAAACACGAGCGGCCATCATGGAATTCTCCGACGACTTTCAATCGACCGGAGCGACCTTCACGCCCTGGGTTGCGTTCTCCGACAACGGCGGGTTCCCGGGCGGCTATTTCATTGACACCCCCTCCTCCACCAACCCGCAGATCTTTCAGCTTGCCAATGACGGGTCCGGAGGTCAGTACCTGAATTTCTTCGCCAACTACGACAACGCGCCGGTCCATAACCGAGACGCCCCTGGGCAGAGTCCTATCTCGCCAAATGCGCAGGAAGCCATCAGCTTCTTCATTGATCAAACGTTCACGGCCGCCGATACCGCATCGGGCGACACTTGGACATTTGACTTTGATTACGCCCGCAACCCGGCCGCACCCCCGTCCGGCGCGACGCAGGTCGGCGCCTTCATTCGTGTGTTTGATCCGGTGTTCAACCTGTTGGCGGAACAGACCTTGGACACGATCGGGGCCACGGACGCCTTTCAGCCCGGCCAACTCTCGATCACGTTGAACCCTCTCTGGACGGACGGTCAGATTCAGTTCGGCTTCAACAACCTCGTCGGCGGATTCGAAGATTCCGGAATGTTCTACGACAACGTCGTGATCGCGAACGCTTCGGCGATTCCGGAACCCGCTTCCCTATCCATCCTCGCGATGGGTTCCGCCATCTTCCTGACGCGTCGTCGACGCGGATAAGAGGGTTCCCGGCTGCAGGCGTCGCGGACCTGCCTGTGGGGTTGGATCGAGCCGAAGTCATTCGATTGCTTCGGCTCGATCAGGGGCTGCTGATGGGCGACGGACATCACCAGACGTCGTTCTTGTCTCAGCCATGCTCCAACGACGACCTCGAATCATCGTTTCACCCGTTCAAGCCATCCACGCTCAGATCAAATGGATCGATATCTCCATTCATGCCATCGTTACGTGATGGTCACGATGGCGTTCTCGTTGGCAGCCTATCTGAATTGCATCGGATGGAGCCATCGAGCACTTGGAGACCCGCCGCTGGTGACTGGGTTCGAGATCGCATGGTTCGATGACTTTGACGGACCCGAGTTGGACTCGTCCAAATGGACCGTGGCCAATACGCCCATCACGACCAACTTTTCATTGCAGGACTATTTGCCCGAGCAGGTAAGCCTTAGCGATGGCAAATTGATCATCACGTCCGAAGAGCGTGCCTCGCGCGGTCGTGACTATGTCAGTGGACTGGTCACTAGCACGGCACGTCAACAATACGGCCGTTGGGACGTCCGTGCGAAACTTCCCACGGGGACGGGAGCCTGGCCGGCGATTTGGTTACTGTCCGATGTCCAAGCGAATCCTTGGCCGAGCCAAGGTGAAATCGACATCATGGAAAACCGAGGCAACCAGCCCAATGTGACCAGCAGCGCGTTTCACTATGGAACCAACCCTCCCTACGACCCGCGGTTCATCGCCAGAGAACAATCGTCCGTGGCGGGAGGTATCCAGGCGAACTATCACACCAATTTTCACGACTATGCCGTCGAGTGGACACCGTCGCAAATTCGCTTCTATGTGGACGATGTCCATCACGCAACCGTTTACGACGCCGACACCGGCGGGTTCATTTCCAATCAGTCGGATCCGATGAACCTGATCTTGAACACGGCGATCGGCGGTACCTTCTTGCAGGATCCCGATGGGACGGCGTCGTGGCCGCAAACGTTCGAGGTCGAACACGTCTACGCGTATTCGCAATCAGGTCAGCCGATCATGGCGTTTGAAAATGGTTCCTTTGACGACAATGGTGGTTCGTTGGCGCACTGGTCCACCTTTGGGAATTCCGTTGAGGCGGGCACGAATGTCCGCGGCGACACACAACGGGTCCGCTCGGGCGATGGATCGCTAAAGCTTTACGGACAATTCAGCGGGAACTCCAATTTTTCAGGCGTCGAACAAGGCATTTCAGTCACGCCGGGCGACGAGCTGATGGTCGAGCTGAATTCGTTCATTGATTCACAGGACTCCATCTTTGGCACCGACAATCGTGGACTAGTCAACATCGATTACTACAGTGAACAGTATGGCCAATACGGATCCTCATCCTATTTGGGATCCGACTCGCTTGAGTTTGCAAACGGCTCCACCGTCAATGACCAGTGGCTTGAGCATCAACTGACTTCCTTCGCACCCACCGGAGCAATCGAAGCCCGTCTGGCAATCGTGTTTCATCAGCCGAATCAGGCCGCCGGCGCGATTCATGTCGACAACGTCCAGTTTGGTTTCGCGACGGCGATTCCCGAGCCCGGGTCCGCCATGTTCATCGCCGGATGTGTCGCGCTGGTCATGATGATGCGAAGGCGTTCAAGTCACATCGATGATTAAGCCGATCTGCCCGTCAATTCGGGTGCCACCGATGTTGGCGCATTGCGTCATCAAGAGTGACCCTCAGCCAAGGATGGTTGTCGATGAGGAACGCATTTTGATTTTCGGGTGTCTTCACGCTCATTGAGAGTAGCCCATCAAACGCCAAATCGCTTCGCTCGACCGCCCATTCGGCCGTTTGCAGCGTTGAATCCTTTCGCCTGGCATCTGTAGCGACATGACCTGCGGGTGACCATGGAAGAGTGCCATCAATCGTCGTCTGCGCATCGCCATTGCCTTCGACAATCCAGTGATAGGACGACAGCAAATCACCGTCGACGTCCAGGCACAGCTTGATCCAGGGAACGGGCTCACGACACCTAACGGAGATAAACAAGTAACGGTTGTCGACAGCAAACTTTAGTTCACTGGAACCGGAGGTATGAGCCGCCAGTCCTCGCCAGAACGGTTCATCAATCGAACCATCCAGTCGCGGGCGCGTTGACGCTGAGACGAATCGGAGCCTGTGAGCCGGCGTCGTTGGTTCGGTCCCGGCAATCCGACGCGCCGCCAAGACGGTCGACATGTACTCCCAGTTGTCACGAACCGGTCCCGGCTCGCGCGGTTCGAGGCGGCTCATCGAATCCCTGGACGGCACCAGAATGGATGGTTGGGGTTGAGGTGCAGCGAGGAACCCGACCGGTCGTACTTGAAACGGCGACAAGTCATGATCGTGCGACGGGACACGAAAGCCGGGTTGGCTTGCTTCCGCCTTGGAATGCCAATTCGCGTGCGTCACGGATTCGTATTCTCGACTACCACGACGCGACACGGTGACAATGTCTGCCCATCGCCCGATCGCATCATGTCCGCTATAGCGTTCCAGCTTCTCCAACAGCACCCGTTGGAGGCGACGTCGATGTGGACTCGGCGGTTGTTCACATGATTGCAGCCAAAGTAGCCATAGGCTTCGGGCCCTGGCATCCGCCGCGGTGGTGAGCAGAAAGTCATCGAGCGTTGCTGACCACGTCGCGCTCGTTTCGCTATCCGATCCCAATATTTCCCAGACTCGTTTGGTCTGCATCCGACGGGCCGTCGCCATTTGCAATCGATGCCGTGACGCGGGCGCGACCGAGGCCAGAGCACATTGGCACTCGATAGGGATTGCCAGACCGGATGTCAGCGCAATCCCTCGCATCACGGACGGCTTCCCTGACATCGATTGGATGCGATCGGTGATGTCGGTGACCTCAATCGTCGACGGAACGCGACGGAGATCGCCCAGCATCATCCCCGCGTCGACATCGATGTCGCCGACCGTGATGGCTGCGGGAGCATGTGGAAGCAACGCATCGGGATGCAGTCGTGCGGGCGAGGATCTACTACCCGAATTCTCGATGTTTCCAGGATCTCCCGTATGCGTCATGACGACTCGTCGAAGGTATGGCCGACGACCGAAATCATTCGTGGGTCGTTGCGTCAGATCCACGGACGAATCGAAAGCGATGACCGAGGGCCGGTAGGCGTCCAGGATTTGGGGGAGCGCATGTCGAGGTGAGCTTGGGATCACCGTCAATCCGAGGCTCGTGGCGGCGCTGGCCAGACGAGCCGTATCCCTCTTGGACATCGATGGCGTGACCAAGCCCACGCGGTTACCCGACTCAAAGACCTCTCGGCCGAGCAGTCCCCATGGAATGCCGCCGGCACTCGATGGAACCATCAGGACCGCGAGTCGTTTGGACGGGTGGCGCACCGTGGTTGACTGGTTCGGTCGGGTCCGATGGTCCCAACGCTCAATGCGACCAAAGTCACCCACTGCCACACCAACCGAACCGCGATAGGCAGTTTGGTGGATTGCAGCGTCGAACATCGCAACGTCTGCCATCGAACCGTTGACCATCGTCTGGCGAGGTGTCCGTGGATGCGCCGCATTGAGATTCGGCGTTTCATCGTCCATCCACGATTGGCCATGGTCGAGGCTTACGAATCGAGTTCGTCCACTGGCCTCGGCGCGATCGCCGGTCGCGATCAGCGTGCCATCAGCTTCCGCATGAAGATGGGTCATCCTAGGCACTTGCAATGCATCGGTCGCTTTCCAGGTGATGCCGAGATCGTCGCTAATGATCGAGACACCACGACTGACGCCTGTGACGGGTTCGAAACCGCCGCCCACCGCCACGATCCGATCACCGGCCAACCAAATCACGTCGTGTAGCGTGCAATGGACCGGCGTATCGACCGACGTCCATGTGATACCAGCATCGTCGCTTCGTAAGACGACGCCATGATCGCCCACCGCAACCCATTGTTGACCTTGACGGTCCGCGGTGACGGCGTGCAGCGAAGCGTCGCGGCGCATCGCCGCCGTTGGTGCGTAGGGCAGCCGCAGACCAATATCATGGAGGCCGATGATGTCGGCTGGTTTGAACGCTTCGCGGACGCTGCGAAGACCGATCGATTCTCCCATCACTGGTGGGCGAACAGTTTGTGCGACGGGCGGCGAGGCTGATAGCAGTGTTACGATACCGACTGCGGTCAACCAAGCGGCTGGCTGCTTTGCACGATTCATGGGACTCCTGTGGCGCTGATCGCGGGACTCATGCGGTCATCCACGCTCGAGTCGCGGCCATTCCAGCCAGGAACACAGCGAATCCAAGAGTCAGGTTCAGACCCAACACCAGACCCGCCGACGAGTAGCGACCGAGGGAAGCCAGAACGAACGTCTCACCGATTAGTGTGCTGAATGTGGTCAAGCTACCCAGCATGCCGACGCGGACGACAAGAAGTGTTTGCGGCGATAGCCCCGGTGTTTCGTTGCTGGTGGTCCACTGATAGATGGCCCCGAGGGCCAGGCAGCCCAATAAGTTCGCCAGCGTGGTCGCCAAGGCGTTCCCGCCTCCGATTGGCACGGCCACCCGGGCGAGCGATCCCTGAACCGAAGGTTGCGTCACGGCACAGATGATGGCGTAACGCAGCACGGACCCCACGGAGCCTCCGGCGGCAACGGCGATGACGTCGCCCGGCCAACTCATCGGAGCACCTTGGATCGCAAGACTGCCGGGCGCCATCCAAATGCCCCCCGACGCCTCGGTGGGATGGATCGAATGATCGCCACCGACCGAGGAAATTCGATCAAATCGCCGGACATCTGGAACGCAAAAACCACCAAAGTGCCCTAGGAAATTGAGCTACGAAAGATAGGCTGACGCGGCTAGAATCAAGAGTTTGGTGCGTCCGTAGCAAGAGGAATTTTCCGGGTTGTTGGCGTACCAGACGTTTCCACCTAGTCTTCCAAGACCCCGCTGAGCTGATGAGTACTGCCTCGAGTCCTGCCAATACCTCCGATCAACGCGTGATGACGGGGGCCGACATTTTGGTCAAATCGCTCGTTGATCACGGTGTGGAGGTCTTGTTCGCCTATCCAGGCGGTTGCAGCATGCCGATGCACCAGGCGCTCACGCGGTTCGGTGACAAGCTGCGCACGATTTTGCCTCGCCACGAACAGGGTGGGGCATTCGCCGCTCAGGGTTACGCTCGCAGCACGGGCAAAGTGGGCGTGACCATGGCGACCAGTGGACCCGGAGCCACGAACTTGGTCACCGCCATTGCGGATGCGAAACTCGATAGCGTTCCGATGCTTTGTATCACCGGTCAGGTGCCGACCAAGGCGATCGGCAGCGACGCTTTCCAAGAAACGCCGATGGTGGAAATCTGCCGCGGCATCACCAAACATCATTACTTAGTGACCGACATCGCTGATCTGCCGCGAGTAATGAAGGAAGCTTTTCATGTGGCGCAGTCGGGCCGCCCGGGGCCTGTGCTGGTGGACATGCCCAAAGACATCCAACTGAGTTCTCATAGCATCGACCTGGATCCACCGATGGATCTGCCAGGTTATGAACCGGCCGCGCCGGCGGTACCCACCGAAACCATTCGTCAAATTGCTGCCGCGATCAAGCTGGCCCGCCGCCCAATCATCTATTCCGGCGGAGGAATCGTTTCGGGTGAAGCGAGCGAGGAGCTGAGAGCGCTGATTGCCAAGACCGGCATCCCGACCGTCACGACGATCATGGGATTGGGAACCGTTTCGCCCGATGATCCGAACTCCATGGATTGGCTCGGCATGCATGGGGCGGCCTACGCCAACTACGCGGTTCGCGATTGCGACCTCCTGATCGCGTTGGGCGTTCGTTTCGACGACCGTGTGACAGGCAAAGTCGAAGCGTTTGCGAAAGATGCCAAGATCATCCATGTCGACATCGACGCGTCCGAATTGAACAAGAACAAACCCGCGCACATTCCCGTTCGAGGAGACGTTAAGCAGGTCCTGACAGAACTCAACCGCATTGTGCAAACGCCTGACATCTCGGCGTGGCAAGCGACGTGTCGCGATCTCAAGGCACAATACCCACTCGGTTACGACCGAGACTTTGACGGCATCCTGCAACAAAACGCGATCGATGTCCTCAGTGACTTGACCGCCCAACGCGATACCTTCATCACCGTCGGCGTCGGTCAACACCAGATGTGGGCTGCTCAGTTTTATAAGTTCCGCCGACCACGACGTTGGTTGTCCAGCAGCGGGCTTGGAACGATGGGGTTCGGACTGCCCTCGGCGATGGGTGTTCAAGCGGCCAATCCGAATTCACTAGTCATTGATATCGATGGCGACGGCAGTTTCCAAATGAACATCCAAGAACTCGCCACCTGCTTTTGTGAAAAGCTGCCGGTGAAGGTGCTCCTGCTCAACAACCAACATTTAGGCATGGTCGTTCAGTGGGAAGACCGTTTCATGGACCGCAATCGGGCTCATACGTATCTGGGCCCGATTGATCATCAGGAAGCGAGCGGCAAGAGCGACGCCAATCGGTTCCAGTATGCCGAGAAACGCTATCCTGATTTCGTCCAGATTGCCAAAGGCTATGGATGTGGGGCTGCGACGGTGAAGCGGAAGGGCGATCTCAAGGCGGCCATGACGGAGATGATCGATTACGATGGGCCGTTCCTGTTAGACGTGGAAGTGCCCTATCAGGAACACGTGCTGCCGATGATTCCCGGCGGGCACACTGTCGACGACATGATCTTGAGCTGAATATGGATCGCATTTCCACCTCCGCGGACACAACCGTGACGGCTGCGACGGCCGGTGGATCTTCGGCGCCCGTTCCAGAATCCCAGGACGAGGTACCATCGCAGCGAAAGCGTGGCGTGCCCGAGGGCGTCTGGTTGAAGTGCGATGGATGCTCCGCGTCGCTGTACAGCAAAGAAGTGCAGCAGCGGATGAATGTGTGTCCGAAGTGCAATCACCATTTTTACGTTTCGGCTTGGGAGCGAATCGCCCAGGTGCTCGATGACGGCACCTTCGAGCCAATGAACGAGCACTTGCGTCCGACCGATCCGCTCCAGTTTTCCGATCGACGGGCCTACGCCGATCGAATCGTCAGCGAGCAGTCTCGCACGGGGCTATCAGATGCCGTTCTAACGGGCACTGGCATGATTCGCGCCCGACGGGTCGCATTCGCCGTCACCGACAGCGCGTTCATCATGGGATCGATGGGCAGTGTCGTTGGCGAGCGATTGACGCGGCTCGTCGAGCGGGCCACTGAACAGGACGTGCCGCTGATCATCATCAGCGCTAGTGGCGGTGGAGCACGCATGCACGAAGGCATCCTATCGCTCATGCAAATGGCCAAGGTGTCCGCGGCACTGTCACGTTATCACGACTCAGGCGGTCTATTCATCAGTGTGTTGACCAACCCAACGATGGGTGGCGTGGCGGCCAGTTTTGCCTCGTTGGGTGATTTAGTATTCGCCGAACCGAAAGCGCTGATCGGATTTGCCGGACCGCGTACCATCAAAGCGACCATTGGTATCGAACTACCCGTTGGTTTTCAGACCAGTGAGTTCCTGCTCGAGCATGGCTACATCGACCGCATCGTGTCGCGTCGATCCCTGAAAACAGAAATTGCCAACGCTATCGATTACTGCGGAAAGTAATGGGGCTGTTCGATTCAATTCGCGGTGCCCTTCAAGGGTCCGGTGGTGTCAGCCGTATCGATGTCGACGCACGATTCGATCGATCACGAACGGCCGCGACCGGCACGATGAGCCACTTCTTTGCCGCTCAGGATCGTGTGCGTAAGGAAGTCGTCGGCGTTAAAATCCTGGACCCTGAAAAGTACGAACTCTTCGAAAGCCGATTCAAAGGCCTCGGCAAACCGTCCGAAGGTGAGATCGCGATTTCGATGCGACATCCCCTGATTGCCGAAACGTATGAACATGGCGTGACCACGAAGGGACAGAGGGTCCTGGTCATGGAGTACGTCTCCGGGCCCGGCATGCAGGACATCATCGTTCGCAAAAAAGGCGACGTCATCGAAGGGAAACACCTGCAGTTGATGCGGCAAATGGCCGAGTCGCTGGCCTACGTGCACTCGCAGGACTACATCCACCGGGACGTTTGTCCGCGGAACTTTATCTGTTTGCCCGATATCTCTGGCGTCAAGCTCATCGATTTTGGTTTGACTGTCCCCGCGACACCGCCATTCATGGCCCCTGGCAATCGGACAGGCACACCACTGTACATGTCGCCGGAAATCGTCCGCCGACGTCACACGGATAAGCGTGTTGATGTGTTCTCGTTAGGCGTGACGTTCTATTGCTTGCTGACGTTCACGCATCCCTGGCAAGGGGAGGTCGTCACCGGTCGTGCTGCACTGCAGCATGACACGCGTGATCCAACGGAAATCCTCGAACGACGCGGCGACATTGAGCCCAAATTGGCTCGTGTCATCATGCGGATGATCGATCCGAAGGTCGACTCGCGGCTTGGTTCCATCGAGGAGTTCCTGCAGCAAACTCGAACGTTGAAATCGGCATTCACCTCCACTTAAGTCTCAGTTGAGCATGCCGACTCGTTCAAAGATCGTTCGATCCATTCGATACAGTCGTTGACGTAGCCAGTCGGGTCCGGATCAAACTCGAACGTGTGAGCCGATTCGGGATACATCGTTGTCAGGCGCACCGGATGGTTGATCTTGTCAACGTATCGTCGTACGGGCTCATTCTTGATGATTCGGTCTCGGCCCGCCAACGCCAACCATGTTGGAACGCGAATCCGCTCCGGATGGGCACACGCCAATCGGGTCAGATCACGGTCCGCCAAAGCAAAACGCACCGTGACTCGTCGAAGGGTTCGTTCGTCATCACGAACGTAGGACTGCCACCGTTGCACATTGGTAAAGAGCGCCGGGTCTCGCAGCGGGATCGGAAACGTCAGGCTACCAAGACCAATGGCTTTGAGACCCGCCAGGACTCGGTACTTCATTGCCGAGGGGAATTGCTTCGCGAAGAGGCCCGGACAAATCAAGGCCAACGAGGCGACCAAATCTGGATGACGTTTCACAAATTCACAGGCCAGTTTGCCGCCCCAACTGATGCCAAACAGCACGATCGGAACATTCGGAGACCGTTGTCGAAGACTCGCGACGTGGGCACGTAAGTCATCGATCCACGTTTCGAAACGATCGACGTCACCGCGGTCCTCCTCATTGAGCCCCGACCCTCGTCGATCCAAAAAGTCAACGTCGAAGCCCGCGGCATGAAGTCGATCACAGCTCTGGACATACCAGCCCCCATGGCTGATCACGCCATGGACCATCACCACGTGGCATTTGGGTGATGCATGCTGCCAACGACGGTACTTCAGTGGCGTTCCATCACCGCCGAGGGTGATCCCAATCTGCATCAAATCATCCGCTTGGTCACCGGGTCGATTCACCGCGTGTTCCTGTTAGCGTGATGGAGTCAATGGAGTTTCGACGGAGGGATGATTGGTCAACCGCGATCCCCAAACCTGGGCGACCGATGCGCGGGGCGAGGCCACCGAAACCGAACGTGATGTCCGGTGAGGCAAACTTGTCGGCCAAAAGATGCCGATCGTAGGAACCTTCGAGATATCGAATCCCCTTCACACTGGTGGCAAAGTGTCGTCCAGCCGCAGAAAGAATGGGCGTCTCACCGGGATGGCATCCGAGTTGAAACGATAGTCCGGACACCCTGGCCAGGGCGGCGAGTCGAAGACAGCGAATGTACCCGCCACATTTGGACAAACGAATGTTAAAGCAATCACATGCGCCGGAGTCGATGGCGGCTTGCGCATCGACTTCACTGGTCAGCGATTCATCGAGCATGATGTCCGTCTTGATGTCTCGCCGCAGATCTGGAAGTGCATCGAACGCTTCATGCGCGATCGGTTGCTCAACGCAAGTCACCGACATGGGTTCCAGCTCACCAATCCGCGCGGCGGCTTCGTCGACCGACCACGCCTCGTTGGCGTCAATGCGAATATCCACGCGTCGTCCCAACCACGACCGAATCCGGCGCAATCGCTGGACATCGTCTTGCCCTGCCACCCCGACTTTGACTTTGCACTGGCGAAAGCCATAAAGCCGCATTTTGATGGCCGACTTTCGTTCGGATGCCGCCGATTGAGCGGTGATCGCCGTTGAATAACAAGCCCGATCGCGTCGCTCATGGATGACCTCGCACTCGGGAACCGATTCGATCACGTTCGCGAGCGGCTGCTCAATTCGTCGGCCGACGGCGTCCAGAATCGATAGTTCCACCGCGCATCGCAGCGCATTGGTTTGGCATCCCCGCGGGTCATCCGTCGATGACCGAAGTGGCAATGTGTCGATAAGCTCGATTGCCCGCGTCCATCCATCGATACGGGTATCCCAGATCGGATCCCACGTGGTGGTTGAAAACATTCCCATCGCGGACGAAGCGGTCTCGCCTGTGACGTAGGATCGCGGGACTCCTTCGCCGACGCCAACGGTGCCGTCATCGAGTCGGCAACGAACAATGATGTTGTCACTGTCGACGCGAGCATGCGACGCGTGACGAATCACATGCTTCATCGGAACGGTGACGATATCGGCGGTCAACTCGGTGATACGCATGACCGCACATTGTGATCAAAACGATGCCGCTCGTCGCCCGCCCGCGAGTGCATCGGTCCCTGTCGCCGAGGACCATCGTTCATCGTCGTTCGGCATGTCGAGTGCTTTGTTCCAATTCGATTCGCGGATTAGCCCATCGCGATCGTCACGGTCTTGTTCTCCAGATACGGTTTCAAGCCCTCGGAACCGAGTTCGCGACCTTGTCCGCTGATTTTGAAACCGCCAAACGGTGCCGCAGCGTCGAAAACGTCGTAGCAATTCACCCAGACGGTCCCGGCTCGGACACCGGCTGCGAAACGATGCGCTTTTTGAATGTCGCGAGTCCAAACGGCCGCGGCTAACCCATACATCGTGTCGTTGGCGCGACGAAGAATGTCGTCGCCATCGGCGAATGTCAACACACTCATCACAGGGCCGAAGATTTCATCCTTGGCGATCGCCATCTCATCTTTCACTTCCGTGAATACGGTGGGCTCGATGAAGTAACCAACGTCGCCGGAACGATTGCCCCCGGTGACACAGGCGGCACCTTGGTTTTGCCCTTTGTCGATGTAACCCATGATCTTGTCGAACTGAGCTTGATCGATCTGGGGTCCTTGCATGGTGGCTTCATTGAAGGGATCCCCGACGCGGCGTTGGCTCGTCACATCGACCAGTTTTTCAATGAAGTCATCTTGAATCGACTCTTCGACGAAGACGCGGCTGCCGGCGCAACAACACTGGCCCTGATTGAGGAACAATCCCGTGTAGGCTCCTTGCACAGCCGCATCCAAATCGGCGTCGGCAAAAATGACGTTGGGGGACTTCCCGCCCAATTCAAATGTCAACCGTTTCAGCGACGCCGACGCATTCTTCATGATCAGCTGGGCAGTGATGTGTTCCCCGGTGAATGCAATTTTGTCGACGCCCGGGTGATCGACCAACGCTCCGCCCGCCGTGGGTCCGAATCCCGGAACCACATTGATGACACCGTCGGGGAAACCGACCTCCTTGGCAAGCGCCGCCATCGCCAAACAGGTGAGCGGTGTTTGTTCGGCCGGTTTCATAACGATGGTGCAGCCGGCCGCCAAAGCCGGTCCCCACTTCCACGCCGTCATCAGCATCGGGAAGTTCCATGGGATGATTTGCCCGACGACCCCAACGGCTTCTTTCCGGGTATAGCACAAGTAGTTGCCCCGAATCGGAACGGTTTCGCCCTGGATCTTGTCCGCGTAGCCGCCGTAGTAACGCAGCACGTCGATGACCAACGGCAAATCCGCCGTTCGCGACTCTCGAATCGGCTTGCCATTGTCAAGCGTTTCCAACCGGGCGAACTCTTCGGCGCGATCTTCAATCGCGTCGGCGAGCTTCATCAACAGTCGACCGCGGTCGCGCGCGTCCATCTTGGACCAGGGTCCCGAGTCAAATGCCTTCCTGGCGGCTTGGACGGCCGCATCGATGTCGGCGGCGTCTCCCTCGGCGACCTGGGCAATTTCTTGCTCGGTCGCAGGATTCGTCGTCGCAAACGTGCGTCCACTCACCGCATCGATCCATTGCCCGTTGATGAAGCACTGCGTGTGTTGAACGGCCGGCGGAGCGATTTCAGGCAACGTCGTCGACATGGCAGATTCCTGTGCAAGAGAGTGCGATGAATCGGCTGCACCAACAGCCTCGGGAGGGTTCGAGCAGCCTCGGGAGGGCTCGAGTGTACCGGACACGAAACCGCCGTTATAGACATTCAGGGGATAAAACGTTTTCAATTGGGCATCATCTCGGCATTCTTGCCCACCAGATGACGCAAACTCGACAATCGCTTAATTTTGACCGCCCTGAAACTTTGATGCCGCCGCCGGGGTAGTTGAAGTTGTACGATCGAGTGTTTTCGGTTCCGATGCTTGATGACGTGGTCGCCATGTCGATTTACTCAGCCGATCCAGAATTGAAGGATGACTATTCGTGAGACGTTTGAATGTGTTCCCGTCGATGACGGAGGGTTTTCGAGCCACCTTGGATACGGTCCCGCCTGATTCTCGATGCGGCGTCACCCGTTGGGCCTCATGGATGACGATCTGCCCGCTGTTGTTGGCAATGTGGTTGCCGACGATGTCGCATTCCCGTGTCATGGCGCAGGAACAGTTGCAGGACGCTCCTGGATCGACGCCCCCGATGGCCGGGACCACGGATCCGGTGGTCGTCGTATCGATCGGCAGCATCAATCAACTGACTCAGGACATCAATTATCTCAGCGGCGCGATTGGCACCCCGCAAATGGGATTTACCTTTGCGATGATGGCTGGCACGTTTGCCCAAGGCATCGACACCAGCCAGCCCATCGGCGTGGTGGTGCCTCTGGTCAATGGTGCACCGGAGCCAATGGCGCTGATCCCCGCTGCCAATGTGAAATCGGTATTGAAAACGCTCGAGGCGCAGACCGGTCCAGCGGACGAACTGGATGATGGCACCCTCGTCATCGCCATCGGCGCCAACACGATCTTCATTCGGCAGGTCGGCAATTGGGCCGTTCTGGCACGCAATAGTAGCGTTCTCGATAGCGCCCCGGCGGATCCCGGAGCCTTGCTTGGTGAGATGGGCATCGACTACGACGTCGCCGTCAAACTCGACGTCCAAAAGATTCCCGCAGCGACCCGGGACGCGTTGATCGGGCAGCTTCGTCAAGGCTTTGAGCAGGCAATCAGCCGCCAACAGGGTGGCGGTGATGAGACGGCCCTCGAGTACGCCGAACAGTCACTGGCTCAGTTGGAGCAAGTCATCAGTCAAACTGATGATCTCATGATTGGCTTGGACATTGATTCGACCAACCGTCGTGTCTTGATGGATTTTTCGGTTTCCGCCGTGCCCGATTCGCCACTGGCGAAAATCTACAATGGACAGAAGCCAATCGAGTCTTCGTTTGACATGGTGGTCCGAGACGATGTGGCTGGTTTCGTTCATGCAGCGGCGTCCATCGGTTCGGAGACCATCGAGCAATCCAAGAACAGCGTCCAAGGTCTTTCCATGATGGCGGAACAGGCCCTCGGACAGTGGGTACAGTTGTCCGAAAGCGATCTCGAAGACGCAAGTGAAATGATCGGTCGTCTGATTGAGCTGGTCGTCGAGTCATATGGCGAGGGCAAGTTGGATGGCGGCGCCCTGCTGCTGGCCGATCGTGAAGAACTGCAGTTCGTGATGGGCGCCTTCGTTGCCGACGGCGATAAGGCAGCACAGATCGTTAAGGACATTGCGGCTAAAGTCGAGGGACGCGGAGACGCACCGCGATTCGAGTTTGATCGTGACACTTACAAGGGTGTGAAGTTGCACCTGGTGGAAGCCGACGTCCCCGATTCGGAGGATGAAGCGCGCAAGGTCTTTGGAGAGACTGTGCGTGTCCATGTGGGCACGGGACCCAAAGCGGTCTACCTGGGTCTGGGAGACACGAGTGTTCCTCTCATGATGGAAATGATCGATGGTGCCTCCGAACCTGGCCCGGTGGCAACCGACGGCGTGATCGCGACGAGCCAATTCAATTTGATGCCGATTCTGAAGTTTGCCCAGTCAATCGAGAGCCAAGACAGCATTGCATCCATGCTGGATGCGCTGGCAAGGGCGGACGATTTGGGTGAGCTGAAGCTCGTCGCATCGGCGATCGATCGTGGCCAAGAAACAAGACTGATCTTCGGTGACGGACTGATTCGAGCGATTGGTGCGGCATACCGGCAAGCGCAGATTGACCGAATGCAGAACGCCGAGTTCTAGTGACTTCGAATCGAATGTCCTTCACATCTCCTGACACGCAAGGTGTGCTGATCAGGAGATGAGTCTGGACTCTTTCGAAGCGACCGATTTCTCATGAGACTTTTTTGGACCCGAATCTCGTTCGTCGCGGTTGGCTTTGCAGCCGGTTGGCTTGCACATGATTGGAAACCACAGGCGCCGGTGGCCCCGCCAGTCGTTCCAACAGCTTTGAGCAGCACGTCGACTGAATCCAGTGATGGTGGCGGCGTTCGAGACGTGACGCTCGATGACGTTCTGTCCCTGGCACGGGAGGCGCTACAGCACACGATCGAGAATGTCGACGACTACACGGCCGTGATGTCCAAACACGAGCAGGATCAAAAGGGTGTTCTGCAGCCGCCTTCGGAGATGTTCGTGAAGGTGGCAACCCGGCATCGCGGCGGCCAACCCGGTCAGCCGCTCAAGGTGTACTTGAAGTTCCAGTCACCCGATTCGGTGCGCGGCCGGGAGGTAATCTGGATCGAGGACCAGAATGATGGCAAATTGCAGGTCCGCGAAGCCGGATTCATGGGAGCCATGATGACGGCCAGCATTGATCCAACGGGATTCCTGGCGATGCAGGGCCAGCGATACCCCATCACCGAGATCGGGCTGACCAATTTGATTTCGAAACTCGTCGAAAGGGGCGAGCAAGCCCGCTCGGAAACGGGAGTGAAGGTCACGATGGCGGACGACTATGTCATCGATGGCGAAAACTACACGCTGATCCAGTTGCAACGTTCGAAACCGAACGGACGTGATGACGACTTCTCACTTGCTGAAGTCGTGATCGATCTGGAGAAACAAATTGTCATCGAGTTTCGCAGCTTCGGATGGCCGGCCGCGGACGCACCCGATGACCAAGGGGCGCCACCGCTGATCGAATCGTATCGGTATCGTGATGTGAAATTGAACGTGGGCCTCCGCGACATCGACTTTGATGTCTCCAACCCAGACTACACATTCGCGGAATCCAAATAACGGGCAATCACCGGTTGGCGCGAAACCCTTGGCACGCGGGGCAAAGATACAGTTTTCGCGATGCAACCGATTCAGTCGTGATCGCGTGGCCACACCTCGGACAGTCTTCAACGCCATAGACACGAAAACGCTCGTGCTCGGCGAGCTTGGCGATTGGTTTGCCGACTTCTTTGGCAGTGACGCTGACAATGCGACCCTGCTGAAGACTCACCTTCATCATCCGCTTCGTCGACCTCCAAAGGTCGTCAAACTCCGACACGGTCATATCGCAACCACGCAGCATTGGGTCCATCTGAATCTCAAACAGAATTTCAGCTCGAAAAATATTGCCGATCCCGGCGACGACGGACTGATCCAACAGCAGGGCACCGATAGGCTTTCCCGACTGGGAAATCGCTTTCCAAACGTCCAGCTTTCGACCTCCGGCCAAGGGATCAGGGCCGAGTTTGTCTCGTATCAACTGCTCGGTTGCTTCATCGATCACGCGGCACTGCGTGGGACCACGCAGGTCAATGGTCGTTTCCGGCGCGATGAGGCGCATGCGGACTTGACCGCGGGGAGGTGAGGGTGGCGACGACTGTGAGACAAAGCTGCCATAACGCCCCAAATGGACGTGGATGCGTTGCCCACCCTCAAAGTCGTAGAAGAGGTGTTTTCCAATCGCCCGCACACGTTCCAAACACTTTTTGGAAACACGCCTGGCGTCGGATCGAAACCGTCCCTGCGGGCTGGTCACCTGAACGTTCTGACCACCGAGCCTCTGACTATGTTGCCTCGCTAGAAAGTGGGTTTTATGACCTTCGGGCATTCAACAGCATTTCATTTTCGGTATGTCGACGGCGCGGGTCTCCCACCCGCTCGGAAACTCGGGTTCTACACGAAAACGGGTACCAGCGCGATCCGGGCATCGCCGAATCCTCTGTCCGCTGAACATTCAAGCGGCCGATGCGACCAGCCCCCCATCTCAATCGCTGGGGCAGACGCTCTTTCCCATACAGCTCCCTGTGACTATGCTTGCCTTAGAAATAATGTCACCGGGTCGATTTCGCTCCCGGCATCATCTGGCGGGTTCCCAATTCACCATTTTGCGGAACACCGTCATGTTCGTCTGTTTTTTTCAAGGATTTTTGTCAAATGAAACGCTCGAAAAATGGGTTTACGCTCGTCGAACTACTGGTGGTGATTGCCATCATCGGCGTGCTCGTCGGTCTACTGTTGCCGGCGGTTCAGGCCGCGCGGGAAGCGGCCCGCCGCATGAGTTGCAGCAACAATTTCAAGCAGATTGGTCTCTCAATGCACAACTATCACGACGCTTTCAAGGCGTTGCCGATGCAGGGAACGGGCACCAAAGCCACTCCCAACGGACAAAACGGAGGCATCGGCGGTGGTGGCCGAGGAAGCAATCGACTGCTGTTGAGCTATTTGGTTGGTTTAACGCCGTTCATCGAACAGCAGTCGCTCTGGGAGCAGATCTCCAACCCGAATAACCAGATGACTAACGGGAATGTGCCAACGGAACCATGGTCTCCGATGGGGCCCGCGCCGTGGCAACGCAATTACATCCCTTGGTCAACGGAACTTCCCGCATTCCGTTGCCCCAGTGATCCGGGTCGTGGTTTGCCCGCTTTCGGCCGAACGAACTACGCCGCGTGCATCGGCGACACGGTCGACTTTACCAACGACAGCATCTGGAACTACAACATGGGCGCGTGGCGGAACAATCAAAATTGGCGTCACAATCGAACGCGTGCCGCAGCACGCGGAATGTTCACCTTGAACAATCAGACGCGGTTCCGAGATGTGATCGACGGCCTATCCAATACGATGGCCGCGGGCGAGATTTTGACCGATCTTGGTGATCGCGATAAGCGAACCGATGGAATCAACGCTCCCGGTGGGAATGCCGCCGTGCGAGATAATCCGCTACTGTGCCGACCTCTACTTGATCCCGAACGTCCCACGTTCTGGGATCCAAACCAAGTGGCAACCTGGTCCGGTGCCACGGCGGATAACCAAAATCACAATTTGACTCAGAAACGCGGATTCAATTGGGCAGATGGACGCGCCCTACGAAGTTCCTTCAACGCGATCTTGCCACCCAATTCGGAAATCTGCCAGGGTGCCGGGGACGCCTCGGCAGGCATCTTCACCGCGAGTAGTCGGCACCAGGGTGGGGCTCACGTCTTGATGGGCGACGGGGCTGTGAAGTTCATCACCGATTCGATTGAAGCGGGAAACAGTAGTAACCCAACCGTTTGGCTCAATGGGACCATCACCACGACTCCAGGTGCGACGGTTCCAGGATCTGCTAGTCCGTTTGGACTTTGGGGAGCGCTCTCGACGCGAGCAAGCCGTGAAGTGATCGACGAGGAGATCTAGGCGGATCGTTCGATTCACTTCCATGCCATCGACGAAGGGCAGCCCGGGTAACCAGGCTGCCCTTTTCGATGGAATCGAGTCGACCAGCACTCATTCCTCCTCGGCCGGATCGATCGCTTCGTAGTTTTCGTTCATTCCCGGATTGAGATTTGGGTCGGTGAATGCATCCTGATCACCGGCGCCGATCACGGTCGGCTCGGAATCTGCGCAGCCGGCGATGCCTGTGAAGGCCAATGCCAAGATCATCAACACTTTCTTCATTCGATTAATTCCTTGTTTAGAAGGCGATGTTCATTAAGCATAAGAAGATACCATTTGATGACCACTCTTGCACGCTTACGCAGCGTCGACCAATGCAAGCCTAGGCGATCTCAGAGAGGTTCGGTTCTCGCCGAACCATTCTCCGGCGCAATGGATCGTTAAGGACTTGATTGATATGTCACGCGGCCACACCCCCGCGTCACGCGGCCGATCGGCGTGCAGGAGATTCCGGTGCTTTCGATCTGCGTCGTCACGCTTGCGGCATAGTACTCGTTGACGATCACGGCCATGCCGATGCCGGCGTTGAAGACACGCCGCATCTCGGATGTGGCAATTTCACCTAGATCTTGTAGGTACCCAAAGATAGGCATGGTCGTCCAGGAATCAGGATCGATGACGGCGTCCACGTCCGCTGGAAGGATTCGAACCAAATTCTCTTCGATGCCGCCACCGGTGATGTGCGCGATGCCGTGCAAGACCTGTTTGACGCGATAGTGTGACTGCACACGCCGAATCGCATCGGTGTAAATCTGCGTGGGTGTCAGGCAGACTTCGCCGAGTCTGCGGCCGCCCAAGACGTCGGGTGCATCGCTCCATTGCACGGAAGCCTCGTCGATGACTTTGCGGACCAATGAAAAGCCGTTGCTGTGCAAGCCGCTGGATCCCAGTCCCAATACAACATCGCCAACGGAGATTTGGCGGCCATCGATGAGGCGTTTTCTTTCGACGACTCCAACCGCGAATCCAGCCAAATCGTAGTCGTCGTCGCCATACATGTCTGGCATGATCGCCGTTTCACCGCCGAGCAATGATAGATCACCCGCAATACAACCATCGCTAATCCCCTGAACGATGTGCTCCAGCCGCTCAGGATCGTCACGACCCATCGCGACATAATCCAGAAAGAACAGTGGCTCGGCACCCGTGCAAATCAAATCGTTCACGCACATCGCAACCAAGTCGATGCCGACACTATCGTGGATACCCAGCGATTGGGCGATCTTGAGCTTGGTGCCGACTCCATCGGTGCCGCTCACGAGCACAGGATCCTGATAGTTCCTGGAAAATAGCTTTCCCTCAAAGTCCAGCCGAAAAAGGCCGGCGAATCCACCGTCGCTGGGCAAAACCCTCGGACTGAATGTCCGGTGCATCAATCGTGGCAGGCGGCTCATTGATTCGGAGTACACATCCAAATCGACGCCCGCGTCTTTGTACGTCGCGGCCATGGGGGAGACAGCAGTTTTGTGGAGTCAAGTCGATGGCTGTGCATGATGGCGAGCCGAGGCCGAGATGGCGAGGGTGCATCCGGCGCCGCGGGGCCACTAAAAAAACCGGCTATTTCGAGCAGATTTCCGCACGTCGGCGAAACGGCCATGACACCAACAAAGGTATCCAAACCGAACTCGACATCACGAAACCAAAATCGATTGGTGAAAAAGCGATGCGTTTGACCCTTCGCACCCTGTTGGCGTATCTGGACAACACCCTCGAGCCAGATGACGCCGCCGTCCTGAAAACAAAGATCGACAACAGTCCCCGTGCGACGGAATTGATTGCACGAATCCGATCACGAATTGATCGCGCTGATGTCAGCGCTCCGTCACCGGATGCGGTCGGCCCGCTCGACAACGCCAATCGAATGAGCGAATACCTCGACAGCATGCTGTCGGTCGAGCAAATCGCGGAAATCGAACAGTTGTGTCAGGAATCCGATATCTCTTTGGCGGAAGCGGCATCATGCCATCAGATTCTGGCCTTGGCGCTGGGGCATCCGACGCAGGTTCCTGATCAGTTGCGTGAGCGTGTCTACGGATTGCCGACGAGTGATGCCTTGAAGCGAATGGAAGTCGAAACGTCCCCCGCGCCAGACATGTCACCCGCGACCAAAGCGGCCGGCGAGTCGATACGGTACTCTTTTTTGGAGGTACCATCGGGCGGCGCCGAGGATCCAACGATCACACTGGGGCCCGATGAATTGACGCCCCAATCGTCGATGTTGCCCGGAATGGCCGGACCCAACCAGGCTTCCACAAGCATTTCGCCGGTGGGGCCGGATGACTCCGGCGTCGCGGATGCCGCAACACGCTTACGGCAAACACCTGGGGTGGGCGCGTCGGCCGTCGATTCGCGAGCCGCTGCGGGGGCCACACGACGAGCGATGATGGAATCGGAGGCCTACGATGGCGCCATTCGTCCGTCACGGATCACCCCGTGGTTGGTCTCATTGGCGATGGCGGCGGTATTCCTGTTCGCTCTGGCCAGGGTGTTTGAACCCATGATCCAGCGCCGCGTTGCCGAGCGATCGACTGTCGAGACGGAGGACGTCGGTGATGTCTCACTCGATGATGCCGCGATCGTTGACGATGCCGCGCAAGATGACCTGTCGATCCAACCGGATCCTCCTGAGCCGGCCGAGGTGCCAGTTCAACGCAGTGAACCGCTTCAAAGTGGCAATGACGCGCAGCCGGGCAGTCCGGCCCTCCAATCCAGCGAGATAGTTCGCAGCGAGAGCGACTTAAGTGAAGACAACAGCGCCGACGTCGTCGCGCCGATCGCGCCTGTAGCGCCTTCGACTCCCGACGTCGACGGACTGCCGCCGATTGCCGACATCGATATGCCCGATCTCAAGATTGCAGATTCCGCAGTGAATCTCCCAGACACGCTCAATGGGGATGCATCCGCGTTGGATCGGGATGCGCCCATGGCGCCGATGATCGATCCTCCGTCGATGGAAATGGGTCCATCGGTGTCGCTCGATACCGCTCCGTCGGCGGATCCGAACGGGATAGCCGGCGAGGAAGCCGGTTTGATTTCGAACAAGGCAACAAGCAACTCTTCGGAACCTGGTGCGTCCACGGTCGCCAATGACGGCTCGGTACCAGGGGGCAACGCGTCGGATCCGTCGACGGCGTCGATGGTAGCCGCAAGCGAAGAAAGTGACATGGAAGATCCGGCAATTCCTGCCCCAGACGGAACGGCGGCGGATGAGTTGGCGGTGCGATTGGTCGGTCCGCCATCCATGGTGCTAGTCCAATCCGAATCGGGTTGGCAACCGATGAAGAGCGCTAGCGAAATCGCTGCGGCCGGCGAAGTCAAAGCGACGGATGATTCCTCGACGGTGGACCAATTGACTTCGGGGCATACCGTGATTGCCCCTCCGCTTTATCGACCCACTCTCAGTGATGAGGACTCGTTGGAATGGACGCTCGTTGGGCCCACTCGATTGACGATCAATGCGACGGACGAGGGCACGAAATGCAGTCGACTGGATGATGGCCGAATGATCTTGGCCTCGCTGCAGGAACGCGTCACCACCGAGTTGCAGCTGGGACCACGACGGGTGCAGTTGGTGATGCCAGCACCACAGACGCTCTGCGCGATCGAGCTGGCAACGATTCGGCTACCCGGAATGCCACCCGAGGTACCCACCAACCGGCAGTCGGTCTACCGGGTCCTAGTGCTGCAGGGGACGGCAGAACTATCGCCCGGTGGCGAAGGACCGCCGTTTGAGCCTGTCGAGGTCCAGGCGGGACAGCAATGGCGAGCACGCGGTGATCAGGCGGCCGCGTTGACGACCCTGGGTGACCTGCCCGATTGGGTCGATGTGCCCGCGAAATCGGATGTGTTGGTGCAGTCGGCGCGTGATGGGTTGGTTGATTTTGTTCAGGGAGGCAACTCACTAGAGCAATCCCTTCGTGAAGCGATGTCGTTTCGACGTGTGGAAGTGGCCGCGTTGGCCGCCGAGACGCTGTTGATGTTGGGGCGCGCCGATGTTTATTTCGGCAACGATGGGATGCTGAGCCGGCCACTCCAGCGACGATATTGGACCGAGCACTTTCAAACGTTGCGTCGACAGATCGCCTTATCGGCCGAGGCAGCGAGTCAAGTGCGTCAAGCCGTGATGAGTGCCGAATTAGCCGATGGCGATGTGTTGTTTAAGCTGCTCATCGGGTTTTCGCCAAAGGAGCTCGCCAATGGCGGCGACGCCCAGTTGGTGGAATGGCTCGATTCGCCCTCGATGCCGGTCCGAGTGCTGGCGATTGAAAATCTGCGATCGATCGTGGGTGATACGCTCGGATTCCGACCGGACCAGGAAAACGCCATTCGAAGGGCGCCGGAAATTCGCAAGTGGGAAGCTCGAATGAGGAAGGGCGACATTCGCTACGGTGCCCAGGACGCATCGATTCGATCATGAACTCGATTACGATGAGACGGTCGTGGATCGATTGATCATGGTCTCACTCCCCTCCCACCTGCTAAGGCGCCCCTTCATGTTTCGAGCCTGCCCGTTGATCGCCATCGCATCGTTGGTATTAAGTTGCGATTGGTCTCCACCGGCGATCGCGCAGACGCCCCGTACGATCGGTGAGATCATCCGTTTGGATCCCGAGCTGGACCGTTATGTTGATGCGGACGCCACGATCGACGTCATTGCCTCCGGCTTCACGTGGACCGAAGGTCCTCTTTGGATGCCGGACGGTCGTTTGCTATTCAGTGACATTCCACGCAATACGATCTATCAATGGGTGCCGTCGACGATGGGAGTCCATGACGTTCCCGACTTGCGATCAGGCGTCGTGTCCGTATTCATGAGACCAAGTGGTTACACCGGAGTCGATTACTATGGTTTGGAACCGGGTAGCAATGGTTTGACTCTGGATCCGCAGGGCCGACTGACGATGTGCGAACACGGTGATCGTCGCATCTCCACCTTGTCGCCCGGCGGTGGCAAAGTCACTCTGGTTGACCGTTATCGTGGCAAACGTTTCAACAGCCCCAACGACCTCGTGTTTGATTCTGCGGGAAATCTGTACTTCACCGACCCGCCTTATGGGTTGCCCGAGCGTGCGTCGGATCGGCGTCGCGAGCTGGACATGTGTGGCGTGTATCGTCTGAACGCGGACGGGGAGGTTTCACTGCTTAGCGACGCGCTGGATCGTCCCAACGGTATCGGGTTGTCCGCCGATGAGAAAACCGTCTACGTGGCTCAGAGCGATCCAGAGCGTCCCATTTGGGTTGCAATGAACCTGGAAGCTGACGGGACCGTCGGCGAGGTCCGCGAGTTGTTCAACGCCATGCCATTCATGGATGAGGCTCCCGGTTTACCGGACGGTTTGGACGTTCATTCCGATGGGACACTCTTTGCCAGCGGCCCGGGCGGTATCTATGTCATCAAACCGAACGGTCAACTGTTGGGGCGGTTCCACACCGGTGGTCGAACCAGCAACTGTACGCTCGGCCCGAACGAAAAAGTGCTCTACGTGACCGCCGACGACAAGATTGCCGCGGTGCGATTGAATTAGCCCCATGCACTCGGGTGCAATGACAACTTATCGCGTGCTCTTGGTCGAGGACCAAGAAATCGATGCCATGTTGATTCAGCGGTTGCTGCAACGACCCTCGAATTTCAATGCGTTTGAAATTGATCACGTCGCATCGCTTGGGGCTGCCTGCGACGCGCTGACCCAGAATGACTACGACGTGGCCCTGCTGGATCTTCATTTACCTGACGGGCAGGGCATGGACTCCTTTCATCGCCTCCGTGCGGTTGACGCCCGATTGCCCATTGTGATCTTGACGGGGCATGAAGATGAGTCGATGGGTCAACAAGCCGTCGAAACAGGTGCTCAGGACTTTGTCGCCAAGGGTGCCGTCAGCGGTCCGGCGATTCATCGCATCTTGCGTTACTCCATTGCGAGGCATCGCAAGATGATGGGATTTGCCGCGGAAGCCCACACAGACGCTTTGACACGACTGCCCAACCGTCGCAAACTCCACGAGCGTCATCGGGATCTTGCCGAGTTGTGCGATTCGATCGCCGCGTTCATCGTGGACATTGATCATTTCAAATCGATCAATGATCGACTGGGACACTTCTTCGGAGACCGAACCCTTTGCCTGTTTGCGGACGTGTTTCGGGAATGGGCCGATCGTTTTACTGGACCGACGCTGGCCCGACTTGGCGGTGACGAGTTTGTGGCACTGCTGCCGGCTCTAACCGAACCGGCCGCGATCTCTGCGGCCAATCAGTTGCTCACGATGATTCGAAGCACACCGGTGGAGACGGAGTCGACCCGTCACTCGCTCACTGCCAGTGTGGGTGTTTCAATCGCTGAATCTCATCAACCGCTCGGCGACGTGCTCGCTCAAGCAGACTTGGCTCTCTACCGGGCCAAACAGCATGGCCGCGACCAATGCTGGTTTGCCGAATGAGGGCCCCGCCCCGGGAGCAGCCGACCTGGTTGTGGCATCCATCCATCGGCTGACGATTCGACCAATCAAAGCGAGCCGTCTTGCTCAAGCATTTCCTTGTACTGATCACGCTCCCGACGCGTCGCTTCGAGATCAAAGATCAAGTACTTCATATCGAGTCTTAATTGCGAAAGGGCTTCCTGGACCAGATTCAAGATCCGTCGACGCCGTGTGCTGCACTCGACAACGCGGGCCAACGCCGGCGCGACGGCGTCACGATAGTGAGCCGGAAGCGATTCAATCGCGGCGGCCATTTCTCGCAATTCGGCCGGCGTCTCGTCATTGAACTTGGAGGTGCTGGCGGCGATGTTGCTCATGGTCGAACCTTTGGAATCTGGAAAAGACGGGAGGTGGGCACGACGAGTTGGGTCGTCGAGAGGCCATCCATTGCGATTGCGATGCCGTCTCCGCCGGGCACTCGGTTGATTTTTCGTAAACTGCTTCCCTGCAATGATTTAAGTGTTTGCTGCTGTTTTTTGCGTGGACTCAACGTTGCGTCCACGCAACATCAAAATGGTCTACCCGCCTGCTCTAAGACATGCTAATCACGGGACTTACGTTTATCGAGTGACGTTTTTGCGAGTTGATGCGTCATTGCAACCCGATGTGGTCATGACGCCACTGTGTCGACGCGATCGCGACGGCACGGCGGATTGTTGAGGCACGGCCCGACTGGGTCAACGGTTTCATTAGTCGGCATATGTCTTTCCCAGCGTTTCCAACAATGGACGAGCCGTCTGTGCCGACTAGGAAAACCTTTCTCTTGGGAGTTCTGCGATCGCGAAACCTGGCGATCCTACTGTGCTTCTTTGTGGACGGTTCTCTCGCGAAATCGGCTTGGGGCCAACTTTCGGACTCCATGGATGCGTATCCACCGCGATGGAACCTGATTGCCAGTGACTGCGAGGCGATCGTCACGGATCATGAACACGAGTCGGATCCAGCGGCGTCGGGGGGAATGTGTGAGTCGATCACTGTTCGGATGAGTCGAGGCACCGAGGCTCTGTTGGCGTACCCCATCGAGCCGGTGCGCATCATTGATGAGTTGTCCGCCAGCGTTGCCGTGAAAGCGCTCAAAGCGGGAGTCGCCGTTGGTTTTCGTGTCCGGTATCCGCATCTGATCGATCCAGCCACCCGCAGGCCGATGCAATCGTTCTTGTTTGGCGCCGTGACACGCCATGCCGGCGAGTTCCAACGCGTCGGTGTCGGCAGCATCTCGGATTCAATGCGCATGGCCACCATCTCGATGCGCAACCGATTCGGCGCCGAAGCCGACGTATCGTCTCCGTATGTCGACGCGGTGGTCATCAACGTTTACACAGGACCGGGAACCTACAAAACACAGATCGACGACTTGCGTGTCGAGTCGATGGTACCGCTGAGTGATCGCATGGAGACCGACCGCGTCTCTCTGCCAGCGGCCGGCCCATCACGATCGGTCGGTCGGATTCCCGCCGACGAGCCCGTTGTAAGCCGTCGAGCGTTTCCGCCAGGTGTGGTCACTCGCATCTTGCAGCATCAGGGCGAGCCGCTTGCGTGGGTCCGGTCGCTCGGCTTCGACGCGATCTTCACATCGACGTTTCCAACCGCCGAGCTGCTCGGCGAAGCCGTGCGCGCTCGCGTGCGGATCTACTGCCCTCCACCGTCGGCTCCGATGTCTTCTGTGGAATCGATGCTGGAGCCTGTCGCGGGATGGGTCGTTGGTGCCGGTTTGCCAATGGATTCATCGCATCAAGACGAGATGGACCTGCAAATCCGCCGACTCCGCGCGCTACCGAGTCGCTGGCAGCGACCCGTACTCGGATCCCCGGTGGAAGCGTTCCGGCACTACGGAGGCTTGCTTGATGGCGTGGTGCTGGATAGCCCACCGAGGTGTCGGGGGCTATCCAGCCAAGACTTGAGACGCGTGCGACAAGATCAAATGCGACGCTGTGCGAACGTTCCGACCGTGATTGCCGTCGACGGCGGGCCGAATCCGTTAGCGGTGATGCAGACCGACGCGATCGCGTCCCGGATCGGTTCGCCGATGAGCGAGTCTTACCGCTGGCACGCAATGTGGCGCGGTGCCGCTGATGCCATCGCCGAATCGCCCTCGGCGATCCTCTTTCGGTCGTCGCGCAGCCTCACTTCGGGGACGCTTCTGGACCAGAATCGCGCGATGGCGATGAGCTACGTGAATCGACAGATTGCGGGTGTATCCGAGTGGATTGCCGATGCAATCGTCGACCCATCGCCAATGGACTTGGATGCGCCGTATGCCGGCCATCGACTCATCCACGACAATGTGACATTGCTGATCCTGACCTCATCCATGATCCGGGGCGATGAAGTCCTGAGCGGTGACGGCCAGACCCTGGCGATTGACTTGCCCTCGAGTGATCAGGGGAAAACGATCTGGCGTTTAACGCACTTTTCGGCCGAGCGGATGTCGCCACGTTTGAGAGATCGCGGCACCCAGATCGAGTTGGTGTCTCCCGATGTCGTGGAGATCTTGGCGATCAGTGACGACATTCGTGTTGGCGGGCGGCTGGCTCAATCCGTGCGGCGGTTCGCTGAGCAGGCGGCGACGGACCGTTTGCAATTGGTCAATGATGCTTGGAGCCGCAGCCAATCCGTTTGGCGATCGGCATCCGCACTACGCGCTGTCGACACGGCTCCACCGACCGATCTGCTGAACGTCGCCCGAATGAGTCTGGACGAGGCCGAGTCCTTGATTCGAACACGACAGTTTGAGGCAAGCCTGCGGTTGACACGTCGTGCCGATGCATGGTGTTTGAAGTCGGATTGGGGGCTGGCCGACGCATTGCTGCGTGGTCCGCGTCGGCTCATCAGTAGCCCGCCCATGATGACTGGAAATCTGGAGACGCAGTTGGCATGGCAGCCGTTGCTGACCACCAACGAAGACGCGTTGCGTTCCAACGCAATGCGATCGAGTTGGGGACCCAATCGACTCAACGGTGGTGATCTGGACCAAGGGGATCGTCTTCAACGCGACGGATGGACTTTCGGTCGACGAAACTCGTCGGTCGCCAACATTGAGGCGACCTGGACTGATCGCGGAGTCTACGCGGGGACGGGAGCACTCGCTGTTCGCGTTACTTCCCGCCGCGATGATCCGCTGCCGGGCGGATACGAGGGCACGCATCTCATGGTTGCGACGCCATCGGTCCATGTACAGCGGGGAGATGCGGTCCGAGTGGATGCGGTGGTTCGGACGCTCGGGTTTGGCAACCCCCACGAGGGATTGTTGATTTACGATTCGATCGGCACCCAGTCGATGGGTGTTCTCGTGCGGGATCGATCGGAATGGACCCCCGTGTCCCTATTGCGTCACGCCGCCGAGGACCAGCCGGTCCAAGTCATGTTCGAGGTGCTCGGCTCCGGTGAAGCGGTCATCGATGAAATACAAGTCCGGGTCTGGAGTCGCGAGCCGGATCCGTCGGCCGCCTACCGTCGCCTCTCCTCCGATGTCCGCTAACAGGACAATGCCGATCGATGACATGAATATGTCATGTCGTGGTCTGACGGACGAGCTAAGATCTCCACCACAGGAGATTCGTTATGCCAAAATCGTTTCCGTTGACCGTGGTGGCGTACGTCCTCGCCTCCGCCGCGCTGTCGGCGTTCGCCGAGGTCATCCCCGTTCCGTCGACCGTTGTCCCCGTCCCGGTCGAGGGGGCCCGCCCAAAGAACGTTGTTTTCATTCTTTCGGATGATCATCGGTACGACGCGATGGGTTTCATGGGTCACCCGTCTGCGATCACGCCGCATATGGACTCGATGGCCAAGAACGGTGTCCATCTCCGAAATGCGTTTGTGACGACATCGCTCTGCTCACCGAGTCGGGCCTCGATCTTAACGGGGCTCTACACATTCCGTCATCGCGTCATCGATAATCAGCGACTTGTTCCGGAGGGAACCCTGTTCTTTCCTCAGTATCTGCAGGCGGCGGGATACTCGACTGGATTCATCGGCAAATGGCACATGGGCAGCGTCGATGACAGTCCCCGTCCCGGGTTTGACTATTGGTTCAGTTTCAAAGGTCAGGGAAGATACTATCCACCGAATGCTCGGTACACCATCAATGACAATGGGAGACGCGTTCCACAGGATGGTTACATCACGCCGCTGCTAACGCGGAAGGCCATCGAGTTCCTTGAGCAACAGGACCACGACGAGCCGTTCTTTCTGTATCTGTCGCACAAGGCCGTTCATGACCCGTTCACGCCCGAGCCGAAGTATGACGACTCGTTGCAGGACCAGCCGTTCAGGTTTCCACCGTCAAGCGAGCTGCTTGGCGATAATTTGAAGAATCGACCGCGTTGGCTACTGGACCAACGCAATAGCTGGCACGGAATGGATTTTGCCTTGCACACGGGCCAAAGCGTGGAAGGATTCTACAAACAGTACTGTGAGGCACTTCGTAGCGTTGATGACAGTATCGGTGCCGTGATGGATCAGCTCAAGAAGATGGGTGTCTATGAAGACACACTCGTCATCTACATGGGCGACAACGGATTCATGTTTGGTGAGCACGGATTATTTGACAAGCGAGTCGCCTACGAGACATCCAGTCGCGTTCCCATGTTGATGCAGTGTCCATCCATGTTCGAGGGTGGAAACACGGTCGAACAGGTGGTGGCGAACATCGACATTGCGCCAACGGTTATGCAGGCGATGGGCCTGCGGAAGCCAGCACACATGGATGGGCAGAGCTTTCTACCGCTTGCCCGTGGCAAGTCGATTCCGTGGCGAGATTACTTTCTGTACGTGTATTACTGGGAACAGAACTACCCTCAGACACCGACTCATTTCTCGCTGCGAGGTGATCAGTTCAAGTACACGACTTATTACGGGTTATGGGATACCGACGAGTTGTTCGACATCCAGGCGGACCCGATGGAACAGAACAACTTGATTCATGATCCAGCCTATGCGTCCCAAAAGCGACAGATGCAGAATCGACTGTACGAAATGATGGATGAGTTGGGCGGCATGCAGATTCCTCTCAATCCACCGCGCGGGCGGCAGCAAAACAAGCGACTTCGGAGTCGAGGCGGCGTTCGAGCGGCCGATTTTCCAGAAGCATTCATTGTGGATGATCCATTGAGAGTCATTCCCTAGCACATACTCCCGAAACGGGACTTCATCCCCCAGCTACTTCAAACTTGAGACACCATCGGATGCTATTGATCGAAAACTCTGGACCATCGAGTCGTTCTGTTCATCTCACTGGGGCTCGATGGACGCTCACGTTGTCGGCGCTGATGGTCGGTGGAGTCGTTGTGGCCCAAGACGACTCCCCTTGGGCATCCAAGGCCAAGACCACCTTCACGCCAACGATCCACCATCCCAATATCGCCAGCGTCACACTGTTCGCTGAGAATCCGGATATTGTCACACCGATCGGGATTGCCGTGGCGCCAGACGGTCGCGTGTTTGTCCAGGAAAATCACACTCACAAACGAAACCGATCCTACAAGGGTCCCAAGACGGATCGAATTCTGGTTTTCGAAGACACAGACCAAGATGGGGTCGCTGATGACAAATCGATCTTCTATGAAGGCCATACCTTCAGCACGGATCTGTTGTTCTCCAGCGATGGTCATTTGTATGTGAGCACTCGCTGGTTCGTGGGGCGCTTTTTGGACGCGGCCACGAAGAGTAATGCGGATGGTGAACCGGAAAAACTGGTCGTCTGCGAAACAGCCGGTAACTACCCACACAATGGCGTTGGGGGACTGGCGATTGATCCGGCAAATCCTGAGTGGCTCGCGTTCGGCTTCGGCGAAAACCTCGGGGCCGATTACACCTTCATTGGGTCCGATGGGGTACGGTTATCAGGTGGCGCCGAGGGCGGGTCCACCTACCAGTGCCGAGCTGATGGTAGCGGTCTGGTCCATCGCTCAACGGGGCATTGGAATGCGTTTGGCATGGCATACGGGTTAGACGGCAGTCTCTTTTCCACCGACAACGATCCCAACGCGACGCCTCCGAATCGATTGTTGCACATTATCCCGGGTGCCGACTTCGGATTTGAGTATCGCTATGGTCGTTCGGGGCGACATCCTCTGGTGTGTTGGTACGGAGAGAACCCGGGGACGCTGGGGATGATTGGTGCACTTGGTGAAGCTGCCAGTGGGTTGATCTCGCACGGTCCAGGTCAGTTGCTCAGCGCGTCTTGGACCGACAATCGCGTGGACCTCCACGCGTTGACGCCAGCGGGCGATTCATTTTCTGCAACGCGAGAACCCTTTCTCACCGGTCCGGATGACTTTCGCCCCGTGCACTTTGCGTACTCCGCTGATGGAAAGTCGCTGTACTTCACCGATTGGGTGAAACTGTCCTATCCGGTTCATGGCCACGGGCGAATCTGGCGGGTGGATTTTAAAGAACCGATCCAAATGGAGACCTTGCCGCGAGATGTCATTTCAAAGGAGCTCTCGACCGAGGAAGCTTTGGCGGCATTGGGAAGTGACGATCCGTACAGACGAACCAGAGCGATTGATCTGCTTGCCAACGATCCCGACTTCCTTGCCGAGACCAACTGGCGGGCCTTGTCCAACCCGATTGCACGATCGCACTTTGCCGTCGCACTGAAGCGGTCGAACCCGACAGGTCACACCGGCATCATTCCGGATTTGCTCAATGATGAGGATCCGGCGGTTCGGTTCGTTGGGATCAAATGGATCGCGGATGAGAAATTGCAGAAGTATCGATCCGACCTGGAAGCGTTACTGAATCGGCCGGATCTTGGGCAACGTGATCTACGCGCCCTCGTCGCCGCTCTGGCCCGAATCAGTGGCGAGTCCAGACAGGAGTTCTCTCCCGATGCAACGCTGCTGGAAGTCGCCATGGACGTCAACAAACCGGCGGGAGTCCGCGCGATGGCGTTGCAAAGCGTCAGTGTCGAGCATCGTGGATTGACCGTGGACATATTGAGTACGCTGGTGAAATCCGACGACGCCGCGATTCAGAGTGAGGCGATTCGATCGTTGACGTTGCACGCCGACGATGCCAGGACCTCCGTGCTGGCCGAAGTTGCCGCCGACGATTCCCTAGATGCTCCATTACGAGCCGATGCGATTGCGGGACTTGCCAGTGTCGCGGCCGAACACGTCGACATGCTCCGAATGCTATCGGACCATCCCGACGCGAGCGTTGCCCAAGAGGCCCGGCGGACGCTGGTTGCCGGTGGGATCGTCAATCGAGATGTGGGCGCGAAGCCACCGGTGACCGAAATCCAGGAATGGATGGCATTTGTCGATGACGAATCGACCGGGCAGGCCGATCCGGCAGTGGGTCGAAGACTCTTCTTTCACTCCAAATTCGCCGGCTGCTATAAGTGCCATGCGATGGACGGGCGAGGGCAGCAGGTGGGCCCCGACCTGACCACGATTCGTAATCAGAGCGGCATCACACGGGAGTGGTTACTGGAACACATGGTCAACCCGAATGCGGAGATGGCGCCTTACTACCGACCGCAACAGCTGTTGACGGTCGAGGGGAAAGTGCTGACGGGACTCATCCTAGGAAAAGAAGGCAAACTACAGGCCTACGTTGGAACTGATGGCGTCGTCTTTTACGTCGACAAAGAGGATGTCGAGGAACGACAAGAGATGACCACATCGATCATGCCAACCGGATTGCTTGACTCGCTCAGCGCCAACGAGATTCGCGATCTGATCAGCTACTTGCTTGACGATCGAGAATCGTCTTAGCTGGGGTCATGGGCCAATACGGTTCCCACTCGCGTGTTGGATGATCGTGCTAAAACGCTTCTTGTTGGTACTGCTGTGTGGCGTGCAACCGGCGTTCGCCTCAACGGTTGACCGGAGCACGCCCAGTCCAGCACCAGGTCTCCAGTATCGGATCGCCCGCTCGATTCGCCCGTCGTTGCGAAATGACGAGCACTTGCTCGGTGAACTCCTGGATCGGCTTAAGAAGCTTCCGCCACTGTCGCGGGGACGGCGCGGAGCCAGCGCCGGTTATCACAGTCGATACTACGACTCGGCCGATCATCGTACCGAGATTTTGTTGGACATGGGGAGTCGTTGCGATTTTGATCGCGTTGTGATCTTTTCAGTTGACGCCGTTTTCCAGGGGCGGACGATTGACGGATATGGCTTTCCGCAACAGTTTCGAATCGACGTTGCCGACGAAGTCAGCTTCGACGAGTCGACCGTCGTGTTCGATTCGTCAACGTCGAATCGAACCGTCGATCCTGAGTTTCCGCTGCAGATCCTGACACCGAATGCCTCGGCCCGCTTTTTACGATTGACCATCTTGAAGCACTGGTCGCGCGGCGATGGTCAGTTTTTGACCGCGTTGGGTGAAATCATGATACTCTCAGGTGGACGCAACATGGCCATCGGTGCGCGAGTTGATGCAGATACGTTCACATCGCTGCCGGACTGGAGTCGTGAGAACCTCGTCGACGGTCAAACCGATCTTGGTTTGCCAATCGACCCGACTCCGAGCGCGAGCAACGGGTTTCTGTCGCGTCCGACGGTCGTCCCTCAGACCAAGAAGTGGGTGCAGGTCGAGTTGGAGCGTACCGCACGAATCGATGAAGTCCGTCTGATTCCAACGGAACCATTTGACGCTCCCAGCCAGCATGGCCATGGATTCCCACGTCGTTTTCGCGTCGTTGGATCGCGTACAGATGACTTTACCGATGCAGAAGTCATCGCCGATCATCGTGCCGTCGATTTCCTCAATCCTGGTGATAACCCAGTGATCTTGCGCGCACCGAACATGGACGCCAAATTCATTCGATTGGAGGTCGATGAACTATGGCACATATCCAACGGCACGTTCGCGCTCGCGCTGGCCGAAATGCAGGTCTTTGGCAATGGCCAGAATCTTGCCGCCGGGTGCGTTGTGACCGCCAGCGACGTCTTTCGAAAGCGCCCCTTCGACCAAGTCTGGCATCCGAAGTTCCTGGTTGACGGGTTCAGCAGTCAGAACCGTCTGATCGGTCTCGATCGATGGCTGACGGGCTTGCAATCGCGAGCCGAGACGGAGCGTCAAATCGACCAACTTCGTGTGCGAATGCGGCGAACCGTCGAAGGAACAATCAGCGCACTGTTGATTTTGGCGGCAGCAATGATCACCGGACTGTTGGGCCTAGCAGTGATGGCTCGCACGCGGCGTCGACGAGCATTGGCCCGCCAAAAAGAAGAGTTACGAACACGAATCGCCAGAGACTTGCATGACGACCTCGGCAGCCGATTGGGTGGAATGACGTTGATCAGTGAGAGCTTGCTGGCCGATCAAGCCCTACCCGAGTCCCTGCACGGCGACTTGAGTCTCATTCATCGTTCGAGCCGGGAAGCATCGGATGCGATGCGGGATATCGTCTGGCTGTTGGACAACACGAAGGCGCATCGCAGCAAACTGATCGCTCACATGCGTCAGATCGTTCCGACGATCATGGGTCGCGTGGTGGTCGAATTCACGGTCGATGAGACTCTGGACCAAACACTGGATTTTGACTTTCGCCGGCAAATTCTCTTTGCGTTCAAGGAGTGCCTCGGCAATGCGGCGAAACACTCCGAAGCGGAGCGGGTGGATTGCCGGATTGGAGGCGGAATCGACCGATTTCAATTTGAAGTGCAAGACCACGGCAAAGGATTTCAAGTGGCACCCAATCAAACCGATCCTGGTCACGGACTCAATAACCTACGAGCACGCGCCGATTCCCTTGGCGGCTCGGTCACCATCCATAGTCGTCCCAGCGTAGGAACACGCATTGTCTTTGACGTCCCCCTCCAACGCCGACGTGGCGCATGACTTCGAGCGAACATTCGGGGTCGGACACCGTCGTCTGGCTCGTCGAAGACAATGAAATCTTTCGTCGCGGGCTGGTGCGTGCGATCGACTCCGACCGTCACATGCGGTGTGGTGGTGAGTTCGAATGTGCCGAAGCGATGCTCGAATCGTTAATCGATCGACCAAGACCAGACGTGGTCCTTCTGGACGTTGGGTTGCCGGGCATGGACGGTTTGGAAGCGCTGAAGCGTTTTCGCCAGCTAGCACCCAAAACTCGCGTCGTCATCCTGACGGTCTTCGACGATTCGGACAAGATCTTCAAAGCGGTTTGTGCGGGTGCCAATGGCTACTTGCTCAAATCGGCTTCGACCACCGATGTGGTCACTGCAATTGGCCAGGCCGCCGACGGTGGCGCTCCCATGGGGGCCGAGGTTGCTGAACGAGTATTGACACTGTTCGCCGGCCTAGCGCGAACCAAAGCGACCAATACCGACGATTACGGGCTCAGTCCACGCGAGACCGAAGTGCTGGCGAGCATGGCCGAAGGACTGTTGGCCAAAGAGATCGCTCGAGACCTCGGCGTCAGTAGTCATACGGTGACCAATCACATCCGAAGCATCTACGCCAAACTCCACGTGAACACAAATACGGGTGCGGTGGCGAAGGCGATCCGAGAAGGCCTCGTTTGAGACGCTTCGAACCGGCCATGCCCTCATTTGCCTACTCGAACCGGTCGGAGGTGGACGCGTAGCGAGGACCACCCATTCGACCAATCGTCGCGATTTGGTCCGGATCGATCTGCCCCGACGGATCCAGTGTTTCATCCGCCACATAAATGGCCTGAATTTGACCAATGATCAGATTGGCCCCACCGGGTCCGGTTCCCAGCTGAATCGCCGTGTGCAATCGGCACTCGATCGCCGCCGCCACATCGGCAACACGCGGCACACCAACCGTGAAAGAGTCTGCTTTACCAATGCCCGTCATATCAAACTCGTCACAGTCCGCGGCCACATCGGCGGCGGATTGCTTCATGGCATCAAAGAAGGTGGTTGTCACGACATTGACAACAAATTCGCCGGTCGCCGCGATATTCGCATGCGAATCCTTGGGCGTCCCATCCGCCTTGAACGCTGGACAAAACATCAACGTGGGTGGATTAGAACCGACACCATTGAAGAAACTATAGGGTGCCAGGTTAGCAATGCCGTCGGCACTGATCGTCGAAACCCAAGCGATCGGGCGCGGCGTGATCACCGCCACCATCGCTTCGTAGAAACGCCGCATCGACACATCACCTGGTTGCAGGATCATGTTGGCGCCAACTGCTCGACCAGTTGTTGATGAATTGCGTTGCCAGCGGAGACGCAAAACTTGGGCGACCAATCATCGAATGGCTCACCGTCATAGCCTGTCAACGTGGCCCCGGATTCGCGTGCGATGACGGTACCAGCCGCCGAGTCCCAAGCCGCGACATTGGTCGCCCAGTAGCCGTCGAGTCTGCCGTCGGCGACATAGCACATGTTCAGAGCACAGGATCCGAGGCGTCGCAGAGAACGGCAATTGGCCAGTACCCGAACGAAACGGGTGACTTCCGGCGAATCCGCCGTCACGCCAGCGCGAAAGCTGCACGCGATCAACGCATCACTCAGGCTGGTGGCGTCGCTGGATTGCATCAGTCGATCGTTGCAGTGGGCACCTTGCCCGTCAACGGCTGTGAAGAGTTCATCGCGAGTTGGATCCAAGATCACACCAAGTCTCATTTTGCCTTGTGCGAACAAAGCAATCGAAACAGCAAAACTCTGCAGGCGATGGACGTAGTTGACCGTGCCATCGAGCGGATCCACCACCCAGCAGGGCGGCGCGTCGGGGGCGCCCGCGCGAACGTCCGCTGGAGGCTCCGTTTCACCTTCTTCTTCACCAACGAACGCATAATCCGGATAGGCATTGATGAGGTGCGTTCGAATGGCGGCTTGCGACGCCAAATCGGCATCGGTCACCAGGTCTTTGGGAGCTTTCTCGCGAACGACGCGTTGCGAACGCCGAGCCATCAATTCTGCGGCGCCAAGCCGAGCAGCGGCGACAGCAACGGCTAAGTGATCAGCATCCATCCGAGGCTCAGCTCCAAAGGCGGGGGCGTCAGAAAATTCAATCCGTTTCCAGCCGCCTCAATTCCTCCAGCCACAAACGAATGTCGTTATCGTATTCCGTTGACATGTTACTGATAGTTAACTGTCGGTGGAACGCGGCAGCGCCCTCCTCGACGTGCTCGGCCGCCTCGGCGTTGATGAACCGGCGGTTGGGGTCCGGAGCAATCAACCCTTTGAGGAAATTCATCAGCAGGACATTCCGAAGCACATCTTCGGGAAGAATACGCTGCAAGTTCTGCGGCAACTCCCGTTTGGCGGCCAACAAGTCGGGCAGCCTCTTGTACCCTTCGAAGGGATTCACGCCCGCCAGCAACTCGATCAAGACATAGCCCAGACTGGCGAGATCACTCTGAGGCGTCGCATCGAGGTTTTCCAGCACTTCCGGCGCCGCGTACAACGGTGTGCATTCTCGGTCATGGGGAGGGTGCCGGAAATCGATGGCCGAACCCATATCGATGACTTTCGCGTGCCCACTTCGTTTGAGCATGATGTTGGCGGGTTTAATATCCCCGTGGACGATGCCTTCCCGGTGGAGCGCCGCCAATGCCGCCAGGCACTCACGGACGATCGCGACAGCGACGCCGGCTTTAAACCGCGACTGATCCACGCCATCGGTAATGATCACTTCATTGATGTAGTCCCAACGTTTGGGTTTGACGTGTTCGTGGATCAGACGCAGGCACTTTGGCATCACCAGTTGCCGCAAATCGTAGCCGTCAATCCATTCCATCAGCATGACGCGGATTCGATCGCGTTCAAAGAAGTTTTGAACGTCCAGAAGATTGTCATGCTGGATCATGGCCACGCGGGCCGCGATCGACGCGACGCGCGCCATCGCCGTATCGTAGGCGGACGCGTCGGCGAAGCTTTCGGGCGAGAAAATCTTCATCGCCACGGGCACGGTGAAACCGTCGGTCCCCCGGTACTCAGTCAGGTATACCTCGCCCTGACCGCCACGCCCCAGCAGCCGTTGCAAGCGATAATGCCCCGTCCACGAAACCTTTCGCGCCCGCGTCAGCTCGTCATAGCGATCCACCAAAATCGGATCGGACGTCTTCGCGACCGCGCCGTTGTAGGAGATCGTTGGGCTGGGCTCAAATCGTGTGGTTGCAGGCATCAAATTTGGGCTATCGAAAGCTCCGTCCTTGTCACAAATTCATCGCGTCCGTCGTCGCTCGGCCTCGGCATCGCGCCACGTACGCCGTGCACGCCATCGGTTCGAACGCCCTCCCGCAATGGCATGATAGCTACTGACGTTCGTCCACCCCAGATCTAATCAAACAAATTGATGGTACGAGCGTCGGCTACTTCAAGAGACGAATGCTGGTTCACCCGTGTTGGCCCGACCAAACGATGAGTGCGACGCCCAGAATCATACCGATGGCGCAGCACCATTTCAGACGCAGGTTCAGCTCGCCGGTTCGGCCCTTGGCAAGTATCAAGACCACAATCACGCTACAACGTCGCAACGTCGATATCACCGACACCAAGGCCGTGCCGTCCGCGACGGCAGTGAAATAAGCCATGTCCGCGATCAGCAGGAGCGGGCTGATCGCAAGGATCGACCAACGAAATTTAAAACGTTCAATTCGTTCACGAGCCTGGTGCTCACGTCGATTGAAAACCGAGAATCGTTCATCCGAATTTGAGCGAGACACCAGCGTTGCCAAGGCGACAGGTGTCATGACAGGAAGCGTGTACCACGTGAACCAAGCTTGCACGGTGGCTGGCGGGTATCGGAACTGTTGAAGCAACACTTTGTCGTAGATGCTGCTGCACGCGCCCAATGCCGTGGCCACCAACATGAACGCGACCCAACGATCGCGATGGAATCGAATACCTTCGAGTCGTCCGACGAAGGAAAGGGCCCAAAACGAACCCAGAACGATGATCATTCCAATCCATTGCCACCATGTCGGACGTTCACCCATCCAAATGATCGCGAGGACGATCGTCATGAGCGGACTGGCACTGCGAATCGGCGCGGCAATGGACAGCGGCAGGTATTTCAGCGCGTACAACGCCAACGACCATGAGGCGCCCACCAGGATCGCCTTGCCAAACAGACGCGCATGATCGGTCCAATCGAGTGGCATAAGATGCAGCCAGTGAGGAAAGACGTCTTGGAGCCCCAATCCCATCGCCACTGCCAGCAAGAACCAAATCACAGCACCATTGGCGGCGCTGACCCAAAGCACATAAGCCACCACGTTTTCGCTGACCGCGTTCTTCTTGACGACATCGTAGATCCCCAGCAGCGCCGCCGAGATCAACGACAGGGATATCCATATCAAGACATCGTCTTTTGTCCGGCGTATCGCAGTCCCCTCACGATGACATCCCGCACCTCGGTTGGGCTGGCTTGCAGGGCGACTTCCATGTTCACGTTCCACTCGGGACGCAGTCGTCGATCGAATACCGTCATGCCGCGCGTCAGGGTCCCGGCGACCTCCACATCGCCCGCCATTTCATCCCACGTGAAAAGGTCCGCCTCCAAGACGGCCGCGACGGCGACGGCGTCGGCGAGCGGAATCACCTCGCGACCGCGTCGTTGATGGTTGGCTCGGAAAATGTAGGGAAGCAGCCGACGCAATAGCTTTCCGGCACGCGTCGCCGTTGATGGCAATTTCTCGATTAAATCCACACCAAAGGTGATCTGGTCGGTGACATCCAGCGGTATCAAGCTCTTCGTGGTCGCCGATCCAAAGACACTCTTTGCGGCGGCGGCATCAAAGAAACAGTTCATCTCCGAAATCGCCGTTGCGTCGCCGGGACTGGCCACTGCGCCGCCGCGGATCACGACTTTGTCGATCAAGGCAACGCAGGTGGGATCACGACGAACCAGTCTCGCCAGGTTGGTCATCGGGCCCAGGCAAACGATCGTGATCTCGCCGGGGAACCGACGCAAACAATCAGCCATGACCTTGTCGCTGGTATGGTTGTTTTGTCGCGACACGTTTGGAAAGTGGCACCCGCCAAGACCGTCGGGTCCATTGAGATCGCTGTCGTCGATGACCGCTGCATCGTCTGGCGAGATGGCACGACCAAATTGCGGATAACGTGGTGGATCGAGCTCGTGCACGATCGCCATCGCATTGGTTGTGGCTTGATCCGCGTCGACGCTGCCCGCGGTGGCGGTCACGGCGAGCACATCCAGTCGGGGATCAAAGAGGGCAACCGTCAAGGCCACCGCATCGGCAATCCCCGGATCGCAGTCCAAGATGATTTTTCGAGACATGAACGGCAGTGTACGGCGATGGGCCCCACGGCGGGAAGCCGAGCTTGTGCTCGACGGGACGCTCGGTTGTCCTCCCAGGGCGCGGTATGCTGATCGGGGTGGGTGCCGACATCTCCCCAACCATGCCAAAGAGGAAAGACCATCGATGCCCGTTACGGATCTATTTCACGACGCCATCGAATCGACCCGGCGCGGTCAAGACTTGGACGCCGACCAGACCGAGACGCTCATCGACGCGATGCTCCGAGGTGAGGCCACCGACGAATCCGTCTCCAAGTTACTGCTCGCATTGCGTGACAAAGGGGAGGCGGTCAGCGAGTTGGTCGGCGCGGCCACCGCGATGCGTCGACACATGACTCGCATACCCCATTCGCACGACGTGCTGCTGGACACGTGCGGAACCGGCGGCAGCGGCAGCGGAACATTCAATATTTCAACTGCGGTGGCCCTGCTGACGTCGGCTTGTGGCGTGCCCGTGGCCAAGCACGGCAATCGTCGGGCGACCAGCCATTCCGGATCGGCGGATGTGTTGGAGTGCCTGGGTGTGCCGATTACCGCCGAGCCGGATGCGGTCGCCGATCAGCTCTCGAGAATCGGGATCTGTTTTTGCTTCGCCGCAAAACTCCATCCCGCAATGAGGCACGTCGTCGCCATCCGACGGGCTCTGGGCGTGCCGACGCTATTCAACCTGCTTGGTCCACTGTGCAATCCAGCCGGCGCGACGCATCAAGTGCTGGGGACGGCGTCCGCGGATGCTCAGGTCAAAATCGCTCAGGCACTACGTCACTTGGCGACACGACGCAGCTTTGTCTTGCACGCTGAGGACGGGCAGGACGAAGTTTCATTGGATGGTGCAACTCATTGTTATGAGGTGGTTCGCGGCACAGAGGAGCTACCCGGTAAACCCATCGAGCACATTTGGCGGGCCGCAGATTTTGGCGTTCCTCCCGCGAGCGCCGCGTCGTTGGTCGCTTCCGATCCGACGCATAGCGCGCGGATCATTCAAGATCTGTTTGCCGGGCAGCCGGGCCCCCCGCGAGACGTCGTCCTGGCAGGAACGGCGGCGGCGCTCCTGCTTGTCGGCCGAGTGGACGATCTCCGATCGGGCGTCGATGTGGCCGCCGACGCGATCGATCGCGGTGGTGCCATGAATCAGTTGGAGCGATTGCGGTCCGAGTGAGATGAGTGACGGGTTTCCGAACGAAGCCGTTGCGTTACGGCCAAAACTGGTCGTCGTCCAAGATGGTATCAACGCCTGTCCCTACGTGGAGGGACAATCGGCGCGGATGCCGTTGCATGTGCCTCGCGGCACCATTTCCGACGCTGATGTCGACTTGTTACTTGCCGGCGGATTTCGGCGAAGCGGCCGGTTTGTTTATTACACCGATTGCCCCAGCTGCAGAGCGTGCGAAGCAACGCGACTGGATACCGATCGATTTCATTGGTCAACCTCCATGAAGCGGATCGTGAAACGTGCCGAGCGCGATTTGGTCTTGAGTTGGCACTCGCCGGTCGTCGACGAACGACGCGTTCAACTCTACAACCGACATCGGGAACTCCGGGGACTGGGCAGCGGGGATAAGACAACCGGCGAGGACTACGCCGCTTTCTTGATCCACTCCTGTTGCACAACCATGGAGTTGGAGGTCCGCCGTTCGGATCAGTTGATCGGCATTTCGATCATGGATGTGGGACGTGAATCGGTCAGCGCTGTGTACACGTATTTTGAACCAAGCCTCGCCAGATACAGCCTGGGGACCCTGGCGGTGTTGGAGCAGATCAAATGGGCGCAGATTCATGGACGTCGATGGGTCTACCTTGGCCTTTACGTCGATTCGAATCCGCATCTGAACTACAAAGCGAGATTTCAGCCGCAGCAACGGCGGATCGGCGAAAAATGGGTCGACATCGCTTAGTCGCCGCACCAATTCGGTTGCTAAATTCGATGAGGTTATCTACCGTGTCGCATTGTTTTTGGGGTCGCAGCCGGACCCCGCCTACGTAATTCAAGTTTCCGCCGATTGGTGACCCGCGACGCCCACCAAGTGAGACTCGCACCAAGTGAGCGGAACGAGGATCGATCCATCCGGATTTGATCTGCATTCGGTTTGGCGTTCCGCGCCGAAAATGACTTGATTTCAAGTGGGACGCGTTGCCCTTCACGACCGATCGTATCCCCGGTGAATCTTTCTCAACGACTTGCCAACCTGACTCCGAAACAACGTGCGGCGCTGCAGTCGCGTTTGCAGGGAAAGGCAACGGCCGCCGAGCCGATCGCCGTGGTCGGCATGGGATGCCGCTTTCCCGGAGCGCCCGACCTAGATGCTTATTGGAGCCTCATCCGAGAGGGTACCGATGGCACGTCGGATATCCCAGCGGAACGCTTTGACGTCGATCCCATCTATGATCCCGACGGCATCCAAGCGGGCAAGATGTCTGTCCGCCGAGCAGGGCTGGTCGACGGAATCGACTTGTTCGATCCGCAGTTCTTCGGAATCTCCCCACGGGAAGCGGCGCGGATGGACCCGCAACAACGATTGCTGCTCGAAGTTGCATGGGAGTCGCTGGAGATTGGCGGAATCGGGCCCCACCGCATCGCAGGCGAAAACGTCGGCGTCTATGTCGGAATTGGTGGCACGGACTATTCCAAGGTGCCGTCGCAGTACGACGGTTACTATCAATACATTGACGCGCACATCGGGACGGGCAACGCGTTATCGATTGCGGCCAATCGCATCTCCTACATCATGGATTTGCGTGGACCATCGATGGCAATCGATACGGCGTGTTCGTCGTCGACCATGGCAACGCACTTAGCGGTCGAGAGTCTGCGTCGCCGAGAATGCGAAATGGCATTGGCCGGCGGCGTCAACGCGATCTTGACACCCGAGACCACGATCGCGTTCTCGAAAGCTCGCATGTTGTCGCCCGATGGACGTTGCCGTCCCTTTGATGCATCGGCCAACGGCTACGTCCGTGGTGAGGGATGCGGCATCGTCGTCCTAAAGCGGTTGTCCAGGGCGATCGCCGACGGCAATCAAATCTTCGGCATCATCAGAGCAACGGCGACCAATCAGGATGGTCGCACCAACGGGATCACCGCGCCCAATGGAGTCTCTCAACAGGCCGTGATCCGGACGGCGCTCTCCCAAGCGGGTCTGGATTCAACGCGTATCGACTACATCGAAGCACACGGCACCGGGACGCCGCTTGGCGATCCGATCGAAATGGATGCCCTGTCGAAGATCTTTCGCCGGGAATCCGAGCGTGATCAACCGCTCTATGTCACTAGCGTGAAGGCCAACGTCGGACACATGGAGACCGTCTCCGGCATCGCCGGCTTGATCAAGGTCCTGTTGCTGATGCGGTACCAGCACATCGCCCCCCAGCTACACCTGCAGACGCTCAACCCGCGAATCAACACGCAAGGCTCCCGCCTGACAATCCCCACGTCGTCTCCGCCGTGGCCGGCATCGGGTCGGTCATTCATTGCGGGCATTAGTTCGTTCGGCTTCGGAGGTGCCAATACTCACATCATTGTCGAGTCACCGACGCCGGAGGTCCTCACCCAATTCGATTCGGCCTCGAAGCCGCTCGACACCAAAACACCCGCACCGGATTCTGCCAACGGGGCCGCATCCTCGGCCGGATCGACCCTGGACTCGGATCAACGGCCCGCTCGACCGACGCATGCGCTGACGTTGTCTGCGAAAACCGAGTCGGCCTTGGCCGCAATGACAACCCGTCTGCGGGAGTTCGCGGTCGCCAATCCGACTGCCAAGCCCGAGAATATTGCGTTCACCTGCAACACCGGACGAGCTCCAATGCCGTACCGGGCGGCAGTAACGTTTCCCACGGGCGATGATCCATCTCACCTGCTGAAGCAGCTCGAAGCGCTGGAGTCATCCAAGGCGGGCCCAGGCATCCATCGCGGTATCGTGGAGGGTCGGACAGCGCCACGCTTGGCCATGCTGTTCACGGGACAAGGCTCTCAGCGAATCAACATGGCCAAGTCCCTGATGACGACGCAGCCGGTGTTTCGCAGCGCGTTGGAGCAGTGCGAAGAGATTCTGAATCCCCTGTTGCCGATGCCGCTTTCCTCGGTGGTCTTTCCGTCGCAGGACAACGGCACATCGGACAACCCCATCAACGAAACACTCTATACGCAACCGGCATTGTTTGCGATTGAGTACGCTCTCGCCCAGCTATGGAAGTCGTGGGGAGTTCGTCCATCGGTCGTCCTAGGACATAGCGTCGGCCAATACGTGGCCATGTGTGTCGCCGGGTGTATTTCTCTCGAAGATGGCTTGCGGCTGATTGCCGCCCGCGGTGCTGGAATGCAATCGCTTCCCGCAGGGGGGCGCATGGTTGTGGTGATGGCCTCGGCCGAACGCGTTTCCGACGTGCTCCATGCATCGGCCAACAACGGTTCCGTCCAAGGCGAGCCCATCGCCATCGCCGCGGCGAATGGTCCAGAGAATACGACCGTATCGGGATCCGCCGATGCCATCGCGGCATTTACCCGTCGCTGTGACTCGGCACAGCTCGCGTGGCAACCATTGAAAGTGTCACACGCATTTCATAGCCCGCTCATGCGGCCGATGATCGAAGAGTTCATCGCGATCGCTTCGGAGTGCCATTTTCACAAGCCGAAGATCCCATTGATCAGCAATGTCGATGGGCAATTTTTGACGCGGGCTCCAAATGTGGATGACCTGTGTGAACACATCCTCGGAACGGTGCGCTTTGCCGATAGCATTGAAACACTTCGTCAGAAAGGTGTCGACGCGATCCTGGAGGTCGGGCCGTCCCCTGTGCTCATTGGCATGGGCAAACGATGTTGGCCGTCAGGTTTGGACGAGAGTGATCGTCCGGCTTGGATTCCGTCGTTACGGTCGGGTCGTGATGACGATTGGATGATCGCCGAAGCCGCGTGTGCTCTGAATGTGGCCGGTATCCAGCTGGACTGGGACGCATGGGATTCCCCCTGGAAACGATCGCGCATGGTGCTGCCGACCTACCCGTTTCAGCGCACGCGGTGTTGGCTCGATCCATCCGATTCCGTCTCTGGCAACTCGCACCTGTACTCGGCAAAGACGAATCTTGGTGACGCGGCCGTTCACCCGATGCTCGGCCGCCGAGTTCCCACAGCAACCGCGCTGGCGATGTTTGACAGTGATCTATCGATCAAGCGGGTCGCCTTTCTGGCAGATCACGCGGTCCAGGGATCCATCAATCTGCCCGCCGCAGGATTCTTGGAGTTGGCACTGTCGGCGATTGACGGCGAACTGGGTGAGAGCGGCGGCGTGCTGCGCGACCTCAACGTCATGCAGGGAATGTTCCTGTCCGAAGATGAACCGCGACGTGTCCAAACGGTGTTGAAGGACAACCACGAGATTTTAGTTTTCTCCGCCGAGTCGGATGACTGGAAACGCCATGTGCATGCACGTTGGGTTTCACAGGGGGACGGTGAACAACAAGCCGTCGAGGCAGTCCCGGAGGATTGGGCAACCGTGCGAGATCGGTTATTTGATCACCAGCGAGCCGATGACTTTTACGACATCATGACCGACCGGCAATTGAGGTACGGTGAATCATTTCGCATGTTGTCGTATCTCGGTCGGGCGCCCGAGGAGGTCATCGGCGAGGTGCAATGCGTTGCGTCGGTGATCGAGCAGGCCAACGAATATCGTTTGCATCCGGTCGTCGGTGACGCCATTTTTCAGACGTTTTCTGGGCTGGTGCCTTTAGAAGCCGACGGAGGTTACTCGCCCTTTACTTACATGCCCAGCAGCATCGGGGAGTTTCGACTCGTCCGTCCGGTGGACGCCGAGACCGTCGCGCGTGGTTTAACCGTCTACGGACGTCGAACGTCATCAGGTGCCCAGCCGAGCCCGGAGACAGTGACGGGTGACATGTGGCTATTGGATGCCGACGGTGAAGTGCTTGCCAACTTTGGCGGTGTCACTTGCACGCGGATTGGGCGTGCTGGTGGCGACAGCGCATCGGAATCGTTGCGAAAGGCGACGTATGATGTTGGCTGGGAACCCATTACCGATGAATTGACAAACCCGATGGCCGCGTTGAATGGCCGTGCCATCGCTCTCTTGACATCAGAGAACGATCTCGTCGCCCCACTGTTGACTGCACTCAAATCAGCTGGTGCTTCGGCGACGGTCGTCGACGACGTCAACGATCTGTCGACCGTCGATGCGATCCTGGATCTGCGCGCTCTGTCCCAAGATCAGTCGGCATCGACTCCAGAGATCGCCAAAGGAAACTGTGAAAACCTACTGGCGACCATGCAGTCAGTGATCCGTCGATCACTGTTGACGAGATCAAGTCAGCATTCAGTGAACGGCTACTACGTGCTGACCAAAGCGTCCCAGGCTGCCAGCGACAACGATTCGGTGGTTGGGTTCGATCAGGCTGTCTTGTGGGGAATGACGCGGGTCGCACGATTGGAACTTGCCGAATTGACGCCGCGTTTGATCGACCTACCCGATTCGAAGGACACAGCGTCCGTTGTGCCCGTTCTCTTATCGGCGATTGCCCATTCGAGTGACGAGTTTCAAGTTGCGATTCGTGACGAACAAATCTTGGCGGCGCGACTGCGCCACGAACACGATGATGCACCCGAGAAGTCAAGCGATTCCGTCAGCGCGGCGACGCCCCTTCCTGATGGGCCGTATCGGCTGAGGTTTGGCGAAGCAGGCCGATTTGATTCGTTGGTGTATGAGGCCACGGAGTTGTCTTTTCCCGCATCGGGGCAAGTGCAGGTTCGGGTCCATGCTGCGGGGCTGAATTTCAGTGACGTCCTGAAAGTGATGGGGTTGTACCCCGGCATCACCGACCCGGTCGTTCCCCTGGGTATCGAATGTTCGGGGGTCGTTACGGCGGTTGGCGATGGCGTCAGTGAGTTTGCCGTTGGTGACGAGGTCATGGGAGTGGCTCCATTCAGCTTTGCATCTCATGTCCAAACGCCGGCCTACACGCTCGTCCATCGACCCGAGTCAATGGATGCGGTTGAAGCCGCCTCGATTCCGATCGCGTTTCTGACGGCGTGGCATGGATTGATTCGGCTGGCTGACTTGCAAGAGGGCGAAAGGGTGTTGATTCACGCCGGCGCCGGCGGCGTGGGATTGGCTGCGATCCAAATCGCGCAGTCCGTGGGCGCGGAAGTCTTTACGACCGCCGGCAGTCCCGAGAAGCGAGACTACCTGCGATCGCTTGGCGTCAAGAACGTCTACAACTCCCGCACACTTGAGTTTGCCGATCAGATTCGCCAGGAAACGGGCGGCGAAGGCATCGATGTGGTGCTCAATTCGCTCCCCGGTGAAGCGATCCCCAAGAGTCTCAAATGCTTGCGGGCCTACGGACGTTTCCTGGAAATCGGCAAGACCGACATCTACCAGAATCGCGCCGTCGGACTCGCGCCGTTTCAGGACAACCTCTCCTATCACGCAATCGACTTGGATCGTGTGCTTCGGCAGCGTCCTCGCGTCATCACCGCACTGTATGACGATCTGAAAACCCAATTTGAGGCGGGGCATTTAACGCCCGCGGCCTGTACCGAGTTCGATGCTACTGACATTGTCGGCGCATTTCGTTACATGGCCGCTCGGAAGAATATCGGTAAAATCGTCGTTCGCATGCCATCAGTCATGAATCCCAATGCGGGTGATGATGGCACCCAAGGTGATGCCGGGCGCGGCGCGGAGGCACGTCCGATGGGTACCGCCGTCATCACCGGCGGCACGGGCGCGATCGGTCTGCGGGTGGCCGAACACCTACTCGGACACCAGCACACCCACGTGGCCTTGTTGTCCCGTCGCGATCCGTCGCCATCGGTGAGTGACGAGTTGGAACGCATCGGATCGACTGGAAACGTGGTCGTGTTGAAAGGAGATGTGTCGGATGCTGATTCGTTGAATGCTGCCCTCCAGACGTTGCCGTCATCGTTTCCGACGATCACCGACGTTTACCACGCGGCTGGCGTGCTTGATGACGGGCTGATGATGGACATGACTCCGGAGCAACTCATGCGACCCATGGCGGCGAAGGTCCAGGGTGGTTGGAATCTGCATCAAGCGACGGCCAATTTACCGATTCGGCGATTCGTGTTGTTTTCCTCGATCGCTGGCATTCTCGGTTCGCCAGGCCAGGCCAACTATGCTGCCGCCAACTCGTTCTTGGATTCTCTTGCAGGGCATCGGCGTGCATCTGGATTGCCGGGAACGAGCGTGGCATGGGGTCCGTGGGCAGACGCGGGGATGGCCAGCGGCGATGTCCAGGATGCGAATTTAAAGTCGCGAGGACTGACACCGCTACAACCCGCCGCCTCCGTCGCCCATCTGGAATCACTGGTCGAAGACGGAGCAACCGCGGTCGCGGTGATGGACGTCGATTGGTCCAAGATGTTGCAAGCACCCGGCGCAACGAGTCCCTTCACACGTGAACTCGCCGGCGATGACGGCTCGCGCGGTACCGACGCATCCGTCGTCGACCACAGTTTTCTGGATCAGCTACGTCCACTCGGTGGTGAAGAGCACGATCAGGCCGTGCAGAACTACTTTGCGACGGAGTTGGCCCGCTTGATGGGATGGGACGTCTCACAGATCAATATGGTTCAACCGCTGAGCGAGTTGGGGATGGACTCGCTCATCGCGATGGAATTGAAGAATAATCTCGAGCAGCGCCTCGACATCAGCATTCCGATGGCGGCGCTACTTGAATCGCCGTCCATCGAGAGTCTTGTTGCCAGTGTGTCGACAAGCTTGCCTCGCAGTGACGAGCGCGAACCGAAATGGGAGTCGCAGGGCGGTGGTGATGGGCAGTACCAGCCACTCTTGGCAATGTGCGAAGGCAGCAGCGAATCGAAGTCGGGGGAGACTTGGTTGTGCGTGCATACCCTGGGCGGCAGTTTGACATGCTATGCGGACATCATCGCGCGCGCCGCGAGCGACCAACGCATTTTGGGGCTCATCGGTAAGGGGGCTGACGGAGTTCTCGATCCACCCGATCAACTCGATGACATGATGGACGAATATGTCGAGGCGATCGTGGCGGGCACCGACACAAGCCGATTGCATTTGATCGGCTGGTCCTCCGGTGGTTTGTTCGCGATGGATCTGGCGCGTCGCCTGCGGCAGCAGGCTCGATTCACCGAAGCGGACTCGATGCGAATGACCATGATCGATACGCCTGTGCCGAGCATTTACCGTGACGTGGATACGAACGATCCCATCACTTTTTTGGTCGACTTCATTCGGTTCTCAAACGTCTTCAAACGTTCGGACATGCGAGTGACGGAAGCGCAGCTACGCAGTCTCGACGACCCAAACGAGATGTGGAATCTATTCCTGAGCGAGGCCAAGCGCAATCGTCTGATGCTACCCAACGCCTCCATTGATTACGTGCGTCGGTTGGTGGCAACGTGCCGATGTCATGTCGAATTCCTGCAACGGATGAAGGTGACGTGTCCATGTCCCATGCGGCTAATTCACTCCAATGACCCGACCGCGTTGGCCCAGGCATCCGATGTGGAACTTACACCTGACCTAGGTTGGCAACCCTTGATCGAACGCGAACCGTCCAAGTTCGATATGGACATGACCACCATCAACGCGGATCACTTCACGATGTTGATGGGCGATCATGCCGACGAACTGATCGGTCTCCTTTCAAGACCGGATCACGACGATACGTGAGCCGTGGGCTGATCGATGGCCTCGCGAATTGAGCGTGCGAACGCTCCAACACTCGCAGCGATTTCGCTGCTGGAATGGTTGGCCGCGTGCGCTTCGGCGATACGGCGTACGATGGCCGATCCGACAATCAGTCCATCGGCAACCGGCGCCAATTGAGCAGCTGTTTCCGGACCACTGATCCCAAAGCCGATGCAGATTGGCAATTCGGTTTGTTCACGCAACCAACCCACGCTATCAATCAAGTCCGGCGGTAACGTGGCGCGTTCGCCCGTAATCCCCGTCACCGAAACATAGTAAAGAAAACCCGTCGAGAGCTCAGCGATTCGTTTTTGACGATCTCGCGTCGTCGTGGGCGTGACCAGCTGAATCAAGCTGAAGTCGGCATCTCGACACAGACGAGACATCGGCTCGGCTTCTTCACTCAGCAGATCGGGGACGATGGCACCGGCGTATCCCGCCGCTTGAGCGGCTTGGATGTAAGCCGGCAAACCGATTCGGTGGATGATGGCATAGCTAACCATCGTGACACGAGGCATCGCCGAAACGCTCGCATCGGCCGCAATTCGGCTACCAAGTTCCATCGCCGAGGACAACTTGAATCCGGCATCAAGTGCTCGCTGATACGACGCCGCAATCACCGGTCCATCGGCGATCGGATCACTGTATGGAATCCCGACCTCACAAAGATCGGCACCGCTTTGATGCAGTTCGCGGATGACGACCTCGGTCGTCGCCACGTCCGGATCGCCGGCCGTCACAAATGGCATGAAGGCTTTGCGGTTGCTGGCCCGCAGTGACTGAAAGAGTTGATCCAGTTCGGACATGAGCGAAGGCGTGGGAGGCAAGCGGGTGTGCGTCGGTCAAAACCACGCAGCGTACCGACCCTGGTGATCCGACGGAAGATACTTGCATCGAATGAAGGAAACTGGCGACCCTCGAATGGATGGTCTCCAGTTACGGATTAGCCTAACCGCCCAAAACCGGTCGTGTTGGGACGGGATGATATCGCGGCCAGGGCACCTCGGGCGCGGCAGGAGGTTTCGATGCAGCGGCTCCGGTGACGGGATCCAAATCCATCGGGAAGCAGTAAGACGCGTCATCGCTCAAGCACGACCCGCAGGGCGCGTGGTTCTCATTCGGAACCAGGACAGCACCCTCCTCAATGAATGCCTCTGCTAGCGGTGCCGGCATCGCCGCTGGCACCACCCCCTCGGCTGATCTCCATTCACCGAGCAATCCACCGTGGTCAGATGGGTCGTGGTACCGCTCACTGGGCAAACCCAACGCAACGCAACCGGCACAAATTGGGAGCAACAGTATCGACGACAAAACGCTTCGAACACGGAACACGGACATATGGTGTGAATCGACCGCCACGACCGGCAACTTGAGAAAAAACCACGCAATCGTTGAACTCAGCCTCGATGCCGTGGGATGCCAGACGCAAGCGGACACACATGATTTCCCGACGGGCGCCAATGCGCCGATCAGTCCAGGGGCGAACCCACTCCGCTTTCATCCAAACAACCCAACAGCGGCTCGCCCGGTCCCCGTATATCGGTCGTCGGTAGACCGTCGGGATATTCATCCTTGAGCCATTCGATGGCTCTCGTGGCGGCGCTCAAATGATGCTGTTTGGTTTCGTCGTAGAATGCCGTCGCTTCGCCGGGAAGCTTCGGTTTACCGTGCAGCGGTTTATCCGACACACATAGCAGCGTGGCATTGGGAATCCGATAGCGAAAGCCATTGGCGGCAACCGTGGCGGATTCCATATCCACCGCAATGCTTCGACTGACACGAAGGTGTTCCCGCGTGCGTCGTAGGGCCAGTTCCCAGTTACGGTCCCCGGTCGTGTACACCGCGCCGATTCGATATCTCAGCCCGGTCTCGTCGAGGACCTGCGCCAGTGCACGATTAATTAGGAAGCTGGGCGTGATCGGCACGGCAGGTGGCAACGCTTCATCGAGCAGATGATCGGCTCGCATATAGCCGGACGCCAAGACGAAGTCGCCAATGTCTTGGTGATTGCGAACGCCGGCGCAGTGCCCCACCATGATCATTGCATCGGGTCGCAGCACCGCCAAATGGTCGGTCAGCGTCTTGGCGTTGGACGGACCGACTCCGATGTTGATGATGGTAATACCCCGATGATCGGCTTCGGCATGATGCAGCGTGGGCATCTGAACATCGGCACGACTCGAACCGGTCGCATCGGGAAACTGGGACGCAAACGCGTCGAGATGCATCTGGTAGTTCGTCAACAAGACATACCGCTGAAAGTCCTCAGCGGCGGTGCCTGTGTAGTGTTCGAGTCGCTTGATGGAGAGTTCGCAGCGCTCAGGACCGAACAGGAACACTTTCTTTCGGGTGAGATCAAAGTCGGACTCGTCGATCATCTCCAGAAGCGTGGGCGAATTCAAATCGACGCGTTTGCGCGAACGCGTGATGGTGATCTCCGCTCCCTTTCGAGCCAGCTTGAAGAGTTCGCGTCGGAGGTACCATCGATAGGCACTCGGCCGCGCGATCTTGCCGGACAAGTTGGGGTTGTGACGCGACCAATGCCGAACGACGGTCACTTTGGAATAGAAGCCCGCCTCAAAAATGGCTTCCAATAAGTGACACGCCTCATCAATGCGCCGGTGCAATGCCTCCGGGCCGAGGCTGGGATCGATGACAAACGGTTCATTCATGCATCGAATTGTGACTCAATCGCGGCCGACCTTGAAGGACACGCGATCGCGTTGGATCCATCCATGTCGGCCGCCTGGGAATGAGCCATTGTCGGGATCAGGCTATGAATTGGCCTCGGCCGCGACCGGTTCCAGCTCCCATCCCTCGCGATAATCTCGGGCAACGAACTGATTGACTTTGGACACGTTGGGGCTCGTCAATTCGGCGGCGTTCCATTCGATGCGCTCACCTTCACCGGCACGCATGGCCAGATTGCCCACCAGGATCGTTTCGGTCAACCTGCCCGCGTACCCGAAGTTACTCATGGTCCCCGGTTCGTATTCGCCTTTGCAAGTGTTCACAAACTCCCACTTTTGACGCTGATCGCCGCCGCCCTTGTACGGAATGCGCGGCAATGAGGGCGTCGGCAATTCGAAGCTCTCGAAGTCGGCTTCCGGAAGCAGGACGTACTTCGCACCGTAATCGTCCGGTGAGAAAACGGAGCCTCGACTACCAACGACCAAGGCTCCGGACGTACCACGCCCTTTCTTGCCCGCCTTTTGAGCTGCCACGCGACGTTGGAATGACTCTGGCAGCCGGGCAATGATCTCGTCCGATGGAAGGTTCCCCCCGTCGTACCAGTGAAAATTGCACGCCGGTAGCTGTTGTCCATCCGCACCAACCCGCGCGGGGAACTCAAACATCAACTGACTGCTGGCGGGGTACTGTTCGCCCTGGACGATGCCGGGATTCCTAACGGCGGTGACGGCGACCGGATCCCAAAGGCTGAGGGCCATCACAGGCATGTTGGTCGTATGGCACGCCATATCCCCAAGAGCCCCGGTACCAAAGTCCACCCATCCACGCCAATTGAACGAATGATAGGCACCCTCTTTGTAGGGCCTCATCGCGGCCGGACCGATCCACGCATCCCAGTTGAGCGAATCCGGAATGGGGTCTTCACCGGCCGGACGCCCGCCGCCTTGAGGCCACACTGGACGGTTCGACCAAATGTGGACCTCCGAAACATCTCCGATCGCACCGGAACGAATGATCTCCACCGCGGTACGCAGACCATTCTCGCTAGTGCCTTGGTTCCCCATTTGAGTCACGACGCCAGTGGCCGCGGCGGTCTCCCGCATCACTCGAGCTTCCTTGATGGACCATGTCAAAGGTTTTTGACAATAGATGTGCTTGCCCATCGACATCGCCTTCACGCAGGCGGCCGCATGAGTGTGGTCCGGTGTGCTGCAGGTGACGATATCGACCTTGTCGCCAAGCTGATCGAGCATCTCACGAAAATCGGTAAATTGAGCGGCGTCGGGGAACTCCCTGGACTTCTTCGCGAGCGTATCGCGGTCGACATCGCAGAGCCCGGCAATCCGAACGCCCTGGTCACCGATGTGACTGGTGTCGCTGCCGCCTTTGCCTCCGACACCGATGCACGCGGCCGATAATGCATTGAGTGCTGATTCCGGTTTCTCCTCCGCCTGCGTAACGGGACTGCTCAGATAACCGATGCCGGCGGTGAGGGCGGCCGACGTGGAGGCGGATTGGCGAATGAAACGACGGCGGGAAGACTTGGTGCTCATGAAGGACGCGATCCGGCGGGTTGGAGGCGGGAAACTGAGGGATGAGTTCTCGAAGACATAACCCTCTACGTTAACAGGGACGATTGTGGCAGACAACGGTTTCATTCTCCGCGAAACCGTTATTCCAACGGTCCGGATCCTCACCTGAATTCAAATCGCCAGCCGTAACGTCGGGCTCACGTCAAGGCGTCAATCAACTGCCAGTGCCCTGCATCGGTCGCCATCGACCAGGCTTTGGAGAGCGGCTCTTCACCCAATTCGCTACTGATCAAACTGGCCAGTGGATCGGGAACGACCAGTGCGACGACTTCGTTCCGACGGCGTCGAAGAATGCGACGCACCGCCTTGTCCGCTCGAGAGCGCGCCTCGTCGATCGTTTCGCCGCCGGGTGGACAGAATGAATCGGGAGCGTCACAGAGCGATCGATAGAGTCTCGGCTGATTACGCCGGATCTCTTCGATCAATTTTCCATGCCACAAACCATGGTCCACGTTCCTCAGGGCGTCGATGGATTTTGGTTTCAATTCTCGGTCACGACATAACCGATCGGCCGTCTGAAGCGCCGACTGGCAGGGCGCCGAATAAATGGCATCCAAGTGCAAAGAAGCCATTTCGTGTGCCAACTGGTCGGCTTGATCTCGACCAAGTTCGCTGAGGGGCATGTCTAGCGACCCCTTGAATCGACCCTGCTCATCAAACTCCGTGGAGCCCGGTCGAATCAGGGCGACGCGGGTACGGACGGCCGCGCGGAGTGAAATCATGATGCCCCCTGCGAAGTCGCAGATAACATCGCCGATTCCAATTGGCCGATCGCGGCGGCGTAGTCATCATGGGCAAAGATGGCTGATCCAACAACAAATAAGTCGCACCCCGCCGACCGAGCTTGCCCGATGGTGTCCACTTTGATTCCACCGTCGATTTCAATCAACAGATCCGGGAATGCGGACCTCAACTCCGCGATTCGATCCAGCGCGATGGGGTTGAATGCTTGACCCCCGAATCCGGCGTTGACGCTCATGACCAACACCATGTCGACATCGCCCGCGTTCTGCAGGATACCGTCAAACGGAGTATCCGGATTCACCGCCAAGCCAACGCCGACGCCCAGGTTACGGATATCCGTGATGGCCGTCGCGGGATCCTTCACGGCCTCGACATGAAACGTGACCATGTCCGCCCCCGCATCCACGAACGCGGGTGCGTAGGTCAGCGGATCTTGAATCATTAAATGGACGTCCAACGGAAGATCCGTATGTCGACGCAGCCCTTCGACAATCGGCATCCCATAGGTCAGATTCGGAACGAAGTGACCATCCATGACGTCGAGATGCAGGATCGAAGAACCAGCCTCCGTCAGACGTTGGACTTCCGTTCGCAAGTCACCAAAATCGCATTGCAGCAAACTCGGCAGAATTGCCGGGCCCGCCTCGCGAATGGCGTCGAGCTTGGATGATGGCATAACCACTCATGCAATGAGTCGTGAAATCGCGGCGGGCGTCAAACGAGACGATCCGGCGCGGTGCCGGCGATCACATTGATCGTCAGCCACGGGGCCGCACACCTTGGGGATGACCCGTTTTCTTGTCAATCACCATGCAAACGCGTTCCGACGTCGAAGGCCGGATCACAAACGCTCGCGACGCCGAGATTCACGTCATTTGCACCGCTTGAGAGGGGCCCTGAAGGTAGAATCTGCCCCCCAAGATTTTTATCGAATTGAGTGTCGATAGTACGATTCCAGACAAAGGGTGGCCATCGCGGTGGTATAGGCGGTGCCCCCGTAGCCGCCCCACATGGTGGTTGCCGGCCAAGATCCGTCGGGCGCTTGGGTGCCCAGCAAGCGTTCCTTCAATGTCTCATTCCAAGTCTGCCACGCGTCGTTTTGCAGCTGATGCAGTGCGATCGTCGCGTAATACCAGTAGTAATAATTGTCGATTGGATGCTTCCATGATGAAACGGCCATCGAGCCGCGAGCGGGTAAGTTCTGCAACATCAATTCGACGGCCTCGTCGATCGCGGCTTCTTCCGGCGCATCACCGATCATCAGTCGCGCGGCCAACGCCTCCGCCGTCATCGTGACGCTGACGTTCTCGCCAGGACGATAGCTTGCTAGTCCGCCGTGGCTGCCTCGGCTCACCGAACGCAGGAATCGCTTGGCACCCCGCATCAATGTCTCCCCATCATCCATCGCGCCGGAACGCATGGCGGCATCGATCGACATCACATGCCATCCAAGCTGGCTGAGATCACCGGGATCATTCTTGGTATATCGCCATCCGCCCGTAATCGGGTGCTGCATTTCTCTGGTGTAACTCATTGCTCGGCGTGTGGCGTTCACCGCCGCCGGATCGCCGGTCATGGCACCGGCCTCGGCAATGGCCAGCGAAGCCATCGCGTGCGCATAGTGTGCCGCATAAATGGTCGCCGCGCCCGCCAGACTGCCATCCGAACGCTGCTGACCCAGCAGATAAACGAGACCTTGGTACACCGTCTCGGTGTGATCACCATGTTGATGCGTGTGACCGGCGCCCAGGAACGACAACAACGCCAACCCGGTAATGGCCGTCTTGGCATGTCGACCGGCACCTCCTCGCGTGATGCCAAGCGGTGCACGTTCCAGCCCACCACCAGTACTCGCCGGATCCCAAGCACCATCGGAGTCCTGCATCTCTGCCAAACGAGCGAGCGCCGCCGCAACAGCCGCTTCCGTTGCCGCATCGCCGCCCGTTGCGGAGAGCGCGTGTTGCTTCGCGGATCCCTGACGAGTCGCGAACTCCGCGTCCACGTCGCCGGGACGGAATCCTTCGGGTCTGGATGTGGTCGATTCGTTTTGACGGCTGGTTGCCGTGGAGGGCGAAGCCGACACGATCACGGTCGCTTCGTCGACGGTCTCCGGTTCGGAAGATTCGGACAACATCGCCGCGAGCCAATCATCCATCGAAGCGATGTCTTCGTCCCGGGAAGTTGTCGCGGACTTGTTCGGTTCGACCGAAGGCGCCGAGCTCGCTGGAATGGCTGAAATCAAGCTGCTTGGTGTGGCGACCATCTCCATCGTTTCGGCCATGATCGCCTCTGTGTCGATTGCGAGATCCTCGACCGAAGTCGACGCAACAGGCACGGGAGTCTCCAGCTCAACCGTCGGCCCGCTCGCCTCGGTGAAACTGGCCTCCTGCGGATCGATCGTCGACGGATCGTCAACGATTTCGTCGCCATCCGATGACAACGCAGCTGGTGGTGGTGTTGGGTGCAACAAATCGAGTGTCGGCGGTTGCAGAATCGAATCCGCCAACGGCAACGGCGCCAGCATCGGCGCCCCGTCAAATTCGTCCCGACCCGATTCAGGCACGTCAGCCAGATTCGCATTAAACATCGACACGGCGATGGCATTGGATCCACCCGAATCGTCATCGCCGACCGTTGGCCCACCACCATCCTGGAACCATTTCATTTGGGGCACCCAGAGGATCAACGCTAGGTGGAGCGTCACCGACAGAACCAAGCAGATGATCGCTGCGGCGCGGCCCGATTTGCGTCGCCGGCGAAAAAGCCAGATCGTGGCGACTAGGAGCGCGACGGCCAAAATCGCGATCGCTCGAACAAAATTCGGGTTGGCCCAAAGCGTCTGTTGCCATGCGCGTTGCGTCTGGGCCCAGGAATCATTGGTCGCCAACACGCCGAATGATGTGGACCACATCAGCGTCGTTGTCCCCGCGCCGATAGATCAATGTGCTGCACGCCGGCGGAGCTGATGCGCCGCATGACAAGATCGATTTGTTGCAACGAACTGTTATCGTCACCTCGAACGGCCACCCGCAGCGCCGGATAGTCCTGATGTTGCCGCCGCAGCGTGGACGTCAACTCGTCCAGCGTGATGGACCTGCCATCCAACGCAACCGAGCCGCCCGCGCTGACATCGACCAGACGACGATCGGGCAATCGCGACATCGCTCGCATGTCACCCGCGCCAGGAACCGTGACGGCAACTCCGTTGTCACCGGAGTCCATTCGGCTGCCAACCATGAAAAAAATGACCAGCAGGAAAACGACATCAATCATCGGTGTCAGATTGATGGTTGCGTCCGTGGTATGTTGTCGATGCTTCATGACCGTTACGCGGCGCGTCGTTTGCGGGCCGGCTTGGCGCCACTTTGCTCGAGACCTTCGGCCGAAATGCAATCAATGACTCGCTGACAGAGCTTGTCAATTTCGCCCAGATACCCATCCGACTTGGCACCGAAATACATGTACCCAAGGTATGCCGGGATGGCGACCGTCAATCCTCCTGCGGTCGTCATCAAGGCGGTACTAATCCCGGCGGCCAGGAGTCCTTGTTCGCCGCCGACTGAGTTGGGGCCACCGATCGTCTCAAACGCTTGGATCATTCCCAGGACCGTCCCCAGCAATCCGATCAAGGGTGTCACGTTGCTGATGGCGTGAAAGACGCGTAAGAAACGCTTCAGCGAATCACCGACCCGATCACCCGCATCCATGACCGCTTGTTCGATCTCCATCATGGGGCGACCCCATCGTCGTACCGCCGCTTGAAAGACCTCGGCCACGGGGCAATCGAACTCATCGCAAATCGCCGTGGCTTCGTCGTAGCTGAGTTGACCATCCTCGACGCACTCGGTGAATCGTCGCACAAACGGCTTCGGAATGACGCGACTACGGCGCAGCGCGATCATCCGCTCCATCGAAAGCGTCATGACGATCAACGAGCAAACTCCCAGCGGGACCATCAACCAGCCGCCTTCGGTAATCTTGTTGATGATGGCGGGCAACTCGAAGGGCATCGCGGAGTCCGAGTCCGCTTCCTCGTTACCCATCTGTGACGCGGCGGGTGAAGGCGGGATCGAAAACCCGTCCGAAGCGCCGTTCGACGTGGCGACTCGTGCATCCGGCCCCACCGCACGGAACGAGTTTGAATCGGAGAATCCCGTCGCCGGCCGACTAACCGACGAATTGTTGCCAAACGATGGTGGCGGGCCGAATCCGTATTGCTGAGCTTGTCCGGCGCCGGGGACGCTCGCCAACGCGACCACGACCAGCCAGATGGCCGCCGATCGTGATGAAAAGAGAATTGAACTAGACGATGTCATCGTCGCATCGAGCCTGGGGAATCCGTGCCTTTGGGTCGTAGCGTCGCCAATCGAGCTTGTGCTCCGTCGGCGTAGCTGCTGTTGCCAAACCGACTGACCAGGCTGGAATAGCACATCGCCGCTTCGCGTGTCCGCCCCAATTGTTCAAACGACTTCCCGGCCTGAACCAGGGCGGCGGCTGTCCATTCGTCGTCCCGTCCGATGCCTTCGACGAGGCGATATGCCTCAATCGCCTGATCGAATGCTTGCTGCATGTAGTAAGTCTCGCCGATCATCCACTGCGCGCGGCCTCGAAGGCGACCTGGCACGCCGCCACGGCGCACGATGGCCCTCAATCGGGCGCGTCCTTTGTCAAACTGCAACTCACGAATCGCGACATCCGCTGAGAGCAAATCGATCAACGAGATCTGAGCGGGATCGGCATCCGCGGCGCCGCGCGCCGCCGCCAGCCGGCGACGGGCCTCGGCGACCGAATCACTCGCAACTGCGGTCTCGGCCAGTCGCATGCGCGTCGCAAAGTCCTCGGCACCCGCCTCGTCGACAATGACTTTCCACCAGGCCAGTGACTTTTTCGTTCGCCCCGTTTGCAATAGGCTTTCGGCAAATAGACGCGCGAGGTTCAGACGCACTTCTGTTTCGTTGAACAAGCTGACGTGGCCTTGGGGATCGGGCTCCTCATGAACTCGGGTCGTTAGCGCCAGCACCTCGCGAGCCGATCGGTGAACGGCCTGATCTGCCAAGAGCGACCACTGTGCGGTCCGTCCCGCCCAGCGACAAACGGCTTGCGCGGCACCGGGTGTGATCGACACCAAGTCCGTCGACGCGGCAATCCAATCGTCCACGACCTCTCGGGCGGGATCGCCGTCGTGGATGGTCCCCACCGAGTGAAGCCACTGCGTGATTTCGTCGCCTCGCCGATCAGCCTTTGCGAGCGCCTGACCGATCGCTTTCGTCGCATCGGTGTCGCCGGTGGTCATCACCACCGACAAAGCCCTTGCCATCAGACGCGGATTGGCAGCGGCGACGCGATGAGCCGCCAGGAACTCCGCTTGCTCGACGAAGTACGTCGCCAAGGGATGCTCCGGTTGCATTGCCACATCGTTCAGCGTCGCGCTAGGTGACCAAGCGATGACGGCTTGCACGGTTGCGTCGTCATGTGGGAACCGTTCGATCATCGTTTGGCCGACGGCGAGCTGCTGTTCGGTTTCTTGATGCTGTGCGTGCCAGCTGAACTTCAGCAGCATCGCGGACGGCACGTCGATGTGATCAGGATGGTGTTTCAGAAACGCGTCAATGGCGGAGAGGGCGGCTTGATCATCCTGACCATTCATGGTCAGTGCCCAAGCAAGCCCCAGCCGAGCGGTGGCTAAGTCGCTGGGTGGATTCGTTTCACTCGACTGATTCGATTCATCATTCGCGGCCAGCTCAATGACCCAGCGGTAGACCTTCGCGGCGGCGTCCAACTCCCTGACATCGAGTAGCCCCGATGCCACTCCAATCGCCGTGCCTCGAAGGCGAGACGCAGCGACGGAATCACCGGACGCCCGGATGGCCGACACGGCGGCCTCGAGCGCCGGCATCGATTCGTTGGGCTGGCCGGCCCGTGACCATGCTTGCGCCGTGGAGTCCCAAACCGAGACGCGAAGATGGGCCGGAACGTCTCCCGTCGCTTTCGTGGAGGCATCGATCAGCCACCGGGAGATTCGGCCCCAAGTCGACGCGGTTCGATCGAGTTGTCCGTCGCCTTGCAGGCCGCGAGCGAGCGCGATCGCGGTGGCAACCGAACGCGATGTCTCAAAGGCTTCATCAGGCAGATCCCAGAATGTCGCGTGAGCCGATTCCCAATCCTGCGAGCGTACCTGGTCGAGCAACTCGGTTGGATCCTGCGCCATCGCCGCCGTGGTCACCAGCAGACTGCCAACCAATGCCGACAGCATCCAAAGGTCAATGACATGTTTCGACGACATGCGACTGTGAAACCTTCCACAGAGAGCGATTGACACTGGGAATCGATCCGCCTTCTGGGCGGTCAGGCAGCCGCGGATTGCGTTCCCGAGGCGTAAAACGATTTGATCGATTCGACAACGCGGCACTGTTCCGCTTCGCTAAGCGATGGGAAGATCGGCAGATTCAAGACCTCCGCACTGGCTCGCTCCGTCTGCTCCAATCCGTCCCGTTTGAATGGGATGTCCTCAAAGCATTCCTGCTGGTGCATGGGTACCGGATAGTAAATTTCCGATCCGACCTGCATCTCACTAAGGTGGGCTCGCAGCGCGTCTCGCCGGTCCCCCGCGACGCGAATCGTATATTGATTCCACACATGGAATGCGTTCTCGTCTTGGAACGGAAGCGTAATCTGGTCGTCACCGACCAGTCCCGCCTCACTCAACATGCGCCCGTAACGTTTCGCAACGCCAGTACGTGCTTCGATGGCATCACCCAGGTGACGAAGCTTGACCCGCAACACCGCCGCCTGAAACGTATCCAGTCGTGAGTTGATGCCAACAACTTGATGGTAATACCGAGGACGCATGCCATGACCGGCAAATAGTCGGAGTCGATCCGCCATCGCCGCATCGTTGGACGTGAGCATCCCACCGTCACCCATCCCGCCAAGATTCTTGGTGGGATAGAAACTAAAACAACCGACCATCCCCCAGCTACCGGCCGGTCTGGAGTGATACGCGGCACCGATTGCCTGGGCGGCGTCCTCGATGACGGGGATATCTCGATCGCCGGCGATTTGGCAAATGCGATCGATTTGCGCGCACTGGCCGAACAAGTGGACCGGGATGATCGCCCGCGTCCGGTCCGTGATCGCCGCCGCGACGGCGTCGGGGTTGATGTTGTACGTATCGGGACAAATGTCGGCAAAAACGGGTGTCGCGCCGAGTCGCGTGATGCAACTGACCGACGCAAAGAACGTAAAGCTGGGCACAATGACTTCATCGCCGGGTCCGATGTTGAGTGCCATCAGTGCCAGCAAGAGTGCGTCGCTACCGGAGGCACACCCGACGACATTGGGAACCTGGCAATAGCCCGCTAATTCGCATTCCAGCTCCGCGACGTCCGGACCAAACAGAAATCGGCCGCTGTCGAGCACCTCGGTCAACGCTTCGATGAATTCATCGCGATGAACCGCGTTGTCGCGATTGACGTCCAGCAGGGGAACACGGGCGGGAGTATTCATATTGGTATTTCTTCCGTGAAACGCGGCGATTCAGGAGAGCCGTTCGGCAACGTGGCGAATTCCATTTCGTCCACGGCGGGCCGGTCCTATGGAAAGACCCAACCACTGGTGTTTACCGAGCCGCGGCAAGCCTGGTCAAGATCGAAAGCGTCGAGTCAAAACGGTCACCAAGACGAGTCATTTGCCTATTTCGAGGGCGGCGTTTGGTTGGGCTACTTCTGAGGCGAGCGACATATTGAGAAACGACTGAAGAACCGCCGCCGGCTGGCTCGACGGCGGAGGCGGCCATGATGTTTCAGATCGTCGCGCCCTGACGACGGGGTTTCTTGGCGTGTCGATGTTGCGTCCGCTGGCATTGCTCAATGGAACGGGGCGTCCGTCATGCCCACTGCCATTCGACGATTTCCCTGGCTAGCAGTCCCTAGCCAGCAAGTGCCAGGGTGACCTCCAACTATCCTGGATACGGCGTTGACAGCCCTGAAACGCCCTATCACCTTAGGATCGCCTGCGCTTTCGCCTTCTTCTTGTCTGTTTCATGGAATTGTCATCGACTTCGCTCTCTTTGATTCAACGAGTTCGCGAAGGCGATGATGTGGCTTGGTCGGAGCTTGCTCGTCTCTACGGGCCACTCGTTTACGCGTGGTGCCGAACACGCTCGCTCGACGCCAACGACTCAGCCGATATCCTGCAAGCCGTGCTGTTGTCAGTGCATCGGTCGATTCATCAGTTTCGTCTTGGGGAAAAAAGCACGTCGTTTCGTGGCTGGTTATTTGGACTGACCCGGAACAAGATTGGCGACCATTTTCGCGCCCTCCAGAAACGTCAGGACCAAGCAATTGGCGGCGGACTTGAGCCAACACTCGCCGCCGTGATGGCACCGAATTCAATTGAAGACGATGTCAATCAAGTTCGGCGTGATCGACAGTTCCTGCTCTTGCAAGCTGCCAAGCAAATCCAAACGCAGCTTTCCGAGGAAGACTGGACCATATTCACGCAAACCGTCGTTGAGGGTCGGTCAGCTCCGGAGGTGGCGAGGGAACTCGGGCTTTCCGCTGTCGCGGTCCGACAACGCAAGTCACGTGTGGTGCGGCGATTGAGGATGCAATTCGAAGGAATCGAAGATTTTTTTGACGAGACTTGATGATTGCGCCGATCAGGACGCGTCGTGAATGTCACAGCCTTGCGAAGAACCTAGTGTGTGACCATGTTCTCGATTCAATCCCTTGTGCATTCGGTGAATCCGTGAAACGACCAATCGTCTTTGCAGACCAATGGACACGGTGAACACACCCAAAGAATTAGGTTGCCCGCCACTGTCCATCTTGATGGCATTCGACAGTGGCAAGCTTGACGACGGCGAGATCCAACAGCTCGGCGAACACCTTGCCACTTGCCCGAATTGCTGCCAGCAGATCGATCGATTGAGTGATTCTGCCGGATCATTGTCAAAGCTGTTTCGTGGCATGAAGGCTGATTCCGCGTACGAGATGTACCTTCAGGAATCGCAGATGGACTTGGTTCTCAATCAGATTGCCGAGCGAACCATTGAAGAAAGGCTGGGCGCGAAATCAACGAGGCGACTCACGAATCCCACACCAAGCCAATCGGATCCTGTCTCGACGAGTAAAGCTGGCCAGCAATTCGGACCCTATGAGCTCATCCGCGAATTGGGACGCGGCGGGATGGGAGCCGTTTACCTTGCGAAGCATCGCAAACTCAATCGTCTCGTCGCGCTCAAGTTCATCAAGACCGCTGATCAAGTCGATGGTGACACCCTTGCCAGGTTCGAGCGTGAAATGCAAGCGATCGGGCAGGTGCAACACCCCAACGTCGTTGTTGCCCACGACGCGGGACAAATCGACGAAACCCACTTCATTGCGATGGAGTACATCGAAGGCGAAACCCTCGCAACGAGACTACAAAAGGAAGGCACCCTTTCAATCAACGACGCGTGCGAATTCATCCGACAAGCGGCACTTGGCCTTCATCACGCACACGAGCGGGGTTTGGTACACCGGGATGTCAAACCAAGCAATCTGATGATTGACAAACACGGTGTCGTCAAAGTCCTTGACTTGGGTTTGGCACGCCTGGATCCAAGCTCCAATCAAGGCGTTGCCGAAAGCGTTCGTCCAGTCTCCGAGTTGACGCGGACCGGCACCGCCATGGGGACCGTGGGCTACATGTCGCCCGAACAGACGATGGATAGCGGTTCAATTGACGCGCGGTCGGACATTTACTCACTCGGCGTCACCATGTTCCGCGCGCTCTCGGGACGCATGCCGTTCTCCGATGAGACTTACCAAAACTTCGCGCGATTTGCGGTGGCGATTCATCGCGACGAACCGCCCGCAATTGATCAGCTGTGTCCAGGCGTTCCTCAAGACCTCGTTGGTCTGTTGCGAGCAATGCTAGCGCGCGACCCCGAAACACGCATCCAGTCGGCAGCCGTGGTTGCTGAGAAACTCAAGCGGATTCAATCATCGGCATCGTTGGCCGAGCGTGATTCTGAAAAGTCTCTGGCGAAGCCATCTGCTCGTCTCGCCAGTCCTTCGTTGCGATGGCTGTTGGGCCTGTCTCCGATCTGTTTATTGGCAATCGGTTTCACACTCCATCAAGTCTTCCAGATTTCGACCCCAACCGGTCAGCTGTTGATCGAAGTCGCCGACGAACAAACGGCAGCACGTCTGACGTCAGACGGGATCGTTGTGATGGACGAGAAACACAATCGATCATGGAACATCAAGGCGATCGATGATGAGCCTGAGTCATTGCCCGCCGGAGAGTATCGCTTCCAACCCCCAGCAGGGCTGCTCATCACCGATGATCTAGGGCTAGAAATTCGTTCCAACGAGCTAAGACTGCTTGCTGAAGACGAACAACTTCGAATCCGAGTTTCATTGGTCCCCGAGCCACTGCGAAGCGTTCCAAACAACGGCACGCCAAGCAGCCCAACTTCAAAACCTGATCCAATCCGGCCAAATCCGTTGTATGAACTAGTCGACGGACTCGGCGGAAAGCTACGTGTTCGTTTCCCGCCAGTATTTGATCAGTTAGATATACGCGCAGAAACACAAGAGTACCTCGATGAAGACTTAGCGTTCCTAGAGGTCACCTTACCGCACGCGCGAGAATTTTCGGATCGTGAATGCGAAAAACTTGCTGCTCTTCTGCACAGCATGGATTTGGAGCGATGCAATTTGTCTCTAATCCTGCGTCAGACCAGTGTTACGGAGAAAGGGCTCATACATCTAAAAGGTCTAAAGATATATCGTTTGGAAACAAGTCACGCGCCAATTGAGTTGCGAAACCTCGGATCAGAGATCTCGGACCTGACAATCCAAGACTGGTATTTGGGTGGGAAGCCAACCGTCGAGAACATTCGCGCGGTTTCGAAAATTCCAACCATCAAGCTGATTCAATTCACCAACAACTCACAGACGATTCATCCCAGCTATGCGAACCAAGTCATCGAGGCATTGGTTCGAACGCCTAGCTTGGGTCTGAAAATTGATTCCTTCGGAATTCCGATTGATCTTGGTGCGTCGAATATTGATTTGCTTAAGCAGGTCGAGGCTTCGGAACTCAGTCTCGGATCATTCAACGACCTGACGCCGCAAGTTCTCCAACAGATAGAAGCATCCAACAAAACGGTGATCATTAATCACCCGAATGCCAAACCGATTCGACAGCCGCTGCCACAAATTCAAACGAGCGATGGTTTTGAATTTCGGAGCCGAATTTCAGCGGCGAGTTCGTTGCCCGATGAATTTGTGATGGAGTTCGATGCGATGCGAACCTCAATCCGTCATGAAGGCTTGGGAATCCGCTTTCGCTTTGGTGACAACCACGGACTTGTCGTCTTGGCGGGTTGGGAGGGAAGGTTATCCGCAATCCAAAAGATCAATCGACTGAGCGGTTCCGAACCGGCAAACCCAACCAAAATCTCATTCGATCCTTTTGCCGACGGTGAACGCCACCACATAAAACTCATAGTGTCGAAAAATTCGATTGGTACGACGATCGATGGCCAATGCCGTCTATGGTGGCACGGACCAAAGTCGGCGATAACGGACTACTCGGAAAATCGACTAAATCGATTTGGTGAAGCGTCTTTTATTGCGTATCTAGACTCCTGTTTTCGCATTTCAAATTTAAACATTAGTCCCTTAAGCGATACGCTGGATTACCCGATTTTGCATCCCGAGCGTCATGAAATGGATCGAGAGGTCGCTCGATGGGCGTCTTCGATGAACGCGGGCGTGATCGGACCCCTGGGCACGTACGACGTGTCCCAGCTGAACCGCAACGATCTAAGAATTGTCGAACTCCGACTGACGGACATCTCAAAGACAAAAGACCTAGACCAGCTGTCCTTGATCGACAGATTACCATCGATCCGACGGATTCGAGTTGATGGAAGCGCAATCGATCGTCAGAAACTTCAGCAATTGTGTAAGGTCAGAAATCTTCAGGTCCTCTCTCTCAATCGCAACCAACTGCGAACGTCCGATTTTGAATGCCTCAACGAACTAAAGAACCTGAACAACTTAACGTTCAGCGGCTGGCAGATCGACGACAGTCTCGATGCTTTGGCAGACAACCAAACGATCCGAATGCTGACCGTGTGGGGCGAAACCATCCCAAGTCTCGTGCGGTTTGGCGATCTATCAAGTCTGATTGTGTTGCACTGCCAGCAGCTACCTGAGCCGCCACCGCAACTCATTGAGGAGATCCACGAACGCAATCCAAATTTACAGATTTCCATCAAGACTGAAAATGGCGCCAAATGCTTGGGCATTGATCCTGTTCGCCAAGCTGCGGGGCGATTGGTCAAGCGCGGTTGGCGACTCCGAGGCCGATTTTGGGACTTGAAGCGTCAATGGATCAACGATGAGATACCCGATGACCCACAACCGGCATGGGTCTACTGGATTGAATCGCCAAGAGATTATGAGCTCAGCGAATTGGATTACAAAGATCTGCATACGATTTTGTGGCAAGTCGAAGGGCTTGTTATTCGTGACGGTTGCACAGGGTTGGAGGAGCTTCCGAGATTCCTACGCGGCCGAGTTGTCCAGAATCTCGTCCTGGACGGTACCGATTTTGATGACGAGATGATTGAAGATCTTGCCAATTACGCACTGGTTGATCGCCTTTCGATTCGCGAGACGCGAGTAACGCGCGCGGGAGCGATTGCCTACAAACAGGCACACCCTACTTGCCCGCTTGATTCCGACTTCGGTGAGTTTCCACCCGAGCATTGCCTGCCAGGCGAGGCCGACGCCATTCCCGTACATGAGCAAATGACATGGCAGAAGGCCCGAGAGATTGTTGAGTCCTTCGGCGGAACCATCACGATCGGACCTTGGGGTTCGAACATGAAGATGGATGATCAGTTAGAGATCGTTCCCAATGGAGTACCCGTGCACATCAGATTCTGGGGGCAAACAGACTTCAATGACGCTGCAGCACGTAGCGTCGTCGACGCGCTATTGAAGCTGCCAGACTTCGAGTGCTGGTCTCTGGCGCTGGTGGGAACCAATTTGACGCATGATGGTTTGATGGAATTCGAGCCGATTAAACCCGTTATGGTCACGTTGGGTCAAAGTCCTGTTTCAATGACTGTAGATTCTGTGGCAAAACAGATTTCGACTTGGCCAACTGGCACATGGGAGTTCAATGAGTGCATCGGGGCTGATGGTCTAGCCACCTTTGCCGCCAATGGCACCTCGGGCATTGTCTCCTTCACCACCACGAACCTATCGCCCTCGGCGGTGAAAGTCATCGCCAATTCAAAGGTGACCAGTTTGGGGATCATTTTTGAAGGTCGAACCATCGACGAATACATTCCGGTGATGCAGACTTGGACCGGTGTCAACGAACTAAAGTTGATCGGTTGCCCGAAGCCGACGGATCAACAAGTGCTCGAACTTCAGACAGCCTTGCCAAACACAGCGATCTCTTGGGACTTCAAGCCGCTTTCATCGCCAGCACCCGAACAGTCTCGCTGAAGTGCTGAATTGTTCACACGATCCAGCCATCACCTACATCTCGTTCTGCGTACAGACCTGGCGTGTCGACTCGGGACGCATCTCGGAGATCTGCGGCGACAGTCGCCGCGTTCTCCGAACGCGGACACGAAGGGTATGGGCACCCAAGGCGGATATCGAATGAGGAATGGGCATCCCAAAATGAAGTACCGGATCCCGCCGAAGTGCAGGTCCTTCACACCATCGAGCGACGTGTTTGGCGAGCCATGTTGTGCGGTTGTTTCCAAAGCGTCCCAAGAAAGACGGATCGACCGAGGTCACTCGAAGCCTGAGATCGACATGATCGTCAATCCATCAACAGAAGCATCTCGGCGAAGCTGCGAAGCATCGTTTCGACGGATTCGGAATCGCGTGGTTGTGTTGTGATGGATCCACCGTCGGGAGCATCGTTGTTGTTGCGAAAGGTGCTTACAACCTCGGCCAACTGACTCTGATCGTGATTTCCGTCGAGGTGCGCCAGCAGATGACGTTGCTCTCCGCTGAGCTGCGGGAGGCTGGTGTGCCATTGATTGACGACCGCCAGCCCATGTTTCGCGGCAAATCGCACTTGGGGACCGACCCGCGGACGGTTCGAGATCTCCTTGGCGATCCGTGGCGAAGTGCGGAATGCTTTCAATAGCCCCACTGCCTGAAACGCGAGCAGCGTTCGGGCGAGCGTGTTCGCTTGGTCCGGATTCGGGGAAGGTTCTGCCACCTTCCCCATCACGGTCGCCATGGATTCGCATGCCCTGTCATGCAAATCGGTGAAGGGGATGGGGTGGGGCCAGTGTTTTTTCAATACGCCAATGGCTGCCATCGTGAGTGGATCCGAGATGGTCACGGAACCTTCATCGAATGGCAGTTCGATTGGCTTGGAAAACCCGGAATCAACCGGTCGGTCGCGTAGCGAACTCGCCCAGACGACCTCCAACCGTTGAAGGTGCTCATGCTGGGGTGTTTCGGTGAGGACAACACCTTCATGGCAAATGATGGAACGGCGATAGCTGGTGTGGAGAAGGAAGTCTCTTAGCTGTTCCTTTTCTTCGGCAGGCGTCCGCGCGATCGCGGCGCGACCGTTGGAATCGAGTCCGAAACCGGAAGCAAGTTTGAAGTCCGCATCCGCGACGTACTTGAGGCCTTGTTTCCTGAGTTGCTGTTCAAACTCATGGAAATAGAACGACTGACTATGGTTTGTGAGGTATTCGTGATAGAGGTAGGTGTCTCGTCGTTGACGAAGGTCGTCGCGAACTCGCTGGTAGTAGGCTCCGTGAGCAGTACTTGCCGGTGTAAGGGACGCAAGCAGCTCAACGGCGCCGCGTGCCTGAGCGATTTGTTGCTCGGGTGGATCGGATGGATTCACGCGTTGAGTCATGAACTCTCGCAAACCATCCATCCAATTCCAACCAGGGCGTGTGTTGTACGAAATCGTGGCGACGCCGTCATCGCGAAGACACTCACGGCATATCCGTATAATGGCGTCGCGTGCCTCCTCGGTTGCCCAGGAATAGACACCTGGTACGAGCACGTAATCGAATTGGCCCAGTTCCGCGCCGATGTCACACACATCGGCATGATGAAACGAAATGTTGGAGAGGCGAAGCGTTTCGACGGCTTGATTGGCTTTCTGAATCCGCTGGATTGCGAGGTCGACTCCGACGAACGTGCCGCCCTCGAACTCAACGGCATAGGGAAGCAGGTTGGTTCCGTCGGCGCACCCCAGTTCGAGTACTCGGCAGCTCGATATGTCTGACGGTCGGAGACCGAACATTGCCGAGGCGACTTCCAAATGCCGAAGATGGATCAAGGGATCGGGAGCCCCCGTGTAGGCGACCCGGTCGTAGGCAAACTGACTTGTTTGGATAGGCCCCTTACCGGGATGCGATAACTCGGAACCGTCTGACCCGTCATTTGGATTCATGTTTCTGTTTCTTGCCTTTGCGATCTTGCAATCCATAAGCCGTGCTACTTTCGCCCCGGTTGAAGCTTTTCACCGATTGGTCAAAGCACGAACGTCACGCCACGGAATCGCTGTTCCCTTTCGCCAAGCTACCCTCGGCCGAATGCGTTCAATTGTCGATGCCATAAGCTCGAAGTCGCTCGCGGAGGGTGCCCCGATGAATCCCGAGCAGTTCCGCTGCTTTCGCGCGATTGCCACCGGTCGACTCGAGCACTTTTCGAAACAGAGAGGGTTCCACGGCGGCCAAGAATTCACTGTGCAGCTTGGTCGGATCATCGTTCTTGGAAAGCATGTCCAAAGCCCACACCGATACGAGGTGTTCCAGCGAGGGCTCCGGCACATCGCTCGCCCCATCTCGACCGGGTTTTGCATCCGGAAAGTCGTGAATCGTCAGTGACCGTCCGCGAGCCACCACCGCAGCATGTCCGACGGCATTCTTGAGCTCGCGGACGTTTCCGTGCCAGGGTCTCGTTTGCAGTTCGGTCAAGACCGATGAATCGAGCTGTGGCGCGGCGTAATCCATCGATCGCAAAAAGTGTTCACACAACGGGCCAACGTCGTCGAGGCGCTCGCGGAGCGGTGGGAGATGAATCTGGATGCCAGCGAGCCGATGGAACAAGTCTTCTCGAAAGGCTCCCGAAGCGACGGAAATCGGTAGGTCGCTGTTGGTGGCTGCGATGACCCGAACATCCGCGGTCCGTATGTTGGTTTCACCCACGCGGCTGTACTGGCCTTGTTCGAGAACCCGCAGCAACTTCACCTGCGTCGCCAGCGGCAGGTCACCGATCTCATCGAGCAAAATCGTTCCCTCTGACGCACGCTCAAACAAACCGGCATGATCTTGTGCCGCCCCAGTGAACGCGCCTTTGACATGCCCAAACAACTCACTTTCGACGAGCTCGGGACTCAGCGTGACCGGCGCAACCGCGATGTACGGTTCACGACTTCGATGGCTGTGTCGATGAATGGCGGCGGCAACCAACTCCTTCCCCGTGCCGGTCTCTCCCGTGATCAGGACCGACAAATCACTCTCGGCGACCAGGGCGATCTGACGAAACACATGCTGCATGGCCGGTGATGTCCCGACGAGCACGGCACTGTCGACCCGCATGGGTTGCGCCGCCGTCGGCGAAGACTGAGATGGCGCGTTCGCGAGCGCCGTTCGACAAGCTCGAAGTGCATCGTCGAGTTTGAAAGGCTTGGTCAGATAGTCGGACGCGCCATGTTTCACAGCGGCGACCGCCGTTTCCAAGTCACCAAACGCGGTCATGATGACCACGGGTGCCCCGCCAGACGCCTCTAAAAACTTTGGCAATGCCGAGATGCCGTCTTCGTTAGGCAGACGGACGTCCAAGAACACCATCGCCGGGGTATGTTTCCGTGCCAATTGCAATCCGTCCTCGGCGTTGGATGATGTCACCACCTTGTGACCTTCGCCCAAGAGCATTTTCTCAAGCGCCCAACAGATCGCGGGTTCATCATCCACGACAAGAATGACTTGATTCCGGCTCATGACGCGTTGACGGGTGAAACGACAGCGGCTTCCAATGCAAAAACGGTTCGCTCATTCTCACGCTGCCACTCAACACGACCACCCAGACGTTTTGCAGCCCGCATGACAACGGATAACCCCAACCCCATTCCTTCCGGCTTGGTGGTGACAAACGGTTCAAACAACTCCGCCGCGATGGAAGGCTCGATGCCTTGGCCATTATCGGAGACTCGCAGGCTGATCATGTCATCACCGGCGATCGTTAGATTTACCTTGACGTCGTTACCGGCTTGCATCGCGTTGTGCACGAGATTATTCGCCGCGGCCATCCAGGTGCTGCCATCTCGAACTGCCTGACGCTGGATTTGCTCGTCGAGTTCCCATTGAACGTGGACACCCAGGTGGGTCGCCAGGGGTGACAGGCTGACGCGCACGTCTCGGAAGCAATCTCGAACTTCGGCGGCGCGATCTTCCGCCGACCGGCCCGATGCCGCCAGCATCAGTCGATCAACGTGGTCCTCGGACGCCTCGATTTGCGAGATGGCAATTTGGATCTCCTCCTGATCGTCGAGATGGCACTGCTTGGCATGCAATTCGATCGCCATGCGAGCACCGGTCAGACTATTCCGAATCTGGTGTGCCAAGCCGCCGGATACCTGATGAAGGAGCTTTTCGCTCTGCTGTCGCTGAATGCGGCGACTTAGTTGACTCAGCTGGGACGCCATCGAATCCACCGCCATCCCCAGCAAACCGAGCTCGTCATCGGTCCGATCGGAAACACTGCTCTCAAAGTCGCCGCTGGCGACACGCTGCACATTGAGCCGGAGTGTTTCAATGCGTCCTGCCAATCGCGACGCCAACGCGATCGTGATGGTGCTGAGCGCCAGAATCGTGGAGATTCCGGTCGCCAGCGGTAACATGGCAGCGCGGCGCCGCGCCGCTTGGACCTGTTGTTGGTCAAACAAGACTTCCACGCGTCCAACGCCATCGGGGCGTCCAGGTCGTGATTGCGTGGCAAACGACATGATGACGTGACGCCGGCGAGTTTGGTCGGTCAGTTCGAGCGTGCTATGGGTCACCTGGCCGGACGCATCCAATCCGACCAACTCCGTTTGGGTCAACTGCGCCAGCAAGTCGAGCACGGTCGGATTGAGTGGAAAGTTGGAATCCTTCAAGGAGCGTTCAATGGCATCGAAACGTGTTTGCATCTCGTCGCGCGCCCATCGATCACCCAGCCAATAAGACGCCGCCGCCAACACCGCCGCGGCTACGACGGCCGCAGCGACCGTTGGACCAAGCAGTCGCCTGCGCAACGATCGGATTTGGATTTGTTCAACAGCCACGCCATCATTCTATGACAAACGATCCGGCGGAAAATCCGCCCGCGGCGACGGAAGAAGCGTCACTCTCGATAGACACGTGGGCGACGCGAGTACGGATCCGAGCTGCATCCGGCTGCGAATGCGATCGCCCTGCGCCGGCTCGTGACGTCGCATCTCCCGCGACGGAGTTCATTTTACGAGTGGAACGTTCGCGAGGCGAATGATTCGCAAGAGAAGCCCCTTGCAATCGTTTCGAATTCAGGCATTGGATGCCACGTCAGCGGTGTCCGAAGGAGGCTGATACCGGAAGTGTCAGTCGAGGAGTGCCGGTGATCGTTCCAAATGGCACAACGAATGCTTCTTGGTGAGCCGGGCCAATGAATCGCCCCAACCGTCGATCCATGCAATCAAGGAGTCTCCATGTCCCGTCGACGAAACGCGTTTACCCTTGTCGAACTGCTCGTCGTGATTGCCATCATTGGCGTTCTGGTTGGCCTATTGCTGCCGGCCGTTCAGGCCGCCAGGGAAGCGGCCCGCCGCATGCAGTGCAGCAATCATCTGAAGCAAATCGGACTGGCGATGCACAACTACGAAAGCACCTTCAAGAAATTTCCGCCGTCGGCGATTGTGGACCTGAGCGTCACCAGCACCGGCAACAACGGTTCGTGGGGTGTGCACGGGAGAATCCTTCCGTACCTGGAACAGGGAAACATCTACGACGCCGTCGACCTTTCGTTGGCCTGGGATGGGCAAGATGCCATCGATGGGCTGAAGATCCCCACCTACGCGTGCCCGAGCGACCCGGGAACGGATCAGGTCCGCGTGTTCGATGACGGCCGACCATCGCTGTATCCGACCAGCTACGGATTTAACTTTGGCCGATGGTTTGTGTTTGATCCGGCCGACCGGCGAGGCGGCGATGGCATGTTCTTTCCAGACTCCTTCCTTGGGTTCCGCGATTGTTTGGACGGAACGTCCCACACGCTACTTGCGGCCGAGGTGAAGGCCTGGACGCCTTACCGCCGCAACGGCGGGCCCTCCTCCACCGAGATGCCCCAAAACCAGAGCGAAGCCGAAGCCGTCGTCGCCAGTGGAGATCAGTTCAAGAACACGGGCCATACGGAGTGGCCCGACGGGCGCGTCCACCATACCGGCTTTACCGTCACGCTCGCACCCAATAGCCGCGTCGAGCATGTCAACTCAGGTCAGCTGCACGAACAAATGGATTTCAATTCTTGGCAGGAGGGTAAGAACGGTATCGCGGGCAGCCCAACCTACGCGATGATCACGTCGCGCAGTCATCACACGGGCCTCGTGAACGTCGTGAAGCTGGACGGCAGCGTGACGTCCGTCACCGACTCCATCACGCTGGAAAGCTGGCACGCCCTGGGTACGAGAAACGGTCACGAAGTGCTGGATCAATTGCCGTAGGGGCGGAAGATCAACGACTTTGCTCATAGCCTCGGGTCGACGGGCTCACTCTCCAGTGCCAGCACGCCGAAGACACACTCATGAACGCGGCGCAGAGGCTCTCGCCGGACGAAGCGTTCGAGTGCCTCGATGCCCAAGGCGAGCTCTCGGATCGCGAGAGAACGTTTGCGACCAACGCGACAGTGCCGAAGCCGTCGCAGGTTCGGCTCGTCGTCGTAGTTGGGACCGTAAATGATGCGAAGGTACTCTTTGCCACGGCACTTGATCGCGGGCTGCGTGAGTCCCTTCTTACCTCGCGTCAAATAGTCCGCCGGCTTGACGACCATGCCTTCTCCGCCCGACTCGGTCATCTCGAGCCACCATTCGATCGCCGAACGAACCGATTCTCGATTCCCAGTGTTAACCTCACGCGTTCGTGTCGAAACGAGCAGCGTCGGGTCACCCTCGGCAATCCGAGCGATCGTATCCATGTGCCAGCGGTGCGTTTTGTCAACGTGCACTTGGCCTTCGGTCGCAAGCAAATGAAACGGCGCCAGTTTGTAGTCGTCGACACTAACGACATCCCAACAATAATGTCGGTAAGCATCCGTGAACCGCGACACATTTAGTTCGGTCATGCGGAAACGATCCAGCACGGCCGTCGCAGGACCGGACCCATCATGGGAATTCGAATGGGTTGCAAGTCGTTGCGATGCGTCCGTGAGCGCCTCGACCACGGCTGGAACCGAAGATCGGGCCGCCGCACCGACAGACGCGTATTGGGATCGCAAAAGGTCTTGAGCCTTCGCCGACCAGGGCATTAACTCGCAGTCGAGGCAGACCCAAGACGTATGCAGCTCGTCCCACAATCCGCACTGCGACATGGCCAAACCAACTCGCCGTAGCATCTCGGTCTCGATGGCCTGATCATGGAAGAACCGTCGGCCCGTGCGGGTCACGATCACGCCCTGTTCGCCTTCGTCAACGCCGAAACGTTGACGCGCCACATCAGCATCTTTGGCCAACACCATGACCGCACGCGACCCCATGTGTTTTTCTTGACACATGACCACGTCCACGTTCTGCGAACGAAAATAGGTAAACGCCTCATTTGGATGCTCCAGGAATCCAACCTCGTTGGAAGATTCCGACGGTGACATCGTCGGTGGCAGATAGATCAGCCACTTTGGATTGACCGCGAAACGACTCATCACTTCCAGCGCCGCGGTCGCATTCTCCTCGCGGATGGTGATGTTCGGGCGCAATCGAGTCGAGACAATTCGCTTGCCTAGCACGTCGTCGGCGTCCAGCAGATCGTCAATGATTTGTTGACCAGTCAGTCTTTGGGTTTCCGAGCCCGACTTCACATCTGGCAAAAAAGGCTTTGCGGGCTCGCAATAGGTCCGCAACGCTTGCACCGAGACCGTTTCCAGTTCCGGGTAACGCAGCGCCGTCAGTTTGCCGCCGAACACGCAGCCGGTGTCGATGTTGATGGTGTTGTTGAGCCACTCCGGCTCGGGGACGGGCGTGTGCCCGTACACTACCATGGCTTCGCCTCGATACTCGGCGGCCCAGTTGTGCCGGATGGGCAGCCCGAATTCATCGGTCTCGCCGGTCGTTTCGCCGTAGAGCGCGAACTCACGCACCTTCCCGCTTCCGCGACCCTGGTAGGCTTGCTTCATCCCCGCGTGGGCGACGACCAACCGGCCGCCGTCGACCACATAGTGCGACACCAACGAATCCAGAAAACAGATCAGCTCCCGTTCAAACTTGGCTCGCTTGGGTTCATCGATCCGCTGAATGTCCGCGAGTGTTTCGGCGAGGCCGTGTCGGACTTGAACGTTCTTGCCGCGTAGTTTGCGGAGCAGCTTCACATCGTGGTTTCCGGGGACACACATCGCCGTTCCCGCAAAAACCATGTTGCGAACAAGGCTGAGCACATCGACACTGCGTGGTCCGCGGTCCACCAGATCACCGACGAAGAATGCGATGCGGCCATCGGGATGGCGGTACGACAAAGGACTCCAAACGTCGTCGGCGATGGTTTCCGCGACGTATCCCAATTGTTCCAGCAAACTGATCAATTCGTTACCGCAGCCGTGGACGTCCCCGATGATATCGAACGGGCCAGTCAAGTCACGTCGATCATTCCACAGCGGAACACGCTCGATCGTAACGGCATCGATTTCCTGTGGCGTTTCCAAGACGGTGACGTGGCGGAATCCTTCGCGTTTCAGCCCGCGCATCGATCGACGCAGTTGTGAACGTTGTCTTCGAATCACGTGCGGTCCGAAGTTGCGATCTTCACGAGTTTCGTTCCGTGCCGCGCAAACCTTCTCAGACACGTTGAGCACGATCGCCACCGGCAGCACGTGATACTGTCGTGCCAGCGCGATCAGACCCCGGCGAGCTTCTGGCTGGACATTCGTCGCGTCGATCACGGTCAATCGTCCGGCGGCGAGACGCTTTGAGGCGATGAAATGCAATACGTCGAACGCATCGCTGGTGGCAGATTGATCGTTGGCGTCATCGCTGACCAGGCCGCGGCACACATCGGACGACAGGACTTCCGTCGGCAGGAAGTGCTTTGCTCCAAACGTGCTCTTGCCCGATCCGCTGGGACCCACCAAGACAATCAGCGAGAGTTGCGGGATCGAAAGGTTCATGACTCGTCCGCCCGAGAGTTCGTGTGGTTCATCCCTGGTTGATCATCAATCGTTTCGGTCGCTCTTGTCACGTGGATGGGTTTCTAGACATCGGACTTCACCCCCCGTCGCAAGGTTCACCTTCGTCTATCTTGGAAGGGTCAAGGACTGACACGCCGCACCGCCGGGTGAACCTCTCGCTACCGCCGGTGGAGGCCGCCGTCATAGGTCAATCCGTGACGTGGGAATCATTCTTCCGGCACGCCCGACCCGCTCAACGGCGATACCCCTCTTATGGGCGTAACCGATCCCATGGCAGTGCTGCTTCTCAGTTGGAAATTAGATCTCCCTCCACGAGCCGAGTTGGGTCCAATCGGTCGGGAGCTGCGTCATCTCCCAAACTCCAAATGGGAATTGGCAAGTTGGAGCGACTGCATCGCTCGGCGACGCGAGCGGGAGAAGTGTCGGAAATTCTTTTTTTTCGTCTCTTCGCTTCCACTTGAGCAAAAAAGGGTCGGACTGCTATAGTTCGCGACCCAACTTTTCTCCACGACAATGCTTCCGGAGCTCGTGCCATGCCCCGTTTGATGGGCGTCGACATTCCCAACGACAAACAAATCCAATACTCGCTGACTTACCTGTATGGTTTGGGGCTGTTTCGCGCGCGGGAAGTGTGTCAGAAACTCGGCATTGATCCTGTGTCGCCGGCAGCGGACATTTCTGACGAAGACGTCGGTCGGATTGCCGCGTTGCTCGAACGGGACTACCTGGTTGAGGGCCCGTTGCGTCGGAATGTAACCCAGAACATCAGCCGATTGCGGGAGATCAAGGCATATCGTGGTATCCGACACCGCGTCGGATTGCCAGTTCGGGGCCAGCGTACCAAGACCAATGCCCGCACGCGGAAGGGTCCCCGAAAGACCGTCGCTGGAAAGAAGGGCGTCAAGGATCTGCGATAGACGCTGACCTGCCCCCACCGCTTTTTCGTGCAACACCTCCCCAAACAACTGAATTTTTTGAGAGCCTCCGGTGGCCAAGACCAACAAGAAAAAAAGAATTCGTCGCAATGTCACCAACGGTGTGGCGCACATTCATGCGACGTTCAATAACACGACCGTCACGATTACGGACACCAAAGGCGACACGCTGTGTTGGGCCAGTGCGGGAACGAGCGGATTCAAAGGCAGCCGAAAAAGCACCCCCTTTGCCGGCCAATGTGCGGCCCAGCAGGCCGCCGAGAAGGCAGCGAAATTCGGAATGCGTGATGTGGAAGTCCGAGTCAAGGGCCCCGGCAGCGGTCGCGAAAGTGCGATCACGTCGCTTCAAGCAGCGGGACTGAATGTCAAATTGATTGAGGATGTAACCCCCATTCCGCACAACGGCTGTCGTCCGCGTAAGAAACGCCGCGTTTAGATCATTCGACGCAGCCCCAACCACCATAACCCGATCGACGGTCAGCCCACTGGACTGTCGACCAGACGATTCGAATCGATCCAGATCCTTTCCCCACAAAAAAGAACCTCCCGATGCACATTCGATGGCGCGGTATGGAGTTGCCGAGCTCGCTGGACGTTGAACGCGACTCGCTAACGCAGACCTATGGAAAATTTGTCGCCGAGCCGTTCGAACGCGGTTTTGGTGCCAGCATCGGGAATAGCTTGCGACGTGTGCTGCTAAGCAGCCTTATGGGAAGCGCGGTCACGCAGATCAAGATTCGTGGCGCTCAGCACGAGTTCACCACCATCCCCGGCGTACTCGAAGATGTCACCGACATCGTTTTGAACGTCAAGAGCTTGATCGTATCCAACCAGAGTGAGGCGACTCGCGTCATCACCGTCGAGCGGAATGAAGCCGGGGTTGTGACCGGAGCCGATGTGCAGACCGATTCGGATGTGGAAATCATCAACAAGGATCACGTGATTGCCACATTGACCGAGGATGTGCCATTCATGATGGAAATGGTCGTCGAGAATGGCCGCGGCTATGTGCCCAGCACGGAACACAGCAGTGTGGACCACGAAATCGGCATCATTCCAATTGATGCCGTTTTCAGCCCCATCACTCGCGTTCGCTACGAGGTGGAAGCAACGCGTGTTGGTCAAAAGACGAACTACGATAAGTTGAATCTTGAGATTTGGACCGACGGGACGATCAACCCAGAGATGGCCCTGACGGAGGCCGCGAAGATCCTTCGCAAGCACCTCAATCCGTTTGTCCAATACCGTGAGTTGGGGCCGAGTATCTTCTCGGCGGCTCGTGGTGGAGCCGGTTCACCCGAAGCCCAATTGGAAGCCAAGCTCAACCTGACCCTTGCGGATATGCGCCTGTCGGTTCGGGCCAATAACTGCTTGGAAAGCGAGAACATTCAGACCGTGCGTGATCTGGTTCAGCGAACGGAAGATTCGTTGCTGGAAGTTCGCAATTTTGGTGATACGACTTTAAACGAAGTTCGTGAAAAGCTGTCGCAATACGGTCTCCACTTGGGAATGCGAGTTCCGAATCAGCCGTTGTTCTAGGCGGTCGCCCGCAACGGAATCGCGCCCTTCTACCCGTCCGAAACCACTCTGTTTGAATTGTCATGCGTCATCGTCGCAAAGGCCGCGTTCTCGGTCGATCTCCCTCCCATCGTCGCGCGTTGTTTCGCAATCTCGCCAGCGCCATTTTCCTAACCGAGCGCGACGCGTCGCTCGATGAGAACGCGCCCAAGGTTCCAGGACGGATCGTGACGACGCTTGAAAAGGCGAAAGAGGTGCGTCCGCTGGTAGAAAAATGCATCACCATCGCCAAGAAGTCATTGCCGGCTTTGGAAGAAGCTAAGCAATACGAAACGACGGCGGCTCGCGGGAGTGATGAATACAAGGCTTGGCGTAAGAGCGATCAGTGGTCCAAGTGGGCTGCGGCGCGGGCGCCGTATGTCAATGCACAACGTCGAGTGCTGCAACTGGTGGGAGATCGTCAAGCCGTGGCGGTGCTCTTCGAAACCGTCGCCCCCCGCTTTGTCGATCGTCCGGGCGGATACACTCGCATCATGCGATTGGCACAGCCGCGATTGGGTGATAACGGGACGCGAGCCATCCTCGAGTTCGTTGGAAAGAATGATCGAGTCCGGCGAGCCGCGACCAAACCAGCGTTTGAGTCCGAGCCCGATATCAATGATGCCGAATCGGACGTCGCGGACACAGAGGCACCTGAATCGACTGAAGTCGCGTCATCCGAAGCCGAGTCGAAAGAAGCCGCCGCAACCTGATCGGGCGATCCTCGAACACGGCGGCATCACCTCGGAATGACTTCGCCGGGGTTTTCTGACACCCTGACTGGCCCTAGATCATGGTCGCCAACGAAACCCTGGCATCGGGACGTTACTCGGTCACGACCATCATCGGACTCGAAGTCCACGTGCAGCTCAAAACGCAAACTAAGCTGTTTTGTGGTTGCGTCGTCCAATTCGGCAGCGAGGCCAACACGCAGGTTTGTCCCGTCTGCCTCGGGATGCCAGGAGCGCTGCCGGTGCTTAATCGCGAGGCGATTCGGCTGGCCGTTCGAACTGGACTGGCGCTCAACTGTGACGTGCCTCCGGTCACGAAGTGGGATCGCAAGCAGTACTTCTATCCAGATCTCCCGAAAGGCTATCAGATCAGCCAGTTCGACCTGCCGATCTGCGCCGATGGCTATCTGGATTTGCCCACGCCCGAAGAAGCTGAGTCCGACTCGCCGCCCCAACGGATCCGCATTTTGCGGGCTCATTTGGAAGAGGATGCCGGTAAGTCAATGCACGACGAGACCGCTGGTACGGCGGACACCAAGATCGATCTGAACCGCTGTGGTACACCCCTATTGGAAATCGTGAGCCTGCCTGACATGCGGACTCCCGACCAAGCAAAGTCCTATCTGAGTGAATTGAAGTTGCTGTTAACGCACCTAGGCGTCAGTGACTGCGAGATGCAGGAGGGTAGTTTGCGAGTCGATGCCAACGTCAACTTGCATCTGGACGTCGACGGGCAGACGGTCGCGACCCCGATCGTCGAGATCAAGAACCTCAATAGCTTTCGGAACGTGCATCGATCGATCGCCTATGAAGCTCAGAGGCAGGTCGTCTCATGGGAAGAAACCGGTCAAACGATCGAGGATTCTCCCAAGACGACACGCGGATGGGACGACGTTGCCGAGCAAACATTCATTCAACGTGAGAAGGAACTCTCGGCGGATTACCGGTATTTCCCTGATCCGGACCTTTTACCGATACGCTTGCCACGCGACTTCGTTGATGAGATTGGCGACACGCTTGGGGAATTGCCCGCGGCGATTCGAACAAGGTTGCAAACCCAATATCCCATCAAACCCTACGACGCCGATGTCATCGTGAATCAAGGGCGCCGGATGATTGACTATTTTGAGACCGCCACGACCGTCAGTGGCGACGGCAAACGCACCAGCGCGTGGATCATGCAAGACGTGATGCGGACAATGAAGGATCGGGGGGTGACGATCGACGACTTTCCGGTCCATGCCGAACGATTGGGTCAACTCGTCGCCCGTATCGGCGAAGGAAAACTCGATAACAACCGCGCACGCGACGTGTTTGAGTATTTGCTCGACCACCCGGTCGCGATTGCCGAAGCGGAAGCGGCACTGGGCATTGAGCAAGTGGACGATGATGAGTTGAAGACACTCTGCGAGGAGTTATTGGCAGCCAATCCACAGGTGGTGGACGATGTCCGCGGCGGCAAACAGCAAGCCGTCGGAGCACTCATCGGCCAGGCAAAAAAGAAGAACCGAAACGCCAACCCGCAACTGATCCGTCAAATGCTTTTGGATCTGATCGGTTCGTAGCTGGACCAAACGTGTCCACGCGGTGGCGAAGAATATCGTGAGCGAGGAATGCCACGATTGGCACGCCGATTCGCGCTGAACGGTACAAGACGGGGGACTGATTACATGTACGCTGCCGAGACCGAGATCGAATTCACTTATCCGGAATCCACCCAAGTCGAGAGTCGGACCACTTATCGAAAGCGGCGAGTTCGCGTCCGAGCGGTACGAGATCTATTCAAAGATCCACTGACACCAGACGAGTATTTTCGGCGTCCGCTGACGCATCGATCGCGTTATCTCCTGACCGGTTTCGATCTCGACGCATCGCAATGGCGGCGTTTCTATCTTGGATCCAGTCGCGAGCACGCCGGTGACGGTCGGTTGCGAGTTGCCTTGTACCGCGAGGGCGGGGACCAACCGGTTCGCGTGATCACTCGCCCCTTTGAGCCGACGCGCCGAGATCGCATCGCACTCGCCCGGACACTCAGGCAGATGCTGGACGCGGATCATCAAGGACTCCAGCTACGCGTCATTCCTGACAATGATTCGGTGAAGTCACGTGGCCCCCACGCCCCGTTCTAGCATTCCCCTTGAAAGGCCTTAAGCAGCGGCGATCGCTTCGGCGATGATCGCGGCCGTTTTCCGAGTTTCCAGTGGCACCCGATTTCGGTGTGTTTCGACCGAGCGAATCTCCGAGAATGACCGAATCCAAGTCGACTGTCGTCGAGCCAGCCGTCGCGTATGGAACAACACCTGTTCCAACGCCGAATCGAGTGCCGTCGCGGATGCTGCTGAACCAGCCTCCGACGACGCCACCGCTTGGGCCCATGGGATCAGTTCCCGATAGCCGACGCCCTGACTGGCTGTTCGAGAGAGCTGACCATATTTTCGAAGCAGCGTGACGACTTCGTCTGGTAACCCTGAGTCAAACATGATCTCGATGCGAGCCTTGATCCGCTCATGCAGAACCGGCCGTGGCATGTCGAGCGCGAACACGAGTGATTCCTTGGGATCGGGACGCGCATCGAATTGACCTTGGTGATGGCTGATGGGCGTTCCAGTATGGAATGCGAACTCGAGGGCGCGTGTCATTCGCCGTTCATCACCGGGATCAATCTTGCTGGCCGAAAGCGGGTCGACTTGAACCAACCGCTGACGCAGGGATGCAAGACCATACCGACACACATCCTCGGCCACCTGTCGACGGAAATCCTCATCCGGAGGCGGGCCCGGACAGAATCCTCGTAAAGCGGCTTTCAAGTACATCGGCGTACCACCGACCAACATCGGTCGAGCGCCGCGACGGCGAATCTCAGCGACGACGCGATGGGTTCGGCGGAGATACTCGGTCACGCTAAAGTCTTGGTTCGGCTGAACGATGTCGACCAAGTGGTGGGGAATCCGGTCGCGTTGCTGTCGAGTTGGTTTGGCGACTCCAATATCCATTCCCTGATAGACGGCCATGGAATCGAGTGACACGATCTCGATTGGCGGCGCCCCCGGATCAATGGTCGCCAGTTGCTCCGCCGCTTCGATCGCGATCTCGGTCTTTCCGGATGCGGTGGGCCCCGTCAAAACAGCGACCTGGCCGGACAACGGCGGGAATGACACCAGTTCCGTCGGTGTGGATGGAGCCATGGAATGCAATCCCTTATCGACAATGTCCAATGAATGGGCGGATCGATGATGAAACGGGTTGGCACAGCTCGTGGCAAACCTGCAGCCGCTTATCGCTGTCGTGAACTGGCAAACGGTGGTTGCCACGACGGGGCCAACGAAGCGTCATCGACGGTCAAACCGGCTTCGACGCGTCCGACGTGGTTGACCAGGGGATGGTCCGGCAACCGTGACAGCGAATCGGCGGCGATGAAACGAACACGACCATCCTCATACAGCACGTTGATCCCGCGCCCATCGTGGCTTTGCACACGAAACTGCGACGCATCCATTGTGCTTCCTGGCACCAGCCGCGCCCATCGGGCAGATCGACCCATCGAGGATACCTCCAAGACAGCGTCGCTCATGACCGCGAAGGACGAACGCCCTTGGAATCTCGGTGCACCAAAGCCTCCGTTGTCGCGAACGCCGAGTGTATAGGCGTACTGGCCACCTGCGATCGCCTGAAGGTACCTCAGCCGATCGACTGCGCTTCGGCTTTCGGGCGCGACGCGGGCGGCATGACGGCCGCCGGGTGACTCCGTTCCGCTGATCCATTGGATTTCCACACGCCGCGCCGCGTCATCGATCATCTCCAGGGTAACGGCGGTCGCAAAGTCTTCATCTGGACCCAAACCACTTTCCTGCCAAAATCCGGCTGGCGACCAAGACGGGCACCAGGTTTGATTACTCTCACTGAGCAGCCCGGCGTCTCGCAGATGTGGCGCATACACACCCGCAAAGGCACGGTGCCCACTTCGTTCGACCGACGGCAAACGTGCTTGGGCATTCCTCGTGACAAACTGGTTTACGGCCGTACCCAGTTCTCTCAAGTGGTCCTGGCAGACCGTGTTTCGAGCCTGAAATCGACCTTCGACCAACGACGGCACGATGAGCACCCCCAGGATTGCCGCCGCCGCAACGGTTGTGATCCAATCAGCGGTTCGAAGCGTTCGATGCCCCGGGATCTCGCGTGCGACGGAGAGTCCCCGTTGACGTCCCAGAGGCGGTTGATTCGGCGCGATGGTGCCCGCGGCATCGCTCACTTCCAAAGTCGGGTCGATCCATGGTCGATCCGCTGTTGGATCATCGGTGGATGTACGATCCCAATTTGGCAAAGGCGGCAGGCGGCTCAGGGTTCGGGTGACCAGATCCGGCACGGGCGGCTCTACAATCTTCGCATCGTCTTCGAGCGGCTCCAGCATCCGTTTCAGCTGGTCAAGCTCCGCTCGCAAGCCCGGATCCCGGCGCAACTGGTCAGCGATGGATCGCATCTCATGCGGTTCGAGCGCACCGAGCAAATAGCCGAGCAGATCTTCGCGCATGAATGATTCAAAGAGCGACGGAGCGAGATAACGTGACCACTGGAAAAACCTACGATCGCCACGTCGTGTGAGTTCGCGAAGACCCATTGAAGTCCAAATGCGATGACGATGCCAGGCGAAAATCGGCGCGGAATCAGCTCCGTTCGTCAGCGAACCACGTCATTCGGGTGCCGGCTCGTGCGTTTCGTCCCATAGGCCGCTCAGTCGATGCACAGCGGCATGCAGGCGACTCTTCACTGTGCCAACTGGGATTCCCAGCACTTCGGCGGCTTCGCGATACTTCATTCCCTGGTAGTAGACGAGTTCGACGACCTGTTGCATCGGGACACCGAGTGACTCGACCGCCTCGTGGACCCATCGCCCGTTCTCCTCACGCGACGCTTCGACGAGAGGATCGGTGGACGAACCGACCAGCTTCTCCGACCAGCTGCCGCCACGATCATCGTCCTGATTGCCAGCCGTGCGATCCAGGCTAACGATGCGGTGACGCTTGTTGCGACGCTGCACATCAATCGCCTGATTCGTCGCAATGGCGTAAAGCCAAGGTCGGAAACGTCGTGTGGCATCGAATTGGTGACACTTCAGATGGACCTGAAGGAAGGTACCCTGAAAGGCATCCTCGGCCATCTCGGCGTTGCCGATATAACGGCGAAGGTAGGCAAATATCTCGCGCTCGTAGCGTCGCATCAGCGTCTCGTACAGAGATCGGTCACCGGCGCGTCGATACTCGGTGATCAATTCCTCGTCCGACCACTCTCCCTGCGAGCTTTCTCGCACGGGTTCAGTGGCACGGTCCCGGATAGCAGTGCTGTTCATGACGATGGATTCAGATGAGATGGGTAAACGCTGGGAGAATGACTGTTGGACAGAAAGCTCGTCAGGCATCCATTGAATGCGCATTCGGGATGTCAGATCCGCCAACGGGTTAACGAATTAGGTTGGCACCCACCCGATTTCCGGAACCAGCACGCAAGGTACGGCATCCTGCCTGCATCGCACGAGTTGGGAGCGGATCGAAGCCCTTTAGTATTTCCGCTCCATCGAAAAAGTCAATGGAAACCGACCGAATGCGAACCCACACCGTCTGCCAGGTTGGCGTGGATCACCCGTCGAGTCGTGGGAAGAGCAAGCGGTGTTCCAGACCGCCCACGAGCCGCCACGCGGTCTGCTGGCCCCACGGACGCGAGTTGGCCGGTTGCCCCGAATTTGACGGTGTTGCGTTCTGATCGCCTGGACCGGATTGTTCCGAAATTGCCGAATGTCGACGGCCGGTTGTGCCGATACTTCCGCTTGGAGCGGGATTTGCGGCCGTATCAACGGCGCGAAGACCGCTCCGAGCGATCGTCCCGTCTCCAGGTGTCGTTGGCCAATCCGACGCGGAATTGGAATACCGTCGCCACACGTGGCCGGCACGATCTCTTTGGATTCAAGGTGGAACGAGTCAGTTCTCAGGTTCATTCAGGAAAGCGGCATGACCGGTTTGGTTCAACCGACGGCGGAGTATCCTAAAACAGACAGCTTGTCGGAGGATGCCCGAGGCGGCGTAGGCAAAGGCCGATCTGGCGAGACGCTCCGTCAAAAACTTGATCGTTTGGTGGGGATGATCTGTCGGACGACGTTCGGCCTGGCAACGGCGACAGCTTGCGTTCTTTCCAATGGGTCAGTCTCGGCAGCTCCGCCCACGGCGGCAAGCGATGTCGACTATTCGGCGAGTGGATTCGAGTTGCCCAAGGGTGCGGTTCTCCCGGCCACCTGGATGCCGCCCATGGCAGGCGGCGGCCCGGTCCCGGGCACGGTGGCACCCATCGCGACGACGATTCCCAACACGACGATGCTTGGCGGCCCGATGATGGCGAGCCAATGGATCGGACATCCCACGTTCGCGTCGGGTGATCCGATGTTTGCCAACATGGGGATGGTTCACGCGAATGCGCCCTATGGAGTCGCGCCCATCGGGTACTACGGCGGCATGAGCAGCTGCGACTCCATGGATGGCTGCAGCACCTGCTGCCCCGACGGTACATGCAACGAAGGTGGTGGATGTCAATTCGACGGTCTGCTTCCCACGTTGTTGGGCAATGGAAACGGCTGTGGTTGCGCTTCATGTGCCAGTGGTGTCGGCAGTTGCCTGGGCGAAGGTGGCATCCTGGAATCGATGCGCGACGGCGAGTGCATCAACAGCGACATGGGAATCCTCGCGTCCAATATCGGCGGCTGCATGGCGGGACTTGCCGAATGTTTGCGACCCTTCAGCGAAGGGGGACGCTGTGCTCAGCGATGGTATGACGTTTCCGTGGAAGCACTCGTTTTGACACAAAACCTGGGCGGCCTCGATGATGCCCTTGTTCTGGCCCACAACGGCAACTCGGCCACTCCGGGTGTTGCCGATGATCCGGCGTTGACCGTGGAGGATATCGATGGTGATGGACTCACGCTGGGGGCACGGATCTCGTTGGCGATGATCATGGGACCAGGCGGGAATATTGAGGGCACGTACATGGGCGGCAACCACTGGTCCGGCGAGGCGCTCGCGACCAGCAATGGTCCTCGCCTCACATCCGTGTTTTCGTTGTACGGCAATACTCCCACCAACGGCTTTGGCAACGCGTCGGATTTTCAGTCGGCTTCGACCGAAGCGGATTTTCACTCCGCTGAAATCAATTATCGCCGCCGGGTTGTCGGACCATACTGCCGATTCCAGGGCTCTTGGCTCGTGGGCATGCGTTACGTCCGGTACGACAACAACTTGGACTACAACATTTTTGGCAACACGCTCGCGATCAATCAGGCAGCGTTTGACCTGGACACCGACAACCGGTTCTTTGGCGGGCAAGTCGGATTCGATATGTGGTACAACGCGGCTCCGGGGATCACGATCGGGACAGGTCTCAAAGGGGCGTGGGGCGTCAACGATTGGGTCCGTCGGACATCCGTCGTCGTACCAACGACTGTCAATAATACGGTCGACGACTACGGTGAAGACGTCACGATCCTGATGGACCTTAACACAACGCTGGTGTACCGGTTCAGCTATTCATGTTCGTTCCGGACGTCCTATCATCTGATTGCCATGGATGATGTCCAAACGCCGTCAGTCGATGCCAGCTATTTCTCGACGTTCAGCAACAGCACCACGGAAGGCCCGGCCGTGAACGAGGGTTCGCTGGTGCTGCAGGGTTTCACCACCGGTATCGAGTATCTCTGGTAGCGAGCCTACTACGGATCGACCAGAACGAATGGTGCTAATCTGACCTCGCGACGGCGATCATGGTTCGACTGTTGCACCGTCGCCGGGGCCGCTAACTTGAGTGGATGAACTCCATTCACGAAGATCTCACGTCACCGCAGCGAGAGGCCGTCGAGCACCTCGATGGGCCGCTGTTGATCATTGCCGGACCCGGCAGTGGCAAAACCCGAGTGGTCACGCATCGCATCGCCCACATGCTTGGAAGTGGCGTGCACCCGTCTCAAATCGTCGCGTTGACGTTCACCAACAAGGCGGCCGACGAGATGCGTGAGCGGGTCAGCCATCTGGCGCCGAATCAGCCCGTTTGGATGGGCACCTTCCATCGATTCTGTGCGCAGCAGCTGCGCCGTTACGCGTCCATGGTCGGTCTTCAGGAGAACTACTCCATCTTTGACATGTCGGATTCGAAAGCCGCGATGAAGCGTGCGATCGAATCGGCGGGCGTCTCGACAACCCATGCCTCCCCCGAGCAGATCGCATCATCGATTTCCAATGCCAAGAATCGCTTGATCACCCCCGAAACGATGGCGCAGCGGACGCACCGCGCCGGTGACACCGTCGCCGCTCGGGTGTATCCCGTCTATCAACAGCAATTATTAACGGCCAACGCGGTCGACTTTGATGACCTGTTATTGCATTTCGCCAGTTTGCTGCGAGAGAACCCGGAACTTCGGCGCGAGCTGGATGCTCGATTCAAATACATTCTGGTCGATGAGTACCAAGATACGAACCTTGCTCAATACGCGATTGTGCGTGCACTTTCCATTGACCATCCGAACTTGGCCGTCACGGGAGATCCGGATCAGTCCATTTATGGTTGGCGTGGCGCGGACCTGAACAACATTCTTGATTTTGAGAAAGACTATCCCTCCGTACGCACGGTGAAGCTGGAACAGAACTACCGTTCCACGCCCTGCATTTTGCGAGTGGCGGATCAGTTAATTCGTCACAATCGACGTCGCAAAGCAAAAGACTTGGTGACGGATAATCCGGAGGGTTCGCCAGTCATCTTGCGTCAGTATGTCGACGGCTATGAGGAAGCCGATGGCATCGCCGATGAAATCGCGTCGCAGATCATCGCGGGAACCGCGCGGGCCCAGGACTTTGCCGTGTTTTGCCGCATGAACGCGCTAACGCGATCCCTCGAACACGCCATGCGCGGTCGCGGCATCGCCTATCAGATCGTTAATGGGACGGCCTTTTATCAGCGCAAGGAAGTCAAGGATTTGCTGGCTTACCTGCACTTGATCAACAATCCAAACCACGACGTGGCACTGCAGCGGATCATCAATACGCCGACGCGAGGCATTGGTGCCAAGACCGTCGAGCGACTACGAACTTTTGCGGATCTGCATCGGATACCCATGTTGGAGGCCGCGCGTCGCGCTAGTGAAATCGACTCGCTACCCAAACGCTCATCGACCTTGGTGGGCAACTTTGTTCGTTTGTATGACCGCTTGCACGCCAAGGCGACCGCCACGTTGGAAGACCTGCTGCGATACTTGGTTGACGAGACAGGATACAGCGAATACCTGGAACGCAGTGCGGTGGAGCACCAAGACGATCAACCGCAGGCGAACGTCGACGAGTTGATTTCCGCGGCCATGGAATTTGATCACATGCACCCCGATGACGGGTCTTTGGATGTGTTTTTGGAACAGGTTGCCCTCGTCGCCGACACCGACTCATTCGAAGACTCGCAGGATCGCGTCACGCTCATGACGATGCACGCCGCCAAGGGACTGGAGTTCGCTCGAGTGTTTGTGATTGCGGTCGAAGACGAATTGCTACCACACCGTCGCAGCAAAGAGTCCGATGACCAGGTGGAGGAAGAACGGCGTTTGCTCTTTGTCGGTGTGACGCGGGCAAAGCAGTGGTTGCAGCTCTCGTATTGCAAGAACCGCAATGTTCGTGGCGAAATGCGTCCGGTCATTCCAAGTCCGTTTCTCAACGAACTCCCTCGCGACGAGATGCAGGTGATCCAGTGCGGCACGACGTCGTCGGACTTCCTCGATGAGTTTGACGACCACTATCCCGATTCGTGGGATATCGTCCAAGAGTCGCCGGCTGGCAACGAAGAACCAACGTTGGATGTGTCGGACGACTCGGTGATCCCGGACATCTATCAAGACGCGGCCGTGGCCGCCAAGCGACGGCCTGCGCAGTCTCGTGCGGACCTGATGACGGCCAGCGACATGCTTTCAGGCGATACGGTGCCATTGGGCGCTTATCGCGAGGGCAGCACCGTTCGACATGCGGAGTACGGCGATGGCGAAATCGTCCAGGTAACCGGACGTGGCCCAAAGCGGACGGCGCGAGTGCGGTTCGATGATCGAGAAGAAACGTTTCGCTTGGTGTTCGCCAAGTTGGAATTGGTCACCGGCCCGTCACGATCACCATGATGCCGTCGGCGTCGAATTAGATCCAAGACTCGAGAAGTCCCTCGGTTCAGGCCTTTTGGGCGGCCTTGATTTGATCGAGAAGTCGTCCGGGGCTGCCCATCGCGTGGTATCCGCCATCGACATGCAGAATTTCGCCGCTGATGCCCGCTGCGGCATCGGACAGTAAGAACGCACCGGAGGTGCCGACTTCCTCATGGGTGACGTTGCGGCCCATCGGAGCCATGTGTTCATACATTTGCAGCATGTCTTCCACGCCAGCGGCTCGACCGGCCAATGTCCGAATCGGCCCAGCAGAGAGCGCGTTGACCCGAACGTCGCGAGCACCCATCTCAAATGCCAGATATCGCATCGTGGCCTCGAGAGCCGCTTTACAAACACCCATCACGTTATAGCCGGGAACGCACTTCTCCCCTCCGTAATATGTCATCGTCAAAATGGAACCGCCCGGATTCATGAGAGGCTCAGCAGCCGCGGTGACGGCCATCAGTGAATACACGCTCGCTTCCATGGCGATTTTGAAACCTTCCCTCGATGTGTGCATTGTTTCCCGACCCAAATCGTCCCGATCGGCAAATGCGATCGAGTGAAGGAGGAAATCGAGCCCGCCAAAATTCTCTTGGCAATGTTCGAAAACACTACGGATGTGGGTATCGTCGTTCGCGTTCATGGGTAGCAGGAACGCAGCGGACTCGTTTGGATCGGTCAGTTTGGCGACTCGACGCCGATTTCGCTGTTTTTCGTCATCTGGCCGGTCCGGCAAGTGTGTGAATCCGCACACACCGCCCGAGGCCATGATCTGCTGGGCGATGGCCCATGCGATCGAATGGTCGTTGGCGACTCCAATGACCAGCCCTTTTTTTCCTTCGAAATTCATTCTTTAACTTTTCTATTCTTGAGTCGCGGCGAACCGGTGAGGTGATGCAGAGGCGGTTGGACCGTCCCGGTGCCGCCAAGGCGGACATGATGGCCGGCTCCTAGTGCAGCGGCAAGACACGGTCGTGGGAGGTTTCTCAGCGGATGGTATACGCAGCAGGAGTTCAGGTGTCGCCGGAAAAAGAGCCGACTCAAATCGAGGTCGCCGGGGTTTCGGCCGGCCATCACGATGACGCGGTAGGCCGGCCGGGCGTTGCATCGTTGGAACGCCGTTATGAAGGCTGGTTTGCCGATCTTTGTCAGTTGACGGCACTTCGTTCGGGCACTCAATGGATGGTGGGGCTGGTGGGCCAAGTCGGCGACGAGTGGAAACGACTGAGCTGGTTCGGGCCCTCCAACGATCGGTGGGATGCCATCGCCGCGGAAGCGGCCGACCAGCGTCCTGGCTCGTTGACGAATTCGTCCGTTCATCGAGAATCCGGATGGTTGGCGATGTCGATCCCCGCGTCGGACTTGGATACCCGGGGCGCCACGGCGGGCAATGGTGAACCAACGCCAGGCGTGGGCACTCGAGTGGTGATGGCCGCGTCACAATCTGGCTCGCCACTCGGGGAGTCGGAATTTCGACATTTTGCCCACCTCGTTCAATGCTGGGTCAACACGGAGGACGATCACCAGAAAGACAGCCGGCGTTTATGGCAAGTTTCGAAAATGTTGCGTGCCGCTGCCGCCTGGCAGCGCATTGAACGGGATGAGGACTTGTTGCAGGCGATCGCCGAGTGCGCGTGCGAAGTGGTTGGCTGTCAAAGGGCAACGATTTTTTTGTGGGATCGCCGTCGCAAGCGGTTGATCGGTCGCCCCGCGATTGGCATCGAAGGCGGCGTGTTGGAAGTGGAGGACCACGCCGGCATTGTCGGAGAGGTGCTGCAGTCCAGCCAACCAAAATGGTGGACCGACGGGGGTGTGGACGAAGGCCGAGTGAATCGTCGAATCGACCGAGCCCAGAACTTTCATACGCGATCCCTTCTAGCCGTTCCGATGTTCGACGCCCGCGGCAAGATCATCGGGGTGTTTGAAGCAATCAATGCGACGACCGATCATCGCGATTCCGAAACATTTGACGCCGCAGATGTCTGGGCACTTTCGGAATTGGCCCGGCATGCCGCCGAGGCCATCGCGTCGCAGCGTACGCGAATCGACCTGACTCAAACGAGGGATCGATTGGTCGAGCAAGCGGCAACGGCAAATCCGATTGTTGGATCCTGTCCGGCGATCGAGCACGTTCGCACGACCGCAACCCGATTAGCCGCCACGGAACTGAGCGTGCTGATTTTGGGGCGCAATGGGACGGGCAAAGAAGTCTTGGCCCAGCACATTCATTATCAGAGCGAGCGTCGCGCCGGACCATTTGTCGCCGTGAACTGTGCGGCATTGGTGGAATCGTTGCTGGACAGCGAATTGTTCGGGCATGAAAAAGGCGCCTTCACGGACGCGTCGGCAACGCGTGCCGGTAAATTCGAGCTGGCGGTCGGCGGGACGCTTTTTCTCGATGAAATTGGTGACTTGTCGCTTGGCGGCCAAGCGAAGTTATTGAGAGTCCTGGAAGAAAAGATGGTGGTCCGTGTCGGAGGCACACAATCGATTCCTGTGGATGTGCGCGTGATCGCCGCCACCAATCAGCCGCTGCAGGACATGATTGATGAGAAACGGTTCCGGCAGGATCTCTTTTTTCGACTCAACGCCGCCACACTCACCTTGCCATCGCTACAGGAACGTGGCAATGACATTCTTGAACTGGCCAATCACTTCATGGAGTCTTTCTGCGCCCAGGTCGGACGCCAAGTGCCGACATGGAGTGACTCGGCGATCGCGGCGCTTCTCCAGCATCCTTGGCCGGGGAACGTACGCGAGTTGCGCAATACGATCGAACGCGTCTGTTATCTGACCAATGGAAACGAGGTCGGCTCACAGGATTTGATGTTGGGACCCGTCGCCAGTTCTCATTCGTCATCTGACCCATCGTTCGGACACGCCGCGCCGGGCGAGCTGGAGCTCACTGCCGCAACACGCTTGTTTCAAGCATCTCATCTTCGTCACGTCATTGCGATGTGCGACGGCAACATGACTGCGGCGGCGACCAAGTTGGGCCTCCATCGATCCAACCTCTATCGCAAGATGAGGCAGTTAGACATGCCCACTCGGGATGAGAGCTAGAGACGTTCATTGTCTCACGGGCGGCGTCGAACCCGAAAACGATTAGCGGAGTTCAACTGCTGCTTGCTGTAAAGCGTTATCTGAGACACAGTTTATAGGAGCTGGCTTATTGTGAAGCGGACTGCCAGTGACCTTATCAATCCGCACCTCGCGGAATAAACGAACCCATACGCGCCTCAGCCGGATCGCACCCATCGATGGTAAATCTTCCAGCAATCCTAAGGTGCTTCTTGGCGGCTTTGACATCAGCTTTGTTTCTCTTCATGGCGATGGAAAGCGTCGCGGAAGAGCCGATCCAATCGACGGTTGCGGGGCGACGACAACCCAATGTGGTCATCTTCTTAGCGGATGACCAGGGATGGGGCGATTTGAGTTGTCATGGCAACACCAACCTATCGACGCCCAACATCGATTCGTTGGCCCGCGACGGTGCGGCGTTTGAAAACTTCTATGTATGTGCCGTCTGCGCACCCACGCGTGCGGAGTTCTTAACCGGCCGGTATCACTTCCGTACCGGTGTTAGCGGTGTCACCGAAGGGATGGGTCGGATCAATCCGGGTGAGACCACGATGGCGGATTATTTTCAGCGATCCGGGTACGCGACGGGCTGTTTCGGTAAATGGCATAACGGCACCCAGTCCCCCTACCATCCGATGGATCGCGGATTCGATGAATTCTATGGGTTCACGTCAGGACACTGGGGGCACTACTTCAGCCCACCTCTGGATCACAATCGGCGCCGTGTGAAGGGAAATGGTTACCTCACCGATGACTTAACCGAACACGCAATGGACTTCATCCAGCGGCACCAACATGAGCGTTTCTTTTGCTATGTGCCCTTCAATACGCCACACTCCCCGTTCTATGTCGACGACGACTGGTACGCCCGATTCGACGGCTATGTCCCGTCGATGCGGCATCGCGATCCCGATAAAGAAGATCTCCCGACGACGCGAGCCGTCCTTGCGATGTGTGAAAACATCGATTGGAACGTCGGGCGGGTGCTACGGCAGCTCGACCGCCTGCAGCTGAGTCGGGAGACGATCATCGTCTACTTCTCCGACAATGGTCCCAATAGTTTCCGCTGGAATGGCGGGATGAAGGGGAAAAAAGCAACAGTTGACGAAGGCGGACTACGCTCACCGCTATTGGTGCGGTGGCCGAGTCGGATTCCGTCGGGCGAGTCCATAACGGAAGTTGTAGGGGCGATCGACCTGCTGCCGACGATATCGGAGTTGGCAACCGTTCCAGCAGCGGCGGGAACAGCCATTGACGGCCGCAGCTTCGCCGGCTTGCTGCGAGCGCAGTCGACTGCGTGGCCAGATCGCAATCTGTTCAGCCAATGGCGGGACCGGGTCACCATTCGAACGAACCGATTCCGGCTCGATGAACGAGGATCGCTGTTCATCATCTCCGAGGATCGTGGTCAGCGAAGAGACATATCGGACAGGTATCCCGAGGTCACCCAAAGACTGAGAACCGCCGCCGAGGCCTATCGCGTCGAAGCCAGAGGCGCCTTAGCCAACAACATGGATCGACCGTTCACGGTTGGATACGCCGCGTCAACGACATTACCCGCGCGTGACGGAACTCCGCACGGGAACATTCGACGCAGCTCCAAAGCGCCCAATAATTCATTTTTTGTCCACTGGACGGATCCGAGTGATTCCATCACGTGGGATGTTCAGATTGGGCAAGCCGGCCGCTACAAAGCAACCGTTTACTATACGTGCCCCGAGCCGAACGTCGGCGCGACGATCCGATTGAGCTTGAACACCTACTCCGACGATCGGGCACGAACTCGGAATCATTCGTCCACCGAAGCCTTCGTCACCGAAGCGTTTGACCCGCCTCAATGGGACAAGACGAAGGAACGAGTTGCTGAATCCCACTATTTCGTCAAAGACTTCAAACCTCTCACGTTGGGTCGCCTTCACCTGCCCGAGGGGCGGGGCGTGTTGAGACTCACCATGCCCAACCTGGTGGGCCAACGTGGCGTCGACGTTCACTCCATCGAGTTAGAGCAGACGTTTCCTTAGCAACACCGTGCGGAGAACGTCGGCGAATCGACGTTGGTCTCGAATGTCGACCGGCGCATTCTGGCGAGTCATCACACAGATGACGACACGAGAACTCCGAAGGCGCGAGACCCAAAATCGACGCGGCATGAGGCCAAAATGGGGGCTATGCGAAGAATATTTGGTGTAATTGCGTCGTACGGGATCCGATCTGGGTTGCCGGGGGGCATGGTCCCGGTAGGATTCCGGCAGGCACGCGCGAACGCGGGAAAACTTGCAGAATAATTGTCCGTTTGCTCGCGAATATCGTACTTTTAAGGGGTGGTTGCGAATCCCGTTTCCATGCCTGAGCCGAAAACCTTCACTCCCCGGGAGGGGAATCGATGACGACGAGAATATTGACGTTGGTTGGTGTCTGCTGCGTCACCGTTTCCGCGTGGGGTGACTGGTCGAGTCAAGTTTTCCCGGTCAAGTCACACGATTTCGGAACCGTGGCCGTAGCCGCGAAGACGGAGTTCCGATTCCCCGTCGTCAACAACTTGCCTCATAATCAGACACTGCACATTCGCGATGTCCGAGCTAGTTGCGGTTGCACCACGCCGATCATTGAGAGCCCATACATTTTGCCGGGTCAGACGGGATACATCCTGGCGCGTTTTAATACACCGACGTTTCGGGGTAAGAAAGGCGCGACACTGACGGTGGTCATCGACCAGCCTTTCTACAGCGAAGTTCGACTTCGTGTCGACGGCTACATTCGCAGCGACATGGTGTTTCATCCGGGAGCGATCGAATTCGGCAAGATCAGTCAGGGTGAGGCTCCGTCGAGTTCGACACAGATTCTTTACGCGGGTCGCAGCGATTGGCAGGTGCTCAATGTGCGGTCCAATCAACCTTGGCTTGTTCCTTCCTTCAAACAAACCGTGCGAGGGTCGGGCAAAGCGAACTATGAGCTAACGGTTCAGGTTCGCGAAGATGCACCGGTTGGATTCTTCCAGAACGAGCTAATCGTCCAGACGAATGACCGCAGCATGCCCAACGTGCCACTACGAGTATCCGGCAACGTTGAAACGGCCCTCGTGATTGCACCGCAATCGATTGCCTTGGGCACGTTGAACCAGGGAACCTCTGTGACCCAACGTCTCATCATCCGAGGCCAGGCACCGTTTGCGATTGAGTCCATCACATGCGAGGGATGGGATGTGGACTTCCCGCAAAGCGTTTCGGAAAGGAAAATGCATCTGGTGAACATCACCATGACGCCAAGGGACGTGCTGGGTTCTCAACGCGCGCCGGTAACCATTACCACCGCCGGCGATTCGCCGGTGCGTGCCAAAGCGATTCTCACCGCCGAAGTCGTGGCGCCCCAAGTGGTACAAACGAATTAACGCGGCCAGAGCGAGTGGGATTCTGTGGAACCGCGATGCTGACGAACTCGATGGGACGGATCGTCGCTCGAGGAGATGATCGTTCGATGAGACGAGCGTTGCCTTAATGCCGCTTTCGGATCCTTGACCGAAACAGACGCGGTCTGCAGCCGTCGCAGACCGTGAGAGCTCGGCTGGTTCCGACTGCCTGGGAGTCGTCGACAGCGATGATCCAACGCCTCGCTGCACCTCCGGCCGATATCGACGGATAAGGATCCCAAAGATCAGGTCTTGAGGCAGACGGGCCCCCATCGTCGGCGCATTTGGGTTACCGTATGTCGAACCATGTTCCAAGGGTTCGGCCCGTTTCCCCCTCCCATCTCTGACAAGCCTTTCCATGTACCTGCTTCGTTTGTCCACTGCATTGAAGATGCATCGACTGACAGTCGCCGTTGCTATTTGTCTGACTGTTTTCGCCTCGGCCAACGTCGAGGGAGCTTCCCCCTCCTCGATCGAAATTTCGGTCCCGGAAACAGGCCAGCAATGGCATCCCATCACGATTGATGTAACGGGACCAAGTGCATCGGAGTCGGATACGTCGTCAAATCCATTCCTGGATTATCGGTACGAAGTCACGTGGACACATGCTCCAACGTCGACGAAGTACATCACCTTGGGGTACTTCGCTGCCGACGGCGATGCCGCCAACACGTCCGCGGACTCGGGCAATATTTGGCGGTCTCACTTCGCACCCGATCGTACCGGACAGTGGAGCTACTCGATTCACTTCGTTAGCGGAGAACACGTGGCGATTGATCGTGACCGAGAGGGCGAACCGATCGCTGATCTCGATGGCGTGGAGGGAGTGGTCATGGTCACTGCGTCCCAGGCCCAACTGCCAAGTCTCCGTGCGCGTGGTCGACTGCAATACGTGGGAAAGCGATATCTGCGATTCGCCGGTGATCAGACGTACTTTCTGAAAGCGGGTGCCGATGCGCCGGAAACGCTGCTCGGATATGTCGACTTCGATAATACAGTGGCACTGAAAAAGAACGTACCTCTGAAGACGTTCTCGGCTCACGTCCAAGACTGGCAAAGCGGCGATCCGACTTGGGGCGGACAAGGAACTCAAGGCGGTCGCGGAAAAGGCTTGATCGGCGCGATCAACTACCTATCGAGTAAAGGCTGCAACGCATTTTCATTCTTGACGTACAACGCCGGTGGCGATGGTGACAATGTGTGGCCGTTCGTCGATCGCGATGACCCACTGCATTACGACTGCAGCAAGCTCGATCAATGGGGAGTCGTCTTTGAACATGGCACCCATCGCGGCATGTACCTGCACTTCAAGATGCAGGAAACAGAAAACGATGACCAACGCCATGGCAAAAAGGGATCAAGCCAAGTCCCCACGGCACTTGATGGAGGTGATTTGGGCGTAGAACGAAAGCTCTATTGCCGAGAACTGATTGCTCGCTATTCGCATCATCTCGCGCTGAACTGGAATCTTGGCGAGGAGAATACGCAGTCGCACCAACAGCGACAGGCAATGCAACAATACATCGCCGAAATGGATCCCTACGACCACGCCATCGTGATGCACACGTTTCCCGATCAGCAGCGGTCGGGGTACGAGCCCTTCCTGGGAGACGCCAATGGTCTGACCGGTTTGTCGCTGCAGAACTCGGGGATTCAAGATACTCATTGGCAGACGGCATACTGGGTGGACGAATCGACCAAATCAGGTCACCCGTGGGTCGTCGCGTTCGACGAGTCCGGTTCCGCAGCACACGGACAGTGCCCCGATCTTGGTTATCGCGGCTACGACGGTCACGACAAAAGTGGCAAAATGACCTACACGTCCAACGAAGTGCGCAAGCAAACGCTTTGGGGAACGCTCATGGGAGGCGGAGCCGGCGTGGAGTACTATTTCGGCTACAAGTACGCCGAGAACGACTTGGTTTGCGAGGATTGGCGGAGCCGCGATCAGAGCTGGGAAGATTGCAATACCGCGATCCGTTTCTTTCATGATCATTCGATTCCGTTCTGGCGCATGAGCAATCGAGACGAGTGGGCGGGCAATGAAGACCACGACAACTCGGTCTACTGCATGGCAACCGAATCGGATGATGCTTCGCCGACCGTGTTGGTGTATTGCCCTGACGCATCGGTTCCCGAAGTGGATCTCTCATCCATGCATGGAACCTTCGACGTGCGTTGGTTTGATCCGCGTTCGGGTGGCGACCTGCAAGCCGGCTCCGTTGCAAGCGTGGATGCCAACGTTTCGGTTGATCTAGGTGCCCCGCCGAATTCCGCCGAACCCGCGGATGATTGGCTCATCGTCCTGCAATCCACCAACTAGCGAGTTACCTCACGCGGGACTCGGGTGGCGTGCGGCGCCGAGGAGGGATTTCATTCGGCGCCGGCATTGGGCGTCGCCGGCGCGGCGTCGAGACGATAAAAGACCGCGACCGGCAAGAACGCCAATGCCATGACGGCGAACACCGTGCTCCGTGGCCAATCCATGGCGTTGATCCATTGATCGATCAAGATGTACGCGACACCTGACATGACGATGGCGAAAAAGTTCGCCTGATTCATCACGGCGATCATGCGACCCTTTAAGTCCTCCGGCGGACGATCCTGGAGGAACACTTGGATCGGAATCGCAAAGAATGCCGCGGACGCACCCAACAGCATCAAGACCGGAATCACTCCACCGAAACCCAGCAGATGCTGTCCGCCGGGAAGTGTAATGGAGAGCAAGAGGCAAAAGACGACGACGCCGAACATACCCAACCGAATAATGACGGTGCCTGAGAATCGCCGACTCAGGATGCCGGCGATGGCGCCTCCTGCCGCGATGCCGACGCTGATCAACGACACCATCAGCGAGGTTCGGGTATCGGACAATCCAAGCTGGGTTTTGCCAAGTGAGTTGACGGCTTGAATTGTCAGGCCCGCGATCAACCAAAAGACACACGACGCCAACAAGGCTAACAACAGCGGCCGATCGCGTCGCAACAGTGTCCGCATCGGCTTGGGCATGGCGAGGTATTCCCACTTCAATTGGAGTGCTGGCGCCGCAGCGGGAATCCAACGGACAAAATGAGCCGTGACGACACCGACCAGTCCGATGCCGACGCACACGAGGCTACCGACCCAAAGTGAGGGTGCCGCCTCCATTGTTGGCAAGTCGGCCGGCAACACGGCCTCCTTCAGGGGACCGGCTGCGGCGGTACCAACGATAATGGCAATAAAGGTTGTCATCAGCACGAGGCCGTTGGCGCGACTAAGCTGCTCACGATGCAGCATTTCGGGCAAGATTCCGTATTTACCGGGCCCAAAGAACGTACTTTGGAGACCCATTAAGAAGAGAACGACCCATAAACCGACAAAACCCAAAACGGGTGCCATCAGGAATGCCAACATCCCGAGACCCATGACCGCGACTTCTGCCCATTTGCTAGCCACGATGATCGTGCGTTTGGAAAATCGATCGGCCAAATAGCCCGCCAGTCCTCCAAAGACGACGAACGGGATTCCGAAGACGATCGTGGCAACTCCCTGAAGGTCAGGTCCATCGGGCTGCTCCACTCCCGCCATGACCGCCGGCGGTATTGCCAGCAACAGCAACAATTGCTTGAACAGATTGTCGTTGAAGGCGCCAAAAAACTGAGTCGTTAAGAAACCAATGAAGGAGCGATCACCGAGGGAATCGATTTTGTCGGACATGCGAAATTGAGATACAGTAGCGAAAGCAAAATGAATTCCCGTGATCTCCGACATCACGGACGACGACGCGATCTTTGGCCGCCGCAAGATAGCAGTTCATGAAGGACTCTAGTTACAGATCCCCTCCGTCCAACAGAGACTCCCGATCACGATCTGCTTCGTCGCAAATCCCAACTTCGACGGACTCCATTGATTTTCTCTGTGCAAACGATCCACGATGACACCCGGTTATGATGCGGGCGGAATGTGGCTGCATGACCCACCGACGGCCGTACGTTCGTTGGCGAGACTTGGCTTTCAGGCCGTCGCGATTCGTTCTCGAGGCGGTATCCTCAACCCGTTCGACGATCAGTTCGAGTTGCAGTGGCGGATGGTGACCGAGGAGGCAACCGTCAGTCAATGTCGCCTTGTCGTTGATTTGGAGGCTGCCTTCGTTTTGGATGCCCACTGCAGGGCCCATCCGAGTCTTTGTTGCCCAGACGATGGATCGCTGACCAGACTGCTCCGTTGGCAGCGAACCTGGATTGAAGCAGCCGGCCAATTGCCCGGGACGGTCTTGACGTTCTGCAGCGGCAGCGGGAGCGACGACGCGGAGGCCCGGCTTGACCAATTGGCCGAACGTGTCAACCAACTGCAGTCTTGGGCAACCGATGTCGGCGTCACATTGGCGTTACGGCCTCAGGCGGGGCACCTAATCGACAGCGTGGCCGCGTTCGAACGGCTGCGACATTGGTTGCCCGTGGGATCGCATGACGGAGCGATTGCCTTGGCCGCAGATACGCATGAAATGATGCTGGCCGGTGAATGGCCGCTCTCGGCGCGTTTGCAACGTAATCAAGACTGTCTCGCGATCGTCTACTTGGCCGACTTTGACGGCGACCGAATTAGCGCTGGCTCGGGCGAGAATCGATCACCAATCGCGAATCGTCGCGATACTTGGCTGGGCGATGGTGACCTGGCGTTGCCGCGGATCATGGATTCGTTGGGTGCGATGGAATTTGACGGTCCTGTGATCATCCGAACGGAGGGCCACGCCGAGGCCGGGCTTGCACCCGCCGAGCAAGCTGCCAGAGAATGGAAGTCGGCCGCGACGGCGTAGTCCGGAGGAGGCGGTCACGCGTTTGCCGCGGACCGATGCCCGTGAAACTCGAAACACACGCGATTGGCGTTCGAAATTGGTGGACCGGTTCAGTGGACTCCGCCTATGATGGTGACGTGCTGGTGATCGACCGATTGGACAGCATGGCCGACACGTGAAGGAATGATGATGACAGACATGGTGGCATCACCGGTCGTACAGGCTGGTCTCGCCATAACGGTCCTAGTCGTCTTAGTGTCCGCCGCCTTTTGGCTGTTGGCAAGGTTTCGCGACTACGCCGCTGACGACCGCCAAGACGCGCAAGAAGTCCTCGCAAACCTGCGAGAAATGCATCTCCGAGGTGACATTACCGCGGAGGAATTCCGAACAATACAATCATCGGCGCGACGTCTTCCTGATGGCGTGGCGACTGACGCGAACGGCAATGCCTCCCAGGCAACGAACCAGCGGGAATCGGATCCCGCCGACTCCGACCAAGCCTGACCGCCCAGTCACCACACCGAATAACGCCGCACCGGTCCGATTTTGCCATTGGTTTGCCCTCCCAAATTGTCGGGCATGCCCATCGACGTGTTTTGAACTCTTCGGTGGACTCACAAATCACTGGCAACGAAGCACCCAAATGAAAAAACCACGATTGGCTCGAGCTTTGAGGACATGGATGTTCCTTTGGCACGAGTCGGCCCGATTTGTCACTAGCGCGGCGCTCGATTGATTGAGTAACGTCCGCGTCTCTGGCGAGTCGGTTCGACGAAGTGTCAAGAAGCATCCGAGTCGTGGCCCGATCCGTTCGATGTGTCGAGTTGACATCCATCGGTGCGGGTGGTCCAGCAGCGAGCATTGAAATCCGATCGCATCACGCCCTCGAGCGTTCCTGGCGAGCCGGCTTTCACGTCACGCCTTCGACGGCGAGACGGAAGCACGTTGCCACCGCTCGTATCCACCCGGGTGACAGCTCCAATAAGTAAGGAGTCGCCAGATGCCCAACAAGGATTCTTCGAACTCACGCCGCGGAAGCGCTGCGACGAAGAAAAACGCTTTCTGCAGTTTTTGTCGCAAGAGTTATCGCGATGTCGGTCCTTTGGTGGAAGGTCCAGGCGATGTTTACATTTGTGCTGAGTGCATTGATCTTTGCCAGTCGATCCTGGATCAAGAACAGAAACGTCGTGGTCCCTCGAAGTCCCTCTTCAGCGAAATCCCGGCTCCCCGCGAGATTGTCGAACACCTCGATGGTTACGTCATCGGTCAACGTTCGGCCAAGCGTGTGCTCGCCGTCGCCGTCCACAATCACTACAAGCGACTCGCCAGCGGCATCGACAAGAACAATGATGTCGAAATTGAAAAGAGTAACATTCTGCTAGCAGGCCCGACCGGTAGCGGCAAGACGCTTCTGGCGCGCTCCCTTGCCCGCATGCTCAACGTGCCGTTTGCCATTGGCGATGCAACGACCCTGACCGAGGCCGGCTACGTCGGCGAGGATGTCGAGAACCTCTTGTTGAAGTTGCTGCACGCGGCGGACTTTGACGTCGAAGCCGCCCAGCGAGGCATCTTGTACATCGACGAAGTTGACAAAATCGGTCGCTCCAACGGTAACGTCTCGATCACGCGGGACGTTTCCGGGGAAGGTGTCCAACAGAGTCTTCTGAAGATGCTCGAAGGAACGGTTGCCAACGTGCCACCTCAAGGCGGCCGAAAGCACCCGGAACAGCAGTACATTCAAATGGACACGAGCAATATCCTGTTCATCTGCGGAGGCACCTTTGTCGGAATCGATGAGATCATTCGTCGCCGATTAGGCCATCGCACGCTCGGGTTCGGCGAAGGGACCAACCTACGCAATGAGCAGTCGGTGAGTGAACTGCTGGCCCAGGTAAGAACCGAGGATATCCTGCAGTTCGGTTTGATTCCCGAGTTGGTCGGGCGAATGCCCGTCGTTTCCTACTTGGAACCGCTCGATGTCGAAGGCTTGGTCCAGGTACTCAGCGAACCCAAGAATTCGCTCGTCAAACAGTATCAAGCACTCTTCTCGATGGAGAATTGTGAACTTGAATTTACCGACGGCGCCCTCACATCCATCGCGCAGCAAGCCCTCGACAAGGGTGTCGGTGCTCGTGGACTGCGAGGCATCCTAGAGGAAGTCATGCTCGACATCATGTATGACCTGCCTGACCAGGAAGATGGCAAGGTCTACACGATTGATGAGGCGATCGTGTCGGGGACCACGGAACTGTTTCAGATGCCGACTTCCAAGAGTGCCTGAGCCTGAGCTGTAGGCACCGCTGTCGTCGAATCGTTTCTGTGGCCACGGGAGCCAATCTCGAGCGCAACGAATAGGTGAGAGTCAGGCCAACGCGGCCTGACCGTTAGGTGGCGATGCCAATCCAAAATGGCTGGCGATGGCATGCACGATGCGTTCACTTGCATGGCCATCGCCATAGGGGTTGCTGGCACAGGCCATTGCCTCATACGCCTGGGGATTGCTCAGCAATTCGCCAACCCCAGCGACGATGGATTTCCGAACCGGTCCAACGAGACGGACCGTGCCAGCGGTCACGCCTTCGGGACGTTCAGTCGTGTCGCGCATGACCAGGACCGGTTTGCCAAGCCCAGGGGCTTCTTCTTGGACACCACCCGAATCCGTCAATACGAGGTGGCACGACCGCATCAACGCAACAAATGGTCGATAGGGTTGCGGTGGCAATAGCCAAACGTTTGCAAGATTGCCAAGCGAGTCCTGGACGGGACCCTGCACATTCGGGTTGAGATGAACGGGATAAACGAAGTGAACGTCTGGGAACAATGCCGCTAGCTCCTGAATGGCATCGCAGATGGCATCCAAACCCGAGCCAAAATTCTCCCGCCGATGACCGGTGATCAATACAAAACGCTTGGATCTCCAATCCGGCGGCATCACCGCGTTGAGGTCGGCGTGGATCTTCGACGCCACCGAGTCCGCAGATTGCCGCTGGACCTCCAAATGCAGTGCGTCAATGACCGTATTGCCCGTCACCGTGATGGATTCCGGACGGACGCCCTCGTCCAAGAGATTCTGCTGGCTGGTCGATGTTGGTGGGAAATGAAGCGTGCAGAGCGGGCTCGCTAACACCCGATTGGCTTCTTCGGGAAACGGGCTGGTTCGATCCCCGGTGCGCAAACCGGCCTCAATGTGGCCAACCGGGATATGGCGGTAAAAGCAAGCAAGAGAAGCCATCAGCACCGTCGTCGTATCACCCTGCACCAATGCAAAGTCTGGCCGGTGCTTCGCCACCACCTCATCGACACCGGCGATCAGCCGCGACGATAGGCCGGCCAGCGTCTGCTGAGGCCGCATGACCCCGAGGTCCTCGTGGACGGGAAGATCAAAAATCTCAATGACTTGATCCAACATCTCGCGGTGCTGCCCCGTTGAGACAGACAGCAACTGAAAACGACCGTCGTCTTGGAGCATCCGGATGACTGGGGCAACCTTGATCGCCTCCGGTCGCGTACCAAAGAAAACGGCAACTTTGGGTTCCGACATATTCCTGGCTTGCATTGCGAAATGGAGTCAAGCCAAACAGTGTGATCCGCGCCCCGTTTGGGCTCAAGGTTCGATCTGTGCCGATTGTGCGAGAGGCGACGATGAACCGACAGTCAAATCCGGCGGCTCAGGGGAACGCCAAAATGACATTTTGGATTAAGATGTCGCCAAAGGTCCGGGGATCACGCAAATCGACTCGACGGCCTCATCCGCGGTCTCCCCGACAGAATCCACGCTTCGCTATCCATCCGAAATGAATCAGACGAGTCGCACATTCTTGGTCACCGGCTGTGCGGGGTTCATCGGTGCTGACGTGACACGGCAATTGGTCGATGCCGGCCACCGGGTCGTCGGTATCGACAATTTGAATCGGTACTATGACGTCCGACTCAAGAATCATCGCGTGGAACAACTGAGAGCGTCGACTGAAACAGCGCAGTTTCAATTTGTGGAGGGCGATATCGAGGACATGCCGACATTGGCGGCTCTGTTTGACGAACACGACTTTGATGCGGTGCTCAATTTGGCCGCACGGGCGGGCGTGCGGTATAGCCTCGAGAACCCGCACGTCTACATGACGACCAATGCGATCGGCAACCTCAATCTGTTGGAGCAGATGCGTCATCACAAGGTCGCCAAATACGTGATGGCGTCCACCTCGTCGCTGTACGCCGGCTTACCAATGCCGTTCGTCGAATCATTGCCAGTCAATACGCCAATCTCACCCTATGCCGCCAGTAAAAAGGCCGCCGAGGCGATGGCCTACAGTTACCATCACCTGTTCGACATTGATGTCTCCGTGGTGCGATACTTCACCGTTTATGGACCCGCTGGGCGTCCGGACATGTGCGTGTTTCGATTCATCCACTGGATCGACGAAGGACGCCCGATCGAATTGTTCGGTGATGGTGAGCAGTCGCGAGACTTTACGTATCTGACGGATATTGCCGCAGGGACAATCGCGGCGGTTCAGCCGGTCGGGTTCGAAGTGATCAACCTTGGCGGAGGCGGCACACCGGTCTCGCTCAACACACTCATTAGCAAGTTGGAATCGTTACTGGGTAAAACAGCCACCGTCACCAGGCAACCGTTTCACAAAGCCGATATGCAAGTCACTTCGGCGGATATCTCGAAAGCTCATCGATTGCTGGGTTGGCAACCCAAGGTGGGATTGGATGAAGGTTTGGCAGCGTGTGTCGATTGGTATCAGAGCAATCGACCATGGTCATCCCAGTTGGAACTTCCCTGACAAGTGTCAACCGACTCGTCTTGCAGGCTGACGGTTCGAATCAGAATCCCTTGGACCAACTCAGCACGATCGACCAATCGGTTTCGAGCTGGATGCCATCGACGTCTTGATACAACCTGGGGATGAATTCCGCATTGAACAGGTGTCCTTCACACAACGCCGCAGCGCCGAGTCCTAGGTTGAGCAAATAGCCACCGCGAAAATCCTCCACGTTGGTACTGATCAGCATGTTGGGAGTCTCGGGATCTTCGCCGTCATAGTTCGTCTTCCATTGGTTCTCCAGCCGGATACTGGTACTGAATTGGTTGGTCCAAAGATGGCTATACCACGTGTTCAGTTGGAACGTGTCTCCGACGGAATAGTCACGGTAGTTCCGCCCTAGGGGCAGGTCGGTTTGAAACTGGAGACCCACCGAGCCGCGATCGCAATACCGTTTCCATGTCAAACCCGGTCTTGCGTTGAATGTGCCTGAACCCAAACGCATCGGATAGGGCAGCGGTTGGTCGACGAGGCCATTGGTGGGAGCACTGCTCGTTCGAAACAGACTCCCGGTCGGCAGTGATCCACCCAGATTCAAGATCAGGTCGTCGTCGCTATCGGTGTAAAGGCGTAGCAACGCGCCGATCGTGGTATCACCAAAGCCACTATTGTGCGTCGTGAAGGGCCCCGAACCGGCCGGATTCCCCGGTCCCCGCAAGTGATCCATCGTCAATGATGGCAGCATCAACATCGTGTAGAGCGTGATGTTCTCCGTCATGCCACGCATCAGGTGCACCATGTGCATTTCGTGCGTCATGTTCGTCGGCGTCGCACCTCGGTTGGTGGACGTATCGAACGAAAACACTTCGCTATCGTTGAGTGACTTCGTGCCCGCCCGGTTGCCATCCATGTACATGTTCATATACCGATACTCCACCATCCACTCGCCAGGCGCATGGATGTGGTCGCCCATCAATGCAGCCGGAGCATGCTTATCCGCTAAGGATCGTCGTCCATGGTCGGCCGTAGCCGACATGGTCGTGGCGAACGAAATCAAACACGCCAGGGCAATGCTGCTTAAATGATTGCGCATGTCTGGTTGGACTTCCTTCCTTGGTGAACGTGGGAACGGGTCATGCGATCGGAATGAGCATCGCCTGCGACTGATCATCGTCGCACTTTGGAACGCTCAATATTCGCATGTCTCGAGTATCGACATCAGGACTTGTGATTGGGAAATGGAAGCCAAATCATTCAATCGTGTTGTCGATGAACGTCGTCGCAAGCCGCAACTTCATCCGAGTCGTGGAGAACCGGCAAAGTCAGCGTGATGTCAATGAGGTTCCATCACTAACAATGCGTTAGTCGACGTCTTCGTATTCGTCCTCGTACTCATACTCGGATGTTTCATCGAAGTGCGTCGCTGCCGCGGCATTGGACGCCACTGGATCATCCTCGCCATCGACGTCGATGCCTTGCATCGCCTGCCACTGGGACATGGAGACCAGCACTTCACGTGACTTCGAGCCGTTGTATTGACCCACAATGCCATCTTCGGCCATGTAGTCAATTAAGCGTGCGGCGCGTCCGTACCCAATCCCAAGGCATCGCTGAATCAGCGATAACGATCCGCGTCCTTCGCGGATTACGACCTCGATCGCGCTCTCGTAGAGGTCATCTTTCTTGCGTAGGCTTTCGACATCCAAATCGCCGCCCTGTCCTCCGGACTCATCGGCGACCTTCAAATTCATCAGCTCGCCAACAAAGTCCTGTTGGCCACCACTGCTGCATTGCTCACAAACTCGTTCAATTTCAGCATCGGAGAGGAATGTTCCTTGACCGCGAATCAGGGTACTGGTTCCGGGCCACAGGAAGAGCATGTCACCGTTGCCGAGCAGTTTATCCGCACCGTTTTCGTCCAGGACGACGCGGCTGTCGGTCTTGCTGGCAACCTGGAAACTCAAACGTGCGGGCAGGTTGGACTTAATCAAACCGGTGATGACATCCACCGTCGGCTTCTGAGTGGCCAAGATGAGATGGATTCCTACGGCTCGACTCTTTTGAGCCAACCGAATGATGTGTTGTTCCACATCCTTGCCCGCTGTCATCATCAGGTCGGCCATCTCATCGGCGACGATGACGATGAACGGCAGCTTCTCCGGCACATCGGTCGGACCATCCTCCTCGTCGACTTCCAATCTTCGCAACACTTCGTCACGGCCCAAGTCATTGAAACTATTGATATGGCGGACGCCCACTTTTGCCAGCAGAGAGTAACGCTCTTCCATCTTCTCCACGGCCCAACCAAGGATCGCCTCGGCCTTCTTCATGTCCGTGATGACCGGGTGCATTAGATGCGGCAGCTGTCCGTAACCAGATAGCTCCACCATCTTGGGGTCGATCATCAGCATTCGTACTTCATCGGGACGACAAGTCATCAGGATGCTGGTGATGATGGCATTCAAACAAACTGACTTCCCCGTACCCGTTCGTCCGGCGATCAATAGGTGCGGCATTTTTGCCAAATCGACTGGCATCGGCTCGCCCGATACATCCTTGCCCAAGAAGACCGGAATGTTCATTTTGGCAACCCGCGCGTCGGACTCCTCGATGACGTCACGCAAGCGTACGACCTGACGAATTTCGTTGGGCACCTCAATCCCGACCGTGTTCTTGCCCGGAATCGGCGCGACGACACGTACACTCGGCACCCGTAGTGCAATGGCGAGGTCGTCCGCCAGTGCGCTGATCTTGTTCAACCGCAGTCCGGCCTCCAACTCGATCTCGTATTGCGCGATGACCGGCCCGATTTCCACATTGGTAACCTGGACCTTGTAGCCAAAACTCTCGATCGTCCTTTGAAGTAGAACGCTCTTCTCCAGGGCCTCGGCGTGTTGCTCCTGGTAGTCGAAGCCGTCGCTGCCCTCAAGCAGATCAAGACTCGGCAGGGCATAATCGGATACACCGGCCATTTCTTGCATCGCGGCGTCGAGTTCGCTTGCGGTCTCCCGCTTCCGAGGGATCTTGATGTGAGGCTTCGGCACGACATCGCGTGGTTCTGGATCCTGACGCAAACTAGCCGGTTCATCTTCAAGATCCAGTTCTCGCGTCACCGACGGCTCCAACTCCTCGTCGTTTGGATCGCCATCCTCGTCTTCATACTCCTCGTACTCATCTTCATCGAATGCATCTGGATCGATCGCGCTGACCGTATCGCGATCTCTGGCATCTCCGGCAACCGAATCCGCCCCGGTCCGATCAGCGGCTGCGTTTCGTTTCTTGGGCGTATGAAACTTGATCGTCGGCGTCGACGCCAAATCATCTGGCTCGGAATCTTCTTCTTCGACTCGATCGCCATCGATCAAAATAGGAGACTCCAGATCCGTGAACGGTTGGCGACGGCGACGCATCGGCACGGGAACCGCTGCAGCCGCCCGAGCGAATCCTTTCCGCGATACGCTGGCGCCACCAAGCACCACGCGTTGTCCGACGCCGACCAACATGTAATCCGTTGTCAGCAACAAGCCAATGGCCATCATCGCCAACGTCAGAATCCACGTACCGGTTGGATGAAAGTGGGTCAGTAACAGAGTCGACGTCATTGCACCGAGATAGCCGCCATTGCCGACGACGGGCATCTTGGGCCAGTCCAGCGGCAACATGGCCGCCGCCGTCGTCAGGGCGACCAGGATCACGCACCCTCCTAGCGATCGCAGCACCGGTGCGTTCATGTATCCACGACCCAGCAGTGCCGTCGCCACACCGCCCGCGCCAGCAATCAGCACAACGACACCAATTCCAACCGCCTCGAGAATCATGGACGAAAACAATGCTCCGAGACTCCCACACGCATTGGTGACCGAATCGTTGAGCGGATGAACCATCGGATGGGGCTGATACAGCTCACTCAACGGATAGGCCGGTGATGCGACCGGATCCGCTGGATCATGCGTCGCCACGGAAACGAGAGTCAGCAGCGTCAACGCAATCAGTAACAGCCCTGGAACGTCACGGCGCAAACGGACCTGGCGAGGCATGTCGGTTGCGACGGCGGCTGGGTCGGCGGTGGCAGCCGCGGTGGTCATGAGCGAACCAATCCAGGCAATCGGGAATGAATGGCGTTCGGCGCTGAGGCGTCCCATCACGGACGGTGGTCCGACCCAAATTCGTCATCGACCTTCCCGGAACCTGCCCTACAACGGGCCGTCGATCGGCGTCATAATCCCTCGCCTTTCCCAGTTTCACGAACACTTAATCCGGAATCGATCCGGGCGGAACGGCGCTGCATGTTGGAAGACAAGATCGAAGGTTTGGGGGTCACGTTCGACGATGTGCTGTTATTGCCCGCGTACAGCGAGGTCATGCCAAGCGATGTCGACGTCAGCAGTCGCCTGACGGACCGAATCCGCCTGAAGATGCCCTTGATCTCCTCGCCGATGGATACCGTCACGGAGGCGGAAATGGCAATCGCGCTGTCCAAAGAGGGCGGCATGGGGATTATCCACAAAAACTTGTCCGTCGCCGGTCAGTGCGAGGAAGTCCTAAAGGTCAAACGCTCCGCCAACGGGATCATTGTGGACCCCGTCACGTTGCACCCCGACGAGAAAGTTGGGGAAGCGGCGGAGTTAATGGACCGCGCCAATGTTTCGGGTATCCCAATCGTCCATCCCGATGGCACGCTGGCAGGCATCCTAACGCGTCGAGACCTCAGGTTCTTGGAAGACCCAGAGAAACCAATCTCGGACGTCATGACCCGCGAAAACCTCGTCACGGCTGTGGGAGATGTGACGCTTGCGCAAGCTGAAAAGATTTTAACGGAAAAAAGGGTCGAGAAACTTTTGCTGATTGACGAAGAAAGGAAACTGACGGGGTTAATCACCATCCGCGACATCGACATGATGAACCGGTATCCGAGCGCTTCCAAAGACCGCCAAGGTCGGCTGCGGGTCGGTGCCGCCATCGGCGTGGGCGACTTTGAACGAGCCGAACAGCTGCTCGGACAAGGCGTCGACTTGCTGGTGGTGGATTCGGCTCATGGACACAGTCGCAACGTGATCGACACCGTCCGAGAAATCAAACAACAGCGACAATGGGACATCGACGTCGTCGCCGGCAACGTCGCCACCGCGGCGGGTGCCAGCGACCTGATCGGCGCCGGTGCCGACGCGGTCAAAGTCGGAATTGGCCCCGGATCCATTTGTACAACACGAGTCATCAGCGGCATCGGGGTGCCCCAAATATCGGCTATCCTCAGTGCCGTCGAAGTAGCGGAGAAACACAACATACCTGTCATCGCCGACGGAGGCATTCGCTTCAGCGGTGACATTACCAAAGCACTGGCCGCCGGCGCCAGTACCGTCATGATCGGCAGTCTGTTTGCCGGTTTGACTGAAAGCCCCGGCAAACTGATCCTGTACCAGGGCCGAACCTTCAAGGCCTATCGCGGCATGGGATCCATGGGAGCAATGGTAAAAGGAAGCAGTGATCGGTATCGCCAGAAAGGCACCGACGCGGGCAAATTGGTGCCCGAGGGTGTCGAGGGGCGCGTGCCGTTCAAAGGACCGCTCAGTGATTATGCCTATCAATTGATCGGCGGACTGCGAGCGGGAATGGGATACCTGGGAACACGGACGATCGACGACCTGCGACGCGACGCAAAGTTCACCCGCGTCTCAGCAGCCACGGTGAGGGAGAACCACCCGCATGACATCACGATCACGCAAGAAGCGCCGAACTACAGCCCGGACGTGCATTCAAGCGACGCAACCTGAATCATGGTGGCATCGCGCTCCGTCGGGGTTTGCCTGCCTCGCGGTCGCGGGATATTCGCTGTTCGCATTGGCCGACCACGCCGATGCGCAAGTGACGATGGCACCCACACCGGTCCAATGGCGGTCCGTACCACGGGCGCGGACGTCGGAACTACTATCGCCAACCAATCGTGATGCCGCATCACCGCGCCGCCCCGGTTGGAACTTAAAATGGCTACCCAGTCACGATGCGCAGGAGAACGCCGACCGTGAATTAAGCCAACAAGCGTTCGCCACGTCGGATCGCGGCGTTCGCCAAGTGCAATATGAAGACGGTCCGCCGGCGGAATTGGAGATGCCGGACAACCCATTCCGGAATCCGAGCCCTCCCGAGGTAGTCGAACCTTCGGCGATGGAGCCGACGCCACTCCAAATGCCATCCGACTCATTGCCGATGGAACTGGAATCGTTGCCGACGGAAATGAAGTCGTCTTCATCGCCGGAGGCGCCAACATTGCCGGAGCCCGCAAATCTCAATGAGCCACTGGCGACCTCACCTACTAACGACGATTCGTCAATGCGTGACATGCTACAAGACGCTAAACCACTCCAAGATGCTGAACCACTTCCGGCGCCTGATTCACCATCGGATCTGGAGGCATTTGATGCCAATCCGTTTGGTCGAGACCGCGACTTCGATGACGCCAGCCAACCCAACCCACCAAGTTTTGACGAGAGTCGACCCCTTGCCGATGAACCCAAGCAGCCAACCAATCAGGGAATCGGATTGACATGCGAAGACTTTCGCCGCCGAATTGCATTGGAGACCATTGATCAAGTCTCGCTGGATATCAGTCCACCGTTCCGCCCTGACATCATCGATGAAGCCGAGTATCAGGAACTCAAGTCCGAATTCGATCAGGAGATTGACACTCGAACGTGGCGATCCATTGATGGTCGTCCACTTGCAACCGGTCGCCTGGCGGATTTGGCGTATGAGCGGGCCGTGATCCGTACTGACTTTGGATCTGTGGAAGAACTCCCGTTGAATCGACTCAGCGAAGCCGACTTGGCGTACATCTCCAAAAACTGGGGGCTGCCAACCGAGTGCTTGCTCCCCCAGGTCGACTATCAACCAAGAAATTGGCAGCCATCGAGCGTCGTGTGGGCCGCGTCAAACCTATGTCACAAACCTTTGTACTTTGAGGAAGTCAACCTCGAGCGTTACGGACATACGGCAGGTCCACTGGCCCAGCCGGTGGTGTCATCGGCCCACTTCTTCCTGAACATTGCGGTGCTGCCCTACAAGATGGGCGTTCATAGTCCGCACGAATGTCAGTATGCGTTGGGCTACTATCGTCCTGGCAACTGCGCACCTTGGATCATCCCGCCGGTTCCATTGAGTGTCAAAGGTGCTTGGTACCAGGCTGCCGCGATCACAGGGACTGCGCTACTGGTGCCTTAGTCGTTGACCGCATCGTCAGCTCATAGTGCTTGAACGCGAACCAAAACACCAGGCCGTTCAGCAGGTGCCATAACCCGTGCAGGGTCAGGATGTGATTGTCTGGATGGCCGACGATTCGCAAGAAATCGAGCCACCACAGACCCCAAGCGACCAGGAAGGTCCCGGTCATGGCAAACGCCCACCGCGTGAGCTTTTGATCGTAGAGGCCGCGAATCACCACGTACACGACAATCAAACCGAACATCGGGCTGGCGAATGCGGTCGAAATCGATGACAGCACCGTCAATGCAATCGTCGATATGACTACGATCGCAATCAGCGCGGGGCTGCCGGGTCGCAGCGGCCTTGCACGTTGTTGTTGGAGTGCGGCAATGGCGAGGATGAATAGAAACATCCCGCTTAGATCCAGCGTCTCACCCAAGATGGTGTTGGAAGCGTGGAAATAGCCCGACGCGACGCCGGTCCAAAGCGCGGCGGCACCAAGCAATCGAGTCAGCGGTTTCTGGGCATGCATCAAAATGCACACACCCGCAATGACCGGGCCAATATTGGTCCATGTGTCAGCGGGGTGGGCGATCGGACCATCGAGCGTTCGCTCGCAAAACTGCATGCGAGCAGGTTCAAAAAGCCACTCGAACAACGGGCTACTCCATTGAGGAACCTATCCACTCCCACAAAAAATGGGCTGCGAGACGATACCGCCTCGCAGCCCATTCTGGTTTTATGGAATCAATCGGACAAGCAACCTCGCCGTCGACGATTTAATTAGGGAGTTGCCGGGCTTGGCTCTGGTGGCGGGAACAGAGCATTCCCTCCGCCACCGTTGTCGTTGTCATTGAGTCCAGCCAAGGCACCCAATCCGGCGAGCGAAGCAAGACCACCCAGTCCACCGCCTCCGCCGAAGCCGCCGCCTCCGCCGCCATAACCACCACCTCCGCCGCCGGAGGTCCCGCCTCCGCCAGAGAATCCACCGTCGATCGGATTTCCAAACTGATCGACAGGTGTGCCATACTGACCAATGGGGTTACCAAACGCATCAATTGGGTTGCCGAACTGATCGTACACCACCTCGGGCAAGACCTCATCATAAATTGGTTCGTCAACAACCTCCTCAGGTTCGTTCTCTGGACGAATGATAACCTGCCATCCTTCGGCCGCTTGCGGCAGCGGGGCGACTTGCATCGAGAACTCACCGCTGGCGTCCGGCACTTGAACCTGAGCCGTGAGTGTTTTGCCATTCGAACCAAGAGGAATCGATTCCGGCAAAATCGATGCATCGACGAGTTCGAATCCAGCCATTCCCATGCCTGCCTGGCCTAACGCCAAAATCGAATACTCGCCCGGCGAAACGTTCTCAAACTCAAAGATGCCGAGGTGATTCGAAACAACTCGATCGACCGTCTCACCCTCATGAATCAGGAATACATTCACCAGCTGGGCGTCGTTGAGCGAACTACCCGTCGCACCGGCCATGTGAATTCGGCCCTTGAGACCACCCTCGGTCTGTAGGACACGGAAGCTTCGGCCACCAACCACACGGGAGGAAAGTGCTGCAAGATCAGCTCCAGCAATTTCGAACCGAGTGTCATTCAACACGGGTGGCAGATAACGAATGATCGATGACTTGATGGTGACGAAATCGATCGCCGCGGCGGAAATCTCCACCGACTCGGGAAACTGGTCCGCAGCCGCCATATGATCCGGTACCACGTGCATGGCACAGCAAGCGAACGCGTTCCTGGCACGAGCTGTCAACGCGTAGACGCCAGGAAGCACATTGGAAAAGGAGAACGATCCGTTCTCATCCGACTTGGTCTTGATGGACTGGCCGTCAGCGTCTGTCAGCAACAGGACCGCGTTGGGAACCACGTCGAAAGATCCGTCCGCCGCAGGAAGAATCAGCTTTCCAGGCAGCTTGCCAGGCGTGGCGGGGTGGACCCATTGCGGCATGGTCAACTGATTGGTGGTCTCTACCGCTGACTGCCCAGGGAAATTGGACTGAGCCACGACGGACGACGCCACGATGACAAGTGCCGCACAGACACCCCACCTAGAAGCACGGACGACAAGATTCATGATGTCTCTCTTAACGGAATTTGGAAGTTGCCTTCCGAACATACATCGTACGAAGTCTCCCTCCCGCCAATCTCCTGACAGCCTGGGTAAACTATGGAATCGATGTTAGGTCAACCAACTTTGGAATTCAACATCTTAGTCGCAAAGAAGATGTGAATAATGACGGTGAACCCATTTTCAGTGTCCTCCGCCGTTGAGCCCCGTCGGGGAGTCTTCGCTGAAGATGCGACGCTGGTGCGCCGAAACTTCCTTTATCGGGTCATAGAGGTAAACAAACCGTTCAAAGCCCGGCTCATCTATACCGGTTGGTGGTTCCGACAAATGGTCGAATTGGACGGTGAACCATGCTGGTTTCAAATCAGCTGGCTCTCCATTCGACCAAAATTCGAGTTTGAGCTGCCCACATGGGTCCAGGTCGACCCTGCTTGGGTCGATCACAATCACTCGACGGCGCGACAGATGAATTTCGAACTTCAATTGACCCGTGGCTTGCGAATCCGGCGGTTAAGAATCTGGCTGGCCGGACGTTTGATTTATGACGAAATCAATTGATTGCTTCGGCGATCTGCGAATCGCAACCGTTCGGAGGCAAAATCATACGTCGAGATTCTTGACGTCCAGGGCGTGCGTCTCGATGAAGTCGCGTCGGGGCTCCACTTTGTCGCCCATCAGCAAGCGGAACATTTCATCGGCGGCCCCCGCGTCGGTCAGGTTCACCTTGATCAGCGTCCGATTGGCGGGATCCAGCGTCGTTTCACGCAGCTCCTCGGCATTCATTTCACCCAATCCCTTGAATCGAGTGACCTGCAGCCCACGTTCACCGGCCGCACGGACTTCCGGTAGTAACTCACGAAGATCCACAATGGGACGTCGCAAGTCCTCTCCGCGGACCAGCTCAAATCGCGGCGTGGTCGATCCAGTGCGATCGGCCGGAATCAAGTCGTCCAAACCGAATCCGAGTGGCTGCATGTCCTTCACGCCACTATTGATTGTCCGGACTTCGTGCAACTCCACCAAATGGGCGACGAGGCGTTCCGGCGAAGTCGTCGCCTGGGCGCTTTCCGCTGGCGTCTCTTCGTCGGTGCCGATGTTCTCCTCGTCCTCAGTATCAAGGACCGCATTGTTGTCGGTCAGATACGCATCCACCTCATCTTGATGGTGAAACCAATTCTCTTCCCCTCGAAGTGTCAACAACAAGGCGGGCAGTTTCCCCGAGACGGGGTCGAGTCGCTCGGCGTGAATCTTGAGACTAATGCCCCGGCGTTCCAACGCCACCACGGCGTCTTCCATAGTGCTCAACGTCGCACAAAGCGTCTGCATCGCCTCACCCTTGGCTTCGCGACCGTCGTCCGCTTCCAAATGGGTTTCGTTCAAGCCTCGTTGAAGCAACTGGGCCTTCATTTCGTCTTCGGCCTGAACGTAATAACGATTCTTGCCTTGAACGACGCGGAACAGCGGCGGCTGGGCAACATAAACGTGACCGGCCGCGACCAATTGGTACATCTGTCGATAGAAGAAACACAGCAATAGCGTTCGGATGTGGCTGCCGTCGACGTCGGCGTCGGTCATGATGATGATCTTATTGTACCGCCGCCGCGACAGGTCTTGATCAGCACCGATCCCGGTGCCGATCGCCTGGATCATCGATTGCACTTCCTCATTGGCGAGCACTTTGTCTTCACGGCTTTTGTAGGCGTTGATGATTTTTCCGCGAAGCGGAAGGATCGCTTGATACTCACGCATCCGCCCCCCTTCGGCCGATCCTCCCGCCGAATCACCTTCGACCAGATAGAGTTCGCACTCGTCCATTGTCTTGGAAATGCAGTCGCGAAGCTTTCCGGGCAAGCCGCCGCCACCGAGCGCGTCTTTCCGCTTTCTCAGTTGGTCCTTCGCCTTGCGTGCGGCCTCGCGGGCCTCGGCTGCCAACAGCCCTTTTCGCACAATGGTCTTGGCAACCCGCGGATTCTCCTCGAGATACTGCGCGAGCTGTTCCCCAACACCGCTGTTGACGATGCCCTCGACGTCGTTGTTTCCGAGTTTCGTTTTGGTTTGACCTTCGAATTGCGGATGAGGGACTCGAACGCTGATGACCGCCGTGAGGCCTTCTCGGAAATCGTCACCGGTGGGCGTCGTGTTTTTGAACAGCCCCTCCTTCCTACCGTAGTTGTTCAGATTGCGTGTCAGTGCCGTGCGGAATCCCGAAACATGTGTCCCGCCTTCGATGGTATGAATGTTGTTGACGTACGACTGAACCGTGTCGGTGTACTCGGTGCTGTACTGCATGGCAAATTCGTACTCGACACCATCGCGCGCACCGACGAAGTGCATCACATCGGCGTGAATTGGGTCGCTGGCGCGGTTCAAGTGCTCGACGAATTCGACGATGCCACGTTCGTAGAGAAAGTCACCGCCCTCTCCGTTGCGTTCATCCAGAAACTTGATCCGCACACCCGAGTTCAAGAAAGCGAGTTCCTGCAGCCGCTTCAGTAACGTGTCGTAATTGAACTTGGTGACCGTGAAGATCTGGTTGTCGGGTTTGAACGTCACCCGAGTTCCGGTTTTTTTGGTCGCCCGGCCCTTCTCGATCGGCGTCGCGGTGACGCCTCGTTCGTACTCCTGGGTCCAAGTCGATCCATCGCGGCTGACTTCGACCTTGGCCCATTGGCTCAGGAAATTGACGACGGTGACGCCAACGCCGTGCAGCCCGCCGGAGGTCTGGTAGGCACCTTTCTCAAACTTGCCACCGAATTTCAAAACCGTCATCACGCCTTCCAACGTGCTGACCTCGCGGTCGAGTTCCTCGGAAAGCTGGTCATGGCGAGTCACCGGAATGCCTCGCCCGTCGTCCTCAACCGTCACGCTGTTGTCCGTGTGGACAATCACACTGACCGTCTGAGCAAAACCGGCCATGGCTTCGTCGATCGAATTGTCGACGACCTCATACACCAGATGGTGAAGCCCCCTGGACGTCGTATCACCGATGTACATCCCGGGCCGCTCGCGAACGTGCTCCAGATCCGACAGATGCTGCAAGTCTTTGTCGGTGTACTCTGAATTGGCCGCCGGAGGGACGTACGATGGCTCGGCGTCGCTGGGCAGCGTGGCCGCAACAGAGTCATCACCTGGTCGTTGGTCGGTAGCAGCGCTAGTCGGCTCGGAATCGGTCATGTAGGGACGGCTCGTCAAAGCCGACAAATGGTGCAAAATACGGGGGTCCACGCATGATCGCGGGAATCCCCCAGACCAACCCATATGTTACCAAATTCCTTGGATTCGCGTGATCCCCTGCCGCATCGGCAACGCCGATCCATACTTCCCTGTTCATTCGATGGAGTCGGGTCCTTTGGCGTCTTCCAGCAGTCGCCGCATCATCTGGTCATCGGGAGCGTGTTTCAGGTAGCGCTCCGCCCACGTGATCGCCGACTCGGTCTTGCCTTCGTCCACGAGTAATCGCACGAGACTGGTCCACGAAGCAGTCATTTGATTGCGAACGACGCGTTTCTCGCCGTACGCGTCGATCACCGCTTCGGTTGCCTTGACGAGCGCCTGCTCCGCCTCGTCAAGTTGACCCATGGCGACCAAGTTCTGGCCGATCCCGTTCAGGGCGGCACCGTGCGTTGAATCAATCTCGAGCAAGCGGCGGAAGGTCTCATTGGATCGTTCGTGCTCGCCCAAATGCAACAACGTCCAGCCGAGGCCGTTGAGGACGATCGCATTGTCGGGTTCCTGGGCAAGTGCACTTTCAAACTTTGGGAGGGCCACTCGATAATCACGTTCCCGCCACGCCTGCCACCCCTCCGCCGCCAGGACGGACACCGGAATCGGTTCCGTCGGAGCTTCGGTCTTCACTTCCTTGTGGACACCCGCCTGGGACGCGATGCTCGCAACCTGTTCAGCGATGATCCGATCCGCATTGGCCTTGCGATCATCAAAACGGGCCCGAACCTCCGCGAGCCGAGCCTCCGCATCGACGATCCGTTGGGCATGCCGCTCGAGCTGTTCGTCAAACTGACGCCTCACCATGGCCTCAATCACTCGCATCATCGGATCATCCGACTTCTCCGCTTCGGTAGCATCATCGGCCATCGCGGTCCAGCGCATCGTTGGCACCATCATCGATAAACCAAAAGCGGCCAGTGCAACTGCAACAACGGATATCGATCGTTTCATTACTCAGACTCCGGTTTAAACGAGGGTTCTCTCAAGACAAGTGGAAGGTTGAGCTCCTCTTCGAGCTCGGACAGCTGAGTTTCGAGTCGATCCAGACTCGGGTCAGCAAATAGATTTTTGATTTGGAGGTCAGGAACGACGGAGACCGGACGCTCGATGGCGAAGGTTTCCCAGAAGGAGCGACCCAGCCATGCCGTCGTGAATGCGACCAAGCCGACGATCGTCAGCATGGTCGCCAAGGTGGCACGCGCCGGTGCCAGCGGCTGTCGAGGCAATTCCACCGTCGAAGGTTGTCGCAAGTGGGCTAAACAGTCTTCCAGATACTCGGCCAACTCGGATGCCGATGCGAATCGATCGGCTGGGTCTTTGGCGAGCAATCGATCGATTACCGCGCTCAACCAAGATGGCACATCGGCCACGACCTGCGCCGCGGGCCGGTGATGATCATCGGTGATGCGCCGCATCACGGCGTACGATGACGAACCACGAAATGGCGAATGCCCCGTGACCATGGCATAGAGGACGCTTCCGAGAGAAAACAAATCCGAGCGTCCATCCATTCGCTCCCCTCGAACATGCTCAGGAGACATGTATTCCGGTGTGCCCGCGATCACGCCCGACTGGGTCAGCGCGGCGTCGTCCGCCGCCCGCGCCAAGCCAAAGTCAGTCAGAATGACACGGGACACGCTGGCGGGCAGCAAAATGTTGGCCGGTTTGATATCGCGATGCACCAGTCCTTGTTCATGAGCCGCAGCCAGACCTCGGGCGACCTGCAATCCGATTTCGAGGACCGATTCCGTTCCCAGCGGCGCATGGTCATCAATGCGCTGCTGCAATGATTCACCTTTGACATAGGGCATCACCAAGGACGGGTAGGTGGCATCATGATGGACACCGTGAATCGCGATGACGTTGTCGTGAACAACAGCTGCAGCCGCCTGCGCTTCGCGAGCAAATCGACGACGTGCACCCGAACGGGCCGCATAGGACGGGTCCAGAACCTTGATGGCGACAAAACGATCCAGCGACCGATCGAATCCCTTCAGTACGATGCCCATCCCACCCCGGCCGATCACCCCGGTAACCTCGTAACCCTCCAATCGGCCAAGCATGCTCGGATCGTCCGTCGGATCGAGCACCAACGCGAGAATTCGTTCGATGTCGTTGCCGTCAACCGCACCAGAGCCGACGTCTGAATCACCCGCGCCGGCATCATCAAGCATGGTCGCCGCTTCATCCCAAAACGAAGCCTCCGCAGCTCGATCTCGCAGGGCTTGCTCACACCGATCACACTGAGAGAGATGGGCTTCCAATCGAGCACCCTCCGCCTGGCCAAGTTCGCCGCGCAGGTACTGGTCGAGCCGCTCCGCATCACATCCATCCGGCGTTGTCGTGGACGAAATTCGATTCATGGACTCGGCTCCGATAAGGACGTTGTCGACTCGACATCGAGATACGCAACGACCTCCCGTAGCCTTGCCATCACACGGCTGCGGGAGGTGTAAACGCTGCCTCGTGAACGCCCCAGCTCCTTCGCCACCACGTCGACGGGCTTCTGTTGGACGACCGAGTCCCAGAATGCCCTCCACGTTGCGGGCGCGAATTCACTCTTCAAGGATTCCGCCGCCACACGAAAGATTCGGCGTCGATAATCCAATGTCAGCGATTGGGTGAACGCATCGGCGGCAGGAAGCTCATGGAGCAATTCGACCATGTCGGTGCCGCCCACCCCTCGGTCGCGTACCCGCCGCGTCAGAAGATTGATCGCCGCGCGATGGGCGATGGTTTTCAGCCATGTCCGAAACGAGGCTCGCCGGTCCGTCGGATCGAATCGCTCCACGGCGTCGGCGACAGCCAGCAAGACGGACTGCGCCACATCCTCGGCATCGGCGTCCTGGAGGCCCCGTTGGCGCGCCACGGAATAAACAACCGGTCGATAAAGTTGCTCGAATTGAACCCAAGCATCCTGATCATCACGATCCCGAATTCGCATCAGCAAACTGGCGCGGGTCGCGGGCTCAATCATCGGCGGGCGCAATCATCAATCCGACGGTTCCGTGCATTCGATGGAGTAACGTGTCGTTCAACTACACACGTGTGTCCGCGCCATCTGTCTTCGAAATTGAAAAAATTGGCGAAATAACAGCCAACCGTGCCGACTTCTGGCTGTTTGCGGCTGCCGGTGAGGCCACCCAACGAGTTGCGAACCGTTCCGCTAGGAAGCACATCCGCCCGCCAAAGCGCAACCGGCGCATCGGCTCGAACAACCCGACGCGCCGGCCGACCCACATCCGTCCCCACAGCCATCGGACATCAAATCGCTCAGCTGGATCGAGCCGACCTCCGATTCGTATTGCCGAACGACGGCATCCGCGACGTCCTGTCCGATCTGGTCGACATCGCCAAGGAAATGCAGGATGAGCGTACCTCCATCGATCAACTGATCGACGTCCAATAACTTCGTCGACGACCCAACGGTCTCCAAAAACTCCTGGCAGCGGCGAACAGCGCGAACCTTGTGACGTCCTAATCGGTCTAGCAGGAGCTCGTCGTTGTCAGTCGTCGGACGAATGATCGTCAGCGGGGTCGCCTCCGAATCCGCCAAGACATCCGATGCCAAGACCGTGGCAACCTCCACACCACGTGTCGTGCGAACGAAGACGCGACGATCACGTCGCAAGGGCCGCGAAAACCGAGCCAACATGACGTCGTGGGCGAATCCAAGTCGAATCCAATGCGTTACCATGTCATTATCGTACTGAGTTTCTCGCACGCTTGTTGGGCGCCTGATCACGGAGGTAGGTTTGAGTCGACGCACCATTTTGCATGCGGCCGATATTCATCTCGATAGCCCCATGCAGCGGCTGCGTAGTTATGAAAATGCGCCGGTCGAGCAGCTGCGTGGTGCCACCCGCCGGGCCTTAACCAATTTGGTCGATCTGGCGATCGAACGACAGGTCGACCTCGTCGTCATCGCGGGCGATCTCTACGACGGTGACTGGCCCGATTCCAACACGGGACTCTTCTTTGTCGGCCAAGCTCAACGGCTGACCCAGGCCGGAATCCCCATGGTGATCATCCGCGGCAACCACGATGCCGCCAATCAAATGACGGGCCATCTTCCGCTGCCGAAGAACCCCGATGGAACGGCCATGATGCTGGATGATCAGCAGGTCGACCGCCGCATTTGGGAGCACCTTGGCATCGCCGTGCATGGAAAGTCCTACCGCACCCGCGCCGAGAAGTCGGATCTTTCCGCCGCCTACCCACCGCCGCTGCGAGGCATGTTCAATCTAGGCCTCCTTCACACCAGTCTTTCAGGTCTGGAGGGGCATGCGCCCTACGCGCCTTGCAATCCCGGTCAACTGGCCGACAAAGAATACGATTACTGGGCATTGGGGCATATTCATCTTCGTGGGGAACATCATCTGCCGGGCAGCGCGCCGATTGTCTTCAGCGGCAACCTTCAAGGCCGGCACGTTCGCGAAACCGGCCCCAAGGGATGCCTGTTGGTCGAGATCGATGATCAGAACCGTCCCACCTCGACGTTTCATCCACTGGACGTGGCTCGCTGGGAGATCTGTGAGATCGATGCCGCTGACGTCGACCACGAAGACGAAATTTTCGATCGTTTCGAGTCATGGATCGCCGAAGCATTGTCGGAAGTCGACGACCGACTGCTCGTTCCGCGTGTGCGGCTGCAGGGTCGTTCCCGACAACATGACCGCTGGCTGGCGCATCAAAAGAGCATTGAATCTTCCTTGCGTGCCATCGCAGTCGCCAACGGAGGTGGCCAAGTTTGGCTCGAACGATTCCGTGTGGAAACCGAATCGCTCGCATCAGTTCAGTCCAGTCCGAACACTCAGAGCAACGAAGTCGATGACGGCCCAAGAGGCAGCATTCAGGCCATCGCCGATGAGCTTATGACACCAAACGGTGAGATCACACCTTCGAGTTTCGTGCACCAATCTCTCGAGGAACTTCGTCGAAAACTCCCCAGTGAACTGACCCGTTCGGAATCCCAGCCCGATCTTTCTGGGGACGACTCTTCCAACGCGTTCGACGACGGTGAAGCTTCGATGGCGTTGGTGCGGGAAGCGACTGCCGAGCTGTTCTCCCGCTTACACGGAACCGAACGTCCGAAGCAATCGACGGCAGGCATCGGCCCGCCGAAGCCCGCCGCCCGAAACAAGGAGCGTGCTAGCTCGTGAAGATCGATCGCCTTGACCTGATCCGATTCGGGCACCTCTCCGACGTGTCACTGGATTTTTTTTCTGATGGCGCCGATCCGCCGCCAATGGAAATCGTTTACGGCGACAACGAATCTGGTAAATCCACCAGCCTACGAGCCATTGGCGACTGGCTATTCGGCTTCCCTCATCAAACCAACGATGATTTCCTGCATCCGATGAAGCAACTTCGCATCGGAGGGCGATTGCGCGACCCGCTCGGTCAGACGCTCGACTGCATTCGTCGAAAAGGACGCCTCCACACGCTTCGCGACGGCAATGACGATCAACCCATCGACCCATCCACGTGGCAGCACTTCCTAGGCCAACTCGATCGAGCCACGTTTGAAACTCGCTTCGGGCTTTCACATGAGGAACTGCTACGAGGTGGAGAGCAGATTCTGCGAGGCGAAGGTGAGCTTGGCGAATTGCTGTTTGCCGCCGGTGCGGGAATCAGCCGGCTCCGCGAAGTCCAAGCCGACTTGACCCAAGAAACCACCGACCTTTTTCGGCCGCGTGGGAAATCCGCCATCGGTGATCTAATCCAGCACGTCAAGGAATCCAAACAGCAATTGGCTTCGGCCCAAGTGCAGCCGGCGAAGTACATGGCGCTGCAAACAAAGCTCGCCGAACAAGAACAGAATCTCCAGCAATTGCGTGATCGGTCGCGAGAGCTGACACGCCAACACACAGCACTCCGTACACGCCAAGCATCACTGCCTCTGGTTCCGCGCTGGCGAATCGTGACGGAGGAGTTGGCCGACGTCGCCGGTGCACCCCATTTGGACGCTGACTTCACCAGTCGTGTGCGTCAGTGGCAACACGATCATCTGGCCGTCTCACAGCAATCGGAATCGTTGCAACAACAACATCAACAGTTGCGGCAACAGCTTGACGCGTGTGGCGAGGCGGATGCGGTCTTGTTGCACCCCGACGAAATCGACGCGGCCTACCGCGGGTTACCGATACGCGAAAACGCCCTCTCCGAACATGTGTCGCTATCGGCCGCGTTGGAGGAGTGCCAGCGCCGGATCCGCGATCTCATCCGTGATCTTTCCGTCGAGACTCACGTCCGCGACGGCGACGAGTCGGGCCCCTTCATTGAGTCACTTCGAATTACCGAAAGCACCCGACAACGAATCCAGTCGCTGGCGCAAGCGTACGAGAAGCACGTTGCACAACGCGATGACGCGGCCGAAGCCCTTTCGATGATCGAGGCTCAGATCGCATCACTCGACACTCGCGATAAGTCGGACGGATCCATCCAAGTCGACGCCGCCGATGTCGCAACACTGTCACGTGCGATCGAAAGTGCGGGCCGACCAGAGAACATGCTCCAAGAGCTTGACAAATGCGCCGCGGCCGTGGAGGCATCGGTCCAGCAGTCGGAACGGTTGCATCAACAACTCAACATCTCGTTGGACATCGAAGCGACGGTCCAACTGAAGCTTCCCAACGAATTCGAGATCAAACGCATCGCGGTCGCGTTGGCGAACGCACAACAGGCAACCGAAAAAGCGGCGGCCGCCGCTGATCAAGCCAGCACGGAATTGGATACCGCAAACGAAGTCGTCACGAGGATCACAAGCCAAACTGAACTTCCCACATCGGATTCGCTGGCGGCATCGCGTAAGAAACGCGACCGACTTCTCGAACGCATCGAGATCAGTTCCGTAACCGAAGAGAGTCTTTCTCAATTGGCCCAAGCGATCCGGCATGCCGACGCCATTGCGGATTCGATCGTCACGCACCAAAAGGAGATTCATGCACGCAGCGTCGCTCATACGAATGTGGACATCGCGACGCAGCGTGTCCAACGATCCCAGCAGGAACTGCAATCAAGGCAAGCCGATCTTGATGATGTTCAAACCGAATGGCGCAAGCTGTTGCAGTTGCACCGCATTCCTCACGGATCCCCCGAAGCAGTTGGTCATTGGCTCCGAGATCACCAAGCACTGGTGGCAGCGTGGCAGCAGCGACAACAGGACCAATGCACTGAACGTCTTCACGACCAACGACTCCAACATATCGTGGAGTCGCTGCATCAGGCGATTATCCCATTTCGATCCCTGATCAGCGCAAGTGAACCCATCGAAGACGAGGCTCGAATACCGAAAGCGTTGATCCAATGGTTTCAGCAGATCACAGGTCTGCGCGATCGGATGCAGTCGACATTGAACCAACAGCTGCGTCTTGATGAGGAACGCAAGCGATTAACCAAGGAAGCCCAAGAGGCCAGACAACGTTGGAACGTTCGGTCCGAGGTTCTCGAGCGGTGGCAATCGGAATGGGAGTCCGCCACAAAAGGAGTCAGCGGCGACGACTCGCGGCATCCCCAAGCCGTCCTACCCATGCTCGATACGATCGGCAAGCTCACCGTGATTCAACGCGAAGCGGACGGCATTCGTGCACAGATCGCCCAGATCGATCGCGACAACGACGCCTATCTCGAAAGAGTTGGGCGACTGCGGTCGCGCCTCGAGAAGTCCACACCAAACTCCGCCAGAGACGCATCGTCGCTGACATCGCTACGCAGCGTGGTCCCCCTGGTCGAACAGTGGCACGAGCGACTCCAACAGGCACGAATCGACGCGGCAAAGCGCGACGAGCTTCGACGCCAGTGGCAGCGAGTCGAAAGTGAACAGCAGGCGACGCAGCAACAACAATCAAGCCTCAAAAGTGTCCAGCGACAGCTCTGCACCGAAGCGGGTTGCGAATCCATCGAACAGATCGAGCCGATCCAAGAAAAATCAAGACGCCATATCGTCGCGTTGGCCAAGCGAGACGATTTGGTCGCCCAGTTGGCTCCCCTTTCAGGCGGCCAACCGATCGAAGAGTTCGTTGAATCAATCAACGACATCGAGCCAGCCGATGTCCTCCATGAATTGAATCTACTGGAGCAGCAACGCGAACGACTCGACGTGGAAACACGAGACACTCAGCACGCCGTGTGGTGCGTGCAGCAGGAATTGTCCCATATCGATGGCGGTGACAACGCGGCACGAATCTCTCAATCCATTGAAGGCACTCTCGGCACCTTGCAGACCGAATCCGAGCGATACGCCCGCCTGAAACTTGCTTCGACGATTCTCCATCGCGCGATCGAACACTATCGCGAACAGCACCAGGGTCCCGTTCTGCAGCGTGCACAACAGATGTTCCAAGTGCTCACGAATGGTCGGTACATCGGATTGGCCGTTGATCTGGATGAAGACGGACGCACCACCTTGAAGGGACGTCGCGGAGACCAGCTCGTACCCGCCAGTGCCATGAGCTCGGGAACCGCTGATTCGCTATATTTCTCGCTTCGCTTGGCATCGCTGCAGCATCAACTATCCTCGCGGGCTCCTGTCCCACTGATCGTCGACGATTGCCTGATCCAGATGGATGATGCGCGTGCCGCGGCGGCGCTGCGCGTCCTTGCGTCGATCACGTCAACCACCCAAGTCATTCTGTTCACGCATCACCAGCACTTGCTCGAGCTTGCCGCCACGACGTTGGAACCGAACGGATTTCGCATCCATCGTCTAGGCCAACCCGGACGTCCTGCTTCGAAAGCGAAAAAGGCCAAGACACGGCGAACGAAAACCACCACCGGCCGTAAGAAGGCATCGCGTCCAAAGTCCAACCGCGCGGCCGACTACGAAGGGAATGGTGCGAGCCAGTCGGATCCAGAACAACCGACTCCCGCCCATCAACAGACATCGCTTTGGTAGACCCGCCCATGATCCAACACGTCCACGTGACCGCCGCGCTCTCCATGGTCATTTTCGTCGTCGGTTGTGAGTCCAAGCGACTCGATCCAGATGACTTTCCACGCAAAGAACTTGCTGACGTCGTGGTTGAGTCTCCCTCACCAGCATCGCGGACACCGACGCCACCCAACCCCAATGGCAATTCGGCGATCGCTGCGTCGCCCCCAGGTGGCGAGCTGCGCGAGGCGGCACTCCAGGGAGATCTCACCGCGGTGCGTGCAGCGTTGGAGGGCGGTGAACCGGCTCACCGTCCGGACGAACAACAACGAACCCCGCTCCACTTGGCCTCCTTTGATGGTCACGCCGAGGTCGTGTCCGAACTGTTGAACGCAGCCGCTAAAGTCGACCACCGAGATTCGTTTGGCCGAACCGCATTGATGTATGCGTCCACAGCCGACAACGTCGAAACAGTGAAACTACTCCTGGATGCGGGTGCGGACCCTAATCTCGTCGACAGCGACGAAAACTTCACGCCACTGATGTTTGCGGCCGCCGAAGGGCAACTAGGCGTCTGTCGTTTGCTGTTGGATGGCGGCGCCGATGTCAGTGCCGTCGATGTCGACGGCGAGTCGGCGCTCGACTTCGCCAAGGCCGGAGGGCATGAAGAAGTCGTTTCTCTGTTGGAGTGACGGCGTGGGCTCCAGTCCGACGGACTGGGCGCGGGCAGAGACTGGGCCAGTGACCCGAATCGAATCCGCCTAGTGATTGGTCCCCATTTTCTATGTTGGTCGGACGCGCGAACTCTCCGCTCCGGATAGCGTCTTTCCGCAATCACAGGCCACACGAAAAAAACTCCCGACGAGATCATCCGTCCACGCGCGCCGCCCGCGCTGCAAGAATCCGTTGTGACCACCACGTTCAACCAAAAGCAATCGCGTTGACGCAGAGAGCGAGGATTCTCGGTCTTGAAACATCGAACTGGGTACCAGCGGATCGTCGTGCGCCGCCACGATCAACGTCGACCGCTCGATGGAATCGAGCCAGTGCATTGCAGACGCGTCTTCGTAGTACGCCCGTTCGTGTACGTAGCCCGCCAACGGTGCAGTGAACCGGCGGTCAAACTGTCGAAGCGTCCGTGGTCGTGGACCACCGATGGCCTTCTCGAACGCGGGGTTGGCTGCCAAACCAGGTGGAATTCGTTTCAACAAGTGACGGATGAAGTAATGGTTGTAGAAACGCAAACGCTTCGCTTCCATCGCGTCACTGCATCGCTGTAGGTCGATCGGGGGCGCGATCGCGATCACGCCAGATAGACGCGGCCACCAACCAGGAGGGGACACTTGACCGCTGCCGACGCGCCCCAGTGCGCGTAACGTTTGGTTTCCCCCAAGGGATACACCGACAACGCCCAATGGCCCCTGTCGATGTTCCTCGGCAACTTTCCCCAACGCGGCAATGATGTCGGGGCTCCGTCCGGCATGCGTGATCGTTCGGCAGGTGGTCGCCGATGCACCGCAACCGCGCATGTCCAAACGATAGGTGTGGATCCCGAGTTGGTGAAGCTCCACGGCGAATCTCTTGATGTAATCAGCCGCATGGCAGCCACAGAGTCCATGCACCAACATCACGGCGGGATCAGCAGCCGTGTCATGTTGATTGGACCAACCCGGCGCATCGTGGTGCAGGACAATTTCATCGCCATCGCTTACCGGTACCAAGTGGCGAGTCGTCTGTGACAGTTGTGCGGACGAACTTCGTGACCCGACCACCGGCAAGAGCGTATGAGCGTGGCCGCTCAAAGCCGAACGTCCGATCCATGCGATCGGCTGGTATGGTGGCGGCGACCAGGTGTGAATCCAGTCAGTCACGGCAGGCACGTTTGATTCATGGTTGTCAAAGCTGGTGGAACGTGTTTTAACAACAGCGACGTTGGCAGACCCCGCTGACGCCGTCGAGTCAACGCTCGCCGCGTGATGGGCTCGCCGCGTGTCGGGCTCACCGTTCATTCGTCCCACCGCTCGTCCTCCTCGGCTCATGAAGACGATACGAACATTCCTGGCGATTCCATTGCCTCCCAACATCGCGGGCGCCGCTGGCAAGCTCATCGTATCGACGCGTTTTGACGGTGATGGCATCAAATGGGTCCCCGTCGACAATCTCCATTTGACCTTGAAGTTCCTTGGCGAGGTAGACAACGTCGAAACACCCGACGTCTGTACAGCATTGGAGTCAATCTGCGAACCGATGCAGCCGTTCGATTTGAACTTCCTGGGAACCGGTGGGCTTCCAGATGCCGAGCGGGCGCGCGTGTTGACCGTACGGATTGACGATCCGTCGGGACAACTGGTCCAACTAGCTGCCAACATCGATGATCGATTCGCAGAAATGGGCTACAAGCGTGAACCACGTGATTATCGCCCGCACCTCACATTGGGTCGGGCCCGGGCCAATGCTCGCAGGGCCGATGAGGACGTGGTGAAGCGATGGCTCGAACACGCCGGCAAACCCTTGGGTGAAATGCGTGTTGATCACGTTCAAGTCGTCGGTAGCTTTCTCGAGAAACGCGGCCCCGTCTACAACATCATGGACACGATCGACTTGTGAACGAAGCGATCCTGGCCATCGAGTCGACGTGCGATGAAACCGCCGCCGCCGTCATCGACAAAGACGGTCGCGTGTTGGCCGATTGCGTGGCGACCCAAGAAGCTTTGCATGAACGATTCGGAGGCGTGGTTCCCGAGATCGCCGCGCGGGCACACGTGGAACGCATTCTGCCCGTTATCGACGACGTATTGACGACGGCGGGGGTCGACGGCCGTGACCTCACGGCGATCGCCGTGGCTGATCGCCCTGGGCTTGCTGGCTCTCTCTTGGTCGGCGTGGTTGCCGCAAAATCGTTATCGATCGCGTGGCGACGACCTCTGGTCGCCATCAATCACTTGCACGCCCATTTGTACGCATGTGCGATGTCACGCTCAGATCCAACGACGGCGTATCCCGCTGTGGGACTCATTGTCAGTGGCGGTCACACGTCACTGTACCACTGCCGAACCGCGATTGACTTGGACTATCTCGGCGGCACGATCGATGACGCCGCCGGCGAAGCCTTCGACAAAGTCGGAGCGATGCTGAACCTCGACTTTCCAGGTGGCTTGGCGGTCGCATCGCTCGCCGCCCAAGGCAATGACCAAGCCTACCGTTTCCCGAGATCGATGATGCGGGATGGCAGCGACAATTTTAGCTTCAGCGGATTGAAGACGGCCGTCCGGTACGCCATTGCAGGTCCCGGCCGCATCGACTTTTCACAACTTGCAATCGATGAATCAATCAAGGCGGACATATGCGCGTCCTTTGAAGCGGCGGTCGTCGATGTGCTCGTCGCCAAGAGCCGACAAAGCATCGGGCGTCTAGGCGTTGAGCGTCTGCTGGTCGGCGGCGGCGTCGCCGCCAATGCGCGGTTGCGAAAGGAGCTAGAGGCGGCCGCTGACGAAGACGGGTTCGACTTGCTCATTGCGCCGTTGGAAAGATGCACCGACAACGCCGTTATGGGCGCGATCGCCTGGCAGAAGATTCGACGAAGTGATTTCGCAGACCCAAGTCTCGATATCACGCCCGGTCTGCAACGCGGATTTTAGCTGGCGACGTTCTTGCCCACCCAATGGATTGGTCCATCTGGCTTCTCCGAGGGTCACTTGTTCCTCTCGAAGACAAACGCCATCGCCTTCATCTCTCGTCGTTCGGGCGTGCGTGTGTCGATGTATCTCACCTCGATCGCGAACTCATCGGGGCCGCGAAAGTCGAGGACATGCGCAAATTCTTTGTCGAATCCCATCGCTTTCATGTGCGGGTCATCGTCCTTGCCGTACAACTTGATCGTGCCGGTCTGCGGATCCTTCTTTCCCTGTGATGTGACCGCGTAGGTTCCATGCGTGTCGATTCCCATGATCGTGTATCGGGAATTACGTCGATCGAAGCCGATCATGAAAGCCCCTTTCAAGGAACCCGCTCGGCCCGCCGCGTTGTAGGCAATCCATAAAAAACGGTCGTCCATCAACATGTGGGCTTTGACGCGTCCGCTGGAAGTCGCGGCTCGGTCGCCCTCTCCCATCGTGACCGTTACTTTCCAAGAGCCAACGCGTCTCGCCAGATCCTGATGTTCCGAACCAGGTTTGGCTTGTTCGAGTAGCGCATCATGGGTTAGGCGACCTGGCCCTCTCGGAGCGTCATCTGCAAACGCCGTGGCGAACGCAACGGAGTAGCACATCACAGCCGCGGCAAGGACTCGTTGGGTTCGGGTAGTCATTCTGCTGTCGGAGTGCTCGATGAATTGCCAGGACTGGAGACGGTGTTCTTTTCGGTAATGCTACTATGGAGACGGCGGCAAACAAATTTGAAACTCGAATACAACTCATTCCCCTCAATCGCCTTGGCTGCGTTGAGATGCAGTCACGTCGACGAGCGTTCCGATGCACCCCAACCACATCATCATTGTCGGTGCCCAAAAGTGCGGCACGACCACTCTGTATCGATGGCTCGCTTCGCATCCTGAAGTCTCCGCCGCCAGTATCGATCCCATCGTCGGGAGCCGTAAAGAACTGAAGTTCTTTGCCGGCCCCAATTGGCAAAGAGGGCTCGATTGGTATTCGAATCTGTTTCCAGATCCAACCACCGCAGGGATTGACGCGTCGCCCCAGTACCTCGCAGCACCTGCTGCGGCGGGCCGAATTGCAAAGACCTTTCCTGATGCGAAAGTCATTGTCACCATTCGTGATCCGGTGCGTCGTGCGATCAGTCAATACAATCACTATTCCCGCAAGTATCCCGACACGAGTCATTGGGATTGGCGTTGCCCCGGAGGCACGCTTGCGGAGAATCTCGAGCGCGAGTTGAAGGAACCGTTTGGGCGTTGGCGTGGATTGCTTGGACGTGGACTCTACGCTCCCCAGTTATCGCACTTAAGTCAGCACATCGCGAGCAATCGGCTGTGCCTCTTGGTCCTGGAGGAATGGATGCTAAGCCCGAGAGAGGCCTATCGCACGCTCATGGATTTCCTGGGTCTTGAGCCCCAGAAGTCGGTAAAACTGCGCGCGTTTCATCGGCGAAAGAAAGCAGGGGCTCCCGTGGATGACCGAACAGAAGGTCTGTTGCGAGACTTTTACCGACACCCCAACGAAGAGCTGTTCAACTGGATGGGAAGGGAAATCGGCAGTTGGTCCCTCGGTTACGATGACGGACGAGCCTCGAGGGACGCTCCAGTCGTTGCGGCATCATGATGCGGCGGTTCGATCGGTCCGACCAACGTGCCTGCGACGAAAAAAATGGGGAACCGTTGCCAAGACCGGGTTCCGCTCAGCGAATCCATTCACGAGTCGACTGTCATTCCGCCAACACACATTCCGCCAACACAATCGCCGAACCGACCGATGGACGCCGCCTACGCTCACTCGCTGGACAACCGACAAATTCAACCTACGTGGGGTTCGCGCGTGCATACCACATCCGAGGCCATTCCGACTCATCCTGTTCTATTGGGTTATTTGTTCTGGGTTCTCGGCTTCACCGGCGCCCATCGGTTTTACTTTGGCAAACCCATCACGGGTGCCATCTGGTTCTTCACCGGCGGACTTCTGTTGGTCGGATGGATCGTGGACCTATTTCTGATTCCCTCGATGGCCGACGAAGCGAATGCGCGGTACGTGCCCGCCCGGGTGGACTTTAGCGTGGTGTGGGTGTTAGTAATCTTCCTGGGCTGGTTAGGAATGCACCGATTCTACATGGGCAAGTTGATCACCGGCGTCATCTATTTGCTGACCGGTGGACTACTCGGCGTTGGCATCGTCTACGACATCTGTACCCTCAATGAACAGATCCAAGCTTTGCCCGACGATTGATCGTTGATACAGTTCCTTCATGGCCGCTTGGGATGTCTCGAACATAGATCACCGCCGTCTACTGCTAAGTGATGACGTCGGATGGACCGAACGCGTCGCGCGCTATGGATTGCGTGGCGTCAGTGTCGTCTACGGCGCGGCCGCAAGATGGCGGCGACTTCAGTACGACCGCGGGCATCGACCGACTCATCGTGCAAGTGTGCCGGTGATCAGCGTCGGCAACTTGACCACTGGCGGGACCGGAAAGACACCCGTGGTTGCTGAAATCTGTCGTCGCCTGCGAGAGGCGGGCCACCGAGCCGCCATCATCAGCCGAGGTTATGGGGCCACCTCGGGATACAACGACGAGGCGATGGAACTGATGCGTCGTCTACCCGACGTCCCCATCGTGCAGCACAGCGACCGCGTCGCGGCGGCGTCGATTGCGATCGACGAATTGGAAGCGGAAGTCCTGGTGATGGACGATGGATTCCAACATCGTCGTTTGGATCGCGTCATGGATGTGGTCGTCATTGATGCGACCAACCCATTTGGTGGTGGATGGATGCTACCGGGTGGCTACTTGCGAGAACCGATCAGCAGTCTGAGGCGCGCCGACATGGTAATCGTGACGCGAACCGATCAGGTGGACGATGGCACTCTTTCGATCATCGACCGGACGATCGGGCTGCATCACGACAGTGAACCGTTGCGGACGGTTCATCATCCGATTGGTGTGGAACGACTGCATTCCGATGAAATACTATTGCCCGAGTCACTCGAAGGCCGATCGGTCGCCCTGCTCAGCGCCGTGGGAAATCCCGATGCGTTCGAGCGAACCGTTCTCGATCTTGGCTGTCGCGTCGTCACCCGAATGGATCTACCAGATCATGACGCGTTTGATCGAACGACTCGCGACCGGATTCGGCAATGGGTTCAGGCGATGCCGGAGCGGCCATCAATGATCCTGTGCACATCCAAAGACTTTGTCAAACTGCAGACCGATTCGATCAACGGAGTCGACGTCGGTCATGTCCAGATTGCGCTTCAGTTCACCGACTCGGACGAACCATTGAGTCGCCGCCTCGCGGACGTGATGGCCCAAGTGGATTGACGCTCGATTGGACGGCGTTTGAAAGCGGGACGACATCGGTTAAGGTCTCGTTCATGGCAACCGCACCCAGCTTCGTCGCCGACATTCCCCGCGATTCTCATGCAAGCGGAATCGTGTCGAGACTGCGTCTATGGGGCATGATTTTCAGCACGGCATTTTCTGAGCGTTTGGTCTATCGAGGTGATTTTGCACTTGGAACGCTGATGCGATTCCTGCCGATCGTCACCCAAATCTTCTTGTGGGCAGCCGTCTTTGATTCGATCGCCGCAACGAGGTCTGCGTCGAGTTCATCAGAGCAGGTCACGATCGGCGGTTTTGGGCTGCAAGACATGATCGCGTATTACCTGCTCACGATGATCGCGAGGGCTTTCTCGAGCATGCCTGGTTTGGCATCCGGCATCGCGTTGCAAATACGCGAAGGTGAAATCAAACGCTACATGATTCAACCCATCGACCTGCTCGGTTTCTTGTTGCTGAACCGAATCGCTCACAAACTGGCCTACTACATTGTGGCCACGGCACCGTTTGCACTCGTGTTTTACTTGTGCCGCGACTATTTCTCGGAGGGATTTCCTCCGGCCCATTTATTTGTCGCATTCTTGGGCAGTTTGATCATGGGTTTCCTGATCGGCTTTTTTTTGGAAGCCGCCATCGGCATGATCGGGTTTTGGTTCTTGGAGGTCTCTTCGTTACTGTTCCTCTACATGCTGTTCAGCTTCTTTTTATCCGGCCACATGTTTCCGCTGTCCTTGTTGCCGGACGGCATTGAATCGTTCGTTAATTTTCTGCCATTGAAATACTTGGCTTATTTTCCGGCCGCCGTTTTCTTGGGGAAGATCCCTGATGAACAGTTACCGATGGAAATGGCAATCGAAGCTGCGTGGCTGTTGTTCTTCATCATCGCAGCGCGCATCGCCTATTCGCGGGGGATGGCTCGATATAGCGGGTTTGGAGGTTGAGGATGTCAGACCTCCAGCCATCACCGGAGGGAATCGGACGTTACGTGCGTGTGTTCATCACATTCGCGAGTAACTCGATCGTGCGAGACCTGACGTTTCGAACCAACTTCGTGATCCAATGCCTCAGCAGCCTCGGATGGACCGCGATGAACGTCGGCTTCTATCTCATTCTGTTTCAGTTCACCGCATCGATCGGAGAGGACACCGGCTGGGATCGGGAACGGTTCTTCTTATTCATCGCGACGACGTGGTTCATCAACTCGATTGTCCAGGCGTTCTTCATGCCAAATGCCGAGGAATTCAGCGAGATGATCCGGACCGGTGGTCTCGACTTCGCCTTGTTGAAGCCGATTGACACTCAGTTTCTCATCTCATTTCGGCGGATCAACTGGAGTGCGTTGGCCAACTTCGTCGCGGGGATATTCATTGCCGCGGCGGCGCTCTGGGAGCTGGCAACTCGCGACGTGGACCCTCACATTCCTTCAATGGCGTCCATCATCCTGTATTTGGTTTTCTGTGGCTGCGGAACCGCGATTCTGTATAGTCTCATGATTAGCCTCTCGGCGACGAGCATTTGGCTAGGACGAAATCAGACGCTCTACAATTTTTGGTTCTACATTACCAATTTAAGTCGCTACCCGATGGAAATCTACCAACGCGGGTGGGGAACGCCGTTGTACGGATTCTTTACATTCGTCGTGCCGGTGTTGGTGGTCGTCAACGTTCCGGCGAGACTATTGGCCAAACCGATCGACCCGCGAACGAATTCGGAATGGATGCTCGTCGGTTGGGCCGTTTTGGCGACCGTCCTGAGTGTGCTGGCCAGCCGCTGGGTCTTTCGTCGGGCACTGTCGAGTTACCGCAGTGCCAGTTCCTAGATGCGATGATGGCCGGCGGCATCGAATCATCCTAGGAGGCGGCCTGTGCGGGTTGATGATGGCTCGCATTTGGCTGGAACGATCCAACGATCGCATCACCGTCATCGAGGCCGGCGAGGAAACGGACCCCAATCGACGTCCCGCCGAGTGGCTCGCCCAGTTGCATGGCGCTGACGATTGGTGTTTTCAAACCCAACCCGTTGCAACCCTTTCGGGCCGATGCCTGGACTGGCCTCGGGGTCGCGGAATGGGTGGCTCCAGTCGAATCAACGCGATGATCTGGATGCCGCCACAGCCGGAGGACGTTGCAATGATGGCAAAAGTAGGCATCTCACCGGACCGCTTCCACGACGCGATCGGTCTGGCAACCGAACGCATCCGACCAGAACGTCCTCGAGTGATTGCCGAAACCACGCGGCGATGCCTGCTTCACTGCCCGGATCCCAACATGCAGGCTTTTTCGAGATTCAACCAGCACGGATCTCGTTGGACATCAATGGACTTGATCAATCAGTGGCGTGCGGCGCATTCGGGGTCATCTTCCCGACTCGAAATCATCCGGGGTGAGGTTCATCAGATCAACCAGATCGGCAACATCGTCAGCAGTGTCGACGTTGGCACAAGCCACGATGTGCGCCGGATCGAATTGGACCCCGGCACTATCGTCGTCAGCACGTTGGGTACCATTGGTTCGCCTGGGCTGTGCCTGCGAAGCGGTCTTGAATCTCCATCAATTGGCCGAAATTTACACGATCATCTGGTAATGCCGGTCATTCATTGCATCGATCATGTTGCTATGCCGTCGACGCCCTGGTCGATGACCGAACTGGCCCGCTACCAACACGCCGGAACGGGCATCATCACCAGCAATCTTGCCGAAGCAGGCGGCATCACGTCCAATCGACAATGGCAAGTCCACATCACGCCAACTCACTATCTGACCTATCCGCGTCAAGTCGATCCGGCGATGACCATCGGTGTGAACGTGGCACGCCCTGAATCGCGCGGCCGTGTGCAATGGATCGACGGAAAGATCGTCATCGAACCGGGTTACGGTTCGTCCAAGGCGGACCTGAATCGCCTCCGCGATGGCGTGCGACATGTACGCCGCTGGATTCGGATCCTGCGCGAGTCGGCGACCAGCAGCGACTCGGCTTGGCTTCGTCATGAGTTGATTCCCGGTGAGCGGCGTCAGAGCGACTCACAACTGGACGCCTCCATCCGGCGATACGCTCAGACGCTGTATCATCCTGGAGGCACATGCGCCATGGGTGACGTCGTCAATGAGACTTACCGCGTCAAAGGTCTTCGCAACTTCTTCATCGCGGATGCGTCTGTCCTGCCTGGCCCAACGATGGCCAACCCTTCCGCGATGCTGGCGGCGATTGCTGTTGACGCTGCAATCGTCATCGGCGAACAGGTGTCGCGCTGACATTTCAAGCAGGTGCTCTCCTGTGTAGCGCAAGATCATTCATAGATCGGAAAGAATGTATTGAATGCCGATTCAGCAAAGTCACCAGGGTCATTGAATCGGCGTTGGCGGTCTAGCGCCGAGATCGCATCCATTTCTTGTGAAGTCAACTCGAAGTCAAACAGCGAAATGTTCTCGACCATTCTCTCTCGTCGGATCGTCTTGGGGACGATGGCCGTGCCTCGCTGAACACCCCATCGCAATACGACTTGGGCAGGTGTTCGTGAGTAGTTGGCTGCAATGTCGCGAACGATCGACTGCTCCAAAACTGCTTCATCGGCCTCCGCCATCGAGAGTTCAAAATAGGACTGCGCACCCAACGGAGAAAACGCCGTCACGGCGATCTTCGATTCGCGACAGAAGCGCAGTAGTTTCTCTTGAGTCAGATACGGATGGGCCTCAATTTGAAGAACCGCGGGCGGTGCCGACGCGGAGGCAATCAAGTCGCGAAGTAACGACGTGCCGAAGTTGCACACTCCGATTTCGCGAACCAATCCCTCAGCCTGAAGTTCCTGCATTGCCTGCCAAGTCTCCAAGATGGGAACCGGGTCTTCAACCATCGCGGGCTCGCCAGCATCAGGATCATGGAACCACTCAGGTGGATAACGAGTCTCCATCGGCACGAATTTCAGGGAGATGGGAAAGTGAATGAGGTACAGATCCAGGAAATCGAGCCGCAAGTCTTCGAGGGATCGCATCAATGCCATCCGGACGTGTTCGCCACGGTGAAACGTGTTCCAGAGCTTCGACGTGATCCACAGGTCCTCACGAGCAACCAAGCCACGTTCCATCGCGGAGGCAAGCCCTTCACCAACTTGGGCTTCGTTCCCATAGTCGCACGCGGCGTCGAAGTGGCGGTACCCAGCTTCGATCGCATTGGCGACGGCGTCGGCGGCAAGCGGACGGTCGACCTTCCAAAGACCGAAACCGACTGAAGGCATCGAGCGACCGCTTGCTAGTAGAAGTTTTTCCAAGGTGCTGATTTCCACAAATGAAATGGTTTGTTAACGTGCTGGAATGATGTCTCCCATCGTAACGGATTTACATTGTGCAACGATCCAACGACCGCGACGACGCAACTCGAGAAGACGATTTGCGTGATCTGCTGCAGCTCGTCCTCCTACCTGGACTTGGCCCGAGAACGTTGACGGAACTGTTGCGAGTCTTCGACTCGCCGGCAGAAGTGTTGCGTGCCGATGGAGCGAAGCTGAAGTCGGTTTCGGGAATCGGTGACAAATTAGTCCACACGATCCAAACGTCCGCGGACCACGTCGACGTCGACGACGTGTTGCATTGGTGCGAGCACCATGAAGCTCACCTCGTCGTGCGCGGTGACGATGACTACCCCGAATCGATTGATCAACTCGATGACGCGCCTCCGATTCTGTTCGTCCAAGGTGACTTTCGTGCGACGGATCTGGTGTCCGTCGCCATCGTTGGGACTCGTCACGCAACACCCTATGGCCTGCAACAGTCGCGTCGTTTAGCCATTGATTTGGCAAACGCCGGCGTCACGGTCATCAGCGGAATGGCGCGCGGCATTGACACGTCGGCACATCGGGCCACGCTCGAAGGCGGCGGACGAACGATCGCATTTCTGGGAGGTGGCTTGGGACGGATGTATCCGGCTGAGAATCAATCGCTAGCCGATCAAATTTCAGCGTCTGGCGCGGTGGTGAGTGAGTACGCACCCTTTGCGAAACCCAAGAGCGGCTGTTTTCCGCAACGCAATCGGTTGATCGCCGCAATGTCGGCGGCGACGCTGGTGATTGAGGCCCCAACTCGCAGTGGTGCTCTGATTACGGCTCGTCTCGCGAGCGAGTTAGGCCGAAATGTGGGAGCCCTGCCGGGTTCCGTCGTCAGCCGTAGCTCCCGCGGATGTCATGAATTGATCCGCGATGGGGCCACGCTGGTGCAACACATTGATGACGTGCTGGAACTACTCGGTCCAATGGCAACTTCCGTTTCAACTGTCGCCGATGAGCTCGATCATGATGTGGAAGTCCGGGCTGGTCGCGAACTCCTGCTCAACGACATCGAACGGCGCGTGTTGGCAGCAGTGGACGTGCAGGGGACGTCGATCGATGCCTTGACGTCGGCTTGCGACCTGCCGGCCTCACGTGTGGCAGCCGTGTTGAGCATTCTGGAAGTCAAATCGCACATTCGCCGGCTCAGCGGACAGTACGTCGCCCGTGTGTAGTTTGGCGGCGGGCCAGTTGAAGTCGGAAGTCTATCGAAATGGCACGGAACGGGTCATCGCCGCAGCGAGTGACTCTTCAATGGGTTCGGCGTCGGACCGCCCCGCAGAAATGAGACGAGACGTCCAAGAGGCTGATAATCCTTGACACTTGGGCGGTCGGCCCCTAATCTCCCGATCACCCCACTGAGAGTTGATTGGTTCCAGATCGGCAGGTTCATCCACAGGTCCTCGCTATGTCGTCGAGCGTTCGCGTTTGATGGCCTTTGTTGCGACGGTGAGCCTCCGGCCTTGGTCTGGAATGCTCCACTAATAATTGCAAAGTGACCGAAATCGAATGACTGTTGATCTAGACGCAATCGCTCAGCGTGGGCATTGCGAGGTCTCGAGTTTGCGCCTCGCTCTGCCTCTGATCGAGCAGGGATACACGCCACCGTTCTTGTCGCGATATCGGCGCGACGAACTTGGCGGAATCGACGAAGCAGCCCTCTGGACGCTTGCGCGGGCGGTGCGAGCGGATCAGGCGCTCGCGGACTATCGGCATCAGCTCCACACGGCCTGGGAAACGACGCCGCTTGCGGACCCTTCGATTAAGAAGGCGATCCAGAATGCAGGATCGCGTCGTTTGCTCGACCGACTCAATCGCCGGATCAAACAAGAGGCGTCCGAGTCGCCCGGTTGGCTACAGCGGTTCGCGGTTCGTACGCTCAACCCGCACAAGGGCGACGGAGTCGATCTACATGCCCTTGCCGAACTGGTTCGCGCCGAGGAGGCGGATCCCTCAGTGAGCGTTGACACCGTCACTGAGACGACGCCTTCAGTCGCAGATGAATCGGCCCCGCCAAACGACTCGGCGGCAACAGCGACCCTTTCCGATGAAAAGATGGACATCGCGATCGCGAAACGGCTCTGCGGTGATCCTAGGATCATCGGCGCCGCCGTTCGATGGTTGTCGCGTCATGCGAAGATCCATGTCTTGAAGGTTCACGATCCACATGTCACGCAAGACTCGGATCGAGGCTCCAGTTCCGATGCTGACGAGGATGCCCGGGCCGATCAGACGGTTCCCGAGCCGGCCGATGAGACCGCGTCCTCTGAACAACCTGCGGCCGAAAGCGATGTTCCGTCTGCAGCCGCCGATGAGGACCAGCCGCTGGCGCCACTCGTGGAGTCCTTGCCGAGTGAATCGGAACTTCAATCGGAGTCGCCGGTAGCGGAAGATCCCACATCCGATAGCGAATCCCCAACCGACTCGGACGAGACGCCAGCGGATGCTACCGAGACAGACTCGGCTCCGGCTGCGGCACCCCTATCCGAAACCGCATCGGACTCCGCGTCGAATACAGCAACGGCAGATTTGACGAATGAGTCGACCGTCGCGAAGCCAACGAAAGCGAAAGGTAAGTCAAAGGCCAAAGCCAAAAAAGCCGCGAAGAAGATTTCGCCACGCCAGCGCCGTCGTCGTTGGCTGGTCGGCACGCTGAAACCGCTGGCAGGTAAGAAAGTCGCGTCGTCCAAGCTGAGTTCATTTCAGATTGTCATGCTGGGCCGCGCCTTACGTAGCCAAGTGGCAACATGCGCGTTCGATTACGATCCGGCACGGCTCGTTTCCGAGCTTCAAAAGACGGCCGCCAACATGAACCGGCCGCTCGGTGATCGGCTCTCCGCGATCGTCATGCAGCACGAGTCCGCTATCCGGGATGCGGCCGAAGCGGCCTGGTGGGAAGAGCTCCAGGAACAGGCGTCCGCCAAGCTGGTCTCGATTGCGGCGGATCATTTGCATGGGCAAATCAATCGCGGCGGCGTCGATGCCAAGGTCGTTATGTCGATCGATGCGGTGGGTCCACGCACCGCGGCAACCGCCATCGTGGCAGCCGACGGTCGCTTGATTCATTGTGAGGACATTCCGTGCCAACTATCGGCATCGCTACGAGCCGTCGCCGTCACCAAGATGGGGGAACTGATCCATCAATACGGCGTCGATCTCATTGTCATAAGCAATGGGCCGGCACGACGAGCCTGCATGATCGCCACGGGCGAATTAATCAACCAATCGACGGAATCCTCCATCCGCTGGACGTTGGCAGATCGAAATGGCGCCGATGCGTACGCGGGCAGCCCGGCGGGTGATCTGGAAATGCGAGCCACGCCGCGACGGTTTCGTGCCGCGTCATGGATCGCGTTTGCGGCGTTGCAACCTTCGCAAGCCCTTGTCAAAGTCGATCCATTGAAACTTCGACTTGGTTCGTTCCAGCGAGAGTTGTCCGACGATGCGATCCTTGCCGCTCTGGAGGACGTGTTGGTCAGCGGCGCGTCCCGCGGTGGTGTTGACGTTAACTCGGCAGCGTCATCTTGGTTGCGCCGGTTGCCGGGAATGAGCCAGACGGTTGCCGAAGCCATTGACCAACGTCGGCAGTCGAAACTGTTTGGCTCACGCAAGGAATTACTAGACGACATGGCGTGGGAATCCGTCGTCCACAGTCGCCAAGCGCTGCCTTTCCTACGCGTCTTTGAGAGTGACGAGACTCTGGACGGGACCTTGATTCATCCCGACGACTATGCCCTTGCGCGAAAGTTGGCCTCGGCATTGGAAGTTGAGCTGCCGCCCAGTTGCCCACCGGGGTATCAACTACCCGATTACAGCGAACCGCCTCCGGCGCAACCGGACGTCTCGGAGGCGACCAAGCCGGAGCCGGAACAACTCGTTGTCCAAGAGATCTCCCCTGCCGAGCCGGCCGCGGACTCTTTTGAAGGTTTGCCCAGTCCGCCCGATGAGACGTCCATCGAGGCTTCGAAGACCGAGCCCGGCGAAGTCACCGATGACGGTGTGTCGGACACCACGATCGTGGAAGAGAGAGCTGCTTCGCCATCTGACGAGGCTGACACCCACGCAACCGCTGCTAGTGATTCCACGGACGAGGCAGCGGATGCGGGACCGAAGGCGACTGCCGAATCGTCGATCCCCGCCGACGGATCAAGCACCGATGAATCGACGTCGGAGATCATCGAACCCGAAGCGACTGCCGAAACGGTTGCCGTTGCGGAAGCCGTGCGACGCACGCGACCGGAACAGGCCAAGGTCGATAAGCTCATCAAGGAGTGGCAGGTCGGTCGAAATCGCGGACAACAAATTGTCGATTGGCTATGCGACCCGTTTGGCGATGGCGCCGTCGCGTCGGAGCCTCCGGCGGTGATGACTTCCATGCCAACCCTGACCAACCTCCATCCAGGTGAACCGGTAATCGGTGTCGTCGTCGGGGTCATGCCATTTGGTGTCTTTGTTGAGTTGTCACCCGAATGCAGTGGCTTGATCCACGTCAGTAAGATTTCGGACGGCTTCGTCGAAGATCTACATGAAGCCGTTCAAGTGGGTGATGTTGTCACGGCATACATCACCGGCATCGACAGCAAACGTCGCCGCGTTGCCCTGAGCGCTATTTCGCCCGAGCGAGAATCCCAACTGAAACAGCAACGTCAATCGCGAGGCCCGGCCGGAGGCGGCCGAAGTCGAGGCGGATCCAAACAACGCGGTGGCGGTCCCAGCCGACGCGGACAAGGTCAATCCAACGCAGAAGCCCAGCGAGGCGGTTCCAAGCCACGATCAGGTAGCCAAGGGCAGCGATCGGGTGCACCCAGTGCCGGTGGCGGGCAACGCGGTGGGAAACCTGGCGGACAGAAATCAAGCCAAGGTGGCGGTGGGCAGCGACGTGATGGCGGTCGTGGTGGGCGTCATGGAGGCCAGCGACGAGATTCGTCGCGAGGTTCTCGGGGACGCAAACCCGAGGTCTATGAGGTCGTTGGCAAAGACATCGATAGCTCGTCCCTAACCGATGCGATGGCCAAGGGGGATGAGCCCATGCGATCGTTTGGCGACTTAATGCAGTTGTTCAAGGCTGAGAAAGGCGGCTCGAAGCCAGAGTCCAGCGGCCCACCACCGGAGGCACCGACGCCGAATCCGGCCACACCAGATCCATCCGCCGACCAACATGGACCCGATACGGAATCCCCATTGCAAGCGCCCGACCCGGTCTCACCGGCCTCCGGCGAGATTGTCCGAACCGATCAGCCGGGCAACCAACTGGAGCCGAACGCCGTTGAACCAAGTCCCGAAACCAAGGTGGCTTCGGAGGATCCCAACGCATGAGTGCAGACGATTTTGAATCTCGTCTGGAGTCCGCCATTCGGCGCGGACGACGGCGCGGTGAGCATGAGAACTCACAACAAAAAGAAGCCCAACTCAGCGAAGAAGAAATTCGCCGTCTGCACACGTCATACCGACTATCGCTATCCGAACAGGTCGAAACCGCAGTGGCGCGCGTCGCCGATCACTTCCCGGGATTCCGTACGGAGTCCATCTTTGGCGAAGAAGGCTGGGGCTCGGCGTGTTATCGCGATGATCTTCGACTGAAATCGGGCAAACGAGAAAATTTTTACAGTCGTCTTGAGATGGTGATCCGGCCCTACAGCGACTTGAGGGTTTTGGAACTCAAGGGCAAAGCCACCGTGCTCAACCGCGAACTCTTCAATCGCGGTCACTTTGCCAAAGTCGCCGAAGTCGACGTCGAGGATTACCAGGACCTTATCGACACCTGGGCGATCGAGTACGCCGAAATGTACTCGGCCAAGAGTTCGGCCTGATCGCGGCGTTACTGCGATAACACTATGGCTGGTCGTCCCGTGTCGAACTCACCTCGGCGGGGAGACCAGGCGTATGAATCTGTCGGAACGGTGGCCAATAAACCACCGTGGCACGACCGCCGACCGTCGCCAACGGGACGGGGCCAAAGTGACGGCTGTCCTTGGAGTCGTCGATGTCATCGCCGAGTACAAAGCAGTTGTAATCGGGAACGGTCATCGGTCCAAAGTCAGGCGTCGTCTTGCTTGCACTTCCATCGATGTCTTCACCATTGATTTGCAAGCGACCATCCAGGATTTCCACCCGATCGCCACTCAGGGCAACCACGCGTTTAATGTACGTCATCGACGGTTTCTCGGGATTGGCAAATACAACGACGTCACCGGCTTTTACAGCACTGGATCGATACGCCGTCTTGTCCACCAAAATTCGCTCACCCCGTCGAAGTGTCGGCGACATGCTGTTCGACGCGATCACAAATGCTTCGACGTACTGGTCTCGCACGACCAAACCGTGGCCGAGACCACCCACCGAACAAAGGCACGCAAGCAGCACATAGACCCACCATCGATTCCACGATTCCAGTCGGTATTCGGCGGGACACTGCTTGGCAATCGCGCGGGCATGGATCGCCGACACCATCTGAGTCGCCACCATGGGTATCCAAGAAATCGCCAGAGATCCGGACGCCAACATCCCCAACGAGATGACACCCGCCACCGCTCCAACAGAAGCCCAAACGAGTCCCGCAACCAATCGCCCGCAGTAAACATGGCCCAGCCCCGACATGCACAACGACAACAGCACCGCATTGAAAGGCGACCGAGGCTTGATGATTTCATCGGATTTCACAGACATGACAACCTAGTAAGCTTGGATTCCAAGAAAGAGGGTGATCGCGATTCGAAGCACGCCGATCACTGACGCCGCCACGACCGCGACGACCGCCACGACTGATTTTCTGATGGATCGCTTGGCCAGCCGTCGTGCTGGTTGAAGTTCACGAATCAAGTCAGCGGCAAAGCCGCTCGGCAACTTGGCGGATGACCGTTGTCGTTTCCAAAGGCGATACATCTCTTCGTTCGTCATCGTTCCAACTCATCCTGCTTTTGAAGCACCCCTCGTAGCGCCGCCTTGGCTCGTGAGACGCGTGACTTGACGGTCCCTTCGGGAACACCCTCGACCTGCGAAATCTCTCGCTGCGTCAAACCCTCCAATTCCGACAGCGTCCACGCCGAACGCTGATTGGACGGCAGTTGTGCCAGCGCCGCGTCCAATCTGGCGAACTCCTCTTGGATCTGCAGCCCATCCAGTGCGCTCCGAGGATCAACGGGATCGGGCAAGGACGTGCCGAAACAAACCGGTGAACGACGCGTCTTGCGCAGTTGGTTGAATGCCAAATTGCGGGCGATGCGTAACATCCACGTCTTGAAACTGCCGCGATCGGAGTCGAACTGCCCAAGGTTCCGGTGCACGTTGAGCCAAGTTTGTTGGGCAACATCCTCGGCGCCGTGTAGATCTCCCAACACTCCGCAGATGAAACGATGAATGGAATCACCATGCCGGGAAATCAAGGACTCGAACGCCGACGTATCTCCAGCCACGACCTGTCGAATAATCTGATCGTCACTTTCGACGTCCAACTGTCGCTCCCGGTGTGATGCCAACCCATTGCAATACACCGGCCGCACCGTTTCGTTCCACGGGCGCCTGATTTTTATCCGATCCATCCTCCGGCGATGATCGCGAGCCCACTGGCGACACTGGAAACATTTACGAGGGGTGCAGACGGGACGTACGGTGCTCATTCATTGCATCGCACCTTCATTGGAAACGACAGCGGAACTGGAATCACCGTCAGTTTAGGTCAGCAAACGTTGGTTGGGCATCTTCCGGCCGCAATGCCGTCAAGCTGCCGCAGTCAAACCGGATGCCCACTGGAGTGTCCACGAAAGCGTCAGGATCGTAATCCCTCGGCAACGTCAGCTCGAGCAAGATTTAGACTAGGATTGTCAGCCAACGACGTAGTTCGTTCGACCATCCCGAACTGGCTTGCCTGGGCCGACAAAAACGACCGGGCGATCGACAGGCGGTTCCTAGTTGGGCGGGACGAGAGGATATCGGAATTGCTTCCAAGGTACGAGAAATGCCCCGATGAAAGACGGACTTCGACGCGCAATAAGAATGCACGAACGACGCTTTTCGTTTCGATCCACATTCCTGGTGGTTGGGTTTCTACTGGCCACGAACGCTTCAGCGCAGCCGCCGACGTCCAGTGCCCGATTCGAAGTGAATCTGGACGATCTTCGTCCTCTGTCGCAAGACCTTCACGGCGCCAACAACGAGTATTTCTATCCTCCGGTCTGGTTTGACCATCCTGCCTACTCGGAGAAGTACCTGGCCGCGGGTCGACCGTTCTTTCGCTACCCAGGCGGAACCGGCTCCAACTTTTACAATCCATTCACCGGACTCTTCGACAACGACTCGCCTTCGACTCGCGACTACACAGGTCTCAATCGAAGGATTGCCCAGCGCAACGGCGGCACCGGTCGTGTGCCAGCGGACTTTTTCGAGTTTGTGAGGGAACACGACATCCGCTACAGCCTTGTGCTAAATGTCTGCACTCAAACATTTGAACAGAACCGAGCGTGGCTCGAACAGATTGCAGACCAGGGGCACCCCGTCACGATGATCGAGATCGGCAACGAGGTCTTCTACGGCAGCTACAAATGGGCGTTCGCCTCGGGTGACGAGTATGTGACGCGTGCCAAGAAACTGACGGCCGTGATCCGTGAGTTGATGCCCGACACCAAGGTGGGCGTGGTCATCCCGAATCAGCTCTACCAATACGATGCGTTCTTTTCAGAAGACATCCCCGACTGGTTTCAGCACCCTTACAGCTGGATCACGGCACTCCAGGACCAGACATTCTATGACGCGGTCGTCATTCATCTTTATTCGCCCAACGGCATGAGTAACGATGTTGAGCCGGCGGACTTCATCTCGCACCTCGACGCGTATACGAATTGCGACGCGCACCTGACCGCGTTCTTCGACAGAACGTTTGACGAAATCGAGACCAAGTTCCCTGGCAAGAGAATTTGGATCACCGAATACGGCGTCGGCGGATTTGGCGGGAACTTGAAACAATACACTCTGCGTTATTCCCATCTCGGTGTGTTGCACGCGGATGTGATGCTGTTGCGGTTCATCAATCGTCCGTCCGTCAGCATGACCCAGTGGCATTCGTTTCAACACTTCTGGGATTTCGTCGGTGGAGAGAAAGGCATTGGTGACGAAGAACATCTGCCATACAAACATTTTGCACTGTTCCGCGACGCGATCCGGAACAGTCAAGCGGTTGCCGACGTGAAGGGATCCGCCATGGGCAGTGACTCAGCCATCGCGGACGCGATCGAATCCGCTGCACTCATTGGTGAAGAGACGGCCTACGTCATTTTGATCAACAGGAGCGGGCAGGAGCACATAATCGAAAACCCAACCTTCGTTCGATCTGGCGAAGTGGTCGATTCCGACTTGACCGAAGCGGTGCAGTTATCGCATCGCTCCGACATGCCGCTTCGCGACGCGATGCAGAATACAGAGCGAAGCGACTACGTCGAACGAACCACTTCGCAACTGCGCCCAATCCATCTCCCTTCCTACTCCATCACTCGGTTGAAGCTCACGTTCGCCAACAATCAAGAGGTGGCAGGTGCCCCGTGAAGACCAATGGTCCGCTGTCAAAGACGGGCCCATCGAGATCTGATTATGAAAGTCATACTTGTTACATGGCTAATCGCTGGCGCATTGGTGAGCCAGAGTGCCGCGAGCAAACCAAACATCGTTTTCTTCCTCAGCGATGACCAACTGAAGGCGGACTACGGCTGCTACGGCCTGCCTCGGAACATCACTCCGGTGACCGATCGGTTGGCCGCCGAAGGTCTGGTGTTCGACCAGATGTTCACCACGCAGGCCATCTGTGCGCCCAGCCGATCGAGTTTATTCACCGGCCTTTACCCGATCCGGCACGGTTGTTTCATGAATCACATTGCCACTCGGAACGGTACGAAAACAGTCTATGACGCGTTGAAGCCGCTCGGGTATCAAGTGGCTTTGGCCGGGAAATTGCATGTAAAACCGGCATCCGCCTTCCGTTGGGATGAATACATCGGGTCGAACGAACATGCGCCTCTCGAGATCGATCGAATCGATGCCTATCTGACGAAGGTGAAGGATCGACCATTCTGCCTGTTCATTGCATCGAGCTTCCCTCATGGTCCTTACCCGACGAATCCCGATTACCCGGCGGCAAGAACGGTTCTGCATCCCCACATGGGACCGTGGCAAAAGAAACAGTTGGCCGGGTACTACGACAACATTGCGATCAAGGAAAGAGAGCTGGGGCAAGTTCTGGAACTCTTGCAGAAACATGACTTAGAGGAAGAGACTGTATTCATCTACTCCTCCGACCATGGAAACGGAGCAGGCGCAAAATACACCGTGTACGACCGCGGTTTGAATGTGCCCTTCGTTGTCCGGTGGCCCGGCAAGATCAAACCGGGCCGAACCGCTGCGCTGACCAGTTATGTGGACATTCTGGCGACGTTCGTCGACATAGCGGGTGGTGAGTCGCCGGATGGTCTCGATGGAACCAGTTTCTATCCGGTACTGGAAGGCACGGCCAACTCGCATCACGAAACCGTCTTTGGAGTCATGAACCAGCAGGGTGTCTGGCACGCGCACATCTTTCCACGCCGCTCTGCGCGGGATAAGCGTTACCACTATATCCACAACTTCAATACGATGGATCGCATTGAACTGGATCAACAAGCCGGCAAAGAGATCGATCCATTCCGTCGGCTAGGTGCCCAAATGCATCCGACGACACCGGAAGAGGAACTCTACGATACGAAAACCGATCCCTTTGAGTTGATGAACCTAGCCGAGGATCCGAGCTATGACGAAATCAAGTCAGGTTTGAAGGACAAGCTGTTTCGATGGATGAGCGAGCAGAACGACTTCCTGACGGAGGGTGGTCCGATCCCATATCTGAGAAGCACGCATCCCTTGGATGTCGACAGCGGAGATCTCAAGGCTTCCATGAAGGACATCTATGATTGCCCGGCGGAACTCGAAGGAACCATTGACCAGTATCTGGATCCCCATGCGTTGACGGCGCCGTCCACGAACTAAGAGGTTCCGAACTCGCGAAGCCTAACAGTCCTTCATCGATTAGGTCATCCGCTCGCGCTCGTCAGATCGATCTTCGTCAAAACTCGGGGAAGAAAAGACTTCGGCTTGTCGGACGAGACCCGTGATGGGCGCTTGAGATCCAATCTAGCGAAATTCACCGTCGGGAATGAGTTCGCGTGATCGCGGTGTGACGAGACTGCGAAGCGTCCTAAAGTTCAAACTCGAAGTCACAAAATGGACGGACCCGTCGCCAAGCAGTAGGTGTGCACCGCCCGGATGAAAACTGAAGATCTCTTCGAACGGGCCGCAGTTGTTCTGATCCCACGGGCAGCAGGTAGGGCCACCGATCGGGCTGAGATTGTTGTTGACCGTTTTGGAGACTCCGATCGCGTTATCCAACTCGGCCCAACGCCAAAAACGTCGCAGTTCCGCGTCAACTGGATCGATATAGACATGCCCGAGCCACATCCGTTCATCGCGGCCCGCATCCTCGGCGATAAAGATGGTGTGGCTTAATCCATCGAGGATGTCACGCGTTCGGTTCATTTCATTCGTCAATGCGCCCCGTTCTCGCGTGAACTTGTCTCGAAGGCCCGTCTCCGGATGGATGTCCACGTAGTAGGTGTTCGCGTAATCGGTGCAGCCATATCCGTCGAAGTCCGCCGCATTGGAACGATACCCGTTGCTGGGACAGATATACGCTGGAATTATTTGTTGTGATGCGGAGATGTTGCGAGCGGTTTCGTTGTACGCGAATCGGAGGTCCAACGATTGGTAGACGGTCGATTGCTCTAGGAAAGGCAACATCCCAGTGAAGAGGGAGTGCTTACCGAAAGTCGTCCCTGGAGGAGACTTCGTGAAGTCGGTGCCTTGCCCCCCGTCGGGGAAGCGTTTGAAGGCTGTTTCATAGTTGTGCAACGCGATTCCCATTTGTCTTAGATGGTTGCTACAGGCCATGCGTCGCGCGGCCTCTCGAGCGTTCTGTACGGCAGGAAGCAGCAGCCCCACCAGGACTCCGATAATGGCGATGACGACCAGCAACTCCAACAAGGTGAACCCGACCGACGACTTCGCCCACCTCAAATAATGTCTCGAGTCAGGTTCTTTGTGTTGGTCCATTCCGACATGCTCGAGTCGAGGATCGCAAAGTGGCAATGATCCTCTGTAATAGTCGGACGTCGACTCTTACCGCCATCGCCAGTACCGACATTCGTCAAAACCAACATCGCATCAGGCATCGGCGCCGATGCCGGTCTGACTTCGCCGCCGCCGGGGACATCCTTTCGCATGTCGTGCATCACTCGCATGGAATCCAACTGGAAGCCATGCGCGAACGAGTCTAGCCACACTCCCCGAGATATAAATTTCATTCAATTTGACGGATCCTTCATAACTCGCGTCATCAAACACAGCCTCGCGCAACAGTAGAGTGCAAGTGGACTCGCGACTCGAACGCAACTGAGATGGCTAGTGGATTGGGAGGGACTTTTCGAATCGCATGCCGATGAATTGGTTGGCATCTGTTGGCGCATTCTGGGGAGGCGAGTTGACGTCGAGGACTGCATGCAGGAGACATTCACCAAAGCGTTTCAGATTGAACGACGTGAGACGATTCGAAACTGGCCCGGTTTGCTCCGCCGACTCGCTGTGCTCACGGCATTGGAAATCCTGCGGAAACGCCGGACCAGGCGAGACACCCCGCTTTCGGAGATTGCCTACGATCCGCCCGCAGGTGATCAGGCTGTCGATGAAGTCGCGATCCATCGTGAACTCGAGAACCGGTTGCGAAACGAAGTTGCCTCGCTTCCAGAACAGGACGCCGTCGTTTTCTGCCTGCGATACTTCGACTTGGCGACCGTTTCCGAAACTGCCCACACGCTAGGAATCTCGACGGGAGCCGTTGCAACGGCATCGCTCCGGGCTCGCAAACGCTTGCAGCAACGAATGGCCGATGTGCTCCCCGCTACGTTCTGAGGCTCGTCCGGAAATGGAAAATGACATGGATCCACTTGATGAATTGCCCGATGGGTTTAGGTCGGTCGTCGCGAGGATCGCCAACGATCCAGTCCCAGACGATCTGGTGATTGGTGTTCGATCACGACTCAAAGATCAATGCAGCTCGATTCCTGACGCATTGGTGTCGACGCTACCGAGGGATAGAGATGGGAATTGTGGCGACCCCCATCAACTTCCAATTCGGGCCAAGTTGCTCTGGACAACGGCAGCGGTAACTTCTTTGGCGGCCGTGCTGCTCGCAGCAATCGTCTTCTCCCGACGGGTTGATCATGATCCGCCGACATTCGTTGACGACGATGACAAAGACGACACAGTCGAATCATTGCGACCTTCCCCCTCGGGAGGTCCATCGTTGTGGGCATACCACCAGGCCGCGGTCGATTCGCCCGACCGACTCAACAGCCTTCTGTCAGAACACTCCGCCGTGATGCTCGCTTCGGAACACACCCGCGCGGGCCGAACACGCTTGTTTTCGACGTCACAATTCCTGGAGGACTAATCGATGGCTCTTTCGACATCTCGTCCGACGATTCTCTGGACGCGACTCTGGCCAAGAAGAATCAAAGTGACTGACATGAATCGCTCTTTGCTGGCGATGCTGCTAGGGATCACATTGACGAGCGGCACCCTGATGGCGCAGAAACCGCTTCCAGTTGATCCCTTGGATCACAATGCTGCCCTCAGTTATTGGCAAGCATTTGCATTGTTGCCGCCCATCGATGATGCGACTCGCGAAAGGGTGGCCTCGATCATGCGAGGTGACTCAGTCGTTGATGATGACATGCAAAGGTTGGTCACCGCGAGCGATGATTCGCTGATGTTCTTTCACCGTGGTACGAGCATTGAATCGTGCGCCTGGGGACTCGCATTCGAAGCGGGTCCTTACGCGTACCTACCTCACCTTGGAAAAGCTCGGGAGCTGAGTCGGGTCGCCCTGATACGGGCGAGACTTCGATTCAAAGCGGGACAAGTGCACGATGGAATGGACGATACGATCGCAGCCATTCAGTTGGGAAGGCAAGTTAGCCAACAGGGTGTCATCGTGTTGATCAACCTTCTCGTTGGGTTGTCGATTGAATCGGAGACAATCGAAACGGTCGTCAGCTCACTGCAATACCTCGATCAGTCGCAGCGCGATGAATTGGAGCGACGAATCAATCAGTTCCCACGTGAAATCAATATGAGTGCGGCTTTGCAAGGCGAAAGAGACGTCTTCCTCGGTTGGCTGATTCGAGAGGTCGAGAGTGGTCGATCACGCGAAAGGATTCTTGGCCTTGCGTCGGAATCGACTCCGCCGACGACGATCACCCGAGTCCAACAAGCGTCGCCGAAACAGATTCTTGGTTGGGCGAAGGAAATGGGCCTCATCTACGATGCCGTCATCGCCGCGATGTCGCAGCCCAACGAAACGATCGAGCAGGCGGAAAGGTTGGAATCGAAAATCACCGAGGAATTAGCCAGCAACCCGCTTGCTGAAATGTTCTTGCCGGCATTTGGATCCGCGCGGCTAGCTGGGAAGCGTTTCGTCACCAAGCGAGCCCAACTAGCGGCTGCGTTTGCGTTGTTCCAAAGCGGTCCGTCGGCGCTGGATCGCCAGACGCTGTGGGACCCGTACGGCGATGGACCCTTTGAACTAGAGCGTGTCGACGAAGGCGTTGAACTCATCTCCGACCTGAAACGAGACGGCATGCCCGTCCGTCTTCGGATCCCCGGCCTGCCGAAGTAGTCAACGGCTGCAATTCCAGACATACACCACCGTGTGGCGTCAGTCTCGCCCGCTTATGCTGGCTCCCCTCTCGCTCGGAAAGCTGAAGGAGAGAAGAGCGGGTGCGTCTATAATCGCCCGGTTTCGGTTGCATCACAAGTCCTGGCTGGTGGTTTCAAAACAGATGAAACAGGTCCACCGATTGAATGTGCGGCGAAGGTCTTGTGAACCTGTTCAAGAAGTACTGCTTGCATTACGAGACAACTCATGCGACTACCGGACCGATTGGCATTCCTTTTCGCGGCGATGTGCATCACCTTGGAGATGCCGGCCGAAGCACAGATTCCCTGGCGATGCCACACGATCGATGACTCGTTTCGAGGGGCGGACGGCGTCAAGTTGGCGGACTTCAATGGCGATGGATTCATCGATATCGTGACCGGTTGGGAGGAGTCCGGCGTGATTCGGCTCTACCTGAATCCTGGCGCCCAGGCAGTCAAAGCGAACTGGCCCGCCGTTACCGTTGGCCGAGGTGCGTCACCCGAAGACGCGCTCCCGTTAGATGTCGACGACGACGGCCGTTTGGACATCGTCAGTTGTCACGAAGGACCCCACCAACGCGTACTCGTTCACTTCTGCACAGGCGAGGACTTGCTCAACGCCGCCAGTTGGGAAACAACCGACATCTCATCACTCGACGCGAAGCGATGGATGTTTGCCGAGGGTATGTTGCTGGCCAGTGGCCAACGAGCCATTGCGTTCGGTTCCAAGAACGACGGGGCTTCCATCTCGCTACTGGTTGCTCCCAACCAGCCAACCCGCGACCTATCAAAATGGTCCGTCCGTCGGCTTCGAGATGCGGGCTGGATCATGTCGCTGCGGGCGGTCGACATGGACGGTGACGGAGACTCCGACCTGTTGTACAGCGATCGAAAAGGGGTGAAACGGGGCGTCGGTTGGCTTGAGCAGCCTCCCGGGGAAAGCAACACGGTTCCCTGGAACGATCACGTGATTGGCGGGACCGACGTCGAACCAATGTTTCTCCAGGGAGACGCAAAGCGCGTTTTGGTCAGCACGCGCAACGCTGTCTGGTTGGATTTTCGGCGGCAAGCGGACCAACACTGGAAATGCGACTCTCACGCCAATCCGAATGGAGTTCCCAATGGGAAAGCGATCGCGCGGCTTGGTGCTCGCGAGATTGTCCTCACCTCCAACACCTTCGTTTCCAAAGACATCGCGGGGCGCGTCGGTGTTTGGCGTTTATCTCTCGGTGATCTCTGGGAGCCGATTAGCGCGACCGAAAGCGTCAAGCTGGATCGGATCGAGTGTTTGGATCTGGATGCGGATGGGGATCTGGATGTGTTGACATGCGAGGAACGTAAGAACCAGGGTGTCATTTGGTACGAAAACCCGTCTCGTTGATTGCGTTGGTTCAGACGATCGGTTTGACATCGGCGTTGAGGGGCTCAACCATAGGGGTGCGACTCATGCCCCTGCATGCCTTGACATATCTGATCGAACCAACGGAGACAATCCAATGAGTCTTGCACGCGTTCTCGCAATATGGATCTTCACGTATGTCGGAAGCAGCTTGGAAGCTCAAGAACTGGAGCCACGATCCGGCCAGACGCTTCCCGGGCTGAAGCATGGTCTATGTCAGTCGCCCATCAATATTTTGACGCGGGCGGTCACGAAAGGTTCACGCCACAGCATCGTTCTTGACTACAAGCGGTCGAGCGAACACGTTCGCAACCTAGGGCACACTATCGAAGTGGAATACGACGAAGGCAACACGCTTGCATTTGACGGTCGAGTGTTTGAATTCAAGCAATTCCACTTTCACACACCGTCGGAACATCTGGTTGATGGTGTGACCTATCCGATGGAGATGCACATGGTGCATACGCTCGGCGAACGCAACGCTGACAACGAGACCATCTATCTCGTGGTGGGAGCGCTGTTCAAGCAGGGGCGTGAAAATCCATTCTTGGACGAGTTTATCGGTGCGATTCCGAAAAAGGAGGGCAAAGAGGCGATTGTTCAAGGCGGCGGCGTGGATATCAACGACTTGTTCGAGTTGGCACCCACACTGGACTATTACCACTATGATGGCTCATTAACGACGCCGCCCTATACCGAGACGGTGACTTGGCTGATCATTCAATCCATCTTTGAGGCGTCGCCGGAGCAGATTGAGACTTTCAAGCAGCTTGAAGGAAGCAATGCTCGGCATGTTCAAGCACTTTATGGTCGCCAGGTCGATGGCGAGTAGCCGCTATCAAGACATCGAAGCTGGCAAAGCGGCTGTCTCGGTTTACCATCGACGGACCAAGTTCAAGTACCGCTAGAGGCATTTAGCGTCGGGACCGGAACCTGATCCAAGAGGAAGTCGCGAAACTCACGCATTAACGGCGACAAGTGATCACTCTTTCGTCTTAGGAGGACAACTTCCTCCACCCCAAACCATTCTCTGGCGTCACGAAACACCAACTCGGCCAAGTGCCCTCCGGCGTCACCGCGAAAGTAAGGCGAACTGGGGCTAATGGGTGCGATCGCAAAACCCATGTTCAAGCTCGCAAACTGCAGCAGCACATCTTTCGTGTTCGATTCCGTCACAACCCGCACTTCGTCCAACAATCCAGCATCACCAAAGACCGCTTCGAGACGATCTCGCGTGTTGGTGCCTGAAGCTGACATGAGTTGCGGATGCGCAATCAGGGCTCTTGGGGATAGATCCGTCGCCCGTGCGAGTGGATGATCTCGACAACAAACGATCATGAATGGCAGCTCGGCGACTGGGTCGGCCACAATCGACTTGGGTAGTCGATGACCAAGATGCCCCACAACGGCGATGTCGGCCTCGCCGTCCTCCAGTAACTTCCTTGCCTGCTGGGATGGCAAGTCGACGATGTTCAACTCGACGCTGGGATGGGCGTCGCAGAATGACTTAAGCGTCGCCGGCAGCTCATCGAGCAGAATCGCCGCAGGTGATGCAACGGTAATCCGCCGCGGTATCGACTGCGAGGCCTCGCCAAACTCATCGAAGATGGCGTCGAAACTCTGCACCGTGGTTTCAGCGAGTTCGCAGAGTCGTTTTCCGTGTTCGGTCAGACAGACGCGTTGGCCAACCGAACGCACCAAGGACTGATCCAAAATCTGCTCGAGTCCTCGGATCTGCTGCCAAACCGATGGCGTGGACAAGTCCAGCTCGGTTGCCACTTGAGTAAAACTGCCGCTCTTGGAAAGGTGCACCAGAGCTCGCAGCTGGGCCATCCGGAGCTGCTTATAGAAGCGACGCGTCATCGTAGCGTTGGAGTTTGAGTGGAACGTTCGATCAATCCTCTAGGGAACCATGCGAATTCCCCCGCAGGGGGTGTATAGGCTCGCCTGATCACAGCGTCAGCGGCTCGACGCTTGAACCTGACAATCGATTGGCTCATAGAGTGACAAAATATCGATGCAACGCGGTCGACGTGATTAGGATCGCGCTAATCAGGATAAAGAAAATTTCGCCATATACGAAAGTGGCGTCATTGTCGCCCCTTGGTTTTAATGTGACAACCAGTCGCAGGATCTCTTCATAACGGAAGATGGTCTTCGCGACTCGTTCTCCTTCATTTCTTTTCCATTGGGACGTTCGGATGTGTGTGAATTTGAGATCGCGGCGGGGGTTCACCCTGGTCGAGTTGTTGGTCGTCATCGCGATCATTGGCGTGCTGGTTGGATTGCTGTTGCCGGCGGTGCAAGCGGCGCGCGAGGCGGCGCGGCGCATGAGCTGCAGCAACAACTTCAAGCAACTCGGACTGGGAATCCATAACTACCACAGTGCGTACAAGCAGCTACCCATTCACGGAACGGGCACGCGCGCCCCAGGCAACCAAGGCAACACAAGTGCGACACCACAAGCCAACAACGGCCTTCGCCTGAGCTTCCTGGTCGCGATTTCCCCATTCGTGGAACAACAGGCTTTGTGGGAACAGATCAGCAACCCGCTAGATGCCGATGGCGACGCGGCAACGACGAACGATGTTTATCCGGCGATGGGCCCGGCACCATGGGCGGCAAACTACGGCCCATGGCGATCCGAGATTCCCACTTTCCGCTGCCCAAGCGATCCCGGAACCGGATTACCAGCGCTGGGACGAACCAACTATGCCGCTTGCCTCGGTGATTCAATTTGGTTCGGGTCGATCGGTGGTTATCGATATCAGGGTGGAATGGGAGGGTGGCAGGACCTTGCTCCCAACGGCAACGATGAAGCCCGCGCGACCCATGTGCGCGCTGCCTGCCGCGGTTTCTTCGTGACGCGCCAGGCGATGCGGTTTCGAGACGTCCTCGACGGACTGTCCAACACGATCGCCGCCGGAGAGATCTCGACGGACTTGGGCGATCGGGCCATCACGACCCACGCGATGAACAACCCCGGTAATGGGAACGCGATTCGTGACAATCCACTGGACTGCCGTAACACCACGCCGGGAATCGATCCAGAGCGTCCACAGTTTTGGGACCCAGACGTGACCGTGGTCAACGCAGGACAGCCTGCCAACGGACAGCTCGGGAAGGCGATCGACCGGCGAGGTTACCGATGGGCGGACGCGCGCCCACTATACGGTTGCGTCACCACAATGCTGGCACCCAACACGGAGTTGTGCATGACGGGCGGCGACGGATCCGACGGGACGCTTTCACCCAGTAGTCGTCATCAAGGCGGTGTCCACGTCCTGATGGGTGACGGAGCCGTCAAGTTCATAACCGACTCGATCGAAGCCGGTAATTCGAGTGCCGGGACCGTCTGGCGAGGCGGTGCGGGCGATCAGTCCCCGGGTTCGCCCAGCCCCTACGGGCTATGGGGCGCTTTGGGGACTCGGGCAAACCGAGAAGTGATCGACGAAGAGTTCTAATCGCTCATGTCGATTCCCATCCGCATGATAAACGTCGATGCTCCGACGAGGCTAGTTGACCGCACTGAACGGCGAAACGTCGACAAGCAATGTTCATTGACGCCCGTTTCCTACTAACAACGAGAGACACTCATGAAGATCCACTGCCTTGGCGGTTTGCTTGCATCGATACTCCTAACGCTCTCAATGACCGGCTGTTCGCCAAGCGGCGACGTGACCGAAGTCGAGATGACCGATGAGTACGCGGCGATGTACGACGAATATGATCAGGAATACCAAACGGCTGAGGGCGATGAATACACGGAGTAATCCGATCGCAAGCTGACGGTCTCATCGATTGACCCATTACAGGGGACACGTGACGATGCTGACGCATCCAATCTGGTCTTGATCCAGTACAACTGTACGCGTATCGTCTTCGCTTACAGACGTACTTGACCTGTTCTTGGAGAACGACTCCGTGGTGGATCGTCCAGCTCTATCCAAAGGCGAAATGGCCGTGGCTCGGGTGTTGTGGGAAATCGGCCCGGCGACCGTCCGCGCGATTCACGATGCGGTCTTGCAGTCGCGAAAGATCGACTTCACGACGGTGCAAACGTATCTCCGCCGCCTGCAATCGAAAGGCTACGCCACGTCGAAGCTGGATGGCCGGGTGCGAGTGTATTCATCACGCGCGAAGGCGCAAACGGTCATTCGCGAAACCGTCAATGACTTAGTCGAGCGTTTGTTCGCGGGCGAATCGATGCCTTTGATTCGCCATTTGGTCGAGGACCGAGGAATCGACGGAAGCGATTTGAAGGAGTTGCGAGACTTGATCGATCGGTTGGATTCCGAACGAGGGAAGACGTCGTGAACGCCAGCTTCGTCTTGGATTGTTTGATCACACAGACTTGGCAAGTCATGTTGATTGGCGTCGTCGTCTGGGTGGTGGCCCGCTGGTGGACCCGCGACCGTCCGCATCTCTCCCACGCGCTGTGGTTGTTGGTGTTGGTCAAGTGTGTGACGCCGCCGTTGTGGAGCAGTCCGACAAGTCCCTTTAGTTGGAGGCCATCGACAACGAGTCCCGTCGTTGATTCGGAATCGATCCATCCGCCGGGGAAGGCCTCGGCACCGATGGTTCGGTTTCAAACCGTTGGAAAGACGAACCAAGTCGGCAACGCCTTTTTCGATGGAAATCCCGAGTCGAAGCGATCTACGGTATGGCAATCTCCCACCATGCCGACGCTGTGCGTCGCCCTTTGGGTACTTGGCATGTCCGCCGTGATTCTGATCGCGATTACACGATGGTTCCTGTTATGGCGTCTGGTTCAGCGACAAAACATATCGACACCAAACGAGCTGCGAGTGCGCGTCCAGAAACTCGCTGCGACACTTCGTGTGACACGTCGCGTGCAAGTGCGTGTGCTGGAATCGCCTATCGGTCCGGCCGTGGTCGGTTGGTTTCGACCGACGATCCTGCTGCCTCGCTCACTGATAGAAAGAAACCAACTTCGCCACAGGGACCTCCTGATCGTGCATGAGTTGATTCATGTTCGCCGCGGCGACTTGTGGTTTGCGGCGTTGCAAACGATCGCTCAAGCGGTTCTTTGGTTTCACCCAATCGCTTGGCTTGCCGGCGGCCAACTACGCAAAGAATCCGAACGATTTTGTGACGAAGAGACGATTGCGGACTTTCGATGCTCGCCGGCATCGTATGCCCGGATGTTGTTGGATGTATTGGAAGCAAAGCACGGGCTGCGTGTTTTCCCGGCGTCGCCGGGCGTGCGACCCGTGGATATCACCGCGAACCGATTGGAACGAATCATGCGACTTGGAAATGGAATTCACAAGGATCGACGATGGTGGAATGTTGCGGTAATGGTCCTTGGGACCGTTGTCGTTCTCCCGGGTGCCGCATCGGACAATGGCCAGAATGCGGATAAGGTCACCGGCAGTGTCGGAAATGAGTTGGAGACCGCTGCGATCGACGAGAACTGGAACCTCGACAAACAAATCATCCTTGAGACCAAATTGATCCAAATGCCAACTCGGCTGCTCGACGAGCTCAAGTTGGCTTGGGTCGAAGACGCCGATCAGACAGAGCACTGCGTGTTGTCAGACGAAGACCACGACACGTTAACGAAAGCGCTCTCGGAAAAGACCGATGTAACGACGAAGTCGTCGCCAAGGGTAACCACATTCGATGGGCAGAACGCTTCGATCGAGCAATCGCAACGGCGGACCTTCGTGAAGAGTTGGAAGCCTTTTGAGGGCCAAGCAAACATTACCGTGACGACCATGTCCCCGGTCACCGAAGACGTGACCTATGGGTGGAAGATGCAGTCCAAAGCGACCTGCAGGGAAGATTCCGAGGGTATTCGAGTATCCGTCCATATTGAGCAAACGTCGATCGTGTCGGTGGAAACATCCGTGTTCACTTACGAGCATGACATCGGTGGCGAGCCACATCCGATCCAATTGCCAAAGACGGAAACCAATGAACTGAAGGCCGACGTGGATCTCGAGGTCGGTGGAGCGTTGGTATTTCACGAGCCAGATGATCGAGGCAACACCCAATTGACAACCGTTCGGTGTGTCGCGGTCTTGGACACGCCTGAAATCAAGGAGCACGTTGGTGGCGTGAGGGATCCAAGACCTGCACCGGCGATCAAAACTCCTACCGCCATCCCCTTTGACTCTGGTGCGATGCAACTGCAAGAGCCCCCGGTGGCAAACGTTTATGTTGATTGCGGATTTGACTTCACACGGGAGGAACTGGAGTTGATCGCGAGCCGTCACGACCAAATCGGATTTGACTCGGTGAGGATTCGTAATGGACGTTTGCACGTGCTTGCACAAGAGTTGGCGCGCGTGGAGGCCGCTCGGTGGATGATCGAGTCGAAGATCCCGAGGCAAGTGCTCGTCATTCGTGGGGGCAATGATGACGAAACCAGCAATCACGATTTGCTGGTCTCCGCTATGAGGGCGTGTGGTATCCCGTGTCGCTTCGAAGGGGACGTCAACTACACGATCCAACGTGAACACGTCGAATTGCAAGCGTCACCGCTCGAAGTCACGTACTCCGACCAACAGATCACTTTTCGCTTGAAAGGTGACCAGGGAGAGATTCGCGCAGAATTTGATTCGGACGAAACATTTGCGTTGTTTCAAGGTAAGGTCATCCTCGAAATCGCCGAGTGGCGAGCGACCGTGGATTCATTGGAGATGGATGAATCAGGCTGTGTCCTGAGAGGGAACATGTTGATCGAACGGCAAGACGGAAGCAGCCGACCCATCCTAAAGTCGGGCGAAGTGCGAATCGACTATGACTTCGAATCATTGGAAGACGTGATCGCCAGTTTGACAAAGGAGTAGACAGCCCAAGGCGATCGTTATCATCTCTCCCAGATCGATCGTCTGGGAGTTGCCCACGTGCGTTTGCCACCCGCCTTAGGTCAGTTTGGTACCTTGTCTGGTGTACGATCCCCAAGGAACGGGCGATCCATTTGTTCTTCAGCACGTCGGATTGAATATGGCACGAGTCATTCCCATCCTCATTGCCCTCTCCGTTCTGACGGTTCGGGCCGGAGCCGCCGATCCCGCGCGTGTCCTTGTCTGGGATGAACGGCAGGACAAACAAGCCGCCGCCTACGACGATTTCCTAGGCAATGAGATTGCAAAGCGACTTGGGGTCCTCGATGAGTCGCTCGAAATCCGTTCGGTTGGCATGGACGATCCCGAACAGGGACTCGCGGCGGAGAACCTTGATTGGGCCGACGTCATGATCTGGTGGGGCCATGTGCGCCAAGGGGAAGTATCCTCCGAAACCGCCCAGCGCAAGATCATCAAACGACTCAAAACGGGGCGTCTGGACCTAGTCTTTCTGCACTCCGCCCATTGGGCGACGCCGTTCATGGAAGCGATGAATGAAAAGACTAGGATCGAAGCCAGAAAAAGGTACCCAGACTCGTCAGGTCGAACGCCGATCGAGTTTGAATACCTGCCGGCGACGGGAAGATATCAGCCGGCTGGCGACTCCATCGTGACGCCTGCCTATTTGGTGACGAAGAGAGGAGGCAGTGTCGTTAAGGTCCGAGTTGACATGCCGAATTGTTGTTTTCCTGCCTTTCGGCCGGATGGTAAACCAAGTCAGCTCACCGTGAGCCAATCGGATCACCCGATTGCGAAAGGGCTTCCCAAGACGCTCGAGATTCCGATGACGGAAATGTACGACGAGCCGTTCCACGTCCCGACTCCCGACGAAGTCATATTCCGGGAAGATTGGGAATCTGGCGAGCATTTTCGCAGCGGTATGATCTGGAATATCGGGAAAGGAAAAGTGTTCTATTTCCGTCCCGGCCATGAAACCTACCCGGTGTTCAAGCAGCCCGAGATGATTCAGATCTTGGCCAACACCTGTCGCTGGATGGCCAAGTAATAGGCCGGTTCCCATGAAAAATCTCCTCCTCGTGTGTTGGCTTGCTGGTTTCATTTCAACCGTCGCTACGGCAGAGAGACCCAATATCGTCTTCATCCTCGCCGACGATCTAGGAGTCGGCGACGTGAATTGCTATGGCGGAGATCGTTGTCGAATTGAAACGCCTCACCTTGATCAACTCGCTGCAGAAGGGGTTCGGTTCACGGATGCCTACGCCAACGCATCCACTTGCGTTCCGACTCGGCGTGCATTGATGACGGGGCGTTATAGCTGGCGATATGGACCGGCCATCAACGGTGGACCATGGGGGTTCATGGGACCGTGCGCGGGACTTGAACGGTACACGATCGGGAAGCTCTTGAAGCGGGCTGATTATCACACCGCCTACGTCGGCAAATGGCATCTCGGAACACGAATGGCTCGGACCGACGACGCCGAAACGCAAGGACCGGCGAATGTCGATTTCACCAAACCGCTCGAGTTCGGCCCGATTCAGTTTGGATTCGACGATAGCTTCATCCTTCCCGGTTCGCTGGACATGTACCCCTACGCCTTCGCGCGAAACCATGTCTGGCAAGGCGAGGTGACGGCCCAGAAAGGCTGGAGCGCGTTCAACCGGGTCGGTCCTGCTGAGAAGACGTTTGAAGATCACAGGGTCTTGGAGACGTTCTATCGGGAAGCGGAGTCGTTTATCCGACGACAGGATGGCACACGACCATTCTTTCTGTATCTCGCACTGACCGCGCCACACACTCCCACCAGTCCTGGTAAGCCATGGCGGGGGAAGAGCTCACTGGGCGTCTACGGTGATTTCGTGATGGAAGTGGATCATGGTGTGGAGCGGGTGATGAACGCGCTTCAATCCAAGGGGTTGGCCGACGAGACGCTGCTAATGTTCTCATCTGATCACGGCGCCGCACCGTACGCGGGGAATAATCTGGAAGCCACGCCCGCACAGATCAAATTGCTCGAAGAGGTGGGACACTATCCAAGCGGCCCACACCGCGGTTACAAGTTCTCGATCTACGAAGGCGGACTACGCGTTCCATTACTCGCCAAATGGCCTGACAGGATTCCAGCTGGTTCCACCTGTGAATCGGTCGTTGGGCTCTGCGACCTAATGGCGACCTTTGCCGAGCTGACCGGGCAGCAACTCGCCACGGACGAAGCCCCCGACTCCATCAGTTTTGCATCCCTCTTGAAGAATCCCATGGCGGCATCCCACCGCGCAAGCCTGATCACAGAATCCGTCGTTGCCTACGCAATTCGTGATGATCATTGGAAACTGATTCTATCACCATCCAGTGGTGTCAAAGCTGGGGATGGAGTCTTTGCCGGGAATGACCCCATGCCCGCCGTGGCTTGGAAAGCCGCCTTGGAAGATTTCGGTAGCCAACCCACGGAAGCCGATTTGCTCAAGCCCCCCTTCGTCCAGTTGTTCGATCTCGCAGCCGATCCACACGAAGACAACAACCTGGCACAAGAATATCCTGAGCGAGTGAACCAAATGGTGTCACTGCTTCAGGCACAGATCGCCAACGGACGCAGAACCACTGGGCCAAATCTGCCCAATGACAAACAGGTCAAAGTCGTCAACCTGCGAGACCGTCGTCTACCTGACTTTGTTAGAACACTTTCGCAATGATCGGTGAACAGGCTTTCGCCGAATCGCCCGGCTTCAGTGCGTCCCGCTGTGAAACAGATGCGATCCAATGGGCGGCGACTTCAGCGGCGATGGAATGTTGCACCTAGTCGAAGTCGACCTAGATACCTACCCCTGCGAGGCTGACTCTGATGGTGATGGCGTGAGTGATTCGAGCAGGTTCATCAGATCGTCTTGCACGACCTTATCCGTCGCGGCTTTTGGATTGGGCTTCCGCCGACCTTCGGAAATGTAAAGGCCTGTCTGGCGATCCGCGACGGCTTGTTCGACACCGTCGACAAGTCGTTTCGCTTGAACATCGGCGGACTTGAAGATTAAGGGACGGAGCAATCGTATGAACCACGGCATCCCATCACCCGAACCGGTCATGGAAGTCTTGGTTGGTCCGGGATCCGCGTTGACGAACAAGACTCCCGAGTTCGCCTGCCGGTCGATCATCGCAAGGGTCACGGCCATCAAAGCAAGCTTGGACGTCGCGTAAGCGCCCATCAACCCGCCAATTTTGGGTGGATCGACCATCGTTGGCACATCCAGTTTCTTCACCGAATTGACCGCCGATGAACCAAAGTTAACGACCACGGAAGTCTCATCCGCCTCTTTGCCAGCCTCGAGTGAATTGCGGAGGCACCTTGTGAACAAATAAGGAGCCACGGTGTTGATCGCAAAGTGGCCCTCAATGCCCTGAACACTCGTAATCCGGTTATCGGTCAGCAGTCCCGCAACGTTGTAAATCGCTGATAGTCTCGGATGCGCTTTGGAGATTTCATCGCAGGCCCTCACGATTGTTGTTTGATCCAACAGATCGGCTTTGTAAGTGTCGATCGAGATGCCTGGATATTGACGCCCCAGTTCGGCCGCCTGCGTTTGACTCTTCTCTGACGAGCGATTGACAAGGACCAGGTTCCACCCGCGACTTGCAAGCAACGTTGCGATCTCTGTCCCGATGCCTCCGGTCGACCCAGAAAGCACGGCCGTCCTACTCGGGTTATCGGAATTCATGGCTTGTCCAGTTCAAAACAGGTGGATCACATCTCCGTCGGCGTAGCATCGCGAATTTGACCGATCAGTCAAGTCATGTCTTGAACGAACTTCCCGCCTTGAGAGTGGCGCTGTCAACCTGGAAATCGTGAACGCACGAAAGACAGTTTCGCGCGTCAACGGATCGTGCTTTGCAAGCGAGATACCACGGCCCCAAGGATGTCGCCAATCGGCCGTGCTTTGTCGCTTGATGTCCTTGTTACCGGTTATTGCCGATCCAGACATGGCATCGGTTGCCTGACGGAAGTCTGGCGGATTGCTTCGAGGCCTGGCTTCGTTCCTACGTCAAACCTCGCGCAGTGTCTCGGTCGCCCCACCGAATGACTCGCACTCGACGCCAAGTCGACGCAACATTGTCAGATAGAGCTTCGACAAATCTTCCTCTTCCCAAGTCATCTCAAGTCGCCAGTTTGCGTCGGAGCCGCGACCGGCATTGGCTTGATTGTTTGCGTTGCCTGCTCCGTACTTCAAATACTGGCCATGCCGGAAACCTATGTTCTTTCCGCCAGCGAGGATCAGCGGATAGTTTCTGGACGAATGAAACGCACTGGATGCTGAACCGAATAGGACAAGCGTATTGTCCAACATGTTCCCATCTCGGCCCGGTTCGTTTGTTTCATTCAAACGGCCAAGGAATCGACCAAGCTCTTCACTGAGAAAGCGGCAATACATGCCAAAGTTCTCCCAACCGCCAGGAGCCTTGGTGTTGTGAGTCAGCTGATGTGTCAAATTGAATCCGACCGCACGGGCAAGATAGTCGCTCACGCCGACACCATTTTCTCTGCCCAGTTGATACGTGGCCACGCGAGTGGAGTCGGTCTTGAATGCCAGAAAAATCAACTCGTACATGGTCCTCAAGTAATCACGCGGGTCCTCCGGTGTGATGTCCAGATTCAGGTGGTCGACATTGACCTGTGGAAGCGGCGTGTTGATCCATTTCTTAGCTTTTTCCACTCGAACCTCGGTATCACGTACCGATTGCAAGTAATCCTGGAACGTTTCCTGGTCGCGTTTGGAAAGCGTTCGGTTGAGTGATCGAGCGTCTTCCATCAGGACGTCAAGTGCACTCGTGCTCAAGGCAAGCCGTCGAGCCGCATCATCGCCACTTTTGACAAAAAGCTTGTCAAAGATCCGCTTCGGTTTGTGCTCGGCCGGGATTGCACGTCCCTCGCGGTTGAACGACATGGTTTGTGCACCACGCGGCGATCCTGTGCCACCGTCGGTCGACATGACGAGCGATGAGTATCGTGTATGCTCACCCGAATGAATGGCGAACTGCTGATCCAGTGAAATGCTGTTCTGATAGTCTCCGGCTGCTCCGGTGTCCGCACCGGTCAAGAACTGGTCGGCATTGGAATGACCGTGAACGTTACGCACGGCTGGATGCGAAAGACCACTGAGGATGGTGAGATGACTGCGGAGTGGTTCCAACGGCTGGAGGCACTTAGTGAGCTTGAAATCAGTTCCAGCCCCGTGGGGAAACCAACTCCAGTCCTGATGCGCCGGATCCTTAGCCAGCGGCATCGGAACCCCGTCGGGAACGTAGAAACAGGCCAGGCGCTTCATGGCGGAATCGCCTACGTTAGAACCCGCAAAGGCTTCGAACTGTGGCAGTGCCAATGCAAAGCCGGCTGTCCCGCGAATGAATCGTCGCCGATCGAGTGATGTTATTTGGGTCATCTTGCTCATGCTTTTATTTCGTGAGGAACAAATCACTCATGACAATGATTTCAACGAGATCACCAAGACGGTCGCCTTTCTGCCGAAAAACTTGGGTCAGTTGATCCACCTGGCCGCGATCACCAAATGATAGCGGTCTGCCCAAGGCATAGCTCGTCATTTTATGAACCAATGCACGGGCGAATTGATCTTGGCGGTTTGTCAGCAGAAAACGTTTCAGTCCCTCGATGCCGTCCAGTTTCTGTTGGTTGAATAGTTCGCTGGTCGAATCGACCGGTGTTCCACCAATCTTTGATCGCCATGCCCCGATCGCGTCAAAGTTCTCGAACGCGATGCCCCACGGGTCGATCCGGGCATGACAGGAATAGCACGCGGGATGGTTGCGGTGGTCTTCGATCCGTTCCTTCAACGTCATTTGTAGGATTCTCGGGTCCGTCAAGTCGACCTCGGGAACGTTCGGCGGCGGAGGAGGAGGCGGGTCGTCGAGAATGCGCTGGAGCAGCCAGACACCGCGCTTGAGCGGATGCGAATCCTTGCCATCGGAATTCATCGCGAGCAGACCTCCCTGTGTTAGCAGGCCTCCGCGGGAACTATCCGGTGGCAACGCAACACGGCGGAACTCCGGTCCGTGGACATCCGCAATGCCGTAGTGCGAGGCCAATCGATCGTTCACCATCACGTAGTCGGCGTGCAGAAAATCCATCACGCTGCTGTTGGTGTGAAGGACCTCATCGAAGAACGCGACCGGTTCATCCTGCATCGCTCTCTTCAACGATTCATCAAAGACTTTGCCATAAGCCTTCTCGTCGACTTCCAAATGTTCCAGCAATTCCATCCCGAGCCATTGCTGCACAAAGTGCTTTGAAAATCTCTGTGCCTTTTCATCGCCTAGCATTCGCTTGGTTTGCTCGATCAGGACATCCTGATCACGCAGCAATCCAGTTTTGGCAAGTGACAGAAGCTCAGCGTCCGGAAGACTGCACCACAGGAACAGGGCCAGGCGTGTCGCCAGTTCGTATTGGGAGGCAATCCCTGATTCTTGACTCTTCGGATCTTCCTCACCAACTTGCACACGCGTGACGTACAGGAAGTTCGGTGAGGCAAGGATGGTTGCCAGGACTTCGACCACCGCATCTTGAAAGTGCAGTCCTGCGGCACGGTAAGCTGCGAATAGCCTCATCCGCTGATTAACTTCAGCGGACGAAATCGGACGACGCCAGGCACGGCTCATGAACTGAGTCAGGACCTCGCGAGCATAGAGTGCCTCGTTGTGCTCGTTGGGTTCTGCGTCGCGATAAAGACTGTCAGTGAAGATTCGGCGGTGCGAAGTTGGCGGCCATTGGTCATAGACTTGAGTTTCAATCTCCACGTATTCAATCCGCAAGGTCTCCGGTCCAAACGAAGTGTTCACAAACTGAATGAACTCACCCGGATTCGGCTTTTCACCGAGCTCGGTGACACCGCGGTAGGGATTGCGAACCACATCATGCAGCGGCACGACCCATTCATAAAACGCCGGATCTTCTGGGTCAGCTCGAATGACGATTTCGGAATCAATCCTCTCGGCGGCCTGAGAATTGTTGCTTGCTTGATGTCCAAAGATCAGGGCCAGTGACGGATCACCGTGTTGGTCTGCTCGAGTCTTGGCCGCCAAAACGCGAATCCGAATGTCGCCTGATTCAGGAAGCGAATCGCCAACGTGAAGCTTGAGTGCACGCCCTTTTGGAATCACCGCGACGGTCGTGATTTCGCTAGGAATCTGCGGTCGAATCGACGTTGGCACCGGAGCGTTTCTTGTCGCCGCATATTGCCACCGTGCATGGAACCGCTGGCCGGTGTCTCGATTTTGAAGATGCTCAACACCGGATTTGATGGCGTACTTCGACTGCAAAATGGACTTCTGCTTTGCCAGCTCTTCCGGATCATCTTTGACTCGCTTTAACACCTTATCGAATTTCTCGTCCTGCTGTCTCTGCTGCTCCGCTGCAAGGCTTTCCATCGAGATGGCAATGAATGACGCGATCGGACGCTCACCTTGCACCGTCGCCCGTTGGAGCGCTTGACGAGCCAATTCACGATACTGCTCTAACTGCATCGCCGACATGTGCAGCATTTCAGAACTATTCTTGAAGCCATCGTCGGATGCCGTTTCAGGCGGCAAATCGGCAGCAAAGTCATAGGACAAACCAAGCAGGTCTTGCATCGCGGCGTTGTACTCGTATCGAGTCAATCGTCGAAACGAGGTGTGTCCGTTCTCGGCGCGACGGACTTGCGAGGCGGTTTGGATCTCCTTGGACAACCACTGAGTGATCCGGCTACGATCCGCGTCACTCAGGCCATCTTCGAGTGGAGGCATTTCGCCGTTGCTGACAACATCAAAGACCTCCAGCCATCGACTGACGTCATCGCCGGTTTGAAGATTCGGATCTAACTGATCAATCCGGAAACCAGCCTCCTGTTCCTCGGGGCCGTGACAGCCGATGCAGCTGTCTCGCAAGGCGGGAGCGATTCGATCACGATACTCAGCAAGCCGCGGCTCGTTGCTCGATGCCGCATCAATTTCTTGTCCTGCCGAAGCAGCATGAACCAAGGCAGAATTTTGGCGGCCCAAAATTTTTGCTTCATCAAGCGTCGACCGGTCAGCCGCAAACGCCCTGCCAACAGGCTGACAAGCCACACACAACAACCCCATCAGCGTCAGGTAGGTTAATCGATCGATTCGCTTAAATCTGAATCTCATATCCATCCCGGTAGGGTCGTCCCATCATGCTCGCGGCCAAGTCGTCGCCCACGATGGACTCCGTCTTTTGATCCCACTTTATTTCTCGACCAAGCCGACAACAGATGCCTGCCAGATGGCAAACGTTGAGCATCTTCATGTGCGAATGGACATCTGAAATCGGCAAGATCCCATGGTCGATCGCGTGCATGAAATTGGCCCAGTGTGCTGGTCGACTGTTGCCTTCAATAGGCATACCACGATACACATTGGAAAGCGCATCTTCCGGCAAAGGTTCATTGTCAAGTTGCTCAACGGGCTTGCCGACGAGCCGACGACGATTGACAAAGATACGACCCCGCTCGCCTTCAAACAGAATCCCACGGTCGACATCGCTTCGAATGTTCATCACGACCGTGCTGTCGGCGAAGCTAACATTCAAATCAAACCACCGCGCAGTGTTGTAGCGATTCGTCTGGACGGGAATCCCGTCTTCAAAATCGACATCGTGTTTGGCGTCTCCCGAGACGGAAATGGGATCATTCGATTGTCCGGCTGCCGCAATGCCAAGCATCGCGATGTCGATGTGGTGCGCGCCCCAATCGGTCAACTTGCCACCGGAATGTTCATACCACCAGCGAAACTGAGCATGGCAATTGGTGTACTCTTCACGCTTTCCCTCTTTCATTCGTGTGAGATGGCGATAGGGCATCTCCGGAGACGGCCCGAGCCAGCGGTCCCAATCAAGTGACTTGGGAACATCGACCACGGGGATTTCCGGGCTCCAGCCCCCCGCGTCAATTCCAACGACAAGTCGCTTCAGTTTTCCGAGTCGGCCTTCAGCAACGATCGCCAATGCCTTATTGAATAAGTTGAAACTGCTTCGCTGCTGTGTACCCACTTGAACGACTCGTCCGGTCTGCTGTTGAACTTTTCGAACGAGTTTGCCCTCGTCGATTGTCAGCGTCAGTGGCTTTTCACAATACGCATCTTTTCCGGCCAGCATGGCTTCGATCAGAATCTTCGCGTGCCAGTGATCCGGCGTTGAGATTTGAACGATATCGATGTCATCGCGGGCGATGACCTCTCGATAGTCGCTGTAGGTATCCGCTTTGCCATTACAGAGGACTTCATTGCCGCGTGTGAGGTGATCCGAATCGACATCACACAACGCCACTAGATCGGCGAAACTCTGACCAACCGGAGCTGTGTTCGTTCCATTTCCGCCGACTCCAATCAATGCAAATCGGCGTCGCTCGTTGGGTGATCTGGCAAGAACTTGACGGGGCACACTGGTCGAGGTCACCAAGCTGGCAGCCGAGACGGCTGCAGCCGTCTCTAAAAAACGACGACGATTGGATCGGTTCATTTGTGTCATGGAATCTCGGTTCTAGTTTCGAGAAAACGGATCACTGGCGACGATGGATTGAATGAGATCCTGGAGCCCTTTGCCTTCGCGCGTGAGGTCTTGGACAATCACATCCATGCTGGATCGATCGCCGATTTCGATCTCGCGACCGAGCGCGTAAGCCATGAGTTTCTCGGTCAAACAACGGTTGAATTGCTCCTGACGATTTACCAAGAGCTGACGAAACTCGGTCAAGGTCGAAAAGCGATCGCCGCCCGGCAGCTTGCCCGCTGCATTAACCGGACTGTCTCGTTGGTACTCGGTGCGCCAACCTCCAATGGCGTCGAAATTCTCCAACGCAAAACCGAGCGGATCAATCTTGCGATGACACTCGGCACAGGCGGCATCATTCCGATGTTTTTCCAGTTGCTGTCGAATGGTCACCGCACCACGAATGTCGGGTTCAATCGCGGGGACGTCCGGTGGAGGCGGTGGCGGTGAGTAGCCAAGGAGCTTTTCAAGGACATAGACGCCTCGAACAACCGGCGAAGTGTCCACGCCGTTCGCCGAAGCGGTCAGAAAGGCCCCATGTCCCGTCAGTCCACCACGTCGAACGCCATGGAGTGAAACAAGTCGGAGTTCGCTGCCATCGACGTCGTCGATGCCATAGTGCAGTGCGAGCTCGCGGTTGAGGAATGAATAATCGGCATCCAGGAACTCGCGTATCGGTCGATTCTCATCCAGCACGTGTCGGAAAAACATCTCCGTCTCGTCTCGCATCGCCGTTTCAAGATTGTCGCGATGGTATGCCAGAAAGTCTGCCGACGGCGGCATCGTGCCGATATTGTCAAGATCAAGCCAGCAGCGCACAAAGTGCCGGACGAATCGATTCGACTTGGAATCGGCGAGCATCCGGGAGACTTGTGCACTCAAGTTACCCCCAAGCTGTCCACGCGACGCCAGCGCGAGCAAAGCTTCGTCGGGTGGCGATGACCAGAGGAAGTACGATAACCGGGACGCCAATGCGGCCTCACTCAGCTCTCCCTCGCCGAGATTCAAATAGAGAAATCCAGGTGAGCACAGGATTGCCTGGCAGCCAAGCTGCATCGCCGACAATGGATCCATGCCACCGTCCAGCTTTGACGCCACCAGCCGTCGGATCGGTTCCAGCTCCTTTTTCACTGGCGGACGCCGAAACGCTTTCTCGGCAAATGCCTCGAGTCGCGTTTCAATCGTACTTGCCGTCAGCTCATCACGGGCCAGTTCACCGTAAAGGACCTCGTGACCGATCGTTGGCCACCTATCATGATGGGGTCCCTCAAGTTGAATCTCCCATATCCTCAAACGTGGTCCCCGGTAGGCTTTGAGTACTCCATGCGCTTTCTCCGTGCCGGCCTTCATTCCAATGAAAGGTTGGAACTCGGGTTTATCGGCTGCGTGCGTGGTCAACAAACGAATCATGCGTTTGGCTGCCAAGGGTCCGTTACGGAATCGAATTTCCGGTTCGAACCCCGCATCCATGTAGACATCCCACTCAAACCAACGTGGCTGCTCGTCGGTGACTTCGACCTGCGCTAGCGAGACCATTTTGGAGACGTTGCCGGTGCTCTCCACGCTACCGCGTCGATCGACGGCGGCGATCTCCATCACCAGCGGATCACCGTTGCGGAAATCACCTAGGGCACGTCCGTAATCGTGAGTCCGGCCGACCGCTGCCGCCCGAACGCGGATCGTGTAGAGCCCGGCATCGGAAACCCCTCCTTGCCGAACCAGCGGCATGAAACCAATGTGGCCCCCACGATAATGCCGTCCATACAAGTCGGTGTAGGGCGTTTCAGGTACAAACCGAAAACGATCCACGCGGAACAATTTGGGGAGGTCTTCGTGTGCCTTATCCCGAAAATAAAACGGTGAACGTTGGACAAAGCGTTCGAATCGTGGACGATCTCCAAATTGCGTCGCGCGGCGAATCGCCTCCTCAGCGGCTGCAAAGTAGTGGTCCATCAACAGGCCGGAAGTGACCAGCGCGCCCCCGTTGTTGTCGAATCCGTCGACCTTGATCTCCGCTGGCATGTCCTCCGCCGGATTCCAAGTCTGGACATTGAGCCCAAGCAAATCTCCAATCGTGTGACGATACTCCCACGTGTTCAGTCGCCGCAGAACGCTGTGACCACCGGATTGACTCAACACCGCACGACCCTGGGCGATCTTGCGAGTCAACTGCTCGATCACCGTTGCACGCTCTGACTCGGTCGGCTGCACTTCGTCTTCCGGTGGCATGTACGAAAGATTGAGTTGGTCAACGATTTCCTGGTAGCGTTCGAGATCTTCAACCTTGCTGATCTGCTCGGGGAGCGTGTCGAAGCGGCGGTCGGCAATTTGGTCATCCGTTCCATGACATGAAGTGCAATAGCTTGAAAGGAATGTCGATGGCGTGATTTGTGCTTGAGCGGTTGGTACCATCACTAGTACGAACGGTATTAGGTGGAGGAGATTAGTCATTAGTTGTTTGAGATTAGTTATTTGTCATTGGCGGCGTGGTTGATACCGATACCAAGGCCTACTTGCTTTTGGCCGTCTTAATCGACGCATTGAGGATGCGACAGAGTTGTTCGTTTTCGTCAATAAGGTCGTCGAGGCGAGTAGGATCCATCAGTTCGGCCTTGCAGATCATTTTCAACCAGACGCAGCACTCGTTTAGCTCCTTCAACGCGATTCGGAGCTTGTGCACAAAATCAGCATTGCTTTCCGCACCGCGCGCCTCGGCATAGTTCGGTGCGGGCGAGGTTCCAGACCGGAGAAGCTGACTCGAGATGTGTTTCGCCGCCGCCGTCTTCGGCAACGCATCGGAAACCTTGATCACGCGCACAGCAAACTCGATCAAGCGATTCTCAATCTCGTTCGCTTGCGCTGCATCGCCCACAAACCACCTCAATGAAAAATGACTAATGTCAAATAACTAATGACAAATCTCTTCCTCTTCCCCATCCATCAACCAATCTTCATCCCCGAGAACGTCCCGGTGCTCTTCCCAAACCGCTCCGTTTCCAAACCGAACCACTGCAAGACCGAAAGCCAAAGATTCGAAAGTGGAACACGTTGATGGTGGTCGCCTGGACAAACAACATGCCCCTGGTGATCGAGTCCTCCTCCGGCGAGCAGCACCGGAAGATTTCGATTGCTATGAATCGAGCCGTCACTCATACCGCTGCCAAACACAATCAGCGTGTCGTCGAAAATATTTCCTTCTTTGAGGGCAGAGATGAAGCTGCTGAGCTTCGCGGTCAGAAATGACTCCACGATTTGGAGCTGGGCAAGACGGTCCTCGGACTTGCTGTGATGAGACAGTCCGTGATAAGCGCCCAGATCCAGTTCGGCCGTACGAAACCCCAGCGGGATCTCCAGCGTCGCAACTCTGGTCGAGTCGGTCTGTAACGCCAGAGCCATCAAATCGAAAAGCAACGCCACTTCGTCGATGTGCTTCCGTTCTTCATCCGCGACGTCATCGATGGGCGACTTCGGCTTGGGGCGGTCGATCCATTCTTTGGACATCTGCAGACGCCGCTCGACATCGCGGACGGATGTCAGATACTGATCGAGCTTGTTACGGTCGGATGCGTTTAGAGTTCGATTCAAGGCGTGGGCGGATTCTCGCAAAGCGTCCAGCACGCTGGCCCTGTGTTTCAGTCGGTTGCGTTCCGATTCTCGCTCACTTTGTACCGAGTTGACAAAGAGAGCTTGAAAGAGTGCAGCCGGTTTATTGATGGGCGGGACGTGAACACCGGCACGCGTCCAACACATATCGGTTCCTTCCCCAATCGCGGTGTTGATCGATGAAAACCGAGTCGCGCTGCCAACATGCTCAGCCGCCGCCTGATCGAGCGTCATGTTCTTTTCGGGAAATCCCGCGGCCTCTTCCTTCTTGATGCTCGACAAGAACCCATGCACGGCACCGTGCCCACCGTTGAGTTCGTGATCCAGATGCGAGAACACCGTCATGTCATCGCGATGTCCGCTCAGAGGCTTCAGCGTTGGAGTCAAGGAGTAGCCTTTGCCCGCCTCATGGGGAAAGAAGTGACCCGGATAGAATCCGAGATGATTTCCAACACAAACCAATCGCCGCGTCCGGGTATTGTCGGGAGGCGTCGCCGCTCGCGCACGTTTACGGTTGCTTTCAAGAATCGGAAGCGTCAATGTGACACCGGCGCCGCGAAGCAGGTCACGACGGTCAAGAGTGTGGGGAGGCTTCATGATGGTCTCGGGAACAGTGGGATTCACTTGACGATGGTAGTCCGTTTGCGTTGGTGGTGGACGTCGTCGGGTCGCGATGCTGGCTGCTTGATGTCCAAGAACGAATCATTCGCGGATGCCCGGCGTGTTGGTATCGGACTCCACCAAAACACGGATCTGGTCGACTCCATTGGCGACCTGCAGTGCAACATGCATCACACTTCGGTCGGGGCTCAATGTCACCACATCGGTTGCATTGATTCCACGTCGGTAGATATCGCTGAAGTCAACATCTGGGAGTGCTAGCAAGGAGTCCGAAGCATCCAGCAGATCCTTCTGCAGAATCATTGCAACGATCGGGCGATCAAAGTGCAATTCGCCTCGGAAAGTCTGATCAGCCAACACGTTCTGATTGCGGACAGGATTGAACTGCAGCAGGAAACTATCCACGCGAACGTCCCTGGCAATTTTCTTGGTGCGCCGTCGGAAGGGACGCCGGTAATTACCGGGCTCGGTCGCATCGACAACGTAACCCCGCTTCAGTGGCACACTCTCGCGTTCAGGAAACAACAACAAAGAATCACGATCCATCGCTTGACCCGGCGATTGCCGCTCGGTCGGTGTCGCCACGCGCACGTCGCCAACGAGATCATTCACTCCAAACGACACTTGCCACGTTCCAAGGTACCGGTGGATGGAGTGGGGAATATCACGCGGAAACTCATCGCTGTGTTCGACGCGAACGGATGTCCCCGCTACCAGGCGTTGCGGGCCCGCAACGTGTTGCTGGCCGCGCAGCTCAATCTCTCCTTCGAAGACGGCAATCGAGGTGGCACCATCGTTCGCGACCGCAACCCCAAACGACGTCCCCAGATCAACGACTTGCTCGCTGGGCGTGTCCAGCGTGAATCCTTTGACTTTCCCGGGTACGCGAATCGTTGCGAGCCCGTGTTTCATTCTTGCACGATTGTTGCCCGCAACGATCACCTCGGCTGGGCCTTCGACAGCAAGCTTGGCTCCCGAAAGGAACCCGATCACAACGCTGCCTTGCTCAATGCGAATACGGTCTTCGATTCGAAAGGCGTCGCCTCGCGTGAATCCGCTCGACGAGTTGGCTCTCAGCACCGTTGCCGCCACGTTTCGGTCTTTGGACGACCGCTGGCGGAGCATGGACATGCTGATCACGACGACAAGGAAAACGGCTGCGGCCGATAAGGCTTGGCGCACTCCGAGAGAGAGAACCCGTGTCGTGGTTGCACGCGTTGACGCTGGTCGACTTTCCAGTTGCCGGCGTACTCGCTGCGAGATGTCGACCGTCGGATTGACACTCCGAAGGCTGTCGAGCACCGCACCTGAAATTTGGCTCGTCTCTGCGACGTGCATCGCCGACAAGGCATTGACTAAACGCAGTTCGTCGGCGAACTCGGACAAGGCGGATGGACTTTCATCGAACCAGTCGATGAGTTCACCACATTCATCCTCGGTGAGCATTTCGTCCAAGAAGCGTTCCAGCAACTGCTGTCGTCTTAACTCGGTCATGTGGCCCCCTGATCACGCAGGCGAGTCTCGATGCACTGCCGCAGAGTCTTTCGTGACCGGCTCAAGGTACTGGTAACCCAAGTGACCGTTCGATCGAGCGATTCGGCAATACTTCGGCACGATCGCCGTTCTTGGTACCGGAGCTGCACGACGGAAACCGACAGCTCGGGTAACTTTTTGAGGCAATCACGCAACAACGAGACCGTGTCGGGTTGGTGGTCGTCTACACCGGCCATCTCTTCGCCGACGCGCATCGTCAGCGCTTGGGTGAACTTCTCGAGATTTCGCGACTCGCGCCGCTGACGTTCCAGTTCAGTCAAAATGAAGTGCTTGCAGATCACACACAACCAGATCCCAAAGTCTCTTTCCGGCTGATACTCGTCCAGTTGCTCGTACGCCCGGATGAAGGTCAGTTGAACCACTTCTTGGGCGGTGTCGAAACTGGATAGCCGTTGCGCGGCGTAGCCCAGCAGCATGCCCTGGTACTGTCGAACCACGACATCGTAGGCATCAAGGTCGCCGCGAAGGATCTCTTGGATCGTCTGTCGGTTCATCCATTTTCCGGTAGCGCCGTGGGACGTTTGAGGAAGTAGGGCCCAACTTCCGATTTGTCACGAAGCTTTGCAATATTTTCGACAGATGCCTTCCGACGATCCAGTAAGTCGCGCCGAAAGGCGATCGTCGCTACGAAACAATCCTTAGGCATCACGACCCGCCCTGCTGATCGCCGCGTTGACACTGAACTGGCGACCAGACTAGCTCGCTGGACCATCATTTAGTCGAGATCGCCGAGAAGTCTCGAAATGACCACGAGATCGAGCGTGGTCAGAGCATGGAGCCCGCGACGGCACCCGTGATGCAACACGCTAACAAGCCACCGAACATGGCGCGCAAACCAAGCGAGGCAAGCTCCTTCTTTCGTTCAGGGGCAAGACCCCCAATGCCACCGACCTGAATTCCAATGGCCGCAAAGTTGCTAAATCCCGCGAGGGCATAAGTGAGCACGGACGCAGTCCGCTCGCTAAGCTGCGGCGTTGCCGCACCTCGTAACTCGCCAAGTGACTGGAAGGCGACGAACTCATTGGCAACCGTCTTCAAACCGATCAAGCGACCGGCTACCAAACATTCATCCGCCGGAATACCCAACAGCCATGCGATCGGCCAGCAGGCGTACCCAAGGATGCTCCCGAGCGTCAAAGCGGGCGTGCCGTCCGCCTGCAGCCACCCAAGCTGACTGCAGACACCGCCCAAAACGGAATCGATCAATGCCAACAATGCGAGAAAAGCAATCAACATGGCCCCGACATTGAGTGCCAGTTTCATGCCCTCGCTGGCACCCTCGACGGCGGCGCCGATGACATTAGTTTGCTCCGACGGTGTCGTCAGCAACGCATCGCCATCATCCAATTCTTCGCCGGTCGCGGACTCGTTTGACTCATCCGTCGTATCCGGCGGAACCATGACTTTGGCGATAAGCAACGCCGCCGGAGCACTAATCACCGAAGCGGTTAATAGATGAGCAATATCGATTCCCATTCCAGCGTAGGCGCCCAGTAACCCGCCGGTGACCGTCGCAAATCCACCCGTCATCATCGCGCACAGCTCGCTACGGGACATCGAACTGAGATAAGGGCGTACCACCAAAGGAGCCTCCGTGTGCCCGACGAACACATTGGCCGCCGCCGCGAGTGTCTCCGGGCCCGTCGTTCCCAAGGTGAATCGCATCACCCACGCCATCGCCCACACCAGTCGCTGCATGATCCCAAGGTGATACAGCACGCTCATCAACGATGAAAAAAAGATCACCGTTGGCAACACACCAAACGCAAATGTTCCCAATAACGAGCCACCCAACGGATTGTCGCCACCGGCATTGAACAAGAAACCACTGCCGATCTCGACATTGCTCATGACCGCGCTGAAACCGTCACCAATGCGTCGAAACACCCATCGCCCCGCGGTCGTTCGCAACACCAGGAACGCAAGAACCAACTGCAACATCAGCCCGCCGATGACAATCCGCCATGGAAATCGTCGACGGTCCGTACTGATGCACCATGCTGCCAAAATGAATAGCGCCATCCCCATGACGCAAACGGCGCGTGATGTCAGGTCAGTCAAACTTGGTTACCTCGCGATCAATTGAATGGGCCCCAGCAAAGCTCGATTTCCTTTTCGGCCGATTGCTTGCAACGGTACTGGTCCGTCGCCGATCTGTTGACGGCTCAACTTGACTTCACCTTGATCGCCCTGGATCGTCGCAACGGTGCGTCCAAAGTGCTGCAGGTCAATGGATTCCGCCCCCGCGCAGCTCACCTTTAAAGACGTCTTTCGGTCATCGGTTGCGGACTCCACCGTTTGAACCTTCGGTAGCTTACTCTCGGATCCCAACACGAACGTCCGGCTGAAGCCGATGCGAGGCTCCGTCGGATCATTTCCAACGGCCACAACACGGCAGCGGACCGGACCAAAGGTGTTGGCAGGAATTCGGAAGTTGATCTCGCGTACCGGTCGCAAACGCTGCACCAACCGATCCTGGATGTAGAGTTCGATGGCCAGCGTCTCGGAATGTCGGCCTGCTGGTGCATCTTGTTGGTCAGTCTGGCGCGCGACGCGAATGACCCGCCGCCCGTCGGGCGTCAGGTTTTCATCCATCGATAGTTCGAACTCGGCCGCTGGCGCCCGAGCAAATGGCTGCGCCAATGGATCTCCGATGATCAACAACTGATAGGGCGATGACGTCGTCAAATAAAATGCTTCGGCAGCCGTGACCCCCTCGAAGTAATAAGGATGAATCAACGGCGAGGGAAACTTCATCGGAATCGAATAGGGCTCCGCGACGGCGCCGCTGCTCATTGCGGCCCCAGCGTGCAGCAATTCGGTGCACTTCGTCTGACCACTTCCGGCAAATACGGCTCCGGTGCTGGTCAGATTCTCCGCAATTCCCCCCGGAACGATCGACCATCGACGTCCCAAGACATCGAATTGCGGAGTTCCGAGCATCAGACCGACATAGGACTTGGTGTCCGATGGAAGCTTGCCGCTAAAAATGGCAACGTCTCGGTCTCGCGATAGTAGCCAGCTGAGCGCATCGCCAAACAGGGGAAATCGCGTTTTCGTGCGCACGTCGCCCGTTTTGGAGAATCCGACCGTCGCATCCGGAAAGGTTCGGTCAGATGCGGCAGCTCGTTTCAGATAGTCGACGGCCTGCTCAGTCGTGCTGCCATTGGGATGGACGACCGCGAGCATCGTCGAGAGCATGTAGCCGACTCCGCCATCCTTGAGAGGAACCGGATATCCATTGGACGCCCATCCGACGTCTCCCGCAAACCCGACCGGTCCCTGGTGTGCCGCCGGAACATCCTTCATGGACACCAACAACTTCGACAGTGCACCACCTCCCGATGGCGTCTCGCCTTCGAAAAGAGTGGCGAGCGGGCTTTCAGTCTTGAGGTATTGTCGGTTCGTCCAACCCGATTTGACGGCCAGACCGACTCGGCGGACTGCCTCATTTCGATCATCCGATTGCCATGAAGCCTCCGCAGCGAGTATCTGGAGCGGCGCCATTGACGGAAATTCGTCGGCGAGTTCACTCCACTTCTCGGCGGCTTCCTCGAATCGCTCCGAATCGAGGGCGTCCTGAGCCTCGCCGAACACATCACCCTTCTCACCGCCAAGTGGGTTGGCAAAATTTCGACGAAAGGGTCCACGTGCATACAAGTTCGAACCCCAACCCAAGTACTGCGGAGAATCGCTCAGCACAAAGCGATAAAAGAACGTCAGTGAGTTCAAGCTCGCGACGGCGGTTTGATACCGCTTGGCATTCGGATCGGTTAGCTGCGCCGTATGGGATGCAATGTTGACGCCGGTTGGAAACCCCGCTGAATAGGCAATCGCCCGAATCTGCCTGGACAGCTTGCGCTGGTCGATTTCGTCGAGGATCGGCTTCAAGATTCGATCGCGAAACCCTTCCAACGACACGGTCAGTCCGCTGGGAACATCATCGAGAACAAAGACGTTTGACGGCGGAATCTCCCGAATCTTCGTGTAGTGATTTGCCACCGTCAGCGAATTCACTTCGTCACCATTGACCACGACGAAGACGTTTTCAGGCCCTAACCCAGCGCTGACATGGCAAGGGTCCAATGCCGTCGATCCCGCAGCCAGTAGGAAAACGAACAACCGGGTCACAGACGCTCGAAGCGATATCCAGAGGTACAACGGTTGCGGCCTGCAGAGTTCCATCCGTACACCTTAGCACACACCGTCACCGTGATGATTCGGCATTCGCGCGTGATGGTACGATCTGACTACTCGGGGGCGATGTCGCGTACGGGGTCAAACCGTTGCCAACATCCGGTCAGACAAAAAAGGCTGACGATCGCAATGGCCCACCAACTAACCAGTATTCCAAATACTGCGGCGGATTGAGCCACAGTCTCCGGAAGGCAGGTGCTGCACAGCGCGGCGATGAGCGCGATCGACGTTGGGAACGCCGCAATCACGACCGCCTTCCAAAGAAACATGACTTTGGTCCGTAGCACCATGCCAATTCCCTGAGCGCCAATGGAATGTGGAAAAATCAGAAACAAGGCGTTCTCAATTGCAAACGTCAAGACGGCCACGGCGGGCATGGCCAGCATCAACGAAATCCAACGCGAAAACGCTGTCGGTACGACGATGCAGGCCACCGTCACGGTGAGCCATTGAAATAGAATCGTCATGATGACCGGCACGCTTAGCATCCCAATGCACATTGACCAAGACGTCATCGGTAGCGACTTCAGCAAACCCATCCGACGCAGGTCGCGACGGAAGTCAATCTGCAATGCCGGCGGCGCCAACAAGATCGAGCTCAATAGGATTCCGCCCACACAGAAGAGCCACTGCTTGGCACTCTGTTCCATCACAAGCGGTGAAAGCGAAAGAAGCGTCGGGATTCCAAGACTCATCATCACATGGCTGCGATAGCGAACCAAGCAATGCAGCTGCCGCAGGACGATGCCCATGCATCCGTCAACATGGACGTCTTTGGGGAGGATGAGTTTCATCAAACCGTGGCAGCGATCCACGAACCGCGAGACAAGATCGGCGCCAAGCGAATCGGTTTCAATACGCTGCGAGACATTGTTCGCCAACGTCCGCGTCAGGTGGTCCAGTTCAACCCGTTCATGCTTGCATCGCTGGTTCAATGACCACGAATCGGCACTCACGAGGACCATCATCCAAATCGGCAGCATTCCAATTGCCAACAACCAGCACATCCACCCGTCAACCACGAACAAACCAGACAGGGGAACCGCGATGGTCCACGTCTGTTGGGAAGCGACATGCGCCGCCGGCATCAGCGGCGTCGCCAGCGACTGGATCCCACTGCTTTGGGCAAGCTCCCCAATGCCGGCCAAGGTGCACACGGTCAGATCAACTGGATCTGGGTCATTGGGGACGATTTGGTAGACGACGGATCCCAGATGGACGAACAATGCCGTCACGATCGCTAAGCTAATTGCCTTCATGGTCGTGCGCTGGATCGCCGACATCGATGCAATCAAACTCGAGATCACTCGGCGCACTAATTCAAGAGTCAGAAGCGAAAGGAAGACGCCGATCGCAAGTTGCAGCCTCGACGCAACATCCCCCTGCAACACGACCAACAAGAGCAGCGACTTGGCGATCGTTGCCGGAACAACGGTGATGAATTCGCGTCCGACCAACATGGATCGATGCAGCGGTCCTCCGCCAAGCCAAAGTCGATCGGCCGGCGAGTCTCGATGGCTCCCAACGACCGCCTGGTCAAAGTCACTGGACCAAATCTGTTTGATCGCGTGGAATAAAGCGTACAGAACCATGCCGCCCGACAACCATCGTCGAAGCGACTCCGGGTCCGTCGGTTCACGGCGTCCCAAGACCGTAACGCCACCGACGACGTACAGGACGACGAAAGCGACCACGGCGAGCGTTGCCATGGCGCCACGACCCGTTTGGAACCGTCGCCGAAGCCACGTCCATTTGGAGTTCGCTTTGAGGATCGCCAGGTAAGTCAGCGACTCAAGCTGCCCAAGCCAACTCATTTCGCAACCATCCGACGATCGACCTCGGACGGCTCGTCCATGATCACGGTATCTGCCCAGGCTTCATCATCGATTAGATCATGATGGTCCGTGGTTTCATCCTTCGCCGTTGCAGTGGTCGCGGCAAAAAAGACATCTTCCAGCGTTTCGGCGTTCGGATACGTGTTCCGCAATGAGGCGAGGGTTCCCTGATGCCGAACTTCACCATCTTGCATCAGCAACAATCGATCGCAGACATCCCCGATCATGGCCAATAAGTGGCTGCTGATGAGGACCGTATTGCCCTTTCGAGCGTACTCGGTGATCGAAGCGAGCAGTTGACGAATTCCCGGTGGGTCCAGGCCGGTCAACGGTTCGTCCAGGAGCAGCACCTTGGGTCGCGTCAAGTAGGCGCACGCCACGGCAAGCTTCTGCCGCATGCCACGCGATAAAGACGACGCGACCGAATCATACTTGGGAATCAGTTCGAACCGATTCAGCAGTTCCGCGGCGTGCTTCCGGTGGTCCGCCAGTCGATACAGCCTGGCGATGAAGTCGAGGTGTTGGCCAACGGTGAGGTCGTCAAAGAGCGGTGGGTCGTCTGGCACGTAAGCCACGGCCAACTTGACGCCGATGGGGTCGACCTCGGGGTCCATTCCGTGGATCGAAATCTGACCACTGGTGGGTGAGAGCACACCGGCGACGCATCGCATGGTGGTCGTCTTCCCGGCTCCGTTGGGACCGACAAGACCGCAGACCACGCCGGAGGGCAGTTGGAAGCTGACATCTTGGACCGCCAACGTGTCGACATACAGCTTGCGGAGATCTGTTATTTCAATCATGGTCACGGCTCGGTCGGGCGAGCAGGCATCAGGCAATGGGCGCACGGCCGATTCCGAGCCCGGTGAACGATACGACGACCCCGACGAAGAGGTGAACGATAAAGGTGCGTGTTCGCGACAGAAACGCTCAGACTTTTCCGACTGGACGGATTTTGCCGGCCGCGCATGAGCGACGCCCTGGTCCAACCTCGTGACGGCGGAGGTGATCGAACCGCCGCAGGCCACGTCGCCTTGGGAACCGCTGCGAATTGCGACCTTTCGACGATTTTGGCTGGCATCGCTGGCATCCAACTTTGGAACGTGGATCCACGAGATTGGTGCCGGTTGGCTGATGACGACGCTGGACGCCACCCCGGAAATGGTTTCCGCCGTCCGCGCGTCGATGGCGTTGCCGATCGTCCTACTGGCAATTCCGGCGGGAGTGTTGGCGGACCGCATCGACAAGCGCAAGCTTCTGATTGGTACCCAGAGCGGCATGTTGATCATCACGTCGCTGTTGGCATTCTTGACGCTGACCGGCATGATCACCGCCTGGGGCCTGTTGATGCTGACCTTCATGATCGGATTGGGCATGGTCGTCCATGCACCGACGTGGCAATCGGCGGTTCCTGAACTCGTCCCGCGCAACCAGATCAGTCGTGCTGTTGGCCTGGGGAGCATCAATTTCAATTTGGCCCGAGCGGCCGGCCCTGCGGTGGGCGGCGTACTGATCGCGGTCGTTGGAATCTGGAGTACGTTCGCCATCAACGCGATGTCCTTTGCCGGTGTGACGATGGTCCTTTGGACTTGGCAACGCACGACAACGGAATCGAGCGGCGGTCGTTCGTTTTGGAGGTCGATGATCCAAGGCGTTCGATTCGTCGCACGCAACGACATCATGCGTCACGTCATGATTGGCGTCGGTTTATTCGTCCTGCCTGGAAGCGCCCTGTGGTCGCTGATGCCGCTTTACGCGAGAACTCATCTGGGATGGGGCGCATCGGGATTTGGCATGATGGTCGCCATGATCGGAACGGGGGCCTTGATTGGCGCGTCGCAGTTGCCTCGGCTGAGGGCCCAACTGGGTGCCGATCGGCAAGTGGCGGCATCCATGTACTGCTGCTCCATTGGTCTATTTACGCTCAGTTTCGCACCGCCTTGGCCTATCGTCATGATCGCCATGTTGTTCATGGGAATGGGATGGATGGCGACGCTGACCACCCTCAATGCGACCGCCCAAGTCACCCTGCCACAACGACTCCGAGCCCGTGGCATGGGTTGTTACTTGACAGTGATGGCTGGATCGATGTCCCTGGGCTCTGTCGTGTGGGGTCAAGTCGCTGGGACACTCGGATTGCCGCAGACTTGGTGGATCGCCGCATTTGCCTTGGCCGCGACGGCGGTCATCAGCCTCAGCTTCGGAATCGCCCGAGGCCTGGCCAATGAGGGCTGAGGCGTGCCCAGTCCTTTCATCCCACGAGAGAACGATCGGGACCCGTTGGAGGGTCACTGGGTGACGCGGGCGACCCCACGAACGACTTTCGACAATTCCGCCCGATCGACTAAGATGTTGGGCTGGGAAGCCACCGTCGACTCGTGCTTGGTTCCAATTCGATTCTAGGATGAGCCGATGGGCGTCAGCCCCGGTTCCGACCGCGATGACCGGGGCTCCAATAGCCAAGCACTCGTTGCTTTTCCGTTTGTCTACCACTCCAACTCAAGGACGTTTTCGTCACGTTCAGCCGGGAGGCCGTGCTGCGAGAGGAAAACGTAAACGCCATGGCCCACGGCAGCACAAAATCGGCACCTCCCCGAGCTCCCCGCGACATGTCACCCGATGCGGTGGCGGCACGGCTGAAGAGTTCGTTACTGCAGGAAAAAAAAGAACTCGAAGTCGACAAGATTTTTCGGGCGCTGGTCAAACTGGAAGGCTCCGACCTCCACATGAAAGTCGGCCAGCCGCCGATGGTTCGTGTCGGTGGCGAATTGAAACCACTCAATCGTGGCCCGATTGAGGCAGAGGAGATGGTGCGTCTGTTGCTGCCGATGATGGATGAGCGCAATCTCATCATTTTCGAAGAAGAAGGCGGCGCTGACTTCTCGTACCAGTGTGAAGTCGACGGGACACGTTGGCGGTTTCGTATCAACATGCTGAAATCGCTGGGCAACATCGGCCTGGTGGCTCGGCGCATCAGTAACTTCATTCCCGACTTTCGCGGGCTGTATTTGCCCGACTCCATCGAACAACTCTGTCACTACGAACAAGGCATGGTGTTGTTAGCCGGTGTCACCGGATCAGGAAAGTCGACGACGATCGGTTCGATGCTGAACTACATCAACAGCATTTACCGCAAGCACATCCTGACGTTGGAAGACCCGATCGAGTTCATCTTTACCGAAGACAAATCGCTGATCAATCAACGCGAAATCGGTCAGGACGTCGTCGACTTCAGCGTCGGCATGAAGCACGCCGTTCGGGAGGATCCGGACATCATTTTGGTTGGTGAGCTTCGTGACGAAGAAACCTTCATGACGGCGATTCACGCAGCCGAGACCGGTCACCTCGTGTTCGGCACGATTCACGCGGCCAGTGCGTCGACGACCATCGGACGGATCTTGGACCTGTTCCCCGAAGAGATGCACAACGCCATTCGCTCCGCCATCGCGTTCAATATGAAAGGCATCGTCGCCCAAAAGCTGCTCAAGAGCATCAAGCCGGGCGTCTCGCGGGTGCCGACGTGTGAGGTCATGACGTTTTCGCCCATGATCCGAAAACTCGTGCTCGAAGGCCACGACAATAAACTGCCCGACGCAATCCGCATCGGTGCCGAAGATGGCATGCAGGACTTCACGATGAGTCTGAAACAGTTGATCGATGACGACCTGATCGATCGGCCGACGGCCTTTGCCGTCGCGCCTAACAAAGACGCGCTCAAGATGGCTCTCAAAGGCATCGACGTCAAAGCACCCGGCATCTTGTAAACTCGCATCCCGTCATTTCGCTGAAACGTATTCGCATTCATGGCAGCCAACTCCACCGACGAACTTCAACTTTGGCAGACCGTTTCGCCGGTTGAGTTCAAACCCAAATTAGCCTCATCCAATGATGAGCAGGCACTGTTGATCAGCGTGCGTCAGGGCGATGGGTTCCCAATCGCCGGTGGCCAGATCTCGCATGCGATTGCCGCGCGAGCAACGCACATGTTGTTGGATTGTTCAGCTCAAGCGACCCAGATTCGCTACCAAATCGATGGGACTTGGGAACAGCTTCCACCGCTCGATCGCGAGTCCGGCGATGGCATGTTGTATGCGATCAAGCAATTGTGCCAGATGAATCCGGCCGACCGACGAAGTGCCCAAAAGGGTCAGGTTCAGGTCAAAGTCGGCAAACAAAAGTTTGGCCTCCTCGTCCAATCGCAGGGTGTCTCCAGCGGAGAACGCGTTATCTTCCGGTTTGAACCGGAGGAGCTGCCCTTTAGCAAGTTGGCTGATTTGGGCATGCGGGACAAGATGGTCGAGCAGTTCAAACAGTGCCTCAATTCGGGCGGCACGACCGTCTTGATTAGCGCCAGCAAAGGGGAAGGCCTGACGACACTCTGGAACGTATCGATCAATGCCGCAGATCGTTTGATTCGTGATTTTCAATCATTTGAACCGGAGGAGACTCCGGAGCCGGAGATCATCAACATTTCGCCAAATCTGTTTGGGGGAAACACGGGCAAGACCGAATTGGAACTCGTCAACCGGATGATCCTTCGGGAACCGGATGTGTTGATGTTCCCCAACCCGCCGCAGCCGGAGTCACTTGAAGCTTGCCTGCAACAAGTGCAGGCCGCCGACCGGCAAGTCATTCATCGCCTGGTGGCGGATAATGCAATGTCGGCATTGCTCACGTTCATGGGTCGATATCCAGCCTGCCAATCGATGATCGCCGCGACCATCGGTGGCGTGGTTCATGGCCGGCTTGTTCGCCGGTTGTGCGACAATTGTAAAGTTGGTTTCGAGCCACCACCGGCGCTGTTGAAACAGCTTGGCATCCCTGCCGGACGTGTTCCCATGCTTTATCAGCCATTCGTTGCGCCTCCGATCGAGCAGCAAGTCGACGAAAATGGCCGTCCCGCACCGATTGAGCCGTGCCAGGTTTGCGAAGGTCGCGGCTACTTCGGTCGCATCGGTTTGTATGAGTTGTTGCGACCCGGCGATCAGTTTCGTGATGCCCTCACGAAAACACAGGACGGCGGTCAACTGGCGGCCATCGCCAAGGCCGAAGGCCACCGGACATTGCAGGCCGAAGCCGTCTTGACGCTAGCACGCGGTCTGACCAGTTTGGATGAGCTCAAACGAATCTTTGCCAAACGCTCATGACGCGTCATCGACGCACGATGGCGTGCCGTCTTCCGTTGGATCCCCGTGAACGCGTCGCCTGACCCCAGCAAGCCGCGGCGCGTCGCCGTTATCGGGGCAGGCCTATCCGGGTTGGCGACATCGTTCTATCTGAAACGACTTGGCGCCGACGTCACCGTCTTGGAGGCCAGCGAACGCGTCGGAGGCGTCATTCACACCGAGCACGTCGACGTCACGGGCGTCGGACGGTTCGTGATCGATCATGGCGCGGATATGTTCGCTACCAATCCACGAGGGGCCATCGAACTCTGTCGTGACCTCGGTGTTGAGTCCCAACTGCAAAGGCCGAAGTCCCACGGTCGGGGCGCGATGATTGCCAAGGGCAACCAGCTCATCCCGATCCCGGGAGGATTTGTGCTGATGCGTGCGACCAGAACATCACCCATGCTGCGCACACCACTCCTATCGATCGGAGGCAAGTTGCGTTGGTTCACCGAACGTTTCGTCACGCCACGCGATTCCGATGTTGAGGACGAAAGTGTCGGTGACTTTGTCCGTCGACGGATGGGCCGCCAGTTGCTCGATCGTCTTGTCGCGCCACTCGTCGCTGGGATCTATACCGCCGACGTGGATCGACTTTCCATGGCCGCTACCATGAAACCCATCTGGGAAATGGAAACCAAGTACGGCTCACTCTCCGAGGCGACACGATCGCGGCGGAAGGCCGGTGATGATGCGGCCGAGCAGACCAGCAGCGGTGCTCGGTACGAACAGTTTCGCGCGTTTCCAGGCGGAATGACGGATTGGATGAACTTACTGGTCCATGCCATCGGCGAGGATCGCATCCACTTGTCCACGGCGATTACCCAAATGAGATCCGTCGACGATGGAGTCCACATCCACGATGACCATGATCCGTTTGATGATGTCGTGCTAGCGTTGCCCGCACACGGGGCCGCTCGACTGTTGCGTCAATACGATTCAGACGAGCATCGATCCAGCGCGACGGCCGCGGCGGATGAACTGGATTCCATTCGAATGGCCTCCACCGCCATCGTCGTTTTGGGTGTTCGACGCAGCGCCATCTCACGAATGCCGTCGACATTTGGTTTTGTGGTGCCGCCGCGGGAAGGCCGACGCATTTTGGCGGGAAGCTTCGCCAGCGAGAAATTTGAAGGCCGCGCGCCGGACGACCATGTGGTCATTCGCGCCTTTGTCGGTGGCATGCTGCATCCTGAAGTCCTTGATCAAACCGACAGCCGCCTCGTCGATCTCGTTCGCCGTGAACTGCACGAGCTCATTGGACTCGACGGCGGTCGCCCACTCGATGAAATTGCCCCCTTGATTCGAGTCATTCGATGGAATCGAGCCATGCCGCAATATGAGGTCGGGCATCTGCGACGCGCGACTCGGGTTCATGAAGCCTTCGGCGCCATGCCTCGCATTCATCTCGCCGGAAATGGTCTCGATGGCGTCGGCATCGCACCAGTCATTGGCCGGGCAAAACAGCTGGCAGCCGCCATTGTCACTGAATCCGACGATTCGCCTTCACGGCCGTGAACGTCATCGTTATCAGAAAATGGGCGCCAAGCCATTGACCAGGGTGCGGCGAGATGCCACTCTGAAAAAACTTATGAGCACCACGTGCGCGTCAAGTGAATGATTTGGGAGCGTTTTCCAGTCACTTCGGCCTGCACGCGAGAGGTCATTTGCCTCATTGGTGACGGTTTGAGGATTAGTTTTGTGACGAACATTTATGTGGGGAACTTGGCGTTCTCAGCGACCGACGATGATCTTCGGGGCGCGTTTGAGCAGTTCGGCGAAGTGTCCACGGTCAATATCATTATGGATCGTGAGACCGGACGTAGCCGCGGATTTGCATTCGTTGAAATGGCGGATGCCGAAGGTGCCAAGGAGGCCATCGAAAATCTCAATGGGCAACCCATCAGCGGTCGCAATGTTACGGTCAACGAAGCCCGTCCGCGAGCGCCGCGTGGTGGCGGTGGCGGTGGTCGAGGCGGCTATGGCGGTGGTGGTGGAAATCGCGGTGGCGGCTACGGCGGTGGTGGCAACCGCGGTGGCGGTGGCTACGGCGGTGGTGGCGGTGGCGGTGACCGCTACTAGAGAACGATCTGAAGAACCATGACTTCGGAGTGCTGTTCACTCCTCCCAGTGGAGCGACCGGGAGGGGGAGAACACGCAATCGATTCGTTCGCGAGGTGGCACATGGGCTGGTCCCGCCAGAACGCGCAAGCTTAGCCCATCATCCAGGCGCGGTCTCAAAGACCGTACTTCCACTCTGGCGTCATCTGCATTCCCAAACCGCATTTGTTTCGGCTGAAGATCTCGGCAAATGGAGGGAAGCGTCCTAATTGGCCGAGGATCGATGGAGCCTGACTGCGGCTCAATAGGAACCCTTCGTGTCACCCAAATCGATTCGAATCTCGTCAGCCGACGTCATCGATCTTCGCGTCCCAACCTCGGATGACCGACTGGGTTCGGATCCGTTCCATAAACAGCCGGACTATTCTTCGGCTGTGTTGCATTTGGAAACGAATTCGGGACTTCGAGGTGTTTCGGTGGTATTCACCGTCGGCGCCGGCACTGATTGGCTCTGCCACGGAATCGAAGATCTGTGCCAATTGGTCGTCGGGACCACGCTGGATGACTTCGTCGAGTCACCCATTGGTTTGTATCGACGACTCATCGACCATCATCAGCTGCGTTGGCTTCACGACGGCGTCTTTCGAATGGCCGCCGGTGCGATTCTCAATGCGATGTGGGATCTTTGGGCCAAGTCGCTCGACAAGCCCATTTGGAAATTGTTGGTTGACTTGGACCCCGAGACGGTGATTCAGTGCATTGACTGGAGAAACCTCGGCGATGCTCTCTCGCCCGAGGAGGCCCATGAGATCCTGTCAGGTTGTCGCCCCAACGTGATCCAGCGTGAACAAGCCATGATGCAGCATGGTCCCAAGGCGTATTGCACTGCCGGATGGCTAGGACTGACGGACGAGCAGATTCTAGAGACCATCGAGAAACTGCGTCGATCGGGATTCGACTCGTTCAAATTGAAGGTCGGACAGAACGCCGATCAAGACTTGCAGCGGATCCGTTTCATGCGCGATGCCATCGGTCCGGAATGCAATTTGATGGTCGATGCCAATCAATATTGGGGACTGGAATCAGCAATCCAACAGATCGAGGGTTATCGTGACCTTGGTCTGAAATGGATCGAAGAGCCAATCGCACGGGATGACATTCTCGGCTACCGGGAACTCGCCGATGCATTTGCCGACGCGGACTTCGGCATGGCTTGCGGCGAACAAGCGGCCTCGCCCGTCATCTTCAAACAATTGCTCAAAAGTGGCGCCATTCAGTTCTGCCAGATTGATGCGGTTCGCGTCGCTGGCGTCAATGACGTCATCGCAATCATCCTGATGGCGGCGAAGTACGGCGTTCCCGTCTGTCCACACGGTGGAGGCATCGCGCTTTGCAATATGATTCAGCACTATGGCATGTGGGATCAGATTGCGGTGTCGGGTCACTCCGACACACAGCTGGTTGAATACATTGATTTTCTCCAAGAGGCCGTCGAGCATCCCGTCCAGGTGCGTGATGGCTGCTACGTCGCTCCAACGGCACCGGGATGGGGACTCGAGTTTCGACCGGAGTTCATTGAACAACATCGATTCCCCGATGGCGCCGCCTGGCGACGACGCAATCCACTGAGAAAGGGAACCCTCTTTGAAGCCGCGTTGGATTGACGGACGCCTGACCGCAATCCCCCTAACGACTCCCTTTGCGAAACCTGCACGGTCGTGAAAATGCCGCGATCGGTCGTGTCACATGTTGGCGGCAATCTGCTCCGCCAAATGCATGGCTTTCGACTCGGTCGCCGCGACGTCCTCGGGTGCCGCCAGTGTGGGTTCGACGACGATCGGATGGAGCTCACTGAATCCAAAGAAGCCGAGGATTTGCTCCACGTAGGGTTTTTGGTGATCCATCCCAGACGCATCACCACCGTAGGCTCCGCCGCGCGCGTAGACGAGCGCCGCGGGTTTGCCGGTGACCAGGCCACTGTAGCCGGTCGCGGGATCGAACGCGAACGTTTGCCCCGGTTGGGCAATCACATCGATGTAATGCTTGAGCTTATAAGGAATGCCAAAGTTCCACATCGGCACGCTCAGCAAGTACTTATCGGCCGACTTGAACTCATCACAAACATCAACCACAGCCTTCCAAGCGTTCGCTTGGTCCGAGTCGAAGTCTTGTCCGTGCAGAACCTGATACTTGGCATTGATCGTGTCGTGATCAAACTCCGGAAGTGTTCGATCCCAAAGATCAATCGTGACCACTTCGTCGGATGGATTGGCGGACTGATAAGCGTTCACAAACGCCTTTGCGACGGCAATCGATTTCGAACGCGACTTTCGTGGGGAAGATTCGATGTAGAGCAACTTGGCCATGGTTTAGGTACTTTTTTTTGAACTGGATGGAACGAAGAGGAGAAGAATTGGCAAACGATCCGGTCATGCCAAGTCAAACAACAACACGTCTGATCGTTCGGACGCAACGACATGAAGGGAGGTTGCATGACTGCTGGCGATCGCGTCGCCCGCTCTCAGCATCGTGCCGTTAACGTTGACTTCACCGGTCGCGACCTGCATCCATGCGTGACGCCCTCGCTGTAGTGTGTAGTCGAGTGTTTCGGCGGCCTCGAGCTGCGTTGCGAAGATCTTGGCGTCCTGGTGAATCCCCACGGCGGCATCGGAGCCATCCGGACCCGCAATGAAGCTCCAACGGTTTCGCTTCTGTTCCGTGGAAACCTTGTTGTCGCTATATCGCGGTCGCACTCCCCGCATCGAAGGCTCGATCCAAATTTGCAGAAAGTGATTCGAGTCCGTCGCCGATGGGTTGTACTCGCTGTGAGTAATGCCTGTTCCAGCAGACATCATCTGAATGTCATCCGGAGTGATGATGGCACCCTGACCGGTGCTATCTCGATGCTGCAGCGCTCCGTCGAGGACATACGAAATAATCTCCATGTCTCGGTGAGGGTGCGTCGGAAAACCCCGACCGCCCGCGATCCGGTCATCGTTGATCACCCGCAGACTACGAAATCCCATGTGCCGTTGATCGTAGTAGTCACCGAACGAAAAGGAGTGAAAACTGTTCAGCCAGCCAAGATCGGTATGACCGCGTTCGGCTGCTTGCCGAAGCAGCAATTCACGGGAATTCCACTCGCCTCCGACTGCCTCGGCGCGGTTGGCGGCGACATGGATCAAACCAGCAGCGGTAACGGACAGCATGTTGCGTCGGGACGGACTCATCGTCGTATCTCCTAACTGAGGTTGGATGGGCTACGCGGCGACTCGCCACGAAGCCACATGGGTTACATGTAAACTATTTGTCTGGTATTTTGCGTCGCACAGCTCGCTGCCGCTCATGCTTCAGCGGCGATGCCCTCCCGAGCTTTTTCAAGGATTTGATTGAGTCGACGGAGATCGGACTTCGGGACGTGCCCCAGTAGCGACCGGTGCAGCGACTGGATCGGTTCGTCCAGCCCGCTGAGCAGTCGCTGCCCCGCCGTGGTGGGTTCGATCAGGAAAATGCGTCGGTCTGACGACGATTGTCGTTTGTCGATCAGACCGCGCGAGACTAACTGCTCGACGACTCGGGTGATGGCCGGTGCGACCTGAATCATGCGACCGGCCACGTCCAGACATGGCATGGGTTGGCCCTCACCTCGCAGAATCCGCATGACGTTGTACTGCGAGGGCGTCAGGTTGTGTTGACGCAGCAGACGGGCGAGTCGATTCTCGAGCAAATCGCTGGTTTTCAAAATTCCTAGCATCGCTTCTTGCTCGACTGACTCAAACGGACCGCGTTTCTTGAGCTGTTGTCGTAATGATGCCGAGGCCACGGCGACTCTCCAAACGCAAAATAAAGAACAACACGTTTTAGTTTACATGTTAACTATCGGCCTGTCAAGAGAGGTGACTTGACTCAAATGATCCCATTTTTGCCGGTGCCAACGACAAGCCTAACGACGCGGCACTCAATTAGGATCAGAGTTATTTCGAATTCACGCTCAACTCACTCTGCACGGGCCCTGACGCGAGAGTCAAAAAAGCAAGTCAGCTTTGATCGCCCTGCCTTCACTTCGGCTACCGATGGAACTCCAAGTAAATTCGTCAATGGACTCGGAAACGAAACGAACCGATCCATCAAGGAACAGGACGTGCAACCCTCCGGGGTGGTGGCTGGAAGCTTGCACGATCGCCGCTTCCAAGGATTTTGTATCGAGTGAACCGGTTCGGCCCGAACAATCCATCCGAGAAACGGAGTTCGGTGGCGTCCAGTGATTGTAGAGGGAATGCAAATAGCCAGGCGCGTTCCAGAAGTAACCCGTGCGCTCATATACCCGACGCGACATGCTGGGCAGCGATTGACAGACGACTTTCAGTTTCTCGCCATCGCGAGGCGAGGTGATTCCATTGGTGATTCCTGTTGACCACATCTCATCGCTGGCCACCGCTGAATCAACACGTCCCTTTCGCTTCTCTGCAAACGCCACTGTTTGACTCAATCCATCGGTGACATCGTTTAATCGTATAGGAAACGGCGTTTCGAACGGTCCAAGCTTCGCATCATATTTGGGATCACCAAACCGAAAGCTTTGAAACGCACTTCCCGTGTTGCCACGGTAACTGAGGCCACCGGAAACCGGGTCGCTCGGGCATGACAGTACCTCGAATGTGAATCTGTCGTGCCGAACATGCCCTGGGTAACTGGGAGCATCAAAATGCAATCTGCCAACACCCAGTTCCAGATAACTTGCCAATTGATAAACAACCGAGCCAAAATCCGTTCGGACTGCATTCGCCCGAAGGTTCTCATTCTTGATGCCAGACCCACTCGGCAGCTCATCATGTGCCGACTCAAACGCCAAGAGCGCCACGCCAAACTGGCGAAGATGGTTCTGGCAACTCACTTTGCGACTCGACTCCCTCGCGACCTGAAGACCGCGTATCGACAAGGTGATCAGGACGCCAAGAACCGAAATCACTACCATGACCTCGATCATGGTCATCCCAACCGCACGACAGCTGGAGTCTCGATTACTCATCATCAAACTCCGCCGGCGCAGCCCCCATGGCAATGATCGTCGATTCGTAACGGATTTGGACCAGAATTCTGGATCCGCACACCAAACGAAACGGCACCATCTGCTTCACTCATGACAGGGACCGAATCACCAGCCTTGACAAGCAACATTGCCCACCGCTGAACGCCATCACTCGGCGATTCCTGGGCATTAACGGTCGCGACGTATACGGCCACCAAAGTCGCGAGAACAACAACTCGACCCAACATAGGCATCACTCAAGCTCGTATGAAAATGAACTTCGCCGTGTCAAAATTCGATGCACGGATCGTTTGATCAGGGACGATACAGCAGGTCGAACGAAGCTAGCGACGAGTACGAAGGACATTTCCCCAAATCAATCGGGCTACCACCAACAGGAGCGATAGGCAAGCCAAAACAATAATCCACCTGCTGCTTACTCGGGACGCAAACGTGATTGGCTCCGTTGAGACTAACAGGTAATCGCCTTTAAACAGTCGTTCGAATGCCTCTCGATCCATTGATCTCTCAATAGGTGGATCAATTAGTTCGACAAGACGGTCTTTCACCTTGGACACCAATACAAAGTGGAACGGTTCTTCGTGGGCGATGCAGGCAAAAGGAACATCTAGACGGTTGAGAGCATCGAGATCGATCCGGCACGGAGTTGATTCAAAGCCGTAGTCGCTTGCGATCTGCTGCATATCCGCAAGACTCATTTCATTCTCGTCCGAAGCCGCCGGGTGATGGCGTAACTCCTCGAATGAAATGGCCCCAGGCCTCATGGCGGTCAATGCAATGTAAAGACATCGTATTCCACAATCATTCGGCTCTCCGTCGGCCGCAGCTCCGATGACCGGCAGGCCAAAAAAAAAGCCGAAAAGACTGACAGGATGACCAGGCGGGCCCAATCGAGCGTGACAGCAGCCAGACGATCACTTGTCAGGACTAACAAATCGCCCCCTCCGTAGCTTATCTGCGAGTTCATCAAGAGTCTTCTCGTTATTGACTTCTTTCGGCCTGACCACCGATGAGACGGGATTCCCAGATGCGTCGTACTTCGTGTAACGGGTGACCGCGGTAAGGACTCCGCGATTAAAGGCCAGCTTCTCTGGAGGAACGTCCAATTCATCGCGAAAGTCGAACACCTCCAACTCTTCGACCGTCTTCGTCCCGCGACCAGCCGATGCGAAATCCGATCGGCGCTTCGTCAGATAAACACGCCCCATGCGGCTCCTGGCATACTCGCACCGGACACCATAATTCAAATTGGGCTGTGTTGATCGGAACCTAAGCACCGCACCGCCGTGAAGTAACGAAGTAACTGCTACGGAGCGAACACCATCAATCGATGAAACTCGATCAACAGTCACTTCGTTGCCGTCCCGCTTTACTTTGACGAGCCGAAGCGTATCGGGTGCTAGATCGAGGTCGAACAGCTGCGAAAACTCAACCTGGGTCCTTGGCTCGGACCAAAGTTCCCAGGGCAAGACCGAGATAAGGCTTTCCTGCCGATGCATCCGCAATGGATATTCCGCAACTGCATCTTCCATGACATCATGATGTGTCACCTTGGCTGTATCGACATACATCGTTCCGTGCCCCTGGAGCATTTCCAACGCGCCATCGGGAACCCCCTGTCCTTGGAAGTCGACTGGAGAATGACTGATAAAATAGTCAATCCTCGAGCGTCCATCTGCAATACGAACCGTGCCATAACCGTAGCGAGTTTTCCCCTCACTCCCATCCTTGGATCGCGCCGATGTCGTACGGAAATCATAGCTCGCTGCTCCAAAACGGCCTGGCTTCCAGCCTTGATAGAAAGCGAGAGTCAACGCCAGCAACGATTGATCACCCTCGACGGCTGGATTTGCCGAAAACACCCTGTTCTGCGTGCAGACGATCGCGACTGTGATGCCGACGAAAAGAAAGAAAGGCCTAGTCCCAATCCGCATGAGCCCCGCCTTACCGTTCGAGAAGTCCAGGAGTTGCACAATTGCCAACGCAAGTCGCAATGACGACACTCAACATGAGTTCTGAGAAAGCACGATACCCCAATCGTCGGCGAACTTCGCGTCAGACTTTTCATTGACAGCTTCTTACAAGCAGTCGGCAATTTGCCACGACCTCATCACCAGTTACGGCAGCTGCTTCCAGCTTTGCCAAGACTCGAAACTGGGATCTCAAGCTATCGACGCAACTTGCAACCAATGCTACTCCAGTACAAGTGAAAACCAGCAAGAGACTTCATAACGTCCTCTTCGAGACAGGTAGAAAATCCCGCATCGCTCCGCCGGCTGCCAGTTCATTCCGGAGGGCGCCATGGCACCTGGCGTGCCTTGACAAAATGACTTTCGCACGAACGCAAGAACCACCCACTTAGTGGATTGTTATCCGACACACGAGGGTCTGTCAAGAATTGGAACGGCCCTTTTATTTTTGAATGGTTCTCGGACTGCGACTCATAGTAGAGATCCTAGTTCAGAATTGCGGTCAATCCTCGCAAACTAGTCATGGTGGTCAGTCCAAGTCATCGCAGCAGGACAAACCCAAAAGCCTGGAAAAGTGCAACAGCGAGAGTGGAGGATCGACCGAACGGGCCGTCGTCTTGTAACGTTGAACAGCCGCAGGTTGGTTCCACTTGGCCGGACTCAAATGCGATTGCCGAGTCAACATATCCATGATGACTCGATCCGCTCGCTGACAATCTGCTTGCACGCCGAGAAGTTGATGCAAGTGAGACTTACCATCTCAAGTTAGATCCACGGAGCCATGCCAAGCGAAACGTCGCCGCGACTGATCGATGGCAATCGATGGTTCCCCACAATCAAGTGCTTTGCGTATCTTGGCCCTCATCTGATGACCGATGATCTCGAGTCTTCGTCCTTGGGAGCTTCCACAAGCGGCGAATGGCTTGTTGACTCGGGATGCCGGCTTCAGAGAGAAGCTGGCCCTGAACGCCCAAGAGCATCACCAGTGGGAGAATGGTCTTGCGAGAACGCGCCGGGTATCTCATCAAGAACACCATTCCAGCCTCAAAGCAGGCACGTTTCCAGGATCGCGCCAATCTCACGGTATGATTTGGGCTGCCGATCGCCAAAGAGTCTCGCTGTGATTGACCAGACCATTTCCTTTCAAACTCTGACAAACAGTTGGGACTCGATCTGGAGCGAAATTGTCTCCGAGGGGACCATCTTTCGCGTCGAGCTCGAATCGGATGCGTTTGTCATCGCACCGCCGTCGATTGGACAACAAGTCTTTGGGCTGTTGGATGAGGAGTACGGATGGCCGTATCCGATGGACGTCTCGGAGTTGGACACGGCTGAGGACCTAGTCCCCGGCGGTCGTTGTCACCCGGTCTTAGAGCAAAACGGTTGCGTGATCGCGGTATGCATCTCCGAGGAAGAATTCAACCTAGTTCTTCGCCAGATGGGGTCCCTGGAATCTCGGACGCGCTTGCGTCGGACCCAGCGTGAGATTGACGAACTGTTTGTTGGCGCCGCTGCGGAATATGAACTCTTAGGTATCGAAGCAACGCTGCTAAGCGATGAATCGGTCAAGGATGCTCAGCGATCGGGTTTGTCGCCACCGTACATTCCTCCGTTTCCAAGAATCCAATGGGGACTCTCTCGAGGCTTGCCAGAGACCGTTTCGGCATCGGCTGCCGACCTTCTCCAGCGCGAGACGTGGCTCCGAATGACTCGGATTCGCCGCATCTCGATTATCGAGTCCTGTGATGAAGAGCTCCATCCGTTATTCCAATACGGTGGACTCCAGCACCTCAGCGAGTTGACCTACTACGGCGAACAAGGTGATGTCTTTGCGGAATGCCTCGCGCAGTCGTCTCTACGGAGCCAGATCCGCACGCTTCAAATCGAAATGGCCGGACTGACCGACGAAGGGTTGCAGGCGCTTCTTCGGGCCGGGCTTCCATCCCTCGGGCAGCTATCACTGAGGAGAAACCAGTTGGGTGCATCGGCATGCCAGGCCCTCGCCTCAAGCAATTCACTTGAAGAACTTCATTCCCTCAATCTGAGCCGACAAAGCTATCCTGCCGGCATCCAGTCCGAACCAATCACGGGCGAGACCGCATCGGACTTGGTGAACTCGCCATCGCTCCCGAACCTGGTATCGTTGAATCTCGCAGGGTTAGCGATGGGGTCCGACGCCATCGCGGATGTCCTCACCGCGAGCGGAATGACGCGGATGCGGGCGTTGAACCTGAGCTACAACTTGGGCATGAAGGAAGCGACGATGTCGTCCGCCGCGATCGATCGCGTTGTGGGTACCTGCCCCGGAAACCCGCTGGAAACGCTTATCATTGGCGGGAATGAAATGAAGTGTCCCGAGCTGGAGAAGCTGCTCTCCTCGGCTCTTCCCGAATCATGGGTTCGTCTGGATCTGTTTCGCAATTCGGTCGGCGATGATGGAGCACATGCTCTGGCGACGTGTTCGAAACTGGGACGGCTGCAACACCTTCAGTTGGATGACAATCTCATTTCCACCGACGGCGTTGAGTCGATCGCCGGATCAGAACATCTGAAGTCATTGCGAACACTCAGCATGTTTCAGAACCAGATTGACGCCAATGGCATTCGAGCAACGTTGACGCGTTCGGGGCTACCTGCGCTCAACAGGCTCGGAATGTTCAGTTCGCTTCGTTCGCCGGAACTATCCGACCAGTTGGAGCAACACTTTCAGTTGCCGCCAAGCTATCCCGGCAGCTTACACCGCGATCAACGCTATTGCCTCAGGTAAGAATCTCAGATCGTCGTCGCCCGTTTTTGGCCGCATCATGGTTCCATATCGGATTCGTTTACCAAGGACGATCCGGCAGACGGCCATCGGCGATCGCCGCCAACTGCTCGGCCGTATAAGGCGATGACACGACTTCGCCATACAGATGCCGAGATCGAAAGAGGTTCACCACATAACCCATTCTTTCTCGCAGCACCGTCCAGTCGCTCGCCTTTTTGTTTTCTGAAGGCGCTCTTGGCTGACGTCCCAACCCTCTGGACCATTCAAGAACCGTAGCAGTCCTTCATTGGTGAGCTCCATCAAGGACGGCGGAAATGCCGCGTCGTTGAGTGGCGGCACATCTTCGTGAACGGCAAGACACTCCGACCCAATGTTGAACGTCATCAGGCGTTGCGTCACACAACGTCGAATCAGAAACGGCATCGATCCGCTGATCAGAGGCTGCAACCGTATGTGTTCATGCAGGATCGCCAAGCAGTTGGCGTAGTAAGTTGCTTCCTGCCGTTGTTTTTCGTCGTCGCTTGTGCGAGCCAGCTCGTATTGGCCGAATGCGGCGTCCAATAGATCCTGTCCGCCGCTTTCGGTGCGGCCCTTGCGAAGTGCCCCACGGAAAGCAGCAAAGTCTCGTTCGTGATGTTCACTCGGGTGCTTGGAAACATAGGCCAAATACTGCGCCGTGCCGCGTCCAATGTCATCGAGCACGATTTGGTTCCCCCGCAGCACCAAACCAGAAGCGGATCGCCTGGTGTAACCCGCCAAAAGAAATCCACAAAATCCGCCGGAGAGTGTCCCGATCAAAGCCCAAATGATCATGTACATCGCAGCGGAGTGTCCGAGCAGACCGGCCAGTCCGTAGCCAACTGCCAAACCGACCAAAGCTCCGACGATACCGGCAACCAACGTCGCGTCTCGGGAAGCCTGATCTTTGTCTTCTTGCCGAATCGTGACACCTGCTTTGCGAGAACCCCAGACAGCCCAGCTATGAAAGTTTGCCCCTGAATCGGCACCAATAGCATCCCTCAACGCCTCCGACAGCAGAAAGTGCGCACGCGTGATGGAGAAGTTACACAGCACGGGATCCGTCGAATCGACGCAATCGGAAATCAATCGATCCCAGTCTTGCTTGATCATCGAGCCCATTTCAATGTACCCAACCATCGCGAAGTCAATTCGAAAACGTTTCCCACGGATGAACCGTCACACGGCATCGGCTGCCGTCATTGTATTCGCCGCGGTGAACCTTCATGCAACTTCGTTGGTCGCCGCATCATCGACGGTCCAGCGCCGCGCCATCAATGCGACCGGTTGGGTCTTTCGTCAGCAGGGCGGCCCTGTCGTGGGCACTTGCTGGCTCGTCGACCGCGAGCAGCGGCTGGCGATGACGTGTTGGCATGTCGCACCCGAAGGCTCCGAAGTGGATGTCTACTTTCCACAGTACCGAAACGGAGCCCGAATCCAGCGGGCAGGGTATTACAAGAATCGGGTGAAGCCAATCAAGGCGAGGTGCGTTCGCGCCAACAAGGAAAACGACCTCGCCGTATTGCAGCTCGAACGCATCCCTAACGGAGTCCGCGCGTTCCCGTTGGGTCCAACAGCCGCGTCGGGCGATGCCGTGACCGTCGTCGGTCATCCCGTTTCGGGCCCGGCGGGTGACTTATGGCAGGCAAGATCAGGTGTTGTGAAGGCCGCTGGGTTTATGGCCAACGTCTCGAAGCTCACCGACGAAACGCTCTTTCAAACGATGTACTGGGGATTCAACCTCGCGTGCGATATTGAGCACGGGATGAGCGGCAGCGCCGTCATCAACGAACACGGACAGGCCGTGGGCTGCGTCTCGGTCCAGTTGGCGACCCAGCGGACCGGTGTCGCCATCGGCGTCGGTGAGATTCGAAAGATGCTGGGCCTTCATTTCGAGAACCCCGTGATGACATCGCCGACTTCGCCTTTGGTTGGTTGTTGGGGCGTGTTCGAATCAACCAACGGTCGGCTCTCAGGGGCCAGCGGGTATGGCCTATTGGACGACGGCACCTTCTACATGACCAACGCGACAGGCGTTCAGTCCGGTCAGTACGCTGTTCACGGTGACCGCATCACTTTCTCCCTGAACGGTCGGCGACTGTTCACAGGTCGAATCCGCTGGGATGGTGACGACGCATTTCATCTTGTCGAATCCAACCTTGCCAATGAAATCTCATTTCGCCGCGATGGATCGCTCTGCCAAGACCAAGCTATTGCGCCCGTATCGATGATCCCTGCGACGGAAAACAAGACACTACCGGAGCACTGGCACCGCACGGTATCGAATCGTGGAGCCTTTCGGATCGATTTCCCTTTACGGCCGCAGCTGGTTTCCGATCTCGACGGAACGGTGGAGTACACGTGCACTCGACAACTCGATGGAGTCCGATTCGGAGTGATGGCATCGGAAATCCCTGCCCATGTCAAAGAGAAACATGTGCCGAGTGCCTTGGTGCTGGACGCCATGGCGAAAGCATCTCAATCCGCCCTTGATCTTCAATGTCTCCGCAGCAGCGACCAAACATATGCGAATTTCCCGGGTCGATCGGATCACTTAAGAGGCACCGTGAATGGTCAACCGGTTTCTGCTGAGATGCGCGGCTTCTTGACGGACACGCACTACTACCAGCTGCGGTTGATTGCGCCGACTGGTTTGGATCTGGCCGAAGATCGCGCAGCCTTCTTCGATTCGTTTTCGACGCTGTAGATGGATCGGCCAATGCGGCCGGGTGGATCAGCCAATGCAGCCGGGTGGATCATCTCGGCAACCCGAATCAGCAATCGTGATGCATAGAGCGATGGGTGACGATACCCGATCCATATGGCGAAGCCCCGTCGCGAACGCGATTGTCGTGTCATCGACGATACCCTGCTCATCGATGATGCCCTGCACCGGAGAACCGAACAAAGACAATATCGGCATGGTCACCGGTCACCGGCGGGAACACCTGGGCTTGTGCCAATTGCGGGCATCGTTCGAAACTCAAGCAGTTCTTTTTCGAGATGTTCGACGCGAGCGATCAATCGTCCGACCACGACTCTTAGTTGGACATCATTCAGCGCCTGGACGTCGTGGGTTTGGCTCGCCCGATCGTGGACGGGTAAGTGCTCCATGATTTTGTCCTTGACCACGTCAATCTGCATGTCCAGTTGCTTAACCCTCGGATGGTCGGCGCCGATCTCAAGGGCCAGACGACTCCGTTCGACGAGCATCGGGATCAGCGAATCAGCAATCACTCCCTCACGGGCAGAGCCGCCATCATGCGAATAAAGTGAACCGCCGGCTACGATTAGAGCGAATACGGCAATCCATCGAATCCTTGATTTCCATTTCGTTGACATGAGCGATCCCCTATCGTGATGGAGCATTGAGCGAGATTACGTAAACAGCGGAATTCTCGCATGGCATCCCGGAGATTTCAAATCCGGCGCGGGCGACGCCAGGAATCGTGGCGCAAGTTGCTGTCGACTCCCGCCATATGGATGCACCGCGAAAGTCACCCAGAACCTTCGTGATTCGCCCAGCGATCACGAAGGAAACGCCCCCAATGGCTCCTGGGCGCCAGCCTTTTCGGTATGCAGCTGAGCCTCTGAGCGATTAACCACAAAGACTCCAACCTGTTCGACCCAATTTATCCGGCGCAATCCCACTTTTTGAGATTGATGCTATGATTCGTCAATGTCAGATACGAAGTCACAACGCCAACGCGTCATCGACGACATTCAGAAAGGCATCCTCGATGGGAGGCTGAAGCCGGGTGAGGCCCTCCGCCAGATTCCGCTTGCTCAGGAGTATGGTGTTTCGCAGACGCTGATCCGGGAAAGTTTGCAAACACTCGAGAATCGAGGGTTAGTCACGGGTGGCAAAAAACGGGGCGTCACCGTTCGGAAAATCGGCAAGGAGGAACTGGCAGATGCGTATCGTGTACGCGAGGTGTTGGAAGGACTTGCCGTCAGGCTTTGCTGCCGTAAAGCCAGCCGCGACGACATCGACCAACTGCGAGAGCTAGCGCACCAGATTCACGCCGCCTCGAGTCGGAGATCTCGTCGGAAACGAAATGAATTGGAGTACCAGTTTCATCAAACCTTTCTCATGCTATCCGGCAACGAGACACTTCAACGTGTCAGTTTGGGATATCGTTTCGTTGGAAACCTGGTGGTAACCGAAAGAGACGCGGACGAACTGCTGGACGAGCACTTGGCTATCGTGGCGGCCGTTGAGAACAATCAGCCCGAACAAGCCGAGGCGCTTGCACGACGTCACATTGCCTTGTCGGCAGAGTCGATTCTTGATGTAAAATAGGGCAATCGCGTGATCAGTTCGGCAACGCGTTCCCGAGTTGTTGAATCTCCAACCTGGTGCGTGGCGAAGGCGACTGGAATACAAGGTCAGTCGTGAGACCGCACCACCGCATTGACGGCAGCAGCGATCATCGGCTCCAAACCGGCAGTCGCCTCCGGATGAGGGCTGATGGAGATCACCTGCCCCTCACCAAATTTCCCGCTGACAATGGCCGGCGTATCGATCATTGTCCCCTTCTGTGGCGGATGCAAAACCTGTTCTGACCGGTAAATGGCCAACGGCGTATATGGAGTGAGCCCAGGGAACAACCTTGGAGAGACGATCGGCCCGTTATGGTATTTGACTTTCATTCGATCGGGAAAGTCTGCAAACACCGTTCGACCTTCGTCGGTTAGCTGAACTTCAACATGTGTTGTCTCGCCTCGAACCCACATCGGCGCGGGCCCGTGCCCCTCCACATCCCGCGAGCCCGTGAAAACGTGTGTGTCGACCAGGTTCAACGACCAGTCATAGTAAGCCGAACACAGGTAAGCGCCACCGCAGATCCCGACATAACCGCCGCCGGCGGCGACGAACGACCGAACGGCTTCGGCACCCTCTTTGCCGATCGACGCCGCTTGCTTGGACCCGCTACCACCACCAAACACCATGACATCCAGTTGATCAAGGACTTGCGGTCGCATGTCTCGGGATCCTAGTCGAACCACCGTCGTTTGATGGCTGTCGCGAAGCGCCAATTCGATGTTGTTGGCACCTCCCTCCGAGCAACCCGAGTCGTCATAAATGCCGACGACCACTTGAGCGTCGCCATCATCCGTTCGAGGTGCGACCACGACATCAACACAATCCACTTCAATCATGCCAAGGCGACGGAGCGCAACATCCATCATCGTGCGGTGTTGCCGAGTTCTCGTCGGCAAACGCTGGAAGTTGTAAGTCGTTTCCAGAATCATGGCGTTCTTGCGTAGAACGGTCCTGGATGCATTGGCGAGCGTCGTCAGCTTCGGACCGCGCCCTAGTAGCACAAACTTCCGATCGGGATTGGTGACGGTTCGATTGACCACCAGCTGCATGCTTTGTGCCAGCTCGTGCAACGTCTCGTTCTTGGCGTAAATGACACTCGATCCCACTGACTTTTCCTTCCCCGCCTTGGGCTGATGTGAGCGGTTGAATTCGTAGCCTTCGTGCAGATCGAAGACCCACTGAGGATCTTGTTCGACAACGAAATCCCAAAGGGCACTAGCGATCTCACCACGCGGTAGGCGAGAGGGGTCTTCCGAGCTTGGAAAATTGCGGTTCAGGTCCTTCTGTTCGTCCATCGAATTCGGAATAAAACGCGTGTTTCGATCGAGACCGAATCGATTAACCCGCGGCACGACGATCAGTTTGCCGCGGGCAATCGGCCAATGGCGGATCTGCTCGGCGGCACGAGCACCCGCCGGCTCGTTGCCATGGATGCCGCCTGTGATCAACACGGTCGGTCCATCCACGTTGGAGTCGTTGATGTAATAGGGTGTCTGCCAAGGACGACCCGCGCCGAGCATCCCGGTTTCCAGACGAGAGACTGGCGTCGCGAGCCCCTGACCGAAACCGACATCCGTACCAAAGACTGTCGCGAACAGGCAAAAGGCGAATGTTCGAAATGTGTGGCGAAACATGTTGCTTTCCTTCATGGTTTGGCCTTGGTTACCGACGGACGCTCCGACGATCAGGTTGTCGCAAAGAGCTGAGCCTCGATGTCAGCAAACGCCTTGAACTCCAGCGCATTGCCACTCGGATCGGCAAAGAACATCGTATGTTGCTCGCCCGGCTGATCCTGGAATCGGACATGTGGCTCGATAATGAACTCGTCCACGAAAGTCGTGACTCGATCCGCCAACTGTTTCCAGACGTCGACTTCGAGAACGACTCCAAAATGCGGGACGGGCACGGCGTGGTCGTCGACCGGGTTGTGGTGATTGGCCAACCGACCCGAGTGGCCCAGCGCCGGATTCAAATGCGTTACGAGCTGATGGCCGAAGAGACTGAAGTCGATCCAAGTCTCATCGCTTCGTCCTTCCGGGAGTCCCATCTTGTTTCCGTAAAAGTCACGAGCCTCGTCGATGTTTCGTACTTGGATGGCGAGGTGAAAGGGAGTGAGCATGAAGGTCTCCTTCGCGATGCGGGGTGGCAAGCCTCCTCGGCGGGACGCTATTCTATCGTTAATTATCGATAATTGGAGGCTCTGGTCAAGCTGGCAACCCATTTGATCGCTCGGCAGAACCTTCCGCACGCCACAAAAGCCCGCGAACACCAATGCGATCCTCCCTTTTTCCGAATGGCTCGGCGGCAATGGCCGTCATCGCGATCTTCATGTTGGCGTGCCTTTCGCATCCGTTGAGAGCTCAGTCGACGCCACGACCGGCCAGAAGACCGGCCGATGTTGCAACTGGCGAATTGGGCATGGTCGTTTCCGACGCACCGTTGGCTTCTCGGGTCGGGCAGCAGGTTCTCACCCGCGGTGGCAACGCGGTCGATGCGGCCGTCGCAACGGCGTTTGCGCTGGCGGTCGTTTGGCCGGAGGCGGGAAATATAGGCGGGGGTGGCTTCATGATGGTGGCGCCACCTCGTGGAGCGGTGACGTGCATCGACTATCGGGAAACCGCACCCCAAAGCGTTCGCCAGGACAGCTTTGTCGATTGGAACCAGCGCCATCACGCCCGAATGGCCGGGGTACCTGGGACGATTCACGGTCTGGCGACCGCTCACAAAAAATACGGTTACCTCCAATGGCAGTCTTTGGTCGAACCGTCCATCCGGCTTGCTCGGGACGGCATCGAAGTCAACGAACACCTCGCGTCGTCGCTGAACGCCGTGCTGAAGCTTTCCGCGATCAAAAAAGAACCTCGACACGCTGAATTCCGGCGTGTGTTTGGGCCTCCACGAGATTCAGGTTGGAAAAAGGGTGATCACCTTGTTCAGCCCGATCTGGCACGGACGCTAACTCACATCGCACGTTCAGGCCCCAAAGTGTTTTACGACGGGGCGATTGCCATGGCGATCGCCAACGAGATGGAACTGCGGTCGGGCTTGATCACACGTTCGGACCTCCAACAGTATCGAGCGAAGATTCGAACCCCCGAATCCGGAATGTTCAACGGCTTCACCATCTACGGAGCACCGCCTCCCAGTTCCGGCGGCATGACTGTGATCATGCAGTTACGGATGATCGAGGCTTTGGAATTGAAACGCGACCCGTCCGAGTTCTGGAACGCCGATCAGGTCCATCTGATGACGGAAGTCATGAGGCGTGCATTTCGAGAGCGAGCCGCCTGGCTCGGTGACCCCGATTTCGTCTCGGTGAACGACTTGGTCCGCAGCCGCGCGTCTGCCGAACAACTGGCGCAGACGATTGAAGTCGATTCCGCGACGAGCAGCCAAAGCATCGCCGGGTCCATTCCCTTGACGGACGGTCCCTACGAAAGTCTAGAAACCACCCATTTCTCGATCATCGATGCACAAGGCATGGCCGTTAGCAATACTTATACCCTGGAAGGCCCGTTTGGCTGCCGGATCATCCCCAAGGACACCGGTTTCGTCTTGAACAACGAAATGGGTGACTTCAACTGGCAACCGGGCTATACGAACCTACAAGGTCGCATCGGTACCAAGCCAAACCAGATCGCTCCCGGCAAGCGAATGCTTAGCTCGCAATCGCCCACCATTGTGAAGCAGGGGGACCAGGTGAAGCTTGTTGTCGGCAGTCCGGGAGGTCGCACGATCATCAATACGGTTACCGAGTTGCTCGTTCAGGTTCTGTTGTTCGAACGCGATGCGCTCGAAGCCGTGGAAGGACCACGTTTCCACCATCAATGGCTACCGGATGTGCTGCGCATGGAGTCCGACTCCAATGACACCTGCTTGACACGCGTGGCCGCGGAACTCGAACGCCGTGGGCACCGATTGGAGTTCCCCGATCATTGGCGACAAGGATCAGCGCAGCTGATCGATGTTGATCTGGTGACGGGTGTGGCTATCGGTGTCGCCGATTGGCGTCGAGGTGGATCAGCGATGGCAGTGACCGAAGCCGTCCAACATTCGCCCAGGTCCGCCTCGTCTGGTCTTCAGTCACGAGCGAGTCGTGGCAGCGGAGCCAGTCCGTAGCTGCGAGATTGTCCGGCTTCATCGCACTATCAGTGTGATGCGTGTCGGGAACCCCAAGGATTCATCCCTAAGGGCACCGAAACACGTAGCAACAAGGAGGAGACTCCTCGCTGATCGTGACCCAAGTTTGGGCCAGCGAGCTGGTTCGGAACCCAATCGGATACGAACTCGGACGGTTCGCCGACGATCGTCGACGAATTCTCCAAATTCGTTCTTCGCTATGCCGCCGCGATCAACTTCGCTTCCCAAGTCTTGACCAAAACGACGGCTAGTCCAACACTCCAGAGTCGCTGAACTCAGCCTCCGACTCCGCTGCGAGCTTTGCCTCCATTGCCTTGTATTCTTCAATGGCGGTTTGATCGACATTCTCGGTCACGGATGCAGGTCCCGTGTCGCCACACCCAATGACCGCCATAATGAATGCGACGACGCCTATGAATGGCAACGAATTGGATTGAATGGTGGATAAAGGTTTCATGTCTCGATCGTTGTTGATGAACGATGAGATCACCGGGAAACCGTCAACAACGCTGACCCGGGATCTCGTGGGGCGAATTACTAACAATCAGATCTCTTCGTCGATGACTTCCGAGGCCGCTCTCGTTCCGAGCGCGCCCCACAGTCCGTAGGGGCTCTTGCTGCCTGGGGATCGGGCTCCCGTGCCCTCCAGCCAAACATCTCCGTGATTTCGATTACCGGCGTCAACGGAATCCGTGATGAATTTGACGGCTCCATCACCCATCAGCACATGAACACCACCGACGTGGCGACTCGACATCGGTGTTGTGCCGGAAAGGTCATCGCCGTTGGCTCGTGCGCAGTAGATGTCATTGGGTGGCAGAATGGTGAAGCAACTAGTGAAAGTCTGCTTGAAATCGGCCCAACGAAATCCGCGACCGCGTGTCTCACGAGAGGCCTCGTTTAACCAAAATCCAGGTCGCTCCGGATCGACGAACGTATCGCAAACTCCCGGGTTATCGCGAATCACTTCCGTTGAAGCGGTGCTGCCCCCGAGGGAGCGACCATCTTCCGGTAACACCAATCGAGCGTCCTTGTCACCCAAGTAGGTAGCGATCTCACCCATCGCGATCGTGTTGGAAAGCCCGTCGAGCACGTCTCGAAAACGACCGCGATTGTCTCGGGGCTTGAAGAATCCACGATGGCCCGCTGTCGCACGCTCGAATCGAAGACTGGCCACGGGTTCTCTTAAGCGACCATTCCAAGGGCCCACCATGGTTTGCCAATGTGAATCTCCCAAACACGCAGCGTAATTGGATCTACCGAGGGCGGGCAAACCGCGTCCAGGATCGCTGGGACAGCGGTAAGTCGGAATCTCCATCGTCCAGGGCTCATAGTCAATCTGATCAGGGCATGGACCACCCGCGGGAAAGTCGACGACGCCATCTCCATCAAAATCATTCGGATTGCTAATGATCTCCCAAATTCCCTGTTGCTCAACAAACGGCAAGATTCCGACCAGCGTGCTGAGTCGACGATTATTCGCCAAAGTACTTGTTTGCCACCAGGAATTGTTGGGACTTGGTTCGGAGATCGTGCCAATTCCGTGAGCTGGAATGCGTTTGTACGCGGAGTGATAGTTGTGCATGCCCAAGCCAATCTGCTTGAAATTGTTGCTACAACTCATTCGGCGAGCGGCCTCACGTGCTGCCTGAACCGCAGGCAGCAACAATCCAACCAACACACCAATGATGGCAATCACCACCAACAGCTCAACGAGTGTAAAGCCAACTTTTGTTCGACGATCTTTCATCTCGAGTTACCTGTATCAAGGACGTACGTGGTATGACCGCCTAATGGATTCCGATGAATGGAAATCCCCGTGCCCGAAAATTGACTCCATCACCTCATCGATTGGGATATTATCGTTAATTATCGATAAGTAAAGTCTCGGCGCCGATTTGCCACCCCCGTGCAGCCCCGTCGGACTCGTCAATGTCCTTCGCCGGCGTCACCGAACGTCGATGAGTTCTTCCGTGTGCTCGTCAGTAGTGGTCGAGTACCCGGCCTTCATTCGCGCCTGATGGAACACAACAAGCCAAGAGCGACTCGCACTACCAAAGCCAACCAATCGCCGAGGTTGTGCTCAACACTGCGGAAAACGGTCGCAATTATTTTCCGCAAATTCGACCGGCTTGCCGTTGCAGGGGCGTTTGGCCCGTTCACGACCGGATCGGGACCCGATCGTGGGCCGTCCGAAGCTCGTGTCTCCAAGCGACGACGCGGATGTTCTCGATCAGATGCGATCACTCAGCGATGGAACTCGGCGACGTTGGATCATCAGCCAGAGATCGAGCAGCGACGCGCGGCCACCGCTCAACACAACTATCTGGGGTCACCTATTCGCAATTCGCTCAAATCCGGTGGAATGGCGTCCTGAAAGACGAGTGAATCAGCGGGCTGATTCACTCGCATTCGCCGAGCCAAGTCGATCAAGCGTTCCACCTGCGGAAGATACTCGCGGATCTGAATCAGCATTGGTGGGTCTACCGGAGTCTGCTCCGCCGTCGAGGGGAGTGTGCCATCCTGTTCATCGGTTCGGGATAGCCGCATGACACCGAGCGTCGGGTGCCGCGGGTCCCCTGCGGTTGGTGTGGGTAGGCTATCCGGGTGCGGCTGCACATCCAGGAACATCAAGTGGGCACCTCGGATGTCTGCAAACTGCTCGCCAAGATAGTCGCTGCTGACAATGGCGGGATCGTCCAGTAGGCGATCGATGACATCATAGGTAACTAAACCGAACTGGCCGCCGTCGCCGCGGATCTCTTCACCCTGGAAATAAAACATGACCACGTCACTACGGCCATTTCCACTGCGTGTTTGGAGTTTGCACTTACGGATCAGCTGTTTGATGCTGCCACTCCGCACTTCGCCCGTTAGTGTCGGGTAAATGGCTCCACCTGCGATGACCTTCGCAAACGCGGGGGCAGCTCCATTTTGAACCTGAAACGCTTGAAGGACTTCCGATTCAAAGTCAATCCGGTCCTTCATTGACAGATCCGTGTTGATCACCATCAGGTGCAACGTTTGGTCGTCCGATGGATTGACGCAACCGATTCGCATTCGGGTCACGGAATCCTCGGATTCGGGCAGTTCCGGTAAATCGAATCGCACGACCGAGTTGACGGCGGTCAGCGTCAGCGGAATCTGGAATGGCAGTTCATTGCTGGCGACGCCGATCAGTGCATTGGTCGCGCGTGACTCCAGAGGCGAGACACTTTGAAGAAACCCATTAACCCAACCTCGAATCGATGCAGGCCGCTCGTCGGGGGAGCCTCCCAGTTGAACGCGTCCTCGAATCATCACTTGAGCGGTGCCCGTGACTCCCTCGGCACTAAACTCTTTGCCGCTTTGACGTACCGAGAACACATTGCCTCGGGCGTCCCGAATTTCATCGACACGAATTCGAATCGGCGGTTGAATTCTCGAAATGTCGTGGATCGATTGGCTCGATCGCCCACCCGAATCGATCGCCGTGAGCACGATACGGTTGGTCCCAAACTCCAACGGAACGAACGCGTCGGCGACGTACGTGTTGTTGCTCATCGCGCGGAGTCGTCCAATGGGCAGGACTTGATTGTCGACCGTCAGGCGAATCGAAACGGGCTCGGAGCTCACCACGCGCACACTGAAATCGATAGCATCCCGATTCACCGCGGTAGCGGGATTGAGCTGAACCATCAACCGCGGTGGCCGAATCGTCGGCGTGTGCTGGATCTCGGCCGTCGCCGGTGATCGGGAGGCACCGGTCGAGTCGATCAACTGACAACTGATTTGGTTGTCGCCTGCTGACAACGGAATCTCGGTAACGCGCACACGATACCGGTTGGTTCGATCGGCAATCGGCTCAATCATCACGGGCATATGATCAAACCCGATGCCTTCGACCATCACTCGGACGTGCTCTTCTTGGGGTGGACGGGCACAGCGCACGATCGCGGTCGCCGTCGCGGTGTCATTATTGCCAACCGTGGCCTCCAGTCGCGTAATCTCCGGTGGGTCCAGGCGATCCATGGAGATCGTTTCACTTCGGCGCTCGACTGTTCCCATTTTGGAAACCAATGACACCAAGTGGCGGCCGATGGGTAGTTCGATGTTTCCCTTGAACAAGGCGCCGCGAGTGCGGAATTCATCAAGACGCTGCAGCTTGCCATCGACATCGGCAAAGTATTGGCAGTCTTGGTCGACCGTCTCGGAATTGACTCGTCCGGTCAGGGTTAATGTCAGGTCACCGTCCCAACCGCTCGGCGTGGGCAACACATTCCGCGTGTCATGCGACACCCATCGAAGTTCCGGAGGCATCGGTTTGGGGTCGGTTCCAGGTCGCATTGCTGGCGTCTTGCCAACATTCCCGTCGGATGGATCATCCTGTGACGCGACCTCGCCATTGTTCGGTTTGGGGATCTCGAGCGGATCCTGCATCGCAGGGACATCAATCTGCCAAATCTCTTGGTAGAGTCCGCTGACGATTCGATCCCCGGTCACCTCAACCTGGACGTACGTGCGGGTTCCCGGTGCAAACTGCTTCCGGGCATTGGCTTCCCAAATACTTGGATCTGACGGTAACCGTTTGAGCTTCCAAAGGTCTCCAAGCGTGGTCGTTGCCGTCACCGACGTCACCGAAGCGGCTGGAACATCGTCCACCAAGAAACGCAGCGAATCCAAACTGCCCTCCGGCAACGTGAACGAGCGACCCTTGGCATAATGCTCCACCCCTTTGAGATCACTGATCGTTCCCGACAGCGCCGGCTCAACGGCCGGTGGCCAAACGGCCGGAACCCGACCTTGCACCAACAAAGCATCGATTAAGCCACGACCAAAGAACTGATTGCGATACTCACCCAGCGTGCCAAACCGGATGGGGCCCGCGTCAGTGGTGTCGTTGAAGTGCCAGCCGGCTCGCCGCTGAATGGACTCATCGCTGGCGTCAAATGGTCCATGCGGCGACCAGGCCAGCCAAGAGAGAGGACCGTCGGCGACCTCCCGAGTGAGGATCAATGAGAACAGAGGCTTTCGTTCATCGGTTGCCTGCGTTAGGGGAATCGTGACGTCCAAGTCGCGACCGCCCCGTCGGACACGCAGGGGTACCCGCGTGCCAACTGGCCGCAGCGATAGTGCCCTCAGAAACCTCGCCACCGTCGCGAACGTCTCCAACTCGCCGTTGTCCACATCACTGGCGGGAATTCCCAACAGGCGATCGCCGACCTGCAACTCGTTCCCGGCTTCCGTTCCACCGGTATCTCGTTGCGTGACGATCAAGTCCGTACCGTCATGGCAAAACGTGATACCCGTCATCGTGCCGCGTTGACCAATCAAGTCGTCCAGATCGTCAAGCGACCAAACGCATACGACTCCATCGGACGAAACCGTCGTCAACCGATCACCCAACTTGGAAAACTCAGCCGAAACGATGATCTGATCATGGCCGCTGAGTTGCCGAACGATGGCACCGGTCGATCCGTCGACCAAGATGAGACGTGACGTGGCTTCACCAGTACTCGACACATAGCCAATGGCCGCGATGGATCGATTCAGGCCAGGGATCTGCATGGCCGTACCCACGGCCGGTAACATCGTCGGTAAATTTGGCAACGTCAGCGACTGTCCATCGACCACCACGGACGGTTTGACTTGGAACGACTCGTCCGGGGGTGAGAAGGTGACCGGTGTCCCAAATGATTGCCATGACGTCTTATCGTCATCACGCGAAAAGCCGCCGTCGATCAAATCCCAACGTTGAAGTTGATCGCCGGAGTTCAACTCCAGTCTTAAACCTTGTTTGCCGGCATCATCTTGAGCCAGCGCGGCTCGCATCACCGGAATGAAATCAGGCCGAATGGATTGAGTGGGTTTGGCGGATCCGCCACGAATGTCGGTGACGCTGAAAATCTGCAGCCCCTTCATCACATCAGCCGTTGCAGCAATCGTGCGTCCATCTGGGCTGATCGCCAATGCCGGATTCTGTCGATTGCCAAGCGTGACCTTGGGTCCGATCGCCTTACCATCGCTTACATCCACAAGCAAAAGTTGGTGGCCCTGTTGCGGTTGAGCCAGGTCACGAATCGTCAACGCCAATACGTCACTTGTTTCGGACGGAACAGCAATCCGATAGATGAATTCGCTCGCCGAAAGACTCGCCGTCAGATCGAGCTTGCCGGCGGTCGAACCGTCTTCTGGATCGATGAACAGGACACCGCGACGGTCCGGCACGACAATCTCACGTTGACCGGCCGACTCCGCCCTCTTGATTACCCCTTGCGCGATCGCCAGAGGACTAGGCACATGGCGCGGCTGCTCGCTGGTCATGCTGACGACTTTCAGGCCGCCCGACTGTCCATCGGCGTCGTTGACCACGGCGCGGAGTGATTGGATGTCACCCGGAACGTCCAACCACGCGGAGACCTGTGGCAGTAACCCGCTGACCGGCATCGTCCATTGGCGTCGCACTTGACCGGACCCACCGTCGATGACTCGCAAAGATCGACCCACCGAGTCGGGCCTCGAATCATCGGGTCCTCCCTCGCACTGCATCGGAACTTCATCATTCCCCAATACAACCAACCATGGCGGGCGGCCGTCACCAACATCCATCACGTCGATGGAAATGATGTAGCCCAGGTGCGATTTCAATCCGCGACGCGTGCCCTCAATGCGATCGAATAGTGTGACCGTGCCAAGGTGCTCGAGCATACGACGCCCTAGACCCGACGCCGGAATCATCAAACCATCGGTACGAAAGTCGGCGTCGTCACCGCTGGGCAATGAACCGATGCCGCCAACGGCGATGAATCGATCATTTGTGGTTCCATCGAGCGCCCGCAAGATTCCTTTGGGCCCCGGCCCCAGCGGCGACCTCAGCGTCGAGTCATGATCACGAACATAGCCATCGTCTTGTCGAGTCCATGCATCAACACGCTTGTTATCCCCAGCGGCAAAAATCGTTCGGCCGTCACGGCTGAAACGCAACTGAGAGACGACGGTGCGCGTGCCATCGGGTCGCAATCTCAGAACCGGTAGTGCGTTGTCTGCGCCGGAACCTTGTTCCCGTGCATCCGCGACTTCCTCGTCGTCGGCAACCGGACTCGAGGCCGTCTCGGTCTGTGCGACACCGACTTGAATCCACAGGATCGATGTCATTGGTCCCTGCGACGCCATGATGATCGCCAGCAAGCTGCAGAAGACTCTTGATGACATTGGTCGCATCGGGGTTGATCGGATCATGGTCGTTTCAAGCAAGAGAGGATTAGCGTGCCAGAACGAGTCGAAAACCCACATCGTCGCGAGCTTCCTTGACCGGATGCGTCGTGAAAAAGAATCGATCGGGCAAACCAGCACTCCGCCAGAATTCTGACGTGAGTGGTTCCGACAAATGATAGGAACGGCCCCGCAAGTCCATCTGAGATGGTTCTCGGTTGTGTGGAATCAATCGATCCCAGTCACTGTCCATCCGAGTCAGCTCGAGTCCATTGCATCCCATATCTCGCACGCCGTAGGGGCTGACGTCCGGGTTACCAAATCGACCCGCTGGCAAGCCCGACGGCACACCGCTGGCCCATCCAGCGGACTTGGCATTGCGACCCAGCCATTGATCGTACCCAGCCCTGGATGCGGCAAGGGCGTCGAAACGTTGTCCGTACGCGGCGTCCCATTGCGCGGGCGTCGGCAAGGTGCCTCGAAACTCGATCCCGTCTTCGGTTCCCTTCCACATGTCGCGACAAAAGGCGAGTGCTTCCATGCCAGTAACCCAAAACATGGGCGAGTCCGGGTCCGCCGAAAATCGCTGACGCTCTTTGGCCGCCGATGCGTCCATCTTGCCCGGTGCTGCCGATTCATAGGCCCGCCACAAACGCACGCTAACCTTGTCGCGTGAGATGTAAAACGTAGGTGGCATTTCAAACGTCAACTGCGGCACCAAGACGAGCTCGATCGAAATCGGCTGGCCATCAACGCCCAAAAGTGGGTTGGATTTGGCTGGATCGGCCACGTCGGTCCATCGTGGCGTTAACACTACATGACTGTAGCATCGCTGCGTTCCACCAAACCCACGAATGGAAACGAGCCGTGCACGTTCATGCGGTTGGCAATCGTTCGGCAACCAAGTCGGTCCTTCGGCCAACTGCATCAACGGCAAATCGCTGTCGCCGCTGATCTCCGGATAAACGAATTGGCGCTGGCCAAAGCGATCCGCCACATAGTCCTGCACATTCTTGGCGAGATAACTGACCAACTCTTGGTGTTCCAGCTCGCCATTGCGGTCGGTGTCGCCGCTACCCTTGAACGCCTGGATCAGGAAGTGAAAAAACACGCCGTGACGGAGCTCTTCATCCGCATAAGCGACCTGTGCAGGTCGACAGCTTTGCACGATCGTGCGTTTCTGCTGCTTCAGTCCCAAGTTCGAATTAGCGAGGGCGACGCGGAAATTCTCGGAGGGAATCATGCCGGATCGCACATCGCTTCCGAGATTCCGCATAATGGCTTTCTGGCCGATCTCTTCCTGGCACGCGTCACAGAAAAAGGACACGTGTGTTGCCCGAGACTCCTTGATCCACTGTCGAATCCGCTCGACGGGAATCAGCGTCTCTCGATCTCGGAGGTCGGAGTCGGTCGGGCAAAGGTAGGCGGCGCCATCGATATTGACGCCATGGCCGGAATACGCCAGCACCACACGGTCTCCGCTGCCGGCGCGACGCAAGATGGATTCCACCTCGGCCAGAATATGACGACGTAGCGGAACCTGATCCAAGTCCGGTTGTTGATCATCGTCATAGTAGAGACTCCGAACGACATAGCCGCGGTCGGCCAAAACGGTCTCAAACTGACGAACGTCATTGACGGCAAATGGCAAACCGTTAAAGGATCGGTCCTGGTATTTCCCGACACCGATCAATAGGGCAGTGTCCTCCGCTTGGGCGGCCATTGGCATCCAAAGGAGGACGACCCCGATCAAGATCGCCAGCAAGCACATCGCGGCCAAGATCCTCGCCATGAAGTCACGATTGGGGCGTTGGGGATCGGTCTGCATCGGAAAAACTCCGTGAAGCGTGCCAGCGGTGAACAGGTCTATTTCGAATAGTCGGAAACGCAGTTGACAGCGGTCGACGAGGATCGCAATTTCAGAAAAAAATCCGGCACTTTTCGCTGATCGCCACCTTTGACGACGGGATCCATCTCGCCAGTGACGGGTTCTGCAACCCATTGACGTTACCGGGAGACGAATTTGGAAAATTCGTCGACGATCGTCGGCGAACTCTCCCCGTTCGCACCGAAATGGCTACCAAACGGAGGCAACGGCCCATACTTTGGTGGCGATCAGCGAGAAGTCTCAAAAATTTCATGAACTGGAGAAGGAGTCGTCAAAACGGTTGCAGTGCCTCGATGGCTTCCGGCGGCGGCGGCATCATGGCCTCCCGGTCGGCCGCCTCGGGAATCCCGGGTAGAAACGTCTGAGTCTGAAACTCACCGTCCGCGATTTCCTCGAGCGTCGACGAGCGAGCCGATGGTGGCAATGACTGGTAACCAGTCACCCGTGTGCCGACGACGAGCATTCGACCGTAGTAAGTCCTCGCGATTGGATTGTACAGGTACAAATGCTCGGGATGATCCGACGGACACACGACGTAGTGATACTTATAGCCACGGTAATCGGGATAGGGCTTGTAGAAATACGTCGCCAATGAGTAGCCGCGACCAGCGTGGGTCTTGAACTCCGAATAGTGTTGTCGCGGTAACGAATCCTCCGCCGCCGCGTGTTCGGCGATGATTCCAAACAACGCGACCGAGAGTGCCAAGGATCGCCACCTGGACGGCACTCGCACGCGGGGACGCAATGTTCGTCTCGATTTCCAAACACTCATGGTCAAAACGCTGCGATGGCGGGTGGAAGATCATCTTGCGGTTTAGCGTAACGAACCGAGATGCTGGCGATGGGAGTCTTGCTAGTGAATCGACGCACCTCTCGGTAACTCGTTTTGATTTCGGTGCCTTGCTTGGTGCCCAGTGCATCCAGCGCCGCACCTCGCACGAGTTCCCCGGCCGGTGGTGTTTCATTCTCGCTCCAAGCCTGAAAGAACACCGCTTGGATCATACCCACGTGGCTGGTGGATCGTCCGGACTTGCCAACGGCGGTATTGGGCAGGTGGGCGATTTCAAATGAATCGCTGTAATCATTTGTCCGATGCCAACCATAAACCGTTCCTGTCTTTCCGGCTGAAATAATCCAGTGATCCGTTCGTTTGTAGGCAAGCACATCGCTGAATTCAAACGTACTCAAACCGTCCACCAGAATTTTGACGGCCACGTCGCGATCGGACTGATTGTGCACCCGAATCGCATAGAACTCACCGGGTCGCAGATCGGCGATGGCGTAACCTTGATCTCCGCCAGGCGTGGTGAACGTTTTCTTTTGCAGGCGGGTTGCGTCAGCGAGGTAGTCCGATTTGGTCGGTGGAAAATTCACGCCGTCGCAAATCAAAAGCTCGATCGAATAGGGACTGTCATCCGATGCCGAAACGCGACCGGCGTCCTCGTCCACACTTACATCCGGGTTCTCAATCGCGGTCGTCAACTTCTGTGAAACGATATCGATTTTATTGGCCAAATTCTCCGCTTCCGACGCATCGAAAGTGGCACTCGCCAAGACGGCGACATCGGCGACGTCATTGACTTCAAGACCGAAGTCGAACGGTGCGATGGTGTGCTGTTCAATATTGCGTTCGTCAAACAAACGCGCCGTGACCTGAGCCCGTGATGTTTTCTTGCCGGTCATCATGTCGGGGCGGGTCTGGATCGAGTAGTCGCCTCGCACGGACCAGCTGTTCGGGCGAATCAACTGTGTCTCGTCGATAACCGTGATGCCATCTTCACGGGACAAGGCTTCTTTGAGCCGCCGCTGAATTTGCAGGTTCGTGCCGGTGTTCGATGGGGCGTTGAAAGGTTCCACCAAGACAGATGATTGGCCTTGATTCCTTAAGAACTTCGCAATGTCGCCGGCGAGCACTTCCACGACCTCGTCAAGACGCTGGCGCGGCGCCGCGGTCGCACTAGGCAATGACAAGAATGCCGCCATCAGAGCGAATGTGATGCCGATCAACGCGGCCATTGGGGATGGGTGTGGTCGCTTCATGGCGTTCACTTGAAGGGTTCGGCGGGATCAACGTGGAAAGGAATGGTTCTCAAATGTCTCAGCAGCATCACCGGACGCTCAATCGCGATACCGGCGTGAAGCCGAATTCACGAGCGGCTCGTTGGAACTTGGACTCCCGATTGTTCAGGCCCCGGGCCTCCCAATGGTTTCGCTTGATCGCGCCGCCATCTGGCAACACGCCCAAGCCCAACGAAATCAGTTTTGTCTGCACACCAATCATCTGATTCAGCGATGACGGGTCGGGCAGGCCCAACTCGGCGGCGATTTGATCGTCGTCCAAGTCACGCTGATAAAGTCTTGTCACAGTGGTAATCGGTTCCGGAAACGCCTCGATCGGTTGGCCCGCATCGTCGCCGACTTGCAGGAATCGCCCGATCACGCGGCGAAGAGACCGGAGATAGTCCGCGCGTTGCTCGTCGAGTCGCCGCTGAAGCGCATCGGGGCGGTAAATCGATTCGATCTTGACCACTTCCGATTGACTGGTTTGGGCATGGCCAAAGGCAATCTGATCGTTGAAATCGATCATGCCATGCCGATGACAAGAAATGCACGAGACGCCGTTGACAATTTCGGGTGTCCCACTGACCATCGATCGATCGGCTACGATTTCGATTGGACCGGCGTCGATGCGTCGGCCGTCAGCGTCAACGAGCATGTAGCCGTGCAAACCGTTGGGCAGCGTAAAAATGATCTCCCCACCAGCATGCTCGAATGCGGCCGACGGGTGTGGGTTGTTGGGAAACTGTGGCCCAAGCGGGAAACGGACAATGTCGCCACGTTCGGGATCATTGGCAGGTTGGCTGACAAAATCGTAGCTCATCCAGATGCCACGTTCGCCAGCGTGGTAGTCGACCACACGCGGTTGCGTCGAAACATTGCTTAGCAACACGCCTCCGCGAACCAACTGATTTCGCAAGTAGTCGCTCTCTTGGTCGAATCCCTCCGCCAGCTCCAACTCCGCGACCGTCTCCGGTACATCCAGTAGTTCGTGATAGAGAGGCGGTCGCATTGCTGACGCGATGAACCAATCGGCCCTTAGATACGCAAACCCATCGAAGAAGCTCCTCACTTCGTAATGAGACTTGATATTGTCGAAACTGCGGCGTGCCTCACCGCGACGGCTCGGTTGCTTTCCATAAGGGTATGCGGCCAGAACCTGTTTCCACTTTTCGAAATTGTCGACTTCCCAGCCCAACTGACGCAGATCAACAGCGAACAGCAATCCCGCATGTTGAGTCGGGTCGGAGTCATCAATCGCTTCCAGCACAGCGACATTGCGTTGCCGCGAAAGGCTATTGAGCGCCTTGGCGAGTCCGGCCGCCGCCAAGCGAAGTTTGTCGGTGGTAATCGTCCGGTTATTGGCAAGTGTGTGAAGACTAAAATATCGAATGAACTCGCGGTCCTCCGCGCGGGTTCCGTTGAGATGTTGCTCAATCTGGCCCAGGACTTCCGCCTCGCTGATGAATGTTCGCTGCGTGCCACCGAAATCAGGGAATTCCGCGCCCGCAACGATCCAGTCCCGAATGGTCTGCTTTTCGTCATCGCTCAAGGGGGCGGCGTCCTTGGGCATCACATCCGTTTGCACCAGCTTCCACAGATAGGATGATTCTGGGTCACCTGGTTCGATGAATCGATCTCGACCCGCCGATCGTTCCGCGGTCAATCCATGGTGGTCGAGCGTATCCAGCGGATGGTTCTGACCGTCATGGCACGACGCGCATTGGTAATCCAGAATCCGGATCGCGTCCTTGGCCAGCCCGTCGGGCTGGTCGCCGACTCCGGCCAGCGCCATGTCCATGGACCCGACCCACAATGGCACAAGCCAGAGCATGGTGATCCAACTCGCCCAAGCCCTAGGACGATCCGATCGACGGACGCATCGCGATGAGTTCAGCAACATAGATCAACCCGATCAAGCAATAGGCTTCCGCAGAGGGGTCTTCAGAGTAATTAGCATGTAGTCAATGGATGCCGAAAACGAGGGGCAAACCGGTCAGCGAATTCAAAATTTTGCCAAACTGGCCCGCAAATTCCAGTGCGGCGCTCGATCTGGGCGCCCGCAAACTCGATCGTTCCTGCCCAAGGGTTCCGGCCAGTCCAGTCGAGACGCGGATGGGGGCGTCGGGCGCGGCAACGGGCGGATTAAACTGGCGAGGTCTGACCCATGGTCAACCATTCTCTTCCGTGACCACAACATACTGACATGACCGATCCGATCCTCGCTGGCGGCACATACGAAGTCTTGCGAAGCCGGCTGCGCTCCGCGGCCAACGACCTGGACGATCGACTCAACACTCTCAACGATCAGCGAAATGAAGTCTTCGGGAACGTCCCCACCAAGCTGATTGACACGTGCCGTGTCACAACGGACCACAATTGCATCCCCCGAGATTTGGTCGCGATCGGCGGCCAGTTCTTGTTGGGCTACAACGTGCAGTTCGGACTCAAGACCGAAATTACCTTGCCCGACGTCTTTGCGGCGTATCAGTTCACCGATCACCAGTTCCATCGACAACCGCTGACGGTCATTGAGGATCAACGTTTCGCGGAAGACTTTGCCGAACTCTATCGATTCTACAAAGGAACCACGTTTTCGAGATTCTTTCTTCAAGGTCCGATGCTGCACATGGTGTTTCAAGTCGGAAAGACCGCCCGCGACATCAAGTCATTTAAATGGCGAATGACCGCCGATTCGCTGGAGTACCTCGACAACCGCAGTGATCACGAAGTCCGCCTGCCAGCCCAGCACGCGTTTGACTGGGTTCGCGCAACCCGCGACATGCATCGGTACGGTGATCATCCTCACATTTCCATTGATGATCGGGTGTTCGTCGAAACCGTCGGCGGTGATTTGACCATCAAGATCGAAGACAACACCGCCGATGGATCGGGTGTCTACCGCGAGCCGGTCGACAATCCCGACCAGAAACTCGATGACGCCGACATCGCTTATTCGATCGTTGGCAATCTGGTGTTATTGCGCATCAAGCCTTATCAAGAAGCCCAGGCGCGGTACATCGTCTTCAACGGAAAACTCAATCAGGCTGTTCGCCTTGACGAGATGCAGCATGCCTGCGTCATGCTGCCCGGCGACCAAGGCATCATCTTTCCGGGCGGCTACTACTTACAAACCGGCGAATTCAAGCGTTTCGATCATGGGCTGACCGACATGCGTTTCGAACGCACGGTCGGAAGCCCCAACGGCGAAGACTACCTGTTCTTATTCAGTAATGCCGAGCACGGAACGTCCGTTCAACTGCGGTACAACCAAATTCGCCAAACGGTCGACACACCTCTGGTTTGCCATGGGCAAACACTGTTTGACGATGGACAGATGATCTGTTTTAAAGCGGAATCGGCACCCCAGAAACATCACGCCATCCAAGTCTGGCAAACGCCTTTCCACAGCAAAGACTTTGCCGCCGACGCGCCCTCGGATTCTTACCTGGCAAAGATCGGTAATCGAGAACTGGTCACCGCAATGGCCGAGTGCGCTGAGCTTCGACAGTTGATCGACAAAGACGACAGCTACGATGGGTTGTACGTCGATCTGGTGAAGAAATCAGGTGACATTCTCGACAGCTACTTTTGGATCAACAACGATCAGACCGGTCGACTCGACGTTCCCCTGAGTCAGATTCAAGACGCCGCGTCCATGGCGGTCGAAGAATACGACAAGGTCGTCCGGGTTCGCGACGAAACCAATCGACGCACCACCGAAGTGCAGCGCGCGATCACCGATACGATCTCGGAAGTCGATCGCCGACGCTTCGAATCGATCGAAGACTTCGTCGCGGTGCTGGCTGACCTTCGTCGGCATCGAGGACATGCGATCGGGTTGAAGGAGTTGAAGTATGCCGACGAATCGCTAGCCGATGCCCTGGAAGCCAAGGTCGCCGAACATTCCGACCGGATCAGCCATCGATGCGTCGAGTTTCTGCTTCGTGACGAGGCGCTCGCATCGTACGTCGACCGCATTGCGTCGATCCAGCAATCGACCGAAACGATGGAAACGGTTCGCGATGCCGGTGAGTTGCAAGCGAGCATTGATGATCTCGCTGGTGAACTGGAGTTGCTCACCGAGACGGTGAGTAATCTGCCGATCGACGATACCACCAAACGGACCGCCATCATCGACTCGATCAGCGATGTCTTGAGCGACGTCAACCGAGTACGCAGTGGCCTGACGACACGCCGCCGCGAACTAGTGGGTATCGAGGGGCGAGCCGAATTTGCATCCCAGATGAAGTTGCTGCAACAAACGACCGCAGGTTTCTTGGATGTCTGCGACACGCCAACGAAGTGCGACGACTATCTCACCAAGGTCATGGTGCAGTTGGAGGAACTCGAGGGTCGCTTTGCCGAGTTTGACGAGTTCATCGAGCAGTTGGCCGCTCGTCGTGACGACGTGTACACCGCGTTTGAGTCACGCAAGGTTTCCCTCGTCGAAAAACAAAATCAACGGGCCGAGGCGTTATCGTCGGCGGCGGACCGCATCCTCAAGGGGATCGCCTCGCGGGTTGGCGCCATGTCTTCCACCGATGACATCGCGGCTTACTTCGCCGGCGACATGATGGTGCAGAAAGCGCGAGACCTCATCGCGCAGCTGCAACAGATGGGTGATGCCGTGCGGGTCGGAGATTTGCAGGGTCGCCTCAAAGTGATCCGCGAGGACGCCACGCGATCGCTTCAGGATCGTTTGGAGTTGTTCGAAGGCGATGGGGACGTCATTCGTCTAGGTGAACGTCGCTTTGCCGTCAATCATCAACCACTGGATCTCACCACCGTCCTGCGCGACGATCAGATGTGCTTGCACGTGACGGGAACGCAGTACTTCGAGCCAATCAACGACGCCAGACTGACCACGGCTCACGACCTGTGGAGCCAACCACTCCTGAGCGAGAACGAATCCGTCTATCGCGGCGAGTACCTGGCCATGGAACTGTTTGCCGGTCGCTTTGACTCGGAAATACCTCATCCGGTCACGGCGGAATGGGTCCAGACTCGCATGGCGGGCCGTCTCAGCGAAGGCTATGCCAAAGGTGTCCACGACGCCGACACGGCGCTGATCCTCAATGGCTTGGTTGAATTAGACCAGTCCATTGGCCTGTTGCGTTTCTCGCCTTCATTACGCGTCGCGGCGATGTTGTTGTGGTACGGCATCGTCGATTCGACCACCACGGCAGCGCTGGGCAAATGGCTAACCGGGATCTCCAAGTTGGCCAGACGCTACCCGGATGCCGGTCGAGACGACGACTTCGCCCGGCAATTACACGAAGCGATTGAGCCGTCCTTTTCGCGAGTGACGAGTCTCTTCGGTGCCGAGCTTTTGATCGATGACGTCGTCGACTACTTACTGCAGCAGTGGACTCACTCCGCCAATGGATGCTGCATCAGCGCCGCGACAATTCGATTGCACGAGCGATTTCAGCAGACGATTTCATCGACCGACCGCCAACGCTTGCTCGCGACGGGCCTGAAAGCAACCTCGGACAACCTGGAGCGAATGTTTGTTTTGGCGCGCGGCTGGGCGGACGGTTTCCTGCGGAATCAGGACGCCGCCGACGATGATCCGGATCCCGCACGCGGCTATTGCGATGAACTGGCATGGTTGCTGATGCACGAGGTACTCACGACGAATGGCGGTAAAGGTCACACCAAGTCGAAACCGGTCATGCCGATGATCGAAACCGTCGATTCCCCGGTCGCCGTGACACTCCAGGGTTTGGTCGGTGATCATCGTCGTATTCAATCGGGCCAGCTATCACTCCACTATCACGAATTCATGTCACGCGTGGGGCGATATCGCCGTGACCTGGTACCGCGTTTCGAGCAGCTCCAAACGGCGAAGTCGCAGGTGCTCGAGGAAACGCGCGAGGCGATGCGGCTGGATGAGTTCAAACCACGTGTCCTGAGCAGTTTCGTTCGCAATCGTTTGCTGGACGAAGTCTACTTGCCCATGATCGGTGATAACCTGGCCAAACAGATGGGCACCGCCGGTGAGGACAAACGCACCGATCGGATGGGTTTGCTGTTGTTGATCTCGCCGCCGGGTTATGGCAAGACCACATTGATGGAATACATTGCCAATCGACTCGGATTGGTATTCATGAAAATCAATGGCCCTGCCATCGGTCATGGCGTGACATCGCTGGATCCAGCCGAAGCCCCCAATGCTGCCGCACGGGAGGAAGTCGAACGTCTTAATTTGGCACTCGAGATGGGTGACAACGTGATGCTCTATCTGGACGACATCCAGCACACGCATCCCGAATTGCTTCAGAAGTTCATTTCGCTCTGCGACGCGACGCGCAAAATCGAAGGGGTCCGCGACGGAAAAACCCGAACCTACGACTTGCGAGGACGCCGTGTCGCCGTCGTGATGGCGGGGAACCCCTATACCGAGTCCGGTGACCGATTCCAGATCCCGGACATGCTGTCCAACCGAGCCGATGTCTACAACCTCGGGGAGATCATCGGCGACAAAGCCGAGGCATTCGAAGTCAGCTACCTGGAAAACTGCCTCACGAGCAATCCGACGCTCGCTCCCTTGGCGACCGCCTCGCCAACCGATGCCAGACAGTTGATTCAAGCCGCTATGCGCGACTCGATGGAATCCGTCGATCTGAATTCCAAGTGGCCTCTGGATCAAGTTCGAGACATGTTCGAGGTCCTGCGTAAGTTGTTACGGGTGCGTGATGTCGTCCTGAGGGTCAATCGCGCCTACATTCAATCGGCTGCTCAGGCCGATGCGTACCGGACCGAGCCGCCATTCAAGCTCCAGGGCAGCTACCGGAACATGAACCGAATCGCCGAGCGCGTTGCACCCGTGATGAATGACACCGAGCTGCAAACGCTGATCGTGAGCAATTATGAACAAGACGCGCAGACACTCACCACCGACAATGAAGCGAACGTCCTAAAGTTCAAAGAGCTGCTCGGAACGCTGTCAAGCGACGAGCTGGCGCGATGGGATTCCATCAAGTACGCCTACGTCGAAAACGTGCGCATGTCCGGCATGTCCAACGAAGACCAGGCGGGCCAATTCATGCGGCAGTTGGCATCGATGAGGGATGGTCTGGAATCGATCCGAGCGACGATTGCCAAAGCCGTCGCAGCGGAAGACCAGTCGTCGGATATTAAGATGGATGCCCGCGTCGAAACGCTGCGTCAATCCGTGGCGGCGATGGGCAACCACCTCGCCGAACAGCTGGAAAGCGCGGCCCAGCAGCTGCAAATGATTGCCCAACAAAATGCCGACGCCGCCGAAGCGCCCCCCCTGGATCAACGCGTTTTGGTTCAACACAAGGTCCCACGTGTAATCGCCGACTTGGTCAAGGGGCAGTTCCATTTGATGCAAGAATGGATGCGTCCTTTGCTGGCCGAGTCGATTGACAATGGTCGAGACCTGAGTCGGCTGCAGGATCAGCTCGAGGCAATGATGCAGACCTACACCGAGGTGGAAGACGCCTTGCAAGGTCAGCGGAGTTCGCGGCAGCAGACCTAGTCGCATGGCCCCATCCACCACCGGCGTCGTCGCGCCGACGCCGTCCGGTTTGGCTGCGGCTGCGGAGTCCCTCCGCGAAGGCCGATTGATCGGTATCCCGACGGAAACGGTCTATGGGCTGGCCGCACGCGGCGATGACGACTCGGCCGTCGCGAACATCTTCATCGCGAAGCGACGCCCGGCCACCAATCCGTTGATCTTGCATGTCGCTGACAGATTGTCGGCACGTTCGTGTCTGGCGGATGATCTCGATCCTGTCACCCAACGGCGTTTTGATCGCGCCGCAACACTGTGGCCCGGCCCATTGACATTGATTGGTGCTAAATCGTCTCGCATCCCCGATCGCGTCACCGCAGGCGGCCCTACGGTGGGCGTCCGGATTCCGAATCATCCCGTCACGCTGGCGTTGTTATCGCAACTCGATTTCCCAGTCGCCGCGCCCAGTGCCAATGTCGCCAACTACATCAGCCCGACCACGGCCGGCCATGTTTGGGATGGACTTCATGAGTCCCTCGCATTGGTCCTCGACGGCGGGCCCTGCGCCGTTGGCTTGGAATCCACGATCGTTTCACTCGGTGACTCACATCGACGTCCGAGGATCCTCCGCGCCGGCGGCGTCGATGCCGCGGCGTTGCAATCGTGCTTGGGTGAGCCGGTCGAATCCGCCGCGTCATCTGTCACGCCGGAACGGACCATGGCAACGGCGCCGGGACAGTCCGCTCGACACTACAGTCCGGCAACGCCGCTGCATCTCGTTTCGACACATCAGGTGCGCCCCACCAAGGACGGCCGCTGCCTTCGAATTCATGCCGTCCGATGCGATACAAGCGTGACCGCATACGCGGAAACATGGACGATCTCGGATGCGGATGATTGGACCGAAGTCGCGCGCGAGCTCTACGCGACCCTGCGCCGCGCCGATGCAGGACACTTCGATCACATCGATATGGACATGGGAACAGACCGCCTCGACGCGCACCAAGACCATCTCGTGAAGGCGATCGAGGATCGTCTACGTCGGGCCTCCACGTCGTAGACACCAATGCCTCGCAGGAGAGTGAATCGATAGGCATTGGCACCTATGCCCGAGGGACGGTGAAGTGAGACGTGTCGAAAGTAGTGCGTCTAAATTGGTTGGCCTTGGCTAAAGAACGCGATCAATCGCCAATGAGGAAATCATACATCGCTTCCGACTGCGTCCGCCAACACACCCAGTCTGTTCCGATTGCCGATTGGGATCGATCCACATCGTGGCCGGCGTCGCTTAGGATTCGATCAATCGCGATCGCCTGGTTGGCCATGTCCCAATTTTCGGACGGATTGCGAACTTCCAATTCGCCATAGTTGATGCGAACCCGGCTTGCGGGGCCTGGAATCATCGCCAGCTGCTCGATCGCCGGATGCAGCAACTCAAACGCAAACGGGCTGTGGCAACCAATCCGTCCGATCGAAGCACGGTTGGCCAAACTGGACATCAGCGCGAGCGTCGCCCCAAACCCACCGCCGAGCGAGGCGCGCTGTTCTCGATCATCACTCAGTCGGAACTTCGACTCGACCGCGGGAATCAATTCTCCGCCAAACATCTGCGGATAACCGTCAGCACCCATCATTGGATAGAAACGCCATTCGATGAAGACCAAAATCGCGGGTGGGATGCGGCCAGTTTCGATCAGCGAATCGACGATGGCCGCCTGCCGTCCAACCGTCATCGCGACGCCGCCATCATGGACAAAGCAAACTGGTAATTCATCGTCACCTTCGTCTGCATAGCCTGGCGGCGTGTAGACCGTATACGAGATGGGTTTCCCCATCACCTGGCTATCAATCGTCGCACGGGTCAACTTGCCCGCCAGCGTTCTCGACTCCAACTCCGGTGGACCCTGTGGCACACCCAAGTCCAACCATGCCATCGAAAGACTCTCGGCCGGTCCCATGAATAGCGGTTCCATCGACCGGTCGATGATCGAACTGCGGTATCGGTTCGGGTTAGAGGGATCTGCCGTCGACTGATAGTCAGCGAAATAGGCATAGGACACTCGCGTCGCGTTCGGTACGGGAGTGGCATAGTAAAACCAGTCGGTGCCCTCGATTCGGATCATGCTCCGTTCTTGCCTGAGTCCAAACAGATCACTTCCGACCGCCACGTCATCATGGTCCCCACGCAGCATGAAGTGAATATGACCATCTTCGACAACCGGCGTCGTTCGGTCGCTGACGTAACGATCCACGATCGTTTGGGGTGTCGTTGATTGAGCGGCCTCCGACAACATCTGACTGAACGGCCCCCCGGTTCGTGATGGCCGGGCGGCGATCGCTTGACGTTGGGATGCGGATTGGAAATCGACACGCGCGATCGCGCCCAAACTGCGCAGGTAGATCGCATCGCCCGACATACTCGGCAAGGCCCACATTTGGCCATCGGCGCCATCAGCGCCGGTGTCAAACACGTCGGTCGCGATGACTTCTTCAAATCCTTCGTCGGTAACGTCACCAATGTGCAGCGACCCCGCCAAGGTTGCGATCACCAGCCGATCGCCCAGTCGCGTCACAAACCCGTTACCAGGTTTCCTCTGTCGAAACAGACGCTCTCCGGTAGTCGGATCCAAACCGATCAGGAAGCGCGACGAATAGGTGCACAGAATGCCGTTGACCACGACGGGCACACAGTAGGTATTACGAATCTCTCGTCCGTTCCATTGCGTCGTCGCTTCGTCACCGGAGAACGCGATGCCACTGGAACGTGAATCGCCATCCAACAGAAACAGTGACTCGGCAGAGAGCGGCACAGGAATGGCTGCCCAGGATCCCATCGGGCTGGCCGCTTCGTGAGGTCGCATCCACCGAACCTTTCCATCGCTTGGATCGATGCCAAACGTTTTCGAGTTGCCCGCGGCGATGAGCAATTCGTCATCACCGCGGTTCGTCACGATGCACGTCTGGAAACCGGCGGAGTCCTCGCCCGCACCCCAAAGAGTCGCCCCCGTGGCCGAATCAAATGCCATGATCGCGCCGTCGGGCGAACCGACCGGTAAGATCACTTTGCCGCGATGAACGATCGGAGATGCCCCGAAGCCGTAGAAATTGGGAGTCGAGCCAAGTTCATCTCGCAGCTGTCTCGACCAGATCCGACGGCCGTCCTGGAGTGAGTAAGCGGCCAGCAGACCGTGTGGGGAAAGATGGTAGGCCTGCGTCGGATCGACCGCCGGAGTCGCAATCGGACCGTCAAACGAACCGTTCTCACCTCGAAAGATGGGGCCCGTTTCAGCACGCCATCGGGTCTGCCCAGTCCCTGCGTCAATCGCCATGACAAATTCCTTGCCGGCTTCGGCATCGGCGGCCGCCGTGACCAACGTCGTCCCGGACGAAACGATGCCCGAATAGCCGCTGCCGATTGCTCGTTTCCAAGCCACATCAAGCGTCAGCGGACCCGCGAGCGCCGACGAATCGTCCATGATCGCTGACCCGTCATACTGGGGACCGCGAATCGACGGCCAGTCTTGGGCCTGGCTCATGGCGAACATCGACAAAAACAAAACCGAGGCCATCCCCGATGAAGTCGCCGGTAGCGGATTGTCGGAGCGGAGGACGTGCTGCAACAGGAAAGGAACCATTTGCGTTTGCATGGGTCGCCGTCGGAATCGAGGAGTGAGTTGGACCGAGTCGATGAACTCGCCGTCAACGAGAATACTGACCCTAGCCGCGCGTCTAACAGCCATCGCCATTTTTTTCACGGCATCCATTGGGAGGGTCAAAAGGGGTGGGGAAACCAGTCCTACAGATAAAATGGTGTTCAGCCCGATTTCGCCGACGTGATTCCTTCAAGCGTCCGCACCAAGTCGGCGTGCAGAACCGAACCAACACGCATTCGCTCAAGTGCCCCTTTGGACGTTTGTTTCGATCCTCTTTTGATCGCTTGACCGACTTGCCGCCGAGCCACAGCATCCCAAGCAAACATGCGACCTTCGCGCCGTCAATGCGAACCTCAATCCCGTTTTAGCCGCGGCCGATCAGGTGCCTACGACAATGAGCTATTTGCCGAATCCGTCACTACCCGGCAATCTGAACCTTTCGGCCTCGCCGACGGCGCAGTGCTCGCACGGTGTGCACAGAACGGATACCAAAAAGGGAGTTGCCATCCGCCGGTTGTGAGCGATCCCAGTCGCGATTGTGTAGGGCGGTTCAGACGATCGTCGCCGTCGCGGCAATCATGCCGATTCTTTCATTGAAATGATGGCTCTGGGTTGCGGTGGCTCCGAAGTTTGCCGTCTTCGGTATTTTCGCAAATCGTTCACGCGAGTCCTTGTCTCTTACGACGGCCCGTGTCTCTTACGACGGCCCGTAAACGGCTACCCAAGACTGTCCACGGGGCTCCTCACCGAATCGCCAAGTTTGGGGCGAATGTGGACGTACCGCATCGTCGTCTCGATATCCTTGTGTCCCATCAACCTTTGAACCGTTTGAACGTCCGTTCCCGATTCGACCAAACGGGTCGCAAAACTGTGACGCAGTGAATGACGCACTGGTAGAAAAATAGTAGGGCTGACTGGGCCTGAATCTGAGTGCTCGCAGATACATTTCCCTCCACCGCCAGCGAGGTCAAACACGTGCCAACATCCATTTCGTCAAACTGCTCCAAAGCGGTTGATCCAACGTGGCCACTGAAACGCTTAACCCAGCGAACGTAAGCTTTCTCCGTCGCCATCGCGTAGTGCAGAACCCGCATCTCGCCACGCATCGTTTGGATGAGCAATGGCTCACCGCGATTGACATTCCCTCGCAACGCCGCAAGTTCCTCGGTCGTCGGCTGTTGGTCTCAATCGATATTGCGTTCGCTGCGTCCAAGCCTGGCCAGCGTCAAGATGACGTCCGAAAGATCCGGCTCCGAACGTTTTAAAACCAAGTCTCGGTAGCACGCCAAGGCCCGAACCGCCTGCCAACGCTGCCACGCAGGGGCGCCGCACTGGAGCAACGTTCTCGAGAACCGAATGGCCGTCTGTCGGTTGACCGTCAAATCTTGGACGCATCCCTTTCGTACGCTCAGGGAATACCGTCGGACCCACTTCGGAAACCACGTACGTTCCGTATCCGACAATCCATCGAGGCTATGAATTTCCTTTTCAAACGCTTGCAAACTCATCTCAATCCCTCCAAGCCTGAGTCGGGTGATAATACCCCAACATACCGACCTCGGCGACTTCGGGGATATTACCCAAATCCATTGACTCAGTCAGGGGGTATTTTACAATTTAGGGTATTACACCCCGGCTGAGTCAGGGATAAAAACAGAGTTCCCCGATCGGGAGTCTGTGATCGAACTGAATCCCTACAACCCTCCTGAGACTTCAGATGTCGTCGAGTCACGAGATGCAATCGCGATCCGAAGACTTCGACCTTCGACGACTGGGCTCATCTTCATGCTCTCTGTTCAATCGTTTGGCTACGCTATTGCCGGCATTGTTGCTCTCGCAATGCTGGCTCTCGGGGAGACTGTTGACGCGACACTGTTTGGCATCGGTTTTGCCATCGTGCATTTCTTCGCAATGATATTTATGATTCAATCGATGCGACATGTTCGTCGACTTAAAGGTCTTCGCAACGGCAGAATTGCGGCAGGACTTGCGTGTGTCCCGTTCATTTCACCAGCGATCTGGATAGGCATTCCTCTCGGTATCTGGCTATCCGTTGTTCTATTTGACAGGGACGTGACTACAGCTTTTCGCGAGGCAAACTCAAACGACGGGGAACCATCGGTTGCAACGGAGGCCGCGAGTTGACATGCTTGAAGTGGTGAGTCGCCCGCGCGGCCCCGCTGAACCGTACCGTTATCGCATCGAAGTGTTAAATCCCTACACGCCGTCCGATGTCGACGCACGCTCCGTCGTTCAAGCATCGGAGACGAATCGTCATGCCGTGAAATTGATGGGCACGTTAGCGATACTATTGCTCTCTCTCCTTGGGGCCGTCGGAGGACTTATCACCGGCGTGCTTGCAGGGTTCTTCTATGGGACTTCGGTCTTCGGCGATGCCGGGGACTTTATGATGATGTTCGTGACGCCATTCATTCTTGCGGGTGGACTTGTCGGCGCTGTGGGTGGTGCATTGGCCGGTGCCGCAATTGGTGGTTTAATGGCTGCCGTTTTACGAGGGCGGTGACAACTGCCACTTCGCCACTGTCCGCCCCTTCGAGATTGCCCGGACGCGCTTGTGGAACAAATGTGCGATAACCATGCCATCGCTTTACGCTTGCTTGTCAAGCGATGAGTGACGCTTGCGGCGAGCGAGCCGATTCTTCGAGCTCGCGTTAAGCCGCGATGCGGGCGCTGATT